>DASXUX010000040.1:0-226937 GCA_036504595.1 Planctomycetota bacterium | reverse complement strand
ACCACTAACGGCCGGAGCTTGGCCAGCAAGCTGTCCGCTCGTTCTTCGGCCAATCCGTGCATCCCCGTCTTGTTCATTGCGAATCCCCCACAGGTCTACTGTAGGGAATCGGCATTTTGCTAACTGAGATTGAACACACCCTCGGGGACGGTGAGCATATCATTGACATTCATCTCGGGATTAAGGAAAACCCCGAGCATTGTTTCCGCAAAAGTCTCCTGCTTGTCGGACGTAACTGGAGAGTCCTGAGCTACAAAAGCGGTAGGATACAGGTCACCCACATTGACGTTGAGCGTATTGTGGCAATTAACACAAGGCCCGTCCAAAACGAAGGCTAGACCAACCATGCAGAAAAAGCGCGGGAGATAAGGGGACGGCAGATAAGAGGACGCAGATAAAGGGAAGGGCTACCGATCAGTTGAGGCGCGAAAGTCTGGTGGCCCTTCCCCGTATCCCCCCAGCCTCCTGCCGCCCGCGTCCTTAACGGAGCAGGAATGATGCGCGAGGGTGGCAATTCTGGGGACACCTTCCTTATCTTCCCAGGGATCCAAGGTCGGCCCACCGATCGTTCGGTTACGGCTTGTCGATCAGCAGCACCGGCCGAACGATTCCACCCAGGAACAGTTCCGTCATCCGCGAGTGATCCACACGGACGGCGATCACGTTCTTGCCGTCGCGGACTGCGGCTGTGATATCAACCTCGAAGGGCGCATTCTTCTTCTGGCCCTCGCCGACCTTTGTGCCGTTCACGAAGACTTCGGCGGCGCCGTCGATCTGCGTGAACAGGAGCGCGAGCTTGCGGTGTTGCGCGGGAACGGTGAGCGAGGTTCGATACCAAAGGACCGTCAGCTTGTCGGGCAGGCCCTGCGCGTCGAGCGTTTTGCTGAAGGTGACGACGCGTTTCCACGCGGCGTCGTCGAAGTCGGCTTTCGCGTAGCCGGCCGCGTTGCCTTCGTCCTTTTCGTCACAGGCAAAGCGCCATTCGTCGGGAAGAACGGAAACTAGTTTGTTCGGCTCGGCGGTCGCCGCGGCGCCGGCCTCGATGGCGGGGAGCACGAAACGCTTCAAGTATGCGAAGGCATATTCACGGTTCGCGTAGCCATCGGCCGCAAGCTTTTCCAGGCGCGCGACCATCTTGGCATAGACGCTTTTGGCCTGCGCGAAATCGCCGGTGGCCATTGCGGCGACGATCTGCATGTACTCGTCGGCGCTTTTGAATCCTTCGGCGTGCACGGCCACGCGCGCGGAATATTGCGGATCGTCAGCGGTGGCTTGCGCGGCCTTTTTGAGCGTCTCGCGGCACTTCTCGAGAAACGGCGGCGTGTAGAGTTGGTGGATCGCAAAGAAGCTGCCCGAATGGCATGTGAGATTCACTTGGGCCTGATCGATGCCCATCCAGTATTCCTTCATGAAGGGGCCGGCCTTCGGACCGAAGAACTTGCTGAAGTAGTCATCCATGATGGCGTCGGCGCTGGCGTCCGGCGCGTAGGCCAGGCGCAGCGCGAGATACATCTGCGGGCCGTAGATGTGCCAGTTGGAGAGCATCTCGATCGTCAGGCCCACACAGCCTTTGCTCTTCAGATACGGAACGTCGTGTTTCAGCACGGAGAGCCGCGAGAATGGCACGGTGCTTTCGGCGAGGTCGTATTCGTATTCGTAGTAGCCGATCTTTTGCGCGACTTTCGCCCAGCCTTCGATCATCTGTTTGGCTTGCTGGCGCGAGGGGCAGAGCGGATTGTCCATGCCGTGCACGCGGCAGTAGCGAATCGGCGCGATGAAGGCGCACAGGTTGGGCGCGCACTTTATGCCGGTGGGCGGCTGAGTGTAATCGGCGTAGCAGTAGAAACTGAGGATGGACTCGGGCCGCTGTTTGGCGACGATCGCGCCGACCGCGTTGAAGAAATCCACATAGCGGCGCGAGACGCTCACGGTACCCGATGACGGTTCAATCTCGGCGGGGTTGTCCTGAGCTTTGCACTGAGGACACTGGCAGTAGCCTCGGCCGTCGGTCGGGGAGAGCGATGGGTTGTGGCCGCCCTTTTCGATGCGCGCCAGCACTCCGGCGGCGAAGTGTTCGCGCAATTGCGGATTGGAGGTGCAGAGCCAGCCTTTGCCGACGCGCTGGCCGTCCTGGTTCATCGCGAAGAATTCCGGATGCTGCGCGAAGAGCGAATCGGGAACGTAGCCGCCCCACGAGTGCGCGTGCTGGAGATCAATCCCGCCCTGTCCGTTCCAGACGGTCCACAGCGCCTGGTTTTGCCCGCGCCAACTTGGGCCTTTCGCGTTCCGGTGCAGGAAACCGGGAGCTTCGGAGATGTCGAGCTTGCCGACGGAGAGCGTCTGCGACTTGGGATAGACTTCGCCGAGCGGGCTGTCCATGAAGTAGCGGCAGCCGAGCTCCTCTAAGAAGCGGCAGACGGCCTTCACGGTTGCGGTGCCGTTCTGTCCGGCGATGAGGATGCGACTTTCGTCGGCGACGACGCGGACGCCTTCGTGGCTGGGACTTTGAATCTGATCGAGCTTCAGGCCGGCTTTGATCGCAGCGGCTCCGACGAAGATCGCCGGGCTGTTTTCAGGCGCAGTTTGAGCAACCGGAAGCCGGCAGCCGGTGATCTTTTCGATCCACTCGGCGAGAACTTCAGCGGCGTGTTCGTCATCGGCAGCAAAGCCGCGGTTCTGCTTGGCGGGCGGGCGCTTTTTGTTTTTCGTCTCAGGTTGTTCGGCCGCCGGGGGCGCCTCGACCACAATGGTTGCCTTGGGTTTGGCATCGACAACGATGTCGAGGGCAAACACGGTTCCCAAATGCGCCAGGAGGAGCAGGCAGAAAAGGCAGAGAAGGCGATGCGAAGCCATGACATTGTTTACACCGAGCCCCTCGCAATCCATTCTACGGCTCACGAGTCTTGGGGGAATTCCGGGGACACTATACACAACTCTTGACACGTGCTGGCGAGCGCGTAGAACGCGGGCGGGAGATAAAAGGACGCGCCACTGAGATGTCGAGCGGCCGCGCCGCTGCTGGGCCTGGTGCTCAAGGGGCGCGTTTCTGTCCAGCGCTCGGTTCGCCGTCGTCCGTCCGCGCGTTGGAGTCGGACCGCGAAAGCAACGCCATTCAGGATCTCAGGACTGAGTCAGTGGACCCGTTCATGGACATCCCGCGCGAGAACGGATGGATTGCAGCTTACCCGCTCAAGGAGGACAGATACATGCAAAGGCACACTTTCGGTCGCTTCGTGTTTCTGGGCACGATGGCTTGCATCTGTATGGGGACGGCTGCCGCCGCCGAGGAAACGACGAGACCAGGATTGGTCGACTTCTACGGCTACAAGAACTGCATCAAGCTGGAGAACCAGAATACGCGTGTCATTCTCTGCCCTCAAGCAGGCGGGCGTGTGCTCGAGTACTCCTGGAAAGGTCAGAACTCGCTCTATTTGGCGCCAGACCAGCAGGGGTGGATTTACTCGCCGGATAAGACTGTGATCGACCCTTGCGGAGGCCGATTTGATGTGGGCCCCGAGTACACCCTCGCACCGCACCCGGATCTCTGGATGGGTGCATGGTCGGGCGAGACAATAGACGACCGCAAAGCCAGGCTCACCAGTGTCAAGGATCCCGCGACCGGGCTGCAGTTGATCCGCGAATTCACTCTCGACGAAAAGTCTTCCCACCTTATCTGCAAGCAGACGATAAAGAACCTCTCCGACAAAGTCGTCCCGGCCTGCCACTGGAGCCGCACACTGGCCGTCGGCGGAGGCATTTGCCTGGTGCCGCTTACACCGCCGAGCCGTTTTCCCGCCAATTACCTTCTGTACGGGCCGGGTGATGTGATGGACTATCGGCCGAATGATCCGAACATCCGCATGCGCGATGGATTCCTGGAGATTACCGGCACGCCCGCCCGGCCGAAGCTGGGAATTGACTCCTACGCAGGCTGGTTCGCCTATCAGATGAAGCAGGATCTTCTCTTCGTGAAACGCTTCCCGGTCTACCCCGAACGGATCTACAACGAAATGGCCGCGATCACTGTTTCGATCTGGTACTTTAAGGATCTGATGTGTGAGCTCGAGCCCATCGGGCCGCAGGAGAAGCTGAAGCCTGGCCAGTCTGCTTCGTACACGGAAGATTGGTGGCTGCTGCCTAGCGCCTTTCCCAAGAACGGCGCCTCCGTCGACCTGAAGGAACTTACAGGAATCGTTGCCCGCGATGCGCGCTAGAAGACGGAGTGTGCCACGGCAGCAGTTTTGGAGCGTTCGGCGGGACAGGCGGAGCTATGAGCGAGCAGCCGAAGAACTGATGTTCCGCGCATCTAAGGAAATTCTCTATGAATTTGCATTGGCGGATGAGTTGCGACGACAGCAAACGTAAAAAAGCCAATGCGGAGTACGCCGCAGCGTTGCGCCAAGTCGGAGTCCCGATTAAGCAGCGCGAGTTCGCGTTTTTCTTCTGGGAGGTATTCCATGATAGCGAGATCGAAGTGCGAAGAGTCGATCTATGCAATCGCGTTGTGACACTTGCGCTACGGAATGTGTTTGCCATTGATAGAGTGACGCACTTCCAAAGCGAACGAGGACTGAGATGCAGCGTGGATAGACGGAGGTTCATAACGGAGATCGACTTCCGAGGAGTCCAGGAACTTCGTATCCGATACGGTCAGAATCGAGAGCCCCTGTACCATCATTCGCGGTTGGGGAAGCGCGGTGAACTGTTCACTCTGGAGATCTTTGGGCCAGATTCACTGCGTGCTTCGATTGTTAGCATGTGCTTCACCCGCATGAAGGTCTCAGATATTTCCGGCGCCATCAAGCGTTACATTGGTGGCAGCCACGCATCTCGATTTGTCGAACCATAGACGCGGGGGTGGCCAGCGACAGCACCCAGCACTGATTCCCCCCTTTGTTCTGAGTGCGCCGGGATGAATTTCGGGTATACTTGTTCCTTGTGGAAGAGTTGCGTCTATCGCAGGGGATAATGAATGAGTGTTCGCCTTGAACGATTAAAAGAGATGATTCGCATGGAGGCGTCGGATCTGATCATCAATCATCTCTCGGACCCGCGCCTGGGCTTCTGCACCGTGACGCGCGTGGATCTGACCAATGATCTCTCCTATTGCACGGTCTTCGTCTCGGTCATGGGCGAAGAGGGCGTCAAATCCCGCACGATGCACGCGCTGCAGGACGCTCGCGGGCTGATTCAGTCGCACATCGCCAAACGGATGAGGACGCGCACCACGCCGCACGTGACCGTGGAACTCGACGACTCGATCGAACGCTCGTTTAACGTCATCAACAAGATCAAAGAGGCTCGCGCGTCCGATCCGGACCACCTCAACGGACCGCCGGCCGAGCCGCCAGAAGCGGATGGCGATGACGAGTCCGACGCCGAATCAGACAAAGACGAATGAGACGGATGCTGGATATACAAATGCCAAGACTATTGACCCGCACCTTGATTGTTTCCGCGCTGCTCCTCGCCGGCTGTGGAGCGGACCGCCCGCGGCAGGGTACAGCGCCCGCGCACCCGCCGGTCGGCGTGGGGATCACGCAAGCGAACTTCGAAAAGGAAGTCCTCAAGGCCGAGCAGCCCGTTCTGGTGGACTTCTGGGCGACGTGGTGCGGCCCCTGCCGTTTGATCGCGCCAGTTCTTGGCGAATTGTCCACCGAAATGGGCGCCAAGCTGAAGTTCGCGAACGTGGACATCGATAAGAACGCGGACTTGGCGCAGCGGTTCGAAGTCAGCGCCATCCCCTGCCTGATCCTCTTCAAGGGTGGGAAGGAAGTCGCGCGCGCTCTGGGCGCGCAGACCAAAGAGCAACTCTCTTCTTGGCTGAACGAGAAACTAAAGTAGACTTCTGGGTGGACTGGAGGAAGGGGTCATGCGCGCACTTCTGCTTGCCGCTTGTATCGCTGGAATGACGGGGATTCTTCTGCCGGGGTGCAGCAAGCCGGCGACGCCGTCGCTCACGGGCGTCAACATGTTTCACGACATCACGCAAGTGCGCAAAGGGATGTCACCCAATGAGGTGGAGCGCATTATGGGCGCCAAGTACAAGACAGTCTATGAGGAAGGCCTGCGTGGCATGGACGGCGGCAATTACATCTGGGATTATCCGGAAGGCCGCGTGTATTTCGGCATGAACGGCGTGACGCGAACGATGGCGAAAGAAAAGTAAACCGTCCGCGCGTCAAGAGCGCGCCACAACTCTCCTCGATAAAACATCCGTAACGGCTTTTCCAGTTTACGCAAAAACGCGATGGATTACACTACGCGGGATGGATGTTGCCATTTTGTCGATTCTGCAAATCGGAGAGGAGAGACTGTCATGCCAATGGTGTCGTTGCGGCAATTGTGCGATCACGCGGCGGAGAACAACTACGGGCTGGCCGCGTTCAATGTGAACAACATGGAACAGATTCAGGCCATCATGGAGGCGGCGAAGGAGACCGATTCACCGGTCATCATTCAGGCCAGCCGCGGCGCTCGCAAGTATACGAACGACCGGTTCCTGTATCACCTGATGCAGGCTGCCGTCGAGCTTTACCCGAATATCCCCATCTGCGTCCACCAGGATCACGGCAACAGCCCGGCCACCTGCGCCAGCGCCATCGAGCAGGGCTTTACGAGTGTGATGATGGACGGCTCCTTGAAGGACGACGGCAAGTCGCCGGCGGACTTCGCCTACAACGTCAAAGTCACCAAGGAAGTCTGCCAGCTCGCGCACGTCAAAGGTGTCAGCGTGGAAGGCGAACTGGGCGTGCTGGGCCATTTGAGCGGTTCGGCCGGTGAGAAGGAAGACGGCCACGGCGTCGAAGGCAAACTCAGCCGCGAACAAATGCTGACCAACCCCGACGAGGCCGCCGATTTCGTCAAGCAGACCGGAATCGATGCCCTCGCAGTTGCCATCGGCACCAGCCACGGCGCGTACAAGTTCACCAGCAAGCCGACTGGCGACGTGCTGGCCATCGACCAGATCGTGAAGATTCACCAGCGAATTCCAAGCACGCATTTGGTCATGCACGGCTCCAGTTCGGTTCCGCAGCACCTTTTGGACATCATCAACAAATACGGCGGGAAGATGAAGCAGACGTATGGCGTTCCGGTGGAAGAAATCCAGCGCGCGATCAAGCATGGCGTGCGAAAAGTCAACGTGGACACCGACCTGCGCCTGGCGATCACCGGCAGCATTCGCAAGTTCTTCAGCGAAACGCCGGAGAAGTTCGACCCCCGCGAGTACCTGGGCCCCGCGCGCGCCGCGATGCAGGCCGTGTGCAAGGAACGCATGACGCAATTTGGTCAAGCCGGCTGGGCGGGCAAGATCAAGTGCAAGCCGCTAAGCGAAATGGCGCGCCTGTACGCCTAGATTCCTGTTGCATTTCAAAACGGGACGAGGTAAGTTTCATTGCGGTAAGCAGTGATCTGGTGAAAGTGTTGATGA
Organism: Planctomycetota bacterium; assembly: GCA_036504595.1. Taxonomy (GTDB): domain Bacteria; phylum Planctomycetota; class SZUA-567; order H5-PLA8; family H5-PLA8; genus DASXUX01. Next base: position 219,505 of record DASXUX010000040.1, on the reverse strand, counting down.
CAGTGATGTACGAAAGTTGAACTTCAAGTTGACCCTCGCGTGCGTGGTCCTGAGCGCGCGAGGGTTTTTTGTTTTCTCAGGGCCGGCCTGTTCAAAAGGAGTCGCTCGTATGGCCACGGGCAAGGTGAAGTGGTTTAACGATCAGAAGGGTTTCGGGTTCATCCAGCGCGATGACGGTGGCAAGGACGTTTTCGTCCATCACACCTCCATTGTCGCCAGTGGATTCCGCAGCCTTGCTGAAGGTCAGGCGGTAACCTTCGACATCATCGAAGACGCAAAGGGCCCCAAAGCCCAGAACGTCCAGATCGCGGGTTAACCTCTGATAGCCGTTTGATGTACCGGACAGTGCAACTTCGCCTTGACAGGCGTGGCTAGAACGGCCGGCTTCAACGTGCAGCATCGCAGCAACGTCCCCCGTCAGGGGGACTTTTTTTGTTGGCCAGGTGGCACGCTTGTGTTCGCGCCGTCTTTTTGGCGCGAACTCAAGCGTGCGATTCAGCCCCCCCTTTGCACGCATGCGACCGCGCCAAAAAGACGCCACGGTCGCATGCGTGCCACCCACATTTTCCGAAAAAAGACCCGTCACGTGGTGCGTCGCGGTTTACAATAAGAACAAGTCTCACAAATGGGAGCGCACATGACGCCTGAAGAGCAACTGCTGGTTGTCGATGCGGTAGCCGAGACGCTGAAGGACTCTTCGCCGGAAGTGCGCAAGGAAGCATTCCGCTGCCTCATCGGCCTGGGCCTCGACGGCCTGGGCAAGATGATCGACGTCATTGAGGACTCCGCAACGACGCCGGAATGCAAATGCGAAGCGGTTCAAGCCATTGGCAACGCGTTTTCAGAAGGCAAAGTCGATAAGTCGAAGATGGTGAAGGTTGCTCTGAAAGCGCTGGAAGAATGCATGGGCAAAGAGAACGACAATCTGTGCGAAGCCGCCGTCGAAGCACTCGGCGATATCGGCACCCAAGCGATCGATTCCAAGCCAAAGCTCCTAGCGCTGCTTGAGACCAAGAAAAACAACAACCGCATCTGCGTGAAGATCGGCTCCGCGATGTTGAAAATATCCCCCATCCATTAACAGAAGTAGTCAGCAGCCAGTAGCCAGTAGCCGGTAAAAGGGCTCGCATGCTGACTACTGGCTACTGACTACTGACTACTGGCTACTTTCTGTCCCACGGCCACGGCGTCGCCTTCGTCCGCGTTGCCCACTTCTCCCACAGCGCGGTGAGCTCCTTCACCTTCTCCGGCTGAGCCGCCGCCAGGTCGTGCATCTCCGTGCGGTCCTTTTCCATGTCATATAGTTCCCACGGACCCTGCGGCCCTTTCGCCACCAATTTCATCTTCCCCACGCGCAACGCGCGGTTGCCTTCGTGTTCCCAGAAGATCGCCTCGCGCTCGATCGCCTTTCCGTCGAACGCCGGCACCAGGCTGCGCCCTTCCATCGGCTGAATTTTCTCGCCGGAAAACTCTTCCGGATACTTTGCGCCCGCCACATCCACGCAAGTGCTCATGATGTCGATCAAATGCCCCGGCTGCGCCTCAAGCTGTCCCGTGCGTTTGATCTTGGCCGGCCAATGAGCGATCAGCGGCGTCGAGATGCCGCCTTCGTGAACAAAATGCTTGTAGTAGCGGAACGGCGTGTTCGAGACGTTCGCCCACGGCTGGCCGTAAGCGATCCATGTATCGGTTGAGCCCGGCATCGGCGGCTCCGCACCGTTCTTCTTCGCGCGGCCGACCGGTTCGGCGCACGCGCCATTGTCTTGCAGGAAGAAGATCAGCGTGTTATCCAGCATGCTATTTTTCGTGAGCGCCCCGACGATTTTGCCGACGCCCGTGTCCATGCGCCTCACCTGAGCCGCATAAACTTCCATGCAGCGCGCTTCCCAGTCCTTCCGCTTCACGCTCTCCCAATTGCCGTCTTGCGGGCTTAAATCCCACTTGGGATCGATCAGCCCCATGTTCTTCATGCGCTCGAAACGGCCGGCGCGAATCGGATCGTAACCGCCGTCGTACTTGCCTTTGAATTGCGCAATCTCGTCGGCCGGAGCATGCAGCGGCCAGTGAGCGGCCGTGTAGGCGACGTACATGAACAGCGGCTGTCCGGCTTTTTGTTTCGAATGGTCTTCGATAAAACGCACCGCGTGATCGCTGATCGCGTCCGTAAAATAATACTGCTGCGGCTTGTACTCCGTGTCCTCGCTGGCCTTGAGTCTCTTGTTGTCGCGCGTCAGTGTGATGGGATCGAAGTAGTTGGCCGCTCCCGCAATAATCCCGTAATAACGGTCGAATCCGCGCTGCAAAGGCCAGTTGTGGTTCTTGTCAGGGTTCGGGGGCGTCACATGCCACTTGCCTACGCAATAAGTGCCGTAGCCCGCGGGTTTAAGCACCTCCGCCATCGTCACCGCTTTGCGACTCAAATCGCCGCAGTAACCGTCCAGATGTTTGTTCTCAATCATGTGCCCGACCGCGGCCTGATGCGGATAAAGCCCCGTCAACAAGCTCGCGCGCGTCGGACAGCACCGCGCCGTGTTATAGAACTGCGTGAAGCGAAGTCCGCCTGCCGCGAGCTTGTCCAGATTGGGCGTGCCAATCTCCCCGCCATAGCACCCGATATCCGAGTACCCCATGTCATCGCACAGAATAACGATGATGTTGGGCTTTGCGCCTGCCGGTTCAGCACCCAATAGCGGAAGTGATATCGCGAGCCCCACCACTGCAGCCAAAGCAAACAGTCTTTTCACGCGATCCCCTCCAGAAACCATTGTGCCGATGCTATTCGCATTTCCCGACGAGACAAGTTTCACCCCAAATCCGTATCTCTGCGCCCTCCGCGCTCTCAGCGTCTCTGCGTTGAAGCTTCCCGCGCGATTTCCGCAGCAACCGCCCAACTTCTCCGTCTACTGCCCGACAGAGGAGCACGCCATGAAACCTTTCTTGTCTGCATTAACCCTGTTTCTATCACTCGCCGCCGTCGCCGCCCAACCCACCGACACCCTCGTCATCGCCACGCGCCAGACCGCTCCCTGGCTCGAAACGCTCCGCACCGGCGCGCCCGCCAAAGACTTTCAGACGGCCATCGAAGCCGCCGCCGCACGCCTCGGCGCTATCGCTTCTGAAGATTCAAGCAAAGAGGAGTCCGCCATCGCCGAAGCGCTTCGATCCGACCGGCAGCGCTCCGGCAAAGCCCTCGGCGCTCTGCTGGACTGGAACCGCCATGAACCTGCGTTGCGTCGAGGCGCGCTGAAAGCCCTCGCGCTGACACAGCCTGACCCATCCGTGACCGCCAAAGCGCTGGCAAATTCCGCGCTGGCCGAACCCGTGCCCGAAATCCGTAGCGCCGCGATCAACCTGATCCGCGATCGCAAAGACGCCGCCGTCGCCGCCGAACTGGTGAAGTACTGGCGCAACGCGTACGACGAAACGACCGGCTTCGATGAGTCCAAACGAACAGCCGCCGTCGCCGCGATGCGCGACATCGGCGACCGGCGCTGCGTCCAGGCGCTGCTGGCGTATGTCTCGCTGGAAGTTTACGCCGCGTCCGCCGGTTCGCCCGTCATGAGCAACGTCAATATCACCGGCAACGGCATCAACCTGCCCATCGAACTCCCCGGCCTGGATATTCAATCCGTCCAAGGCACCATCGTCGTCCCCGCCGCCACCAGCCTGAAAGCCCTCAGCGGCCAGGACTTCGGCCGCAATATCAACAAATGGCGCGACTGGCTGGGGAAACAACCTGAGTTCAGTAAGCAGTAGTGCTTCGTGCTTGGAGCTTGTGCTTTTTGGAAGAGATTTTTGAAACTCGAAGGAATGATGAATGATGAATGAGGAATGAGGAATGCAGAATTAGGTCTGTGGCGCGGCCTCTTGCGCCGTTGCAGCCATATTCATCATTCCGCATTCATCATTCATCATTCGGACGGAGTGATGGGGCCTCGCGCGCCCTACCCCGCCCTCTGCAGCCCAACAAAATCGTTCCTGTGCTCGCAATCCGGCGGCGGCCGGTCTGAAACCCGCTGCAAACAGCCGCGCGCACAGTAACACAGGCACTGCCCGCGTTCGGTCCAGAGCATCTCGAAAGCCGCGCCAATCTCCGGCCCACACGTTCTGCTGCAACAATCCTTGCAGATGTCTTTGCGGAGCATAGGCCGTCCCTCGTGTCAATACTATGACCACAACGATCGCATGTTCCCTACAACAGCTTCATCAGCCAATCCGGCGCGCCCACGGTCAGAATGCTGATGTAGATAACGAGCAGAGAAATGGAGGCCAGTAGCAACATCCCGATGATGCACCCGCTAAAAATCCAGCTCGATCGCGGTGATTGCCCACCAAAAATGAAGTTGGAGTACGAGCCAAGGCAGTGAACCGCAAACAACAGAAGCGCCAACCCGACCAGCAGGTGCGAGGCGCACAAGACAATGTACCCGCCCCACCATGGCACGTCGCTGACGTCTAGCGCGCGCCAGAGAACTATTGTCAAAAGCAGATCGGCGCCCAGAATCCCTGAAACAATTTTAAGCCCCAGGTATGGGTTGAATATGGCGTCAAACAAAAGATACATCGCGCCGTTCAGAATGCGTTTTGCCAGCGGATCGCGGCGTACAGAGTTTTGTCGTCTCATATCATTGACCACTGTTGAGAAACCACTGACAACGGACAACGGACAACGGACAACTGTCCGTCACTCCCACTTCATCCAAAACATCTTCGCCTCCGCCTTCGCCCGATCGACGGCTTGCTTGAACGCCTTGTTCACGCGCGATTCAAACAGCATCCCCAGAGCCAGCACGCCACAGCCCAGCAGAATCCCCAGCACCGGAAGCGTGATCTCCTTGTGATGCGCCCACTGCACCGCCTTGCACAGCATCCCCGCAATCACCGCGCTGCTGCCCGCCAGCAGCGGAATGCGCCGCCGCGCCAGCATCGCACCGAAGACGACCGCCAACCCCAGGCCCAGCAGCAGCAGCGCATGCTGCAGCCCCACCGTCGTGTCCGGCAGCCCCTGGATAAAGGACGGCGCCAGCCCCAGCACGCTGGCCGCCGTGAGCGCCGTCGAAACTTCGTTGCGCTGCGCCGTCAGTTGCTCGCCGTCCACTTTGCGCCGAGCATTCTGCCAGGCCCAGGCAAAGAGGAAGAGCGCGATCGGAGCCGTATACCACTCCCACCATGTTGGACTGAGTTTCCATACTTCGATCGAATATGCGGCAATCAGCGCCGCCGGGGATACGAAGCGCGAAGCCCCGAACCCCAGCCAGCGTCCGGCCGCGAAAGCGTTCGCCGAAAAGAGCAGCAAGCACACGATCAGTCCATCCAGGCGCGCCGTGTTGGTTCTCTCCAGGTACCCCGCGATACTGCCGTAGAAGAGACACTGGCCTACGGTCACGATCAGCGCGAGCACGTTCACGCAGGCTCCCGTGTGAGCCACAACGGCGCTCGCCGCAGGCTTGATCTCCGAATTCGCACTCCCCTTGATGAACACTCCGCCGGCGCTCGTCATCAGCAGCCCCAGCGCCGCCATCAGCGGCATCTCCCACACCCATGGCTCCGCCACGCCCCACGCCGGGACGCCCGCCAGCGCTCGCACGCCGTAGAACGCCGCCGCCACAAACGCCAGGCTCGCGCCGACGCTGAACCCGGCCGTTTTCGCTCGTAGCGGCTGCCAGAAATGGAGCAGCACAAATTGCGCCACGATGGCCGCCAGCGTGGCGCACGGCACCGCCGCCAGGAACGCGCGATTGCCGGCGTAACTGAGCACCAGCGCGCCCGCGTTCACGACGCCCGCACCCAGCAGCGTATATGAGCACTGGCTCTCCTCGCGCTTGAACGCATACGCGATGCCGATCAACACCGGCGCCAACGCCAGGAAGTACAGAGCGCCGTAGGAGCTTCCCGTTGCGTGCGCCGCCAGGAAGCACAGGTATCCCGCCGGAATCAGCACGACATACGCGACGAATGCCGAAATCTTTCGCACCGCCTCGGCAATCTTGCGGTCCACGCAGCAGTTCGCCATGCTGCCGTAAACCGCCAGAGCCGCCGCGCTGAAAATCGCGCGCCACAGAATTTCCATTCCGCCGTGGTGAGCTACATCCGCTTCCACGAACGCCCGGCACAGCCCGAAGCCCGTCAACACCAACGCCGCCACATGCCGCGAAGCCAGGTACGGTTTGCAGTCGGGATCGTGCGGCGTGAGCGCTCCGACAATCGATTCCGCAACCATGCCGATGGCGAGGAAAATCGCCGCGACGAAAATCCATGCCGCGCCCGAAAGCGGAATGTTCGCCGCGTGCTCACTGCACGCCGCGCCGACCGCCAGAGCCAAAAACGCCCAGGAGGCAATCTCCAGCAAGAACGTCGGCGCGCGCTTCGCATAAACCACCGCGCCGCTGGATTGCGCTTCGCCCGGCGCGTTCGCGCGCAGCCGCACGACAACCAGCGCGGCGAGCAAAATTGCATTCTCGGCCAGCGTCGCGCACCACAGCCACGCGTGCTGATGAAACACCATCCCAACGACGCCGACGACCAAGCTTAAGCTCGCGCTGACGATCGCTCCGGCAACGCGTCCATCGTGAGTAGCAACAATCCTTGCCACCGCGTCCAGCGCGCCGCTCCGTGCGCTTCGTGCCGTGCCTCCTGCCTCCTGCCTCCCGCCTCCTGCCTCCTGCTGTTCCTCCTGCCCTGCCTCCGGCTCTTCCTCTCGTTCCGCCGACGCGCGCTGCATCTCGAACGTGACCACCGCCAGCGCCAATTGCAGCAGCGCCAGAACGCCCAGCGCCGGACCGAAGCAATTGAACTCCATCCCCGACCAGCGCAGCGCGTGCAACACAGTGGCCGTGACGCACAGCATCGAGGCGAGCGCCAAGCCCTTGCGACCGGTCTTCCGATCCGCCATTCCCGCCAAGGCTGCCAGCGCCGCCCACGCGATCACCGCGTACCGGTGCTCAGATCCCGCCGGCCAGAGCACCAATCCCACCAGCAGGAACAACACGCCGAGCGTCGCGACACCGGTGGCCGAAAGGCTGAGCATTCCCGGCACTGGGCCGCTCGCGAACGCCTGTGATTTGCTTGATAGAAAATTCAGCCCCGCCGCAGCGCACGCCAGCACGATGCAGCACAGGCCGAAGCTCTCGGGCGGCAAGTTCCACTGCCCGTACGCACATCCGATCAGCCCGAGCAGCGCGAGCATTCCCGTGACCGGCCCAAAGCCGCGCCGCAGCCACACGCCGCCCAGCAGAGACACGAGCAAACTCACGCCAAAGAACAGCGCGCACACGTCGCGCGTCGGACAAACCGGAAGCCAGAACTGTTCCCACAGCGCCCGGCCCGCGACGGTTCCCGCCAGCAGAATCGCGATGACAATGCCGAACGCCTTCTCGACGCCCGCGAGATCGTCTGTCTCCCCCTTCCCTCCGAGGGAAGGGGGCTGGGGGGTTAGGCTCAGCGGCCGGCCCAGTCCCAGCCACAGCGGCAGCAGCGCCGCAATCCATCCACAGGTGATGAACCGGCTAATCGTCGGCAACCCGCCGAATACGCCGAGCAACTCGACATACGCAAGACCGCTCAGCCCCACCGCGACGATTCCGGCCGCCGAGCGGAACGGGCGCGGTGGTGCCGGCCTCCGTGCCGGCTCGTCGCCCTTGTCCGTCCGCGAGCCGCTTGCGGGCCAAGAGCTAAGAGCTAAGAGCCAAGAGCCCAAAACCCCTTGCTCAAGGTACTCGATCAGCACCACCGCGGCGGCCAGGATCAGCGCCGTCTCCGGCCGTTCGAACGCCAGCCCGCACCAACGCAGAATGTGGAGCACCATCGCGCTGAGGAAGACCATCGCCGCCAGCCCATAGCCGCCGGCATCGTCTTTTCTGAATTTGTACTCCCCCAACGCCGCCAGAGCCGCCCACGCGAATACGGCATACATGTGCACGCCGCCGCGCGGCCAGAGCGCCAGTCCGGCGATCAGGAAGACAGCGCCCAACGCAGCCACTCCTGCCGCCGACAGCTTCAGCATCGCCAGAACACTGCCGTTCTCCCCCTTCCCTCCGAGGGAAGGGATCTGGGGGGTTAGGTTTGCGGCGACGCCGCAATTCGTACCGCGGGCATCCTGCCCGCTGCTGTTCTCCCCTCCCCGCATCGGGGAGGGGCCGGGGGAGAGGTTCCCGCGCGCCGCCAGCCTGCTCACCCCCGCCGCCAGCCACGCCAGCACCGCACAGCACAGCCCGAAGCTTTCAGACGGCAAATGCCACTGCCCGTACGCGCATCCAGCCAGCCCCAGCAGCGCCAGCATTCCGCTCACCGGCCCGAAGCCGCGCTTCAGCCACACACTGACCGCGAGCGAAACGGCAAGCGTTACGCCGAAGAATAGCGCGCACGCGCCGCGCGCCGGGCAATCAAACAACCAGAACTGTTCCCACAAAGCGTGCCCGGCCGCAGTCGCCGATAGCAACAACGCCAGGATGATTCCGAACGCGCTTTCCATGACAGTCGCCGAATCGTGCCCCTGTGTTTCGGCCTGCCGCATCCACGGCAGCGGTCTGCCAAGCCCCAGCCACAGTGGCAGCAGTGCGCTCGCCCACGCGCACGTGATCAACTGGCTGGCGGTAGACACCCATCCAAACGCGCCGAGCAACCCGACAAACGCGACGCCGGTCAACAATAAAGCCACGGCGCCGCCTGCGATGCGGAACGGAAGCTGCTCCACGCTAGGAGCTTTTCTTCCAAGAGCTAAGAGCCAAGAGCCAAGAGCCTGCTCGGCGTACGCGATCACGACGATGCCCACTGCAAGCACCGCCGCGAGTTCCGGCCGGTTCAGCCCAATCTTGTACTGCGCGGCAACGCAATATCCGCCGCCGGCCAGCAGCAACGTTGAGAAAATCTCCACGAGATCCGCCAGTTTCCACTGCGTCGGATCGTCAGTGGCCCCCGGTTCCCCTCTCCCAGTGGCGCCGGCCTCCGTGCCGGCGGGAGAGGGGTTAGGGGTGAGGGGGCCGCGCAGGACGAACGCGACCTCAGCGACCGCCAATGCAAGAAGCAGCATCGCCGCCAAGCTGCCGGATGCTCCGAGTTGCACCCAGTGCCAGAAGGCCAGAACCGTCCCGTGAAGGATGATCGGCCCCGCGCCCATCAGGACTGCCTGAAGCGCCGCGCGTTCCGGCAGATGCACGCCGGATGCATCCGACGCTTGCCTGCGGGAGTCGAAGAACCAGCCCAAACTCATTGCCGCCATCGCCAGCACCGCCAGCCAAGGCGCCGGCGCCGTAAAGCTGTAGCCGAAGTGATAAAAGGCGAACGCCAGCGCCGGTGAAAGCAGCGCCGTGCCCAGCCCCAGGCGAAGGTCCTGCTTCGTCCAAAGCGCGGTCGCGAGCGCGTACGCGGCCAGCATGCCCCACCCGGCCGCAACGGTGCCCGGCACAACGGCGCCGGCGAGCCACGGCGTAATGAACGCCAGGTGAATGCCAGCCGCAACCGCCAGTGTGTCCGCCGAGACCGCGCCTTGCTCGCCGCTGGAAGTATCTCGCCGCAGCGACCAGCCGGCGTGAGAGACCAGCGCCAGGAGCAACGCGCCAAATGGCCAGCAGGCGCTTGTCTGATGCGATAGGTCGAAGCCCAGAACCATCAGCAACGTCGCGCAGATCGTAGCCAGCCACGGCCCCCACAGCACGTCTTCCTTCAGCGTGACGACCAGTGCCGCGACCAACCCCGCCGCCGCGGACCAGGCCAGCGGCGCGGCAATCTGCCCGCTCAGCCGCAGAATCACGGCTGCAGCGACGCCAATGAGTGCTGAGCCCATTCCGCAGTGGAAGATGGGGCCAAGCAGCCCAGCGCTGCTGGCGCTTTGCTCGTGGCTCTTGGCTCTTGGCTCTTGGCTGCGAACTATCAGCCACGAGCCCAGAGCCGCTCCGAGCACCAAAACGGCGCCGGGCACTGCAAAGACCGCCGACCACGCGGCGTGGCTCCAGCCGAACACGTATGCGGCCAGCGGCGCAATCGAAAGCAACTGCAGGCAACCGACGTACGCGCCGTCCGGCCGGCCACTGCGGCGCGCGCTGGCCAGAAGACCGATGGCGATCGCGGCGATCGCGCCCGCGTGGTACCAATATTGGTCACCAACTTTATTTCCGGCGGCGATTATGACGATCGGCAGAACGATGGCGAGCAGTCGCGATCCGATCTGCCAGCCGGCGTCGAGCCACCACGGCAAACTCCAGCGTTGCAGCATTGAAGCGTCCTTACACGGGCAGCCAACAGCTAACAGAGGCTGCCCGTGCCACAGGGTGAGCCAGCGAGAAAGGCCGGCGCAAAGAAACGCCGCGGGCACAAACGCTGCGGGAACAAGCAGCGGATCAACGCCGGCCCACACAACAGCGATACCCCAGGACGTCAGTCCGCCGAAGAAGGTGAATGCGTCGAACAGGGGCTCCTTCAGCATGCGCGCTTGGAACAGTGACAGCGCGGTGAACGTGACGAAAGCAATCGTCCACAACGATTCGGGAGAGTACGGGTAAAGGCTCTGCCCCGCCGGACGAATCAGCGCGGCGTACGTGTCCAGCATCAGCGCGAGCTGGCCCAGAATCAGGAAACCCAGCGCCGTGACGCGCAACGACGTCCAGCGCCGCAGCACAAAACCCAGAGCGCTGCACACGCCGGTCCCGGCCAGCAACAGCGTCATGCGAAGCTGCGGCGACGCATCATCCCACATCTTCGTGCGCACCAGCGCCACGCTGGAGATGAAGATGAAGAAGATTCCCAAGCCCAGGAAAATGCGCGCGTTCTCCGGCGTAAAAAGCCGTTCCGCGAGCGACTTCCTGGGCTCAACAGGCGCTGGCGCAACGGGCCGTGCCGGCGCAGCAGCTTTACCCTCACCTCTGGGGGCACCAGAGGCGAGGGCCGGGGTGGTGCCGGCGTCCCTGCCGGCCGGGGTGGGGCCGGCGTCCCTGCCGGCCGGCACGGAGGCCGGCACCACCTGCGCGGCTGTGTGAGCAACGCCGAGCACAGCCTCCAGACTCTCTGCAGCGGCCGCCGGCTTCTCTTCGGCCACCGGTGGAGTTGGCGCTGCCGAATCTGCTTGCAGCCGCGCCATGGCTGCGCGAACGCGCTCGGGCTTGAAACCCGGTTCCGCGTGCGGGCTCTCGGGAGCCTTCGCGGCGTCCATCTTGGGAGCGCCGGCCATTTCGTCGAGGAGTCGATTGGCGGCGGCAGTGACCTGGTCATCGATCTTCCGGGTGAGCGGATCTGGTTCGGGCGCAGCGGGTGGCACGCTCGTGATTGGCGCCTGCTTTTCGGCGCCAATCTCGTGCGTGCGAGCAGGAAAAACGCGCGGCGGCGAAGACGTCGCAGAGCGCGCTGGCTTCTGCGCCGGCGCGTAGCCCAAGCTTGCGCGTTCGTGTTCCAGAAACGCGCGCATGTCGCGGTACGTCTCTTTGCTGATCTGGCCGTTGTAGAAGGCCGCGTTCACTTCGCGCTCAAGCTGCTGCAAGGTTTCCTGCCGCGACGACGTCCGATGCACCGGCGGCGGCGGCGGCGGAGGTGCGCGGTACGGTTCGGGCTCCGCGCCACGAAGAGCCTGCACCAGCAGGCGGCAGGCCGTAATCAAGCCCAGGATGAAGATGCCAACGATGCTCAAAACGACCAGCGTAATGATCAGTTCCATGCGGTGCCCCTCCGCAAGTCCCGTTGCGATAACTTTCTCTATTAAGAATACGCTTCAGCTTGCGCTTTTCAAAATCGAGAATAAATATTGTTTCTATTGATTTCATTGATAGATCGGGGGAGCCACCCAATGCCGCCGCTTCGCATTCACCAACTTGAAGGCTTCTACCACGTCGCGCGACTGGGCAATTACACACGCGCGGCGCAAGCGTTCTCCTACCCCATCGGGCAGCCTGCCGTGTACCAGCAGGTGCGCGGCCTGCAGGAGGATACGGGCCTGACGCTGGTGCGGCAGGCCGGTCCGCGGCGCACGGAGTTGACGCCGGAAGGCCGCGCGCTCTTTGAATTCATCGCTCCTTTCTTCGAAGGCCTGCCGCGCGTTCTGGAAAAGATGAAAGGCGCCGCCAGCGGACCGCTCGTGCTGGCCACGGATCAGTTCCTGGCCATGAGCGCGTTGCCACCTGCGCTGTTGAAAGTCCAGCGTGCGAATCCTGAGTTTCACCTGCGGATGGACGAACTGCCGGCAGAAGACATCATCAGCTACATTCGCGGCGGGCAGGCTGACGCCGGATTGGTGCATCTCAGCGAAACGCCGCGCGGAATACGCTGGGAGGCGCTCGGGCGCATCGGCGTGGCGCTGCTGGTGCCAACGGGGCATCCGCTGGCGGACCTCGGCCACACCCCTACGCCGCAGGAGATCGCCCGCCACAGGTTGATCGTTTACGGTCCGTCGTCCGCGCGGCGCATCCTCACAGAACGGCTTTTTCGCGAATACGGCGAGCATCTCAAAGTCGCGGCGGAAGTCGGCTTCTCGCAGACGATGCGCGCCCTCGTGCGAGCGGGCCTGGCGCCTGCCTTTGTGCCCTTTTTGCTCTCCGGGCGGCGCGGAAACCCAACACGCGTCGAGTTGCCGCATGAACCGCAAACGGTCTGCTTCGATGTCTCTTTCCGCTTGCGTGGCGGCGCGCTCCCCTTCGGCCTTTTATATCGAGCCGGCATCGAACACAGCGTGGCCTTTCAGGTTCTCGCACGAGCGCTACGGGAAACCTGGGGCTGACTGTCGAATGTCGCAATTGAAAAAAGAAGAAAATCATATATTTGGACTTGACTATCCAGAACTCCCATAGTAAGAATTCGTGCATCCTGGACACGAATTCGTGGCCCACCTTTTGGAGGAGACGAGATGTACTGTAATCAGTGCGAACAAGCCCGCGGCGGCGTTGGATGTAATGGAGACGCTCCAGGCGTCTGCGGCAAAGATCCCGATGTCCAGTCCCTTCAGGAAATCCTGCTCTATGGCCTCAAAGGCATGGCGGCTTATGCCGCGCATGCACGGCGCCTGGGCAAACGCGATGAAGAAGTCAGCGCGTTCATCGAAGAAGCGCTCTTCGCGACCGTCACCAACGTCAATTTCGATATCCCGGCGCTGCTCGGCATGGTCCTGGAATGCGGGCGCATGAACCTGAAGGTCATGCAGATGCTCAACGACGGCCACGTCGATCATTTCGGCGCCCCGCAGCCAACCGAAGTCTACGAAGGCACGAAAGCCGGCCCGGGCATTTTGGTCACCGGCCACGATCTGCTGGACTTGGAAGACCTGCTCAAGCAGACCGAAGGCAAGGGCATCAATATTTACACGCACGGCGAAATGCTCCCCGCACACTCCTATCCGCAGCTCAAAAAGTACAAGCACCTCGCGGGGCACTATGGCGACGCCTGGCAGAAGCAGAAGAAAGAGTTCTCGGACTTCTCCGGCCCGATCCTGGCCACAACCAATTGCATTCTTGTCCCGCCGCCCGATTACGCCGGCAGAATCTTCACCACCCGGGCCACGGCTGTTCCCGGCGGCACACGGATCCAGGGCAACGATTTTGCGCCCTTGATCAAGAAAGCCTTGTCCAGCGCGCCGCTGCCCGCAAAGCACGAGAAAACGAGCACCATCGGCTTCCACTACACGGCCATTCTGGGCCTGGCCGACAAGGTTGTTGCCGGCGTGAAGAGCGGCGCGATCAAACACTTCTACCTGATCGGCGGCTGCGATGGCTATGAAGTTGGCCGCAGCTACTTCAGCGATTTTGCCGAACAGGCTCCGTCCAACACGATTATCCTCACGCTCGGCTGCGGAAAGTTCCGCATCCGCAACCATGACTACGGCACGCTCGGCGGCCTGCCGCGCCTGCTGGACATGGGCCAGTGCAACGATTCCTACGGCGCGATTCAGGTGGCCCTGGCGCTCGCAAAAGCCTTCAACTGCGGCGTGAACGATCTGCCGCTGACGCTGGTGATCTCCTGGTTCGAACAGAAAGCCGTCGCCGTGCTGCTCACGCTGCTGCATCTGGGCGTCAAAGGCATCCGCATCGGCCCGAACGCTCCGGCCTTTGTCACGCCGAACGTGTTCAAGGTGCTTCAGGACAAGTTCGACCTGCGTCTGACCGGCGCCGATGCCGCGAAGGATCTGGCCGCCACACTGAAGTAAGCTTGGCGGTAGCGCCGGCCTCCGTGCCGGCCGTACCTGAGCCGCTCGGATTGCCCCTGCAGGCGAATCCTAGCGGCACGCTGAACGGCCGGCACGGAGGCCGGCGCTACCATCTCAGAGTTTTTTTCGACGCCACACCAGACACCAGAAAAACGGCGCCCAAAAAGGCGCCGTTTTTTCACCACTCACCACTCACCAAGTACCATTCACCAAATTACGGTACCGCTGCGCGGCCGATGAGGACGTTGTCACCCTTGACGGACGGCTTGATGGTAATCTCGGCTTGGCTGGAATAGCCGATGCCGCCGATCAACATGAGCACCTGCAGCTTGGGGGTGCCGACCTTCTTGCGGGCCGTCACTCCATCGGTGTCCATTCCGGCGGCTGAAAGCCCGATGGCGCTAACCTGAGCCGTCACGGTCGCGGTCAGACCGGCCGTTGTCAGCGTCTGGCCTTTAGGCAGCTTGGGGTACTTGACGCTCACATTCTTGAAGTACGTGACACCCTTGCCTCTGCCCTTCGTCAGCGTCACGGTTTCGGTGATGTTCCCGATGCTGAGCGCAATGTCTTGTGGCACGGAGATGTCCAGTCCCTCGGCCAGTTCGATGGTCCACGTGAAACTCACCGAATCCTTCTTGGTGGCGCTGTTGAGGTTTACTTTACCCTTCAGCTTGGTGACGTTGATCTCGTTGCTGACGGGCGCGGCTGTGACGACCGGAGGCAAGCCCATGTCGGCGTTGCCCATCACCAGCGACTTGCGGCTTCGTCCGAGTTCGCTGCTGGATGCCGTGTCAGTGACCTTGGTCGTCGCGGTGAAGATGCCCGGGTTGTTCCCGGGTTGCGAGTACGAATGAAGCGGCCTGCTGCCCGTCGCCGTCGTTCGGCCACCGAGCGGGGTGTCACCGAAATCCGTTTCGATCGTGTTGGCCGAGCGCGAAAGCTGCGAATCGTCGATGTTGAATTGGACCACGCCGTCCTGATCCAGCGCGACGGTGATGCTTAAGTTGATATCGGGGTTGACCTGAACAATCGAGGCGTCCGCGCCAATGGGGGCACTCGGGTCGGGAACGGGGACAATAGTAATGGCACTGCCTGCGCGCTCGACCGGGTTGACGCCGTCGCTGACCGCCACATCCACCAGGTAATCGCCTTCGGCGGCAAATACGTGGTTGGTGCTGTTGGTTGTAGTGGTCACATTTGGCGTGCCATCGCCAAAATCCCACAAAAACGTCAGCGCCAGGTTGTCCGGCGACGTGGCCGGCACGCTGATTCCGACGGTGGAGCCTGCTAACGCCGTGTCGCCGCTATCGAATGTCAAATCACCAACATCAGGCGGCGTAGCGGCGCAAAGCGGCAGGGCCAGCATACCTAAAGCGAATAGAGTTCTAACTGAGCGCATCTTACACCCTCCAGTGGTGGGCATCCCCTGCCCTCAATTATAGTGAATGAATGGTGTCCTTATGCTTACTACTCCGCAGACAAAATCTATCCTGTATATGTCAAAAGTCACTTAAATTGATCCCGAACAAAGAAAGTTGTAGTATTGGAGTTGTTTACAGCTTGCTGTGATTTCATCCGGCGGGACGTTTATGCGCCTGACTTGTCACTGCCTTCTCGCGCTGCTCTGCGCGGTCGCTTGCGCCGAAGAACCGGCGCCCGCCCAGCGTCCCGCGCGCGTCACACTGATCGGCGGCACCCAGCTTCAGGGCCTTCTTTCCGCGGACCGCACCTTGATGCTGCGGCCAGACGGCAATGGCGCCCCTCGCAAATTCGAATTTTCCACAATCAAAAAGATCGCCTTCGGCCGGCGCGTGGACCCCAATCAGGAGAACCAGGCCCTCGTGGCTTTGGGCGATCTGCAAAGTCCGAAATTTGAACTGCGCGAGAAAGCTCTCGCACAACTTCGCGCCTTGGGCCAGGCGGCCGTCCGGCCGCTGCGCAAGGCGAGCGCCTCCCCGGATGCTGAAGTCTCTTCGCGCGCCAAGGAACTGCTCGCCGAGATGGCTCTGCCCGCCGGAACTGCCGACGATCAAATCACCTTGGCCGACGGCGGTAGCGCTGCAGGTGAACTGGCGCAGAATAGCTTTGTGCTGCGCAGCCGCTGGGGCGTTTTCCGGCTGCCGTTGGCTGCCCTGACCAGCGTCGAACTGCTGCAGCCCGGCGCGATCGACGAGGCCAGGCTGCCGGCCGCCGCCGCTCCCGTTGATATCGTGCTGAAAACTAACCCCGCGCCCGCCAGCGCCGCCGAACGCTGGCCGCCGCAGGATGGCAGGCTGCCGCCGCCGAAGGCGCTCTCAGGGCTCACCGTGCTCACCATCGACAACGCTCCAAGCGGCCAGCAGCCCGGTTCGCCGCGTCGCCCCGTGAAGGCCGGCGAGCGCATCGAGGACGCGTACGCGCCGCTCGGCGTTCTATTGCGCGCGGCTCCCGGCGTGGCGATCGAAGCGGTGGAGACGAAACTGGCGGGGCTCAGTTCAGGGCTTGGCCTACAGCTCAAAAAGTCAGACTTGAACGTACAGTTCGCGATCCCGGGCAGTTTCTCCCGGCAGGATGGTTCCTGGCGCGCCGGCGGCGTGATGATCGTTGGCGGAGCCGTGGATGCGCGGGCGGCCGAAGGGACCATCGGCTTGGCGGTCTATGATGCCGACGGGCGGCAGCTCGCGGAGGTGCTCAGCCACGGCATGCCGGGCGAAGAAGCTCTGCCGCCGGGCCGCAACTTTGCTGAATATTTGGGCGTGCGTTCGGCCGTGCCGATTGCGCGCGCGCGGTTCTTCCGGCGCGGTTCCGGCAAAGAGCAGGACCTGATTATAGATGATGTCTTCTTCGACCGGATCGCGGCTGTCGATCATCCGGTGGACCAGAGCGGCGTGTGGCTGGCATCGGGCGAACACCTATGCGGTCAGATCACGGACGCTTCGGCCGAAAAAGGCGTTTCCCTGCGGCCGGCATTCCTCAATGAGAAAACCGCCGCCGTGCCGCTCAGCATGGATGACATCGAACGCTTCGAACCCGCGCGGCCAGTAGCGCCGGTAGCGCCGGCCTCCGTGCCGGCCGACAAGGATGCGAGCACTACTGACAAGAAAGACAAGCTGCTCTCGCTCGGCACGCCGCACGGCGTTCTGCTGCAGAATGGCGAGAGCTTCCGCGCGTTCTTCCTAAAACTGGATGACAAAGAAGCCCTGTTCATGCTGCCGGGAAAAACCGAACTGCGCTTGCCGCGCCAAACGCTGCTGAAGATCGATTTTGCGCCCGAGACGCCGGAGTCTGGCGAGTTGCCTCCGCCCGTGGAACTCGGGAAAGACGAAAAGCCGGGGGTGGACTTCACGCGCCGCGATCAGAACCGCGACCGTAAGGAAGCGGCCCCCGGTCCCCCTCTCCCCCGCGAGGAAGAGGGGTTAGGGGTGAGGGGGCAAGGAGCGGCGGAGAAAAAGGAGGCTCCGAACGCCGACCCCAAAGCCGAACCGAAGAAGAAGCCGCAGGGCCTCGATCTGCAAAGCACGCAAGAACTGCAGCCGATGCCGAACGTGGAAATCCAGGCCGCGGATATGTTCGAAGGCGAACTGACGGTAAAGGACGAGAACGGCCCATGGACCTTCGGGATCGCTCAAGTGAAGACGCTCGTCTTTCCCAAAGACCCCAAAGCACAGAACGCCCGCCCCAAGTTCCGCGCCTGGATACTCACTCTGCGCAACGGCAGCCGCTTTGAAGTGGCTTTGATTGCGCTGACACCTGAAGCAGTGACAGCCGACATGGCCGGCGGCGTGGTGACGCTGCCGTATCGGGTGATTGATTCATTGGAACGGAAGAAGAAGTGACGGGTGACGAGTGGTGCGTGACGTGTGGTATGGATAATCACAGGCCAATTCACTCGTCACTCGTCACTCGCCACGCCGCACGGGCAGCCAACAGCAGAACGGCGTCTGCCCGTGCCACACAATCCAAAATCCAAAATCGAAATTCCAAAATCAAGAGGGTTGTTGCTGCGTCACGCAGTGGATCGCCCCGTAGCCGCCGACCAGATCGTTGCAGCGGATGCCGGCCATCTTGCGGCCGGGGAAGAATTCGCCGAGCATGCCCAAGACCTTCGCGTCGTTCTCGTGGCCAAAGACGGGCACCAGCACCGTCGCGTTGCCGATGTAGAAGTTCGCGTAGCTGGCCGGAAGGCGCTCGTCAGCCGGTCGCGGGTCGTTGCTGGGGCCGCGGAAGACTTTGCCCGGCGTGGGAAGCTTGATGATTTCCAGCTTGCGGCCGTCCTGGTCGCGAGCGTCCTGCAGGCGCTCGAAATTCTCCTGCAAGTGGCGATAGTTGATGTCCTGCGGATCGTCTTCGACCACGGTGACCAGCGTCGTTTCGTTGACGAAGCGCGTGAGATCGTCCACGTGGCCGTCGGTGTCGTCGCCGGCGATTCCGCCACCCAGCCACACGACGTTGCGCGCCGCAAGGTACTCGTCCAGGCGGCTTTCGATCTGCTTGCGGCTCAGCGTCGGATTGCGGTTGGGGTTGAGCAGCACCGATTCGGTGGTCAGCAGCGTTCCCTTGCCGTTGACGTCGATCGAGCCGCCCTCGAGCACCACGCGCGGATGGAAGCAGGGCAGCTTCAGCATTTCGGCCACGCGCTCCGGCACCGCGTCGTCGTCGTCCCACGGCGGATACTTTTCGCCCCAGGAGTTAAACTTCCAATCGATAATCGCCAACGCGTGGGGCAGGCTGTCTAGCCTGCCCTGAGCAGGCTGGACAGCCTGCTCCACACCGGCATCCAGCAGCGGATAGCTGTGCGCTCCGCCGTCGCGGCGAATGAAGATGGGTCCGTGGTCGCGGGCCCACGCGTCGTTGGTGGGAATGTGGTAAAAGGCGACATTAGTGCCATCGACGCCGTTGTCTTTTAGAAGCTGGCAAACGCCGGCCTCACTCACCGCATTGCGCACGCAGATGCGGACTTTCTCGCCGCCGCACAAGCCGCGCACGATCTCAGCGAACACGCCCGGAATCGGCCCGAAGTTCCCCGCCCACGTGCGCGGGTTGTGTGGCCAGGAAAGCCACGTCGCTTCGTGCGGCTCCCATTCAGCGGGCATGCGGTAACCCAAGTCTTTTGGTAGATCAGCCATGATGCGCCCAATTAAAAATCAAAAAGTCAAAATTAAAAATCCTCGCGCGCAGGCGGCCTGAAATCGTGCTGTTGATTTTTACTTTTGAATTTTTAATTTTGAATTCCTCTGCCTCAGTCCAACAAACGTTTCAACAAACCCCCATACGCGTCCACTCGCCGGTCGCGCAAGAAGGGCCACTGGCGGCGAGTCACGTCGATGCTGGCCCTGTTGCAGCGCACCAGCAGCGTCTCTTCTTTATCGGCACTGGCCTTGGCAATGATGCGTCCAAATGGGTCGGCGACGAAGGAGCCGCCCCAGAACTGCAAATCATCCTCGCGGCCAACGCGGTTCACGGCGCAGACGAAGCAGCCGTTGGCCAGAGCGTGGGCGCGTTGAGCGAGCTCCCAGGCATCGACTTGAGCCTGCCGGATCGCCGGGCCGTCCTCCTTATGCCAGCCGATGGCGGTGGGGTAGAACAGAATCTGCGCGCCGGCCAGTGCAGTCAGGCGAGCGGCTTCCGGAAACCACTGGTCCCAGCAAACCAGAACGCCGATCTTGCCTTGCTTGGTGTTCCAGGCCTGGAATCCAGGCTCCGCATCGCCGGGGGTAAAATGGAACTTCTCATAGTACCGCGGGTCGTCGGGAATGTGCATTTTGCGGTAGATGCCGAGCAACTCGCCGTTGGAATCAATAATGACAGCCGTGTTGTGAAACACCCCCGGCGCGCGCCGCTCAAAGACGGACCCGATCAGCACCACCTTGGCATCGGCCGCAGCGCGCGAAAGAGCCCGGCTGGTCGGGCCGGGGATGGATTCGGCCAACTCGAAGTTTGAGTCGTGTTCAATCTGGCAAAAATACCGGCTGGCGAACAGCTCCTGAAGGCACACGATCTGAGCGCCCTGCTGGGACGCTTCTTTTATTTTTCGCTCGGCTTTGGCGAGATTCTCCTCGCGCTTCGTGCTGCACGACATCTGCACAAGTGCGACGGTGACATCGCCATTATCCTGTGCAGGCTTCGTTCGTTTTTTCGCAGCCATGATACCTTCCCTACCACTCACCAAGTACCATTTTCAAAATACCAACCCACCACTTCTCCCAGATCAAAACTGAAAAAGCAAGCTGCCGGATGACGTGAGTTATGGGGCATTACTTCCGGAACCGAAAGCTTGAGACCGCTTTATCCTCACTGCGCCAGCCGGGTTTGCATATTTGGGGCGCGACCACACAACGTGCTGCCCGACGCAATGAAACGAGAACTTCCCCGCTCGCTTTGGCGTGATTCTTGTCTGAGGGCCGTTGTGGAGAAGGACTTCGGACAAAGTCTTCAGGGAAAAGGAAGCCGCCATGCGTGATCTCGTCATCGCCAGCCAACTGTTGCCGAGCAAGAAGCTGATGATCGTCCGGCTTTCAGGAAGCATCAACTCCTGCAACTTCCAGCGGCTGGAGGAAGCCATCGAGAACATCTTTGCTCAAGGCTTCTACCGATTGCTTTTCGACATGGGAGAAGTGCACGAGATCGCGCTGCCCGGACTTGGCGTCTTTCTGAATGCGCTGCTGGCCGCGCAGAGAAACGGCGGGAGCATCGTCTTCGCCAACGCCAGCCCCACGCTACGCGGCATGCTGGAGATGTTTGAGTTGACCAGCGAGTTCACGTTGGCTGAGAACCGGCAGGTGGCGTTGGCGGCGTTCTAGCGCCAGTCCCTTCGCGCTTGGCCCCTCTGCTTTTTGGACAAGATTTGAAAATCATCGAAATGATGAATGAGGAATGCTGAATGCGGAATTAGGCCTTTGGCGTCCGCGCCTGCGCCGTTGAAGCCATATTCATCATTCCGCATTCATCATTCATCATTCGGATGCGCTTAGCGATATGCAATCCTGCCTACTGCCACTGCCGACTGCTACTTCGCCTTCACGCCGTCAACTCAAACAACTCATACTGCTGCCGTTCAAAAACGCCGCTGTCGGCGACGCTCAGCGGCGCGCGTTGAGCGGGCACTTGTGTCACCACGCCGAAGGCGCGGGCGACCGTAAGTTGCTCGCTGAGCACCGCTGGGGTTTCAGCCTTGAGCCGCGAGACGCTGCACGCATGCGGCACCTGAACCGTGACAACATCCAAGGCCGGAAGTTGCAGCGCGTAATCGATTCCGTGGCGCCAGCCAAGTTCCACGCCGGCGTTCAGGTAGCGGAACAAATCGGCGCCGATGGCGCACTCCGGATTGCGCTTCCGCAGCCCATGCCCAAGACGCATGACGCATTGCGCCAGCGTGTGCGCCTTGAAACGAATCCACTCCTGAATGTGCGGGCTTTCGGACGCTGGATTGGGACTCACGCCGCCAGCGGCGCGCAGCACCATCGGCGGGCGCAGGTGCGTAAACGTGTTGAAGCCGAAGCGAGCCAGTCCGGCCTGGCGGGTATGCTCATCCTGCGAACCGTACTGCTGGCGGACAAAATCGCGGAACGCCGCAACGCAGATCGGGCAGCGGCAGGTGTCGGGTTCCGGGTTGTGCACGATGCCGTCGAAGTGGACCAGGTCGGTTCCGCAATCGGACGCAAGGCCGCAAACGCGTTCCATGTAGCGCATGAAGCCTTCGGCGTTGTAGCACGGGCGCTGGCGGTAGAACTCAGGCGCCTGCGGCACGACGTTCTGGCCATCCTGATTGACGGCGAGCCAGTTTGCGGCATCGCCTTCTTCCAGCAACAGTGTTTCGGGCGCCAGGGAACCAAGCTGCACCGATAACGCCGCTTTCAACCCCGCCGTTCGAGCCTTGGCAACGTACGCGCTGACGCGTTCAATCTCGGCCTTTTCGAACTCAAGACCCAGGCCGCTGAAGAAACGCAGCCAAACGACCTTGATTCCTGCGCCAACCAATCCTTCAAGAGCGGCGTCGGAGAATGCTGCGGCGTAGATCTGTGCGCCATCGCTGCCGCCGGCGCCGCGAAGTTTCTGGACCGCGGGAGTTTCAGGGAACGCGGCGCACAACAACGGCCCGCCGCTCAGCCAACCAGGAAGTGTCTTGCGTGCATCGGACATGAATGTTCCTCGCGTGAAGGGATGACTCTTAACGGCTCAGCGCGCGCGAATCAAGGACTTGTAGCGCAATCCTCCTGGATTGCGTCGGATCACGTTCGCAATCCGGGAGGATTGCGCTACTAGAGTTGACGCACCACGCTCTTTTCGATATCTCTGAAGACTGGAATTTGCCTATTAAGGAGTTCACATGCAATTCAAAGTCATTTTTGCCGCAGCCACGCTGGTGGCGCTGGCGCTTTCCGTTGCTGTTCCCGCCGAAGAAAAGACACCTCCGACTCCGGCAAAAGATCCCACGCCCTCTGCCACTCTGCCCGGCGCGACTCCCATTCCGCCCAAACCCGTCATCGTGGCAACTCCACAAGTGACGGATTGGACGGCTGCGCTGCAGGATCTGCAATCCAGCGACCCCGCCAAACAACAAGCCGCGGCGAAGACCTTCCTGGACTCCGGCGCCCGCGGCTACTCAGCGCTGAACGCGTTGCTCAAGAACGCCGACCCGAAGGTGGCCGAACGCGCCAAGACGCTGCGCCAGCAGATCGACCAGCGTTCGATGGAGCTTTATCGCGACGTCGAAACCGAACACCAAAAACTCCAGAAGGAGCCAGTAACGGTCCAGGCACTGGAGAAACTGCGCCAGAACTGGAGTCAGATGGCCAGCTACGCTTCGCAGAACGCTCTGCGGCAATACGGCTATCAACGCGTGCAAGAGATTATGAAGCAGATCGAAGAGGTGAAGAAGGCCGAGCAGATTCTGAATGAACTGGACCAGGCGCTGAAAGCCAACCCCGAACCTGCGGGGCTGTTGCGCGCGGCGGTGCAGGTCGGCGCGGGACACGCGGCCAAGGAAGGCGAGGAGCCCGGCGGACAAGGCCGCGCCGGCGCCCTGCTGACGCTCCAACGCTTCAAGGACGCGATTGCAGCGGCCGAAGACGGCGTGAACGCCAGCGGCAAAGACGGCCGCCTGACCGCTCCGGCCCTGAAGCTGCTGGCCGAAATCTACATGAAACTTGACGATGCCAAGAATCTGGAGGTCGTTTCGAAGCGGATTATCCAGGAGTACCCGCGGAGCCTGGAGATCAAGTTCGCACACCGCTCGCTGCTGGATGTCTTCATCGCCACCAAACGCTGGCCCGACGCAACCGCGCAGGTGAAAGCGTACGCGGCGGCGTTCCCGCTGGACAAGGAAGCGCAGGATTCCGCCAGCGAATTGCTGGAAACGCTGATGACTGACGCGCAGGAATACAAGCAGGTCGCGGCTTTGGCGGATTGGATGATCGAGACGATTCCCGTGGAACGCATGCGCGCGGAAGTCTACAAGCTCGCGGGCGGCTGCAACGAGTACGTGCTGAAAGACTACGCCAAAGCCAAGAGCCAGTATTCCACGCTGCGCGACAAGTTCCCCGATCTCGTCAACCCCGCGGATATCAATTCGGCCTTGGCGCGCTTGCAGGCCAAGATAGACGGCAAATTTCCAAAGGAGCCCCAGGAGGCCGACGCGGGGCCGGCGGGCGTGCTGGCGAAGTTCTTGAAAGCCATTCGCACACGTGACGCGAAGGCCATCGCGACGCTGGTGCCCAAGGGCGATGTCGAGGCGTACACGGAAATGCTTCAGGAAGGCGGCGAAGAGCGCGTGCCGGCGCTGACGTTCGCCGATTTCGTGCTGAAGAAAGTCGATGTCGCGGCGGATAGCAAATCAGCCAAATTGATTCTGGAATACTACGAAGCCGGCGGCGAAAAACCAAAGACGATCACCGAGCCCGCCGTCAGCGAAGACGGGCAGTGGAAGATCAACTGGGCGGATCCGGAAGATGTGATGGAGGAGGAGATCTCGACCAAAATCCCGTTGGGCGGAGCGAAACAGTAATTCAAAATTAAAATTCAAAGTTAACACAGATGGCGCGTGTCAGGGATCGCGCTGGGGTGGACGATGGGTGTTGCAGTGACCTTCTCCCCCGTGGGGAGAAGGCCGAGCGAGCGAAGCGAGACCGGGATGAGGGGGCCGCGGTAGAGCTACCCCTCACCCGCCGCGCTTCCAGCGCGGCACCCTCTCCCCAGCAGGGGAGAGGGAGTGAGGCGCGCAAGTCCAGTCATGCACCCATCGCGCTCTGGCTCTCTGATTTTCAATTTTGGTTTTTAATTTTTAATTGGGATAGCGTTGATGTCGCTGAACTTCTTCGACAAGCTATGGGACCGGTTGCTTGAGCTCTTTGGCGAACAGATCGCTAAGGCGGCCCAGCACGCCGTCCATTCGCTGCTGATTCTCATCCTCGCCGCGCTGGTGATCTGGCTGCTGAAGCGCGTGATCCGGCGGCTGGAGACGCGGATTGAGCACTCGCGCGGCATCGTTTACCGCCGCAAAATCGGAACGGTCACGTCGCTGATCGGCAGCACCATCAAGTATGTCGTATACATCGGCGCGGCGCTGGCGATCCTTTCGATGTGGGGGCTGGTCGACCCGACGTCGCTCGCCTTTGGCAGCGCGGCCGTCGGCGCGGCGATCGGCTTCGGATCGCAAGGCCTGGTGCAGGACGTGATCACGGGGCTGTCGATTCTCGCCGAAGATCAGCTTACGGTGGGCGACTACGTGGAGATTGGCGGAAAGGCCGGCGTGGTCGAAGAGATCGGTCTGCGCGTAATCAAGCTGCGCGACTATCTGGGCGTGCAGCACATTATTTTTAATCGCAATATCGCACAGGTCAGCAACTACTCGGCGGGCGTGGTTCAGGCCATTGTGGACGTTTCACTGGAGAACACCGAAGCCGGTCCGGCGGCGAAGGATGTTGCGGAACGCGTCTGCAAAGACATTGCGAACGAGGTTCCATTTTTTCCGCAAGTGCCGGCGGTCGAGGGCGTCCTGCAGAGCACAACAAAAGACGTTTTCCTGCGCATAAAGCTGTTCGTCCTGCCGCAGCAGGATGCAGCGATCAACACGCTGTTCGTGGAGCGCCTCAGGCGGGCGTTCGCGGCGCACCAGATCAACATTCCCGACGGTCGGGTGCGCGTAGTGATCCTCAGCGATCTGTTCCGCAAAGCGATCAGCAAGAACACGGTGATTATTCCGCGGCCGGAGAAGGTGTAGGTTGTTGAGTGGTGGTCTGGTGTCTGGTGTCTGGTGTCTGGTGTCTGGTGTCTGGTAAGGTGGTTGCGGAGTTGTTCAATCCGCGATCCAAAATCCGCAATCCGCAATAGAACGGGGGGGTTATGAGCAAGACGCGTTCGATCGGAATCCTGACGTCCGGCGGAGATTGCCCGGGGTTGAACGCGGCGATTCGCGCGATCACGAAGGCCGCCGTGAGCATGTACGGAATGCACGTCATCGGCATCCTGGATGGTTTTCGTGGACTGGTCGAGAACCGCACGATGCCGTTGGAACCGGACATGGTCAGCGGCATCCTCACGCACGGCGGAACGATCCTGGGCACCAGCCGCGACAAGCCGCGCAAGATGCCGATGGGCAAAGAAGTGCTCGACATGACCGAAACCGCCGTGACCAACGCGCAGCGCCTGGGGATCGATTGCCTCGTCTGCCTGGGCGGCGGCGGAACACAGAAGAACGCTCTACATCTGCACAAAGTCGGCGGGCTGAACGTGCTCACGCTGCCGAAAACGATCGACAACGACGTGCCGGAGACGGATATCTCGTTCGGCTTCGATACGGCGATGGCCATCGCGACCGAAGCCATCGATCGGCTGCACACGACCGCCACCAGCCACCACCGCTTGATCGTCTGCGAACTCATGGGACACAATTCGGGCTGGCTGGCGCTGGGCGCCGGCTGCGCGAGCGGCGCGGATGTGATTCTGATTCCGGAAATTCCGTACGACGAAGCGGTCATCGGCAATTTCCTGCGCGAGCGGCTTCGCCACGGCAAGAAGTTCTCGATCCTGGCGCTGGCCGAAGGCGCTGCGTCGCGACATGCGCAAGCTCAGGCCGCGGCTCAGTCCCGGCGCAAGGCCAAAGAAGAGAAAATGAAGCCGAAGCACAAGAACGAGGACGACGCACCGATTCCGCTTTATGAGGAACCGCATGCAAGCCGCCTGGCGAGAGACCTGCAACGGCTGACGGGCGTGGAGGTGCGCGTGACCTCGCTCGGTCATGTTCAGCGCGGCGGGATTCCATCGCCGACGGACCGCCTGCTCTGCACGCGGCTGGGCGTGAAAGCGGCCGATCTGCTGGCCAAGGGCGTTTACAACGTGATGGTGGCGGTCAAAGGCGACGACTGCGTCCCGGTGCCGCTCGAAAAAGTCGCCGGACGCAAAAAGACGGTGCCGCTGGATCATCCCTGGGTGCAAACGGCGCGGCAGGTCGGAACGTGCCTGGGCGACCGCTAGTGTGTGGCACGGGCAGGCCGCTGGAGCGTCTTTTTGCTCCAGCGGATTGCCCGTGAACCCGGCGCCGCTGCACGGGCAATCTACGCCGCAAACGGACGCGGCGTAGCCTGCCCGTGCCACACCCGCGGCGCAAAAGAATGAAAGTTCTGATTTTTCTTTTGGAAAGAGGCCGTTAAGATGCTTCTTTTCATGGGCTAAGGAGACGAAACGGAATGGCAGTCAATCCTGAACAGACACTGGTGCTGATCAAGCCGGACGCGCTGAAGCTGTCCTTGACCGGCTATATTCTGTCGCAGTTCTCGGAGTTCCACACGGGGCTGCGGTTTGCGGCGACGAAGATCGTGCAGGTCACGCGCATGCTGGCCGAAGAGCACTACGCGGAGCACAACGGCAAGCCGTTTTATCCGTCGCTGCTCGACTACATCACGGGGAAGATTCACTACGCCGACGCTCCGCAGAAGCGCCGCGTGATCGCGATCGTTTACTGCGGACCGGAAGCCGTAACGAAGATTCGCGCGATCTGCGGCCCGACCGACCCGCACAAGGGCCGCGAAACCGCTCCGGGCACGCTGCGCACGCTGGGCACGGTCGTGCCGATCACGGATGCGACGGGAAAGGTCATCAGCAATCGCATCGACAATCTCGTCCACGCGTCCGCCAACGACCTGGACGCCGAGCGCGAGATAAAGCTGTGGTTCAAGCCCAACGACATCATGCCTTACATGCGCGGCTATCCGACCGTGGAATGCGACGCGCACTATTACTTCATCAACCATCAGCTCCACACGTCGCACGTCCCCGGCAGTGTGTGCCTGCTGGCCCCTGGCGACATCGCCTGGCAGACCGACCTGGAATCCCTGCGCAGACTGCTCAAGGGGCAGCCGGCGGCCGTTTCGCTGAGTTCCATCGCCGCGAAGTACCTGATCAACGAGAAGCCGGAACCGGCGTGAGGCATTTTGTGGCACGGGCAGCCGTCGTTTGTCGTTGGCTGCCCGTGCAATACGTCCACAGTCGTTTTCTAAACGTGCAGGCTGGAAGCCTGCAACACTTTGTTGTGCAGGCCGGACGCCTGCGGTACAGGGCTACTTCCAATACGGTTCGTCCGCTGCTTTCTTGGAATTGTGCTTCAGCTTCTTGTCGTGATCGGACCACCACTGGGCGGCGTTCTTTTTCCACTTTGCGAGCGCGTCGTCGATGTCGGGGCGACTCGCAAGCGGGACTTCGCCGAGTTGCGGGCCGATCAGTTCACTTAGCCATTCACTGACGATGCTGCATCCGATCGCGTCGGAAGTTTCGACTTCTTTGAACAACAGGCGGAGTGCGTGGCGGTCGCCGGCTCTAGCGAGCAGCAGGGCGGCGGTCTGTCGGACCATCGGGTCGGCGTTGCCGATGCATTCGACCAGCAGCGCCGTCGGGCAATCGCGGCCGCGCGTGTTCAGTCCGGTCAGAATGGAATAGTCCAGGTAGGGCGAGCGCTTGCCGAGCGCATCGACGTGCGAAAGGGCAGCAACGAGGTGCTCGGCCTGGGCCTTGTTGATCAGATCGATCAGTTCGGCGGCGTCTTCCTGCGCCTGCGGAGCTTTGGCTTTCATCTCGTTGAGGTAACGCGTGGCAAGCTGCGTGTCGGTCAGCGACAGGCGCGTGAGCTTCGTCACGTCCAGATCCACCGAGACCAGCTTGGCGGCGATGGCGAGAATGCGCGTGGCTTCCGGAGCCAGCGCCAGCGCCTGGATGCGGCCGAGCGCAACAAGCTCCGCGTTGGTTTGCGTTCGATCGGGCTCCTTAACGGGCGGCTTCGCAACAACAACGGGCGCAGTCTCTGGCGCCTTGCCTTCGATGGGTGCCAATCGGCCGCCCAGAATATCGATCACCAAGGGGCGGACGTCGGCATACGTTGGCTTTTGCAGCCAGCGCTTGTAGACGAGGTGCGTCCCGCCCAGTTCTTCGTCGAGCAAAAAACCGGCCTCACCGCCGGGCAGGGTTGCGACTGAAACCAGCAGCGTGCGCAGCAGGGGCTCGTCGGGAGCGTTTTGCGCGCGCACCAGGAATTGCCAGACGTGCTGCGACTCGTGCTTATCGTCGAAGACTTCCCACGCGCCGACACGCAACAGGACCGGCGGCGGGGCGACTCCAGCCACCGGTCGCGGGACAACCGATGCCGGAACAGTGGGCGGCAGCGCGGCCGGAGGCACGCGCAGGAAAATGTGTTCGCGCGTGAAGCCAGGGACCGATTTCAGTTCGGGCAGCTTGCGGCGAAGTTCGTAGATCCGTTCGATCACCGCGTCGGCCGCGTCGCTCTGCTTCAGCGCCAGGAGCGCAATCAGCCGATGCGTTTCGAGCTTCCACTCTTCCATGCTCTTGCGCGGCGCGGTGTCGAGCAACTCGTTCCAGAACTCCAGCGCCCTACCCGGCCGCCGCGACCAGTACGCGGACAGTCCAGCCAGAAACGCGGCCTCGCGGTCTTCCGGCTTTAGCGTGAGGGCAAGGGCGAATTGATCGAGGGCCTCAACGTACTGCTTTTGGCGGAAGAGTTCGCGCCCGGACTGCATCGCCGCGGCGATGGGATCGGCGGGCGGAGGGGTGGAGGGTTCGCCGGAGAAGGCCGTGAAAGAAGCCAACAGAAGGAGGGCGGGAACAAAACGATTCACTTGGCCGATTCTCCCGCGACCGGTTCCGGGTGCAACCAGTTTGTGATCTTTTCGCAGACGTACGCAGCCGCGACAAGCACACATGCCGCGAAAATAAGGTTCGCGAGGAGGCCATCAGCCAAGACGCCGTAACGTTCGTTCCAACATGTGCACGGGAAACCGTATGCTTTGGCGTGGCCTCTGATGACCGACCATAGGAAGCAGCCATCGTGCATCACTTCATCTCGAGGCAGGAGATTCAGGTAGAGCGACGTGCTCGCAATAGGGACAATGCAAAGTAGCGTGAGCAGGTGGAATTGCAGTGGCTTTGCCGTACCCATGTGCTGACATTCCGCAGGGTCCCACAGGCGATCGTCCGCAAAAAAAGCGGGGCTTTTCTCCCACTAACCCCTCTCCCTCGCGGGTGAGAGGGAAACCGGAGCAGCGGGCGAGACGCCCGCACTACGACCGCTCCCGCACTCGCACTGCTGGGCAAGCCCGCCGTGGCACACTCCTGGCTACTGCTTACTGCCACCTTCCTACGGCTGTTCCTCTCCGTGTCCCCGCGTCTCCGCGTCTCCGCGTCCCGCTTCTCCCGCCTCCTGCTTCCTGCCTCCTGCCTCCCTCGCCTTTTCAGGTTCGGAACGGGCGCCATCGGGCGCGGCGAGGGCTTCGTAGTCGGCGGGGAGCGGTTTGGTCACGAGCGGCTGGCGTTTTCCGTGCAGGCAGTCGAGCACCACGTCGCGCGTCCAGGCATACTCGCGGCCTTCGGCGCCCACGTGCCAGATGCGCATCCACCCTCCGGTCGCCTCCGTCAGGCAAAAGATGCGCTTGCCGCTATTGTCGTGAAACGGCGTGGCCTGGAGCAGAAAGGACGTGACCGGCGCCTTGCTCTTGTCTTCCAGTCGGAAGAACCACAAGCGGCCATGCTTCTGCGGCTCGAAAAACTCATAGCCGATCAGGTGCATCGTGCCGATGGGAATGTAATCACGCGTCAGCCCTTCGTAACGCTTGAGCACGATGCTGCCTTCGGCGTGCTTGCGCAGTTTCTCGAGCTTGGCGCGATACTCAGCGACGGCTTCTTTATTGCCGAGGCGTTCATTGCACTGGATCAGTTTGCGGATGACAAACCAGTCGCCCGGACCGTATTTGTGCAAGGCTTCGAAATGGCCCTTGGCCTTGTCGTACTCGCCGGCATCGTACGCGGACATGGCGGCGTTCAGGCGCGTGGACATGAACTCCGGGTGGCGGCCGAGAATCGTCTCGTAACGGACGAGCGCTTCGTGATAGCGGCCAGCGTCGTCGAGGCGCCGCGCTTCTTCGAAAATCTGTTCAAGCACCGCGCGTTCGCGCGGGTCGAGGCCGCGCATTTCCTCGCAGCCGGCAAACAGCAGCAGGCCCGCAAGGCAAGTCAGTGTCGCGCGAGAAATGCGGCTCATAGTGCGGGCAGTGTAACCGGGGCGAGGGGCGCGGGCAAAAGCAAACCGCCAGCACGAACTTGCGGCGCTTCCGCAAACCCCTCCCCCGGCCCCTCCCTTCGAAGGGGAGGGGAGAACGAGCGGCACGCAATCCAGGAGGATTGCGCTACTTGAGGGGCGCCAGAGCAGCGGGCGGAACTCCTGCGGTACCATTGACAACTGTGCTCCGCGCTTGCACAACTGACGACGGACAACGGACCACGGACAAAAACTATGCTGACGATCGATGGAAATTCGCTCACCTGGAAAGATGTCGTCGCCGTCGCGCGCGGGAATGAGCGCGTGGAACTGGCGGCGGCGGCGCGGGCGCGCATGGACGCTTCGCGCAAAATCGTCGAAACTCACATCGCGGCCGGCGACGCCGTCTATGGCGTGACGACCGGTTTCGGCAAGTTCGCTCAAGTGGCCATCAGCGCGGATAAGCGGACCGAACTGCAGCGCAATCTCGTGCGCAGCCACGCGGCGGGCGTTGGCGAACCGTTCGACCGCGCGACCACGCGAGCCATGCTGCTGCTGCGAGCCAACGCTCTGGCCAAAGGCGCCAGCGGCGTGCGGCCGGTCATCGTCGAAACGCTGCTGGCCATGCTCAACGGCGGCGTGCATCCGCTGATCCCGCAGATCGGTTCGCTGGGTGCGTCGGGCGATCTGGCGCCATTGGCCCATCTGGCGCTCGTGGTGATTGGCGAAGGGCAGGCCGAATTCCACGGCGTGTGGATGCGCGGCGCCGACGCGATGCAGAAAGCCGGCGTCGCCCCGCTGGAACTTCAAGCTAAAGAAGGTTTGGGACTCTTGAACGGCACGCAAGCGATGGCCTCCATGGCCGTCTTGTTGCGAGCCGACGGAGCCAGACTCTGCAAGGTCGCCGATATCGCCGGCGCGCTGTCGATCGACGCGACGCTTTCCAGCCACGTGCCGTGCGACCCGGCCATCCATCGGCTGCGACCCTATCCCGGCGCGATTGCCTGCGCAAGAAACGTGAAGGCGCTCCTGGCCGGCTCGCAGATCAATCTCTCACACGCGCGGTGCGGCCGCGTGCAGGATCCCTACTCGCTGCGCTGCATGCCGCAGGTTCACGGCGCGGCTCGGGACGCTCTGGCTCATGTGGACGAGATGCTCCAGATCGAACTGAACGCCGCTACCGACAACCCGCTCGTGCTGAATGACGGCCGCGTGGTCAGCGGCGGAAATTTCCACGGCCAGCCAATCGCCATCCGCATGGATTACCTCGCGCTCGGCCTGCACGAACTGGGCTCGATTTCGGAGCGCCGCGTGGACTGGATCATGAACCCCAACCTGACCGACCTGCCCGCGTTCCTCGCCCCGCGCGAAGGCCTGCACTCCGGCTACATGATCGCCCAGTACACGTCCGCGGCCCTCGTCAGCGAAAACAAGACGCTCTGCGGCCCGTCGTCGGCGGATTCGATTCCCGTCAGCGGCAATCAGGAGGACCACGTCTCGATGGGCCTCACGGCCGCTCGCCGAGCGCGCATGATTCTGGAAAACGTGCTGACCGTTCTGGCGATCGAAGTCCTCTGCGCCGCGCAAGCCATTCACCTGCGAGCCATGCAGACCGGCCGCGGACTGCAACCGGTGCTGGACCTCCTGCGCCACAGCGTTCCGCCGCTGGACGCCGACCGCTCTCCCGCGCGAGACATCGAAGCCGTTCGCGCGATCCTCACGACCGGACAAGCCGTCGCCGCCGCCGAAGATGCCGTGGGAGAGATGAATTAAAAATTAAAAATGCAAAATTAAAAATGCACGGCCTTGCGACCCGCGCATTTTTAATTTTTACTTTTTAATTTTTAATTACTTTGGGTCTGCTGCCGGCGGTGTTTTGTCGGCGCGATGCGGCTGATAGGCGTATGGATAGAGATCGCGAAGCTGGTTGTCCATGTACTTCTTCAGGTCGTCCATTGTCGCCTTCATTTCCTCGCGAATCTTCTGCACGTCGCCGGCGATCGTCGTCTTCAGGCCGGTGATTTCCTTGTCGAAATCGGTGCGCGCGCTCTGAACCACGCCGGTGGCGGCCAGTCGCGTCTGCTGGCCATCTTTCCCCAACTGGTCCATCAATTCGGTCCGCAGAGCCGCGATGTCTTTTTCGGCCTTCTCCATGCGGTCATTGACCTGCTTGCTGATCGCATCCTGAATGGTGTTGAGTTTCTCCAGGATCGCCGCGTTCTGTTTAGTCAGCGCTGAAAGTTCGGCCTGCATCTTCTGCGTGGCCGCGGAAGCATCGCCGGCCATGCCGCGCGCCTGCGGATCGTCACAGCCGCTGGTCAAGACCAGCAGACCGCCGGCGATGATGGCCGAGACCAGAATGGGCAGGCGAGAAACGCGGATCATGAATGCATCTCCTTCTGAGTGACCGACTTTGAGCATCCGGTGTACCTTATCACTGTTTGCACCTGTTCTGTCAAGAGCGGGTGGCACGCTTGCGTTCGCGCCGGCAGCATGGCGCGAACTCAAGCGTGCGGGTCGCGCGATTGCGCCCGGCGGAGAACGGCCATGCCGATACCCTTCATGAAGTCCGCACTGCCGCTCCTTATAGTTCTCACGCAGGCAATGTTGGCCGCCGAAGAGCCCGCCGGCGCTCAAGGCTATGCCAACTGGGTGAAGTCCTGCCTCGACGAGACCGAGAAGAGCTTGCCGGAACTTTCCCTGTCGGCGGATTGGGCGGCGGCGCGATACGTGACCGACGGCTACGAACTTGGCCTGTGCGGCGACCCCGGTCTGGTCGGCGAAATTCACGGCCGCAGCGGCGGACCCATGCGACTGGCGACAGACAATCCGCGCGATGAACTTAGTTTGGCCAAGCCCGAACTGAAATGCGTGGTCCTCCTTTTTCTGCGCGACGAGAACTTCGAGGCGCTGGTCTCCCGCGCGCGAGAGTTCAACAAGCAGGGCAACAAGCCCGTCATCGCCATCGGTCGGCGCGAGTTGCTCGACCGCGTCAAGGCCGCCGGCGTGCAACTGGATGCCGCGCTCGACAACCACGCCGCTCCGCATGGCGGGCTGATTCCGGTGGTGCCGGCGTCCCTGCCGGCCGGCACGGAGGCCGGCACCACCCCGGCCGGCAGGGACGCCGGCGCTACCCAGACCGCGTGGAAAGTCCCGACCGATCCGGTCGCGAGCATGATCGTGGGCTGGACGTGGATCGGCGAATTTGTCGGCGCTTGCACGAGGCTGGGCAAAATGCCGCCGATGTACCTGGGCTACGCCGTCGCCGGCGGCAAGGAGCGCGCGGCGAAAATCGGCAACATCAAGTTCCACGCGGAGAAACCCGTGCGGATGCACGCGGGCGTCATCGGCAAGCGGTTTCTCGCTGAACAACGCAAAAACTTCGACGCAATTCTGAATGCGGAAGGCGACAAGATCCAACGCGTCGGCGAGATGGCCGCTCAGGCGCGCAAAGCCGGAAAGGGGCTTTACAACGCTGTCTTCGGCCATGCGGTGATGGGCCACGTGCCGTACAAGCCGGACGATCCAAATCTTTTCAAGCGCGTTAGCCGGGGCTGGTTTGAGATCGACAAGAGCGTGCAGTTCGCAGCGGGGGACGTGGTTTTCTGCGTCGGCTTCGACAGTCCATTTACTGAAAAAGAGTGGAACGGCTTCCCCGACATGGCGCGCCAGGCTGGAGCGAAAATCGTGTGGACGTTCTCGGCGTGCAAGCCGGAGGAACTCAAGGCCAAGCCCGACGACGAAATCCTGATCGACCAGCATTGGGCCGCGGGAGACGCCGTCGCTGGCGTGGACGGCTACGACGTCAAAATTCTTCCGACCAGCGGCGTCCTCTCGGAATCGGTATACTGGATGGTGAATGCGGAAATTATGCGGCTGGAGGAAGCTCTCGGTGCGAAATAAGATACTAAGAATCTCGCCCCGAAGGGGCCGTACAAGCCAGCCCAGGGCAAGCGAGCCATTCGGCTGCGGCACCGCCGCCGAGCGCCGCCCTGGGTCGCGGCGCCTTCCATGTCGTCGCCCTGAAAGGGCCGGACCCATCTTGTCTTGCCCTTTCAGGGCGCAGAAACCCGTGAGCACCGAGACCCAGGGCGGCGAGCCGCTACGCGTCTCTTGCCCTGGGCTGGCTTGTACGGCGCTTTCAGCGCGAAAATGTGACCCGACTGCACGGTTGCCAAAAGTCATACTTTTCGTCCTGCTGCTCTCCTCATGCGCATCGGCGCACGAGTACTTCGCGATCAAAGTTGTCGATGACCAGACCGGGCGCGGCGTGCCGCTGGTCGAACTGCGCACGGTTAACGACATCAAGTATTACACGGACAGCAACGGTATCGCCGCGGTGCTTGAACCCGGCTTGATGAACCAGAACGTTTTCTTCAACGTCAAAAGCCACGGCTACGAATTCCCCGCCGACGGTTTCGGCAGCCGCGGCAAAGCGTTCGAACTCAAGCCCGGCGGCAGCGCGACACTTAAGATCAAGCGCCTCAACATCGCCGAACGCCTCTACCGCATCACCGGCCAGGGCATCTATCGCGACAGCGTGCTCGTCGGCGAGAAGTTTCCCATCAAGGAGCCCGTGCTGAACGGGAAAGTGCTCGGGCAGGATTCGGTGCAGATGACCGAATACCACGGCAAGCTCTTCTGGACCTTCGGCGACACGAACAAGCCCTCGTACCCGCTCGGACATTTCGGCACCTCGGGAGCGACCTCGCTGAAGCCGGAGGTAGGGCGGGCCTCCGTGCCCGCCGGCGGGCTCGACCCGAACGTCGGCATCGACCTGATGTACTTCGTCGGCCCGGACGGTTTCAGCCGGCCGATGTGCCCGTTGCCGGGCCCGGGGCCGAAGTGGCTCGATAGCCTGGTCGTCTTGAAGGATGATGCCGGCACCGATCGTCTGCTCTCGCGATTTGTGCGGGTAAAGAATCTCGGCGAAACGCTGCAGCGCGGCTGGGTGATCTTCAACGACAAGACTGAAACGTTCGAACTGCTCGCCGACTGGGCTCTGGACCAGCCGTGGTGGCCGTGCTGCCATGCATGGGTAGCGCCGGCCTCCGCGCCGGCAGGGACACCACCCAGCAAAGTCGACTATGTTTACTTCGCCTATCCGTATCCTCACGTGCGAGTGGCCGCGAAAATCGACGCCCTGAAAAACCAGGCCGAGTACCAGGCGTTCACGTGTCTCGCGCCGGGAACCGCCTACAAAAAAGGAGCCGCCAAGCTCGACCGCAGCGCCGACGGGAAGCTCAACTGGAACTGGAAGACGAACACGGGTTACGTTTCCGACGACCAGCAAAAGGAGTTGCTCAACGCCGGCCTGATCAAGCCCGACGAATGCTGGTACGGCTTCAAGAACGCCGAAACCGGCAAGCCGATCCTCGCGCACGGCGGCTCGGTCGCCTTCAACGCGTACCGCAAGCGCTGGATCATGGTCTTCCACAGCAAAATGGACAGCCCGTCGAACCTGGGCGAAGTCTACTACGCCGAATCCGAGACGCTCGAAGGCCCCTGGCACACCGCGCGCAAGATCGTCACGCACGACAAATACTCCTTTTATAACGTCGAACACCACCCGCTTTTCGATCAGGACGGCGGCCGGGTGATCTACTTCGAAGGCACCTACACGACGATGTTCTCCGGCAACCCCGAACCCACGCCCCGGTACGAGTACAACCAGATGATGTACCGACTGGACCTGGGAGACGCGAGACTACAGTTAGCTAAATAAAATCCTAATATTTTATGCAACAAAAATGATTCTCGCACGTCATATATTGTACGGTGGAGTGTCGCGGCACGCCTGCGGCGCGGGTGGAACGCGTTCTTTTGTAACTTAGGTCTTGCACATGTGCAATTTCTTGCAGCGCTGGAGGCGGTGCGCACGGTGCAGTCTTGGACACGAAAACGGCCGCGAATCACCACACGTGCAATTTTTTACAGCGCGAGCGCGGCGTTGCGCTG
This sequence comes from Planctomycetota bacterium, assembly GCA_036504595.1. GTDB lineage: Bacteria > Planctomycetota > SZUA-567 > H5-PLA8 > H5-PLA8 > DASXUX01. The sequence continues at coordinate 182,918 of DASXUX010000040.1, read as the reverse complement.
AGGCGCAGGTCGTGGCGCACACCACATGTGCGTTCTTGGACACGGATGAGGGGCGTGATCACCACAGGTGCACTTTTTTACAGGCGGAAGTGCTCGCGTTGCCCGGCCGCTCCCTTACGGTCGCGGTTCTGATGCGCACAGTGCACTTTTGGACAGGAAAACGGGGCCGGTCACATCACGGATTTTTTTCGATACCGCATTTCGTTAAGGAGCGTCTAAGATGCTCATGAACTAGTCGAACGGAAATGTTGAAGGCGGTCGTGATAATCCATATTCATCATTCCGCATTCATCATTCATCATTTCGCTGTTAAAGGAGCCCTCGAATGAAACCCCACTTCCTCGCCACTCTCGCCCTCGCCTTGGTCTCCGGAGCCTTCCTCTGGAACTACGCCATCGCCGACAAGGCGACCCAGGAGAACCTCGGCGGCGCCGACCGCTACCTCACGGCCGTGAGCACCGATAAGCCCATCTATAAGCCGGGCGAAAAGGTCTACGTCCGCGGCGTGCTGCTCCATGCCGTCTCGCACAAGCCGCTGCCGGACAACCAGCAGTCGAACGCGACCATCGAAATCAAAGGCCCCAAGGGCGACTCGGTCGCGTCGGGCAACACGCAGACTCAGGACAGCGTTTGGGGCTTCGCGTGGGACATCCCGAAGGACCTTCCCGGCGGCGAATACACCTGCAAAGTCACCTATCCGTGGAACGGCCACGCGCCGGCCGAACGCAAGTTCGACGTGCGCGCGTACCGAGCGCCCCGCTTGCGCAGCCAGATCGTTTTCCTGCGCGACGGCTACGGCCCGGGCGAACAGGTCACCGCCACGCTGCACACTGAACGCAGCGAAGGCGGCGCGCCCGACGGAGCCAAAGTTGGCGTGATCGCGCGCGTGGACGGCACCGAAATCCGCGGCGCCGACGGTAAAGTGGACAACATGGGCAACTGCAGCGTCAGCTTCGAACTGCCCAAGGAAATCGCGCGCGGCGAAGGCACGCTGGCGTTGGTCATCGAAGACGGCGGCGTGGTCGAAACCGCCAGCAAGACGATCCCGATTCTGCTCCAGACCATCGACATCAATTTCTATCCGGAAGGCGGCGACCTAGTCGCCGGCCTGCCCAACCGCGTGTACTTCGAAGCGCGGCAGACCAACGGCAAGCCCGCCGATCTCTCCGGCTTCATCGTCGATGCAGAAGGCAACGAACTGGCCGCAGCCAAGTCCGAACACGAAGGCCGCGGCCGCTTCGAATTCAAGCCCGAAGCGAACAAGAAGTATGCGCTGAAGGTCTATCAGCCGGCGGGAATCAAGAAGACGTTCGCGCTGCCCGAGGTGAAAGCGACCGGCGTAGTGATCAGAACGGAAAAGAATGTCTTCGGTCCAGGAGAACCGTTGCTCCTGACGGTGACCCCGCCGATTCAGCGCGCGAAGGTATCCGTGTGCAAGCGAGAAGAGGAAGTCGGTGGGAAGATCTTTGAACTGGCTCGCACGCCCGGCGGCGACGGTCCGGAAGACCTGAGCAAGGTCTCGATTCACTTGCCGAATACCGTAGATGGCGTCCTCCGCGTCACCGTCTACGACGAGAAGGGCACGCCGCTGGCCGAACGCCTCGTGTACCGCGAGCCCGCCAAGAAAATCAACATGTCCATCAAGACCAACAAGATGTGCCTCGTCCCCGGCGACAGCATCGAAATGACCGTCAAGACCACCGACGAAGAAGGCAAGCCCGTCCCGGCCGTCGTGGGCCTGACCGTCACCGACGACAGCATTCTCGAAATGGTCGAGAAGCGCGAACAGGCCCCGCGCCTGCCCGTCATGATGCTCCTCGAACCGGAAGTCAAAGACCTCGCCGACGCGCACGTTTACCTCGACAAAGACAACCCGAAAGCCGCGCTGGCCACCGACCTGCTCCTCGGCACCCAGGGCTGGCGGCGCTTCGCCTTTATGGACGTCGAAAAGTTCCTGCGCGAAGGCGGCGACAACGCCCGCCGCGTCATGGCCCACCGGATCCAGTCTATCGTCGAACGCCGCAAAGCTGGCGCATTGATGGACGGCGGAGCCGAAGGCGGCGTCAATTTTGGCATGGTGCCGCCCGCTCCCATGGCCGGCGCGCCAGCGCCGCAAGGCCAGAACCGCGGCGCCGATCCCGGCGCGCCCCACGCTGGCGACGACCGCGCCGCTGCCAAGCCTCACGCAGCCCCAGCAAAAGACGCGATTGAGGAGAAGGAAGCCCTCAAGCGGCCCGCCGAACCGCTCGCGGCAAACGGGAAAGCCGAGGCCGCCAACCAGCCCGTCGCAGCCGACCGTGCAGCGCGAGCTGCCGAACCCATGGCGAAGCGAAAAGCGCTCGTCGAACAGCAACTGCAGCAGGCCGAACGCCCCAAGCAGCAAGAAGCGCTCCAGGACGCCGCCAAGAAAATGGACGAGAAAGTCATCGGCGCTCGCCGCGCGCTGCGAGCGCGCGAGGTTCAGATGGTCATCGTCCGCGAATTCGCGCACCAGGTTCGAGCCAACCGGCAGCCCACTGACCGCGTCGATTTCGCCGAAACGCTCTTCTGGAACACCGGCGTCCGCACAAATGCCGAAGGCATCGCCAAAGTCTCCTTCGGCCTCAACGACAGCGTCACCACCTTCCGCGTTTTCGCCGACGCCTTCAGCAGCGAAGGCGTCCTCGGCACCGCCAACGTCGGCCTCGAATCGGTCCAGCCCTTCTACGTCGAACCCAAGCTGCCGCTCGAAGTGACCGCCGGCGACACCGTCCTGCTCCCCATCAACGTCGTCAACTCCATCGACAGCGGCATCGCTGGAGCCAAAGTCCATTTCCAGACCAAGGGCGAAGTAAAATTCGCGCCGCTTCCCGACTTCGACATCGATGGCATGAAGCGCACACGCAAGATCGTCAAGCTCGACATCGGCTACGGCAATTCGCTCGAAGATTTCGTCATCACCGCCGAAGGCGGCCCGTTCGTGGACAAGGTCACGCGCAAGCTCAGCATCAAGCCTAAAGGCTTCCCGATCGAACGGCCGTTCGGCGGGATGCTCTCCGGCCCCAAGCCCGCGACGCACTCGCTCACGATCCCCGACACCATCGTTCCGCGCAGCCTGACGACCAACGTCGCCGTCTACCCTACCCCGCTCGCCAACATGACCGAAGCCTTGCAGCGCCTGATCCAGGACCCCAACGGCTGCTTCGAACAAACCAGTTCCACCAGCTACCCGCTGACCATGGCGCAGCAGTATTTCCTCAGCCACACCGGCGTCGATCCGCAGTTGGTGGAACGCTCCCGTCAAAAGCTCGACGCCGGCTACCGCCGCCTCGTCAGCTTCTGGTGCCCTGACCGCGGCTACGAATGGTTCGGCCAGAACCCCGGCCACGAAGCCCTCACCGCCTTCGGCGTGCTGCACTTCACCGATATGGCGCAGGTCCGCGAAGTCGATCAGAACATGATCACCAGCACTCGAAGTTGGCTGATGAAGCAACGCGACGGAAAAGGCGGCTTCGAACGCAAACGCCGCGCGCTGCACACCTGGATCGAAGACAAGGATTGCTCCAACGCCTACATCCTCTGGGCCCTGCTCGAAAGCGGCGAAAAGCCCGAAGGCCTCAAAGCCGAAATCGATGCGCTGAAAACCGCCGCCGCGCAAAGCTCCAACAGCTACGTGCTCGGCCTGGCCGCAAACGTCTTCCACCTCGCTGGGGTGGTGCCGGCCTCCGCGCCGGCCACTCCGGTAGCGCCGGCCTCCGCGCCGGCCGGAAAACAAGGTGACCCCGCAACAGCCGGCACGGAGGCCGGCACCACCCTTTCCGCCGCGACGCGCTCGGAGTACAAAGCCGAAGCCACAAAGCTCATGGAGAAGCTCGCGACCAAACAGAACGCCACCGGTGGTGTGGACGGCGGCACGGCCACCATCGTCGGCAGCGGCGGTGAAGCGCTGCAGATCGAAACGACGGCTCTGGCCAGTATGGCCTGGCTGCGCGACGCCAACTTCGCCGGCTCTGTCGAAAAGTCGATGAAATTCCTCGCCGATTCCTGCAAAGCCGGCCGCTACGGTTCGACGCAAAGCACCGTGCTGGCTCTGCGCGCGATCGTCACCTACGACAAACAGCGCGCCAAGCCCAAAGCTCCGGGCGCCGTGCAGGTCTTCGTGGACGGCCAGGGCGTCGGCGGCTGGGTCAAGTTCGACGAGAAGACGCAAGGCGCGATCAAGCTCCCCGACGTCAGCGAATTGCTCACCAAGGGCGAACACAAGATCGAAGTGAAGATGCAGGACGGCAGCGAAATGCCGTACTCCGTCGCCGTGAACTACAACGCTATCACGCCCGCCAGCTCCGCCGAATGCAAGCTGAACATCGAGGTGAAGCTCGGGGTGGGGCGGGCGTCCCTGCCCGCCCAGGCGGACGGGAAGGCCGGCACGGAGGCCGGCGCTACCATCGGCGAAGGCGCCGCGACCGAAGCCAACGTGACCGTGACCAACAAGACCAAGGACGTCGTCCCGACGCCCGTCGCGATCGTCGGCATCCCCGGCGGCCTGGAACCCCGCCACGATCAGCTCAAGGAGCTCGTCAAGAAAGGCACGATCGACGCCTACGAAGTGATCGGCCGCGAAGTGGTCCTCTACTGGCGCACGCTGGACAAGGAAGCGAAGATCGAGATCCCGATTTCGCTGATCGCCGCCGTCCCCGGCACCTACACCGGCCCCGCCAGCCGCGCCTACCTCTACTACAACGACGAACACAAGCAGTGGGCGGACGGCGTGAAGGTTACGATTACGCCAAAGTAAATAGGAAACGCGGCTGCGAACGAATGATGAATGCTGAATGCGGAATGATGAATATGGACTGTCACAAACCTTATTCATCATTCATCATTCCGCATTCATCATTTTAGTGGAGGCTCCCGATGTCCGTTGAGTCCGTGCTAAACCAAGGCCCCTTCCAACCCACCTGGGATTCTCTCCTCAACTACAAAGTCCCCGCCTGGTACGAAGACGCCAAGTTTGGCATCTTCATCCACTGGGGCCTGTACTCGGTCCCCGCGTTCGGCAACGAATGGTATCCGCGCATGATGTACCAGAAAGGCTCGCGCGAATACCAATACCACCTCGAAACCTATGGCTCGCACAAAAAGTTCGGCTACAAAGATTTCATCCCGCAATTCAAGGCCGAGAAGTTCAACGCGGATGACTGGGCGAAGCTCTTCCAGAAAGCCGGCGCGAAATTCGTCGTCCCCGTCGCTGAACACCACGACGGTTTCGCGATGTACGACTGCGGCCTCTCGAAATGGTGTGCCACGAAAATGGGCCCCAAGCGCGACATCATCGGCGAACTTTCCAAAGCCGTCCGCAAGCAGAACATGGTCTTCGGACTCTCCAGCCACCGAGCGGAACATTGGTGGTTCATGGACGGCGGCATGAAATTCGACAGCGACGTGAAAGCCAATCTGGACTTCTACGGCCCCGCTCAGCCCGGCCCGCAAAACAGTAACGACCGCACGACAGACGAACGCCCCGACGCCGCGTTCCTCGAAGACTGGCTCGCGCGAACCTGCGAATTGGTTGACAAATATCAGCCGCAACTGGTCTGGTTCGACTGGTGGATTCACCACCTCGCCTTCAAGCCGTACCTGCAGAAGTTCGGCGCCTACTACTACAACCGCGGCTCGCAGTGGAACAAAGGCGTCGCGATCAATTACAAGCACGATGCCTACCCGCAGGGCGCCGCCGTCTACGACATCGAACGCGGCCAGCTCAAGAGCATCCGCCCGATGTTCTGGCAGAACGACACGTCGGTCTCGAAGAATTCGTGGGGCTACGTCAAAGGCCAGGAATACAAGACGGTCACGTCGATCATCGGCGATTTGGTCGATGTCGTCAGCAAGAACGGAGCGCTGCTGCTCAATATCGGACCCAAAGCCGACGGCACGATCCCCGAGCCCGAACAGAAGATGCTGCTCGAAATCGGAAAGTGGCTGAACGTCAGCGGCGAAGCCATTTACGGCACGCGCCCGTGGGATGTCTACGGCGAAGGCCCGACCGAAGTCGCCGAAGGCTCCTTCACCGACACCAAACGCGCCGCCTTCACCGCGCAAGACATCCGCTTCACGTGCAAGGAGAACGCGCTCTACGCCATCGCGCTCGCCTGGCCCGAAAAAGAACTGCTCATCCGCTGGCTGTCAGCGACTGAAGAGCTTTGGTTCGGCAAGATCAAGCGCGTGGAAATGCTCGGCGTGAAGAACCCCTTGAAGTTCTCGCGCACCATGAAGGGCCTGCGTGTTCAAATGCCGCAGACCAAACCCTGCGACCACGCGTACGCGCTGAAAATTACGTAACGGCAGGGTTCAGGGTTTGGATTTATCCCGGATTATTCGTACCGCCGGCGTCTCGCCGGTCCCGTGCAGGCGGGACGCGTGCGGTACGCAAACAGCGCGGGTTCAGGTCCAGAACCAGACACAAGCCAACACTGAACCCTGAACCCCGAACCCTGAACCCCTTCCGTCCGGGCCAAATGAAAGCGGCGATCCGAAGACCGCCGCCGCTCACCCTGAACCCCGACCCCTGAACCCTGCCGTTACTCCCGCACGGGCTCAAACTTCGTCTTCGTCGGCCCGGTGTAAATCTGCCGCGGCCGGCAAATGCGCGCGCCGCCTTCATCGTGCTGTTCCTTCCAATGAGCGATCCAGCCCGGCAGCCGTCCGATCGCGAACATCACCGTGAACATGTTCGACGGAATGCCCATCGCCCGCAGCATGATGCCGCTGTAGAAGTCCACGTTCGGATACAGCTTCCGTTCGGCGAAGTACGGATCTTTCAGCGCCAGTTCCTCAAGCTTTCGCGCGATGTCCAGCAGCGGATCGCGGCGGTTCAGCTTATTGAGCACTTTATCGCAGGTCTGCTTGATGATCTTCGCGCGCGGGTCGAAGTTCTTGTAAACGCGATGCCCAAAACCCATCAGCTTGAAGCCCGATTTCTTGTCCTTCACGCGCCGGATGCACTCTTCCGGCGACAGCCCGCCGCGCTGAATCTGCTGCAGCATCTCGATCACCGCCAGATTCGCGCCGCCATGCAACGGGCCCCACAGCGCGCACACCGCCGCCGAACACGAAGCGAATAGATTCGCCTGGCTCGAACCGACCACGCGCACCGTGGACGTGCTGCAGTTCTGCTCATGGTCCGCGTGCAGCACCAGGAACAGGTTGAGCGCCCGCTCGATTTCCGGATCGACCTCAACTTCTGCGTTGGGCATCGAGAACATCATGTGCAGGAAGTTGGCGCAATACAGCCGCTTCGGATCCGGATACATGAACGGCAAGCCGTTGGCGCGGCGGTAAGAATACGCCGCGATGGTGCGCACCTTGCTCATCAGCAAAGCCGCCAGCAGTTCGATCTCTTCTTCGTCGTGCGGACTGACCAGTTCTTCGTGGAAGCAGCACAACGCATTGATCATCGCCGAGAGAATCACCATCGGCGGCGCGGACACCGGGAAGCCTTCGAAATGATGCTTCATCCCCTCGTGCAGATTCGCGTTCTGCGTCAGCCGCTTGCTGAAGCGGTCCAGATCCTGCTGGCGCGGCATTCGGCCGAAGATCAACAGGTAAGCGATGGACGTGAAGTCAGGATGCTCCGACAGCTCCTCGATCGGAATCCCGCGATAACGCAGAATGCCTTTGTCTCCATCGATGAACGTGATCGCGCTCTTGCAGGCGCCGGTGTTGCCAAATGCGGGGTCCAACGTGATGTACCCGGTCTGCGCGCGCAGGTTCGAAATATCGATCGCGCGTTCCCCCTCGCTGCCTTCCACAACCGGCAGTTCGATCGACTTCCCGTCAATGGTCAGCGTCGCGGTGCGCGTCGCCGTCAGCGTGTCCATTCACCACCCCCGTTGTTGTGCGAGCGCCCTGCCCGCGTGCTTTCAAAAAAAAGCGGGCTTTGAAGCCCGCTGTGCGACGCCTACCCGTAAATCTCCATCATTTGTTCAAGCGCTTCGCGGCTGGGCCGTACCTCCTTGGTCGGAAGCGTCGCCAGCGGCTCGCTGACCATCTCGCACTCCTGCCGCAGCGATGGCCGCGACTTGCCGATGTAGATCAGCCCCGTCAGCACCACCTTGTCGCGGCGCGCCTGCTCCAATACGGCTAAAGCCGCCTGCCGGTTGGTCGGATCATGGTCCTTGCTCAGCTTCTTCAGGCGGACGATCGCACCATCCCCCATCGAAATCTCCCGCACTTCGCCATCGGCCAGTTCCGCGTTTGCCGGCGGGCAACATGGATCGACCAGATCGATCACGTTTAGCGGCACGGTCTGGCTTTTGACGTGCAGATAGGACTTGGTCGAGCCCTCGTGATTGTTGAACGTGACGCACGGTGAGACCACGTCCAGCAGCGCCGTGCCGGTGTGCCGCAGCGCCGCCTTCAGCAGAGAGTGAAGCTGCTTCTGATCGCCCGAGAATCCGCACGCGACGAACTCGCAGCCCATTTCAATCGCCAGAGCGCAACAGTCGATGGGCTGCGCGCGATTGACTTCGCCGCTCTTCAGCTTCGAACCCACGTCGGCCGTGGCGGAAAACTGCCCCTTGGTCAGCGAGTACACCCCGTTGTCTTCCAGGATGTAAAGCATGTCCGTGTTGCGGCGCAGCGTGTGGACGAAATGCCCCATGCCGATGGATGCCGTATCGCCGTCGCCCGAAATCCCGATGATCTTCAGCTTGCCGTTGGCCAGCGCAGCACCGGTTGCCACGGGCGCCATGCGCCCGTGCACACCATTGAAACCGTGCGCCTGGTTGATGAAGAATGCCGTCGTGCGTGAAGAACATCCGATGCCCGACATCTTCGCCACCATGTGCGGCTGGATGCCCGTATCGAACAGAGCCTTGATGAGTTGCGCCGTCACCGCGTTGTGCCCGCATCCGGCGCACAGGGTGGACTCCGCGCCCTTGTAAACGTCCATCGTGCAGCCGATCTTGTTCGTCTTCGGCGCTTCTGCTACTTTCGCTACTGCCATTTGAATCCTCTCTGAAAACTGCCAGTCGTGTGCGTCGTTGCTGTTCTCCCCTCCCCGCGTCGGGGAGGGGCCGGGGAGGGGTTCCCGCCGTTCGTGCCGTTACTCCTGCCTACTGCCTCCCGCCTACTTGCCGTTCAAGTTCCGTTGCTCTTGCGACACGATCTTCTCGATGACCGTGCGTGCATCGATCGGCCAACCGTTGTAATGCGCAACGTTGCGGATACGCCCGCCCAGTTCGCCCGGAACATCCAGCTTGAGCAACTGAGCCATCTGGCCATCGCGGTTCTGTTCGACGACATAAACGCGCTTCTTGCGAGCGATGAAGTCGTTCACCGACTTGTGGAACGGGAACGCGCGCATACGCAGGTATTCACTGCTGATTCCGCGCGCCTTCAGTTGCGACATGACTTCCGGAATCGCCGCGTCGGTCGAACCGTAGGCGATAATGCCGACGTCCGACTTCGCATCGCCGCTGATCGCCGGCTGCGGAAGCTGCTCGCGAGCCGTTTCGAACTTCTTCACCAGCCGGTCCATGTTGCGCACAAATTCGATCGGGTCTTCGCTGTATTTCGCCGCTTCGTTGTGGCCCACGCCGCGGGTGAAGTACGCCGCCTGCGGATGGTTGGTCCCCGGCAGCGTGCGGTACGGAATTCCATCGCCGTCCACATCGCGATAGCGCTCGAACTTCTTGCCCTGCTTGATCAGCGCTTCGATCTGCTCGGCATTCAACACCTTGCCGCGTTCGATCGGCTTCTCGGGATACGGGAACTTTCCGCAGACCCAGTTATTCATGCCCAGGTCCAGGTCCATCATCACCAGCAGCGGCGTCTGGAACCTCTCGGCGATATCGAACGCCTCCAGCGCCATCGAATAGCACTCTTCCACCGAACCCGGGATCAGGAACATGTGTTTCGTATCGCCGTGGCTCAGGTAGGCGGCCTTTAGAATGTCGCACTGCATCGTGTGCGTCGGCAGGCCCGTCGAAGGACCGACCCGCTGCACGTCAAAAATGACCGCGGGAATTTCCACGTAGTAGCCCAGCCCGAACAGCTCCGCCATCAGGCTCAGTCCCGGACCGGACGTCGCCGTCATAGCCCTTGCGCCTGCCCAGCCGGCGCCGAGAATAATTCCCATCGCCGCCAGTTCGTCTTCAGCCTGAACGCTCGCGTACGTCGCTTTGCCGTCTTTGACGCGGAATTTCTTCGCCAGCGCATTAAACGACTCGCACACGGTCGATGCCGGCGTAATCGGATACCAGCCCATGACCGTGCAGCCGGCCATGACGCACCCGATACCCGCCGCGGTGTTGCCGTCGATCAAGATTTTGTTTTGGGCGTCGCTCATCCGTTCCAGCCGGTAGTGCTGAAGTTGCGGCAGGTTCTTGGCAGCGTATTCCGCGCCAAGTTTGGCGGCCTGCAGGTTCAGGTTGATGGCTTTGGCCTTGCCCTTGAACTGCTTGTTCAGGGCCAGCTCGACCGCTTTCATCTCGATTCCGAGCAACTGCGCCAGAACGCCGACGTACACCATGTTGGCCAGCAGACGGCGGATCTTGCCTTCCACGTCCGGAATGCTTGCGACCAGCTTCGCGAATGGAATTTCCAGGTAGATCACATCCTCGCGGATCTTCTTCGCTTCATACGTGCTGTCGGTGACCACCAGCGCGCCGGGGGCAAGCGACTGCACATCCTTTGCAATCGTTTCCGGGCAAAGCCCGACAAGGATATCGCTTTCATTCTTCTGGCTGAGGAATTCGTCCTTGTTGACGCGAATGTAGAAGAACGTCGGCTCGCCCTCAATATTCGAAGGGAACAGGTTCTTCCCACTGACAGGAATGCCCATCTCAAAGACGGCCCGCATCAGCACGTTGTTGGCCGACGCGCTGCCAGACCCGTTCACCGTCGCGACCCGAATGGCCACGTCATTTACACGCGTTCGTTTGTCGGTTGTTGCCGGAGGTACTGCAGTCAGCACGATTCGCTCCCTTTCTTTTCGCACTCCCCTATTCATCACAACTCAGCACATCAGACTTTTGTTCCCTTCACTCGATTGCTTCCTCGCTGCGGCCTTGTCCCCCATGACATAGAGCCGCCGCAAAGGTCCACTTCTGTGGTGCCACTGGCTCAGCCGGCCGTCCGTTTGGCCGGCTTAGCCAGTGCCGCACTGGCAAGCGCCCGCAAGAAGCAGCGGGCGCGTGCCAGTGGCACCATTCGCATCAGCCCGCCGGCCCACTGACGGCGACCTTCGCCGGCGCCGTGAACAGCTTTCCGATCCAGCGCTTGGTCGTGTCCCACTGCATGTCGGCGATGGCCTGCGACAGCGGAATCTCCTTCGGGCACGCCTCGACGCAATTCTGAGCGTTCCCGCAATTGCCGATGCCTCCCGGACCCATCAATGCATCTAGGCGCTCGGAGGCATTCAGCTTTCCGGTCGGGTGCATGTTCATCAGCTTGACTTGCGCAATCGGCGCCGCGCCCATGAAGGTCGATTTGCCGTGAACTTGCGGGCAGGATTCCAGGCAGCAGCCGCACGTCATGCACTTGGAATACACGTAGCGCTCAAGCGATTCGTCAAAGGAGAGTCGCGGGCCGGGACCGAGATTGTACGTGCCATCGATCGGCACCCAGGCCTTCACCTTCTTCAAATTCTCGAACATGAACGAGCGATCGACCGCCAAGTCGCGCACGATGGGGAATTTCGTCAGCGGCGCCAGGCTGATCGGGTGTTCCAGTTTGTCCACCAAAGCCGTGCAGGCCTGGCGAGCCTTCCCGTTGACGAGCATGCTGCACGCGCCGCAGACTTCCTCCAGGCACGAACAGTCATAGGCCGGCGGCATGACTTTCTTACCGTCGATCGTCACAGGGTTGCGCCGCAGCTCCTGCAGCACCATGATCACGTTCATGCCCGCCGCATACGCAACCTTGAATGTGTCCCAGTAGCTAGGCTGCCCCGGTCCCGCGCAACGCTTCACACTGACTTCAATCTGTCTCGCTTCCATCGTGTGCCCCAGAAGGCTGAAAAGTAGAAGGCAAAAGAGTGTTTCTCCTGCCGCCCTGCTGATCCTCTCGTCCTCTTCTTTTGACTTTTAACTTTTTCCTTTTGCCTTACATCACGTTCCATTCACCCGCGCCTCATCCGGCTCGGCGCCGGCCAGCACCGGCTGCATCCGCTTCTTCGCTTCAAACTTGGCCGCCCACACCTTCTCCCACGCAGTGGTCGAATGACCGATGTAGTCGCGCGGCTTGGGCTTCATCAGGTTCGTGTCGATCTCTTCGTATGTGATCTTCGGCCCGTCAGGCGTGTAGGTTGCCAGCGTGCTCTTCAGGTACTTCGCGTTGTCTTCGAAATAGCGCGTGAAATAGCGTTCCCAATCCGCGTCGGCCGGATCGCCGGAGTTCGCCGGCAGCGGATTGACGAATTCGGGCTTGTAGTGAGCCCCGCGGCATTCGTCGCGCTGCAACGCGCCTTTGACGATCGCTTCCGAGAGCACCAGCATGTGCCAGAGTTGCCGCACAAACGGCCCAACCTGGTTCGCGCGCTCGCCCGCGTCGCAATTCTCGCACTTCTTCCAGCGCTCCTTGAACTCCTTCAGCTTCCCCAGCACACCTTCCAGAGCCGCGTTGTGCCGCACGATCGTTGCATCGCGCGTCATCATGTCGCCCAACTGCTGGTGCAGGCGGAACGGATTCTCCGTTCCCCGCATAGTGAGAATGCCCTGCCACTTCTGCTGCTCGCGCTTCTGAGCCGCCTCGAACAGCGACGCCGGCATTTCCGTAGCGGACGTCTTCTTCCCGCGAGCGAACCGCACCATCGCCGGCCCAGCCACTTGCCCGCCGAACAGACAGCTCAGCAGCGAGTTCGCTCCCAGCCGGTTGGCGCCGTGGTACTGGAAGTCGGCTTCACCCGCCGCGTACAGGCCGGGGATGTTGGTCATCTGGTTGAAGGCCGAGTCGTTCCGCAGACCACCGGTGACGCTGTCCTTCTCATACTGCACCCACAGCCCGTTCATGCAGTAATGCACCGCCGGGAAAATGCGCATTGGCATGCAATACGGGTCTTCCTGCATGAACTTCTCGTAGATCTCGAGAATGCCGCCGAGCTTGGACTGTACGAATGCCTTGCCCTTCGCTCCGGTCAGTTCCGTGAGGTCCAGGTAGACCTCGTTCTGCCCCTTCAAGCCCATGCCCAGATCGAAGCAGACGTGGAAAATCTCGCGGCTGGCAATGTCGCGCGGCACAAGGTTCTTGAACGTCGGATACTTCTCTTCAAGGAAGTACCAGCGCTCCGACTGCGGAATCTCATGCTGCGGACGCGCATCGCCCTTCTTCTTAGGCACCCAGACCCGAGCGCCCTCGCCGCGCGCCGACTCGCTCATCAGGCGCAGCTTGTCGCCGCCCGCAATCGCCGTTGGGTGAATCTGCACAAACTCCGGGTTTCCGAAGATCGCGCCCTGTTCATAGCACGCGGCGGCGGCAGAACCATGATTCAGCATCGAGTTGGTCGTGCGGCCAAAGATCAGGCCCATGCCGCCCGTCGCGATACAGACCGCATCCGCCGGGAAGGAGCGGATGCTCATGTCCACCAGATTCTGCGAGACGCTCCCCACGCAGCGCCCCGTCTCGTCCTGAATGATCGACAGGAATTCCCAGCCTTCGTGTTTTACGACCAGCCCCTCACACTCGTACCGGCGAACCTGTTCGTCGAGCGCGTACAAGAGCTGCTGACCGGTCGTCGCTCCTGCAAAAGCCGTGCGGCTGTGCAACGTGCCGCCGAAACGCCGGAAGTCGAGCAACCCTTCGCTGGTGCGATTGAACGTCACGCCCATGCGGTCGAAGAGGTAGATGATCCCAGGCGCGCTGTAGCACATCTCGCGGACCGGCGGCTGGTGCGCAAGGAAATCGCCGCCTTTGATCGTGTCGATGAAGTGAATTTCAGGACTGTCGCCTTCGCCCTTGGTATTCACCGCCCCGTTGATGCCGCCTTGAGCGCACACGCTGTGGCTGCGTTTGACCGGCACAAGAGAAAACAAATCGACGTGGACACCCATCTCAGCCACGCGCAGCGTGGCCATCAAGCCCGCCAGCCCGCCGCCGATGATCGTAATGCGTTGCTGTGCCATCCAAATGTCTCCAAACTCAAAAGAAGGGTTCAGGGTTCGGGGTTTAGGGTTCAGGGTTCAGTGAAAGCTTGTCTCTAAACCCTGACCCCTGGACCCTGACCCCTGAACCCTGCTGTTTTCAGTTTTTCGCTGTGCGTCCCGGCCCGAACCCGTTTTCCCTGAAATCGCGCATCCAGGCGGCATCGCGCATCCGTTCGGTTTCCTGCAACGCGTTTTTGTCGATCTCCGGACGATAGAAAATACGGCAGCCGTGGCCCTGGCTATGGAAGTGATAGAGCGTGTTCACGCCCAAATAAGAGAGACCAAAGAAGATCACTGCGGCCAACGGTAAAACTCGGCGCTGCCCGCCCCGGCTGCGCGCCAGCCCCCAGGTCATCGCCAGCGTGGACAGCCCGTTGGCGAAGTGGAAGTTGACCAGCAGCACGCCGAAGAGATAAAGCCAGAAATAGCCTGGATCCTGCATCGTGTTCATTAATTGAGGATAGAACTGCCAGTACTCGACCTTTCCGCCAAACCAGCCGAATCGCCAATGCCCGACATGATAGACCAGGAATGCGAACACCAGCACACCCGAGATGCGCTGGATCAGATACATCCAATTCCGGTAGACGGGATATTTTTCAATATTCAGCCGGCGGCCCGCCCACGCCCAGTACACGCCATAAGCGGCATGAAACGCCAGCGGCAGCCAGATCAAACTAAGTTCAATGAGCGTGATCAGCGGCAGCTCGTTCAGCTCGCGCACCTTCGCTTCAAAGATGCGGCTGCGCGTCGCATCGCCATAGACCGCCGTGGCGTTGGTAAACAAATGCTCAAAAAGAAAGGCGCCAAGTGGTATGACGCCTGAGAGCGAATGCAGCCGGCGCAGGACGAACTGGTTTCGTACCAGCCAGCCGTCCAAACCGCCGCGCACGGTGTTCCCGCCTAAAGTCGAAATCGCTTCCATGGATTCTCGCTTGCGAACTCTGTTGTTTTGGCCAGACAGCCAACTCACGGCACGACAGCAAACCCAACCGACGCAGTCTAGCGTCGGCTTTCCCCCAATTCGGACCCTCCCATTGCCAACGACATGCCACGGTTAGCATATTCGTGCACTTCGTTAACAAATGATCTCAACTCTTTAACTTCACACGTTTTACAATGCATCCGTGACGCGCGATAATTCGTTAAGAATATACCTATCAGAGTGCTAATACATGAACCGATAATCCTGCCAACTTACGGTCGCTTGAATGCCAGTTTGTTGGCAGACAAGGATTTACACAATCCAAATGAGGAGTTCATGTCCACCTGAACTCCACCGACTGCAAAAGTTCGCGACAAGAGTTGCTATTATCACTTTCTTGCTTAGCATGTTGCTGTGCAGCGTTTAGCCGTACTGCCTTCGAATCAAAGCCCCATGCAGGCCGAACTGGAACAACATTCGACGAAAACATGCAGCGCCGTCGCCGCGCTCGCAGGCGCGCTGACGTTCCTCGGTTGCCTGATTGCACTATCTGGCTGGCTGCTCAACATCCTATGGCTGAGGGCCCCCTTTCCCTCGCAGGTTCCTATTCAGCCGCTGACGGCTGCTGCTTTGGCGCTCCTTGGCCTCGGCCTTTGGTTCCAGCGCATCAACTTCGCCGGCACACTGCCGTCCGCCCGTCAGCGTTTTACCGCTAAAGCCCTGGCTGGAGCAGTCGTCGCCCTCGCCGTCGTGTCCCTGCTTTCTCACTTCACCTCGCTGCTCTGGAGCGGAGATCCGGATCTGCCGGCCGGTGGACTGGCGCTGCATCACCTTCGGGCCTCCTTAACGAGCTCTCTAAGCTGTCTCCTGCTGGCCGTCGCAATGGTCATGGCCGATGCCTCACGCCCACGGACGCAGTGGCTCGCCTCGGGAATGGTCTTGGCGTCTGGCGCCATGCCATTCCTCGCGCTGGTCGGCTACCTCTATGCCGGCCTGCCGGTGAAGATGCCCGTCTCGTTTCAATCGTCTGTTCTGATTCCCTTCATGGGCCTTGGCGTGCTATGCAGCCGCCCGAACAGCGGTTTGATGGCGATCGTGACATCCAGCAGTGCTGGCGGCGTACTCGCTCGCCGCCTGTTCCTTCCGGCCTTGGCCGTTCCGCTCATTGTCTCATGGCTGGTCTTCTTCGCGGTCTACAATAAGTACCTGGACGTGGCCGTCGGACAGGCCACCGGCGCGCTGAGCATCAGCGGCGTGCTGATCGCACTGGTGTGGATCACCTGCCGCTCGCTGCATCAGAGCGACCTACAGCGCCGCAAGACGCAGTCGCAGCTCGAACAGGCCCGTAACGATCTCGAACAAACCGTTCAAGAACGCACCGCTACTCTCCTTGCGCAAGAAACTGAGCTTCGTCTCGAAATCGCCACTCGCCGCCAGGCGCTGCATAACCTCGACATCAGCTATCAGAACCAAAAGGTGCTGCACGACCTCTCGCGCTTGTCCCTGGAAAATATCTCGCTCGACGACCAGCTCCAGCGCGCGCTGGAGCTCATCCTCTCAACGCCCTGGCTTTTTACGGCTGGCAATCCGGGGGAAACTCCAAGATCGCCCATCCTTCTGCCCAAAGGCGGCATCTTTCTGGTCGAAGGTTCCGCGTACACACTCGTGCTGAAGGCCGTCAAAGGCTTGGGTGACGAGACCGCTCGATGTTGCGCCCGCGTCCCGTTCGGCTACTGCATGTGCGGACGAGCGGCTATCAGCGGCAACGTCGAATTCTCCAGCACGCTCGATGAACGCCACGACTATCACCCCGCGGGCATGGAACCCCACGGTCACTACAGTGTGCCGATTGTTTCAGAAGGTCAGACGCTCGGCGTCGTCGTCCTCTACGTCAGCGAAGGCCATAAGCGCCAGCCGGACGAAGAGACCTTCCTCGATGCCATCGCCACTACGCTCGCGGGCCTGATTCGCCGCAAGCAGGCCGAAGAGAACCTCGCGCGCCAGGCCGCCGTGAACGCCTCCCTCGCGCAGCTTTCTCAGGCACTGATTACGTCCGCTTCGGCCGAAGACGTCGCCTCGCTCGTGCTGCGCCAAGCCAAGGAACTGACGCAAAGCTCCTGCGGCATGATCGGCTACGTCGATCCATCCGGCAACCTCTCATGCCCTGCCTTTGCCACTGCCGACGGCCCCCACGACGGCATCTCGGAACTCTGCCAGACCCAGGACCGTCAAACGCTCATCCGCCGCTCCGGAGCGCTTTGGCAGAAACTGCTCAGCCACGCCCAGCCGATCCTTACCAATACGCCGCAGGAGCATCCTCTACTGGCCGGCCTTTCAGCCGAAGACCACCCCGTCAGCCGCTTGCTCGCTGTCCCCGCATTGATCGACGGCCGCGTCGTCGGCCAGGTTGTCGTCGGCAACGCGCCGCGCGACTACACGAAGTCGGATTTGGAAGTCGTCCAGCGTCTCGCGTCGCTCTACGCCATCGCCATCCAGCAGCAGCAGACGCAGACGGAGTTGCGCACTTCCGAAGAGAACCTGCGCCGCTCTTACGCGCGCCTCCAGGAAATGCAGATGCAATTGATCCAGGGCGCCAAGATGGCCGCCGTCGGCCAGCTTGCTGCCGGAGTGGCGCATGAAATCAACAACCCGATGGCCGTCATCTCCAGTTCCGCCGAAACGCTGCAGATCCTGCTGGAACGCAACAAAGTGCTTCAACCCTGCTGGCAAGCCATTGCGGACCAGATCAAAAACATCGATGACAGCGTCTTCCGCTGCAAAAACATCATCGATCGCCTGCTGAATTTCTCGCGAGCTGAAACACTCGAACAGACGAATCTCACCACGTTGCTGGTGGATACCCTCCCCCTGGCGCGCAGCGGTCCGCGTTCCACCGAGCGCACGCTGATCCTGAAAGTCTGCGGACGCGAGATCTCCATCGAACCGCACGGCTCGTCGGCAGACCTGCCCGCATTGGTCTTGCGCACCAGCCGGCACCAGCTTCAGCAGGTTCTCATCAATCTCCTCAAGAACGCCTTCGATGCCACGCCTCTCGATGGCGCCGTCTCCGTTGTGGCGGATTCGTTGGATGAGGGAATTGGAATCTCGGTCGCCGACACCGGCGCCGGCATCGCGCCTGAAAACCTCGCGCATCTCTTTGAACCGTTCTTCACCACCAAGACCGTCGGCAACGGAACCGGCCTGGGCCTGTACTTGAGCCACCAAATTATCTCCGCGCTCGGCGGAACGATCTCCGTTGAGTCCGCCCTCGGCCGCGGCACGACGATGAAGGTCTGGCTGCCAAAGGAAAGCGCTGCGTTGAAGTCGGCGACAGAAAGTGCTGAGTTGAAAGTGCTGAGTGCCGAGTCGCAAGCGCACTCGGAAGACACGATACTCAGCACTCAGTACTCAGTACTCAGCACTTCGCAGGAGGCCGCCCATGGCTGATCTCGGCGCCTTCCTGGTCGTCGATGACGAGAAAGCCTTCCGGGCCAATCTCGCCCTCCACCTCCGCAACTGCGGCTTCTCCGTCTTCGAAGCCGAAAGCGCGGCAGGCGCCCTCGACATCGCCCGCCAGCAGCGCATCGACGTCGCCCTCGTGGATATCGTCATGCCCGGCATGCAGGGCATGGACCTGCTCACGCACCTGAAAGACGAAGACCGCCTCAGCGAAGTGATCATGATCACTGGCCAAGGCTCGATCGAATCGGCCGTTGAAGCCATGCGCCGCGGCGCGTTTTCCTACCTGACCAAGCCCTTTAAGCTCCGCGAAATGGAGGCGCTCGCTCGTCGAGCGCTCGAAAAATCAGCGCTCGCCCGCTCAAATGAAATCCTGCGCGAAGATCTGACTCGCCGGCAAGCGCGCTCGATGTCCGCGCCCGTCTTCCGTTCGGCGGTGATGCAGTCGGTTTATCAAAACGCGTCGCTGGCCGCACAGCACAATCTCTCCGTCCTGATCGAAGGCGAAACCGGCGTCGGCAAGGAAGTGCTCGCGGAGTACATCCACCGCCAGAGCGCGCGCCGCAACGGCCCGTTCTCCGTGCTGAACTCGGGCGCGCTCTCCGATTCGTTGCTCGACTCCGAACTCTTCGGTTACGAAAAAGGCGCCTTCACCGGCGCCGCGTCCGCTCACCCCGGCATGATCGAAATCACCGACGGCGGCACACTGCTGCTCGACGAAATCGGCGATATCGCCGAATCCGGCCAGATTCGCTTGCTGCGTTTCCTCGACCGCGGCGTCGTGCGGCGCATCGGCTCCACGCGCGAAAAACAGGTGGACGTGCGCGTCCTCGCCGCCACGCATCGCGACCTCGACTCGTTCATTCGCTCTGGAAAATTCCGCTCCGATTTGTTCCACCGCCTGGTCACCGTCCGCCTGCGCGTCCCGCCGCTGCGTGAACGCACCGACGATATCGTCCCGCTCGCCGAACACTTCCTCCAGCGTATGGCCGAAAGCGATGAAACGGTGAAGACGCTCAGCCCCGATGCCCAAAAGGCCATGAGCAACTATTCCTGGCCGGGAAACACGCGCGAACTCCGCCACGTGGCCGAACGCGCCCACTTCGCCGCCCAATCCCAAGGCTCGATCGAAATCGTCCCGCGCCACCTCGGCCTGCCCAACGGGACACATGAAAACGGCAACGGCCTAACCCTCAAGAGCGCCATCCGCTCTCACGTTCTGAAAGTCCTGGACCGTTACGAAAACCACCGCGAAAAAACCGCCGCCGCCCTCGGCATCACCGAACGCTACCTGTACCGGTTGCTGCGGGAGTTCGAGGAAGAAAAGAACGGCAAGGTCTAGGGTTCAGGGGTCAGGGATCAGGGGTCAGGGTCCGGAGTTCAGAAAGAAAGCAGCAGAGCCTTCCCTGAACCCCGAACCCTGAACCCTGAACCCTGAACCCCGAACCCTGCCGTTTCACTTCGGGCTAAAGTACTTTTCCAGAATCCTCCCGAGAATCTGCGACCCGCGTTCGTTCGCGTGGATCGGATCGCGCTTGAACCAACCCATCGTCCGGGTCGATTCGCGGATGTACTGCCCCCACGGTCCGGTCATGTCGAGGAACTCGCACTTCTCGTCGGCCGCCAGCTTCATCAGCTTCGTGCGATAGCTGTTGGCATTCGGATCGACCTCGATAGACCAATCCGCGTCTTTCACCGGATCGTTGCGCCCAAAGATCGGCGTCATCAACATCACTTCGATCTCCGGCGCGCCGGCGCGAACCTGCTTGATCACCTCGCGGATCGCTTCGATGTCGTCGCGCTGGCTGATCCCGCCGATCATCAGCAGGTCGGGCTTGTGCTTCAGCGCCCACTCCTGCACGCGATTCTCGTCCTTGTACCACCAGCACCCGGTCGAACCGCGGGTGGACGTCACCTTCACGACTTTGCACTTCGGGTACATTCGCTCGATCACCTTCTCGTAGCGCGACGAACTCGTGTCGCCGATGATGCTGTCGCCCAGCATGACGATGCGCAGTTCCGGCCCGTCCTGAAGCTTCTGCATCGCTTTCGGAATGAACTTCCAGCGCTCGGTCTTCGGCACAAATTTCACCGGCTCCATGTTGGAGTAAATCGCATCGATGCGCTGCAAATCGTTCATGCCCTTGTACGGATCTTCCGTCAGATCGCCGTTGATCAGGAAGAACGCCGGCCGAAAGAAGCGTCCTTTGCTCTCCGCCGGTTGCTTCTCCGCGATTCGCACTTTCAACTCGTGCGGCGTGTTGCCATCGAGATCCTCCACAATTACGCGGCAGTGCGGACGGAAGCCGCCTTTGGCCCAGACATCCCAATTCGGCTTCGGCTGCCACGGCCCGCCGTCCAGACTGAACTCCAAATCCCCCGTGTCCGGCCCCAACGCATCAAAATACCCGACGCAGTCGCCTTTGAACTTCAGCGTAATCGTCGCGCCCGGAGTATCGCCGGCGAGCACATGCAGGAACTTGTCCACCGGGCTGGCCTGCCCGACTTTCCATTTGTCGTCGAGCTTTACACGGTCGTACGAAACCATCTTCGCCTTGTCCATCGCCTTGGGGCTGAGCGGCCCCGGCAAGGTGTACGGCTTGATCTCCGCGGTCTGCTCCGCCGCCGTCTTCCACTTCGCAATTAGCGGCTTCAGCGCCTCCAGATACAGCGCGTAACCCTTGTCCGTCGGGTGCACGCCGTCTTTGGCGAAGTCATCGGCCGTCAGTTCGCCCGCCTGGATTTTTGCTGCGATGTACTGCGAAAGATTCACGCTCGGAATCCCGTAGCACTCTGCAACCTTTTCGTGCCACTGAATCGTCTTCGGCACTTCGCCCTTCTTGTAATCGTCCAGATGCCCCTTCACGAACGTGTACACGAAGAGGATGTCGCCCTTCGGGTACGCTCGCCGCACCTGACGGACAATTCCTTCCATCGACGCCATCACGCGCGACTCCGGCGAATCGCCGTCGTTCACCGCAAATTCGACAATCGTCAGCGTCGCCGGAATCCAGTGGTCCTGCACGTCGCTGCGCACGCGGAACGCGCCCAGCCACGACGTCGTCCCGCCGATCGCCGCGTTGGTTTCGAAGATCATGTTCTTTGGATAAAGCTGTCGTAGGTGAGCCTGCAGCAGACTGCGGTAGCAAAGCTCCGGCTTGCTCGCCCCCGCGCCCGCGGTGATCGATCCGCCGAAGTAAACAACGCGTTTTTCGCCTTCGCCATGCGTAAAGGTCTGAAACGCGTTGCTGAGTCCACCGCGCTCCTGAATGTAATCCCCCGCGAAAACCTGCGCTGCCAGAATCAGACCCAACGCACCTGCCAATCGTGTGCTCATGCCACCCTCCCCGCGAACTGGTGTTTCTGTTACGTACACCTTAGCTCACGCGGGAGTGTCTCATGCTCAGCGGATGCTTTCCATGATCCTCAGAATCGGCCAGAACAGTCCCAGCACGATGGCTCCAACGATCACGCCCATCGAGACGATCAGAAACGGTTCCAGCAAACTCATCATCGCCCCGACCAGCGTATCGACCTGGTAATCGTACGTGTCGGCCACCTTCATCAACATGCGGTCGAGTTCCCCGGTTTCTTCTCCGACATTCACCATGTTCACAACCAGCGGGTCGAACACTCCGCTGTGCCGCAGCGGCTCGGCAATCGTGTCGCCCTCCTTAATAGAGGAGTGGACGCTCTCAACGGCGCCCGCCACGACCGCGTTTCCGGTCGCGTTCTTAATGATCGAAAGCGCTTCGAGAATCGGCACGCCCGATTGCACCAGCGTTCCCAACATTCGGCAGAACCGGCTGACGCACGACTTCGAAATGATCAGTCCGAACACCGGCACTTTCAGC
Organism: Planctomycetota bacterium; assembly: GCA_036504595.1. Classification (GTDB taxonomy): domain Bacteria; phylum Planctomycetota; class SZUA-567; order H5-PLA8; family H5-PLA8; genus DASXUX01. The sequence continues at coordinate 160,557 of DASXUX010000040.1, read as the reverse complement.
TTGACCCGATCGATCAGCATTCGCCCAGCCGGCGTTTGTCCCAGGAACCTCGTGCCCATCCACACCAGCGGCGGCAGCATCACCAGCGCATACCAGTAATCGACGAACGCGTTCGCCGTCATCATCAGCGCCTGAGTCAGTGGCGGCAAATCGCCCATGCCCATCTCTTTGAACATCGCCTCAAAGCGCGGAATGATGAAGATCATGATTCCAGCCAGAATCCCGCCGGCGATCGTGATCACCGCCGTCGGATAGATCAGCGCGCCGATGATGCGCTGCTGCAAGCGCTGCGATTTCTCGCGGTAGTCGGCCAGCCGCGACAAGATCTCATCCAGCACGCCGCCGGCCTCTCCCGCGCGAATCATGTTCACATACAACTTGTCGAACGCCGCTGGATGCCGCGCCAGCGACTCCGAAAACGCGCAGCCACTCTCGACGTCCTCCTTCACGAGTCCCACGACGTTCTTCAGCATGCCGTTCTTGAGTTGCGCATGCAGAATGTCCAGGCTGCGCACCAGCGGCAGCCCCGCCTCCAGCAGCGTCGCAAGCTCACGCGTAAACTCCGTGAGCTGCTTCTGGCTGACCTTCAAACTCATCGAGAAACTGCGACGCATCGGGACAGACTGCGGCCGCTCCAAGGCAATCGCCGTCGCCATGGCTACCTCCTTCGCTAAGTTGTCTGCATGACCACGTGCTACTTCAAAACCGAAGAGTCGTTCCTTTGCAGTTCCGTTTCCCCGCGTCCCCGTGTCCCCGCGTCATTTCTTCTGCGCCGTCGCCGACTGTCCACCTTCAACGATCACAGACGTGCCATCCGAATTGCGCGTAAGCTGCACGCGTCCGTCCGTAACTTCCAGTTTTGTGCTCTCCGCAGTAACGGTTAGGCGGAACTTCGTTCCCAGCACCTTCGCCTCCGCGTGAGCTGTCTCCACGATCAGCGGCCTCGTCGAGGATTGCCGGACTACATCGAAATCCGCAACGCCATACGGCAGATACAAGTGCTTGCCTTTCGGCAGCGGCTTGGTGCCGCCAGTGCCTTGCGGCCAAAGGCACGCCGGATTCCCGCTCGAGGTCAGCGTGACCCCCGTCCCATCGCGATAGCGCAGCACCACCTGCCCCGCGCCCTGAACGTCCAACCGGTCATCCGAAGTCACGAAGTCTTTTTCCTCGGCCGGCTTCTTCGACGACGCATTCACATTGATCACAAACACATTCTTGGTCGTGCGTTCGATCACAGCGATGGGCGTCACCGGCGAAATGTCGATCCCCGACCCGCCCTCCGGCCGCCACGCTTTCGCCAGCATGATCCCAACGCTGATCAGAACCAGCGCCGCCGCAGCCGCCAACATGCGCCAATCCAGCCAGATAACTCGTCCTCGCGCTGTCCTCCTTTTCTCCCCGTCTCCCCGTCTCCCCGTCTCCCCCTCCTGCAGTACCGTCTCCCCGTCCCGCTGTTCCCGCGTCTCGGCGTCCCTGTCTCCCGTTATTCCCTTCTCCTCTTCTCCTCCTCTCGCAACTTGCGGTTGCGGCTCCTTGAAGCAAAGCGCCGCCGCTTCGCCTGCGACACCCCGCGCCTGCGCGTCGGCCGCCTCCAGCAGCGCGCGATGCGTCGCCACCGCTTCGCCCACACCCTGCCGGCACTCGACGCAGTTTCGCACGTGCCCGGCCAAAGCTCGCGAGTCTTCGCTGGAAAGCTCACCGTCCAGAGCGCTCCAGAACAGAAGCTGCCACTCTTCGCAGGAGCGTTTCATGCTGCGCCTCCCGCGGCCATCCGCTGCCGAATGCACTTGCTCAAGGCTTGCCGCGCGCGCGCCAAGGCCATGCGGATCGCGTCGCCGCTCATTTTCATCCGCACTGCGATCTGCGCCGCGTTCTGACCTTCGTCATAGCGCCACACGATCATGCTGCGCGTCTTCTCAGGCATCTGTTCAAGACACGCCTTCAGCGCCTGCTGCTCGGAAGTGGAGCGGGCCTCCGCGCCCGCATCGCCCTCTCCGGTGGCGGGCAGGGACGCCCGCCCCACGCGACTCGCCTCCCACGCCAGATCGATCATTTCTTCAATGACCAGCTCGCGCTTGATGCGCCGGTGATGCCGGCTCGCAAGATGCCGCGCAATCCCTCGCAAGTACGCGCCACGATCCGCGCCGCGAAATAGAATCTGTGGATTCTTCAGCGCCTCCAGGCAGACTTCCTGAGCCAGATCCTCCGCGTGATCAGGCCCCACTAGATGCCGCAGGTAGCCGCGCAGCATTACCATTTGCTGGCTGAGCGCCGTTTCAGCGGCATTCCGTTCCGGCGCATCAGGCTGCGGCACCGCCCCATCCATGGGCATGTCTCACGCTCTCCTCTGCCATCTAGTGTGCTAAGCGAAGGCAAGTGTAACAGGAATTCTGACGAATTTCGCTGCGCACGGTGCCACGGATGTGTTCGCGCCGTTTTTTTGGGCGCTTTCTTCATCCGTGCCGGTGATTCCAGACACACATTCGTCGTTTGACGCCGCGCTCCGCAAAACGCACACTGCCACGGCACCTGCGCTTTACTGAAAGAGGAGTTCGCATGCGTCAGTCCCTTGCCGTCATCCTGTTCTTCTCTGCGTCTCTGCGTCTCTGCGGTGAACTTCACGCCGCCGACTGGCCCCAATGGCGCGGCCCGCAACGGACCGGTCACGTTGCCGAGGGCGTCCCCGTCCCCACCTCGCTTCCCGCTGAACCCAAGGTGCTCTGGCACATTCCCATCGGCGAAGGATTCGCTTCGCCGGTTGTCGCCGCGGAAAGGGTCTTCTACCTCGATCACCAGGCCGGCCAGGAAGTCGTTCACGCCGCCGACGCAAAGACCGGGAAGGAACTCTGGAAAGCCGACCTCGACAAAGCCGCCAAAGACAACTTCGGCATCGGTCCGCGCTGCGCTCCCGTTTTCGACAACGATCTGATCTTCGCCGTCTCGCTGCGCGGTGAACTGAAATGCCTGAAGGCCGCCGACGGCTCGCTAGTCTGGCACACGAACTACGTCACCGATTTCGGAGCGCAGTATCTGGGAACCCAGACGCAGGCATCCGCGGGCGCCAGCCGCTACGGGAACACGGCCTCGCCGATCGTCGATGGCGAAAACCTGTTCGCGCAGGTCGGCAGCCCAAAAGGCGCTGGCCTCGTCTGCTTCAAGAAGGCAACGGGTGAGGTCGTCTGGAAATCGCAGAACGATCCGGCGGGTTACGCCTGCCCATTCATCGCCACCATTGCAGGCCGCAAGCAGTTCCTCTCGTTCACCGTAAACGGCCTCGTGAGCGTGGACACGGCAAATGGAAACGAACTGTGGCGCGTTCCGCTGCGCACCGATTTCGGCCGCCACGTGACCACGCCCCTCGTGGTTGGCGACATTGTCTTCGTTGCTTCGAACGCCGTCGGCCTTGTTGCTACAAAAGTGACCGCCCAAGGCTGCCAGCCGGCTTGGACAAGCAAAGAACTGAAAGTGAATTACTGCAGCCCCGTCGCGGTGGACGGTTTTGTTTACAGCGTCGGAATGGCGAAGAATGTGTTCTGCGCCGAAGCGGCCTCCGGCAAGCCCGCCTGGAGCAAGCTCGGCCTGATCCAGACCGCGCCCGACCGCGCTTACGCGTCATTCGTCGTGATGGGCAAGAACATCCTCATGCTCACCGACACCGGACAACTCATCCTCTTCGCCGCCGATCCCAAAGAGTACCGCGAGCTCGGCCGCGCGCAGGTCTGCGGAGCAACTTTGTGCAACCCCGCGTACGTGGATGGCAAACTCTATCTGCGTGATGCAAAAGAGCTGATTTGCCTGCAACTCTTGCCTTGAGAAGACACTAGAAGCTTTGGAACGGACCGGCGCGTTATGTTTCCACATGTCTGCTTTTTCTGTCGAAAGGCTTTCAAAAGACCCCTCTTAGAGAGACTTAAGTGTCCCGACTGCGGGAGTCAGATGGTGCTGGTAGAAAGGAAGTTCAAGCCGCCGCGGCGATCAGCATTCCAGCAGTGGAAGGCAGTGGAGTACCTCGTGAAGAATGGGTTCCGTTACCAATCGATTTTTGAAAACGGGAAGAACGTGAGCTACCCGAGAACCCTAGCTGGCGCAAAGACGTTCGTTACCAAGTATAAGGACAGGCTCTGAACTACCTGTCTACTCGCCGTTCCTGCCTCCCGCCGCCTGCGTCCTGCCTCCGTGGTGTTTCTCCCCGTCTCCCCGTCACCGCGTCTCCCCGTCTGCCGCTGCCTACGGCAGCGGCACCGGCTGCCCGTGCTCCTTCATCGACCGCGTCGCCGCTTCCAGAATCTTCACGACGCGAAGCCCGGCCTCGCCGCCGGAGAGCGGCCGATCTCCGCCTTGCACGCATCTCACGAAATGCGCGGCTTCCGTGCGCAGGCCTTCGGTGCTGTCCAGATTCGGCGCCCACATATCGCCCGTGCGATAACTCACAAGCATGTGATAAACGCTCTCTTGGTTCGTGGCGACGTTAATGCCTTTGTCGTAAAGTTTGATTTTTTCGCTGGGCTCCAGATCGTCGTAGACGATCATCTGCTGGCTTCCGCCAATCAACGTGCGGCGGACTTTCACCGGCGCCAGCCAATTCACGTGAATGTGCGCGACGAGGTTCCCCTCAAAGAAGAGGGTCATGAACGCGATGTTCTCGGGCTCGCCTTGAACGTGGCTCATCCCGGTCGCGGACACCGCGGTTGGCCGCGCGTCGAGCACGAAGTCCATGATTGAGAGATCGTGCACCGCCAGATCCCACAGCACGTTGACGTCATGCTGAAACAGTCCAAGATTCACGCGCACCGAGTCGTAATAGTAGATCTGGCCGAGCTTCCCGCCGCTCACCAATTCCTTGATCTTCCGCACCGCTCCCGTGTAGACGAACGTGTGATCGACCAGCAGCACCAGTTTGCGCTTTTCGGCTTCATCGACCAGACGTTGCCCCTGCTCCGCTGACGTCGTCAGCGGCTTCTCCACAAGCACATGCTTTCCGGCTCTGAGCGCCGCAAGAACCAGTTCGTAATGCGACGAAACGGGCGTGGCGATGGCCAGCGCGTGCACCTTCGGGTCGTTGAGCAGTTCGGCAAAGTTCGACGTGGCGCGCGCGGACGGATAACGCGCCTGCGCCAGAACGCGCCGTTTCTCGGAGGAATCGCAGATGGCGACGAGTTCGGCCCCAGGCGCCTCATTGAAGTTTCGCGCGAGGTTTGGCCCCCAGTACCCGAAGCCGACGACGCCAACACCCAGCTTGCCGCTCGTTGAACCCATCGAAATCCCCTGCCTTTCGCAGCAAGGATATTACTGGATGCCCCGGTCACAAGCCACTTCACCCGCCACACGTCACGCGCCACCCGTCACGTTTTTTGCGTGCTTGGCGTCTCAGCATTGAGTCACTGCGCCACCTGTGCTAAACTCAAATTTGAGGAGTGCACATGGACACGCTGACCCAAGACCTGGCTTTGATTGAAGAGATCACCGCGCTGAAAAAGAAGCAGCACGCCGTCATTCTGGCTCATTACTACCAGGACGGCACGATCCAGGAACTGGCCGATATCACAGGCGATTCCCTGAAACTCGCGCGTGAAGTGGTCAAGACGACGGAACCGGTCATCGTCTTCTGCGGCGTGCATTTCATGGCTGAAACGGCGAAGATTCTCAACCCGAAGAAGACCGTCGTCCTGCCAGATCTGACCGCCGGTTGCAGTTTGGCCGACGCCTGCCCGGCGCCCGCTCTGAAGAAGTTCCAGGACGAACTGCGCGCCAAAGGCGTGAAGTTTCAGACAGTGACGTATATCAACTCGACGGCCGCAACGAAGGCTCTCTCTGATTGGATCGTGACCAGCGGCAATGCAATGGAAATCATCAAGCGCGTTCCCGAAGAGTACACCATCCTCTTCACGCCCGACGAACACCTCGGCCGCTATTTGATGGAGGAAACCAAGCGCCCGTTCATTTTGTGGAAGGGTTCCTGCGTCGTTCACGAAGCGTTCTCGATTTTGGATCTGCTCAAGCTGAAGAAGCAGCACCCCAAAGCGCTGACGATTGCGCACCCGGAGTGTCCCAAGAACATGCTGGAGCACGCCGACAAGATCGCCGGCACCGAAGGCATGCTGAAGTTCGTCGGCGCGCAAACTCAGCCGACGACGTTCCTCGTCGCGACCGAACCGCACATGCTGTGGCAGTTCCAGCGCCGCTTCCCGCAGCACACGTTCCTGCCCGTGCCCGGCGTCACCTGTTCATGCAACGCCTGCCCGCACATGGCCAAGAACACACTCGAAAAGCTGCGCAACTGCCTGCGCGACCTCCAACCACGCATCGAATGGCAGCCGGAATTCGCCGACGCTGAAAAAGCGATCCGTAGAAGCTTACTGCAATAAAGGAGCCCCGGTCGCCCTCGCCCGGTAGTTGGGCCGGCCGACCTCTTTACTTCGGACTCGCCGCCTCGCGCATGATATCTTTGATGTCCGTCTCGACCTCGCGCGCGACAGGTTCCAGTTCCGGGTTTGGGAACATGGCGATCATTGCCGTCGGCAGAATGGTCGCGAGCTTCGTCCGTCCCGCATCGCTATAGACCGAAATGCGGCAGGGAAGCAGCGTTGAAATCTGGATGTTGCGATCCAGCACTTTCTTCGCCTGCACCGGGCTGCAGACTTCGAAAACGAGGCACTCGCGCTCGAACGGCACGCCCTTGTCGTTCATCTTCTGCTTAAGGTTGTGCACGCCCAGCACCCCGAACTTGTGCCTGGCGGCCGCCTCCGGCAAACTCTTCTCGATAGCCTGAATCGAACTATTGCTCTCAACGATGTGCAGCATAAAGAACCCTCCCTTACGACTCAATGTAGCGGGGAGAAGCGCGAACTCCGCAAAAATCTGGTATACTTTCGCCGCGGACCGCCGGCAACGGTCAAGGGGGCCTCAAGCATGCGCAGATCCAAACGTCTCCTGTTTTCAACCGGCCTGCTGTTTACGGCGTTCTGTGCAGTCGGCGGGCAGCCGCGCGCCGGCGACTTCCGCCGCCCGGACAAACTAAATGAAGGCGACGCCGCGCCCGATTTCACGCTAAAGAGCCCCGACGGCAAGCAGACGTTCCAGCTATCGGCTCTCAAAGGCAAGAAGCCGGTGGTGCTCGTCTTCGGCTCCTACACGTGACCGCCGTTCCGGTCCCAGTCTGGGGCCCTCGAAAAAGCGTATCAGGCCAACAAGGACAAGGCCGAGTTCGTACTGATCTACATCCGCGAAGCGCACCCGCAGGACGGCTGGCAGATGCCGGCGAACGAGCGCGAAGGCATTAAATTTAACCAGCCCAAAACCGATCAGGAACGCAGCGAGATCGCGACCGCGTGCGCAAGCAAACTCGGCCTGACGATTCCATGCGTCGTTGACGGCATCGACAATAAAGTCGGCGACACCTACGGCGGCTGGCCCGACCGCCTGTACATCATCGATAAGGACGGCAAAATCGCCTACAAAGGAGCCCAAGGACCGGGCGGATTCAAGGTGCCGGAGATGGTGGGAAAGTTGGAGGCATTAACGAAGAAGTAAGCGGCTGCTCCTCGCGCGTGCACACTACTTGAATTTCATCCAACCACTCAGTCCGCGCAGGAAATCAATGGCGCCGAAAATAATGGCGCCCCAGGCCAGGATGAACCTTCCGCCGCCGGACATCGTCGCAACCGTGACAATCAAGCCTCCAAAAAACCATAGCGCGCCGTAGAGCATGTGGCGCTTGTAGGCTTCGGCCATCTCAAGACGCTGTTCGCGCGAAAGGTCCTCGGGTTCCCAGTCCACGGACATAGGCGGCCTCCTCTCTTAAAAGTCGTTAGTAGATACAAGCGACCTTATCGACTTATGTGACCCGCTGCAAGCACGATAGGCACAAAAAACTGCCGCCCTTCCAGGCGGCAGTTCACCACTCACCAATCACCACTCTACCACTCACCATCAGATATTCATCGACAGCAGGAACTCGATGTTGCCCTTCGTCTTCTTCATCTTCTCGATGAGGAACTCGATGGACTCCACCACGTTGAGATCCTGGATGTACTTGCGGAGCAGCCACATTCTCTGCAGTTCGTCCTTGTGGACCAGCAACTCCTCTTTGCGCGTGCCGGAGAGATTCACGTCGATCGTCGGGAACAGGCGGCGGTTCATCAGGCGGCGGTCCAAATGGACTTCCATGTTGCCCGTGCCTTTAAACTCTTCGTAAATCACTTCGTCCATTCGCGAACCGGTATCGATTAGCGCCGTGCCGATGATGGTCAAACTGCCGCCATCTTCAATGTTGCGCGCCGCGCCGAAGAACTTCTTCGGTTTCTGCAGAGCGGTCGCGTCCACACCGCCGGTGAGGATCTTGCCGGAATGCGGGACTTCGGTGTTGTACGCGCGGCCCAGGCGTGTGATCGAATCGAGCAGAATCACCACGTCCTTGCCGTATTCGACCAGTCGCTTGGCCCGCTCAATCACCATCTCGGCAACTTGGCAATGCCGCGCGGCCGGTTCGTCGAACGTGCTGGCTATCACCTCGCCCTGTACGCTCCGCTCCATGTCCGTCACTTCTTCGGGACGCTCATCGATCAGCAGCACAATCAGAATCGCTTCCGGAGCGTTCTTGGCGACCGAGTGCGCGATCTGCTGCAAGAGCACCGTCTTGCCAGCTTTTGGCGGCGAAACGATCAATCCACGCTGGCCCCGGCCGATCGGCGCGACCAGGTCCAGAATACGCATGGAAATGTCGTCCGGTCCGGTTTCCAGCACAAAGCGCTTGATCGGGAAGATTGGGGTCAGGTCGTCGAACGGAATCTTCTCGTTGACCTTCTCCGGCTCCTCGCCGTTGATCGCCTTGATCTGCAATAGCGCGAAGTACCGCTCGTTTTCCTTCGGCGGGCGAATCTGGCCGGTGACGACGTGCCCCGTGCGCAAATTGAAACGCCGAATCTGGCTGGGAGAAATATAGATATCGTCGGGGCAAGGCAGATAGTCGTAATCGGGTGAACGCAGGAAGCCGAATCCGTCCGGCAAGATCTCCAGCACGCCTTCGCCCATCAGGATCACGTTCTGGCTGACCTTCTCCTTAATGATGCGGAAGATCAGGTCGTGCTTGAGCATCGCGGAGTAGCCTTCGATGTTCAAGGACTTGGCCATCTGATGCAGATCGGCGATCGACATCCGCTTCATGTCGCTGATGTACACAACCTGGCTCGGAGACCGCTGGCCGATCGCGATGTTTGGCCGGGGTTGCTGCGGCTGCTGCGGCTGCAGCGGCGCGGCCGTGCCATAAAAGTCTCCGCCGGGTGCCGCAGCAACAGGCGCCTGTGGCATCTGCTGGGCCGGAGTGGCGGGTGCGGACGCAGGTGCAGGAGCAGCCGGCGCAGCCACCGCCACGGCCGGCGCCGCGACGGTCTCGGCGTCCGAGTTTGCTTGCGGAGCCTGGACCTCTACTGCCGCCTTGCGCTCAGAATGCTGGCGCCGGGGCCGTCCGCGTCGGGGTGTGGGGTTGGGATTCTCGTTATTTTCGGCTGACATGACTCGCTCCTGTTCTCCTTGACTCTCTCGTCGATTGCGTTTCTGCATCGAACCTATGTATTCCGCGCTGACCTCACGTTCACACCGTACTCCACTTTCGGAAAAGCATCTCCACCTGCCTGTCTACATCTTCCAGCGTTCCTGAATTGTCGATGACCGCGCTGGCCCGCTGCCGTTTTCGCGCCTCGTCGCCTAACGCTCTGTCCCGCCGCTCCAGTTCGCCCGCGTCCCAGCCTCGCGCTTTCGCCCACTGCTGCCGGCGTCCAATGGATGCCGCCACAAAGACAATGTGGTCGCAGATGCCATCGCGTCCGGCCTCAAAAAGCGTAGGCGCATCGAGCACCAGCACCGGCGCGCCAGACTCCCGAAACTTCTTCATCTCCTCCTGCATCGCCGCGCCGGTCCGCGGAAAAATGACCTCGTCCGTCAGCCGCTTCAGTTCATCCGGATGATTGAACACCCGCTTCGCCAACGCGGCCCGATCCACCTTTCCGTCAGCACTAACCACTCCCAGTCCGAAGAGCGCCTTGACGTGTTCGACAACCTCCGGCCTTGCGTACACTTCCCTGACCTGCTTGTCCGCGTCGTAGATCACGGCTCCCCGCCGCCGAAACGCCTCCGCCACACTGCTCTTTCCCGCGCAGACCTGCCCGACCAAGCCGACCACGATTTGCCGTTGCGCCATGCTCAGCGGTCCCGCGACTCCGCAATCCTGTCGTCCACCCACTGACGGAACTCGTCCGCGTCCATGCCGGCGGCGCTATCCAGCAGCGCTTCGATGGCCTCCGCATCGCGCTCTTCCGGGATGCTTGAGACCAAGCGGTACAGTTCCGCTACATGCTGCCGGGTGATGGACTTGTCCAGCAGGCGCCGCTGCAACTCCGCGCGGAGTTCCCGGTCGAACCGGCTGAGCAGCTCCGATTCATCCAGGTTTCCATCGAACTGCTTCCCAGGCGGCATAACCCGTCTCTCGTCCGGCCTAGTCCTTCGCGCTCAGCCAGTCCTCGCCGACGCCGACATCCACCACCAGCGGCACCGACAGCTTGAGCGCCCCTTCCATCTTCTCCCGCACCATCTTGGCGAGCTTCTTTTCCTCGCCCGGAGCGACCTCGAACAGCAACTCGTCATGAATCTGCAAGATCATTCGCGACGCCCAACCCTCGCGCAGCTCTTCGTGAATCTCGATCATGGCTTTCTTGATCAAGTCGGCGGCGGAGCCCTGGAACACCGTGTTTACCGCCAGCCGTTCGCCAAGCGCCCGGGCGGCGTGATCGGAGGCCCGCAACTGCGGAATCTCGCGCCTGCGGCCCAAGATCGTCGTGACATAGCCTTTCTCAAGAGCGTTCTTGATGATCTCGTCCTTGCACTCACGAACTTTGGGATGCTTGGCAAAATACGCATCGATGATCTTCTGTGCTTCGTTTCGGGAGATGCCTAGAACGCCTGAAAGTCCGAATGCAGTCTGGCCGTAGATAATTCCAAAATTCACCGCTTTGGCGCGCGAGCGCTGCTCCCGCGTGACCTGCTCTTCAGTCACCCCGTTGATCTGCGCCGCGACCGCCGTGTGAATGTCCTTCCCTTGTTCAAACGCCTCTTGCAGCGCTTTGTCCCGGCTGTAATGCGCCAGAATGCGCAATTCGATTTGGGAGTAATCGGCGGCCAGAATCTTCCAGTCGGGCTCTAGAGGTTTGAAGGCTGCGCGGATCGAGCGCCCCAATTCGCTGCGAATCGGGATATTTTGCAGGTTCGGATCGCTTGAGCTCAGCCGGCCGGTTTCTGTTCCGGTCTGATGAAAGCTGGCGTGGATGCGGCCGGTTTCAGTCGAAATCATGGTCGGCAGTTGGTCCACATACGTGTTCTTCAGCTTCAATATGCCGCGGTATTCCAGAATCATCCGCGGCAAATCGTGCTCTTTGGCTAGCTGCGTCAGAACTTCCTCGGAGGTGGAGTCGCGACCCGTCGCCGTCTTGCCTTTGGAGCACAATCCCAGTTTTTCAAAAAGGATAACGCCCAGTTGAGCCGTACTGTTGATGTTGAATTTTTCGCCGGCCAGTGCGTAGATGTCATTCTCCTGGGCCGCGAGTTGCGCGTCCAGGTTCGCCGACATGCTCTGCAGCAATTGTTTGTCCACAAAGATGCCCGACCATTCCATTTCCGCGAGCACGTCGATCAGCGGCACTTCAATATCGCGCATCAGCGGCTCTAGGCCGGCTTCTTTCAGCTTCGGCATGAACTTCTGCGCTAGTTGCCACGTGCAATCCGCGTCGGCGCACGCATACTGCGCAACGTCCGCGACCGGCACCATGTCCATCGTCGTCTGCTGCTTGCCTTTGCCAATCAGCGCCGAGGTGAGCGTCTTGCGAATGTTCAGGTACTTGAAGCTGAGTTCTTCCAGGTTCAACCGCAGCGCGCCGGGATCCAGCAGCCAGCCGGCAATCATCGTATCGAAGACAACACCGCGCAGATGCACGCCGCATTTGCGCAGCACCTGCATGTCAAATTTGATGTGGTGGCCGATCTTGCCTTGCGACGCGTCTTCCAGCGATTCGCGCAAGCAGCCGATTAGAGCGTTCTGGTCCAACAGTTCCGCGTCCGGTCCGCGCACCGGCAGGTAGTAAGCTTCGCCGGCCTGCCACGAGATTGAAATACCCACCAGACTGCACGCGCGTGGATCGGTGCTGGTCGTCTCCGTGTCAAGCGCGTAGCACTTCTGCTTCTTGAGCTTCTTGCAGAACTCTTCAAGCTTCTTCTGGCTATCAATGATGACGTAGCTCGTCTTGGCGGAAGCGTCAGCCTCTGTGTCGCCGAACAGCGAAGCCGGCTCAGCACTTGGCTTGCTGGCTGCCTCCGCTCGCGCGACTTGAGCCGCATCAAAGTCCTTCAGGAACGTGTTGAAATCCAGACGCTTGAATAGCGGCACCAGTTTCTGCGGGTCCGGCGGGCTGCAGTGCAGCTTCTCCAGGTCCAGTTCCAACGGCAGATTCAAGGTCAAACGCGCCAGTTCGCGCGACGCGATTGCGCTTTCCTTTTGTGCGAAAAGGTACGCTTCGACAACCTTTACACCGCTGGGCGGTTTGATGGGCTTGCGCTGCTCTTTGGGCTTGTCGCATTCGGCTTGATGCGCGGCCACAAAATCCAGAATCTCTTTGCTTCGGGAGGCAAACTTGGTCTGGAAATGCTCCAGAGCTGCGTCCATGCTGCCGTGTTCTTGCAGAAGCTTGACGGCAGTCTGGTCGCCGACGCCGGTCACTCCGGGGATGTTGTCGCTGGAATCACCCCGGAAGCCCAGCCAATCCACAACCTGACCCGGCTTCACGCCTTTGAGCTCAAAAACGGTGTCTTCGTCGTAGCTGATGTCCTTCATCGGATCGTAGACTTTGATCCGCCCGCCGACGAGTTGCAGGAGGTCCTTGTCGCCGGAAACGACTACGACATCCAGGCCCTTGGCCACGCCTTGCAGCGCCATCGTGCCCAGCACATCGTCGGCTTCGTAGCCTTCGATCTGAAGGGTTGGGATCCCGTAGGCCTGACAAAGTTCCAACGCTAGATCGATTTGTGGGCGCAAGTCGTCAGGCATGGCGTCGCGGTGCGATTTGTACCCGCTGAAGGCTGCCCCCAGTTTATCCCGGTACTGATCGTAGAGCTTCTCGCGCAGAACAGGCCCGTGCGGATCGAAGACGGCGGCTAGATGGTCGGGCTTAAACCGGTTGCGCAACTGACGTAAGATTTGGGCGAAACCATAGACCGCGTTAGTTGGCGTCTTGTGGTCGGCGGCCAGCATGCGGCCAGCCGGCAGGGCATGGTACGCTCTGTAGAGCTGCGCATGGCTGTCTATAAGGTAAAGGGTTTGGGCCAAGGGGGCCATTGTTGACATCACGCCAAAGTTAAAATTGTATTGTGATCACGGGCGCGCTTTAGGGATTCGTCCAGCTTCCTGAATGCAAGTGCCACCGGCATGGCCTGTGTAAATTGCAGAGGAATAATTCGTCAGAGTCGCCTTGCTGCGCTGAACAAACTGAACAGCAAGACGGTCAGAGAAGACCATTCTCTTTTAGTCCTTTCCCCGGTTGGTGTCAAGGCTTTTCCGGTTTGGTCGTCTGGTGTCTGGTAGTCTGGTGGTCTGGTGGTCTGGTCGTCTGGTCGCTTCGCCGCTGACCCGTACCAGACACCAGACACCAGGCACCAACTTTCGGCTGGCCTTCTTCCAATGCCCGAGCTATCCTTCACGTAAGGTTGGTCTCGTTCTCTAAAAGGATATATTTCATGGCGGACTGCATTTTCTGCAAGATCGGCGCACACCAGATTCAGGCCATGGTGGTCTATGAGGACAACGAAATCCTGGCCTTCCGCGATATCAACCCGCAGGCGCCGGTGCACATCCTGGTGATTCCCAAAAAGCACTACGATTCCATTAATGAATTCTGCGACACCGACGCCCAATTGCTCGGCCGCCTGGTTGTCGCCGGCACGAAGATCGCCCGCCAGGAGAAGCTCGCCGAACGCGGCTACCGCCTGGTCCTGAACACCGGCGTGGATGGCGGCCAGTCCGTCGCCCACGTGCACTTGCACCTGATGGGCGGCCGCTCCATGCACTGGCCGCCAGGCTAAGTGGCGCAATCCTCCCGGATTGCGACGATTGCGGATTGCGGAATTCGGATTGCGGATTGAACAACAAGCCGCAGACGAACGCAGATCAAACAGGAAAGTCTTTATCAGCGTTCATCGGCGTGCATCTGCGGCTTCCTACTTCACTCTCATCGCCGCCAATAGCGCCTTGAAGCATCCCGCACTTCCGATGGCATCCGGCGTCGTGGACTTGCCGTGATACGCGCGGATGAACTCCGGGAACGAGACCCACGTCGTCTGCAGCATGCCCAGGGCTTTGTCTGAATGTTTCTCCGCCAGCCCCTTCAAGTTCTTGAGCTGCCCCAGCGCCACGTCGCTTTTCTTCCACGGGCAGGCGACGACACGGAAGCCTTTCTCAATGAAGAATTGCGGTGTATCGGGCGCTTGATCGTAGTGCCAATCGCAGATCACGATGTCTTTGGGGACTTGATCGACGGACGCAAACGTGTTGTTCTCGCTGCCTTCCCATTTGCCGACATTCATCTTCTTGCCGTCGATGAAGCGGTCGCCCCACATCCACATCTCGCGCTTCTTTTCGGCAAAGTGGTCGTGCAGCTTCTTCACTTCCCCGGCGAACAGCACGGCGGGGTCTTTGCCGCCACAGCGCGGACACTTGGGATCGGCGATAAGGAACACTTCATCCATGCCGACGTGAAACGCGTCCGCATCGCACGCGTCAGCCAGTTCGTCCAGCAGATCGAAGACGATCTTGTGCACCTCCGGATGCAGCGGGCACCAACTTCTGCAGTAGATGCCTTCGTTGTCCTCCGGCACGTACGGCGTCTCATCGAATTCCGGATGCTTCTTCAGCAGCGAAGACGTGACCTTCGCCCAGGACTGATGCCCCAGGCAGTTGAACTGCGGAATCAGCTTAATCTTACTTTGCTGACAAGCCTTCAGCAGCTTTCGCAAGTCGTCGCGGCCCATTGCACTCGCGCTGCCCAGTTTCGGATGGGACTTGAACTGGTAACTGTACCCAATTTCCAGGATCAGATGCGTGACGCCTTCCTTCGGCAGCACCTCCCGGATGAACTGCTCGCACGCCTCCGTGTCGGCCTTCGGCCCAGCCATGCAATGCAGGGCGCGAACGGGAACGGGTTCAGCGGAAAGGACGAGTCCTGCAATTCCTGCCGACAAAAGAGCCAGCATGTTCAAGGAAAAGGAATGAACCATATGTTTCCCCTCCACTCTTCGCCAATCGCGCAGCCTGCAACCAACTCGAGGTCGGTTAGGGCATCAGCCATTGAGGACCGTTCATCAACGACTATTACGCACCACATGGGAAGATCCTGCGCAAGCCGGTTGCAGGCATGTGTTGGCATCGTCTTGAGATCATGGGTCAGAAGCAGGCGTTGCTCTGCCGCCGCGAATTCGAGGATGACTGAATCGTCGCGGCTTCGAAGCCCGACATCAACGACTCGCACAATGTCCCACGCAGACTCGTCGCGAAGTAGGGCGCGGAGCAGGTGTTCATTGAAGTTCTCATCGGTAAGCGCGCGGACCATTACTTGGCAGCTTCCATTTGGCGTTTTCGAGCCAACAGACGCTCGCGTAAGCCCGAAAGGCCAAACTTCTGTTCACAAAGCTCCCGCATCTTCTTGGCAGCTTCTTCGTATTCCTTCATGTAAGCTGCCATCTCCTTCGGGTGCCGCAAGTAGTAGCCGATGACTAAGTGGACATCCTCTATACTCAGCGTCGGAAAGGCTGAAACAATGTCCTCGGGGGCAGCGCCTTGGTCATACACATGGATGACGCTTTCGAGCGTCACACGCGTGCCGCCCACACGGTAAACGCCGTACGCATCCTTCTTCAGGGGAATGGTTTCAACCAGCGTCTCTGCCGTTGTGGTTGTCGTTGGGGCGCTCATAGCAATGACCTCCGACTCTCATCATACCACGCGTGGAAGCGCCCGCAATCGCTGCGCGGAACGTTTAGTCAGGGAGTCCAATGGCAAACGCTCACCGCAGAGGACGCAGAGTCTTTTTCACCTGAATTCGCTTTCCTCTGCGTCCTCCGCGTCCTCCGCGGTGGAATGTTTTCGTAGACTCCAGACTCTGGACTCCGCCTCAAGTTAGGGTATGTTGTGTACGCTGTTTCCATCAACCCAATGAGGGGATCGAGATGAACGCTTTTCCACGCACGACTGTCGGCGGCGTGTCTTTGCCGCGCATGCTCATCGGCACGAACTGGTTTCTGGGCTTCAGCCACACCAGCGCCGCCAAAGACGAACTGATCACAACCCGCATGGATCGCACCAAGACCGCCGACGTCATCGAGGTATTCGTCAAGTCCGGCGTGGATGCGATCATGGGCCTCATTCAGCGCCCCCTGATGTACGACGCCATCCAGGAAGCTCAGCAACGCACCGGCAAAAAGATCACCGTCATTTCCACGCCGGGACTGCCGCTGTCGGCCGCGACGCCGTCCAAAGGCTTTCCGCTGGGCGAACTGGAACAGCTTCTCGACACAGAGAAGAAACTGGGCGCCACCTTCTGCATGCCGCATACCAGCACCACCGACGCGCTGGTCGATCGATGCACGCGCGAAATCCGCCAGATGGCTCCCGTTTGTAAACTGATCCGCGATCGCAGCATGATCCCCGGCCTCAGCACTCACATGCCCGAAGCGATCGTCTACGCCGACGAAACCAACCTGGACGTTGAGACTTACATCTCTCTCTACAATTCGATGGGCTTCCTCATGCAGGTCGAGGTGGACTGGATCTCGCAGGTCATCCACAAGGCCAAGAAGCCGGTGATGACGATCAAACCCATGGCCGCCGGGCAGCTCCGGCCCTTCCAGGCGCTCCATTTCGTCTGGTCCAGCCTGCGACCGTGCGACATGGTCACCGTCGGCACGCTCACCCCGCGCGAAGCCCAGGAGTGCATCGACATTTCAATGGGCATTCTGGAAAAGACCGGCGAACAGGTGAAGCTCCAAGAAACGCGCTCAAAGGCGAGCATCAAGTCGAAGTAGCGTGATGTGGCACGGGCAGCCTTCGTTTGTAGATGGCTGCCCGTGCTGTTCAATCCGCAATCCGCAATCTGAAATCCGCAATCAAATAACGGGCATTTCTTTGCGCTGCTGCTGCCGCCTCCGCGCGCGTTCGGCTTCAATGGCTTTGAGCGTGTTTTGAACGTCCTCGCGCAGGCTGCTCTGCAGGCGTGGGTTGAGGTTGATCGCGTGCTGTAGGCAGCGATACGCCTGCTCCGGCGCCCCCAGCACCAGCACCGCGTCGCCAAGCGCCACGGTCGCCTCGAAGTTTTCCGGCTCCAGCAACAGAGCAATCATGGCCTGGCGCTTGGCCTCGAAAGCTTCGCCGTTGCGAAGATAAACCTTCGCTCGCATCACGTACCCGGCCGTCCAGCCCGGGTAGGCCTCAATCAGTTCGCTCAACGCCGACAAAAGATCGCGGTCAGCCGTGCGGCTGGCGCGGCTGAGTTTCGCGCGCAATGCCGTCGGCGGACCATCGCGGCGGTCCCAGATGGAAAGGAGGAACGTTTCGGCTTTCGCGCCGACGACATCCTCAGGCTTGCTGTGAGTGCGCAGCAGTTCCGTCAAACAGCGGTCGCCATCCCGATCGCCTTGCAGCGCCAGCAGCCGCCCGCAGTGCGCGCGCACATTCGGATTGCTGCTGCAGATTCCCTGCTTGAGCGCCAGCAGGGCGGTCTGCCCGGCCCGCCGCAAAGCCGCATCGCACTCGGCCCGGTCTGTCTGCGCATCCGCCAGTCGCCGCACAGTGAGATAGGCGCTCAGCGGCGGCTGCAGGGCCCAAACAAGAGCCGCAACCGAAAAGAAGAGTAGCAGAAGGACAGCGGCACGCATGAAAGGCAGTCTAGGGTCTGGAGACCGGATGTCTAGAGTGCGCACGAAGATGCTGGCCGTAGTCCGACGCTGCATCTCCCGGACTCTAGACTCGAAATGGCCGGAAACGTTAACGGTCGTCTTTTACCTTGTGCGACCAGGTCTTCTCGTCGTGATGGACGAACTTCGGCGGAGCACCGGTGCAGCGGTAGTAGCTCTTGGTTGCATTGATGCGATAGGGGCGTTGCGGCGCACCGCATTCCGGGCACGCCATGACAGGGCGGGATTCAAGGTTCAGTGCTGGAGTATTCAGTTTCTCTTCTGACGTGCGCTTGTCATCGCGCTCGTTGCAGCCGCAGCATGCAAAGCAGAGCGCCAGAAGAAAACCCGCAGCCAAACTCGTTTTCATCGCCCCATCCTCCGATTCAAGCCCCAGACCCCCGCACAGGCATCTTATCCGGACTGCCAATTGTTCAAGGGAGTTTTCTGGACTTGGTGGTCTGGTAGTCTGGTGGGCTGGTTGTTCACGTCTGCGCGCCTGCAGGGTTTCGATGGCTTTTGCGGCGGTTGGGCGTACCATTTCAAGCAACGATGCGAAGCGAATCCGCTGCGCCTACCCTGGATGAACGTCAACCCGCGCGGCTGGTTCCGCGGCCGCTCCCCAAATTGTTATCCATCGTGATCCCGATGTTCAACGAGGAGGACGTCTTTCCGCTGCTGCGGGAGCGCCTGAGCAAACTGAAGAGCACGTGGGGATGCGCTGTCGAGATACTGCTGGTGGACGACTGTTCCCGCGACCGCACTCCCGCTCTGTCCATGGACTGGGCCCAAGCCGACCGCGACATCAAGGTTATTCGGTTGTCCCGCAACTTCGGCCATCAGATCGCAACCACCGCCGGCCTGCACTTCGCTCGCGGGGACGCCGTCGTCATGCTTGACGCGGACTTGCAGGATCCACCCGAATTGATCGGGCAGATGCTGCGGGACTACTGCGACGGCTACGACGTGGTTTACGGCCAGCGCATCGATCGCGAAGGCGAAACGGCGTTCAAACTGCTCACGGCACGGTTTTTCTACCTGTTGATGCGCAGGCTCGTGGTGCGAAACCTGCCGGAGAATACGGGGGACTTCCGCCTGATGAGCCGGCGCGTGGTCGATCATCTGAAACGCCTGCGCGAACACGACCGTTTTCTGCGCGGGCTGGTGACGTGGATGGGCTATGAGCAGAAAGCTCTGCCGTACCACCGCGATGCGCGTGGCGCGGGCCAGACGAAATACACCCTGCTGAAGATGATTCATCTCGCGACGAATGCGATCCTTTCGTTCTCGGACCTGCCGCTGCGTATGATCATCTGGCTGGGGATGCTGACTGTCGGCGTCTCTGCGGCGCTGATTGTTTTCGTGCTCTACAAATACGTGACGGATCCGGCTCGATTTGTGCCTGGCTATGCTTCGCTCGCCATCATGATCAGTTTCTTCTCTGGCATGATTCTGACGGCGCTGGGCATGCTGGGTCTGTATGTCGGACGCATTTACACCGAGGTGCTCTCCCGGCCGCTGTTCCTTGTCGCCGAAACAGCCAATCTGGGAGCCGAACCGGCAAGCGTCGCGGCCGAGCCACCGCCGGACGCTGAAAGCGTCCTGCGGCCCTGAGTCCATGTCGATGCAAACGGCCTTTCAAGCCCAGCAGTATGCCATCTCCTATCCGGATGGCGTTCAGCGGCATTACTGGCATCTAGCGCGCAACCGGCTGATCAACCGCGTGCTCCGGATGCACGGCGCTTCACCGTCGGCTCTGACGCTGGACATTGGCTGCGGCCGAGGCATCGCTGTCGATTTCCTGTGCGAACATGGCTGGAACGCGATCGGCTGCGATACCGGGCGTCCGGCGCCCATCACGCCAAGTGTCGGATCGCGCCTGCATGTGGAGACTGACGCTTTCGTTTTGGACGAGTCCGTCCGGCAAAAAGTTGAGACCCTTTTGCTCCTGGATGTCCTGGAGCACCTCGAAGATCCCGCGGGCTTCCTCAACCGGTGCCGCACGGCCTTCCCGCGCTGCACACTCCTGCTGGTGACCGTGCCAGCCCGGCCAGAACTGTGGTCCAATTATGACGAATTCTACGGGCACCATTGCAGGTACACGCCCACAACCCTATCCGGACTGGCGGGCACTGATATGGCGCTGCTTTCCTTAGGCTATTTCTTCCACCTGCTTTACGTTCCGGCGTTGCTGCTGCGGCTGCTGCAGATGAAGCGAGAGGTCTCTATGCCAGCGCCGAAACTCCCGCTTCTGCATCGTTGCCTCGCCGCATTTTTCGGCGCAGAGCAATGCCTGTTGCCAGCATGCGTCCCCGGCTCATCGCTCTACGCCGTCTTCCGCCCGACCCGCTAGGCGAGAGCTAAAGCAACCAGACTACCAGACACCAGACGACCAGACACCGACACCAGACAACCATTTTTCAATTTTGCGTTCTGGCTTTTCTACCTATAATCACTGCCTAACCCTTTTTGGAGAGGAAGCGAACCATGAGATTCACGGCGTGGAAGACGGTGCTGGCCTGCGTTGTATTCCTGGCGGCAACGGCAGGCGCAGCGGACAAGATTCAGGCGTTGATCATTACGGGCGACGACGTCGGCCCGCATCCCTGGAAGGAAACATCCGCGGCGACGACGGAGATTCTGACCAAGTCCGGCAAGTTCGATGTGAAAGTCGTCGAAGGCTTCGATGTCCTGAAGGACAAAGCGGAACTGGCCAAGTACGACGAGATCATCTTCATGATCTTCAACGCAAAGAAGGTCGCCGTCACCGACGAGCAGAAACAGAACCTGTACGCGTACGTGAAGGACGGCAAGGGCTTCGTCGTCACGCATCTGTGCAGCGCGACCTTCGGCACCGATCCGGAATGGGCCAAGCTCTGCGGCCGCTACTGGGTCTTCGGCAAGTCCGGCCACGGCAAGCGCGTTCCTTTCCAGTGCAAGGTCGCCGACAAAGCCGACCCCATCACCAAAGGAATCGAACCCTTCGAAGCCGACGACGAACTGTATGCGAAGCTGCTGGGCGAAGACAAGATTCATGTTCTGATCGAGGCCGATTCGGACTTCAGCAAGAAGACCGAGCCGCTCATGTTTACGCTCGAATACGGCAAGGGCCGCGTCTTCCACAATGCTTTCGGCCACGACGGCAAAGCGCTGAAGAACCCCGCGCTCGAAAAGTTAATGGTCCGCGGTTATGAATGGGCCGCCAAGGGCAAGGTCAGCGACTAATAGCAGGGTTCAGGATTCAGGCTTCAGGGTTCGGGGTTCCGGTGCGCAAGCATCGGAACCTTTTTTTGTCTACTGAATACTGGCTACTGACTACCGCCTACTTCCGTTCAGCGCGGTTCGAAATCCCGCTCGATGATCTCAATAAAGTCCCAGAAGTTGTGAATCGTGTAGGCGGGCGGCGTCACGCCGGGGCGTTCGTGATAACGGCCGGAGCGGCGGTTGAGCACGGTCAACCAGCCGGCTTTGTTGGCGGGATCGATGTCA
The DNA here is from genome assembly GCA_036504595.1 of Planctomycetota bacterium. Classification (GTDB taxonomy): domain Bacteria; phylum Planctomycetota; class SZUA-567; order H5-PLA8; family H5-PLA8; genus DASXUX01. Next base: position 139,089 of record DASXUX010000040.1, on the reverse strand, counting down.
CGGTCCGGACGATCGCCCACATGCATGCAGGCGCTCGGCCGCACGTCAAAGCGCTCCGCAGCGCGCAGGAAGAACTTCGGATTCGATTTGCTGGTGCCGACCTGATCGCTGAAGAAAACCGCTCGCTTGTCCAGGTATGGCAGAATTTTCAGCCGCACGATCTTCTCGGCCTGCTTGACCGTCAGCCCTTGCGTCACCACACCCAGGCGGAAGCCCGCCGCTTTGAGGCGCTTAAAGGCTTCCACCGCGTCTTCGTACGGAACGAGACTGGTGTGAACGGTATCGCGATAGGCCACCACGCCGGCGGCAACCAGAACCGCGGGATTGATGCCGTCGAGCGCCGCCTGCGGAAGGCGCTGAAGCACGCGATCGAGATGATGCGGGTCGTTCGAGGTGAACTCGGTGACGACTTCTTCCAACTCTCCGGCGGCCGTGTTGAAATCGACTTTCAGCCCGGCCTGAATCATGCCCTTAAGCGCATTCTCTCGAGCCAGCCGCGCAAAGTCCGTGCTTGAGTACAGCGTGTCGTCGATGTCGAATGTGATCAGGCTTAACGGTTGTTTCTCAGGCATACCGGTGTCTCACCCCCCTTCATTCCTATAGCGGGCCGGAACCGAACGTACAAGGCAAAACCGCTAGTCTAGAGTCTGGAGTCCAGAGTCTGGAGTCCGCAAGCGCAGTCGGAGCGCATCCGTAGACTCCAGACTCCAGACTCTCAGACTCCAGACTCCTACCGCAAGATGATCACGTCCACCGGGTCCAGGAACGGCACCTTGATCTCCAGTCGCTCTCCAACTTTTTCGAATGACAGTGGACCATGCAACGTGCTGAGTACCGACTTGATCTCGCGGCGGGGCTCGACCGAAAGCACCGAGCCTTCTTTGGGCTGCTTGCCGTCGCCAAAGTCAGCGAGCAGGACTGCAAGGCCGCTTGGGTGTTCGAAGAGCGTCACTTCCGATGCGTGATAGGAGAGCTCCGCGCGCGGGTGGCCCAGTGCTTTCGCCACGGGTGCGACGAGCCACTCGCGTGCCGGCGAAAGCGCTTTTCCGCTAGCCTGGAAGCTCAAGCCCGGCTGCAGTCCCAGCAGCAGTGTTTTGCCCTTGCCCAGAGTGCCAGCGACCGCGGCGCACGAGCCGCCGTCGAACGAAGCGACGCTTTTTCCTGTTGTCGGTGTGAGGGCCGCTGTCAGTCCAGCCGTCGTGATCTCAGTCGCGGTGGTTATGTCGCTGAGGCCGAACTGCGCCTTGGGATGCGCTTTGCCATCGGACGGGTTGAGTTTCTGGCTGGCCCCGAACAACGCGACCGTGTCATCGAGCGGCTCGCCATAGACGTCGCGTGTGCCGAAGCAAGCCGATCCGACCAGCGTTCCGCCTGCTTCCACCCAGCCACGTAAGACAGATAGGTGCCGGCGCTCAATGTTGAAACCCCACACATACAGAACCTTGTAGCGCGCGAGTTGTTCCGGCGTCAGATCCTCTTCGAGAATGATGTCCACGGGATAGTGCGCATTCTTCAGCGCGACGAACGTCCACATGCAATCGTGGATGAAATGGCCCTCGGTCCCGCTCACTATCTCGTGACTGCGGTTGTACAAGATCGCCGTCTGGCGCGGCTCGCGCTGCCCTTTGGCGATCAACTCATCCGCCGGCCCGAGCGCGTGCGCAGCGACGGCGACATTGTAGTACTCGCCGCGATGCTCGCTCCACGCGTTGCTGCCGTCGGCCCAGTTGTCAATCGGGCCCCAGTCGTAGAGGTGCAGCCAGGTGATGCCTTGCGCGACGCAGGAGAACATCTTGCGCGCGGCGTTTCCGCAGTTCACGCAAACGTAAAATCCGGAGGGGTAGCCGCCCTTGCGAGTTGAACAGTCCACCAACGCGCCATAGTAGCTGACCGACTGAAACGTGCCCATGCCCCAGGAACCGCCGGTCGCCCAGTCTTCGCCCCAGCCCAGATTCTGTCCGGCGTTGCGCGCAACGATAAACCAGTCCGTGGTGTTCATCGTGCCGCCAAACATCGGCGGATGGGGCGAATAGTTGTTGTAGGCGTGCGCGTTCGGGAAGAGCGCCAGTAATTCCTTCATGTGCGCGGCGTTCTGGCGCGCAACGGCCAGATGGCAGAAGCGCTGCGAATGATAGAACAGCCGGCGCCGCGCCAAGGTAGCCTTTGCACCATTCCCAGCAGTCGTTCCGCCGGATTGGGTCGTTACAACGCCGCGCATACGCGGCTGAGTCTCTTCGGCTTCCAAACCACCCTGCTCGGGTTCCGGCGCGGCCGCCACGCGCGCCGGGCGATTTTGCGTCGGCACCGCGGGTGCGTCGGCAAGCCGTCCGAGGCACTTTAGCTCATCCAGTTTCGCGCCAAAGAACTCCTCGGGCTTCTGACCTTCCGTTTGCGCCTGCGCGCCGAGGTACTCGCGAAAGGCCGCAAGCAACGCTGCGTCGGCATTCAATAGTTCCGGGTCCATGCACGTTCCGATTTCGTCCGCGATCTTGATCTTCGTGACTTTCGCGCGCGCTTCGGGCGTCATTGCCGCTCCAGCAGCGGCGGCTTTGCCGACGTTGATGTGCCACAGCGACGTTTCATTGATCAGCCCATATTTTTGCGCGGCGGACGGCGGCGGGTTGTCCATCCAGTTGACGCCAATGCGTGCAAGCATCTCCGCCATCGACTCGCGGTATTGACCGCTCACGCCGCACCCGCTGTAGATGCGGATATTTTTCGGCAGTGGATGGTTCGCCGGCCGCTTGAGTTTCTCCAGCGCTTCGGCACCCCAGCTCAGATAGTTCTTCACAAGCTGTTCTTCGGTGATGATTCCAGAAAAGCGTGCCGGATCCCAAACGCTGGCGATCGGCTGGTCTGCCGACGGTTTCGCAAACCCAGCGCCCTGCGGCATGCGCAGCATGGTCTGCTCCGAGGCAATCGGCACCGTCAGTGTGTGGCACACAGCCGCCTCAAACGGCTGCCAGGCGAATTGCAGTTCGGCGCTGCCGCTCTTGACATTTGAGAAGGACATCCGGCACGTGGACCACGGTCCGCTGCCGTTGATCACGCCATCGCTGATGTCGAGGAACGCCGACCATGTCTTCGGCGCGGCGGGCCGGGTGCTGCCCAAGTCCCAACCCCACAGCGGCTCCTTTGCTCCTCGCACGCCTCGGCCCCAATGGTAAGTCAGGCTGGCGTGCAGAACGGATTCCTTGACCGGCGGCGTGCATTCCGCCAGCCGAAAACGGACGAACAACCTGCGCAGCGTGTTCGAGCCCGGGTCTGCCGAAAGACTCGGCCGAAAGTCCTTGCTCATAGAAAGGAAAACAGCCTGCACGCGCGCTTTCTGATCTTCACTGGCCAGTGACAGCCGGTGCACGCCTTTGGCCAATTTCACGTCCCAATACTCCCAGGCTGCAAGCGGTTTTGACGGCGCGGTGAGGCGCGAAGCCTCATCCTCAAAACGAAGCGTCGTGGATTCCTCGACTTCCTTTCCGGTCGCGCCGCGCGACAGCCGCAGTTTGCCAAAGACGTGTGTCTGCGGAGCGCCTTCGCCCAATTGAATCGTCAGCGTGACGGGATGCAGAGCGTCAGGCTCAAGGATCTGTCGCAGAAAGACGCGGTACTCGCCGTCAGCCGGGACATCGACCAATGCGGAAATCGCTTTGGGTCCGAGCGGCGAAGCGAAGCCGTCCGTTTCTTTCCACGACCAGTCGCCGTCCTTCTTCTGCGCCGGCTGTACGCCGCTCCACTGCGTCACGAACGTCAATCGCGCCGTACGCAGGTTGGACAGATCAGCGGGTTTGCGCGTCTCCTTTTCGAAGTCTTTTACCAGTTCTTCAAGCGCGTTGTCCTCGCCTGCACGAATATTGGGGAGACACAACGGGATGATCAGCAGGGTAAGGTTCAGACAATGCCAGAAGAGACATGTGCGCATGCGATGAAGTGTTACCTGTTGCTTTCGTGGCTGCAAGGGCGAATAGTGCCGGGAAGCAGTTGATCGCCGAGCGACCTCGCAGTTGGCGAAGTTGCGATGCAATTGACGTTTTGCACGATATAATTGATGACGACGGAGGAAGAAGCAGATGAGAACGGCGGCAGCACAGCGTCCACTCGCAACCAAGCGTGCAGAACCGGCATGGGACGTAGCCTACATGTTCCCCACTCAGGGGACGTGGACTGAGGATGAGTACCTATCATTGATCACGCAACGCGGGTATGAGCTCTGCGATGGCCGCCTGGAGATGCTGCCGATGCCGACTGAACTGCACCAACTCATCGCCGGCTATCTTTATCGGACACTCTTTGATTTTGTCGAGGCGCGGCAGCTTGGGATCGTGCTGTTCATGGGTCTCCGAGTACGAACGCGGCCGGGAAAGATTCGCGAGCCCGACATTGTGTTCATGGACGCGCGACATTCCGTCCGCCGCAGCAATGATGCCTGGTCCGGCGCCGACTTGGCGATGGAGATTGTCAGCGTCGATGATCCGGAGCGCGACTGGAAGACCAAACGCCGCGAGTACGCACGCTGCGGAATTCCCGAGTACTGGATTGTCGATCCGCAAAAGGGCACGATCACCGTGCTTGCACTGGAGCGCAACACCTACAAAACGGACGGCGAGTATTCGAAAGGCGAGCGCGCCGTATCGAAGCTGCTGGACGGATTTGGCGTCGAGGTCTCGCGGGCTCTCAAGCCAAAGTGAACTGCCCGCCGTCACTCGCACTCACAGTTGTTTTTGCATTCTGACCGCTCTGGCCGTATATCTTCGCCGCTATGAAACCCCGAAAACATAAAGCGCTACGGCCCGCCAAGAGCGGGACTCAATCCAAAGAGTTCTTCCACGCCAAAAGCGCGCGCATTGGCGACAAGAACAACCCGTACCTGCAGGGCCGGCGGTTGCGGCCAAGCGCGATCACCGGCCGCGAGCCCATCGGCGAGTTAATCGACAATGCGTTTCTAGCCTATAACGGCGGACGCCTGCGCGAAGCGTGCGAAGTTTTCACGCGCAAGATGCTCGCGCCTGAAGCTACCGTGGGGATGACACTTTCCGGCGCGCTCACGCCGGCCGGCTTGGGCTGTTCGTGCATCATCCCGCTGATCAAGGCTGGCTTCGTGGACTGGATTATCTCGACCGGCGCGAACCTCTATCACGATTTGCATTTCGCGTTCAACCTGCCGCTGCATGCGGGAAGCCCGCACATCCCCGACACGGAGCTCCATCGGCGCCGCGTCGTGCGCATTTACGACATCTACATGCATTACGACGACGTCTTGCTGGCGACGGACGCTCTACTGCGCGAGATCCTCGTGCAACCAGAGTTCCAGAAGGAAATGGGCACGGCTGAATGCCACTACGCTCTCGGCAAATATGCCGCTGAATACGAGAAACAGATGGGCCTGAAGGACGCGAGCGTGCTGGCGGCCGCTTACCGCGCCGGTGTGCCGATCTTCACGTCTTCTCCAGGTGACAGCACCATTGGGATGAACATCGCCGGTCTTGCGTTGCGTGGGAATAAACTGAAGATCGATCCAACGCTCGATGTGAATCAGACCGCTGCAATCGTGCTGGGTGCGAAGCGCGGTCGTGTGGCACGGGCAGGCCGCACCACGTCAGTTTGTGGTGCGGACTGCCCGTGTAAGAACGCCCCGGTTCACGGGCAATCCGCTGGAGCAAAAGGACGCTCCAGCGGCCTGCCCGTGCCACACAACGGAAAAGGCACCCACGGAGCGCTGATTATCGGCGGCGGCAGCCCCAAGAACTTCATGCTTCAAACAGAGCCGCAGATTCAGGAAATCCTGGCCATCGACGAAGCAGGACAGGATTATTTCCTGCAAATCACCGATGCACGTCCGGACACCGGTGGCTTATCGGGTGCCACGCCCTCCGAAGCGGTCACCTGGAACAAAGTCGATCCTCAAAAGCTCCCGGACATGCTGGTCTGTTACCTGGATAGCACGGTCGCCTTGCCGCTCCTCACCTCATACGCACTGGCTCGCCACAAGCCCCGGCCGCTCAAGCGCCTGTACGACCGCCTGGGCGATCTACTGCAAGGGTTGGAGACCGAAGCGCAGTCTACACTTCTGCGCAGAAAGCCTGTTTCCGGCGCGAGTTAACATGGTATAAGTTTGTGAGTGGTATTTGGTGAGTGGTGAGTGGTGAGTGACAGATCACGTCGCCCCAATTGCTCAGCACCTAGAAGAGCCGAAAGGACGATTCCGTGCGAAGATCCAGGGTGCTGCTGCAACGAGCCGCTTTCCTCTTTGCTTTGGTCATGTTGGCGATGCCCGCGGCGCAAAGCGCGGAGAAGCTCACACCGGAGCGGATTGCCAACCTGATCCCGCAGATCTTTACCTTGCATCTGTCCAAGAAAGAGATGAACGAAGCCTTCATGCGCCAACTGCTGAAGGAGTTCGTCAACCAGCTTGACCCGGCCAAGAGCCTGTTTCTGAAGGACGAAGCAGAGGCTGTCTGCAACAAAGGTGGCGACGAATTGCGGAAGCTGGCGGAACGTTCCCTCAATGGCGATTTCTCAGCCTATACCGACATCGTCAAGAGCTTCCTCGACAAGCAGATTGCCCGCGACACGCCGTTGTATGACGGGCTTGAGAATCGGGCCGCGGACATCAAGGCGTTGCTCGAAGACAAGCCAAAGGAGAAGACCGCGGCCAACGGGGATGAAAAGGCGTCGAAAGAGGATGAAGATGAGGACATCATCAAGCTTGCAGATCGTCCGGCCAACCTGGCTGAACGCGAGACGCGGCTGCTGAAGACCTGCGCGGCGCTGTTCCGCCTCAACAAAAGCTATCTCAGCGAGAGCGAAGCGATGAAACAATCGCTGCTGACCGTGCGAGAAGAGCACAAAAAGTGGATGGGCGTCAAACTGGACGAAGAAGTTCCCAAGCTCTTCCTGAAAAGCTTCATGACTGCCATGGACCCGCACACCGTCTACTTTGATCCCGAAGAAGATGAGGAATTTGTGGCACGGCTGGAGCGCAGCTTTGCCGGTATCGGCGTGCAGATTCGGCCCTGCCCGCTGGGCGCTCAGGTCGAGGACGTGATGAAGGGTTACCCGGCGGAGAAAAGCGGCCGCATCACTCGCGGCGATCAGATCGTGCGTGTGGGTGACGAAGTGCTGGCAGGCCTCCCCATCAACAAAGTCGTGCGTCGCATCAAGGGCAAGAAGGGCACGGAAGTCGCGCTGACGATACTCAAGCGTGAAGGCAAAGCCACCGAGATGATCAAGCTGGTGCGCGACGACATCAACCTGGCCGAATTGCGCGTTAAAGGCAAGACTTATGATACGCCCGGCGGTCTGGTGGGCGTGATTTCGGTCCAGACCTTCTACCAGGGCGTGCACAAGGATGTGAAGACGCGCATTGAAGAGTTGAATAAGGAAAAGCCGCTCGCCGGAATGGTGCTCGATCTGCGGGAGAATCACGGCGGGTATTTGGAAGAGGCGGTCGGTCTGGCGGGTCTTTTCATCGGTTCAGGCCCGGTTGTTGGTGAGCGCGATGGCCGGGGCAACATCTCCTGGAAGGACGATCCGGACAGCAACATGGTCTATGGCGGTCCGCTGGTGGTGCTGGTCAATCAGTTCTCGGCCAGTGCGTCCGAGATCGTGGCCGGCACGCTGAAGGACTACGGCCGCGCGGTCATTGTCGGTTCAAGCCAGACGTTCGGCAAGGGGACGGTACAGCGCGTCATCCCGCTGAGCATCCCGCACATCAACCTGCCGGGCGAAATCAAGATTACTACGCACCAATATTACCTCGCGGGCGGCGCGTCCGTGCAGATCAAGGGGGTGGAGCCGGATGTGCAGATTCCCGGCATGAAACTGATGCCCGACCTGCTCGAAAAAGCGAACGAGAACGCCGTGCAATTTGACCGAATCAAGCCCAAACCTGAAATGTCGGCGGAGCAGGTACAGGCCTGGACGGAATGGAAAGCGAAACATGTCTCTGAACTTCGCGACAAATCAGAGCCGCGCACGGAACGCCAGGAATACAAGGACGCCTTCGACATCAAGAAACTGAAAGCCAAGCGCCTGGCGCTCGAACAAAAGAAGGCGTCGCTCAAGCCGGATGAAGCGCCAACGCCTGAAGACCCCAAGAAGGATGAACCCGACATGCAGGCCCTGGAAGCCGCGGCCATCGTCGGCGACATGATCCCAGGCTGGCCGAAACAACTGAATACGCAGGCCGCGAAGTAATGTGGCACGGGCAGGCCATTGGCGCGGCTTCTTGCGCCGATGGATTGCCCGTGAATCGGGGCACAACTGCACGGGCAATCCGCGCCACAAAAAGACGTGGCGCGGCCTGCCCGTGCCACACTTCCTTTTACCGCAATGCTTCCAGCAAGCCGCTGCCTGATGGGTGCGCTTGCAGCACGCGGACCTGTTCCCGCAGGTCGTCACCGAGCGGTTGCGCGTGCGGCGGACGAAGCAGGACCAGCCGCAGGCCCGGCCGCAAACTCAGCAGTTCCCGGCAAAGTCCAGGCTCATCCGCAGGTGGCTCCATTTCGACGACTGCAGCCACAATCTCGTCGCGATGAGTGCGCAGCAGTTCCAGGCAGTGATGTGGGCTGTTCGACAAGACGGCGGTCCAGCCGGCGACCTCCAGAACGCGAGCCTCCAACACGCGCCGGCTCTCGTCGGAAACGCTTAGGATGACACGTCCCAGTCCCGCTGCCGCGCCCGAGATGATGGGCGCACAGGGAAGCAAAACCCGGAACGTGGTGCCATGGCCGGGCGTGCTTTCGACCGTGATGGAACCCTTGTGGCCGCGAATAATGCCCAACACAGCGGCCAGACCCAGGCCGCGCCCGGTGAACTTGGTGGTAAAGAATGGATCGAAAATGCGCGCGCGAGTGCCGTCATCCATTCCGCAGCCGCTATCGCTTACTTCCAGGCTCAGATAGTCGCCGTCCGGCAGTTCGGGCGCTTCCGGGCGCGCTTGATCCTTGCTGATTCTGCACAGTCCGGTGGCCAGGTTGATTGCGCCGTGGTTGTCGCCAATCGCTTCAGAAGCGTTGATGATCAGATTCATGATCACCTGGCGGATCTGTGTGGCGTCGGCGGGAACGGCGGGAAGGCCGGCGGGTAACGTGAACTTCAGTGCAATGTCCTTCCCAATGCTGATCTTCAGCAGGTCGCCCATCTCCTGCACCAATGCGTTCACATTTACTGACTGCACGACGAAACGGCCTTTTCCCGAGTAAGCCAGCATTTGCTTGCACAGTTCCGCAGCCCGGTGCGTCGTGACCTCAATACTGTTCAGGTACGGCCGCACGCTGGATTCGGTGCCGAGCTGCATGCTGGCCAAACTGACATTTCCCAGAATCGTCGCCAGCAGGTTGTTGAAGTCATGCGCGATCCCGCCGGCAAGCACTCCGAGGCTTTCGAGTTTCTGAGTCTCGAGCATCTTGCGCTCGAGCGCCAGGCGTTCGCGCTCAGCGTGCACCCGTTCGGTGATGTCGCGATAGGTCCACACCAGGCCGATCTGAGTGTTGTTGAGCAGGTGCGGTCGCGCGTGCCGCTCAAACACCCGCCCGTCCACAAGGTCGAGTATGTCGACGGATTCCTCGGCGGGATTGCGGTACACTTCGGCTAACCGCTCCTCGAAACCGGTCGGATCTTTCAACAGCGCGTTCGCAAACGGCCGCAGCCGCGAGGCGCGGCCGGACTCCGCCGCTTCGCGCGGAATGCTCAACATTTCGAGCAGTTTGGAGTTATAGGCGACAATCTGCCGGTCTTTGTCGGTCACCAGAATGCCGTCGGCCGTGGAATCCAGCGTGGCGCGGAGCAGCGACAAGGCGTGCGCCCGCTCCTGTTCGGCCCGTTTGCGCTCGGTAATGTCCTGCACCTGCGCGACCAGATGGACAATGTTTCCCTGTGCATCGCGAATCGCCGCGCAGCTCAACAAGCCCCACAGCAGATGGCCATCCTTGTGGATGTAACGCTTTTCAATCGTGAACGATGCGACCTCGCCCGCCACCAGCTCATTCAGGGTCTTCCAGGTGATCGGCAGATCGTCCGGGTGCGTCAGCGAGGCGACGTCCTTGGCGAGCATCTCGGACTCGCTATAGCCCATCATGCGGCATACGGCCGGATTCACCTTCAAGAAGGCGCCTTTCGGCGTGACCAGGACGATGCCGACGGGCGAGTTCTGGAACGCGCCGCGAAAACGGTCTTCACTTTCGCGCAGTGCTTCCTGTGTCTTCTCCAACTCGGTGACGTCGCGCTGCGTGCCCCAAACTCGCACCAGTTTGTTGTCCTGCACGACACCGACGAGATTGTTGAGGAAAATGCGCGTCTGTCCGTTCTTGTCACGCTCGTATGACTTCAGACTGACGGCACGGCACCCGGCGTCCGCAAATTTCCTCAAGTACTCGATGCTGCGCGGGTCGGAAGGCGGCAGCAGATCTCGAATGCGGGCGCCCGTCAACTGCTCGGCTTTCTCGAAGCCATACATCCGCGCCATCGCGTCATTGCACTCCGCCAGATATGCAACGCGGTAGAATGCGTCAATTTGCTCTTCCGACGACGCTTCAAGCGAGATCGGCTCCTCGAGTTCGCAGCGCGAAATGCCTTCCGAACTCTGCTCGATAAACGCGCGGTAGCGCTGTTCGCTCTGCCGCAACGCCTCCTCGGCACGGTTGCGCTCACTCACGTCCCGAGTCACCGCCAGCAGAGACGCCACGGGGCCGCCGCCGGGGGCGCGCAGCGGCACGGCGTGGGTGTCGAGCCAGCGGTGCGCGCCCTTTTGTCCGACGATTTCGAATTCCAGCCGCTCCGCGAAACCACCAAACACGCGCTCAACCAGACGGCGAAATGGCTCGCGCCACTCTTCGGAGACTAGCGGGTACACGGACTTGCCGATCACATCCTTCGGGCTGTCCGCCTCGACCATCGCCAGCCCGGCGCCATTCATCTCCAGAACGATGCCCTCGGCGCTCAGCAATTTCACGCACTCCGGCTCGGTTTCGATGATGGCGCGCAGGCGTATTTCGCTTTCGGCAAGCGCCTGTTCGGCGCGCTTGCGCGCGGTGATATCGATCATCGAGCCGAGCACGGCGGGGCGTCCCTGGTAAATTGTGCGTGTGCCGAAAACCTCTCCATTCCGCACTTCGCCATCGAGACGCAGCAAGCGGAGTTCATAGCAGATCGACTGCTGCTCGCCGCTAATACGCCGCGCCAGGTTGCGCTCGACCAGCGGCCGGTCCTCCGGCAGCACAGTGTCGATCGGCCGGATAGAGGTCAGCAGATCCTGTTCGCAATAGCCCATGATTTCACAAAGCTTCGGGTTGACGTACTTGAACTTTCCATCCTGAATCAGATAGATGCCGACCAGCGAATGCTCCGCAAGAGCCCGAAATTTTGCTTCAGATTCGCGCAACGCAGATTCGGAGCGTTTGCGTTCGGTGACATCGCGGAAGATAGCCAGCGTGTACTGCTGCCCGTTGAAGTGGTACGTGGAGGCGTGCAATTCCAGCTCGAACTCAGTTCCGTCTTTCCGCAGTCCCCGTGCTTCGTACGATTTGGGCGCGGGTCCCCCTTGATCGCGCAGGCTGCCGTAGGCCCGAACGCGCTCGCGCTCGTTTGGCGCGAACCGGTCCAGGACTTCCGTGCCTGCCAGCATGTCGTTTGGAGTGTAGCCAAACAGTTCGCGAAAGGCAGGGTTGCAGAGCACTTGGCGACCGAAATGCGCGATTTCGACGGCCTCGATGGAGCTATTGAAGATGGCTTCGAACTGTGCCGTGCTGTCGCGCACGACGCTGACTTCCGGCGAAAGTGCCGCAATCGGCCAGCTTACTTTAGCGTTGGGCGTGCCTTCGGGCATAGGGCCTTCTGCTCAGTATCTTTCATCCTAGCGTGCAGGACGGGAGGGCATTCGTCAAGGCAAGTTCGGGACGGTGCCGAAACCGCTCAAAGTACTCGATCTCCCGACGGCGCAAGGTTTTCCGCTAAAGGAATGAATGGCTAAAGACGATGCAGGATGTGCGGTGGCCTGAGATAAACCGGCAGGAAGCGAGTCTGAAGTAGGGGAAGACACGCTTTTGCGCCAGCCGACGCAGGCTGCGTTCAGAGGTTCTGCATAAGATGGGATCAGAAAGCAAAATCAGCAGCATATTCCCGCGCGAACCGCGCGAGACCGCGCGGGTCTGGTGCGAAGTCGATTTATCGTCCGTCGCGCACAACGTACGCAAGCTGGTCGGCCGGCTCAAACAGGGCGCGGCCCTGATGGCCATCGTCAAGTCGGAGGCCTATGGCCACGGTGCCGTGGCGGTCTCGCGAGCGGCCTTGGCGGCTGGCGCATCGGCGCTGGGGATCAACGAAATCGCTGAAGGAGTGGCGCTGCGCGATTCGGGAATCCGCGCCCCCATTCTGCTGCTGACATCCTGTTTACCCGATGAGATGCCGGCAGGCATTGACGCTGCCCTGACCTTCTCGGTCTCGAGCATCGATGAGGCGAAAGCGCTGGCGGACCGCAGCCGCGCACTGCTTCAGGGCGCTCGCCGCGGCCAGAAGACACGCGTCCACTTGATGGTTGATACGGGAATCGGCCGTGGCGGCTTCGGCCTGGACGAAGTGTGGCCGGCCGTCGATTACGTGAACTCGGAAAGAACGCTGGAACTGGAAGGCATCTTCACGCACTTCTCGAGTGCCGAAGAGCCCGATCCCGCTCCCACCCGGCAGCAAACCGCTCTGTTCCGAAACCTGCTGCACTACTGCGAAGAACGGCGCATGCGTTTCAAAGTGCGGCACGCGGCAAATTCAGCCGGGACCGTCTTCCATGCCAACGCGCAGCTCGATATGGTGCGCTGTGGAGTGCTCTTGCACGGCATGCGCGCCTGGCCGGCGGAACGCGACCAGCTTGAGCTGCTGCCGACCTTGAGTCTGTACACGCGCATTCATCATATCGGCTGGCGCAAGGCTGGCTGGCCAGTCGGCTACAACCGCATGCACGTCTGCCCGAAGGACTCCCTGCTGGCGACACTTCCAGTCGGCTACAGCGATGGCTATCGCCGGGCGTTGACGGGCCGGTCGAACGTGATCGTGCGCGGCGTGCAGGTTCCGGTCGTCGGGACGATCTCAATGAACTGCATCGTCGCCGACGTGACGGCGCTGACCAATGCCCCAGGGGGCCCGCCGGATGTCGGCGAGTTGGTCACTCTGATCGGCGGCACGCCAGAGAACCGCATTTCGGTCGAAGAGATCGCTGACAAGTCCGGCACGATTCCCTATGTGGTCACGACACAGCTCGGCGCTAACGTCGAGCGCCGCTATCGCGGATTAGAAACACTTCCGGCGCTTGAGCCCGGTTACGAGATGCGCAGCACCGCTCAGCCTGAAATGCCGGCGTCCAAATCTATTCTGCCACCGCTGGAAGAAGAGGTTCCGCCCGCCCGCGTCGCAAGCGCCTAACGGCAGGACGGGGAGACGGGAAGAAAGGGAGAAGGGGAGAAACAGCGAAGCACGCTGCTAAAGCGCAGCCCACTCAAACAGTAGACTCCAAGTCTCCAGACCACCAGACACCAGACCACCAGACCACCAGACGACCAAGCGACCAGACCACCATAACATTGACATGCACTCTCGTGCGTGGTAAGTAAACTGACCGGTCAGTCAATTATCCGTGAGGAGTTTCTGTGCGCGTCGCGAAGGATCATCGTCCGGTTATACGCAAAGCAGCGGCGAGGCTTTTCGGCCACCGCCGGTTCGACGAGGTTCTCATTGACGACGTGGCGTCAGCCGCCGGCGTCGCCAAGGGCACAATTTACCGGTTCTATCGCAATAAAGAAGAGCTGTATGCGGATATCTGCCTGAGTTCGCTGGAGGACTTGAACAGCCGCTTGAGCGATCTGGCGCGCGGGACGGAGAGCGCACAAGTTCGCTTGCGGCAAATGATCGAGTGCGTGGCCGAGCACTTTGGCCACAATCGCGATTTCTTCCATGTCATGCTTCAGGAATGGGGCGGCGCCTGGTCCAAGAAGCGCGCCGCGTTTTTGGCCAGCCGCCAGGATGCCGTCAAGATCTTCGCGCGCGTGATTCGCGACGGCCAGAAAGATGGCGCGTTTACCGGAACGGATGCGTATACGTCTGCCGACATGCTGCTGGGCATGATCCGCAGCATGGTGCGTTTTGGCGATCCGAAGCTCTCGCCACAGAACGTCGCAGAGACGATCCTGTCCATCTTCCTGTTCGGAATCCTCACTCGCAAAAAGGAAACCGCAGATGAACGCAGATGAACGCAGATGTCCGGTGAGAAGAACCCACCGCGCTACTCGGCGCGCGTCAAGCCTTGCGATATTGGCCATGGCACTGCTTACACTCTGCGGTTGCGAAAAGAAAAGCGAGGCTGAGACGGGCAAGAAGGACGAGAAACGGGACCGCCGATACCTGGTCACCAGCGCTGCCGTGCATACACGCCCCGTGCAATACGAGGTCGAGACGACGGGGTCTCTGCTGGCGGAAGACATCTACCGCATCGACGCGGAGGTCTCCGGCGTCGTCGAAGGCGTCAACTTCAAAGAAGGCGATCAAGTGACGTCACAAACCGTGCTCTGCCGCGTGGCGCCGCGCACGTATCAGCTTGCGGCCGAGCGCGCCAAAGCCGCGTACCTGAAAGCAAAAGATGCCTGTTTGAAAGCTCAGGCCGACGTCGCTGACACGCAGCGCAAGACACGCAACGACATTGCCAGAGCTAAGATCAAGCTGAAGCAAGCGGATCGCGACGTGGAACGCGTCAAGCCCGCCTTTACATCGGGAGCAATCAGCCAGGACGAAATGCTGATTGCGCAGGACAAACGCGACACCGCGGCGATCGAACTGAACGACATGGAAGAAGCGGCCACGACGCTCGTTCAGGTGATGAAGACCGCCGCGCAACAGAAGGAAAGCGAGGCCAGACAATCCGAAGTGGAATGGAGGCAGGCCGAGGAAGACGTTCGCAAGAGTTCTGTCTTTTCACCCATTGCCGGCACCATCGACCAGCGCTTCGTCACCAGTGGAATGCAGGTCGCTCCCATTGGTCAGACCCCTGTGGCGCAGGTTGTCGGGCCGACTTTGAAACTCAAGTTCACGCTGCCTGAGAAGGAGTCTTCGAGCGTCCGCGAAAAGACACCGCTGAAGTTCCGTGTGATGGCGTACCCTGAGCGCGATTTCAGTGCGACCATCTACTACGTCAGCAGCCTGGCCGATCCAAAGACGCGCCTGGTCACCTGCTATGCCAGCATCGACAAGACAGACGCGCGGCTCAAATCCGGCTTCTTCGCCACGGTTCGAATCGTCACTGAGCAGCGCGACAAGGCGATCGTCGTGCCGCTTACGGCTGTGCTGCCAACGGAACAAGGCTTCGTGACGTTCGTCGTGAAGGACGGCAAGGCCGCACGCCGGACGGTGTCATTAGGTCTGCAGGTGAGAACTCTCCTGCCCGATTCCGGCCGCGCGGTAAATGACGTTGAAGTACTGAAAGGCTTGTCTGAAGGCGAGGTCGTCGTCGTCGAAGGCGGCAACGCGTTGCAGGATGGCGCCCCCGTGCGCGAGAAGGCCGCCGATGCGCCAAAGACGAAGGAAGCGGAAGGCGGAGTAAGCAAAAAAGAGGTCGGAGCCTGAAGAGACAGGGGCGTTCCCTTAAGGAGTGGGTGTGAGTCTAGCATCAGTTTCGATCCGCAATCCGGTCTTCGCCTGGATGCTGATGGTGGGCATCATGCTGGTGGGCGGCGTCGGTCTGACACGCTTGGGCGTCAGCCTGATGCCAGACGTGGATCAGCCCACGGTCTCCATTCACGGCGACCTTGAGGGCGCCGATCCGGAGATTATCGAATCGCAGGTCGTGGACGTACTCGAAGACGCCGTTATGTCCGTCTCGGGTGTCAAGGAAGTCACCAGTTCCGCTCAGCAGGGCACCAGCCACATCACGGCCGAGTTCTTCCCGGAAAAGAACATCGATGTCGCCTTTCAGGAAGTGCAGGCGCGCGTCTCGGCGAATATTCGCCTGCTGCCCACCGACATCGATCCGCCTACCATCCACAAGGTCAACCCTGAAGATCAGCCCATCATGTGGGTGGCTCTCACCGGCATGTGCGCGCAGCAGGAGCTGGCCGAATACGCCAAGAACGTCTTGCGCGACCGCTTTCTGACTGTTCCAGACACCGGCGACGTGCGCATGGGCGGCTATCAGGACCGCAACATGCGCGTGTGGATAGACCCCATGAAGTTGAAGTCGCGCGGCCTGACGGTGGACGAGGTGATCAAGGCCATCCAGCGGGAGCATATCGAGCAGCCCGCCGGACGCATGGAAGGCACCTCGCGCGAGTCGAATGTCAAAGTTGAGGGCGAAGCGCTTAACGTGAAGGAATGGGGACGCATCCGCATCGCCGAGACGGAAGGTTCGGCCGTATATCTTGAAGATGTCGCTGTGATCGAAGACGGTTTCGCGGACGTGCGCAATCTTTCACGCGTCAACGGCGTCCCGGCCCAGGGATTGGGCATCATCAAGCAGCGCGGCTCAAACGCCGTGCAGGTCGCCGATGATTGCTATCGGCGGATCGCCGAACTGAACAAGACCATGCCCAAAGGCATGCAACTGCAGGTCCGCTACGACTCAACGCGCTTCATAAAAGAGGCGTACAAAGAAACGCAGTTCACATTGATCATGGCCGTGCTGCTGACGGCACTGGTCTGCTGGCTCTTCCTCGGGTCGCTATCATCGACGTTCAACGTCGTCCTTGCGATCCCTGTGTCGGTGTTCGGCACCTTCGCAGTGATCTATTTCTGCGGTTTCACGCTGAACTTGTTCACGTTGCTGGCGCTCTCGTTGTCCATCGGCCTGGTCGTCGATGACGCGATCATGGTGCTGGAGAACATTTACCGGCACGCGGAACTCGGACAAGACAAAGTGACCGCCTCGCGTCTGGGAACGGAGCAGATCCAGTTCGCTGCGCTCTGCGCGACATTGGCCATTGTGGCGATCTTCATGCCTGTGATCTTCATGCCGGGCGTGATGGGCAAGTTCTTCTTCCAGTTTGGCGTGGTGCTCTCCGCGTCGGTCATGATCTCCCTGTTGGAAGCCTTGACGCTCGCGCCCATGCGCTGCTCGCAGTTCCTGCACGTCGGTTCGCGCCGCAATGTTTTGGAGCGGATGACCGGCTGGTTCTTTGACAGGCTTGCGGACATCTACCGGTGGACGCTCACCCGGATGCTCGGCTGGCGGCCCTGGCGGTATGCGGTGTTGATCGTTGCCGCAGCCATGTTCGGGTCCTCGCTGTTGCTCGTCCGGAAGATCCCACAGGAGGAAATGCCTGCGCAAGACCAGGGCATGTTCATGGTCCGCATGGAGTGCCCCATCGGTTCGGCGCTGGCTTACACCGACAGGATTTCGCGACAGGCCGAGCAGATCCTGATGGACCGGCCTGAATTGGAGTCGGTGTTTGCGATGGTCGGCGGCTGGGGCGGCGAAGCCAATGAGACACAGATCTTTGTCACCATGAAGAGCCGCGAGGAGCGCCCCAAGAACGCCAGCGGCGCACCGCTGACCCAGCAGGAGTGCATCAACCAGGTCCGCAGCGCACTCAACATCTTTCCCGGCGTGAACGTCGCTGTACGAGACCCTTCCAAACAGTCCATCGCCGTCAGCCAGCGCGGCGGCGGCATGCCGATATCGTTCTCGATTCGGGGACCGGATTGGCAGAAGCTGGGTGAACTGAACAGTAAGTTCAAAGAAGCAATGCTCGACAGCGGGAAACTGGTCGATGTGCTCAGCGACTACAAGGTCGGCATGCCGGAAGTGCAGGTTCTCCCGAACCGCGAGAAGACGCTGGCTCACAACGTTGACATGCAGTTGCTGGCCGACACCATCAGCAAGCTGATCGGGGGCGACAAGATCGCGAAGTTCACGCGAGCCGGCCGGCGCTACGACGTGCGTGTACGCCTGCTGCGCGCCGACCGCTTAAGGCCGGAAGATATCGGCAATCTGTACGTACGCAATCGGGAGGGCGAGCAGGTCAAGATTTCGGAGTTGGTGGATCTGCACATGCGGCCCTCACTGCAGGCCATCTATCGTGTCAATCGCGCGCGCGCAATCACGATGGGTGCCAATCCGGCGCCGGGCTTCTCGCAGTCCGAAGCCGTGGATGCGGTCGAGCAGATCAAGAACACCTTGCTTCCCGAAGGCTACGAACTTGTCCTGACCGGTTCGTCGCGCTCGGCAAGTGAAACGCGGAGTACGATGATCTTTGCGTTCATCGGCGGCCTGATCGCCGCGTACATGGTGCTGGCCAGCCAGTTCAACAGTTTTCTGCACCCCTTCACCATTCTGCTGGCGCTCCCATTCAGCATCACCGGAGCGCTCGCGGCGCTTTATTGGAGCAATCAGTCGCTGAACGTTTTCAGCGTACTGGCGCTGATTCTGCTGGCGGGCATCGTGAAGAAGAACTCCATCCTGCTGGTCGATTTTACGAATCAACTCCGAGCCGAAGGCAAGAGCGTCGGCGACGCGCTGCGCGAAGCCTGCCCCATCCGGTTGCGGCCGATCTTGATGACATCTGTGGCCACCATCGCCGGAGCGGTCCCGGCTGCGCTGGCCGTCGGCCCCGGCGGCGAGTTGCGCATTCCAATGGCTATCGCGGTGATCGGTGGTGTAATCGTCTCAACGCTGCTGACGTTGCTCGTCGTTCCCTGCTTCTACAGTGTCGCGGAGGACTGGCGTGCTGCGCTGCTCAGGTCGTGGCGATCTGTCTTTCCCAAGCCGGCGGCAGTGCAGCCGGCGGTGCTCAAGGATGCACCTGAACCGGCTGAAATGAGCGCAAAATGAGTTGGCGAGTCCAGAACTAAAGGAGTCACGAGGCAAGATGAAACCTTTTTCATTGCGAACTGCGGACTGCGGATTGCGGATTGAACAGCCACGTCCACATCCGTACTCTCCCCTTCTCCCTTTCTGCCTTTCTCCCCTTCTGCTTTTGTTGCTGCTGACGGGTTGCGAGAAGAAAGCACCGCCGCCGCCGCCGCCACCACCGGCGGTCACCGTGGCATTGCCCGGGCACAAGACAGTGACCGTCTACGGGGAATACGTGGGGCTGGTGGATTCGCCGCGGACCATCGACCTGGTGGTGCGCGTCGAAGGGGTCTTAAAGGATATCCATTTTCAGGAGGGGAGCGAGGTCGCGCAGGGTGCACTGATGTTCGACATCGACCCGGATCCGTATCAGGTGGCTCTACAGAAAGTCAAGGCGCAGTTGCTGAACGCGGAGGCCGCGCTGAAGAGCGCAAAGGTCGCCCTGCTCCAAGCGAAAAACGTCAAGGACATCGAGGTGGACAAGGCCAATGTGGTCCGGGACGAAGCCGCTCTGGGCAACGCCGAGCAGGTAGCCAAGGACGCGCGGGTGGCGGTGGCGGCCAATGCCATGGCGCGTTCCCAACTGGATTCTGCCGAAGCCGGCCTGAAACAGGCCGCGGCCACGTTGGAGGCCAGCCGCGCCAAGCTGTCGCAATCCCAGGCGGATTACCAGACCCGTGTTGCTCTGGCCGAGGCCGGCGTGGACCAGGCCGACGCCAGCGTGGCCACGGCCAAGGCCGCGGTGGCTGACGCGGAACTCAGCCTGAGCTACACGAAGATCTACACGCCGGTCGCCGGGCGAGTCGGACGCGCCAATGCCAAGATCGGCCGCCTGATCGGGCATAACGAGTCTACGCCCACGGTGCTGGCCACCGTATCCCAAGTGGACCCGGTCTACGTGGACTTTTCTATCAGCGAGCGCGAGATGTATGAACTGCGCCGACTGGGCGACCAGAAGAACATGGGTCGGACCGTGGTCGGAAAAATCGCGGTGAAGATGATCATGGAAGATGGTTCGGTTTATCCGCAGGAAGGCAAGATCAACTTCGCCGACCGCGCTTTGGACCCCAGCACCGGCACCTTGAAAGTCCGTGCCGAGTTCCCCAACCCCAGCGGGTTCCTGCGCCCCGGCAACTATGCCAAGATCAAGATGATTTTGACCGAAATCCCCAACGCGATGGTCATCAACGAACGCGCCGTGGGCACGGACCAGAGCGGCACGTTCGTGCTGGTCGTCAATAAGGAGAACGTGGTTGAATTTCGTCCGGTGAAACTCGGGCCCAAGGCGGATGGCGGAATGGTCGTCATCGAGGCTGGCCTGAAGCCTGAGGACAAAATCATCGTGAAAGGACTACAGAAGGCGCGCTTGGGCAAAGAAGTCGTTGCCACGGTGGAGGAGCCGAAATCCGTTGCTCTGGAGGCCGCCAGTGCAGCGGCCGCCTCATCCCCGAAACCTGAACAACGCTAGATTCCAGGAAAACACTCAATGCTCGCGCGCTTCTTCGTCAAACATCCGATTTTCGCCAATGTAATCGCCATTCTGACGATGGTCGTTGGATTCTTGTGCATCTTCCGGTTGCCGGTCGAGCAGTTTCCGCAGATCACGCCGCCGACGATTCAGGTTTCAACGACGTATCCCGGGGCGGATTCGCAAGTGGTGGCGGACACAGTGGCCGCACCCATCGAACAGCAGGTCAATGGCGTTGAAGGCATGATGTTCATGTCCTCCAACAGCGCCAACGACGGTTCGTACAGCTTGACCGTCACCTTCGAAGTGGGCACGGACTTGAACATGGCGCAGGTGTTGGTGCAGAACCGGGTCGCTATCGCCATGCCGCAGTTGCCCCCGGACGTGCAGCGGCAAGGCGTCACGACAAAAAAGCAGTCCACCGCCATCACCATGTTCGTCACCTTCTTCGCCAAAGACGAGGAATACGCGAAGATCTACGATCGGACTTACCTGGCTAACTTCGCGGGCATCCGCATCCGCGACGAGCTGAACCGCCTGCCGGGCGTGGGCGACATGTTTGTCATCCCCTCCCGGGACTACAGCATGCGCATCTGGCTGGACGCGGAGAAACTTCAGGCGCGCGGGCTGACCACCCAGGATGTGACCAATGCTATCCAGGAGCAGAACATACAAGTCCCCGCCGGGCAGGTGGGCCAACCGCCCGCTCAAGACGGGCGCAACTTCCAGTTTACGGTGCGGGTGAAGGGCCGCCTGGAGGACGCGCGCGAGTTCGAGAACATCGTCATCAAGAACACGCCGGGCGGCGGCAGCGAACTAACGCGGCTTAAAGACGTCGCCAAAGTGGAGCTCGGCGGCAAGAGTTATGACCAATACTTTCTGCTGAGCGGCCGCCTGCGAAACCTGGACGTCCCCGAAAAGACCGGGGAGACCCAGGACACGGACGTGAAGTTGAATGCCAAGACGGTGGCCGGCATCGCGGTCTTCATGCTCCCCGGCGCCAATGCCTTGGATGTGGCCAGACTGGTGAAAGACAAGATGAAGGAATTAAGAAAGACCTTCCCACCGGGCCTGGAGTACAACATCCCGCTGGACATTACCAGCTACGTTGAGGTCTCG
Organism: Planctomycetota bacterium; assembly: GCA_036504595.1. Taxonomy (GTDB): domain Bacteria; phylum Planctomycetota; class SZUA-567; order H5-PLA8; family H5-PLA8; genus DASXUX01. Next base: position 117,685 of record DASXUX010000040.1, on the reverse strand, counting down.
ATTCACGAAGTCTACAAGACCATCTTCGAAGCCGGTCTGCTGGTGCTGCTGGTCATCCTGGTCTTCTTGCAGGACTTGCGCGCGGTGTTGGTGCCGGCCACGACAGTGCCGGTCACGCTGATCGGCGCCTTTGCGGGCATGGCGGCGCTCGGGTTTTCGATCAACATGCTAACCATGTTCGGGCTGGTGCTGGCCATCGGCATTGTCGTGGACGACGCCATTGTCATCGTGGAGGGTGCCGCGCACGGCGTGGAACGTGGCATGACGCCGCGGGACGCCACGATCAAAGCCATGGATGAACTAACGGGCCCGATCATCGGCATCACGCTGGTACTGATGTCGGTCTTTTTGCCCACCATCTTTCTGGGCGGCATCACTGGCCAGATCTATCAGCAGTTCGCGCTTACGATTGCCGCCACCGCCATCATCAGCGCGATCAATGCCATGACGCTCAAGCCCGTCCAGTGCGCGCAGTGGCTGCGCAAACATCCGGAGCACCCGGGCGCCCTTTCGCGCGTGCTCAACACCGTGTTCTGCAACCCGTTCAACTACGTCTACGGCAAGTGCGAGGAGCTCTATTACCAGACGATCAAGCGGGTCATCCGCTTCAGTCCCGTGGCGATGCTGGTCTACGCGGGCCTGATTGTCTTCACGGGCTGGCTCTACCTCTCGCTGCCCACGGGGTTCCTGCCGGTGGACGATCAGGGCTTCGTGTTCGTCGGCGTGCAACTGCCCGATGGCGCCTCGCAGGAACGGACGCGAGAAGTGATGGACAAAATTCGGACGCTGATACTTGAGACGCCCGGAGTGGACAACACCAGCCAGGTCGGCGGCCAAGGAGTTGACGGCACGGTTGCCTCCAACGTTGGCCGCTGCTTCATCCGCTTCAAGCACTGGGACCAGCGCCATGATCCAAAACTCAGCATGGACAGCATCCTGGCTGAACTGCGCAGGAAACTCAGCCAAGTACAGGAGGCCGACGTTTATGTGATGGTGCCACCGGCCATTCGCGGCCTGGGCGTGAGCAGTGGATTCCAGATGCAGGTTCAAGATCGTGCGGGGGTCGGTGGGCGCGAACTTCAAGATGTCACGAACGAGCTTGTCGCCACAGCGAAGAAAGAGACGGATCTCCTCAATGACAAGACGGTACGAACAAGCTACCGGGCCGAGGTGCCGCAGGTCTTTGTGGACGTGGACCGCGTCAAAGCCAAGACCATGGATATGCCGTTGAACACCATCTTCAACACGTTGCAGGCCTACACGGGCACGGCCTATGTAAATGATTTCAATAAGTTCGGCCGCACCTTCCAGGTGCGCGTGCAGGCGGACAGCCGTTTCCGCAAAGATGCCGAGCAGATCAAGCAGTTGAGGGCGCGCAACAGCCGGGGCGGCATGGTGCCACTGGGAACCTTGATCAACGTCAAGCAGACACTCGGGCCCGGAGTCATTTCTCGCTACAATCTGTATCCCTCAGCCGCCATCACCGGCGAACCGGCGGCGGGCCACAGTTCGGGCGAGGCCCTGGCCAAGATGGAACAGCTTGCCGAGAGCCTGCCGCCGTCCATCGGTTATGAATGGACCGGCATGGCATTTCAGGAACGCAGAGTCAGCGGGCAAGCGCTGTTCGTGTTCGGCATGGCGGTGCTGCTGGTCTACCTGGTGCTGGCCGCCCAGTACGAAAGCTGGACGCTGCCGGCGGCGGTGATCTTCGTCGTCCCGCTGGGCATTCTGGGTTCCGCGGTCGCCGTGGCCCTGCGCGGCATGGACAACAACATGTACGTTCAGGTCGGCATCGTGCTCATCATCGCGCTGGCCAGCAAGAACGCCATCCTGATCGTCGAGTACGCGCGGCAGCTTCGCGAGACCGGCGTCAGCATCAACGAGGCGGCGGCACTGGCCTCCCGCCGGCGCTTCCGGCCGATTCTCATGACGTCCTTCGCCTTCATCCTGGGCGTTTACCCGCTGGTCAACGCGCATGGAGCGGGCGCGATCAGCCGGCGCGCACTGGGCACCGCGGTGTTCGGCGGAATGATTGCGTCAACGCTCCTGGCGGTCGGCTTCGTGCCGGTGTTCTACGTGATCTGGCAGAACGTCAGCGAGTTCTTTGCCCGGCACCGTCACAAGCATCCCGAGACGGAAGCGGAACCGGAGCCGACTGAGACAGTCGGGCCGGCTATCCGAGAGAGCTGAAGTTCGAGCAGGTTCAGTCAAACCACTCGTCGCTCTTGTCGAAGGGCGGCACGACGATATTGAGGACTTTCATCTGGCCCACCGCGCGATGGCGCGTGCCGGGGTGGATCATGATGGCCATGCCGGGGCGAACCGGGTGTAATACGCCATTGAGCTCCAACTGACAGAGCCCCTGGCATTCGAGGATATAGTAAATCTCCGTCATCTTCTTGTGATAGTGCGCTTTCGCGTCCGCCGAAATTTCGACGTGATGCACGGACGCGACGTTGTTGTCGGGCTGCATGAAAGCGCGGTGCGACGTGCCGCAGGGGCAGCGCGTGCCGGGGATGGTGTTTAGATCGGCGATGATAAACGGTTTTTCGGCCATAGTACGCTCCTCAACGAACTCAGGCTTTTACCTGCCAGATCATCCACCACTGCGGGTCGGCGCCAGCAAGGCGCACTTCTGAAAGCGGTAGCGCGCTCTCTAGAATCCAGCGGCGGGTCATGGGGATCAGGTTGTAGAACAAATCCCACGGGAACCACTCGACGCCGATGAACCGGCACCAGTTGAAGTGATCGAAGACGAGGAAGCCGCCGGGGCGGACTAAACGCGTGGCATCGCCGATGATCTGCATCAGTTCGGGCTTGCCGCGTTGCTCAAGCCGGCCGGCTTTGGCATCTTCGTCAAGCCACAGAATCATCTGCTTCTCATTGGGAAACCAATCGACGGCGGTCGTGTCCATGCCGCGCGGTTCGGAGACCGCGGTCTGCAGAATATCATTTATGGCGTGATGGAAACACGCGACGTCGAAGCTGCCCGGCGGCAAATGCGTCAAAGCCTTCTGCGCGTTGTCTTCAATCACCGTGATTTTTGTTTTCAGGTGCGCGACCTTCGGATGAAGCTGCTCGCGGAGCTTGCGATTCAGGTTGATCGTCAGGTAATTTGCATCGCCGCCACCGTAGGCCGCCGTCGCAAGAATGACCGGGCAGGATGCGCCGACGCAGGGTTCATAGACGGAAAGCGCGCGCGGCGGCCGCAGAGCTTCCAGAATTTCATAATATTGAGCGGCAAGCGCGGCGTTGAGGACTGGCATGCAGATGTCCAGCGGCTTGGGGTTTTGCAGCGCGCCGGCGACCTTCGTCTGCACGTCCGCGATCGCAGCCAGTTCCGCCCGTTCGCGATCGCACATGCTTTGGCGAATGACGCCACACGCGATCTCTTCGGTCATGCGCGCGACCGGCCAGAGCGGTTCCCAAGCGTTCACGATGCGGCCCTCCTTTTATTGCGCGGGCTGAATAGTGATCGCAGAGCCATCGGGCAGGGCATCGAAACGAATCGCGCCCTCTACGGCGGCGACGGTTGCCTTGTTCGCTCCCTGCGTGACGCTGCACTGCTTCCACGCTGCGGGGACGGGCGTGACGAGTGTCAGAGGTGCGTCGTAGAGTTTCGGGTCTGCTTTGCAGGTCAGTTCGAGCTGAATCTGCTTCTCGTCCTGTTTGACGGTTTTGACGGCGGCCGTCGTGCGCTCAGTGTCGTACTTGTGCGCGGAGACGTGATCGGTGACCCAAAGCTGGTCCTGCTTTGAAACCATGTGGTCGAGCAGTTCCAGAAAGTCGGGCATTGGCGCAGAAATCCATTCTCCGCCGACGCCGTGAAAGACGATGTAGCCGGAGGTACCGGAGGCGAGCGCCTTGTCTACCTGAGCGCTCATGTCCTTTCCTGTCTTGTAATGAATCACTGCGCCAAGGAAGGGGCCGCGATCGATCAGGTTGTACTTGGCGAGCAGCTCCTTTATTTGATCGTTCGAGAACTGCCACATCTCCTTCTTCACGCCTGGGGTTCCAAACGAGAGCAGGCGCGGCGTTTTTGCGTTGCCTATTTTATTGAGCACATCGCTGCACTGCTTGATTTCCTCTTCAAGGCCGGCGATGTCTTTCGCGCCGGTGTGATTCATCGTGTGATTGGCCAGCACCATGCCGGAGGCGGGAATTTCAGTTTCCCATGCCGTCGTCCAGAACGGCTTTTTGCCGGGATTCACATAGAACGTGCCCGTGAAATGGCGCTTCTTCAGTTCGGGAATGACGTTCTTCACATGCGTGGTCATGTTGTCGTCGAACATCAACATGAACGCGGCTTTCTTATCGTCTTGCCATTTCGCGACGCGCGATTCGGCAGCCGCTGCATGACAGCATGCCGTTGCGATCGCGATCAGCAAAGTACAAAGCAGAAACTGGCTGCCGGAAATGTGCATGATGGGTCTCCAAGCTGGTGATGGCGTCTGGATGATCATAGGGCGGCGCGCACCAGTTTCACGCAAGTTTTCGCCAAACGCGCGCTTCAGCAGAGACCTTTATGATATGGCGACTACACAAAAGGAGGATGGCTATGGCGGCAAGAGCGTTCTTCGCACTGGTGATCTGTTTCGGGCTTTGCAGCGTCCTCGCCGCGGCCGAAGGCGGCGGCAAAGAAAAGAAAGGCGACGGCAAGGCCGGCGACGGAAAAGCCGCCGAGGCCAAAGGCCCCGAAGACAATCGCGTCGGCACGCTGGGTCCAAAACCAGTCACTGCGGACGCTGGCGTGCTCGCAATGCTCTACACCGCCGGCACGGATTACAGTCTGAGCGGCGGCGACGACATCGCGCAAACTCTGCAGGATCTTGCGAAAAAGGGTGCGAAGGTGCGGGCGTATGGCACGGTCGATGGGAACAAGATCAAGGTGTCGCGCATCGTGGAACTCGACGCCAAGCCCGAAGACGCGAAGAAGGGCAAGAAGAAGGATAAATCAGACAAGAAGAAGGACGGAGCGGACTCGAAGGCCAAGAAGACGGAACAGAACTGAGCTGCGTACCGCCAGCGGTACGGTGAATACGCTGGCGGACACTTGGGCGCGCCGTTATCGTATGGCGCTCAAGCGTGGATGCCTGAATGAAAACTTCGGACGAAAACAGACCCGCCCAAACGCCCTCGGGCGCGGGGTGAAAGACCAAGGCTGCGGCCGGTCGGCCGGACGATCCATTTTCCTATTTCGCACAGATGACAGCCAACTGCCTGAGTTACGCTCAGGCGGCGAAGGCGCAAGGCCGGCCGGTGGTCGGCATCCTATGCGAGTTTACGCCGCGCGAGTTGATCATGGCGGCGGGCGCGGTGCCGGTGTGCCTGTGTGGCGGGTCGGCGGAGATGGCTTCCGCCGCCGAAACCTGCCTGCCCAGCAACCTTTGCCCGCTGATCAAGTCCACCTTCGGCTACCACCTTCAAGGCTCCAATCCGTTTCTGGAAATGGCTTCGCTGATCGTCGCCGAGACGACGTGCGACGGCAAAAAAAAGATGTACGAGCTGATGGCTCAAAGCCGGCCGATGTACGTGCTGGAACTGCCGCAGAAACCTGACGATCCGCAGGCGTTCGAACACTGGCTTTGCGAATTGCGGAAGCTGAAGGGCGAGCTCGAACGGCGCTTTGGCGTGAGCATCACGGATCAGAAGCTGCGCGAAGCGATCCGCGACATGAATCGCGAGCGCGCGTTGCGGCGACAGCTTGCCGAACTGATGAAAGTGGACAATCCACCGCTGACGGGGCGGCAGTTGCTGGAACTGAAGAGCACTATCTCCGCCATTCCGGAAGATTTTGCGCAATACGAGAAAGCGCTGGCACAGTTGCGTGAGCTGCTGGGTCGCGTGCGAGTCGGCCGAAACGCCGTGCGTGTGCTCCTGACGGGCGTGCCCATGGTTCACGGCGCGGAACGCGTGCTGGACATCATCGAAGACAATGGCGGGCTGGCGGTGTGCAGCGAAAATTGCACGGGGCTCAAGCCGATATTGGAAGACGTGAAGCTGGAGGGCTCCGAGGATCCGCTTCGCGCCATTGCTGAAAAGTATTTCCATCTTCCGTGCTCCGTGATGACGCCCAACGAGCGCCGGCTGGACAGCCTGCGGAAACTGGTGCAGGAATATCGGCCGCAGTGCATCATCGAGCTGATCTGGCAGGCGTGCCTGACGTACGACGTGGAGTCCTTCCGCGTCAGGGAACTGGCCGGCCAGCTCGGGCTGCCTTACCTGCGGGTCGAAACGGATTACTCGCCCTCGGATTCGGCGCGCATTGCGGTTCGCGTGCAGGCGCTGTTCGAGACCGTCGTCAACGCCCAACCGAAACCCAAGCGCGGCGCGCCCGCCGGAGGCATCCGCTGATGGACTCCGTGCGCGTGCTTTACAGTTCGCCTTTTGTCCCGGCTGAATGGATCGCCGCGCACAGCTTGCAGCCGCAGCGGCTTTTTCCGGGGCAGCACGCGGGGGCGTCGTTCGCCGGCGGGAACGAAGGGCTGTGTCCGTACGCGAAAGCTTTTTCCGAGGAGGCTGCGGCGGATGGATCGCCGGTAGTTTTCGCCACGACGTGCGATCAGATGCGGCGGGCGAGTGAAGCTCCTATCAGCGCGCGGCCAACATTCCTTTTCAACATGCCGGCCACGTGGGAGACATCGACGGCGCAGACGATGTATTGCGACGAACTGCTGCGGCTCAGCCGGTTTCTGGTTCGGCTGGGCGGAAAAGCGCCGCGATCGGAACATCTCGCGAGAATCATGAAACAATACGACGGCGCACGTGCAGACTTGCGCTCGCTATGGCAAGAAGGGCACGCGAAAGAGGCTTTGCTGGGGTTGATTGCATTGAGCGGGGCTGATGCTCTTGGCTCTTCGCTCTTGGCTCTTGGGAGTGACGACCGCGGCACGCAGCAGCCAAGAGCCAAGAGCCAGAAGCCAAGAGCGCGTCTGGCGTTGGTTGGTGGCCCTTTGCTTCGAGAGCAGTTCGCGCTGTTCGATGAACTTGCGGCGTGGGGTGCCGAGGTGGTGCTCGACGCGACGGAGACTGGCGAGCGGACGTTGCCGGATGCGTTCGATGCAACACGGATGGGCAGCGATCCGTTTGCGGAATTGCAGCGCGCGTATTTCGGTTCGATTCCCGATGCGTTCCGCCGGCCGAACGATCTGCTCTACCGTTGGCTGGCGCAGAAGATCGCTGAACGCGGCGTGCGGGGCATTGTCCTGGTGCGCTGCGTGTGGTGCGATCTGTGGCATGCGGAACTTCAGCGGATGAAGGAACGCTTTAACCTGCCGGTGGTCGAACTTGATCAGAACGGGACGAGCATTCCCGCGCGAGACGGCGAGATGGCCACGGGTCCGTCGGTGCGCACGCGATTGCAGGCGCTGCTGGAGGTGTTCACGTGAGCGCCAGCACCGGCGGCGCTGCGCGCTGCCTCTCGCTCGACGACTGGGACCTCCGCTACGCGCAGCTCAAAGCGGACGGTCTTCAGGAGCCGTGGTACGGCGGTCCGCTGCGCCGGCATGTCGAATCCGGCGGCGACCTGCGCCTGCTCAAGCTGAAGTTCGATCCCTCGCCCGCAGCCCTGCGACTCTGGAATTTCCTGCTCACCGAAGAAGAGCGTCTTCGCGCCGCGCGCAAAGCCGGCAAGAAGATCGTCGGCACGATGAAAGATCTGGGCACCGTGCCGGTGCTGGTCTATTCGCTGCGCAATGCCGTCGCGTTCTACCCGGATGGCGCGTGGTGGGCGCCGTGCGTGATGGAGATGAGCGAAGGGTGCCTGGCAGCGGCGGCGCAACACGGAATCGATGAGTCCTTCTGTCCGGTGCGCGCCATGCTCGGCGCGTTCCTGACCGACTCGCAGTTCCCGCGGCCTGATCTTCTGATCAGCAGCGTGGGCGCAACGTGCGACGATTTCTCCGCGATTGCGCAGCGGCTGGAGAGCCTTGGCTTTCCCATTTTCTGGTGGGAGATTCCGTCCCGGCGCGACCCTGACGCTGGCGAAAAGCGCGTGGAACTGCCGGGCGGACTGAGCGCGCCGGCGGTGCAGGTTGCGGCCATCCAGTCCGAACTGAAACGCATCTGCGCCAAGCTCGAAGAGCTTAGCGGCGAGCGCTTCACGGATGAGTGTCTGCGAGCGGGGATTCGCGCGGCGAATCGCGTGCGGCGCGTGCTGGCGCGGCTACGGCAGCTTGTGTTCACGGCGCCGGAGCCGCCGTTGCCGGCGCTGGAGTTGCTGATTGCGGAGATGCTGGCGATTCATTTTTGCTCCGATCGCGAAGAAGCGTTGGCGGTGCTGAGCGAGCTTCTCGCTGAAGTCGAAAAGCGCGTGGATGAAAGCGCACGCACGAGACTGGCTCCAAACGAACGGAGCCAGTCTCGTGCGTGCCACCCGCGGGTCTTCTGGGTCAGCCCGGTTGCGGATCTGGCGGCGATGAATCTGCTGGAGAGTTGCGGCGGGCGGCTGTGCGGGACGGATTTTATGTTCAGCCACGCGCTGGATGAGATTCCCGAAGACCTGCCGCCGCTGGAGGCTCTGGCGCGGATGGCTCTGGCGGACCCGATGGTGGGTTCATCGCGGGACCGCGCGCGGCGGATTTGCCGCGAAGCGCGAGCGCTGGGATCGGAAGCGGTCATCGTCTCGCGCATTCCGGGGGCAAGCCACTGCGCGATGGAAGGCGAAGTGATTGCCGCAGCGGTGCGCGCGGAACTGGGGCTGCCGGTGATCGAGGTCGAAGTGCCGCCGCTGACGGACGCGCTGCGCCCGGCATTGACTACTCGGATCGAAGCTTTGGTCGAAAGTGTAAATCAGAACCGCGACCGTAAGGGAGCGGCCGGCACGTGAGTGCCGGGTGGCATTGAGGAAGGAGCACGCGATGAAGAAGCAGGCGGGGATTCATCTGAAGGACGTGCAGGCGGTCTACAGCGGGCCGGAGGGCGAGCTGTGGGAACTGGTCATGGGCGAGCAGATCCACATCGGAGGGATGACCTCATCGATGGATCTGGCGGATAACGCTGGAATCAAGGCGGGCCTGCGCGGCGTGGACCTGTGCTGCTGCAGCGGCGCGGGGATGCGCTTTCTGGTGCTCATGCGCCAGGTGGCTCAGATGCGCGGCGTCGATGCGACACCGACGGTGATCAGCCTCGGCCGGGCGCGGGTGAAGAAGCTGAACCTGGGCGCAAAAATCGAGTTCGTCGAAGCCGACGTTTGCCATACGGGGCTGCCGAGCGGGTCGGCGGACTTTGTGTGGGGCGAGGACGCGTGGTGCTACGTTGAAGACAAAGCGGCCTTGGCGAAGGAAGCCGCGCGGCTGGTCAAGCCGGGCGGGGTTGTGGCGTTTACGGACTGGGTTGAAGGCGCAAACCCGCTGACGGATGCCGAAGCCAGTCGCTTCCTGAAGTTCATGAAGTTCCCGAGCCTCGCCAGCATCAAGGATTGGTCAAGCATGCTCAGCGCCTCAGGCCTCAAGATTCAGCACGCCGAAGATACCGGCCGCTTCGCGCCGTACGTGGACCTGTATCTGGACATGCTCACCAAGCAGCTCACGTTCGATGCGCTGCGCGTCATTCACTTCGATCAGGCGCTGATGGGCACGCTGGCTCAGGAAATGGCGTTCATGCAGCAGTTGGCGCATGAGGAGAAGCTGGTTCAAGGGTTGTTTGTGGCACACAAATAGGGGTCTGGTCGTCTGGTCGTCTGGTGTCTGGTGTCTGGTGAGTGGAGTGAACGGATGATTAGTGCGGGGATTGATGCGGGGTCGAGGACCATCAAGGTGGTGGTTTTCGACTCGGACAAGCAGAAAGTCGTGGGCAAGGGGCTGGTCGATCAGGGCGTCGATCATGACGGGCGCGCGACGCAGCTTTTTGATGCGGTGCTGAAGGAGCAGGGACTGCGCCGCGCGGACATTTCGCGCATCGTCGCGACTGGCTACACGCGCAACGGCATTACGTTGGCCGATACGACCGTGACCGAGATCACCTGCCACGCGGCCGGAGTCCGGCATCAGGTTCCGGCGGCGCGGACGGTGATCGAGATCGGAGGACAGGACAGCAAGCTGCTGTGGCTGGGCGAGGATGGCGGGGTCCGGGACTTTGCCATGAACGACCGCTGCGCGGCAGGGACCGGGCGGTTTCTGGAGGTTGTCGCCGGACGGCTCGAAACGGGGTTGCCGGCGCTCGGCGCGCTGGCCTGCCAAAGCCGCAATCCGGCCGCGATCAGTTCGATGTGCGTTGTGTTCGCCGAGACCGAGATCATCGGACTGCTCTCGTCGGGCCTGCCGCGCGAAGACATTGCGGCTGGAATTCAGAACGCGATTGCGTCGCGGATTGTTGCGATGGCCGGCCGGCGCATTACCGCGCCCGTCATCCTGACCGGCGGAGTGGCGCTGGTTTCAGGAATGGCGAGGGCGCTTTCGACGGCCTTAAACTGCGAGATACAAGTGGCGCCGGATCCGCAGATCACGGGGGCTTTGGGCGCAGCGATTATCGCCGCGCGATAGGAATTCAAAATTGAAAATGAAAAATTCAAAATTTAGGCTGTGCTATGGGGCGCCTTCTTTTTCACGGTTCTGCGTTTTGAATTTTGGCAATCGTTAAGCGCGCGCCTGAAAGTTGAGGTCGTGGCTTTTCACCTTTACCACTCCCTGCACCTGCGTGGACTGCGGCCCTCAGTCCCGCGTGCACCTACGCACTCGGCGCTTTCCGTTGACTGCCTACTGCCGCTGCTTACTGCCTACTTCCCTTGTAGATGCGGCCGTCGGCGACACGGGCGAAGTCGGTCCAGGAGGTTTCGTTGCCAGCGGCGTCTTCGCGTTCGATGATCGTCTGAATTCCCTGCACTTTCGCATCGAGACATTCGAGATAATGCAGCGCGACGGCTTCGCCGGTGCACGGGAGAACCGGGCTGCCGAATTCGTGCGTGCCGTGGTGGCTGAGGATCATGTGCAGGATCAGGTTGCGCTTTTCGGCGGGGAAATTTTCGAGCTTGATAATGTGGCGTTCGACCAGTAGCGAGCCCAACGGAATGTGCCCGCAAAGCCGGCCCGTATCCGTGTAGCTGAAGCCCGGACCTGGGTCGAGTTCCTCAATCTTGCCAATGTCGTGAAGCAGCACGCCGGCGAGCAGCAGGTCGCGCTTGAGGAACGGGCGCTGTTCGGCGATGGCCTGCGCGGTTTTGGCGGCGGAGAGAACGTGTTCGGCCAGACCGCCGACCCAGGCGTGGTGGACCGACGCGGCGGCGGGGGACTTGAGGAACTTCTCGCGCGTGGACGGATCGTTAAAGATCGATTCGAGCAGACGCTTGTAGTCGGGATCGGTGAAGCTTTCGAGCAGCGTTGAAAGTTCCTTGTCCATCTCTTCGAACGAACGGGTTGAGACCGGAAGGAAATCGGCGGGGTTGATGCCCTGGCCGTCGCACTCCTGCACAGCGAAGGCGATCATTTGCGTGGCGTTTTTGTAGGTCTCCACGCGCCCGCGGACTTTGATGTAGCCGGCGACTTTGTAACAGCCGAAGTCCACATCGTTGGCGTCCCACTGCCGCACGGGAACGGTGCCGGTCTTGTCACAGAAGGTGGACTGCACGTACTTTGAGCCGTTCTTGGCCACGCGCAAAGTCGCTTCCTGGACGAGATAAATGCCTTCGACTTCCTGGCCGGCGACGAAGTCTTTCACGAAGACGCGTTCGCCGCGCTTGGCGGCCGGCACGGAGGCCGGCCCCACCCCGCGCGGGCGTGGCGCCGCGGATTTTCCAGCGGGCTTTTCGGGTTGGAGTTCGTTAGGAAACAGGTCGCCGAGGCGGGCCATGGGGTATTTGTCCGTTGTCAGTTGTCCGTGGTCAGTTGTCTTCCAGGTCGTTTGCGCGCGAGCATTCGCGCGATGAGAAGGAGGATAACAGGGCCACGCCGATATTCCAATGGGTTGTCATTTAGTCATTAGTCATTGACGCGGGGCGTATGTACGTCCTGTACAGTGCGGCGGATTATGTGGTGGTGAAAGGCCGCCAAGTTTATCATGGAACGACAGCGGACTGGGACAAGCCGGGCGCATTGGAGCAGCAACGATGATTGGCGGTCACGATCTTACCTACCCGATCGAGATTGGGCCGGAACTGGCGCTTTATCTCGTCTATGAAGTGGCATCACGCATCTGGCCGGAGTGTGTCGTGGAGGACTCCGAGCACCGGCGGCCATTGTCTCGCGTGAAGTTCGGCCCGCAGCTTGCCGGCGTGAGCGAGATAATGATCTTCAGGGACAGAGCAAGCCGCGAGCTGTGGCGCAAGAGAGGCGCTTCCGACGAGACCGAAGACACGATGGTCTACGCTCTGGCCGGAGACGGTGAATTGACATTGGCAGTCTGCGATCCAAAGAAGGGCGATATCAAACAGATTGTTTCGGCCGTTCAACAGAGTATGGGTCAAGTCACCCGCGCGAGAGACACTCGCACGCAAAGGCGACGAAAAGCCGGGTAGTGCCTTGTCAGTGGTCAGTCGTCTTTGGTCAGTTGTCCGTGGTCCGTTGTCCGTTGTAGCGCGGGGCGGCGGCGGGCGAGCCATTCGCTAGCGAAGATAACAAGAAGAAGAACTGCAAGGTTCGCCGCAATATCGAGCAACAGCCATCGCGGATAGATGTAGAAGTTTGATCGGCAGGGAAGCCTGCACACCAGCATCGGTCCTTTCTCCAAGCGAATATACACCGACCCGTCTGGATACTCATACGGTACAAATTTCTCAATAGCCATGAAAGGGAACCCGTGGTTGCTCCAGAAAACACTCACGGGGCGGACATTCAGCCACAGCAGCACTGCTGACGTGAGCGTCAAAACCAGAAGCGTTGAGAGATGAAACCTGAACCAGTGCCGCGCAGCCATTTTTGCCTCGGATTGCGCGCCAGCACAAACAACTGACAACGGACTACGGACCACCGGCCCGTTACTCGTCCTGCGGTTCCTTGACCTTTGGCTTGTCCGGTTTTTTGGCGACGGTCTTGCCGTCGAGGCCGGGGATTTCGGGTTTGGGGGGCGGCGGGGGCGGGTTCTTGGCGGCTTCGGCTTTGGCTTTGGCGTCGGCGGCGGCTTTGCGTTCGGTTTGCCACTTCAGAATTCTATCGGCGGCCTGCGAGATCGCGTCGGCTTTTGGGCCTTCCTTGCCCTTGGCTTCGAATTGGTAAACTTGCGAGCCATCGCTGGTCAGCAGCACCAGCATGGCTCCGTTATGCGCTTTTTGCAGCCATTCGGGCGCCCAACCTCGGCCGTCCGTACCGTCACTCTTTATCTTGATGCGGCTGCATCCGCGGAGCTTTACGCGCAGAGAGTCGTCGAGCAGGCAGTCCTTGCTCTCATAGTGCTCAGCCTCCAGGTTCTTTTTGGGCTTGGGATCCTTGATGTAGAGAACAATGGCGGATTCGGCGGAACGCGTCTGGCTGGCGTCGCGGGAGGACCAGTTCTTGGGCTCGTCGGCGCGCTTGGCCGCTTCTTCGGCTTTCTTCTTCGCGTCTTCGGCCTTCTTCTTGGCGTCGTCGGCTTTCTTCTTTGCGTCTTCGGCTTTTTTGGCGTCGTCAGGTTTCTGGGGTTCGGCGGCAGATGCGTACGGCACACAAATGATTGCGGTTATTGCGAGGAACAGGAGGAAGGTGGCAAAGTGTGTCAGGCGCTGCATGGCGGGGCTAGACTCCCGAAATCCAAGGCTCTTCTATATCACTGAAATTTTGTTCGGGCAACGATGAAAGGCGGGATTTGCGGTTCTTGTGAAGTCATTGAATGACAGGCGTGTCACGGCCCGATTGGACTCGCCACAGGCTGCCGAGGCGATATACTTTTCGCGCTGAAGGTGCCACGCTGGCAAGCCGCTGTGCCGCCCCATCCGGGGCTCGCCAATTGCACACCGGTATTCCCCACGGCTCACGCCGTGGGCTACCCGTGTATCGCCCCTCCGGGGCTGAACGACGCTGAGGAACGAGATGTCGCAGACGACCGCCATTTTGCCGCAGATCCCGCCGCCGCTGGTGCTTTACGAACGCATGCTGCTGATCCGCACGTTCGAAACGACGATGGAAGAGGAAGCCCGAGCGGGCCGCTTGCCCGGCACATTCCACAGTTCCATCGGACAGGAAGCGGTGGCGGTTGGCGCGTGCGCGAGCCTGACGCATCACGACCTAGTGGTCAGCAATCATCGCGGGCACGGGCATTTTCTGGCGAAAGGCGGGGACGTTTTTCGGCTGATGGCGGAGTTGTTCGGGCGCGAGGCGGGCTACAGCGCCGGCAAAGGCGGGACGCAGCACGTGGCGGGCGTCGAAGTCGGCTTCATGGGCTCGAATGGGATCACCGGCGGCGGAATTCCCATTGCCACCGGTCTGGCGTATTCCTTGAAGCATCAACGAAAGCCGAACGTGGCGCTGTGTTTTTTCGGCGACGGGGCCTCGAACCAGGGCACGTTCCACGAGAGCTTGAACATGGCGGCAATCTACGGGCTGCCGATCGTGTACATTTGCGAGAACAATGGCTGGGGCATGTCCACGCCGACACAGTCTGTGTGCGCGGGCCCCAGCATCGCGCGGCGCGGCGAGGCCTACGGGCTGCTGTATAAGACGATCGATGGCAACGATGTCGAAGCGGTGCTCGACAACGTGCGCGCGGCGCTGACGGTTGTGCATCACAGCGGCGCCCCCACCCTGCTGGAGTGCCGCACCTGGCGCGTGCGCGGCCACAGCCGCAGCGACAAAAACGAGTATCGCGACGAGACGGTCGATGAAGCGTGGGCGCAACGCGACCCGATCGCTTTGCTGGAGACGCGCCTGACGCAGAAGCACCGCATTCCCGCCAGCGAACTGGAGAAGATCGAGGCGCGCGTCAAGGGCCGCATTGACGAGGCGCTCAAGCGCTGCCGCGAGTTGCCGCCGGTGAGGGTGGAGATTGCCACGGAGAAGGTCTTCGCGACGCCACTGGAGAGCGCTCAGGCGGGCGAGGGCGCCCGCCGCTCCTTAACAGGAGCCCCGGGCGCCTCGCCCGGGGAGAGCAATCCGCCAGTGGAGAAGAAAGCGTACTGGCAGGCGATTCAGGAAGCGATGTGCGAAGCGATGGACCGGGACGACCGGTATTTCGTTTTTGGCGAGGACGTCGCGGAGTATGGCGGGTGCTTCAAGGTTACACGCGGGATGCTTGGGCGTTACGGGCCGCGGCGCATCGTGAATACGCCGATCACCGAAGCGGCGATCGTCGGCGTCTGTACGGGCGCGGCGATGGGCGGATTGCGTCCTATCGCCGAGATCATGTTCATGGATTTCGTGCTGCTGGCGCTGGACCAACTCGCGAATCACGCGGCGAAGTTCCACTACATCTACAACGGACAGGTGAAGATCCCGCTGGTGGTGCGCACGCCGATGGGCGGGTACCGCGGCTATGGCGCGACGCACAGCCAGTGCCTGGATTCGCTGCTGATGAAGTTCCCGGGCCTGCGCGTGGTCACGCCGTGGAGTCCGCGCGATGCGAAAGGTCTGCTGAAGACGTGCCTGCAGCTTGATGACCCGGTCATCTTCGTTGAACACAAGGCTCTTTACGGCACGACCGGCCCGGTGCCTACGACGGAGGAGTTTATACCGCTGGGCAAAGCGCAGATCGTGCGCCCCGGCAAAGACGTCACGATTTGCGCAAATTCGTACATGGTGTCGCTGTCGCTGCAGGCCGCGGAACTTCTCGCGCAGGAAGGCATTCAGGCGGAGGTGGTCGATCTACGTTGTCTGGCGCCGCTGGACCGGCAGACTGTCGCCGAATCGGCCGCTCGGACACAGGCGCTGGTGATAGTGGAAGAAGGCCATTACACGCTTGGGGTTGGCGCGGAGATCGCGGCCAGCGTGCAGGAATTGGCGTTCGGATATCTCGATGCGCCGATCTTGCGTGTTGCCGCCGAGGATGTGCCGATTCCCGCCGCGACGGAGCTTGAGCGGGCCGTCTTGCCGAATGTCGAGAAGATTGTCGCGACGGTGAAGAAGGCTTTATCCAGTAGGCAGTAGGCGGCGGCAGTATGCAGGAACTGCAGGAAGCGGGAACAAGACGGAGAAGGGACAGGCGACAGCGAGAAGTCGATGGGTTCCAACGAACAACTGACTACGGACCACGGACCACGGACAACTGACCACGGACTAAGGACTAAGGACTACTTTCCGAGTTTCTTTTGGATGTCGTCGGCGGGGGCGTGGAAGATTCTGACTTCGAGGCCGGTCAGCGTTTCGATGTGCCGGATCACGGTTTTCTGCGTGGGGTTGGACATCGCCACGCACAGCATTTTTCCGAGTTTCTCGATCGCGATGACTTCATGCTGGCGGCAGAAGTCGGCATCCAGCAAGGTCACGGCTTCGCGCTGAGTGGGGAAGAAGCGGAGATAGACGCGCGGGACGTGGGTTTGCTTACGCAATGCGGCGGCGAGCGCCTCGGGCGTCAAACCGCACTCATCGCGAAGGATTCGCCCAATCGGAAGGAAAGACTTTCGCTGATGCGCGAGGGCCTGGTCCAAATTTTCACGCGTCAGCGCGCCGGCGGTGATCAGCAGTTTGCCGAGCGGATCGGATTCACGCTTGGAAGCTGGACCGGTTTCCTCGCCCCCACCGGGGGCTGGTCGAACGGGGGGAAGTCTGCGCGGCGCTGCCATATATTTAGAATTATCACTGCATGAGCCAAAGTTCAAGAACATTCGCCGCTGGCCTGTGGGCGCGAACTGTGGAGGCTTCGACCAGCCGGCACTACAGCCGCCGCTTCTGTGCGATGCATTTTCGATGCCAAACGGGCGAAGCGGGAATAGTTGAGTTGAGTATCAAACTTAGGATGTGAGAATGAGACAATAGGTATGGCTGAGAATGGCAAGGAGAAGTCGCTGAAGATGCCGCCGAGTGCTCCGCCCCCCAGCGCTCGCGATGCCGGCACAGTTGACGCCGCGCAAAACGTGCTGTCCGGCAAGAGCAAAGCTCGCGGCCTGGCGCGCCTGCTGCCGTTCCTGGGACCTGCGTTCATCGCCAGCGTGGCGTACATCGATCCCGGAAATTACGCGACGAACATTCAAGGCGGATCGCAGTTTGGCTACACGCTCTTATGGGTCGTGGTCGCCAGCAACTTGATGGCGATGCTGATTCAGGCCTTGTCGGCGAAGCTCGGGATTGCCTCGGGCAGGAACCTGGCGGAGTTGTGCCGACTGCACTATCCGCGCTGGCTGGTATGGGTGCTGTGGGCGCTGATGGAAGTCGCAGCGATGGCGACGGACTTGGCGGAGTTCCTGGGCGCCGCGATTGGATTCAACCTGCTGTTTGGCATTCCGCTTTGGGCGGCCGGCATCCTCACGGCGATCGTCACCTTTCTGATCCTGGGCCTGGAACGGTATGGGTTCCGGCCGTTGGAGGCAGTGATTACGGCGCTGGTCGGAGTGATCGCGGCGTGCTACGTGATCGAACTGTTCCTCGCTCATCCACCGTGGGGCCGCGTGATGACTGGCCTGCGGCCAACTTTTGGGGGCAAGGAGAGCGTACTGCTGGCGACGGGCATTCTGGGCGCCACGGTAATGCCGCACGTGATCTTTCTCCATTCGGCGTTGACGCAAAGCCGGATTGTCACGCGCGAGCCGGAGCGGCTGCACCGCCTGTACAAACTGGAGCTGATCGATGTCACCGTGGCAATGACCGTGGCCGGTTTCGTGAATGCGGCGATGCTGGTGATGGCGGCGGCGACGTTTCACGACAAAGGCTACACGAAGGTCGCGGAGATCAGCGATGCGTATCTGACGCTGACGCCGCTGCTGGGAGCGGCCGCGGCATGGGTGTTTGCCATCTCGCTGCTGGCCTCCGGCCTGTCCTCGTCGTCGGTGGGGACGATGGCCGGACAGATCATCATGCAGGGATTTCTGGAGCGGCACATCCCGGTGTGGGTGCGGCGGCTGGCCACGATGGCGCCTTCTCTCATTGCGATCTTCGTCACCCGAGATCCGACGCGCCTGCTGGTTCTCAGCCAGGTCGTGCTGAGCTTCGCGTTACCGCTGGCGATCATCCCGCTGGTGCTGTTCACGCGCAACAAGGCGATCATGGGGGTGCTTGTAAATCATAGGGTAACGACGTTCTTCGCCGCGCTGGCGGGACTGGTCATCATCTGCTTGAATATCTTCTTGCTGTATCAGACCATTTTTGGGGGTTGAGCGATGTTCAAGCATTTGCTGATACCGCTTGACGGATCGAAGCTGGCCGAAAGTCCGCTTCCAACGGCGTCCACGATCGCACGGCAGGAGCAGGCCAAGGTGACGCTGCTGCATGTGATCGAAGAGGGCGCGACCGAGTCGGTCCACGGCGAACGGCATCTTACGCAGGCCGGCGAGGCGGCGAGTTACCTGGAGAAGATCACGCAGGAATTCTTCCAGGGCTGCACCGTCGAACGCCATGTGCACACGGCGGCGATCAAGGACGTGGCCAAGAGCATCGTGGACCATTGCAACGAGATGGGCGCGGATGTGATCGTGCTGAGCACGCACGGGAAAAGCGGGTTGAAGTCGATGCTCTTTGGCAGCATCGCGCAGCACGTTCTGACCGAAGGGAATTTGCCGGTGCTGCTCACGCGCGCGCGGCAGGCCGGTAGCGCGCCGTCGGGCGCGCTGCAGCGAATCATGGTGCTGCTGGACGGGAATTCCGAGCATGAAGCGGGTTTGCGCGCAGCGGTGGACCTGGCGCGCGAACTGAAGTGCGAACTGGAACTGCTGATGGTGGTGCCGACGCTGGCGACGCTGAGCGGCACACGGGGCGCGACGGGGACTTTTTTGCCGAGCAGCACGCGCGAGATGCTCGACATGGACGAAGACGACGCGAAGAAGTACCTGCTGGCCCAAATGCGTTCACCGGAATTAAAGGGACTCGCCGTTGGAGCGAGAGTGCTGCGCGGCGATCCGCTGACGGAGATCGTCACCGCGGCCGAAAGCAGCAAGCCGGACATCATCGCCATGGCAACGCACGGCAAGACGAGCACGGCGGCCTTTTGGAGCGGCAGTCTGACGCCGAAGCTCATCGAACGGCTCACCGGAGTGGCGATGTTGCTGGTGCCGGTTACAAGCAGACGGGGAGACGGGGAGACGGGGAGACGGGGAGAAACAACACCGCGACGAGGCGAATCAGAACCGCGGCCGTAGAGGAGCGGCCGAAAAGCGTCAAAGACGCCAGCCGAGGCTGCGGAATCCGCGCGGTGTGTTAGTCCTGTGTTGAAAGCAGTGGAAGAGCGCACGCGAACGCCGGTGTGGGTCCAGCCAATAGAGGACCGACCGTTGCGAACAATTTTCTTTTTTCCCTATGTTCACCAACGAGCATGTGGCTAAAACCTAAGCAAGGGCCGCGGGGGAGCGGCCGGGCTATTTTTTCCGGAGGGCAGGCTATGGCACTGAAAGTCGAGCGGACCGATGTTTGGGCGGCCGGCATTGAGGACAAGCCGGGCGGATTGAATGCGAAGCTGGCTGATCTGGCCGATGCGGGCGCCAATTTCGAATTCGTCTTTGCGCGGCGCACGACGGACCGGCCGGGCGAAGGAGTGGTATTCGTCACGCCGTTGAAAGGCGCGAAGATTCTGCGTGCAGCCGCCAACCTGGGCTTCAACAAGGTCGAGCGCATTCATTCACTACGCGTGGAGGCCAGCGACAAGCCGGGACTGGGCGCGCAGATCACGCGGCGGATCGCCGATTCCCGCATCAGCGTTCGCGGATTTTCGGGCGCGAAGCTGGGAAACAAGGCGATCTTCTATCTGGCCTTCGACAACGCTGAAGATGCGGTCGCGGCGATGAAGGCGCTGAAGAAGGCGTAACTTCAGTCATTGGTCATTGGTCATTGGTCATTGGTCATTAAAGGGCGTTCGGCTCACGAAATGGTGAGTTCGTAGAATGTCGCGTCGAGCGGAACGGCCGGGTTCAGGCAGATTTCCCGGACCGGGCCGTGTGCGGCAGCGAAGGGGACGCGGCGCTGAAAAGTGCGCACGTTCAGGCCGGCCTGGCGAGCGAGCAGGCCGAAGTTGCGGGCGCTCCAGCGGTCGGGATCCACGACGATCGCGCGGCCGCCGTCGGCCAGACTGTCGCGTATGAAACCGGCGAGCTGCCAGCACGCGTCGCTCTGGTAGAGGCAGTCGCCGGCGAGAATCAGCGAGTAGCGTTCGGTGGAGCGCTCGGACCAGTTAAGCTGACGCGTCGCGATTTGTTCTGACAAACCGTTGCGGCGGGCGTTTTCGGCCGCGAGGAGCAAGGCGCGTGGTTCGCGGTCGGTGGCGATGACGCGAGTGGTTGGGCCGCCGGCGGCGGCTGCGGCCAGAGAGATCAGTCCGGCTCCGCACCCGATTTCGAGCACTGCTGAATTTGGCGGCAGGTCAATCGCGTGATCGAGCAGTGCGCCGGCAAGTGCGAGGGCCGCGGGCCAGAGGTCGCCCCAGTAGACTTCGGCGGCTTCGCCATCGAGCGTGCTGTGCAGAGCGCAGGCGTTCTCCAAAACCAACAACGAGAAGGTGCGTGTGCGAAAGGGCAGGACCAGTTCGCGCACGGGGGCGTCGGGGAAGAGGGCGGGGAGCGTGGAGTTGGACATATTCAAACACATTATAGCGAGGCTATTCGAATTGCGGATTGCGGAAATCGGATTAAGGAATGCGCGTGAATGGCATGTCAGGGCACCCATTCCGGATGCGTCTTCTTCAGCCAATCGAGCACGTCCCTGCGGAAGTCTTTGACGAATTCGAGCAGTTCCGCAGCGTTCTCATCGGTGGCAGCGCCAGCCATGTCATATTCCACTGTGTTGCGTTTCAGCCGGCAGTCGTCGAGGTATTTAGCGTCAAGTTTGCGAGTATCGCCAAGGATCAGCGGAAGCGCTTGAATCGTGCGAAAGTGCTGAAGAGTTTTCTCTGGTCGATAGCCGGACGCATGAACCAGGATAGTGCAGAGTTTGAGTCCCGCGTTGTATGCGATCCCGAACCGCCAATCAGCCGAGATCACCTGCGCTGTGGCATCCGCGAGATCGCGATCCACGATCGAGAGCAGGCCCTGGATCTCCTGCTTGCTGCTCTTGTGCGGGCGAAGCCAGCCGTTAGCCGCCCACTCCTGCAAGCTCACGGTCGCCTCCGATTACGAACAGCTTTGGTGCAGCGAGCACAGTGGAGACGAAATGATCCTTCGCCCGCGCCCTTTTTGCAAACTCTTCCGGCTTAATTGCGTGCGGGTTGACTTCACGCCCGATGCGTTCGGTGACGCCGCTCAGACGCGCACTCAGTTGTCTCAGCGGGACACTGCCTATCACCATCAGATCCACGTCGCTGTGCGCCCGCTCGGTTCCGGCGGCGACCGAGCCGAAAACGAAGGCTACGCGAATATCGCTAGAGTCTAGCGCCTCACGCAGCACATCGACGAGGCCGCTGGTCTTCAAAACCAGTCCACGCAGTTCTGCAAACAGAGGATGAGCGCTTTTGGCTCGAACATAAGACCGGTTTCCGTCTTTGCGAATTTCAACAAGATCGAGAGCCGCCAGCCGCCGAAGTTCCTGACGAACGGTGGCGTCGTTCAATCCAGCGCGGCGGGCAATCTCCCGCAAATGCAGTTCTGGCGCCGCGACGCCAAAGAGGAGGCGAAGTATCTGGGCCTTTACGCGCGAGGAAAGGAGTAAGCTCAGCCTGTCCATATGCGTGGTTATACCACGCGATCGCGTGGTTTTACCACTCAATTTACTCACTTCTTTGCACTGCTGGACAAGCCAGTAGCGGCACACTCAGACTTCGCCGCTCCCTGACGGTCGCGGTTCTGATAGGGCACGGGCAGCCAACAGCAAACAGAGGCTGCCCGTGGCACATGTGGCACACGTGGGACGGAGAAGGGCTACGGTTTGAGGATGGCGCAGCCGAAGACGCCGCCGGCGGTGTTGCCGGGGTGGGCCTGGAATTTGACGGTGATCTTGTCTTTGCCTTTGAGCAAGTCGGGCGGGATTGGGTATTCGACGTCGAAGAACTCGTTGGGCTTGTTGTGATCGATTTTCTGCGTCGCGATCTTCTGATCGTTGATGAGGATGTCGAAGGTGCGCAGCGAGTCGCTGCCCCAGTAGGTGCAGCAGAGCGACAAGGCGGTGTCCTGCACAACTTTCATCTCGTAGCTGAACCAGCCGCCGTCGGTGGCGTGACGCCATTTGCGGCCGGCATGCGGGCCGGCGCTGGTGTGTTCGCCTTTCATGGCGTGGTCGGTTTCGGGCTGCTGTTCGCCGGGATGGACCACATCCACGCGGCGAGCTTCCAGAGCTTTGCGGCGGGCTTCGGCGGCGGCCAGATCGGCTTTGCGCTTCTGCCACTCCTCTTCGGTGTAGAGCGACCAGTAGACGGAGTAGCGCTGGTGATGCATCTGGTGGAAGGGGATGAGCGTCAGGTCGCGCGGCTGAGCGAGGCCGTTCGTCTTGAAGACCAGCGGCTTGTCGGTGGGCTGGATTTTTGAGAGGACGCTCGCCGCATCGGAGAGGAAAACCGGGGCCTCGGGCGACGGATTGTTGTTGAGGTCGCACTGACCGCGCGTGTTGAGGCTGGCGGGCATGTTCTCGGTGCCCATTTCGCCGGCGAGAACGACGGGGCCGTAGCAGATGGCGACAACCTTCGGGTTGTCGGGCATGCCTTCCAGGCGCAGCGCCATCGGCAGGCGGACTTCGATCTCGTCGCCGTCGCGCCACCGGCGCTTGAGGGTCACATAGGAGCCGGGCTTTAGCGCAACGTCTTCCGGCTTGCCATTGACGGAAATGCTGGCGCCGTTCTGAACCCAGAACGGACAGCGGATGCTGAGCGAGAGAGTGAGCGGCTCCTTGCATTTGAGTTTCAGCTTTGTCTTGTCGCTTTCGGGGAACTTTGTATTCTGTTCAAGAACCAGGCCCTTCTCTTTCCAGTTGAGTTCAGAGGGGATGAAGAGGTTCACGAACAACGAATCGGCGCTGTGGAAGTAAATCGTGTCGGCGTACTTGGCGTGGTTTTCGATGCCGGTGCCGGAGCAGCACCAGAAGGAGTCGTCCGGCGTCGAATACGTTTTGAAATGGCCGGGCTTGAGGGACATCAGGTAGACGATCTGGCCGGTCTTGGGATCTTGCGAGGCGAGGATGTGGTTGTAGAGAGCGCGTTCGTAGAAATCCATGGCTTCGGCGTTGGGTTCCCAAGCGAACAAATGGCGAGTGAGCTTAAGCATGTTGTAAGTGTTGCAGGTCTCGCAGGTGTCGGTGCCGAGGTGCTTCGAAAATTCTTCGATCGGGAAGAAATGTTCGCGGTCGCTGTGGCCGCCGATGGCGTACGATCGCTTGAGGGCGACACGCTGCCAGAAGAAGGACGCAACGTCCTTGTATGTGCTGTTGCCGGTCAGTTCGTATTCGCGGGCGGCGCCGATGATTTTGGGAATTTGGGTGTTGGCGTGCAGACCGTTGAGTTTGTCCTCGGCTTTGGCGAGCGGGTCGAAGATAAACTTGTGGTTGAAGCGCTGAGCGAGAGAGAGGTGGTCAGGGTCGCCGGTGATTCCGTAGAGATTGGCGATCGTCTCGTTCATGCCGCCGTGTTCGTTGCCGAGCATCTTCTGCACGCCGGCATCGTCGAGCTTATCGAGACGCGACTTGGCCCACGCGGCCATGCCTTTGACGACGTCCAGTGCTTGCGCGTTGCCGCAATAGTGGTGAACGTCGATGAGGCCGGCGTAGATCTTGTGCAGCGTATACCAGGGCGCCCAGACCGGTTTGGCATCGACGACGCGGTCGATGAAGGATTCGGGGTAGGCGGAGAGGTAGCCTTTGCCGAACCCTTTGCTCGCGAGTGCTTCCTGACATTTGGCGAGTTCGGCGACGATGTAGTTGGCTTTTTCTCTCAGTTTTTCGTCGCCGGTGGATGCGTACATGAGCGCGCAAGCGGAAAGATAGTGCCCGAGGAAGTGGCCGCGGAGTTCGCACTTGGGGGCTTCCCAACCGCCGTAAGGTTTGGCGGTGCTGGGCAGGCCGGCGTTGAGGCGGAAGGTGTGAAGGAGGCGGTCGGCGTCGAGATCGTGCAGGTACTTGCGGTCGAGTTCCGTTGCGTCTTTGAAGGGGCCGTCGAGCAGACGGACTTGCGTCAGTTCGAAGGGCTGGGCTTTGGGTTCGACTTTTTCGCCGGCGAGGCATTGAAGGCTCATGCAAAGACAGAGCGCGATGACGAGGACGAGCGAGAAGTTCATAGCAAAGCTCCTGAAGATGAGATCGTCAGAGCTTACACCGAAAGAGAGCGCGGGTGAATGGACAGATACGGCCGAGGTGTTGGACTATTCTGCCTGTAGCGCAATCCTCCTGGATTGCGTCCGGCAGAATCGCGCAATCCAGGAGGATTGCGTTACGAGCGGCATTTGGCGAAGAGATCGACGCCTTCGACCACGTCTTTGCCGGCGGACTGGAGGACTTTGATCGCGCCGTCGGGGTCTTCGAAGCGGAAGATCATGACGGCGGCGTCTTCGGTGCGGACGGTGAAGGCGTACATGTATTCGATGTTGACGCGGCCCTGATCGAGGACGTCGAGCAGTTCGGCCAGGCCGCCCGGGCGGTCGGAGACTTCGACGGCGACGACTTCGGTGATCGTGACGACGTAGCCGCCTTTTTCGAGGGCGTTCTTGGCTTTTTGCCAGTCCTTGACGATCAGGCGCAGGATGCCGTATTGCTGCGTGTCGGCGAGCGAAAGCGTGACGATGTTGATGCCGGACGCGGCGAGCACCTTGCAGGCCTGGGACAAACGGCCGGGTGAGTTTTCGACGAAAAGGGAAAGTTGTTGGATCTTCATAGTACAGAGTCCTCAGTGATCCCAAGGTCTTCCCAAGTCATTACTCTGGTCATTAGGTCATTGGTCATTAGTCATTGGTCCGAGGGATGCTGTTAATGACCAATGACTATTGACCAATGACTTCTGTTCACACTTGCCGTTTATCAATGATCCGCTTGGCTTTGCCTTCGCTGCGCGGAATGCTGTGCGGTTCGACCAGTCGCACATCGGCGCTGATGCCCAGCGTTGTTCCAATTGCGTGCGTCAGCTTGGCCTGCAATGCCTGGAGCGCTCTGATCTTGTCGCTGAAAACTTCGGGCGTGACTTCGACCTGGATTTCCATCTGGTCGAGGCCCTTTTCGCGCGTGAGCACGATCTGGTAGTGCGGGAGCGTGCCTTCGACGGTCAGCAGGGCGTGTTCGACTTGCGACGGGAAGACGTTCACGCCGCGGATGATGAACATGTCGTCGCTGCGGCGGCCGATGCGCTTGATGCGGCGGACGGTGCGGCCGCATTTGCAGGGTTCGGCGGCCAGCGAGGTGATGTCGCGCGTGCGGTAGCGGATCATCGGCATGGCGCGCTTGCTAAGCGTCGTCAAGACCAGTTCGCCTTCGCTGCCGTCGGGGAGAACTTCGCAGGTCTTCGGATCGATGATTTCCGGATAGAAATGGTCTTCGAAAATGTGCGGGCCGGCCTGGCACTGGCATTCGCAGCCGACGCCGGGGCCGATGATTTCAGACAAGCCGTAAATGTCGTAGGCCTTGATGGGGCTGACTTCCTGGATGCGGATGCGCATGGCTTCGGTCCAGGGTTCGGCTCCGAAAACGCCGGCCTTGAGCGGCAGATCGCGAACGTTGACGCCCAGTTCGGCGGCGCGTTCCAGAAGATGCAGGAAATAGCTGGGCGTGCAGCAGATCGCGGTGACTTTGAAATCCTTCAGCACCATGATCTGGCGGTCGGTGTTGCCGCCGGAGATCGGGATGACGGTTGCGCCGAGCGCTTCAGCGCCATAGTGAGCGCCCAGGCCGCCGGTGAAGAGTCCGTAGCCGTAGGCGTTCTGGATGATGTCGCCGGCGTGGAGGCCGCAGGCGGCGAAGGAGCGGACCATCACCGAGGACCAGACGTCGATGTCTTCTTTAGTGTAGGCGACGACGATCGGCTTGCCGGTGGTGCCGCTGGAGGCGTGCAGGCGGACGATGTCCCGCATGGGGCTGGCGAAGAGGCCGAAGGGATAGGTATCGCGCAGGTCGGTCTTGACCGTGAACGGCAGCTTGGCGATATCGGCCAGGGACTTCATGCTCGCCGGCGTGATGTGGCGCTCTTCCATGCGCTGGCGAAGCAGCGCCACGTTTTCGTAGGCGACTTGGACAATCGAGCGCAGGCGGCGCAACTGCAGGTCGCGCAGTTGGGGCAGCGGCAGGTAGTCGGGCGCGCTGTCGGGATGAAAGCCGCCGGCGTCACTCCAGAGTTCTTTCATGTTAACCCCGGTTCGTGGTTCGTGGTTCATGGTTCATGGTTCGCAGCACATCGTTCGTGGTTTATGGTTCACGACCGTGCTGTTAACCACGCACCGAGAACCATAAACCATGAACCAGCTTCTTACCACGCCACTTGAAATTGCACGGCCAGGACGTCGTTTCGCACGTCGCGGACCTGACGATCATCGCGTGACTTATCCTCTTCGTCAACCCAGTTGTAGTTGACCATGATCTTAGCGTTGTCGCCCTTGAAATTGTAGTTCACGCCAATGGTATTCACGGTCGTCTTGAACACGTTCAGACGGCGTTCGGGTTCAGCCAGGCTGTGGTAGAACAAGTTCTGGAAGACTTCGTGCCGGGCGGTGAATTCAAAGGGCTTGACCCAGCTCGATAGATCCTTGCAGAAGATGCTCTGGTCGAGGCGGTAGCCCAGCGCAGCGAACCAGCCTTCGACGTGGAACTGAGCGGGGTTGGCGGTCACGACTCCCTCGCCGCTCACAACCTGCTTGGGGGCGAAGCGATCACGGAAGGAGGCCCATTCGCTGCTCAGCCACAGTCCGCGGACGGGGCCGCCGGGCCGGTAGCCGGCGGTGAGATAATTGACGCGCTGGGACGTGTCGGCGCGGTTGAGGCCGGGCACTGGATTGTCAGCGGGTAGCATGCCGCCGCTTTCGCCGCCCTTGCCGGACATGATGCCGTAGATGAGTTCCAGGCCGCCCCAGTTTTCCATCTTCCAGAAGGGACGCCACTGCAGGGTGCCATAGACGTTCTTGGCATCGTTGTCATCGGTGCGGTTGAAGCGCGGGACGGTGAAGATGTTGCCTGGGCCGTTCTGCACGCCGAACCAGTACTGCACTTTGTCGTCCAGCCACGTGCCGTGGACGTCGGCGCCGATGTCGTAGGAATTGTGCGCGACCTGGGCGATCATGGAGCGATCCACGAAATCGAGCCGGTCGCTGGGCCGGGAGCCTTCATCGTCGATCTTGCGCTTGTACTGGCCGATCGTGAAATCGTGATGCGGAACGACGCCGTGATAGTTCAGCTTGGCGTCCAAGAGCAGCAGGTTCGGAATGCCGGCGCCCGTCTGCATGGCCGCGGCCGAGCGGTGCGAATTGGTGTAAACCAAGCCCTGGTTGTTGGGATAGCCAATGCAAGACGTCGGTGCGGTGGCCGTATCGATCAACATAAAGGAGGAGACGTTCTCGGTGATGTCCATGCCGAAGCGCAAGACGATGCGGCGCAGACGGAAGCTGTCGTTGTCGAAGGCTGAGTTGCGGCCGCCCTGTTCGCCCAACGCGCGCTGGCTGGTCCAGTCGTCGGAATCGTTCTGGATGGCCTGATACCAGATCTGCAGCGCGCCGCCGATGTAGAGCTTTCCGGTGCGAGTGGTGACCGGCGCGTTGGGGCCGTACTTGGCTCCGACCAGCGCGTCGGCTGACGCGATCGGAGTCTTGACGGTCTCCTTTCCGGAGATCTGTTTGCGCAGCGCGTCCACTTCCTTGCGCAGGTCATCAACGTTCGCCCCGTCGGCGGCAAAGGACGCGGTGCACGCCAAGACGGTGAACAAGACTGAGAGCGTAAACTTCATGTTAAGAACCCCTCCCTGATGGCGCAAAGGGACAGCACGCCAAACGTCGAAGAGGCCGTTGGCAAAGCCACCATTTGCATGAATGAACATCTGAATTCGAGAAGTGCAATTACTATACGCTGATGGAAAGTCAATGATATTTTGGAGTTATCGTGTGTTTCACGAATTGGTTAAGTGACGGAACGCGAATAACACCAAGAGTTTATCCGAGTTTGGGGTGCTTGAAACGTGTCGGCGGCTGGGGGGACGGCACGGGCTTGCGGCGGCTTTGGGCTCGGGCCGTGTGAGCTTCGGGCGCGGGTTCTTCGGCATCGGTAGCGGGGCGCAGCTTTGAGCCATACGTATTGGCGTAGACCTGCGTGAATTCCGCTCCAAGGAAGAAGATCTGAGTGACATAATATATCCAGAGCAGGACGACGGCGATCGAGCCCGCCGCGCCGTAGCTGGAGGCGACGGAACTGCGGCCGAGGTAGAGACCCAATAAAGACTTCCCGATGACGAAGAGCGCGGCCGTGACGCCCGCTCCGACTCTGACGTCGCGCCAGTCGATTCTGGCGTCCGGGACGTACTTGTAGAGCAACGAGAAGAGCAGCCAGACGACACCGAATAAGACCAGGTTCTGCGCAATCTCCCAGAGCGCTGCGCCACCGGGCAGAGTCGAGCCCACAAAGCCGCCGATCGCGCTGAGCACAACGCTGAGGGCTAACGAGGCGAGCACCAGGACGCCCGTGAGCAGGACGAGAAAGATCGAGAAGAGGCGAGATTTCAGCCAAGCAACCCAGCCGCGGCCGGGCGCCGCCGGGACGCCCCAAATCGTGTTCAGCGAATTCTGGAGTTCGATAAAGAGGCCGGATGCGCCAAAGATGAGAACGATAATACTGATAACCGTGGCGACGACGCCGTGCCGGCTCTGATGGCTCGCCGCAGAAATCATGCTTTCTATTGTCTGCGCCGCGTTGTCTCCCATGACGTCCCTCAGCGTGCTGCTGACCTGCCCGTGTGCGGCTTGCGGACCGACGACGAAGGCAGAAACGGCGATGGCCAGCACCAGCAGCGGGGCGATGGAGAACGCAGCATAAAAAGCGAGCGCTGCGCCGAGCCGGGGCGCGTTATCGTTGTTCCATTCGTTAAATGTCTGATTAATCACGCGCCAGAGTTTGCTCATGGTATGACCTCAAAATGCCCGCAAGGGAAGCTGCAAGAAGTGAGCCAGGAAGGGGAAGTCGGGGCGACGGGGAGACGGGGAGAAGGGGAGACGCAAGCGGCGGTGGGTATTTCTCCCCTTCTCCCCTTCTCCTCCTCTCCCCTTCTCCTCTTCTTCCCCTCTCCCCTTCTTGCGCCCCAGCCGGCGCCACCTCGTTGCAGAACGTCTCCGACACGACATTAGTCATTGGTCATTGGAACGGCGGCGGCGGGCGCGGGCTTTTGATTTTCGGATGCGGGCTTGTGCTTGGAGCCGCTGGCTGGTCTGAGGCGAGACGCGCATTTCGATTTTGTCTACCAACTCACGCAGGGCGAGGAAACGGTTGAGGCTGTGTTGACGTTCGCGGGTCCATTTCACGACGAGGAGTTCAGTGCCGAGTGAATAGCGCAACAAGACGCCGCTGGCGGTTTTGTTGACTTTCTGTCCGCCTGGACCGCTGGCCCTGACGGCTTGTTCATCGATTTTTTGCAGGTCGATTTGCAGCCGGGCGATGCGCGTCTTCAGGGCATCGCGTTTGGGGAGGGTTACGGGGGCGTCGTCGGGGAAGCGCATTGACTGTTTAGACCTTTCATTTTTCAACTACGCCGTTTCCCGTTCTTTCAGCGCGCGAAGGTCACGACTTCAACACAGAGGCGCGGAGGACACGGAGGGCACAGAGTTTTTTTGTACCTGGTGGCTCATAATTCCCGCCTGTCCCGCCACACGCTCCAAACCAGCCCGGCCGAGAACACGACAATGGGAGCAAATATAACCTGTACGTATACGTGAATGGCAACCCAACGGAAAACAGCGATGCGCTTGGTCTCGACGTGAATCTGGCTCCCGATAATGGCGAAATTGATAATCAGAGTTCGGCCACCGCCCGTGTGGAAGGGGACTATTTGGTAGTGTCACTCTGGGTGAGATACCCGCAGGGCATTTCGCTCTGTTCCGCACAACCTTGCGGATCTCCAACAAGCTCGAGATCTGAAGAGGCAACTTGAAGCAGCAGGGATGCTACAGAAGTACGAGGAAAAACCAATTTACTACAAAGAAACGGTGCCGCCAAAGAGCAAACTGCCTAATCCGACGAAGTTGATACAAGACGTTGATTTCCTTAACGACGCCACGAAAACGATCTACGAAGATGAAAACTGCTGCGTCCCGTTGAAGAAGCGCATCAAGATTGCCGCAGGAAAGGTCACATTGAAGGACTGCACCAAGGGAGACAAGAACGGTGTATACTACTCTCTCAGTACTTGGGGCTACATCAGCGGCGGTGGGCAAGTTGAGTAGGGTTTCTGAAGTTTTAGGGGGTTGAAGCCATGCCCGCGAGGCCGTGCGTCCGATTTCATTTGCAGAGTTGGCTCATTATGAGCGTGACGGCATCGGTGCTTTTGGCGGTAAACTTCACTCCTGCTCGTTTGACCAAGCCGGGAGTGCGGGCCACTTTTATGTTTTATGGTTGGCCACTGTACGTTAGCTCTAGGATAGAGAATGCTGAAATCCCGAGAACTCTTAGTTACGATGCGAAGACTCCTGCTGAGCATCCGAACACTTGGGATAGCCTTTACGAGCAGAACCCTCGAATGTTTTTTATGGCGTTGATCGTGGACGCAATAACGGCGCTAATCTTGATCCTGATGGCTGGTATGGCATCGGAGTATTGGTACCGAAGGATACGTCGTAGCGGCTCGAAGATTTAGTAAGATTAAGATCCGATAACGCTACGTTGTGCGTGCGCAGACTCTCCACCAGCCAGACCGCCGCCCTCGTCTCGGTTCGCCGGTCCGGCGCTCTTCACGTCGCCCGCTGCCGGGATGAGCGCGATGAACGACGCGAAGGGACGGCATCGGCAAATGATGGCGGAACCGCGATCATCCACGCGGCCATGAAGCTCTTGCGAGCCAGTTGCTTAATCGAGGGCCTGATTAAAGACGACGTGTTCCAGGCGGTAATGGCAATCCGACGGCGGTTCACTTGCCGTGTACCACAAGAGTTCTTCGACATCACAGACGCCATCGCGCACGTGTTTCAGAAATTCGTGCGCGTCCCCGTATTTCCGTTGGTTATTGGAACGGCGGCGGCGGGCGCGGGCTTTTGATTTTCGGATGCGGGTTTGTTCTTGAAGCCGCTCGCTGGTTTGTGGTGAGACGCGCATTTCGATTTTGTCTACCAGTTCACGCAGGGCGAGGAAACGGTTGAGGCTGTGTTGACGTTCGCGAGTCCATTTCACGACGAGGAGTTCAGTGTCGAGTGAATAGCGCAACAAGACGCCGCTGGCGGTTTTGTTGACTTTCTGTCCGCCTGGACCGCTGGCCTTGACGGCTTGTTCATCGATTTTTTGCAGATCGATTTGCAGCCGGGCGATGCGCGTCTTTAAGGCGTCGCGTTTGGGGAGGGTTACGTGGGCGTCGTCGGGGAAGCGCATCGAATGTTTAGACCTTTCATTTTTCAACTACGCCGTTTCCCGTTATTTCAGCGCACGAAGGTCACGACTTCAACACACCCGCGCTCATCACCAAAATCAGCGCGGTGCTGAGGTGGAGTTGGAAGAGGGGGCGCGGTTTGGGTTCGCTCATAAGCTTCGCCTGTCCCGCCACACGCTCCAAACCAGCCCGGCCGAGAACACGACCGTCAGCCAGAACTCCGGGAGCCAAGCGATGCCCCACCAGTATTCGGGGCGACGGCGGGACCAGACGAGTAGAGATCCGTCCGGACCGTCGGTGGCGACTTGGCCTCCTGGCGTAAAGACGGCGTAATCCGCAGCTATATCGTCGTCCTGGCTGGCGCTTAGGCAGAAAAGCTTTTGTCCGCTGAATGCGTCACAAATTCCCACTCGCCAGTCCAATTCTCCCTCTCCTGGGTATGGCTCCACAATACAGCGGCGGGCATCACGGGAGAAAATTGGCCATGTGTGATTCCGCCAGCCCTTTGACCGCGTGCCCGCGGCGGCGGTGGATACGCCGAGCACTTGCGAGAAGTTCACGGTGGAGTTCATCGCCCCTTCTGACTCGCCCGCGCAGATTAGCCATTGTTTGTCGTCAGAGAACGTGGAACGGTCGTCCCAAAGCAGGGTGTTGCTCAGTTCGCGCACGAGTTGCCCCGTTTGGGCATCCCAGATATAGGTCTGGCGCTGCTGGGCAGGTCTGACAGCCAACCTGCTGCTGTCTTTTGAGAAAAGCCACGCGTCAATTTCTCCGTCCTTGAAACATGCGGGCAGTTCGATCACCTGGAGCCTGCGACCGAGCACAGCATCCCACAACTGCAGGTGCATTGAGCGGTTCACATGTGTCAGGATCAGCCGGCCGTCCGAGGAAATATCGGCGTCCAGATAGATGTGCGCACTGGTTTCAATATGGCGCAGTGTATCGAGATCAGTCGCGGCGCAAGCCTCTTCGCATGCGCGCTTGATTCTCTTCTGTTCCACTGGGTCCTGTGACTCGTTGTAGTCCAAGCCACCAACCTGATATAATAGTCTTGCATCGGCCAACGTCCAGCAGCGCACGTGAAAACCGTCGCGGCCGAAGAGATGCTTGCCGTCACATCCGAAAACGACGTTGAGCGGATTGCCACGTGTATTCAGGTCAAAAGAGCCTGTATGCGCGCGCGTTTCCAAATGCCAGAGGTCAAAGACGCCCCTTTCCTTTTCCAGCGCCAGATAGCGGGCATCAGGAGAGAAAATTGATTCACCCAACGGTACAGCCTCGATCACGGAGATCACGCGTCCACTCGATATCTCCCACACGCGCGTCTTGCGGTCTTCGCAGACTGCGGTCATGTAGCGGCCGTCGGGGGAAAAATCGGGTCTAACTACGCGCCGGCGATTTGGATCTGTAATCTTCGGCGTGCGCCAGAATTCTTTGGGCATCCACGCGGCCTTGTTGTGATAAAGCAGCATGGCGCTGCCGACCGACAGCACGAAGAGAATCAGCGTGCGCAGGGAGAAGCGCGGGCGCGGGAGCTTCATGGGCGGCGCTCCTTGCGGCGGAGGAGCCATTCGGACGTGGCATAAGAAGTGGTTAGGAGACCAACTGCCACAATACAGTCCACGAGGGCTCCGATCGGAATCACTGACCCCACAGCGTACGCCCACCACGGCGGCTTCCCATAGGTCCAATGCGTGTACGCGATGGCCGGCCAACCGTACTCGCGCATCTTCTCGATAGCATCAATCCCCATCTTGTGCTCTATCATCGTCTGGGAAGACGCCTCCGCCGGAGCCGGCGGGAGGAAGACCGGTGTGCCGAGGTTCGCCCAGATTAATCCGCCGGCCACGAACATCAGCACGATACAGGTGCTGAGGTGGAGTTGGAAGAGGGGGCGCTTTTTGGGCTGGTCGCTCATGGGCGGCGCTCCCAAAAGCGAAGAGCGGACTCAGTCACGACGCCCGTTATCAAGACCGCGAAGAGAAGTACAAGGGCATCGATTGAGATTCCCCGATAGCGCCAGCATGGCCAACCTTTGTCCTGGACGACAAAGAAACTCGGCCCCGTTTCGATCTTGCCGTTCCCATAGAGGTGCGTGTGATCGCCTACCACAATCGTCTGCCTTATCGAATGGAACCGGCAAGGCCAGCCGTACTCTCGCACGCATTCGGTACCAGCAACTCCGCCCTCGTTAGGTGTTACGCGCACGTGCTCGCGTGTGTCGAGCCACACCAGCGCTCCCGTCGTGACAAACATCGCGGCGCAGGTGCTGAGGCGAAATCGTAAGAGTGCGCGCCTTGTCTCCGACTCCGCCACGAGTGCGAAGCCCGAGGGGCGCAGGAACCACTCGAACGCTACTGCCGAAAAGAAGAGAGTCCCGATCGCTGTTAAGGCATTCAGGAGAATTCCCTTGGGGAACCAGTGGTTCCGCGCTTCCTGGTGGTGCGGGGACTCTTTCAGCGAATGCAGAATTTGGCTTACGCCTTCTTCATCGTCTAGCGTGAAGCGCCTGATGATCTGTATGAAATCATCGAATTCACCGTTGAGAATTTGCTCCCTCTGAAGCGCGGTAAAGGGCCAACCGTAACTGCGGATGCTGCCAAAGCTGCAAGTACCGCCACTGAGGTTTGTCATTTCGAGCCCGAGTTGTCGCGGAGAGCGGCGCATGTTCGCCCACATCAGCGCGCCCGCCACAAACATCAGCACGATGCAGGTGCTGAGGTGGAGTTGGAAGAGGGGGCGGCGCTTGGGTTGGTCAGTCATTGGCGGTGGTCCTTGCGGCGGAGGATCAATCGAGATTATACAATACTTTCCACCAGTGAGCGTCGATCTTCATATCGGGCGTGGTCATCTTCAAAGGGCAGGGCGCATCAACGTTCAACACCCCGGCGTAGTTGGGATCTGGCGTCGGGTTGAGCTCGGTATATGCAAATCCGTACTCCCCGGCGTGTCCGAGATCCTTCGTTTCGATCACAGCGGTCAACTCTCCGTTCGCTGAGACCCGCGCGTAAACATTGCCGGCACCTTCACCGCGGGGGAACACCTCTTGAGGCTTGGTGACGCGCAGTGAACTCGGATTCGACAGATCGTCAAGCCGGAGATTGCGGTCCTCGCCCGGCTTGATTCCGAGGAGCCGGACGCGGTCAACGATCTGCTGCATTCGAGCGCGGTCGAAGGGGCCGGGGTTTTGGTCTAGCACAAGCGTGAAGAGACCGAGCGGCAAGAACCGCCAAGCGATTGCCACGGCAATACAGAGCAGGACGGCCAATGCAGCGAGTAGGGTCCAGACATGTCGTCGTCTGATTTTTGTGTTCTCCTTATATGGATAGACGAACGTCGTGGCGGGATGTTGGCGGGATTTCAGAAGATGCTGAGCGATTCACCAAATAAAATCTTAATAATTAATTTAATATTTTGGCGGTTGAAACGTCACTACATGTGAGGGGCAGGTTGGATACTCTGCCCTTGCGAATGGTGTTCTTTGACAACTGAATGGATTAGGGTCTGCACATGTGCACTTTTTTACAGACCGAAGAAGCGGGAGGACGCCGACACTACGAAGTGGGGCAGGCGGGGACGCTTGCGGTACGCATGATGCAGTGTTGGACAGATGAGGCTTGAGGCCTGAGACCTGAGGCTTGAGGAAAGGGCGGGACGAAGGCATAACGACGCACGGTGCAGTGTTGGACACGTTTGGCTGGAACGAAGGAGGGACAATTCGGCGAAATGTCCTACAGACGGCGCCCTTGCACAGGTGCGCTCTTGGACAGAATGCGGCTTAGATGCACGCTTGAGTTCGCGCAAAGGGACGCGCGAACACAAACGTGGCACCGCACACGTGCAATTTTTTACAGAGGAGGCATTGGCGAAGGGCGGACGGGTGGATGGCTGAAGGCATCGGTCTGCAAACGGAAAAGGCGCAGACCGATGGCACCCTGCACAAGTGCGCTCTTGGACAGAATGTGGCTGTGATGCAGGCTTGCGTGCGCGCAAAGGGACGCGCGAACACAAGCGTGGCACCACACGTGCAATTTTTTACAGAAGAAGCGTTGGTGGAGGGCGAACGGCTGGATGGCTGAAGGCATCGGTCTGCGAACGGAAAAGGCGCAGACCGATGGCACCCACCACCACACGTGCAGTTTTTTACAGAGGTGCAGGGCTGGACGGTTGGATGGCTGATCGGCACGGGCAGCCAACAGCTAAGCGGCGGTGCCGCAGCCGAATAGGCTGCCCGTGGCACACAACAGAATTTTCTCGGCTTGTGCGAATGCGGCGGAGCATTAACTTACTGCGCACCCAACAATAAAGGAGTCCTTTCCGATGGCCAACGCCCCCGCTCCCGGTCGCATACCCACGCTGCATGTCACGGCTGAAAACATTCCGCAGGCGCATTATCGCGCGATGAAGGCCGTCTGGGAAAACGGGCTGCCGATTCGCACGGAGTACGACCGCAAAGATCCCAACGGCGAGTACATCGATCCGCCAAGCCGCGACGCGAGGGTGCTGGTTGAGATCACCAACCCGTTCGCCGAACCGCGCTACCCGCCGGTCTCGTTCTGCGAAATCGGGACGTACATCGCGGAGATCATGGGCGCCAAGGACCACCTGGTGCTGCCGATGAAAAAGCTGAAGGAAGCAATTCACGGCGAACTGTCCGCGCATCAGTGGCCCTACACGTACCACCAGCGGCTCGTCGCGCATCCGGACATCGATGGCTCGACGATCAACCAGCTCGATATGGCCATCCAGCGCGTCGCGAAAACGCCGTACACGCGCCGCGCGGTCGCGACGACTTCCGTGCCGAATCTCGACCCGTTCTTGAAAGAAGACGTGCCGTGCCTGCGAGAAGTTCAGCTTCGCTGCCCCGAAGACGACAAGGGCAACCTGGTGCTGAACGTTTCGACGGCGTGGCGTTCGCGCGATCTGTTCAAGGCGTGGCCCGACAACATCATCGGGCTGACGTTCCTGTTCCAGACGCTCGCCAAGGAAGTGCAGGAGAAAGCCGGGCGTCCGGTCAAGCTGGGCAGCTACGCCGACTATGCCTTCTCGCTGCACATTTACGGTCAGGACTTCAAGCAGGTCGGCGGCGATAAGGAGAAAGGACTGAAGAGCTTCTTCGATACGTTCAACGAAGAGAGTTACATTGAACGTTCGCTCAGTAGCGCCGACGCCAAGGAGATGCTGGTTCTACCGCAGTTGAAGGAGTTGCTCACCGACCGCCAGATCGAACAGTGGCGCTTTCCGCCCGAATCGATCACGCTGCTCAAGGATTTGGTTGAAGGCATCGAGTCGGGGAGGTATGCGGTTTAGTGTGGCACGGGCAGGCCGCGCCGCGGTTGCGTCAGCTTATCACGGACAAGCGCTGTTGCGGCGCGGATTGCCCGTGAATACCGCGCGCCTCTGCACGGGCAATGTTTTATAGCCGCGATTTGTCTTCCCCTTTCGTCTCAGATGGTAGAATGAGGCCGTGTTTTTGCGCTGTGTTCCGCGTTAACGACGGACCACTGACAACGGACGACTGACTAAAGTATGTTCTTCCCCTATGCTGACGACAACCCGCCGGAAGGACGTCTCCCGTGGATGAACTGGCTGCTCATCTTGGCGAATGTCTTCGTGTTTCTGGCGGTGGGGCTGCGCCCGGACTACGAGCAACTGGTGATGGAATACGGCTTCGTCCCGGCGCGCTTCAGTTGGGACACTGTTATCACATCCATGTTCATGCATGCCGGCTGGATGCATCTGATTGGCAATATGTGGTTTCTTTATCTGTTCGGCGATAACGTCGAAAATCGCTGCGGGCCGATCAAATATCTTCTCGCGTATTTGGCCTGCGGCGTCGCGGGCGATTTCGGGCAGATGCTGATTTTTCAGGATTCGCTGATTCCAAGCATCGGCGCATCCGGCGCGATTTTTGGCGTGCTCGGGATGTATCTGTTTTTCTTCCCGCGCAATCGCGTGAAGGTCTTCATGTGGATTTTCCTGTTCATCTACTGGTTCTCGATCAGCGCTCTGTGGGTGATCGGCGCGTGGTTCGTCCTCGAACTGTTCTACAGTCAGCTTCAGGTCGTGGCGGGCCTGCAATCGGGTGTCGGGCACCTCGCACATTCCGGGGGATTCGTGGCTGGCTTCTTTATCGCGGTCCTCTACCACACGCTGCGCCTGGTGCCCAACGATGGCCGCGACCTGTTCGCCGTGATCACGGGGCGAGCCCCTCCACGCCGCTCGCGGTACATTCAGGATGAGGATGTCGAAGACGCGCAGTACCGCATGGTTGACGAACCGACCGAAGTGATTCCCGATCAGGACGAGCGCGCCGAGATTGCGGCTCTGCTGCACGCCGGCCGCACCGACGAAGCCCGCCGAGCGTGGCGGCGCTACGCCTTCGACCACCACAGCACGGTGTTGCCGTTGCGCGAGCAGCTTGAAGTCGCCCTCGCCCTGGACAAGCACGGTGAACGCAGCGCCGCGCGCGACGCATACGAACGGTTGCTGATGCATTACCCGAACGAGCAGCCCTACGCCGCCGAGGCGAGCCTCGCGCTGGCCGGAATGCTTTTGCAGGAACTGAAGGAAAGCGGTGACAACCGGGAAGTGCCGCTGATTGAGCGGCTGCTACGCCGCGTCATCGAAACGCATCCGTACGAGAACCGCCGCCAGCTCGCGCAAGAATGGCTGGCGGCGTTGCAGACGTAGCACTGTAGCGCAATCCTCTGGATTGCGCCGACAACAGAACTCGCAATCCAGGAGGATTGCGCCACAACAGAACTCGCAATCCAGGAGGATTGCGCCACATGCGACTACATCCTGCCATGGAACCGCTCCAGCCTCATCGCCCAAGGTCGATCATCGCGGTTACGATGGGCGACCCTGCGGGGATCGGCCCCGAGATTTGCCTGCGTCTGCTCCAGAAGCCGGAGCTCTTCGGCGAATGCGTTCCGCTGATCGTTGGCGACTACGAGATTCTCTCGCGCGTGGCGGAGAAGATTGGCGTGCCGTTCAAAGCGCCCAAGCTCGAAGCGCTCACCCGTGTGCTCGATGGCCCCTCCATCTACGAACCCGCCGGCTCTCTTCCCGAAAAGAACATCCAGCCCGGCGTGAATCAGGCCGCCTGTGGTCGTGCCGGTGCGCGCTACATAGAGGAGGCCGTGCGCGGTTGCCTGGACGAACGCTTCGCCGCTCTGGTGACCGCGCCCATCAGCAAGAAGGCGCTCGAACTGGCCGGCATCAACTATCCCGGCCACACTGAAATGCTCGCGGACCTGACCGGCTCCACCAATTACGCGATGCTGATGTACTCCGACGAGATCGCCTGCGCGCTGGTCACCTGGCACCAATCGCTGCGCAGCGTGCCCGATTCGCTGACGCCCGATCGCATCGCCGACGTTGCCAATCTGGCCTCG
The DNA here is from genome assembly GCA_036504595.1 of Planctomycetota bacterium. GTDB lineage: Bacteria > Planctomycetota > SZUA-567 > H5-PLA8 > H5-PLA8 > DASXUX01. The sequence goes on along the minus strand of DASXUX010000040.1, from coordinate 78,869 downwards.
AATACCGTCGGCACGCTGCGCGACAAAGACGCCCGCCTGTGCCTGCTTGGCCTCAATCCGCATGCCGGCGAAGAAGGTTTGTTTGGCGATGAAGAACAGCGCATCCTCATTCCCGCGAAGAAGAAAATCGAAGAGCGCGGCATCCACATCGATGGCCCGCTTCCGCCCGACACCGCCTTCACGCCGCAGGCGCGCGAGCGCTACGATTGCTACGTCGCGATGTACCACGACCAGGGGTGCATCCCGTTCAAGATGCTCGCCTTCGAAACGGGCGTGAACATCACCATGGGCTTGCCGATTGTCCGCACGTCGCCCGACCACGGCACTGCCTTCAACATTGCCTGGCAAGGAAAAGCGCATCCCGAGAGTTTCTTCGCTGCGTACGAACTGGCCGTGCGCCTCTCGAAACCATACCGCACCGGACGCACGGCTCTGGTATAATTCCACGATGATCAAACGCTCGCCCGCAGATTTTCGTGTTGAGGAAGTCCTGGACCCGGCAGTGACCAGTTCGGTCGCGGCCGCAGGACCGTTCGCGCTCTACACGCTCGAAAAAGAGTCGCTCGCCACGCCCGAAGCCGTCGGCCAGATTGCGCGCGCCATGACCGTTCCGGCTGGCGCCATCGCGTACGCGGGCCTGAAGGACAAGCACGCCAGCACGCTTCAGGCCGTCACGCTGAAGATGGAAGAAGGCCGCTCCGCACCCGACGAACTCTCCGGCGTCGGTTGGAAAATACAGCGCCTCGGATTCGTTCCGCGCTCGATCACGGCCGCCGACATCCAGTGCAATCGGTTCCGCATCCTCCTGCGCAATCTAACTGCGGCCAACAGCTTCGACATTCAGGAAGCCGTGCGGCTGCTGTCCACTCCCGATGGCTTGCGGATCGTGAACTACTTCGGCGATCAGCGCTTCGGCTCCGCGCGCCACGGCCGCGGCTTCATGGCCAAGCACCTGATCAAAGGCGACTTCGAAGGCGCCCTGCGACTGGCCATCGCCGTCGAAGCCCGCAAAGACCGCATGTCTCAAAAAGTTTTCAAGCGTACTTTGCGCGAGCACTGGGGCCGCTGGCGCGAAGTGCTGCCCAAGCTCCGCCGCTGCCCGGAGCGAAAGCCTATCGAACGCCTCGCCAACTCCAGCGGCGATTTCCGTGCGGCGTTCACCGCGTTGCCCTACCTGCTGCAGCAGCTCAGCGTCTACGCCTACCAGTCGCACTTGTGGAACGCCATCGCCCGCGGCACCATCGCGCGCCACTGCACCGGCGAAGACAAAGTCATCGCCGCCGAGGACGTCTTTGGCGAAATGCTTTTTCCGATTGCCGAAGCTGCGCCGCGCGAGCTGGTGGAGGCCCAGATCCCGCTGCTCAGCCGCAAGACTCTTCTCGCCGAGCCTTGGCGCGAAGCCGCCATCGAAGTGCTCATGCAGGAAGGCATCACGCTTTCAGAGCTGGCGATTCCCGGGGTGCGCCGCCCGTTTTTCGGTGAAGAGCCCCGCGCGCTGTTCTTCACGGCCAGTGAATTTCAGTTGTCCCCTGCCGAACCGGACGAAACCGCCACCGACAAGTCGCGCGTCAAACGCAGCGTCTCGTTCTCACTTCCGCGCGGCTCGTACGCAACGGTCGTTCTCCGGGCGTTGGGACAGTAGGTGGCACGCATACGTTCGCGCTGGTTTTCGCGCGAACTTATGCGTGCTGACGGACCGCCGCGCACGCTTGAGTTCGCGCCAAAGGGACGGCGCGAACACAAGCGTGCCACATGCCAGTGACTTTCTGCAGCGGGGCCGGTTGCCTCTTTAGATTCGCCGTCCCGGCGATTAGAATCGGTTCCCGTATGAATGCCTTTTGGCGTGTCCTTAAGCTCCTGCGCCCGCACCTTGGCGCGATTCTCTGCGGGCTTTTCTTCCTGGTGCTTTCAACCAGCGCGATGCTGATCCAGCCGGTCCTCTGGCAACAAATGGTGGACAAGGTCCTCATCGCGCGCCAGACACAGCTCTTCTGGCCGCTCATCGCTGGCATGCTCGCGGCCGGCCTGGTGGGCTCCGTCGCGAGCGGTATGCGCACGTGGTTGATCGAACGCGTCGGCCAGAAATTCGTGCTCGAACTTCGCACCTGCATCTACGCGCACCTGCAAAATCAGCCGCTCTCGTTTTTCCATGACCGCCGAACTGGCGATCTCCTCGCGCGCGTCATTGGAGACGTGGACACGCTTCAGGAAGTCGTCATTAATGGCACTGATCAGTTCCTATCGAACTTGTTGGGCATGCTCGGCGTCGCGGCGGTCATGATCTGGTACAAATGGGACCTCGGCCTGCTCACGGTCGCGCCCGTCATGTTCACGTTCCTGCTGATGTATCGCTACAACATGCGCGTGAAGCCGATCTACCGCGCCGCGCGCGACCGGTTGGGCGACGTCAGCGCCAAGCTGGCCGAAAACTTGACCGGCGTTCAAACGATCAAAGCCTTCGCACGCGAAGACCACGCCGCCGAAAAGCTGCACGAAACGATCAGCATGTATTTCGTACAAAATCTCCTCGGCATTTCCCTACGCGTGCGCTACATGCCGGCGGTGCAGTTCATCTCGTTCATCGGCAGCATTATTATGATTGGCTACGGCGGATACCAGATTCTCCTCGGAACCATGAGCCTGGGCGTGCTGCTGGCGTACCGCGGCTACTGGTGGCACCTTTACGGTCCGGTTTACAGCATCGCGGGAATCAACGATCTGCTCCAGCGAGCCAGCGCCGCCGGCGGCCGGATTTTTGATCTCCTCGATCACCAGCCTGAACTGCGCGATGCCGAAAACGCACGCGAATTGCCCAAAATCGAAGGCCGCGTCAGTTTCGAAAACGTCGCGTTCGGCTACCCATCGCGCCCGCAGGTGATCACTGGCTTGGATTTATCCGTCGCCCCCGGCACGCGCGTCGGGCTGGTCGGCTCCAGCGGCGCGGGAAAGTCCACGCTCCTCGGGCTCATTCCGCGCTTCTACGACCCGCTTGCCGGACAGATCCGCATCGACGGCGTCGATGTCCGCACGATCACTCAGCATTCGCTGCGACGCCAGATCGGCATGGTTCTGCAGGAAAGCTTCCTCTTCAACGACAGCGTACTGACCAACATCCGCTTCGGCCGCCCAGGTGCTTCGCGCGAAGACGTCCAGCGCGCCGCTGCCGACGCCAACGCGCATGATTTCATCGCGCAACTGCCGCAAGGTTACGATACGGTCGTCGGCGAACGCGGCGTCAAGCTCTCCGGCGGCCAGCGCCAGCGCATCGCCATCGCGCGAGCCTTTCTGGCCGACCCGGCGATCCTGCTGCTGGACGAAGCCACCAGCGCTGTCGAGCCCGAAAGCGAAGCCATCATACAGCAGGCGCTGGAGCGCCTCATGTCGGGCCGCACCAGTTTCATCGTCTCGCATCGTTTGTCTGTGATCCGCCCGTGCGATGTGATTGTGGTCATCGAGGGCGGCAAGCTAGCTGAGCAGGGCACGCACGCCCAGCTCCTGCAACGCGGCGGCATTTACGCGCAGATGTACCGCATGCAAATGGGCGAGGAGGCGCACGTCATCAGCGCCCCGGAAATTTGAGATTTGAAATTCTCAATGGCCAATTTTCAATTAGGCGCTCAAAACAGCATTGAAAATTGGCCACTGGAAATTGAAAATTGGAGCGTTGCGGACGCATTCTTCTCTGAGGCAAACAAGTCTATGCGATTCCGAATGCTGCTTCTGATTCCGTTATTCTGTCTTCCCACCTTTGCCCAGCAGCAGATCATGGGCAAGGACGTCAACGCGTGGATCGAACATCTCAAAACCCACGAGAACGAAGACGAGCGCAAGCTCGCCATGTTCTGCCTTCAGGATTTTGGCCCCGCCGCTTCCGCCGCCGTCCCCGAACTGATCACCTTGCTCGGCGAGGAACTTCAGACGACCACGCCGCGCTGGGCGGCGGAGACACTGGCGGCGATCGGTACGGAAGCCAAATCCGCGCTTCCGCAGCTCCTCTCAATCCTCGCCGACCCGCGCCGCGCGCCCACTCAGCGCACCGCAGCTTGCGCGGCTCTCCCTCAGATCGATCCGGAATCTCCAGCGGTGCGAAAGGCCGTGCTGCTTGCGCTCCGCGACAACAGCGCTGAGGTCCGCGCCGCCGCCATGCAAGGCGCCGTGACGATCGCCCCATTTGAACCCTCCGTGCTCGCCACGCTTTCCAAAATGCTGCTCTCCGGCCAGGACGAACACGCAACGGCGCTCGCGCTGCGCTGCATGGGTCAGGCGGGCATCGAACCGCTCGCTAAAGCCGTTGAACGCGGCGAAGGCGCCGCGCGCACTGAAGCCGCCGCCGCTCTGGCCAGCATGGGCAGCGAAGCCAACGCCACGCTTTCCGTCCTGATGAAAACTGCAAAGCGCGAACGCAACGCTCAAACGCGCGGCGCTCTGCTCTTGGCCGCGGTGCGTGTCGCGCCGAAGGATGCTGAAGTGCTGCAAACGGCCGTCGAGCAACTCGCATTCGATCCTGCGCTCCGCACACCTGAAAATGTCGTCGCCGGCACGCGGCTGCTGCTTTCCGCCGGCCCGGCCGCGCTCCCGGCTATGCGCGCGGGATTGCGCGCCAACGATCCGGCCGTTCGTCGCGAAATCGTCGGCATGCTCGCCAAATTGCCGAATCCCGGTCCCGATGTCGTCGGCGACCTGATCGGCCGCGTGCAGGACCAGGACGCCGAAGTCCGGCGCGCCGCGATCAAGGCGCTCGACAGCCTCGGTCCAACCGCCGCAGCCGCAAAGGACGCCCTGCTCAACGCCGCCAAAAGCGATGCGGCTCTCGCAAGAGCCGCCGAACTGGCCGCGCTGAATGTCTCGCGCGACCCGCAGCGCCCGCGCCTCCGCTCGCTCCTTGAAGCCAAGCCCGACGCCGAAGTGCTCGCCGCATTAAAGAACGACGATGCCGCCATTCGCGCAGAAGCCGCCGAAGCGCTCCGCACGCGAACCGACGGAAAGGAAACCGTCGCCAGTGCGCTGATCGGCGCGCTTGCCGACAAGGAAGCAGCCGTCCGAGTCGCCGCGGCGCGCAGCCTGGCGCGTTTCGGCGACTTTTCGCGAACCGCCCTGCCCACGTTCGTCCAGTGGATCGATGGTGAAGACGCCGCGCAGCAGCAAGCCGCTCTGGTCGCTCTGGCCGGCATGGCCGCTGAAGCAAAGCCCGCTCTGCCCGCCATCGTCAAGCGCGCCCTGTCGCCCGCGTACGATTCCGATCCTGAACTGCGCGAGATGCTCAGCATCACGCTGCGGCTCGTCGGGACCGATGCCGTTCCGGCGCTCGTCGCAGAACTCAAGAACGAGGACCCGGTGGCGCGCGCGCGCGCGGCCCGCACCATTGCCTCGATGAGCGCCGTCGGCGCGACCGCCGTGCCGGACCTGATCGAGCTCTCCAAGAGCGCGGTCGATAGCGACGCGCAAGCTGCGCTCACCGCTTTGGGCGCGATCGGCCCCGCCGCATTCCCAATGGCCAAAGGACATCTGGCAGGCACGTTGCTGACCGATCTGTTCGCCGACAGGAGAAAATGGGCCGCCCTCGCAATCGGTGAAATGGGCATTCCAAAAGATGTGGATGCCAAACACGTTTTCGACGCGCTGCAAGCCGCTCTGCTCGACCCCGATGAAAGCGTCTGCCGCGCCGCTCACGGCGCTCTGGTCCGCATCGGCGATCCCGCCCTGCCGCGTCTGCGCGAACTGCTGAAACTCGGTGAAGGACAGGCGTCGTACTGGTGGGCCGTCCGCACGCTCGCGCGCCTGAAAAGCGATGCCGACGATGTCATCCCCAGGCTTCTGGAGGTGACGCAGCCGGGCGTCATTCAAATCAAGCAGGGCGCATTTGCCGAACGCGGCAGCGCCGCCGAACTCCTCGGAAACTACGCGCCACAGCACACCGAACTCATCCCAGAGATGGTGAAATTGCTGAGCGACCGCGACGACATCGTTTCGCGCGCTGCCACGCGGACACTGGTGAAATTCGGCGAAGCTGCCGTCGAGCCGATCGCGAAACTGCTCCAGGACCGCCGCCCGCTGACCCGCCAGCGCGCGATGGAGGCACTTGATGCCGTGCGCAAGAAACTGGAAACGCCGCCCGACAACGCCGGCGCGCCGGAAATCATGAAGTAGGCGCGCACGCTATTCCGGCGACGCGGGCGGACTCACGCTCTCTGTCTTCTCCGGCGTCGGCTCGGCCGACTCCTTTTCACGCGCCAGCAACTGGCCGAGCACCACGGCGGCCTCGGGTGTGAGGCGCATCAGTGGCGTGAGGGCGGATTCCTCCGATGCTGCGGCGCCTTTGACAAGTGCGAGACGGTACGCACCGGTGTTGCCGCATTTCTTGCACACGCTGTAGTCCAGCCGGCAATAAGGGAACTTCAGCATGCTCGGAGATTTCCCGTCCAGCACGCTGAGATCCCCCGTTTTCAGCCGAGTAACGTCGGCGGCATCGGCCGGCAGCGGAAAACACTTGCTGTTGGCTTTGATGTCCAGCCACTGGTAACACTCCTCGCAAAAAATCTGGCGTCTGATCTGATAGCTCGCGACCGCCCCGATTCCCACGGCAATGGCAAGCGCTTCAAAGCCCCAATGGAACCAGAGTTCACCACTGCCCATGGGCCGCGAGCCTGACCGGAAACAGCCTGATGACGCGATCGCAACTAGCGCGTCCTTCAGCAACACCGGATCGAACGCCAGCGCCACCGCGGAGAAAGGCGGCCTGTTGCCCGTGATGGCCAGCACCTCCATGGCGAACCCCACCGCGGCTGTATACGCGCAGAGGATCCCGCTCACCCACGCCGTAACATGCACGATACCGCAATTGCGACACTTGGTCTGCCGCGCCAGCCAGTAACAGCAGTATCCGACGCCGCAACCCAGGAAGCATCCACCCAGCCAGCTTAGCTTCATCGATGGAATATGTGGGCTGGCGAAACCCCAGAGGTAGCCCGTCACCAACGCGAGCACGACTGTCCCGAACACCACCAGGCTCGGCCGTTGTCCCCAATGTCCTGACAGACTATATCGCTCAGGCGCCGCCACCGGTCCGTCCATAGCCCCTCCGTTTCTTTACGGGTTCAGTACAACGCCATATACCACCCCGCCGCCCAACCGCAACATCGCGCCATCGCGCGCGGCAGCATTCCCCGCTATAGTGCGCCCAAGCCTAATCCGCAATCGGATCATCGACGATGAACAACGCATCTGCCGGAGTGTTCTCTCGAATCCAGCGTCGTCGGCACGCGCTGCAACCAGCCCTGCAACGGCGGATAGCGCGTGAGGAAATCATAGCCGAAGTACAACGTTGCGAATGCCGCCGTGCCGGCTGCACTGCAAACAGCAAAGCTCCACGGCCGCTACCGCTTCAGACACGAGCCGGCCAGAAGAACCATCCCGCACGCCAGCAGCACTGGAAAGACGCCGCGCCAGATCCAAAACAGCGCAATCACGTCGATGCCCGAATACGTGAGCACCACTCTCAGCAAATCTTCCAGGTAATACGGAGAGATCACGCCCGAATCGCAGATCCCATTGACCGGGTTGGTTGCGGTCGTGCCGGCAATCAGCGGCTGAATACGCTGCGCATAGACGTACTCGTCACCGACATAGCCGAAGGCATAGTAGCTCGCGTTCGGGCCGAAGGCCAGTTTCAGCCCCGGCAGCCAAGCAGCACAAAGCGTTGTCAACAGCGCCAGCAAAATGAGGCCGCGGAGACTCCATTTTCAGATGAGAGATGCGCTCAAGCCGCTCCTGTCTCCTTAAAACAGCCCGGGCGCTTCCTCGCCAGCCTTCGGAGCTTTCAGCCCGAGATGCTCGTAGCCTTTTGCGGAGAGCAATCGGCCGCGCGGAGTCTTCAGCACGTAGCCTTCCTGGATCAGAAACGGCTCGTAAACGTTTTCAATCGTGTCTTCTTCCTCGCCCACGATCACAGCGATCGTCTTCACGCCCACCGGCGTGCCGTGGTGACTGGAAATCGCGTTGAGTATCCTGCGATCCATTCCATCCAATCCCGCCGTGTCCACGCCTTCGCGCTCCAGGCCCTTGCACGCAATCTTCTGCGTCACGGTGCCATCGCCTTCCACGTCGGCCCAATCGCGCAGACGGCGCAGCAGGCGGTTGGCGATGCGCGGCGTCTTGCGCGCGCGGCTGGCGATCTCGCTGGAAGCGCTCGCTTCAATGCGCGTGCTCAAGATCGCGGCCGAACGCGTCACGATGCGCGTCAGTTCCTCCGTCGTGTAGAACGAAAGCTTCTGCGGAATGCCAAAGCGATCCTGGAACGGCCGGCTGAGCAGCCCGTCCCGCGTCGTCGCGCCGATCAGTGTAAAAGGTTTCAGGTTGAAGCGCACCGAACGCGCCGATGGACCTTGATCGACCGGCACGTCGATAAAAAAATCCTCCATCGCGGAATACAGATACTCCTCGAACGCCACCGGCAGCCGATGGATTTCATCGATGAACAGCACTGTCTGTTCCGGCAAGGCAGTCAGCAATCCGACCAGGTCGCCCGGCCGTTTCAGAGCCGGCGCGGACGTTCCCTGGAAACTGACGCCCAGTTCCTGAGCAATAATGCGCGCCAGCGTCGTCTTTCCCAAGCCCGGCGGGCCGGAGAGCAGCACGTGATCGAGCGCACTCTTGCGTTTCAGCGCCGCCTTGACGTAGACCTGCAAGTTCTCCTTCACACGCTCCTGACCAATGAAGTCGGCGAAGCGCTGCGGCCGCAGCGACAGTTCGACCGCCTCTTCGTTCTGTTCAGCGCGTGGATCGGTCGTTCGTTTGGACATCGTGGCCCTATCTGTAACGAAATTCCTACGTGTGGTGCATCAGATCGGCGTTCCGCCCGCCGCTCAATCGGCGCTGTTCCTCTCGCCGGGAAAGCTCCTGCTTCAGGCTGAGATAGAAGCCGGTAGCCTCATCCTCGTCATCGGAGAGTTTGTAGTCGACCATTCCGGCATCGCACTCAAGGCGCAGGTACGCTTGTCGGGAGACGACGCAGAAGACCACGGCGATCATTCCCGACAGGGAAACGCCAACCGCGCGAATGGCGATGTTGTCGATGTACTGATACGAAATGCATGCCGTGATGACGAAACCCAGAGCGAGAAAAAGCGCCGAGTAGTCAGTCTTTTGCATCAGGCTGACTTTTTGGACGCCGTCGAGCGGGTGCAGCGCGATCAGCTTGCCTTCGTGGGAGGATTTCTGCAGCGCGCCGTCGCGCAACGCCAGCCGGCTCTTCGGAAGCTCGATACCCAGTTCGTCAGCCATAACGCTCCCTCGCTACCCCGTATAGCGCAGCGCACGCGTGACCACGTCCTGCACCAGGGGCGCGGTTTTGCTTTGAGCAGACAGTTCCGAATACGCCCGCTGCACGGCCTGCAGTGCGTCGTCCGGCGAGACCTGCTGAAGCTGCACGACCGCATTTACAGCGTCGTTTGTCAGCCGGTCCAGGTCGCTGGCAATGACGACCGGCTTGCTGCTTTTCTTCGGTGTCGTCGCCGCGGTCTCCGGATCGGCGACCTGATGAATGAGAATCTTTCCCAGTTCGAGCACAATTTTTTTTGCCGTGCCGTCACCCACGCCCTTGATGCGCTTGAGCGACGCATAGTCCCCCAGGCGGATCGCCTGTTGGATGTCTTCAACGCGCCCGCCGGACAGCACCGCCAGCGCGAGTTTCGGCCCCACGCCGCTGACCGTCATCAACTGCAGAAAGAACTCGCGCTCCGCTTCGGTGGCAAAACCGTACAGAGCCAGGTTGTCCTGCGACACGTGCAGGTACGCAAACAGCCTCGTGCGCTGCCCTGTACTGGGCAGTGCGCCGGCCGTCGAAAGCGGCACACGCAGCACGTAGCCCACGCCGCCCGCGTCGATCACCGCTTCGCCCGGCCGCTTCGAATCCAACACGCCCGAAATGTGGTTGTACATCCGCTTCCCTCAAGTGTTGCCGCGACAGATCATAAGCCCGTTCGCAAATCTGGCAGTGCCGTTTTCTCAATACCTAAGCTTCCAGATCTCGCAGAACTCATCGTAAAAAACAATCTCTCGATATTGCTCCAGCACTTTTCCGTATCCACGCGGAATCGGCGCGACGGCATCCGAAACGCCGTAGGCCGGCGTCTTTCGCCAGAAGATGTACTGTGGATGATAGCGCTTCAGCGCGTCGAGGTACTCGTTCTTCGGCACGCGAAGGCCGAACGTGCCGCGATGCAGCAGCGCCAGGCGCTCCACATCGTCTGTGCTCAAGATATTGAAGTACAACCGATCCGTATAGACAACTCGGCGACGAGCAACAATCTGGAATAGATCATCCCGCGACACAAACGATGTCATCAGCGCGCGGAACCCCGGCAGATCCTGAGGCGCCTGCGACCAATCGTAACCGTCGTCCACGATGAACAGCGCCGCAGGCGGCGTGTTCTGACGAACCCACCGATACGCCGGCAAGAAGCACTGATCCGCCACGACGCTCGGAAACGTGCCACCGGGGTAGGCTGCGAAATTCAGGGTGATGTTTTTGTAGGCAAGCACACCACCGCCAGCGAATGCCAGTGCGATCGCCCCCAGAGCCCATCTCGCGAATTGCGCCTGGCTCTGCTTCCCCCGCCACAACACACTTCGCCGTCCCACCACAAGCATGGCGGCCGTGAGGAGCGCGATGAGGTAGAAGACACCGTAGCGGTCATACCCCACAAGCTGGGCCGAGATACTGAACAAGCCGCTGATGAACGGCAGCGCCGCCAGCACACTCGCGCACGAAAACGTGAAGATCTTTAGCCGGCTGAATGGCATAGCGGCCAGCAGGACGCCAGCCAGAGACAGATACAGTGGCCACTGCGGGTGAACTTGGTAAGGCCGCTTCAGCCCCGGCCCTGGCAGTTCGAAATACCGCACCGTCAGGTCCGCAAACCCACCCGAATGGCTGTTGTTCCAGTTCACAAACACCCAAGGGCCAACCGCCATTGCGAAAGCCACAATCATCACGGCCAGCACACGCCACGACAACGACCGCGTCCACAGTGCATGCACCACCATTATTCCAGCCGCCAGGCCCCACGGCAGCGCGGCATAGGGCCGGAGATAGATGAGGCCTGCCCCGGTCAACGCCAGCGCGATTCCCCGGACAGCATTTGGCACGTCGAGAAACCGCACGCACAAGGCTGCAAAGAAAACTGACAGCGGATACTCGATGTTCGACGGAAAACGGTCCAGATAACCGTGACATGGCGGATAGGTTGTCGTCAAATCGTAGACGAAGAACAGCAGCGCGAATCCAGCCGCCGCCGCTGCAAGTCGCAGTTCCGCGGCGAAGGGCCGCCGGCGCCGCGGCAGGCAACTCTGTGCCAGAAGCAGAAACGCAAGCATCAACGCAATGGGCATGGCGACGCGCCACGCCCAGACAAAATCAATAACGTCCATTCCCGTGAGCCGCAAAAAGCCCCGGCACGCATCCTCCAAAAAGTACGGCGAGATGGCCTTCGGGTCGCATACGCCATTGGTTGGGTTGGTGTCTGTGGTGCTTGCGATGGGCAGGATGCGCTGCGCGTAGATGTGCTCATCTCCGATATACGCGAAGGTATATCGCGAGCCCCCGCCGCGACTCAGCCGCGCGGGCACGATCCAACATACGCCCACCAGCAGAATCAGCACGCCGGCCAGAATCAGACGAAACAGACGAACGCGGGCAAGCGGGCTCAAAGCATGAACTCCGGTGATCTCGGCGCGGCGAATAACGTCCGGATGCTCAACCCGAATATCCCTTGGACGCCACGCGAATCAAGCGCACAGTCAGTTCCTCGCCTTGGCTCTCGCCGCCGGAGAGTTAGACTATCCGCAATCGGAGGCGCGTCGGGATGATCTCTGTCGTTGTGCCCATCTATAATGAAGAAGCGACGATCGATCGTCTTTATACCGAGCTCACGTCCGCCCTGGCCTCCACCAACCAGCCTTGGCAGGCCATCTTTGTCGATGACGGCAGCACCGATCGCTCGCTGACTCTCCTGCTCGCCAAGCAAGCCGCCGATCCACGCATCGTCGTTCTGGAGCTTTCCCGAAACTGGGGCCATCAGCCGGCCATCACGGCCGGGTTGTCCGTCGCCTCGGGCGACGCGGTCGTCCTCATGGATGGCGATCTGCAGGACCCACCGTCTGCAATCCCGGAGATGGTCAAAGCCTGGCAAGGCGGCGCTCAGGTGGTGCTGGCCGTGCGTCGCAGTCGCCGCGAGAGCGGGCTGCGTCGATTGCTCTTTCCGTTGTTCTACAAAGTGCTGAGTTTCCTCTCCGACTACCCGATCCCCATGAACGCCGGCATTTTCGGTCTCATCGATCGTCAAGTGGTAGACGCCATCAACCGGCTCGAAGAAACGAACAGGTACCTGCCGGGCCTTCGAGCATGGGTCGGCTTCAAGCAGTCCATCGTTGAATACGATCGTGCCGCGCGCGCAGCCGGCGAGCCCAAGCAGACGCTGAGCCGCTTGCTCCGTTACGGACTGGATGCCGTCTTCAGTTTTTCCTACAAGCCCCTCCGCCTGAGCCTGTTCACGGGCATTACGGTCTCTTGTCTGGCCCTGCTTTACGGCGCGATTCTGCTCGGCTGCCGTTTCCTCGGCATCGGAATGTTCGGCCTGCCGGTTATCACCGGCTACACGAGTACCATCGTCTCCGTGCTGTTCCTGGGCGGCGTTCAACTCATCAGCGTCGGCATTCTTGGCGAGTACATCGGCCGCATCTACGAGGAGGTGAAGCGCAGGCCGCTTTACTTTATCCGCAACATTCATAAGGCCGAAAGCGTGGTGCTGAAAACAGCAGCGCCGACGGAAAAGCCTCAGCCGTCCGCACCGGACTCCCGGTAGATTCCTATGCAGGAAGCTGAATACCAGCGTCTCGCCCGCATCGATCGTGAACACTGGTTCTATCGCGGCAAGCGCGCCATCGTCCGGCATTGGATCGAACGCTTTCGGCCGCTCACGCCCGATGACCTCCTCGTCGATGCCGGCATGGGCACCGGCGCGTGGCTGGTGGAGATGTCTCCGCGCTGCCGCGTGACCGGCCTGGATCATTCCGAAGCCAGCCTCGCGATCGCTCGCCCGCAGGTCGAAGCCGCGGGTGGAAACGTCTTCCAGACATCTCTTGATCGCACTCCTCTCGGCAGCGAGTCCGCCACTGTGGTAACGCTGCTCGATGTACTGGAGCATCTGGAGGATCCCGCGGCCGCGATGAGCGAAATGATCCGCATCGCCCGTCCCGGTGGACTGCTGGTGATCACCGTTCCAGCGCTGCAGATGCTGTGGAGCGATTGGGATGAAACGCTGGGCCACAAACGGCGTTACAACCGCCGCCAACTGCTCACGCTCTGCACACGCCCGGAAATCGAGCTGCTGCACTGCGGCTACTTCAACACGCTCGCGCTGCCGGCGATCGCTCTCGCGCGCTGCTGGCGAAAACTGTTCCCGCCTCCCTCCGGTTCGTTGCGCGCGGAGGACCGGGTGCCTTCGCGTTTCCTGAACGAGTTCCTCTACAAGGCACTGGTGGTTCCTGCGTGCTTGCGCTGGCCGCGCGCCCCCATCGGCGTATCGCTTCTCGCCGTCATGCGAAAACGGCCGTAAGACGCGATGGGGCGCCGCCAATGCTCTCCCGAGACAGTCTTTTCCCGCATCCACCTTCCTAGACACTCGACCCGCCTCCTTATATCATGGCTCCCAAGTGTTCAGCCTTCCCGGACGAATGCCCAGAAGCAAAGAACACAAAACTCTTGGCGTCCTTGGCGTCCTGGCGGTTAAAATCGGCCGCGCCTTGGCGGTTAAAAAACGGAGAAACTCATGCGTTCCGACACTGTCAAAAAAGGATTCGACCGCGCACCGCACCGCGCCCTGCTCAGAGCCACCGGCGCCATCAAGAGCCCGGAAGACTTTGGCAAGCCCTTCATCGCCGTCTGCAACAGCTACATCGACGTGATTCCCGGCCACGTGCATTTGCAGGAATTTGGCCGCATCGTGCGCGAAGAAATCCGCAAAGCCGGCGGCGTTCCCTTCGAATTCAACACGATCGGCGTCGATGACGGCATCGCCATGGGCCACGCCGGCATGCGCTACAGTCTGCCGTCGCGCGAACTCATCGCCGACTCGGTCGAAACCATGGTCCGCGCGCACTGTTTCGACGGCATGATCTGCATCACCAACTGTGACAAGATCGTCCCCGGCATGCTCATGGGCGCCGCGCGCCTGAACATTCCCACGATCTTCATCTCGGGTGGCCCGATGGAAGCCGGGCGCGACGTGGACGGCAAGAAGATCGACTTGATCACCGTCTTTGAAGCCGTCGGCCAGATCGCCTCCGGCAAAATCGACGAGAAGCGCCTGACGAGCCTGGAAGAGAATGCCTGCCCGGCCTGCGGCTCGTGCTCGGGCATGTTCACGGCCAATTCGATGAACTGTTTGTGCGAAGGCCTCGGCATCGCTCTGCCCGGCAACGGCACGCGCCTGGCCACTACGGCTGGCCGCCGCGAACTGGTCCAGCAAGCCGCCAAGCAGCTCCTGCAACTTGTGAAGGATGACGTGAAGTTTCTCGACATCGTGAACCAGTCGAGCATCGATAACGCAGTCTCGCTCGACGTGGCCATGGGCGGCTCGACCAACACCGTGCTGCATGTTCTGGCGGTCGCGAACGAAGCTGGCGTGAACTATCCGGTCGCGAAGTTTAACGAGATCGCCGAACGCGTGCCGCATCTGTGCAAAGTCAGTCCCGCGTGGGATGGCGACCGCCAGTGGCACATGCAAGACGTGGATGCCGCAGGCGGAATTCCCGCCATCCTGAAGGAGCTTTCCACGCGTAAAGGCCTGCTGAATCTGAACTGCAAGACCGTTACCGGCAAAACGCTGGGTGAAAATCTCGCAACGGCTGAGAACAAAAATCCGGAATGCATCCGGAAGATAAACAAGCCCTTCTCGGAAAAGGGCGGCCTGTGCGCGCTCTTCGGCAATCTTGCTCCGGAAGGCGCGATCATCAAAGTCGGCGCCGTCGATCAGAAGCAGATGACGTTCAAAGGCCCCGCGCGCGTCTTCGAGAACGAAGAAGCCGCGCTCGAAGCCGCCAGGACGAACGAAATCAAGGCCGGCGAAGTCGTCGTCGTCCGAAACGAAGGCCCCAAGGGCGGCCCGGGCATGCGCGAGATGCTGCAGCTCACGTCGTTCCTGAAAGGCACGCCGCTGAGCGACAAAGTCGCGCTGATTACCGACGGCCGCTTCTCCGGCGGCACGCGCGGCCTGTGCATCGGCCACGTTTCGCCCGAAGCCGCCGAGTGCGGCCCGGTCGGCTTGCTGAAGACGGGCGACGTGATTGAAATCGACCTGCCCGGCCGCAAGATCGTCGTCGAGGTTTCGGATGAAGAGTTGGCGAACCGCAAGAAATCCTGGAAAGCTCCGAAGATGCTCACCGGCCGCGGCTGGCTGCCACGCTATCAACGCTTGGTGATGAACGCCTCGAAGGGCGCGATCATGCAGGTGCCCAACTGACGTTCTTAGTTTTGGGTTAAGGCTGGCAATAAGACACGGGCAGTCGCCAGCCGCAACTTAAAACTCAAAACTAAGAACTCAAAACTGCCGTGCTGGACTTCTCGACTCTGGACTCTAGACTTCGTTCATGGACGTAGCGCTGCCTAAGTCGATCGGTAAGTTCCGCGTCGTGACCAAAATTGGCCAAGGCGCGATGGGCGCCGTCTACCGCGCCGTCCAGGAACCGCTCGAACGGCCCGTCGCACTCAAGATCCTTCCACCCGAATACACGAACGACCCCGAATACGTCGGCCGCTTCCTGCGCGAAGCTCGCACCGTCGCCGCGCTGAAGCACGACAATATCGTGCAAGTCTATGACGCCGGCGAAGCCGATGGCAAATACTACATCGCCATGGAACTGGTTGAAGGCGGCAGCATTCAGAAGTTCGTCGATGGCAAGGACAAGAAGATCAGCGAGGAAGAGGGCCTCAACCTGCTGTTGCAGGCCGCCAAGGGCCTGGCCGCAGCACATGCAAAGGGCTTGGTGCATCGCGATATCAAACCCGAGAACATGCTGATTGGCAGTGACAACGTTCTGCGTCTGGTCGATTTCGGCCTGGTCATGGAATCGACCTCGACCACCCAGCTCACCGCCACCGGAGCCTGCCTCGGCACGCCGATGTACATGAGCCCCGAGCAAGCCGACGGCGAAACGGCCGACGCGCGCGCGGACATTTATTCGCTGGGCGTCACGTTCTACCGCGTCTTTACTGGCCAGCCGCCGTTTACTTCGCCGACGGTGATGAACCTGCTCTTCAAGCACAAGTTCGAAGCGCCGCCGGACCCCAAAACTCTGCGCTCCGACTTGTCGCAGAACGTCCGCAACCTCCTGCTTCACCTGATGGCGAAACGCAAGGAAGACCGCCCACAGACCGCGCAGGCCATTGTGGACATGATCGAAGGCATCAAGCGCGGCAAAGCCGTTCCGCCGCCGCCGATGTTCCTGCCTGTCGGAGCGGGACTTGAATCGAGCATGGCTGGCGCAACGGGTCCACGCCCGAGCTTTGCGTCGCACACTGGACTCTTTGCCGCGGCGGTCGTCGTCGTTCTGTTGGCAATCGGCGCGTACTTCGCCCTGCATCGAAATCCCAGTGGCGCAAACGGAGCCGTCGCCATTCAGCCCGACGCGCCAAAACCGCCGCAGAACACGCAGAGCGCCGAGAAGCCCGACTACGCCGCCAAGGGCGATCAAGCCTTCGCCGACGGACGCGACGCCGACGCCGTCGAGTTTTACGAACGGGCGCTGGCGATCACACCAACCGAAGAGATCCAAACGAAGCTCAAGCGCGCCAAAGACACCATCGAGTTCGGCCGCTTGATGGCCTCTGCCGCCGCACTGGAAGCCAAAGGCGATCTGGAAGGCGCGGCCGCGCGTTTCGCTGAAGCCGTCGCCTACGATTCCGGCACAAAGGCGCGCGAGGAGGCCAGCCGCGTCCGCGCCATACTGACTCAGCACAACGCGCTCGACACGAAACAGAAGGACACTGAGCGCGACGCGCAAAGCAAGCAGGCCGCGGATGACGAGCAAGCCGGCAAGTTCGAAACAGCCGCCGAACACTACTCGCGCGCCGCCTCGCTCAGCGACAACCCGATGAAACAGGTTTTCGCCGACAAAGCTCGCGAATGCCGCCGCCAGGACTACCTCGCCAAAGCCGTCGCCGCCGATGAGCTCAAGAGCTACACCGAGGCCCTCGTGTGGTACAAGCGCGCGCTGGATCTAAAAGCCGATGCGCTTGTCTCTCAGCAAATTGAAAATCTCGAGAAGAAACTGAAAGCCAGTGCGGCCGAGGAACCGGCTGGCGCCCGAGAAATGCGCGAAGGGCAAAAGGCGCTCGCAGCCGGCGATTGGGTGAAGGCCCGTATGCTTTACACGCTGGCGCAAACATACCAACCAGGCAACACGGAGATTGCCGCTAGGCTGAAGGAGATCGACGGCCGCGAACTGCTTGCCAAAGGCGACACGCTGCGCACCGCCGGCAAACTGGCGGACGCCGAAGCCGCCTACACGCAGACGCTGCAGAAATATCCCGAACTCGCCGTCGATGCGGCCGCGCGGATCAAAGCTCTTGGCGCCAACAACAGCGCCGCTTCGGCTCTAGTCACCAAAGTGGATGGCTTGTTCCGCGCGGGAAAAGACACCGACGCACTCTCCGAAGTCCTCGCCGCAAGCCGCGCTAATCCAACGAGCAAGGAACTGAAAGAGCTGAAGACGTCACTCGAGGCCATCGCCGCGGTGACGGACGTCTACACCGAACTGGAGCGGGTCAACGATCTCGCGTTTGCGCGGGTGCGCGACTTTCGTGAGGTCGATGACGACGATCGCGCCGACGACCTGAGGAAAACGTTCGAGGATCTCAAGAAGCGTTTCACCGGCAAAGCCGCTACAGCTCGCCCGTTGTTCCTCGACCACAACTACGCTGGCGTGCAAGGCGCGCTCGATACCGCGCGCCGCGACGCGATGAAGATGGCGGACGACCTCACCAACGCGTACGAACTCTGCGACAAGAAAGCCGACAAGGCAGCCGAAAAAAGCACCGGCGCGAAGGTGCTCGGAATCTCCATCGGCGTCGGCGGCGACAAAAAGAAGGCTCAGAAGTATCGCGACGTCGGCGAGGCCTTCAAGAAACTCGCCGATCAGGCTAAAGCGAAGAGCAACTGACGGCAGGGTATGGGGTATCGGGAATAGGGTATGGGGCGGGGCTTCATCCATCCCTAGACCCGATACCCCATACCCGATACCCTGTTTCAGATGTCCGACGCGCCGCTTTCGCAATCGCCGCTCCCGACGCACCTGTTTGGCGACATCGCCCAGCAACTGCACCTCTGCGAGCCGTGGCAGATCGAAGAGGCCCTGCGCCTGCAAAAAAGTCCCGAAGCCATCGAACACGGCCGCAAAATCGGCGAGATCCTTCACGCGCGGCACCAGCTCGAATTGCGCGCGATTCAGAAGATCCTCCTCGAACAGAAGCGCCGCCGCGAAAAGGACGGTGTTCCGCCCGTCGCTCTCGGCACCGAGATCGGCCCGTTCATGATCCTCGGCATTCTGGGCTCCGGCGGCATGGGCCTGGTCTACAAAGTCCGCGAAAAGGGCAACGAGCGCCTGATGGCGCTCAAAATCCTGTCGCTCAAGCTCACCGAAGACGCCGAATTCGTGGCGCGTTTCCAGCGTGAAGTCCAAACCGCCAGCGCGCTCTCGCACCCGAACATCGTCGCCGGGTTCGGTTCCGGCACGCTGGAGGGCAAGCCGTACCTGCTGATGGAGTACGTCGCCGGCCGCAGCCTGGAACGCCTGCTCGAAACGGAGCGCCGCCTGCCCGAACCCCGTGCGCTCTCGATTGCACGCGAAGTCGCGCGCGCTCTGGACTACGCACACTCTCACGGCGTGGTCCATCGGGATGTCAAACCGGACAATGTTCTTCTCGGCGACGACGGTTCGGTCAAGCTGACTGATTTTGGCCTCGCGAAACTCATGCGCGAAAATCAGCGCCTCACCCAAAGCGGCGTCGCGCTGGGCACACCGCATTACATCTCCCCCGAACAGGTCGAAGCCAGCCGCTATATCGATCATCGCGCCGACCTGTACAGCCTGGGCGCCATGCTTTTCCAGATGCTCACCGGCCGCGTGCTCTTCGACGGCGCCAACAACAATGAGATCATGCTGCGGCACCTGAACGAACCGCCGCGCGACCCGCGCGAGTTTGTTCCCTCGATCAGCGACGACACCGCCAAAATCATCCGCAAGCTGCTGGTCAAAAAAGCCGCCGAACGTTACGACTCCGCCGAACAGGTCATCGCGGATATCGACTCCGTGCTCAACCACGAATCTCCCCGCTACGCGACGATTCGTCCATCCATCGTCAAGATGCCGGAAGACAAGAACAAAGGCTGCGCCTCCATGCTCATGTTGCTGTTCACCCTTTTTGCGGTTGCCGCCGCGATTACGCGCCTTGCTGTCGATTGACGAAGCCGCCTCGCGCCGGCATGTTAGTCACGCACTCTTTGGAGGATTCAAGAATGAAATTCGTCCTCGCTCTCCTCAGTCTTGCCTTCGCCACTGCAATGGCTGCCGACGTCCCGGCCGGCGAAGCACCGGCAAAGAAGACCATCGTCTCCCGCCCTGCGGACTATAAGACGATCAAGCAGGACTGGGGCGAACTGACGTGGTTCGTTTCCGGCGAGCAGAAGAACTGCGATGCCCTGACTGTCGGCAAGGCAACCATCAAGCCGGGCTGCGAAAGTCCGCGTCACTATCACCCCAACTGCACCGAAGTGCTCCACGTCCTCAAGGGCAAGATCGTCCATGCAATTGAAGACGGGAAGACCGTTGAGATGTCCGAAGGCGACACGATCACCATCCCGCCCAATCTGAAGCATAACGCAAAGAACGTCGGGACCGAAAATGCCGTGATGCTGATCTGTTTTTCCACGGCCGACCGCAAAGCCGTAAACGAATGAGGCCCGAACTGTCACAAAGCTGTTGCGGCTGGTAAAATCCGGCAAGTACGCTACAAGAATCGCGTAGGGCAATTGGGGATGAGACATGGCAGGCACACCCTCGACACCTCGACGCGATCTGTTCGGCGATGTCGCCGTTTCCAAAGGCCTCTTGACGTGGGCCCAAGTCCGCGATGCCCTGAAGCGTCAGCTCAAGTACAAAGACATGGGCATCCCCATCAAGATCGGCGAAGTCTGCGTCGAACTCCGCATTCTCACTCAGGCTCAATGCAGCGAAATCCTCGCTGAACAGTCCGCGCGGCGAAAAGCCAGTGCGACTCCACGCGTTGTCTCGGAAACGACCCCGATCGAGGAAATGACTGACGACGAGCCCTTCCAGATGGGTCGCTACCGCCTCGAAAAGCGCCTCGGGGGCGTTATGGGCATCGTCTACCGCGGCATCGATACCGAGACCGGCAACGCCATTGCGTTAAAAATCCTGCCACGCTCGTTCGCCTACGAAGCGTCCTTCGTCGAACGCTTCAAGCGCGAAGTCAAGGCCACCAGCGCCCTCTCGCATCCCAACATCGTCAAAACCTACGATGCCGGAATCGAGCACGGCGTGTTCTATCTTGCCACCGAGTTCATTGACGGCGAAAGCCTTAACCAGCGCCTCAAACGTGAAGGCGCTTTGCCTGAAAAAGAATGCCTCCGCATCGCCTTGGCAGTAACGAGCGGACTGGCTCACGCGCATTCGCGCAGTGTCTTGCATCGGGATGTAAAGCCCGAGAACATTTTGCTCGGCAAAAATGGCGACGTGAAGCTCAGCGATTTCGGCCTCGCGAAAATCCTCGAGGATCATCAGCAGATCACCGCCGAAGGCATCGCCGTCGGCACACCCCACTACATTGCCCCGGAACAGGCTCGCGCGCTTAAAGACACGGATAGCCGCGCCGACCTGTACGCGCTCGGCGCCACGCTCTTCCACGTCATGACCGGACGGCTGCCCTACGAAGGCGACGACGGCGCCGAAATCATGCGCCGCCATGTTTTTGAAGACACGCCCGATCCACTCAAGATCAAGCCCGACATGACGCCCGCAATCGCCGCGATGCTGGTTAAGTTAATGTCGAAGAACCCGGCGCAGCGTTACCAATCGGCCGATGAACTCGCCGCCGAGATCCAGCGCATCGCCGCCGCGCCGGCCGCCTCCCCGACCCCGCCGGCGGCTGAGGCTGCCGTGCGCAAGACCATCAGTCTGCGCAAGCCATTCGCGGATTGAGTATTGGTGATTGGTACTTGGTTATTGGTACTTGGTGATTGGCACACGGACAACACCACTTCACCATTCACCTCAGCGGTAGGCCGCTCTGATCCACGCACTGAATTCCGTGCCCAATCGGCACCTGCACGCTCGCTTGCCAGGCGATTTTCTTCTCCTTGGTCACTTCAAAGAACGGTATCCTGCCCCCTGCGTTACAAACGGCGATATTGCCATTCTGCAGAACCTGAATGCCGGCAAACCAGCGCACGCCCATCTCGGGAATGTCCGCGTCAGTCAGGGACCACACCGTCTTCCCGCTGGTGTCCGCCTCGATCATTCCTTTCTGCCCGCATACGACCGTATTCCCGTTCTCCAACCGCACTGCGGAGTACGCTGGAAAACTCGTCTTGATCTCGCGCACGAGTTTGCCTTCGGCGTCGTATTCCCGTGCCGCCCGAGCGGACTCTTCGGCCACGAGGAAATTCCCATTCGCCAGTTGCCGTGCGTTCCGCATGCAGCTATGCCCGCCGACATTCTGCACCTTAACGGAGCGCACCAGTTCGCCCTTTGGGTTGACGATCAGCAGCTTGCCTTGGCTGGCGGCGCCGACCAGCGTGTTGCCGTCGCTCATCCGCTGGCAGCTCCAAACCTGGCCGGTTGTTTTGAACTGGAAGACGATCTTCTTGTCTGGAGTGACTTCAATCACGCCGCTGGGATTATCGTTCTTGGCCGAGTTGTATTGATCATTGTAGCAGAACAGAACGTTTCCATTCGAAAGCTGCCAAGCATCGCGCGACATCTCCGCGGGATATTCCCACACAACCGCCCCGCTCGCATCATAACGAATGATCTTCTTCGCGCCTTCACAAGCAAACAGCAGCGGCCGCAGTGGCCCTTCACCACCCAGCGCAACAGTGGCGATTCCGAAAACCACAACCCATGCCGCCCGAACCATCGCCCCTCTCCTTCAGCCTTCGACTTCTGGACTTCTGGACTCCTCGACTCCTGGACTTTCGCCACTTACAACTTGTCCACATAGAAGAGATGCCACCACCGCGGACAATTGCGATCGATCTGCTTGTTCTTCAAGAAATCAAAATCGTGCAAACTTAGCGGCGATGGCGGCAGCGGCGCGGTCTCCTTGCCCATCTCTTCCAGCGAAGGAATCGAGATGATCAGCCGCCCGCCCGGCAGCAGCAGGCCCAAGAGCTGGTCAACAGCCTCCTTCATGTGCGGCCGGATGTCTCTAATGTGGTCCAGCGTCTCGGTGCAAATCACGCCCGAACACGATCCCGGCTCTATCCCCGGTTCCGCCACGGTGCCCTTCACGAACCGGCAGTTCGGCAGATGATGCTCCTGCACAAGCTGCCGGCCGACTTCCAGCCGGGACTCATCCGGATCGATGCCCACAACCTCCGCCCGCGGCTTCTTCCACGCCATGTTCAGCGTCAATATCCCGTAGCTGCACCCGATATCAGCGATGCGTCCTTCGTGCGGTATGAGGCGCAGCATGCACTGCATCCGGTGCATCGCCACCCAGTGGATCGGCTGAAACACCCCTTGAGCAGACTGAAGCTGCTTCGGCCACACGCCCGTGTTCCGATCGAGAAAGATCCACGCGTCTTTCACTTCCTGAATCGACATAGAAATTCCTTTGCTGGGAGCCTCGCGGAGCACGCCGGGAAAGTATCAAATTGTGGAGCGTTAAGCCCGAAGATCAAAGCCAAAACCCCATCCGCCGCAGGAATCACGCTCCTCGGCGTATTGCGGCCCAGCCTTTGCGCCAAAAGTGCGTGAATGGGCTCGCGCGGGCATGCCGGGAAGTGAACTACGAGGCAAAGGGCGGGTCACGATGAAGCGGTCCAGCCTTTTTGACAAGCCACAGGAAGCGTTCCAGAGAGGAACGTTTCACGAGCCAGCGTGGCGACCGCTGGCTGATGTATATCGCGCACCCTGGGGATGGCTGGTGAAGTACGAGCTGGCCGGCGTGGCGCCCGAAGATGTGCAGGTCAGGGTTTCCGGAAATGCCGTAACGATCAGCGGTTGTCGGCGCGACGTCATCGAGCATGAAAGCTGCTGCCATTGGCTGCTTGAAATCGCATATAGCCGCTTTGAGCGGACGATCGAGTTACCGGTGGCGCTGGAAGGCGCGCGCGTCTCGCTGGAGCAGCGCAACGGGATGATTTTAGTTCGGATTCAAGCAGAATGACAACGGATTGAACCGTAAAGGCGCAAAAGTTTTGGGGTTCTGATGAGAGCGAGCGACTGAGGCAGGGATGGAGCGTGAATCGTGAAGAACAACAATGCGACCGAACCGGAAGGGAAAATACTTGAGCTGCCGCTCCTGCCCATCAAGAACACGGTGTTGTTTCCGCACCTGATGATGCCGCTGGCTATCGGCCGCGCGAGATCGATTGCCGCGGCGACGGCGGCGACGGCGACGGAGGAGAAGCTGCTGGTCGTTGTGGCGCAACGCGATGCGGACATCGAGCAGCCCGGGCCGGAACATCTTTACACGGTGGGCACGATCGCCGTCGTGCGAAAGATGGTGAAGGGCGAGCAAGGCCTGGAACTGCTGGTCAGCGGAACGGAGCGCGTATCGGTGCTGCGGGTGGAAGATGCTGCGTCGGCCTCCGCGCCGGCCGGCAGGGACGCCGGCGCTACCTACTTGCGCGCGCGCGTACGAGTGATGCCGCTGCCGGAAGATGCGGGGACAGAAGTCGAGGCGTTGCAGCGAGCGGTCGTCGAGCTGGCTCAAAAGGCCATGGAGCTGGCTCAACCGCATTCACAAACGAATATCGAGCAGATTCTCACGCAGAACCGCGACCCCATCTGGCTGGCGCACATGATCGCGTCAA
Source organism: Planctomycetota bacterium (assembly GCA_036504595.1). Taxonomy (GTDB): domain Bacteria; phylum Planctomycetota; class SZUA-567; order H5-PLA8; family H5-PLA8; genus DASXUX01. The sequence continues at coordinate 54,756 of DASXUX010000040.1, read as the reverse complement.
TGCTGGGGCTGGATGTCTCGCAACAGCAGGCCCTGCTGGAATCAAAGTCGCGCGTCGGCGCTCTGCGGCTGGTGCATGGGTATCTGAGCCATGAGATACAGGTGCTCGAAGTCCGCTCGAAGATCGCGCAACAGGCTGAAGGTGAAATGACCAAGCAGCAACGCGATTATGTGCTGCGGCAGCAACTGCGCGCCATTCAGGACGAGTTGGGCGAGAAAAATCCGGAGAAGGCCGAAGTGGAGGATTTGCGCAAACGGCTGGAAGAGGCGAAGCTTCCGCCGGACGCGCTGAAGGAAGCGGAACGGCAACTGGGCATCCTGGAGCGCATGCCGCCGGCGGCGCCGGATTACCAGATGACGCGGGCGCATGTGGAGCTGATCATCGAGCTGCCGTGGAGCAAAAGCACAACGGATTCGATCGACATCCTCGAGGCCCAGCAGGTGCTCGATGAAGACCATTATGACCTGGCAGACGTTAAGGAGCGCATTCTCGAACATTTGGCCGTGATGAAGCTCAACCCCACCGGTCACGCGCCGATCTTGTGCTTCGTCGGACCGCCTGGCGTCGGCAAGACGTCGCTGGGGCAATCGATCGCGCGCGCGATGGGGCGCAAATTCGAGCGTATGAGCTTGGGCGGGCTGCACGACGAGGCTGAACTGCGCGGGCACCGGCGGACCTACATCGGCGCGATGCCGGGGCGCATCATTCAGGCGATCCGACGCGCGGAAGTTAATAATCCGCTGCTGATGCTGGACGAGGTGGACAAGCTCGGGCGGGATTTCCGCGGCGATCCCGCGGCGGCGCTGATGGAAATTCTCGATCCGGCTCAGAACACCAACTTCCATGACAATTATCTCGATCTGCCGTTCGATCTTTCGAGGGTGCTGTTCATCGGAACGGCCAATACTCTTGATACGATTCCTCGGCCGCTGCTTGACCGCATGGAAATCCTGCGACTCTCGGGCTACGCGCAGGAAGAGAAGTTGGTGATCGCGCGCCGGTATCTCGTGCCGCGGCAGGTACAGGCGGCGGGGCTTTCGGAAGAGAAGCTGGAAATTCCGGACGAGACCCTGTCGCTGGTGATCGCGCGCTACACGCGGGAAGCCGGCGTGCGCGAACTGGAGCGGTCGCTCGGAAGGATCGGGCGAAAGGTTGCGCGGCGTGTTGCAGAGGGCCATACAGAGAAGGTGGTTGTGCGACCGGACGATCTGCCGAATCTGTTGGGGGCGGAGCGCTTCTTCCCGGAACGGGCGCGCAAGCAGTTGCCGGCGGGCGTCGCGACCGGCCTGGCCTGGACGGAGACGGGCGGCGAAGTGCTCTACATCGAGGGGGCTCTGCTACCGGATAGCAAAGGCCATTTGCGGCTAACGGGGCAACTCGGCGAAGTCATGCGTGAGTCGGCGAAGGCAGCGCAGAGTTATATTTGGGCTCACGCGGAGATGCTGGGCATCGACCGCAATCAGTTCAAGGACAGCGGCGTGCACATTCACGTGCCGTCGGGCGCGGTGCCAAAGGACGGGCCATCAGCGGGCGTAGCTCTGGCGACGGCGCTGGTGTCGCTCTACCGCAATTCGCCGACAGCAAGCAACGTGGCAATGACGGGGGAAATTACGCTCACCGGATTGGTGCTGCCGGTCGGCGGGATCAAGGAAAAGGTTCTGGCCGCTCGCCGGTCCGGGATTTATAAGGTTGTCATTCCAAAGGATAATGCAAAAGACATCGTTGAGTTGCCGGAGCAGATTCGCAAGGAGATGACGTTCGTGCTGACCGAGCGCATCGACGAGGTGCTGGCGGCGGCGATACCGGAGGCGCTGCATCTCGCCGGCGTCTGATGCTGAGTTTTCTTGCCAACCGCAAACGCGCGAAGACGCAAAGAGAGACTTCTATCAGAATCTGTTCTTTGCGCCTTTGCGGTTCAAATTCAAAATATGGAGGCGGGACTATGATTCGCAGCGCTTTGAACGAAATCCCGGTGTTCGAGAAGCTCGATCGGGTGCAGATCGACGAACTCAATGAATGGCTGACGCGGAAAGAGTTCAGTCCGGGAGCCCTGATCATAAAGGACGGCGATGCGACCGACGGCATTTACGTACTCGCAAAGGGAACGGTCGAGGTCGTCAAAGGCGCCGGGTTTGAACTGGTGGTGCTCGCGGAATTGGAGTCGCCGTCCGTTGTGGGCGAGACGGGGTTGCTGAGCGGCCAGCAGCGTTCGGCGAGCATTCGGGCCAAGACGCCGGTGATCGCGGGATTCTTGCCGGGCGAACTGTTCGAGAAGAAGCTTTCCGAAGACAACATCACGGCGTTGCGGATCGCGCTGAACCTGGGACGAATCACGGCCGCGCGGCTGCGCGTCGCCACGAAGAGCCTGGCCGAACTGACCGAGGCGACGCGGGATTACAGCGGGCACTTCTAACGGGTGTCAGTGGTCCGTCGTCAGTTGTCAGTTGTCAGTTGTCAGTTGCAGCGGCGCGGGCAACGGGTGGCGTTGCGGCTTGCTTATCTTCGGGAATGACTCCGCCGTTTTTCAGCCGCGTGCCGGGAGCCAGGTGCTTGATCTGGTACGTGCTCTCAATTTCGGCGTACAGCAAGAGCCCAATAAGGAGTCGTCGGCGCACTCGTTGATGATCTATGGATTGTACGGAACTCTGGCGTACATTGTCCTTGAAGTTCGCAGCGCGACTGCATACGATTTATTGGAGGATGAAAGCGGAGAACAACGTGCCAACTACAGCAGCGGCAAAAGGGCGACTCGACGTGCGGATTGCCGCAAGAGACAAGTCTTTGATCGAGAAGGCGGCCGCGATTTCCGGCAAAAGCCTCAGCGAGTTTCTGATCCCGATGGCGGTCCGCCGAGCGAAGCGCATCATCCAGCAGAGCACAACCATTACTCTGTCGGAGCGAGACTTCCGGCTCTTCCTGGACACGCTGGACGCCGAGCCAAAACCGAACGCAGCGCTGCGTAAAGCGATGGCAGAATACGATAGGCTATATGGACAGCCAGTGCCGGAGGGGCGGCGTGGGCGCAGTCGTAGAGTGGCGGTTTGAATCTCTGTCTAGAGGTCACGATAGGGATAGCTTCGCCTGCGGCGAGCAGGAACTCGACGAGTTCCTGAAGAAGTTCGCGCTGCAGAATCAGGAAAAGGGAATTGGGCGAACTTTCGTAGCAGTCCGGCCAGGGCAGTTCCACATTGTCGGGTATTACACGCTCTCTGTCGCCTGCGTGAACGCTGCCACTCTATCTCCTACGGATCGCAAACGACTCCCTAGATATCCCCTGCCCGTAGCACTGCTGGGACGGCTGGCCGTCGATCAGGTTGCGCAAGGCCAGGGACTGGGCCAGTTGCTGCTGATGCACGCCCTTCGCAATACCCACGCAGCATCCATGCGAATCGGTATCCACAGCATTGCAGTCCATGCGCTTACCGAAGAGGCGAAGCAGTTCTACCTCAGGTACGGATTCCGGGAGTTCCTTGACGATCCGCTGCATTTATACTTGCCGTTGCACGAGATACCGAAAATGCTCCCGCCGAACTGAAGGCCAATAGAAAATCCCGTCCGCCTCTTCGGCGGACGGGATTGGGTATCACCAGTCTCATGCGTGCAGTACCACTCACAGCTTCAGTTCGCATTTGATCGGGAGGCTGCCCGAAGCGCTCGGCTTATCGAACACGAAGCCGAACGACTCGCACAACTGGATCATCGACTTGCTCTCCGGCAGGACCAGAGCGATCACGCGTTCGAGCTTCTCGTCGCGAGCCACCTGCAGCAAGCGCCGCATCAGTTCACGGCCCACGCCGCGGCCCTGGAACTTGTCGGTGACCAGCAGATGCAGGGAGGCCATGTTCTGGCCGCGCAGCTTGCTCAAGCGGCCGATCGCCACGGCTTCCTTGGCACCGGTCTCGTTCTTGCGTTCGATGATCAAGGCCATTTCGCGGTCATAGTCGATGAAGCAGATGCGCTGCAGGCGGCTATGCGCGACCCGCTCGTCCAGGTTCATCAGGCGGAAGTAGCGGTTGCGGACCGTCTGGTCCGAGAGGCCCTGGTGGAACTTGACCACCGCCGGCTCGTCCTCGGGGCGAATCGGGCGAATCGTCACGGCCGACCCGTCCTTCAGCTTCCAGTCCGAGACGTACTGCGTCGGGTAGGCGCGAATCGCCGCCTTCGGCAGCTTGGCGTCCGGCGTTTTCTTGTCATGCAGCACGACGCGAGCGTCCAGCGCGATCAAATGCTTCGGGGAGGCCAGCATCGGGTTGATGTCGATTTCCTTGATGCGCGGCTGATCGACGACCAACTGGCTGAAGCGCACCATGATGTTTTCCAGCGCCTGCAGGTCCACGCCCTGCCGGCCGCGCACGCCCTTCAGCGCCGTATAGATCTTCGTCCGCTCCATCATCTGGCGAGCCAGCGTGGTCGTCAGGGGCGGCAAAGCCAATGCGCTGTCCTTAAACACTTCGACGAGCTGCCCGCCCAATCCGAACAGCAGCACCGGGCCGAACTGAACGTCGAGGCTGCAGCCCAGGATGATCTCGTAGCCGTCGAGCTTCGCCATCGGCTGCACGGTCACGCCCTGGAAGTGTTCTGCGCCGGCCTTCTCCTTCACCGACTTCTCGATCTGCTTGTAGGCCTTCCGCACTTCGTCGGCGTTCTGCAGATTCAGCACGACGCCGCCGACGTCAGTCTTGTGGGTGATCGTGTAGGAGTACAGTTTCAGCACGACCGGGTAGCCGATGGCCTGAGCCAACCGGGCCGCCGCATCTTCGTCGGTCGCCAGCTTCGTGGGCACTGTTGGAATTCCATAGGCCGCCAACAAGTCCTTCGACTCGACTTCGGTCAGCAGGTCGCGGCCGCTGTCCATCACGCTGTTGATGATCTTCTCGGCCGCCGCGTGAGCCGCCACACCGCCGTCCCACTCCGTCACGCCTTGCGGCGTCTCGTAGAGGCGTTTCAGGTTCTTGCTGTAGCTCGACATCAACGTGAACATGCGCGCCGCCGTGTCCGGGTACGGGAACATCGGAATGCCGGAGCGGGCCAGCAACGCCTGCCCGTTTGCCACGCACTCGCCGCCCATCCAGCTCGTCAGCAGCGGCTTGTTGGGAAGCTTCGTCGCGTTGCGCAGCTTCTCGGCGCAGGCCGTCGGATCGGTCATCGCCTGCGGGGTCAAGATCATGAGCACGCCGTCGGTGTCCGGATCGGCAGCGGCGATCTCGTACGCTCGCACGTACCGTTCTGCGTCCGCGTCGCCCAGCACGTCGATCGGGTTGCCGTGGCTCCAGGCGCTCGGGAGGAACGTGTTCAGTGTTTCCATCGACGCCTTGGACACCGGCGCCAGTTCGCCGCCGTTGGAAACCAGCGCGTCGGTGGCCAGCACGCCCGGGCCGCCCGCGTTCGTGATGATGCTCAGCTTATTGCCGGCCGGCCGGGGCTGCTTGCCCAGCACGTCGGCCATGTAGAACATGTCGGCGATCGTATTCACGCGCAGCACGCCGCAGCGGCTGAAGGCGGCATCCAGCACCGCGTCGCTGCCCGCCAACGAACCGGTATGCGAGGAAGCGGCCTTCGCGGCGGCTTCCGTGCGTCCGGCCTTGATGCAGATGATCGGCTTGGTCAAAGCGATCTCGCGCGCCGCGGAGATGAACGCGCGGGCGTCGCCGACGGATTCCATATAGATGACGATGGATTTCGTGTTTGGATCGTCGCCCAAGTAGTAGATCAAGTCGCCCCAGGTCACATCCAGCATCGAGCCCGTCGAAACGAAGCAACTGAAGCCGATGTTGTTCTTCAACGACCAGTCCAGAATGGCCGTGCACAGAGCGCCGCTTTGGCTGATCAGCGCCACGTTGCCCGGCTTGGCGATGTCGTTGGCGAACGTTGCATTGAATCCAATGAGCGGGTTCATCAGGCCCAGGCAGTTCGGGCCGACGATGCGCATCTTGTTTTTGGCGATCTCAGCGATCTGGCGTTCCAGTTCCACGCCCGGCGCGCCGATTTCCTTGAAGCCAGCCGAAATGATGACCGCGTTCTTGATCCCAAGGTCCACGCACTCCTTGATGACGGCTGGACAGGCCGGAGCGGGCGTCACGACGACGGCCAGATCGATGGCGTCCTTGATGTCGCCAACCGTCGGGTAGGCCTTGATGCCCAGAATGCTCGGCCGCTTCGGATTGACCGGATAAACCGTGCCGCCGAAGGTGCTTCGAATCAGGTTCTGCAGCACGGTTCGGCCGACGCTGCCCTCTTTCTCCGTCGCGCCGACAACGGCGACACCCCTCGGATTGAAGAAGGGGCGCAGCGGCTGCTGCAAGCGGATGTATTCGCCCGGATTCAATGGTGCAGCGTTTTCTTCACTCATTCTCTTTTGTCTCCTCTACGCGGCCTTTCGCGGCCAGCAAATTTGGCCAATGGCAAAGCCACCGGCTTCGTGGAGCAGGCTATCCAGCCTGCTTCCCCTCGGCAGGCTGGACAGCCTGCCCCACAGGCTATCAGCCCGGCTCCAGACTCCTCAGAATCTCAAACGCGCTGATCACACCGACAAGCGTCCCGGCATCGTCGGTGACCAGCAACCGGTGCACTCCGCGAGCCAGCATGGTTTCGGCAACCTGCCCTGCGGACGTGTCCGGCGCGACCGAAAACACCGCCTGCGACATGATCTGCCCAACCTCTGAGCGATCACCGTTCTCCGGCGGCAGAACGGGTATGTCTTCCTGAGCCAAGACCAGATTCGTACGTTCGTAGAACTCCGCCCGCAACATGCGCGGTATGCCGCTCAAACGCCGGTGTTCCAGCAAGTCCTTCAAGGCGATCACTCCAAGAGCATGGCCTTGATCGTCAACCACTGGCGCGGCGCTGACGCCCTTTGCGATCAACAACGCGAGGGCTTCGCGCAGCCGTGTGTGCTGCGGAACCGCCGTCGCGCAAGGGACCATGAGCTCGCCAGCCGTGAGCGCTCGAATCTTCAATGGCACTGCACGCCGCGGCAACTCGCGGCCATTCTTCGGCATAGCTCTGCTCCCTACAACAAATATCCGTCTCCGATAAAGCAGTGCCCGGACCAATTGATGTCCAAAGTTAAGTCCTTTAAGATCCGTTACTTGCACGTTTGTCGGAGAATAAGTATTCTCAATCTTGACAAAGCGTTTCTCGTTCCTGCGACTAAGACTCTACATGCGGCAGCCTACAGAGCAACGCAAATAACTACAGCTAAAGCACTTCTAATAAGTACACGCCTGCCGTTGCAATGGCATTCCATGTGGTGTACAAGAGGGCGCTTGGATGCTGCCTTTCTTAGGGTGAGTATCGCGTGCCCGGCGACAGTTTGCTGCTGCCCGGGCGTTTTTCAGGCCAATTTGCATTGGAGACCGAAATGCCTCGGCGCCAGATTACCATCGATGGAAATGAAGCCGCTGCCTCCGTTGCGTTCCGCAGCAACGAAGTTATCGCTATCTACCCGATTACGCCATCCTCAACGATGGGCGAACTGTCGGACGAATGGGCTGCACGCAAGATGAAGAATGTGTGGGGCACGATCCCGCGCGTCGTCGAAATGCAGTCTGAAGGCGGCGCCGCCGGCGCCGTGCACGGCTCACTGCAGGCTGGCGCGCTAACGACGACCTTCACGGCCAGCCAAGGCCTGCTGTTGATGATCCCGAACATGTACAAAATCGCGGGCGAGCTGACCTCGTACTGCATGCATGTGACCGCACGCGCCTTGGCCGCTCACGCGCTCTCCATCTTTGGAGACCACGGTGACGTGATGGCCTGCCGCCAGACCGGCTTCGCCCTGCTGGCTTCGAACTCCCCGCAAGAAGCTCACGACATGGCCATGATCGGCCAGGCCGCCACATTGAAGGCTCGCGTGCCGTTCCTCCACTTCTTCGATGGCTTCCGCACCTCGCACCAAGTGGACAAAATCGAGGAGCTGACGAACGAAGATATCCAGAGTATGCTGCCAGAAGACCTGATCGCCGCTCACCGCCAGCGCGCGCTGACGCCCGATCACCCGGTCCTCCGCGGCACCGCCCAGAACCCCGACGTGTTCTTCCAGGCCCGCGAAGCCGCCAATTCCTACTATGACGCTTGCGCAGGCATCGTCCAACAGACGATGGATCAGTTCGCCAAGCTGACCGGCCGCAAGTACCACCTTTTCGACTACGTCGGCCATCCGCAGGCCGAACGCGTTATCGTCATCATGTGCTCCGGCGCTGAGGCCGTTGAAGAGACCGTCGAATACCTCATTGCCAAAGGTGAGAAAGTCGGCCTCCTCAAGGTCCGCCTCTACCGGCCGTTCTCGATAGATGACTGCGTCAAAGCCCTGCCCCAGAGCGTCAAGAGCATCGCGGTCCTTGATCGGACCAAAGAACCCGGCGCCCCCGGCGAACCGCTGTTCCTCGATGTCGTCAATGCTCTGGAAGAAGCCCGAGCGACCGGTGTCGTCCCCGTCAGCTTCCACCCGAACGTCGTCGGCGGCCGCTACGGCCTGGGCTCGAAAGAGTTCACCCCCGCGATGATCAAGGGCGTGTACGATGAACTGAAGAAAGCCCAGCCCAAGCGCCGGTTCTCGGTTGGCATTATTGATGATGTGACCCACACGTCCCTGCCGTTCGATCCCGAGTTCGACATTGAGCCCGACGACTGCGTGCGCGCGGTCTTCTTCGGCCTTGGCGCAGACGGCACCGTCGGCGCGAACAAGAACTCCATTAAGATCATCGGCGAGGAAACCGAACAGTACGCGCAGGGATACTTCGTGTACGACTCCAAGAAGTCGGGCGCCATCACGATCTCCCATCTGCGCTTTGGCAAACGCCCGATCCGCTCCTCTTACTTGGTCCGGCGCGCCAACTTTGTCGGTTGCCACCAGCCCATCTTCCTCGAAAAGTACGACGTTCTCAGTTACGCGGCTCCTGGCGCAGTGTTCCTGCTCAACACGCACTACGCTCCCGATCAGGTCTGGGAAAGCTTCCCGCGCGAAGTCCAGCAGGCGCTGCTCGAAAAGAAGTGCAAGCTCTACGTAATCGACGCCTACAAGGTCGCCAAAGACACGGGCATGGGCGTACGCATCAACACGATCATGCAGACCTGCTTCTTCGCCATCTCCGGCGTGTTGCCGAAGGAAGAAGCTATCGAGCAGATCAAGAAGGCCATTAAAAAGACCTACGGCCGCAAGGGCGAGGAAATCGTCAAACGCAACTTCGCCGCCGTCGATCACACGCTGGCCCACCTGTTCCCCGTTACGCTGCCCACGAAGATCACTGCCACTCGCGGCCTGCCGCCAGCGGTTTCGGACAAGGCGCCCGACTTCGTCAAGAAGGTCACATCCATGATGATGACCAACCAGGGCGATCTGCTCCCCGTCAGCGCCTTCCCGGTGGACGGCACTTGGGAAACCGGCACAACGAAGTGGGAAAAGCGCAACATCGCCCTCGATATTCCGATCTGGGAACCGGGCCTCTGCATCCAGTGCAACAAGTGCGCGATGGTCTGCCCGCACGCCGCCATCCGCCCCAAGGTTTACGGCGCCGAGCTGCTGGCGAAGGCACCCAAAACATTCAAGTCGGCCGACTACAAGACCAGCGATTTCAAGGGCTCCAAGTTCACCATCCAGGTCGCGGCCGAAGATTGCACCGGCTGCAGCATCTGCGTGATGGTCTGCCCCGCCAAGGACAAGACCAACCCCAGCCGCAAGGCCATCAACATGGCCCCGCAGGCTCCGGTCCTGGTTCAAGAGAGGGAAAACTTCGACTTCTTCCTCGATATCCCCGAAGTCGATCGCACCAAGGTCAAGGCCGACGTCAAAGGCTCGCAACTGTTGGAACCGCTCTTTGAGTACTCCGGCGCCTGCGCGGCCTGCGGCGAAACGCCCTACATCAAGCTGCTCACCCAGCTCTTCGGCGATCGCATGCTCGCCGCCAATGCCACGGGCTGCTCGTCAATCTACAGCGGCAACTTGCCCACGACGCCCTACACCAAGAACAAAGAAGGCCGCGGTCCGGCGTGGAATAACTCCCTGTTCGAAGACAACGCCGAGTTCGGCTTGGGCATGCGCCTCGCACTTGACAAGCACAACGAACAGGCCCGCGAACGGCTCACGAAGAACGCCTCGGCGATCGGCGATGTGCTGGTCAAAGAGCTGCTCGAAGCCAAGCAGTCCGATGAAGCCGGCATCGCCGCTCAGCGCGTCCGCGTCGCAGCCCTCAAAGACAAGCTGGCCACGATCAACACGCCCGACGCACGCTGGCTGTCTCTGCTGGCCGATTACCTCGTCCGCAAGACCGTCTGGATCATCGGCGGTGACGGCTGGGCCTACGACATCGGCTACGGCGGACTGGACCACGTGCTTGCCTCCGGCGCCGACATCAACGTGCTGGTTCTCGACACCGAAGTGTACTCCAACACCGGCGGTCAAGCCTCCAAGTCCACGCCGATCGGCGCCGCAGCGAAGTTTGCGGCCGCCGGCAAGGCGATTCCGAAGAAGGATTTGGGCATGATCGCCATGGCCTACGGCAGCGTGTATGTGTCGAAGGTCGCCTTCGGCGCCCGCGACGCGCAGACGGTCAGGGCGTTCGTCGAAGCCGATTCTTACGAAGGCCCGTCGCTGATGATCGCCTACAGCCACTGCATCGCGCACGGCTACGACCTGGCCCGCGGCCTCGACCAGCAGAAACTGGCCGTCGAATCCGCCTCCTGGCCGCTGTACCGCTACGATCCGCGCCGCACGCTGGCCGGCGAAAACCCGCTGCAGCTCGATTCGCAGCCCGGGAAGGTCAAGATCGCACAGTACATGCAGAACGAAGCGCGCTTCCGTATGGTCGAGCAAATGGATCCGGAGCGGTACAAGACGCTCCTGGCGTCCGCTCAGGCCCACACCGATAGCCGCTTCGCCCTTTACCAGCAAATGGCTGCCTCTCATGTTGGCGCGGCACAAGCAGCAGAACCGCCGGTCATAAAGGCGGAACCGGCGAAGTAAGGCAACTGCAGGTGTCCGGTGGCCTGGTGTCTGGTCTAGAGCGATGACCGGACACCAGACACAAGGCACCAGACGACCAGGCCACCAGACACCAGACGACCAAGGAGACACAATGGATCTATCTACGACCTATCTCGGCTTCAAACTTGCCAACCCGCTCATTGTCGCCTCCGGTCCGCTGGTGGACGACATCGACACCGTCAAGCGCTTGGAAGACTCCGGCGCGGCGGCCATCGTGATGCACTCCCTGTTCGAAGAACAGCTCACCAAAGAGGCTCTCGGCACGATCGCGGACATCGAGGCCGCCACGGACACTTCGGCCGAAGCGCGTTCGTACTTCCCGCTGGCGCACGAATTTCGCCTTGGACCGGAACCCTACCTGGAACAGATTCGCAAAATTAAGAAAGCGATCTCGATTCCAGTTATCGCCTCCCTGAACGGCATCACGCCCTCCGGCTGGCTGAAGTACTCCGAAGAGATTCAGGAAGCCGGCGCCGACGGCCTTGAACTGAACGTCTACTACCTGCCGACCGATCCGGCTGAAACGTCCGGCGACGTCGAGGGTCGCGTCCTGGAGTGCATCAAGCTCGTAAAGAAGTCCGTGACGATTCCGATTGCCGTCAAACTCTCGCCGTTCTATTCCTCGCTGATGAACCTGGCCTGCTCGATCGATAGCCTCGGCGCGCAGGGCCTCGTGCTCTTCAACCGCGTTTATCAGCCCGAAATCGACGCCGAACTGCTCAACGTTGTTGCCAAACTCCAGCTTTCCACTTCCGCCGAATTGCCCCTCCGCCTGCGCTGGCTGGGCATTCTTTTCGGCCGCATCAAGGCCAACCTCGCTGTCACCGGCGGCGTGCACACGGGCCTGGATGCCGTCAAGTCGATCATGGCCGGCGCCGACGCCGTGCAGGTTCTTTCCGCTCTGCTGCAGAACGGCCCGACGCACCTCAAGGAGATCCGCAAGGGCATGGTCGAGTGGATGGAAGAGCACCAGTACAACTCGATCAAGGAAATGCGCGGCAGCCTCAGCCTGAAGCACTGCCCCGACCCCAGCGGCTACGAACGCGGCAACTACGCCCGCGTCTTGCAGAGCTGGAGAGGTTGAACGGCAGGGTTCGGGGTTCAGAGTTTGGAAACGCCCGCAGAATTGCGGGCGTTTTCTTTTCGCAGGAGCGACGGGCGCCCTCGCCCGCCGACCCGGGCGAGGCGCCCGGCGCTCCTTCGCGCGCACGCCTTCCGATTTTCGGGAATACTCCGCCGCGCCGCCGAATTATATCGTGTAGAGGACGGTGCTATGGCAAGACGCGGCGAAACGACTTATGAACCGGGTTCAGTCGAGTCACTGAAGGCTCAGCTTGTCGAAAAGGTCGCGAAACTCGGCTCCTTTCATCCCGATGTCCTCGAACACATGGCCTTCCTTGGCGATACGCTCTGCCTGAGCGGCGAGATCCCGCGCGCCGACGCCGTCTACGCCCGCACGCTGGAACTTGCTACGAAGGCTGAGCGCCCCGTCCAAGCCCGTCTGGTGCGCCGGTACTGCCGCGTCCTCCGCATCACCGGCCGCGCCTCCAAAGCCGCGGTCATCGACCGCTGCCTGCTGGCCTGCCAGCCACCCAGCTCGCGCAGCGCGCTTGTCAGCTAGGCCGAAGCTCGTTCTTCGCGTCTTCTCATCTTCGCGGTTCAAAAAACAGATCGTTGCAAAAGCCCTTTTCTGTGCTCTAATTTCTCCATAAGCCAACAGGTTCACAAGAACGCAGTCACGGGAGACGCATGGGCCATTGCCGCCGATATTCTGTTCGGCGCTCACGGCACTGGACAGCGTTGTTATGCCTGGCCTTGGCCACGACGGCCGGTCTCGCCGAGGAATCCGCGCCGGACAAGCCGGCCATCAGCGAGCCAAAGCCGGCGCAGCCGCCGAAGGATGGCGAGAAGAAACCGGACGAGCAAAAGCCGCCGGCGCCCCCCAAGGCCACGACCCCTGGGGCGCGCAGGTTAAACGAGCTTTTCGATCTCAGTCTCGAACAGGTGCTGAATATCCCTGTTCGCACGTTGGGCACCTTGGCGCCAACGACGCAGCGAAAGGCCCCCGTTTCGGCCACCATCATTACGGCGGAAGATATCCGTCTGACCCCGCACCGGAACGTGCTCGACCTCATCGAAGTCTACGTGCCCGGCGCGATGGTCTTTCCACATTCCGAAGGCCGCCAGTTGGGCATTCGCGGCATCATCTCCGATCGGAATCTGAAGTTTCTAGTGCTCGTCAACGGGCGGCAGATGAACGATAAAGCGCATGGCGGCGCGTATACCGAACTGACCAACTGGGATCTCAACGATATCGAGCGCATCGAGGTCATCCGCGGACCTGGTTCGGTCACCTACGGCCCCGGCGCCATCTCCGGCGTCATCAATCTCATCACCAAGACGGCCGAACAGGTGCAGCGGCCCGAGCTGACGCTTCAATACATGTTTCCGTACGACTCAAAGTTGGGCGCGATCAGCTATGGATTCAAGAAGAAGGATATCGAACTCTTCTTGCACTTCAGCACGACCGCCACGGCAGGCCAGCAACATCCCCGGACTTTCAATATGGAAGGCAGCCTCGCGGACGGGTTCGGATTCATCGGCACCGACGATTTCAGAGCCGGGTCGCCGAAATCATTCCCCCCTCATCCGTTCTACAGCGATTTCGAGGACCAGCCGCAGTACAAGGCCCATGTGGATTTGAAGTTCTTCCAGGAATGGCGCTTCTGGTCCCGCTTCACCACCAGCGGCGGCAACATGGATCAGCGGCTCGCCCTGACGCGCTTCCAAAAAGGTCTCGATGCTGATGGCGATCCGTTGTTCGGAAAGCCCGAAGTCTCCAGCGAAATCCAGAACCGCCAGCTCACGCTGCAGTTGGAGAACACCCATGAGTTCAGCGACACGTTCAACCTGGATACCGCGCTAAGCTGGAGCTACCAGGATTTCGAACGGCGGCGCCGGACGCAGAATACTTTTCCCTCCGACGCGCCGTCCGAGATCCAACAGCGCGTCGGCGATCGCAACAGCGTCTGGAATATGCAATCCAATTTTGGAGAAGACGAACTGTTGGCCAGGGTCATGGCGCATCTGAAGCCGCATTCGAAGATCCACGCCTCTCTGGGCGCCGAATGGGCCCTGGATCATTTCGGTCCGAAGTTTGGCGAGGGTTCCGACCGCCTGCGTATGGGCGACAATTTCAACTACGTCTCGCGCCCTTCCTCCGCGGCGTTCGACTTCAGCGGGCTGCCCCAGGATCTCGGCGGCACCAAACCCGCCAACGCCTTTTTTGTGGGCGACGGCTGGAGCACGCACACGTTTTCGCTGCTAGGCGAGCTGAGTCTGGAGTTTCTGCCCCAATTCAACGTGCTTCTCTCCGGCCGCGTGGACAAGCATCGCGATACGCAATACCTGTTCTCGCCGCGCGTTGCCATCCTTTCGGAGATCAACGACAAGAACTTCCTGAAGGCGAGCTGGCAGCAATCCGTGCGCATGACCACCGCCGAACAACTCCTGCTCTCACACCAAATGGGGGAAACAGCCAAGACCGAAGATCTGACCGCGGTCGAACTGAACTACGACTACCAGCCGCTGAAGCGGCTACACCTCTCGTCGTCGGCGTACTACAACGAACTGAACGCCGTGGGTTTTGTGGTCTCATCGGTCTCACTGGGACCGGGGGGCGCGACGTCCTTCGGCGGCACGATCCCGCAGGGCGTGGACAAACACATGGGGCTGGAGTTCGAAGCGCGATACTCCGCCAAGCCCTTCGACTTCGGCCTGAACCACTCCTACGTGAAGCTGCTGGATTTCCATCTCGCTCCGGGCGTCTCGTCCAGCAGCATCAGCTATGCGGACTACGCGGAGCTCCCCGACCCGGTAACGGGACAGCCGCGACTGACCGGCACGGGTCGCGATATCAACAGTTGGTCGAATCACGCCACCAAGCTGTTTCTAAATTACCGCTTCCTGGGGGACTTCACGCTGCACCTCGACTCCCGCGTTTTTTGGGGTTTCCCGGGCGCCGAGGACGAGATCCCCATGATCGAGAAAGCCGTACGCGGCACCGCCGACGACACCCCGCTGCTCCGCCGCGCCATCCGCGACCTGGAAGACCGGAATGTCTTCGGGCTCAACTTGAGGACCAACATGTCACTCACCTACGACTTCAAAAAGAATTTTTCGGCCAGCCTGTACGGCATGAATCTGCTGGGCGTGGGAGACAACAAGCGCCTGCAGCATGAAATCGGTACCCGAACCTTGGTCCCCAGAGCGTTCTACACGGAAGAGCCCAGGACTTTTGGCATACAGTGCAAACTGAGATTCTGAGCGGGCCGCGCGCCCGAACGACTGTACTGTCTGCCGCCGGGATGCTCCCCGGCCTGCTGGCGCTTGCACTGCTGCCCGCCGCGCCGTCGCGTGCCGAGGAAGCGCGCGAATACGACGTCAAGGCCGTGTTCATCTTCAACTTCCTCAAATTCGTGGACTGGCCGCCCAGCGCCTTCAAAGACCAAGACGCTGCCGTCGTCGTGGGCATTCTCGGCGACGATCCCTTCGGCGCCGCGTTCGACCGCGCGCTCGCCGACCGCAAGGCCCACGACCGCCGCATCGTTGTGAAACGCTACGCCACATTCGAAGATTTCCAGTCCGATGCGGCCGGCGCCGACACTCCCGCCTGCCACCTGCTTTTCATCGGTGGTTCTCCCGAGCGCGTCTCAAAGGTTCTGCAAACGCTGAAGAAAAGCGCCACGCTGACCGTCGGCGACAGCGAGGAATTCGCCGAGCGCGGCGGCATCGTTGGATTTTATCTTTCGGAAGGGAAAGTGCGTTTCGCCGTCAACCCGGACGCGGCCAAACGCGCAGGGCTGCAGATCAGCTCGCAGCTCCTGAAGCTCTCAAAGATCGTCCGGGACAAGTAGGTGGCACGCATACGTTCGCGCGTCGTTTGCGCGAACTTATGCGTGCAAAACAGTCGAACGCACGCATGAACCTGGCGCCAAGAGCCGACGCCGCTCACATGCGTGCCACAAGTCAATGAGAAGCACGACCATGCGCAAGCTGCGTGACATGTCTATAAGATGGAAGCTCATCTGGATCATCATGCTGACCAGCGTGGCTGCTTTGTTGGTCAGCTCCGCCGCGCATATCATCTATGAAGTTGTGACCTTCGAAGACCGCATCGTGCGCGACGTGGGCGGGCTGGCAGACGTGATCGGGGCAAACACCGCTGCCGCAATTGAATTCGACCGGCAGCGAGACGCCGAGCAGATACTCGCCACCTTACGCGTGCGGCCGAGCATTCGTTGCGCGGCGATTTACAAAAATGGGAAGCTGTTTGCCGCTTATCATGCGAGCGAGAAGAGCGCGGACGCGCCGCCGACGCCGGAGCCTGTCTCTTACCGCTTTGCTGGCGATCACCTGCATCTCTACCGGCCGATACTGCTGGAACGCGAGCAGATCGGAACCATCTTCCTGTGCAGCGACTTCGAAGAGCTTTACGGCCGCTTGCGCAAGGATGCAATCATCTCCGGCATCTACCTGGCGATCCCGCTGCTGCTGGCGGGCGTTCTTTCGATGATCCTGCAGCGGATTATTTCACGTCCCATCCTCGACCTCGCCCAAACCGCTCAACAAGTGTCGCGGAACAAAGACTACAGCATCCGCGCCTCGGCCGGCTCAAAGGACGAGGTCGGTCAGCTCGTGGACGGCTTCAACGACATGCTCGCCCAAATGGGCGCCCACGAAAAAGCTCTTACCGACGCGCACGCGCTGTTGGAAGAGCGCGTCAAGTCGCGCACGGCCGAACTCGCTCGAGCCAACGATGTGCTCCGCCGCGAAATCCTCGACCGGCGTCTCGCCGAAGACGCCTTGCGCGAGAGCGAGGCCAAGCTCTCGGCCGCGCAACGCATCGCGCGCCTGGGGAGCTGGAGCTGGGAGCCCGGTTCAGGAAAGATGGTGTGGAACCAGTTCATGTACGAGATCTTTGACGTCGATCCCGAGGTAAAACCCGACTACGAACTCTTCCAGTCGCGCGTGCACCCCGATGATCGGGTCCGGGTCGCCCGCGTTGTCAATGAAGCCGTTCTTTCCGGCGCGCCCTCATACACGCTCGATCACCGCATTTTGGACCGGCAAGGGCACGTGCGTTATGTCTTCAGAATCGCCCGCATCGCACGCGACAGCAGCGGCAAGGCTCTCCACGTCAACGGCGTCACGCAGGATATCACCGAGCGCAAGCAAGCCGAAGAGTTCCTGCGCGAAAGCGAAGCCAGGCTCGAAGCCGCGCAGCGCATCGCCCGCCTGGCCAACTGGACTTGGGATCTGAAGACCGGAATCGTCACGGGCAGCTCGCAATTATGGAACATCTTCGATGTGCCCTCGGGCACGCCCATGCACGCCAGAACCTTCCTGCGCCTGACGCATCCGGAAGACCGTCCAAAAGCGCGCGTCATTCAACAGGCGCTGCACTCGGGCGCCGGTTCGTACGAAATGGATTTTCGGATTGTGGATCGCGCCGGCCGCGTTCGCTACCTGAACACGATCGGCCGCATCAGCCGGGACGGCGAGGGCAATCCGTGGCAGGTCACGGGCGTCTCGCAGGACATCACCGACCGCAAGGAGGCCGAGGCCGCTCTGCGCGAGAGCGAGGCGCTGCTGGCGGAAGCCAAGAGCATTGCGCGATTGGGCCGCTGGACCTGGGATCTGCGCACGGGCCGGTCGCACTGGGACGGATTGTCGTACGAGATCTTTGATGCCGACCCCAGCACCGCGACCACGATCGAATGGTTTACCTCGCGCATCCACCCCGACGACCGAACCCGCGTATCGCAGACGATCGAGCGCGCGCTAAAGTCCGACGCGACCGGTTACACGGTCGATTTCCGCATCCTCGATCACGCCGAAAACGTGCGCTATGTCTCCGGCACCGCAAGGATCACGCGCGACAGCACTGGCGAGGCCATCCTGATCACCGGCGTCGCGCAAGATATCACCAAACGCAAGCGCGCCGAAGAAGCACTCCGCGAAAGCGAACAGCGGTATCGGAGCATCGGCGAATTGCTTCCCTTCGGATTCTGGATGTGCGCGCCCGACGGCGGAACGATCTATCTGAGCGACAGCTTCCTCAAGATGGCCGGCACCACGCTCGATCAGTGCAAGGCGCTGGGATGGACGCACCTGCTCCCGCCCGAAGATATCCAGCGCACCCTTGCCGACTGGGAACGCTGCCGCAACCTGGGGGCCATGTGGGATTATGAGCACCGCATTCACGGCGCCGACGGCGTCTTCCACGATATTCTCAGCCGCGGCGTTCCCGTGCGCAACGAACGGGGCGAAATCACGACGTGGGTGGGCATCAACCTGGACATCACCGACCGCAAACGCACGGAAAACGCCCTGCGCGAAGCACACCGGCAACTCGTCGAAACCGCTCACCGCGCGGGCATGTCCGAAATCGCGACGAGCGTGCTCCATAACGTCGGAAACGTGCTCACAGGCATTAATGCTTCGGCAACCATCATCAGCGACGCGCTGCGCCAATCGCGCCTGTCCATGCTCTCGCGTATCGTCGAAATGCTGAAGCAGAACGTTCAGAATCTGCCGCAATTCCTGGCCAACGATCCGAAGGGCTCGCAGCTCATCCCGTACATGGATGCCTTGTCCAAGCACCTCCTGGACGAGAACCGCAACATGCTCCAGGAGCTCGAATCGCTGAACCGGAACATCAGCCACATCCGCAACATTGTCGGCATGCAGCAGTCCTACGCCGGCGTCGCCGGCGTGCGCGAACGCATGGCGCTCTCCGGGCTGATTGAAGATGCCATCCGCATCAACTCCGCGGCTATTTCACGGCACCAGATCGATATCGTGCGCGACTTCGCGCCACTGCCGCCGATGGACGTCGAGAAGCACAAGGTTCTCCAGATACTCGTCAACCTGCTCAGCAACGCCCGCTACGCCGTGGTCGAAAACGCACAGGGCAACCGGCGAATCACGATCCAACTGCGAAGCCCCGGAGAGGGCCGTGTGCAGATCGTGATCAGCGATAACGGGCTGGGAATCGCGCCAGACGACCTGCCGCGCATTTTCCGCTACGGTTTCACAACGCGAAAAGAAGGCCATGGATTCGGACTGCACAGCAGCGCGCTGGCCGCTCAGTCGTTGGGCGGCGTGCTGGTGGCTCAAAGTGAGGGACCGGGAAAAGGCGCCAGCTTCACGCTCGAACTGCCCGCGCAAGCGGCGCCGCAGCCATAGCAGCCCGTTGAAGAAGGCGGCGGCTTCGCCGCCGTCTGCAGGCGAGGACGCCTGCGGTACAGTGGTGCAGCGCACTCGACTGGTTTCCAGCGCTGACCGTGGTATGAAAGGTGCGTTATGAGCTCTACAGCAAAAAACCGTCGTGTGCTCATTATTGACGACAATGAGGAAATCCACGGCGCCTTCGCCAAGATCCTCAATCCGGGCGGCGGCCGAGATGCCCTGAGCCTGCAGGAAAGCAAACTATTTGACATGGCGCACGAAGGCGTCGCAGTCGGGACGGAGCCCCCTGCGACGTTCAGCATCGATAGCGCCTATCAGGGCGCGGAGGGTCTGGAGAAAGTCCGCAAAGCCCTGCACGACGGCAAGCCGTATGCGCTGGCCTTCGTTGACGTGCGGATGCCGCCGGGCATGGATGGTGTCGAGACCCTCAGCCGCATCTGGAAAGAAGATCCATCCGTTCAGGCCGTCATTTGTTCGGCGTTCTCAGATTACTCGTGGGACCAGATCGCCGGGCGCCTGGGCCAAACGGATCGTCTGCTGATCTTAAAGAAGCCCTTCGACGCGATTGAAGCGCGTCAGATCGCCTTTGCTCTGACCGAAAAGTGGAACCTGGCTCACGAGTCGCGCGTCCGGCTCGAACAACTCGCCAGCAGCCAGCAGCAGCTTCAGGCCATCATCGACAACTCCGCCGCCGTGATCTGGCTGAAAGACACTTCCGGCCGGTACATGCTGGTGAATCGGCAGTTCGAATCCCTGTTCAATACCACCAAAGATTGGATCACCGGCCGCACCGATTACGATCTTTTCTCCCAGGAACAGGCCGACCGGCAACAGGCGGAAGACCAGCGCGTCCTCGATACCCGCCGTCCGGTCACCAGCGAGGAACTCTGGCATGGCGCCACGGCTGACGGTGGAGGCGTCCCAGCCGACGCGGGGGCCGGCAACACCCACCAGATTTATCTCTGCGTAAAATTCCCGCTCTGCGGCCCGGACGGCGCGGCGTACGCAGTGTGCGCGATCGCTACAGATATTACCGAACGCCGCGCCGCCGAGGAAACACGCATGGCGCTGGAGCGCAAACTGCTGGAGGCCCAGAAGCTGGAAAGCCTGGGCGTGCTGGCCGGCGGCATCGCGCACGATTTCAATAATCTTCTGGGCGCCATCATGGGAAATCTGGGTTTGATGAGCGTGATGGCGCAGAGCAAAGCCGCAGCGGTGGCGCCGGCAGGGACGCCGGCGCTACCAGCCAAGGCTGACTCGGGCATGGCCACGTATCTGACCAACATCGAAACGGCGACGCGCCAGGCCGCCGACCTATGCAAACAGTTGCTCGCCTTCTCCGGCAAGGGCGGGCTCTCCAAACAGCCGACCGATTTGAACACGCTGATCCGCGAGCTGTCCCATTTGCTCCAGCCCTCCATCGGTCCGCATGTCACTTTCCAACTCGACCTCTGCTCAGACCTGGCGAAGATCTCCGCCGATCCGACTCAACTTCGCCAGGTGGTGATGAATCTGATCATCAACGCGGCCGAAGCGATCGGCCAGAAGGGCGGCAGCATTCGGTTGAAGACCGGCCGCGGGGCGGCGCCGGCCAGCAGGGATTCCGGCACTGCCACGGCCGGCGCTACCACGGCCGGCAGGGACGCCGGCGCTACAGGCAGTGCCGTGGCAACGATGTCGAGATCCTATCTGCCATCGAGCGCGCGCGAGGTTGTCGTGATGGAGGTTTCCGATACGGGCGCTGGAATGGACGAACTGACGCTTTCGCGCATCTTCGATCCGTTCTTCTCCACAAAAGCCTCTGGCCGAGGTCTGGGACTGGCCGCTGTGATAGGCATCGTGCGCGGCCATAAGGCGGCGATTAAAGTTTGCAGCCGCCTTGGCGAAGGCACCCGCTTCACCATTCTGTTGCCGGCATCAGCCGGCTGACCAGTGAGCAGTGGGCCCGGAGTCGCTCGATCACTGAGTTGGCCGTCAGGTAGTCTGCACGCCTGTCGTCTCTGCCACCAACTGCCGGATGCGGCCGATCAACAAGTAGGGATCAATCGGCTTGCACAAATGCGCCTGAAACCCCGCTTCCGTTGCGCGGCGGATGTCCTCGGGCTGAGCATAGCCGGTGAGCGCGAGAGCCGGCGTTTCTTTCCGTCCAGACTCGGCTTCAAGCGTCCGGTATTTTCTCATGAAGGAGTACCCGTCCTCACCGGGCAATCCAATGTCGCTCACGATCAGGGTCGGCTCAAAGCTCCTCAGAACCTCCAAGGCAGCCGGCACCGATCCTGCTGCACTGACCTGTGCGCCAGTCGAGCGGAGCCAGTCCACCAGAAGCTCGCGCACGTCGCGGTCGTCTTCCACCACAAGGATCGCGCAACCCGACAACGCGTCCGCGCGAGCTGCTTCGGCATGGACGAGAACGGACGGAACCTCATTCCTCTCCAACAAGGGCAGAGAAATGCTGAACGTTGCGCCCTTCCCCTCGCCTTCGCTTTGCGCCGTAACGCTCCCGCCGTGCAGTTCGACGATATGCCGCACGATTGCAAGTCCCAGCCCCAACCCGCTGTACTGCCGGCTGCTGCTGCTGCTCTCCTGCGAAAAACGATTGAAGATGAGCGGCAGAAATTCGGGGCTGATTCCACGCCCCGTGTCGCTGATCACCAACAACGCCTGCCCGCTCGCCGCGCTGGTGCACACATCGACTCGCCCGCCCGATGGCGTGAATTTCACGGCGTTCGAGACGAGATTCCAGACCATCTGCTGCAGGCGCGCCGAGTCTCCAGACAGCGGCAACGGATGCGCGCAGCCCGAAAAGCGCAATGCCACCTTTTTCGTCTCTGCGACCGGCCTGAAAGACTCAACTACTCCCGCCGCAATGGCCGCAAAATCCAGAGCCTGCTGCTGGATGTTCATTTTCCCTGCGATAATGCGCGATACGTCGAGCAGGTCTTCGATCAAGTGCGTCTGCGTCTTCAGGTTTCGCTCGATGACCTCGAGACCCTTCTGCGAATTGGCCTCGTCCAACCGCTTGCTTTGCAGCATGCGCACCCAGCCGTAGACCGTCGTCAACGGCGTGCGCAGTTCGTGCGAAAGCACCGCCAGAAATTCATCCTTCATCTGGCTGGCACGTTCGGCGTCGGCACGGGCGCGCCTTAGCGCGGCTTCGTTGAGTTTGCGCTCGGTGATATCGCGCAAGATCACCTGGATTGACCGGCCTTCGCGGTCCTCAAACGGCGCGGCGGCGACTTCCACGTCGCGCTCCGCTCCGTCCAGCCGCACGATCCGTTCCTCTAGCAGCGGGGCGTTCTCCCCTTTCAACAGGCGGCGAATTCGGTCGCGAATAGCCGCGTGAAACTCCGGGCGGAACAAATCAAAGGGCGTCTTTCCCACGATCTGGTCCGCGTCCGCAGCGCCGAACAACGTCAACGCCGCGCGATTGAGCTGCACGATCTTGCTGTCTCGCAGGATGTAGATCGCCTCCGGCGAAAGCTCCACCAGCGCGCGATACCGCTGCTCACTGTGCCGCAGCAACTCGCGCGCGTGCATGTGAGCGGCTCGCATGCGCAGCGCGCCCATTCCATACGCCAGATCATTGGCCAGTTCCGTCAGCAACTGGAGTTCGGCGTCCGAGAAAGGATCCGGGTCCTGGAAGTAAATCGTCATGGCGCCGAACGCGCGCTCGCCGGCCAGCAGCGGAAATGCCGCGGAGGATGCGTAGCCGCGCTTCACGGCTTCCTCGCGCCAGGGTTTGAAATTCGGGTCGGTGAGCATGTTGCGGCACGTCGCAAGCTTACCCGTACGAATGCAGGTGCCGGTCGGGCCCCGGCCGCGCTCGGTGTCCGCCCAGGTCAGGCGCAGGGTTTCAAGATACCCCGCCTCAAAACCGGCAAACGCGACCGGCCGCACCGATTTGATCTCATCATTCTCGGCTGTGCCGATCCACATCATGCTGTGGCCGCAGTCTTCCACCACGATCCGGCAGCTTTCTTTGAGATAGCTGGCTTCATCGCTGAGCCGCATCAAGGCCTGGCTGCTGTTGCTGAGCGCCTTCAGGGTGCGGTTGAGCCGGCGGAGGTTCTCTTCACCTGCCAAGGCATCCTGCAACTCCGTCACGCGCTTCTCCAGCGCGAGTTTCTCCGCACGCAGCCGCTCGAGTTCGCCAGCTTCAGGCATCAAACGTCTCCGTGAACGCAACCTTTCCATTCTGGCGAAGAAAACGCGCAGGTCAACACCTCTTGATGCGCGATTCATCTTGTAGAGTGCGTAGTCCTATTGTGACAGGCGGAAAATGGTCCAGCAGGCTTCAGCCTGCTTTCAGACGTTGTTAGGCCCCAGCTTTTAGCTGGGGTTTTGAGGCGCCCGAACAATCCCATAGCCGACTTCAGTCGGCTTACCCCGGCAGAGGGAGGGCTTAAGCCCAAGCATAACCTCGCAAGCCGGCTGGAAGCCGGCTACCGAATGCGTCGAGCCGCTTTACCCCCTGCTGAAGCAGGGGTCTGACAACATCTTGAACCCGGCTGAAAGCCGGGTGGGCTGTCACAGTAGGACTACGCACTCCATCTTGTATGTTGCGTTACTTGAACTTCACACCCTCGGTAATTTCCTTCAGAGCTTTCTCGCGTTTGCTCATCGAATCGCTGCTGCCGCGGAACGAGAACACGACATGTCCGCCTTTGATCGGCGCGATGAAGTACTTCTGATGCAGTTCCGACAGTCCCGGATGCGCTGGGCCGTCGAGGCGGAATTCCGCCACCCACGCCGCGACGTCATTCCACTTGCTGGCGTGAATGCTGACGTTGTCGGCCGCCGACGTGGCGGGCAGCATCGCCTTTACGTTGCTCAAATCGCCGGGAATTGTTCGGAGTTCCATCTTGACGTTATCCGCGCCGCCCAGCATTTGCTGCCACTTCGCTTGATCGACGTTGCCGGCTTCGAATTCACTCGCCGTTTTGCCACTCTCCAGTGCCGGGAACTCCGGTCCGCTCGCCGGCGCGAAGTTCCCCGCAATCGCTTTGCTGAAGCTGGCCACGCCGAGCGTGTCATGGCCCCAGATCGGCCAGCGGGCGAAGAGGCCGTCTTTATCCACTACAATTTTCACCCCTTCGTCGGGTGCGAGCGGGCCGATCTCTGCGCTGTGCTCCTTGCCGGAAGGGAGCTCTTTGTTTCCCCCGCTCGCGCGCTCTGGCCGCGAGCCCCACGACACTTTTGCCGGGGCCGAAATGTTGGTGCTGAAGGAGAGCTTGGAGCCACTCATTTTGACCCCGCTGATCAGCGGGCCCGGTTTGCTCTCCTCTATGATGAGGAAACGCGGGCAATCCGTCGTCTTCAATCGCACGGTGATGGTGGTGCCGGCGTCCTTCCCGGCCGGCACGGAGGCCGGCGCTACCATCACCGGCGCGGAGGCCGGCACCACCTCGGCCGCGATCGAAAGGCCTGTCAGCGGGTCGAACGCGGAAACCTTCGCGCCTTCGCCGCGAACGTTGCTCAGCATCAGATCGAAATCCTGCTCCGGCATGTCGTAACGCGCGGGGTCGAGCAGATCAGCATCCTTCTTCCACTCGTGGACGATGTTGCGTGTCACGACGTAGTAGCCGACGGCGAATTTGCCCGCGTCGAGTTGGAACGGGAGGCACGCGAAGTCGTCGCGATTCCAGCGGTCGGGATGTTCCAGCGTGCCGTCGCCTTTGAAGACGAGGCGGGGCTTGTGCTCAACCAATTTCGCCACCTGAAGCGGGCGGGCCGTGGTGATGCTCTGCCCCGACTTCATGAGATCCGCCGCGCGCTTGAGCGACGTCAGTTGCGGCCCGATTTCAGCGCGAACGGTGTCCGTAAGCTGATTCTTCTCCGCCGCAAGCACTTTGTAGAACGACTGCGGAAGCATCCCCAGCGCGTCGTTCTCGCGAATCGCAAACATGTTGATTGTGTGCACGCCTTTGTGGCTCAGGAAAACGAATGAGCGCAGCGTGGACTTGGCCGCGACGTGCTGGAGCAGGGAGGCCAGTTTGGGATCGTCGCGCTTGCAGCCGGCCTGCTTCGCGAGGTAATCGCCCCACGGGCCGCGATCCAGGTTGAACTCGGTCATCCACACCTCGGCCGGCTGGCCCGTGCCGGGATGCGCGTAGCGGAAATGCCCTTTCATCGAATTGGGGAACGGCTGCGTCTCGCGTGACATCAATTCCGTCTTGTAGCCGGTGAACCAGTACTCCGGAAGGTTGATCGTGAGCGTCGGGATGAAGAAGCTCCCCGGATCGACGGTGTGCCAGTCTTTTTTGTCCGGCTTGCCGTCGGGTTTGCCGAGCGCATTCACCGGGCCGCTTTTGATGTTCGTCTCAGTTTCAGGGCTCAAGAAGCCGGTGCCATTGAACTTTCCCGGGTTGATGCCCGTGTAGTAATGCCGGCTGAAGCCCGTCTGCCCCGGCCACATTTCCGCGCCGTTGTCCCACGGCCGCTGATTGGCAAAACCGCTGATGACTTTGACGCCCGGGAGCTTGTTGGCGGGGTCGTTCACGTACTCGATCGTTATCGGCAGAATGATCTCGCACCCCTCCCGCTTCAGCCCGTACTTGCTATAGTTGATGTTCTCTTTGAATTTCCGCGCCGGCTTGTGGTACTCCTTCTCGTTGAGGAATTGGCTGCCGAACGTGTACTCGTTCCAGACTTCCAGATCGAATCCCGCGTCGGCCGCGCCTTCTGTGCCTAGCGCCGCACGCGTCGCATTGCAGATCGCCGCGACGTACAGCTTCCATCCGTCCAGCGTCTCCTGCGCCGCCGGGTTCGGCTTTCCATCTTCGAATACCGCGCCCGAAAACGGCTGGTAGCGCAGGATGAACAAGTCGAGCGGCCCTTCTTTCAGGTCCTTTGTCAGCGGCGCTGAGAGTTCGCACTTCACCGGCGCGGAGGCCGGCGCTACCTCCACAGCGGTGATGATCGGAAATCCGGTCTGGTACGCCTGTCCGCGCGGGCCGGTGTAGCCGACCTTGATGTCTTGGGTCTTATCGACAAACAGTTCGCGCGCGCCGGCCGCCGCGGGCTTGGTCAGCTTCACGCGAATGACTTTGATCGGGCATGGCCAGCCGGAGTTCGCGTTCAGGAGCATCAACGGGCGCACGCCGTGCTTCTGCAGCGCTTTCAGCCGTGTCGTCAATGGCTTCACTGCGCCGTCGGGCAACTTCGACGGATCGTCATAGGCAAGACTTCCCCAACCGACTTCCACACGCGCCGAGCGCATGGAGCACTCGCCCAGCAATTGCGCGACGGCGTCGGCAACCTTGTCATCGACATTGAAGTTGGTGCCGAGGCATTGCAGAAAGCGGCTGGCCGGCCATGTATCCATGTAGGATCGCCAAGGCGTCAGATAATACGAGCGGCGCCCAAACTGTATCTCCTGCTGCACGGGATCTTCGTACGGCCCGGAAAGTTCCGCCGCTTGCGTCGTGCCATCCCACTGGCCTATCTCGAGCGCCGCGGCTGTGCTCGCCAAGAGACTCGCCAACATCACCGCGCTCGCCGCACTTGGGACACGTACCACGCCTCTCATATTTGGCTCTCCATATTTTTGCGTCGTTTATCGTTCGGCCTTAGGCTGATCACCGCCAGGCGTTCTGAAGTAGTCTGCCAGGATCTTTCCGCGCGCGTTGAGTTCGTAGCGCGGATCCGCGGCCGTTCCAGAGTTCACCAGAATGCCTTCGCCTTCGTTCTGCCAGCCGCCCCAGTAGTTGAAGCCGATGAGCTTGCCTTCTGCCGCCAGCGCGCACCACACGTCGAGAATGCTCTTCAAGTACGCGCAGCGCTCGGCTTCCGGCATCTTGGCGTTCCAGTAGTCGCCCCATTCCTGATGGAACAACGGCAGCTTGCCGCGCCGGTCGAAGACGGCGCGCAGATCGCTGTCGAGTTCCTGCGGCGTGTGCGTAATGCCGTAGTGGTCGAATGCCACGATGCCCGCATTCGCGAAAATGGATTGCGGCAGCCAGCCGCTCTTCACTTCGGAAAAGTTGTTGGCCGTCAGGCCGACCTCGACTTTTTTGCCGATCTTCGTGAACGCTTCGGCCGAAACAGCCGCCAGATCGATGAAGAAGCTGGCGTAGTGCTGCGCCACGCCAGGTTTTGTATGCGGCAGGAAGGAGGTGGCTTCATTGAAGATTCCTTCCGTGCGCTCCGGAAGCACGGCCCACAAATCGCCATCCGCGAAAATATCGGGATGTTCGATGATGTAGGAATACGTTTTCGCCAGCCAGGATTCGGGGCGAAGCGAACCGTCCGCCGCTCCTTTTAGGACCGCTTCCGCCGTACCAGCCGGAAAGCGCCGTGGCCCGACGCAGTGCGGGAATCCATAGAGTCCTTCGATCCCGCACCACGTTCCGCGGTGGATCACCTTGAAGCCGCGCGCGTGAATTCCTGCGCAAAGGCGCTTGGTGAATTCTTCGGCGGAAGCAGGACCTGGCTTCGGTTGCGGGTAGTCCGCCTGCGCATCCAGCGGGATGGCAACCGCGACGTGCGTCAGGTTGAAATTGGCTTTCAGACAATCGAGCAGGCGATCGATGGCCAGTTCGGAGGGTTGCTGCCGGAGCGTATCTTTCGTGAACTTCATGATGTCGATGCTGCGGTAGCGCAGTTTGCTCAATCCGCCCAAGTCAGTGTCGCCGGCCGGCGATGACGGCGAGGCGAGAATCCCGCTGCAAACCAACAACGCAATCACTTTGCGGCACGTGAGCTGAAGCATCGTTGTTGTCTCCGCCATTCTGATTGACTCCGGATCTCACGCCGAATGGGGCTTCTTAAGACGATATACAACGGACAACTCAAAACGCACCACAGACAATTTATTGGTCTTTGTGTTTTTTGAACATTTGCGGTATGAAAGCTAGATTGCGCCGGCCTGATGTGAGGGGGAGGCCGGACTGTTCATTCTCGGTTTCGGAATTATACTGTAGTGATGAAGACACTTACGATCGCGCATCGCGGCGCTTCACAGCAAGCGCCAGAGAACACCATTCCGGCCATTCAGAAAGCGCTGGAACTGGGTGTAAACATGCTTGCGCTGGAGGTCCAGCGCACCCGTGACAACCAGCCGCTTGTCCTGGCCGATGTGAGCCTGGACCGCACCACCAACGGATCCGGCCGCATCGCGCGGATGACCGCCGCGGAAATCCAGGCGCTCGACGCCGGCTCCTGGTTTAACGAGAAATTCGCGGGCACCCGCGTACCGACGCTCGCCGAAGCGATTGCCGCGGTGGGTCCGAAGGCCCGGCTGATGCTCTCGCTTCCGGAGACCCGCGCAGGCACGCCTTGGGCAGACGAACTGCTCAAGGCCCTGAAGTCTCGGCCGAAGCCCGCCGAAGATGTGCTGGCCTTCAGCGATTCCGAAAGTCTCAAGTCGTTCCGCGAGCTGGCGAAGGATTTCTCGTACGCGCTGCTGCTGGGCGAAAAAGTCGATGGCTGGCTGTACCTGGAAAAGGCGGACAAGCTCGGACTGAAAGTGGTGCGGCCCCACCGCGCGCAGACCGATTCCGTGCTCGTGCGCCAGGCGCATGACAAAGGCATTCAGGTCTTCGCCTATTTCGCCAACGAAGAATCGGATATGCGCGAGTTGATCGAGTCCCGCGTGGATGGCATCGTCACGGGAAGGCCGGAGCGGCTCAAGACGTTGCTGGAGTCAAAGCCGGCTTGAAGGCGGGCACGGAGGCCTGCCCTAGCGGAACCGGCCGGCACGGAGGCCGGCGCTACCAGCCGAATTCGGACGCAGGAGATAGGGCAGGAGCCGTGACAACCGCTCGTCACCTCCAAGTGACCACTCACCACGGACCATGGGTATGAAGTGCGACGTATCGAATTGCGAAAACGAAGCCACCGTGCACCTGACGGAAATCCGTGAGGGCAAGAAGCACGAGATGCATTTGTGCGAACGCTGTGCGGCCGAAAAGGGACTGCCCGGCAAAGCACACTTCTCGATATCGGATCTCTTGGCCGGAATCGCCAGCCAGGCGCAGGAACAGGCGCTTAAGACGCGACGCGGAAAAGAGGTCGCGTGCAGCGTCTGTTCGACCACGCTGACGCAGTTTCAGGCATCCGGACGTTTTGGCTGCCCGGACTGCTACACGACGTTTCGCGACGACGTACAGGGCCTGGTCGAGAAGATCCATGACGCGTCGCAGCACATGGGCAAAGTCCCGCGCCGCGTCTCCTCGGAAGTCTCGATGCAAAAAGATGTGCGCCAGTTGCATCTGGAGCTCAAACGCGCAATTCGCAAGGAAGACTACGAGCGCGCCGCAGGATTGCGCGATCAAATCAAGCAGATGGAAGACAAGCTGAAGACCGCGGTCCCAGCGCCCGGCGGGGTGACGGGCGCGGAGGCCCGCCCTACCGGCGAAGAACCGCCACCGCCGCCCAAGCAGTCTTCTGGCGGGCACGGAAAGAAGAAGACTTAACGACAGGGTTCAGGGGTCAGGGTTCGGGGTTCAGGTTTGCTTAGTGTTGATCACAAACCACGAACTACAAAGCACGGAGCATGAACTGGGCTGGGCATTATGACGTTGAATGAAATGATCAAGTCCTCGGGCGAATGGATGCGGGGAACGGGCCCCGAGGCGGAGATCGTCATCTCCAGCCGCATTCGCCTTGCGCGCAATATCCGCGGCTTCCGCTTTATCACCAAGATGGACGGGGCCGAACGTGGCACTTGCGAAGCGCTGATCCAACAGGCCATCGCCGACGCCAAAGTCACCGACACCGGCTTGTACGTCCCGCTGCACACGACCGACGTGATTGAACGGAAGTTTCTGGTTGAGCGGCACCTAATCTCAAAAGAGCACGAGGATGCGCAGCACCAACGCGGCGTGGCGATCAGCCAGGGCGAGGCGGTCGCGATCATGGTCAACGAGGAAGACCATATCCGCCTGCAGGTGCTCCAGTCGGGATTCCAGCTTCAGGAAGCCTGGCGCATGGCCAGCCAGATCGACGATGCGCTTGAACAGCACCTGGACTATTCTTTCTCGCCGCAACTGGGCTACTTGACTGCCTGCCCCACCAATGTTGGGACGGGCCTGCGCGTTTCGGTGATGCTGCATCTTCCGGCGCTGGTGCTCACGCGGCACATCGAAAAAGTCTTCCAGGCCGTGGGCAAGATCAATCTGGCGGTGCGCGGACTCTACGGCGAAGGCACGGAAGCCAGCGGGCATTTCTACCAGATTTCAAACCAGGTCACCCTGGGCCGAACCGAAGAGGAAATTGTTCGCAACGTCCAGGATGTGGTGCCGACGATTGTGGGTTATGAGCATCGCGCCCGTCAGTCGTTGCTGGCCAAAGACCGCAAGCGCCTGGAAGACCGCGTCTGGCGCGCCTATGGCATGCTCAAGTACGCGCAGCTTCTGCCTAGCGATGAAGCGATGATGCTCCTTTCGGCCGTGCGTATGGGCGTGCATCTGGGCTTATTGAAAGATTTGTCACTGCGGACCGTCAACGAGTTGTTCATTTTCACGCAGCCGGCGCATCTGCAGAAACTCACCGGCCGAGTGCTCGAGCCCATGGAACGCGACACCAAGCGCGCCGAATTCGTGCGCTCGAAACTGAATCACTAGTGACGGAACTCTGGAGGGAACGGCGATGAAACGTATCCTCGATCTGCTTCGATCGCGGCAGCCGCGCGGACTTTCGATGCCGGCCACTCTGGTACTTGCCGCGGTGCTCGTGCTGCTGGGCTGGGGCCTGATCAAGGCCATCATCGGAACGATCGTGGGCCTGTTGGCGTGGGCCATTCACATTGGCGCGATGGTTTTGATTTTCCTGCTCATCGTCTGGGCGATACGCACGGTGAGTAAAAAGACGGTCTAATTTTTGAACACACTGATTAATTCAAAGCACTAGGTTGTGACGAGTGCAGCCGAAGTTGGAGCTGACGATCGGCAATTTCAGCTTTTTCTCCTAGCTGCGTCTTGACTTACTTTAGACATCCGGTGTAGTAATACCGTTCCCGATTTATAGGCATGCGATCTGCGTTGCACGGTTTACGCGCCTCATCGCTGGGATGGTGTGATTCTCTGTTTTTTGGGAGGGGAAGATGTCAAAACGTTTGATTGCGTTCTGCCTGCTGCTCGCCTGCGCCGTGCTGGGAAACGCCTGTCTTGCGGCAGAGCCAGGCATGGCTGATGTTCTGGCACGACTGAAAGCGCTGGAGGACAAGAACCGCGAGCTGGAGTTGAAACTCAAGCAGGCCGAAGCGCGCCCAAGCGTGACGGCGGCCGTGGACAAGGTTCTCTCCGATGCTGGCGCAAGTGCAGCCAAGGTGGGCGCCGTCATTACAGCGCCAGACGCCACGTGCCGGCCGCTCAAGATCGGCGGATACTTGGATGTTTCCTATGAGTACAATCTTACGCGCCCGGATAACCAGAAGAACAACCTGCGCATCTTCGATCAGGACAGTAACGGCTTCAACGTCCACCTGGCCAAGCTGTTCTTCGAGCGGCTTCCCACGAAGCCCGGCGAAGCCGGTTTCCGTGTCGATCTTGCTTTCGGCACTGACGCCCGCTTCTTTGCCGCGCAGGATAACACGATGGACACAGCCGAGCGTGGCTCCGCGCCGTTCGAAGTGGATTTGGAGCAGGCTTACCTCGAATACATCGCCGACGTCGGCAACGGCATCACGCTCGACTTCGGCAAGATGGTCACGATGCACGGCGCGGAAGTCATCGAAGCTGCCGACAACATCAACTCGTCGCGCGGCCTGCTCTTTGGCTTCGCGATTCCCGCTACACACACGGGCGCGCGAGCCAGTTATGAAGTCTTCAAGGATAAGTGGAAAGTCATGGCCGGCATTTTTAATGGCTGGGACAACATTCAGGATCAGAACAACGCCAAGACGGGAATGCTGCAATCCACGTGGACGCCGAACAAATGGTTCACATGGGTTGTTGGCGCGATGTATGGCGACGAGCAGTTCATCGATGAACGCGCGGTGCTGCGCGCTCAGACGGCTCTGCCCACTCTGGCCAACCCCGACGGCGGCCCGTTCTCCGGTTCGGACCTGAGCGACCCGACGATCCCCGAGGTCAGTTCGACGCTGGATGGGCGCTTGTGGAACTCCAATGACAAAAATGGCCGCTTCCTGGTGGACACGATCTTCACCTTCACGCCATGGGAAAAGTGGACGTTTGTCCTGAATGGCGATTACTGCAACGAGAGCAGCGTCCCGACGCTCAACGGCGTGAAGAACCGGCAATGGTACGGAGCCGCCGGCTACATCAAGTATCAGTTCGCAAAGAACTGGTACATTGCCAACCGCACGGAGTGGTTCAACGATCCCGAAGGCGTACGCACCGGCATGCGCCAGAGCCTGTGGGAATCGACGATCACGGCCGATTGGGCGCTCTCCGATCCGCTGCACATTCGCTTTGAGTACCGCCACGACGAATCCAACCGCCGGGCCTTCAGCGACGACCGCGGTGTCGGCAGCCTGAACGACCCGTACAACATCAGCCATCCGTTCAAGTCCAGAGGCCAGGACACGCTGATGATGCAGTGGTTGTATAAGTTCTAGGTGTCTGGTGTCTGGTGTCTGGTGTTGCCGGAGCGCAGAAATGCGCTCCGGTTTTTTTGTGCGGATCCCTCGCTTGATTCGACCCGTGCTGCGGTTGGAGCCGATCGCTGTCGTCAAAGGAGGATGATACCACGCGTCATGCCGGAGCCCCGGGCGCCCTTGCCCGGGGCCTTGGCGGGCGAGGGCGCCCGCCACTCCTCAACGGCAGCCGCTTGAACTGCGTTATCCGCGTGGGACAATACGAGGATGAACCCCGATACTATTCCGCCTCTTCCCGACGGCTTCGATGCGGCAAAGCAGTTTCCGATTCTAAAGAGCTGGACGTTCTTCAACCACGGCGGCGTCTCTCCAATTTCGGCCGCCGCAGGCGAAGCGCTGCGAACGTACATTCGTCAATCGTTGAATGATGCGTACCTGAAAGGGAACTGGTACGCGCAAACGGATGCGATTCGGGCGCTGGCCGCCAAGCTGATCGGGGCTCACGCCGACGAGATTGCCTTCGTAAAAAACACCAGCGAAGGTCTGGCGTTCGTGGCCAATGGCTTGGAGTGGCACTCGGAAGACGAGATCGTCAGCACGGCCGTGGAGTATCCCGCCAACGTTTATCCGTGGATGGACCTGGCCAAGCGCTTCGGCGTAAAGCACGTGATGGTCCCTGAGCACGATGGCCGCATCGACACCGCCGAACTGCTGCAGGCGATCACGCCCAAGACGCGACTCGTCGCGCTCTCGCACGTGGAGTACGGCAGCGGCTTCCGCAACGATGTGGCGGCGATTGGCCGGCATTGCCGCGAGCGGGGCGTCCTGTTCTGCGTGGATGCCATTCAGTCCGTTGGCATGCTGCCCGTTGATGTCCAAGCGATGAACATCGATTTCCTGTCTGCCGACGGGCACAAGTGGCTGGTCTCGACGGAGGGCTGCGGCATTTTTTACTGCCGCCGCGAACTGCTCGACAAACTGCATCCCGAGGTTGGCTGGTGGAACGTCGTCAACGCGACAGACTATGAGCACTTCGATTTTACGCTGAGATCCGACGCGCAACGCTTCGAATGCGGCACCTTCAACATCCCCGGAATTCTGGCGCTGGGCGCGTCGATCCGGATGTTGCAGGAGGTCGGCATCGACCTGATCAGCCGCCGCGTGCTGGCTCTGACCGATTATCTTTGCGAGCGACTTCCCGAAAAAGGCTATCGCGTGTTCAGCAGCCGAAAGCCGGGAGAAAGCAGCGCGATTGTCTCCTTCACCAGTTCATCGCACGACGAGCAGACCGTCCTCAGAGATTTGAAGCGTCACAAAGTTGTGATTGCTCCGCGCTACGGCCGCTTGCGCGCGTCGCCGCATTTTTATAATTCGGCCGAGCAGATCGACGCGATGATTGAGGCGCTGCCGTAGAACGAAGTCTGGAGTCTAGAGTCTAGAGTCTGGAGTCTGTCGAGGCTAAGAACTCCGCCACGCGCGGCGCAATGCGTTCGTACGCGTCTTCGAGCACGTAATGGCCGGCGTCGTCAAAGCGGACGACCTCGGCTTGCGGGAATTTATCCTGCCATGTCTTTAGGAAGCTTGGGTCGAAACACCAGTCTTGCATGCCCCAGCATATAAGCATCGGGCGGTCTTTGAACTGCGGCAGTCCGGCTTCAATTTCTTTCAGCACGGGCCACGATGGATGCGAGGGCTTCATCGGAATGTCTTGAACGAAGCGCAAGTGAGAGACGCGGTTGGCCCAACTATCGTATGGCGCCAGCAAGCCCGCGCACACGTCGGGCGTGAAGCGCTCGGGCTTGGCTGTCGCCATGAATAGCGCCGCGCGCGCGAAGCCGTTCAGCCCGCGAATCGCCAGCGCGCCGAAACCGGGAATGCGGCAGACCGCGATGCGCAGTGGAATTCTCGGCGAAGGAAACGCCGCCGTGTTGAGGATCACCAAGCGCTTGATGCGCTCGGGCTTCCGCACGGCGACGCCCATCCCGATCGCGCCGCCCCAATCGTGCAACACAAGCGTGACGTTCCGCAGATTGAGTGCGTCGAACAGTGATTCAGCGTTATCGATGTGTTGCTTGAGCGTGTACGGGTAGTCCTGCGGCTTGTCCGAAAGGCCGCAGCCGATGTGATCAAGGGCGATGCAGCGGTGCTTCTCGCGCAGAGCGAGAATCAAGTTGCGGTAGTAGAAACTCCACGTGGGGTTGCCGTGAAACATGACAACGGCCGGTACTTGGTGAGTGGTGAGTGGTGAGTGGTGAGTGGTTGCAGGACGTTCGTCGAGGTAATGCAGGCGCAGGGAACTGCCGGGTAAGGCGTGGTAGTGGGACTCGAAAGGGTAGAGGGAGCGCCAGGATTGCTCCGCGTCCGTGCGTGCCGACGTCTCCGCGTCCCCCCGTCTCCCCGTCACCCCGTCTCCCCGTCTCCCCGTCTCCCCGTCGTCGCCCCAAAACCGCCGCCGCTCCCTGACGATCGCGGTACTGATTACTCGACCTCTTTGCCTTCCATGGCCATGCCGCGCGCGACGGCCAGGCGGCCGGTGCGGGCCATTTCCTTGACGCCATAGGGGCGGAAGATGTGCAGGAAGGTATCGATCTTCTGTTCGGGACCGACCACTTCGACCATCATTTCTTTAATGCCGATATCCACGACCTTGGCATCGAACGTCTGGACCAGCAACAGCATTTCCTGCCGCGCGCCGGCGGGAATCGCAACCTTCACCAGTGCCAGATCGCGCTCCACATGATCGACGGCCGTGAAGTCCAGCACCTTGATCACGTTGACGAACTTGCGCAGGCCCTGCTTAAGCGCGTTGATGATCGTATCTTCGCCGCGAACGACGATCGTCATGCGGGAGAAGCGCGGATTTTCGGTTTCGCCCACCGTGAGCGATTCGATGTTGTAGCCGCGAGCCGCGAATAGATTCGCCACCTGCGCCAGCAGGCCCGGGACGTTGTTGACCAGTGTCGAGATCACGTGCCGCTTGAGCTGCGGGTTTTTCGACTGCGGCGGCGGCGCCGGCGGCGGCGCATCGGGCACGTCGCCAGGGTCATTGTGGCTGCTCTGTGATTTTTCCGGGGCGACTGCCATCGCTGCGGGTGGTTTGCCGGACGTTGGAGACGGCGTGGCGGGAGTGGTCATCTGAGAGTTCCTAATCTCGCAAAAGGTAGCCAATAGTCAGCATCCAGTAGCCAGTAGTCGTCGCCCTTTGCGTGCTGGCTACTGACTACTGGATGCTCGTGTTTTTAGCGTTTGCCGACCTTCTTGGCCTTCACGATCTTCTTCGCGACAGGCTTCTTCGGAGCGGCTTTCGCCTTCGGCGCAGCCTTGGCCTTCTTCGCGGCGGCGTTCTTGGCCTGAAGCTTTCGTTCCGGGCGCAATGCACGAACGATCTTGCCGACGCGCCACATCTCATCGTTGGCGACTTCGGCCAGTTCCTTCTTCAGACTGTCGAGATAGTCCGGCTTGCTATTGCACTCCAACGTGCGCTTCGTCTCTTCGCCGCTGGCCACTTTCTCGTAGAGTTCTTCGAAGACCGGCGCGACGGCCACTTCGAACTTTTTGTACCAGTCCAGAGCGCCGCGCTGCGCGGTCGCGGAGCAGTTCGAGTACATCCAGTCCATGCCGTTCTCGCCGATCAGCGGGTACAGGGACTGAGTGGCTTCTTCAGCGGTTTCGTTGAACGCTTCGGCGGGGCTGTGGCCCTTCTTGCGGAAGAGTTCGTACTGCGCGCGGAACAAGCCGTAGATCGCGCCCATCAGCACGCCGCGTTCGCCGGTGAGGTCGCTGTACACTTCCTTCTGGAAGGTCGTTTCGAAGAGGTAGCCGCAACCGATCGCAATGCCCAGCGCCAAGGTGCGTTCGCGCGCGCGGCCCGTGAAGTCCTGGTGCACAGCGAAGGAGCAGTTGATGCCGCTGCCGGCCTGGAACAGGCGGCGAACCGTGGTGCCGGAACCTTTCGGTGCGACCATGATCACATCGACGTTTTCAGGCGGAACGACGCCGGTCTGATCCTTGTAGACGATCGAGAAGCCATGCGAGAAGTAGAGCGCGGCGCCTTCCTGCAGATTGGGCTTGACCTGGTCCCAGCAGGCTTTCTGGCCGGCGTCGGAGAGCAGGTATTCGACAACGGTGGCCTTGCGAACAGCCTCGCCGATATCGGTGAACAAGGTCTTGCCCGGAATCCAGCCGTCCTGCAGAGCGACCTGGTAGTTCGGATCCTTGCGGTTGCAGACGAAGACTTTCACGCCGTTATCGCGCAGGTTGAGCGACTGGGCGCGGCCTTGCGGCCCATATCCGAGCACCGCGACGGTTTCCTTCGAC
The DNA here is from genome assembly GCA_036504595.1 of Planctomycetota bacterium. Lineage (GTDB taxonomy): Bacteria > Planctomycetota > SZUA-567 > H5-PLA8 > H5-PLA8 > DASXUX01. The sequence goes on along the minus strand of DASXUX010000040.1, from coordinate 17,707 downwards.
AAAATCTGCTTGAGCTTGGCCGGCGGAATATCCGAGCGCTCCACGACGGTTTCTTCAACGCCACTGATTTCGAATTTCTTCACTGCTGGTCTCCTCTCCTAGTCTTTAGCCCGCCCGCAGGCAAGGCAAAAAAAGTTCCGTCCAAAGTGCACTTGGTGCACTGCCCCTCCTTACTTCACCTTGTTTACAGCTTGATCTGGATGCGCCGGATTGGGCACGAGGCGCTGCCGCGTACAATCAACGAACAGGTCAAGTTTTTCCAGGATCGTTTGACCGATCATGACTTCGTTGCCAGTCACAATCGGGTCGTCAGACTCTTTCCGCCCCTCGAATTCGACGTAAATTGGGTCCGTCACATCGACAAGTTCTGAGCGTCCGTCCGCATATTCGGCCCAAACCTGAGCCCGCGTTTTCAACCCAAGTTGCTGGGCGATATCGCGTGGAAGAACCGTGCGGACAGAACCCGTGTCAACCACCGCTTCGGCGACCACGGAGCGCACTTGGGATGGATCCAGTTTGCCGTCCCGCGCACCCAAGACATCCCCTACATTCAGCAGTCTCACGTGCACCCGCACTTCGCCCATCGGTTTCCCCCCAATACAGCGCCCGGACATCGGCGCTATGCGGCGTGTCTGTATCGTCATAGCCGGTCACTCCTCTTCCACGAAGTAATCATAATCGACTTTCTTCACAACGTAAGTAGCTTTAGGGGAGACGCCAATGCCGTGCTCGATCATCAGGTCAGCGAGATCCTGACCATCGATGAGAATCACCTTCAGGTCGCGCAACTCGTCCGCATACTCACGCGCCTCCTTCGTGAATGACGAGGTCGTGATGAACACTCCTTTGTTGGCCCGGCCGTGCAGCGCGCCGACAAAACCTTGAATTTGTGGCCGGCTGATGTTGGCTTCCCAGCGTTTGGCCTGCACGTAGATGGCATCCAGGCCCAACTTATCTTGCTTGATGATGCCGTCGATGCCGCCATCGCCGCTCTTCCCGACCACCAGCGCCCGACCGGCGTCATGAACCGACCCGCCGTAGCCCATCGCGACGAGCAGGTCCACCACAAGGCGCTCGAAGAAGGTTGGCGAGCAGCGCAGAATCTGCTCCAGAAGCTCGGAGGCGAGCTGCTGTTTCATGCTGAGAAAGGCGGAGTCGATGACTTCCTCGGGTGGCTTAGCGACCGCAGATGGCGCTGCTTCAGAACGTGCGGACTCGCTCGTGTCACGCGACCCATGAGCACTCTGGAACGCCACGAACTCCGGGAATTTCCGCAGAAACTTTATGTCAATCTTCTCGGGAGGATCTTTCAGCACCTGTGTCCCACGCTCGGTGATCTTTACCCATGAACGACGTGGCTGTTCGAGCAGACCGGCTTTTTTGGCGTAGGTCTTAGCCCAACCAGCACGACTGCTGAAGATCGGAGTGCGGCTGGGCAAGAGCTCGCGTTGTTCGTCCGCGGTTAATCGAAACTGTTTTGCAAGCACATCTACGCAATCACCGAAGGCACGCTCTTTGCCGTCACTGAGCACCTTCAGAAGTGGGAGAATCAAAGTGTCGTAGTCCGGAATCGCCATACTTCCCCTCACCAGTTGCTCAGGAACTCCAGCCGGTTCTTCATTTCCTCGGCGGAAAGCGCACGCTCGATGTGGACAATTCGGCCCGCGAGTTCTCCAAGCTGAAAACGCTGCTGAAAGCCTATAATGATCCTCGCGTGCGATCTTCCAGCTTGAAGCCACTCGCTGTTAATCCTGCAGAAGTCGCTAACGTTAAATGTAAAGAGCACCCATCCTTTTTCTGCCGCAAGCGCTAGTTGCTCGTCATCGTGGCGCCGTTGCATGCCCTGTTCGTTCACTGACGAGACCGTCAACCCGCGTGCACGCAGAATGCGAATCAAGTCGGCGTCCTGGGAATCCTCGTCAAAGTAGATGGTGAAACTCACGAGCGCCGGGCGCGCGCCGCAGCAGCCCCCTCCCGCTCCGCGCGTTCATCCTCAGCCATCTCCGCCTCAATCTCGTCTCGATTGGCATGGTAGTAGGCCAGAGCCGCGTACACCTGCGCGATAGTCAAATGTTCGTACTTGACCATGATCTCCTCAGGCTCCAAGCCCATCTTGTACCAGCCCGCAATGCACTTCACGGACATGCCGGTCCCTGCGATGCACGCGCGGCTTCCTGAGATCGTTGGCGTGCGCCAGATCATCGTCCCGATGTCTACCGGACTTGTTGCTGCCATAGGGCACCTCCACCCCCTAGTCTACTCCGCCGATTCGCTCTGCGCCACCTATGCCCCACACGTCACTGCGCGCCCCCGTTCGCCACCGCGGCCTGCTGCTTCTCCAGCGGGTCGTACATGATGTCGGCCAGGGCGCCGCCGCCGGGAACCATCGGATAGACGTTCTCCTCCACGGCCACGCGGAAGTCGATCAGCACCGGGACATCCTTGAACTTGTAGGCTTCCTTAATCGTGGCATCGACCTCTTCGCGCTTCTCGCAGCGCAGCGTCGCGCAGCCGAAGGCCTTGGCCACCTCGCAGAAGTCCGGGTTATCGGAAAGGTCCACTTCGGAATAGTGCCGGTCCCAGAACATTTCCTGCCACTGCCGCACCATGCCCAGGTACCCGTTGTTCATCAGCGCGATCTTGATCGGCAGTTTCATGCGCCGAGCCGTCACCAGTTCCTGAATCTTCATCATGATGGAGCCATCGCCGGTAATACACCAGACTTCCTCTTCGGGGCGGCTCATCTGAGCCCCGATGGCCGCCGGCAGGCCGAAGCCCATCGTGCCCAGGCCGCCGGAGGTCAGGAAATGGCGCGGCTCATCGATGATGCAGTATTGCGCCGCCCACATCTGATGTTGGCCGACGTCGGTAACGATGATGGCTTTGCCCTTGGCGAAGTGGCTGATCCGGTCGATCACGTGCTGCGCGCGCATGCCGTTGGCCGGGTACATCAGCGGGTGCGCCATTTGTTGCGCCTTCAGTTCGGAAAGCCAGGTCTTGCGTTCTTTGTTCTTCAAATGCTTGAAGATGCGCTTGAGGCCCTCGCGCACATCGCCGATGACGGGGAAATCGGCCGCGACATTCTTGCTGATGCAGGTGGGATCGATGTCGAAGTGAATCTTCTTCGAACCCACAGAGAATTTGTCGATGCGCCCCGTGATGCGATCATCAAAACGCGCCCCGACGCTGATCATTGCATCGCAGTGATCCATTGCATAGTTCGCGCTGACCGTCCCATGCATGCCAGCCATGCCAAGGCACAGCGGATGATGCCCCGGGAACGACCCCAGCGCCATCAGCGTCAACGCAACGGGAAGATTCGCCCGCTCCGCCGCCGCGCGCAGTTCGCGGAAGGCTCCGGCGTTCACACAGCCGCCACCGACGTAGAGCAGAGGCCGCTCGGCCGTGTTGATCGCTTCAGCGGCCGCTTCGATTTCCTCGGAGGCCGGCTCAATCAGTGGATTGTAGCCGGGCAGATCCATAGGCACATCCAGCGGCCCGGTGTAGGTATCGCTTTGAACGTCGCGTGGAATGTCCACCAGCACCGGGCCGGGCCTTCCGGTCCGGGCGATGTAAAATGCTTCCTTGATCACGCGCGGCAACTGAGCGACGTCCTTGATCAAGTATGCCTGCTTGGTGATCGGACGGCAGATGCCGGTGATGTCGGCTTCTTGAAACGCATCGCTGCCGATCAGGCTGCGTTTGACCTGTCCGGTGATCGCCACCATTGGCACTGAGTCGGCAAAGGCCGTCCCAATTCCTGTGACCAGGTTGGTAGCGCCCGGGCCGCTGGTGGCCAGGCACACGCCCACCCCTCCGCTGGCGCGGGAGTACCCGTCGGCCGCGTGAGCGGCGCCTTGTTCGTGGCGGACGAGGATATGCTTGATCGCGGGAAAGCCGTAAAGCGCGTCGTAGATGGGAATCGTTGCGCCACCGGGATACCCGAAAATGAGTTCGACGCCTTCGTTCTTCAGACACTCCAGCAGCACGCGCGCGCCAGGCATGTTTTCCACGGTGACTTTCTTCGACACGACGTCCTCCTTGCGCAGACCGGTCCGCCGGCGCACTCATGCTGTTGCTCGATGCCGGGTTTCGAGAATAATACCTCGGGAACTCGCGTTTGCAAGGCAAGTTTTCATGCATTTTCGTTTAGTATACAACTATTGAAATAAATCTATGCTTATTAGGCAATGTTGATTTACAACCTTGTCTTTGTATACACTCTTACTAATGACCTTCTCAACATCAGAAGGATGTTTCGCCGTTTTCGATCCACAGTACTGCATTCTGTTGTTGGTTGCTCACACGAATGCTGCGCATGATTGAACTGTACGCGAGTACCTTTGCCGCTACAATCTTCTGCGAAGAACCGACATGAAGTGCAGCGTTGTGCGGAGCCGCGCGTTGTCGTGGCTGCATGAGCGTCGGCATCAAAGGCAGTAAACGATGATCCTGATTTACTGTGAAGGCTGCGGACGCCGCATTCTCGAAGCCGAACTGCAGTCCGGCGCGGCGCAGAAACTCGACGAAAATGAGTTTCTGTGCGGCAAGTGTTCCGCCGAACGCACTTCCAAGCTTCCCACCGGCGCCAATGCGGTCTTGCCGACGGCGAAGGTGCCCAGCGGTGTGATCAAGCTTCCGCCCACTGGCCGTCACGGCGCGGTCTCGCCTGCCACGCAGAAGATCCCAACCTCGCAGGTGCCGCGTGTCACCACGGAAGCGATCTCGGTAGACGCCGTACGGAAATCCACGGCGCGAGCCGCCGCAGAGGCCAAGGCAAAGAAGGTGACGCCCATGATGATCGGCGCTATCGCCGGCGGCGTGGTGTTGCTGGGGCTTGGCGTGGGGCTGATCATCGCGAGCGGTGGGGGATCTCCTCCAAAGACGGCCACCGTCTCACAGAGCACAGACACTGCGAAGCCAGCGGCTGTTGTTGCGCCTAAACCCGATGAGAAACCGTTGAAACTCGCGCAAGCGCCCCTGCCCGCCCCTATTCCAGCTCCTGCCGCAGCCGATAAGAAAACAAAGGAGGAAACACCGGAGAAAGCGCCGCCCGCTCCAGTGGACGAAGAGGCCGGCGATTTCCGCGCCGGGTACGCTCTGCGGATGCTCGACGAAGCTCTCAAGTACCATAAAGATCATCCGGACGACGTTGGGTACTACCATACGAAGCTCGACGATCTGGCGGAGAAATACGCCAGCTTGCGCGCGGGGAAAGATGCGGCGAAGTTGCGCGATGAACTCAAGGCCCCCGAAGGCGGTTGGGCACCGGGGTTCGTTTACCGCGAAGTGTGGAACGGCATCGGCGGCTCACGTGTCGGAGACTTGCTGAAAAGCCCCAAGTTCCCGGCGCACCCGGACAGCCGCTCGAAAGTCACGTCCCTGGCCGGCCCGAATGGCGCCGGCGACGACTACGGGGCGCGATTCCGCGGCTATCTCATGCCGCCGGCGGATGGCGCGTACACGTTCTTCATCTATAGTGACGACGAAGGAATTCTCTTCTTGAGCACCGATGAGACGCCGGCGAAAAAAGTCAAGATTGCCGAGTGCCCGTGCGTTGGCGTGGGCGAATGGGAGAAGTTGCCGAGCCAGAAGTCTGCGCCCATCGCACTTTCCAAAGGCAAGAAGTACTATTTCGAAGTGCTCCACAAAGAAGGAAAAGTCGATGACTTCGTGGCCGTCGGCTGGCAGATGCCCGACGGCACGCCGGAACGCCCCATTACGGGCGCGCGACTGGCACCCTGCGAGCTTTCCGATGAGCAAGCCACCACGACGATCGCCGCGGCGCCAGCCCAAGAGCCGCCGTCTCAACCAGCGGCTACGTCCCCCGCACCGGAACCCGCGCCGCAGGCCAAGGACGCCGCACCCGCCGACGACCCATTCGTCCTCGGCAAGCTCCGGGCCCTCCAGGCGCAACTGGAATACGAAGACTGCCTGCAGGACGTGTACGGTCTTCTGGCCAAGCGCGCGGTGATGCCGGCACTCGCCAGGCTGGAACAGGCCAAGGCCAACGCGAAGTTGGCCGACCAGCGCCCACTGATCGAGGTGGACATCGCGATGGCGCGTTACATCGACGATGTGATCAAAGCCATTGCCGCAGCACCGGCCAAACTGGACGGCAAGACGGCAATGGAACTCAAGAAGGTCGATGGCAAATCGATCAAGCTCGGCGCCGCGAACAAGGCCACGCTGAAGTCCTTCAAAGACAATATGCTCAGCATCGAACGCGACCTCGGCGGCGGAACGGCGACCGTTCGTGTGGCGTTGGACGAGCTGATGCCCGACACCGTATGGGAACTTGCTCGCGCTGGAATGCCGGCTGATGGCGAAAGCAAGGTCAAGCTGGCGCTGGCCGCGCTGGCGAACCTCTCCACGGGCAAGAGCACCTTCGGCGTGAAAGCCATTCGCGCGCTGTTGGACGAAGCCGAGAAGGAGAAGGCACCCGCCGACAAGCTGAAGCATCTGCGCGGACGGCTCGCCGCGATCGAACGCGAGGAGTCCGCGGAAGCGGAGTTCCATAAAGCCGAAGCGCTGATCAAAGATAAGAAGTTTCCGGAAGCTAAAGCCGCTTTGGATAATCTGGGCAAGGACTATTCCGGCACGCGTGCGATGCGGCGGTTCGCGCCGGCCATCGCCGAGCGGATGGTTGATGTGGAAGCCGCGCTGAACCCGCTGGTGCCGGGCCTCTGGACTTGCTACTGGTTCGGCATTCCAGGAAATACGTTTCAGAAGTTCATCTTCGGAAAAGCGACGGCGAAGCTCGTCTGCGACTGGGGGCAGGGCTCACCGGACCCGAAGGTGCCCAACGACCATTTCGGCATTCGCTTCCGCGGTCTGTTGCGAATCGAACAGGACGGGAGCTACCGTTTCCAGAGCCAGGCCGACGATGAAATCTTCGTCTGGATCGATGGCAAAGAGGTCTCGCACAAGAACGAAGGCTCCGCCACGCTGTCCAAAGGCGATCATGAAATCAAAATTGACTATAAGGAGTATGCCGGCGGCGCAAGCATGGCTGTGCGCTGGCAACCGCCCGGAGCCAATGGCTGGCAGGAAATTCCCGAGGCCAACCTGTGGCACGACGCGCGCAAAAAGCCGCAGTACGAACAGTAAAGTCCTGAGTCTAGAGTCTGGAGTCCGAAGAACATTCTGCCGCAGAGAACGCAGAAGCTCTTCGGCAAGTAACCGTACTTGCGTCGCGTCCTTTCGCTCCCCGTCTCCCCTTCTCCTCCTCTCCCGTCCGGCCGTTACTTCCCGCCGTAAATCTGCGCTGCGTTTTCCGGTGTGATGGCTTTGGACTCCATCACGTATTCTTTCTCCGGCTTGAAGCTGGGGTCGCGCATGATCTTGCTGCCGATCTCATAGGCTTTATCGACGCACAGCGGGTAAACGAATGTCGCCGCCAGCACGCCGTCCATCACCTTCTTGATACCGCCGGCTTCGCCGCCCAACCCATCCACGCCAACGAAGAACATCTCTTTTTCGCGGTTCTTCTCTTTCGCGGCCAGGTATGCGCCGACGGCCATGGGGTCGTTGTGGCCGTAAACGCAATCGATCTTCGGCTGGGCGTTCAGCACTTCGGTCATGCGCTCGCGACCCTTGCTCTGCAGCCAGTCGGCGACAGGATTATCGACGACCTTAATGTCTGGATTCTTGTCCAGGATTTCGTGCGCGCCGGCCTGACGGTTGATTTCCCCTTCGACGCCCTTCAGCCCGCTAAGTTCAACGATCGTGCCTTTGGGCGCGCCGTTCTTTTCGGTCAACTTCTTGACGATGAACTCACCGGCCATGCGGCCGATCGCCTTGTTGTCGCATTTGATGTACGTCGTATAGTTCGGTTCGAGGATGTCGCGCTCCAGACAAATCGTGGGGATTCCGGCGTCCATCGCCTTCTTCATCACGCCGGTGAGCGGCGCGCGTTCGTTGGGCGCGACGATCAGCAGGTTGGGCTTCTGGCGGATGGAAGTTTCGATCTGCGAAATCTGCTTCAGATTGTCCTGCTGGCCGTCGGTGATCTGCAGTTCGACGTCCTCATCATTTGAAAAGAGTTTCTGCAGCAGCTCATTCTGCGCGGCGCGATAGGGTTCGGCGTTGTTGCACTGGCTGAAGACGACCAGGAATTTCTTCTTGCCTGACGTGCCGCCCGTTTGCGAACCGGATCCGCAACCTGACAGACTCATCAGAACAAATGCCGCGACCGAAAACTGCGCCAACGCTTTCCGCATGATTTCCCCCAATCTCAAGCACGCACCAGTCCGCACATCCGCAGCAGTTTCAGCAACGCCGTTCTGCCGCCCGACTGCACCCAGACCGCCAGAATAATGATGACAGCCTTGATAATCAGTTTTCGGTTTTCGTCCATGCCATTTAGGCCCAAAAGATTGACCAGGATGCCCATGATCAACGTGCCGATCATGGTGCCGACGATCGTTCCGCTCCCGCCGCTGAGCCGCGTGCCGCCAATCACGACGGCCGCGATCGCGTCCAGTTCGTACGAGACGCCGTCGTTCGCGTTGCCTTGGTGGCTTTGCGCGGCGTGAATGACACCGGCCAATCCCGTAAGCAGCCCGGCGAGCACATAAACCCAGACTTTCATGCGTCCGATGGGAATGCCGGTGTAGAGCGCCGCGCGCTCATTGTCGCCGATCGCTCGCACGTAGCGGCCGAAGACCGTGCGATTCAGCAGCACAGCCAGTACGATGGCGACGGTCAACAGCGAGCCGATCACGAAGGCTTTGTGGCTAACGACGTCACAAAAAACCGCCGTGACGTCATTGCCGAAACCAAAATCAATATTTGTGTTCGAAACCAGCAGCCGTGCCAGTCCGCGAATGCCTAGCATCGTCGCGAGCGTGACGATGAACGGCTGAATCTTCAGACGCGAGATGACCAGGCCATTCAGCGTGCCGACGGCAGCTCCGGCCAGAATTCCCATAGCCGCCGCCGCCGCGATGTGAACGCCGAAACTCCCGCACGAACTCGAAAACCATGCGCCGTAGTGGCTCTTGTCCAAGCACAACGCTGTGACCGTTGCCGAGAGCGCCAGAATGCTGCCGACGGACAAATCGATACCGGCCGTCAGAATCACGAAGGTCATCCCAAGCGCCATGATGCCCGTTTCAGAAACCTGCTTCAGGATGTCGGTCAGATTGCCGCTTTCAAGAAAGATGATCGAACCATCGCGCGCGCGCGGGCTGAGCACGATCGCCAGAATGATGATCAGGATCAGGCCGATGCCGCTCTGCAACCGCGACAGAAGCATCAGCGCAGCGCTGGTCGATGGCGGCGCGGGCGTTTTCTGCGTTTCAACTTGCTCAGTTTGTTCGTTCATTTGTCCGTTGTCCATTGTCGGTCGTTCATTGTCGCCGCTTCGCCGTTCGTCGTTACTGCCTTCTGCTTACTGCTGCTGCCGACTGGCTGTTGCCAGCGCCATGATTTGTTCCTGGGTCGCGCTCGTCGCGTCAAGAATTCCCATCGCGCGGCCTTCGTGAAGAACCAGAATTCGATCGCAGCAGCGCAGCAACTCGGGCAATTCTGAGCTGACGAAAATCAGACCCTTGCATTTAGCTGCTAACTCTTCAATTAAGCCGTAAATGTCGCGCTTGGCGCCGACGTCGATGCCGCGCGTGGGATCGTCGAGGAACAGCACGTGCGGGTCCACCAGCAGCCAGCGCGCGATCAGCACCTTCTGCTGATTTCCGCCGCTTAAACTGCTGACCACCGCGTCGTACGAGGCGGCTTTCAGCCGGGTGCGCTCCAGCACAACGCGAGCGCCGTCCAGTTCCACGCCCTGGTTCACGAATCCGCCGCGGCTGACGCTGTTGAGCACACCCATGCTGGCGTTTTCTTTCACGCTCATCTGCATCATCAGGCCTTGCAGCTTGCGGTCTTCCGGCAGCAGACCCAAGCCCGAAGACATCGCCTGCCGGGGAGAGCGTGCTTGAACGCGCTGGCCGTGCAATTCGATCGTCCCGCTCGTGAGCGGGTCCAACCCAAACAGCGCCGCGCCTAGTTCGCTGCGGCCCGCGCCGACGAGGCCCGCGACGCCCAGCACCTCACCCGCGTGAAGGTCGAATGAAACGTCCTGAATGTGCGCGGTGCTCAGGCCTTTGACCGAAAGCAGCAGCTTGTCCGTGCGATGGCTGGCCGACCGCGCGGCGGCGCTCAGTTCGCGACCGACCATCATCGTAATGATTTCATCCACATTGGTGTCGCGGGCGTTTTTCGTGCCGATGTAGCGGCCGTCGCGCATGACGGTGATGCGGTCGGCGATCTGGAAAATTTCCTGCATCTTATGCGAGACGTAAACGATCGAGACTCCCTTGGCGGCTAACTCACGAATGAGTTTGAAAAGACGTTCGACTCCGTCGTCGGCCAGCGAACTGGTGGGCTCGTCCATCAGGATCAGCCGCGCGTCCATGCTGAGCGCGCGCGCAATGGCCACAAGCTGCATCTGTCCGATGGGCAGGTCGCCGAGCACCGTGGTGGCGGGACACTCCAGACCGACTTGTTCCAGGAACGGCCGACAGAAGCGTTCAAGCTCGGCGAAATTGACGAAACTGCCGCGTTCAACCCGCAGGTTGCCGATGACGATGTTTTCCGCCACGGTCAGACTAGGGAACAAATCGAGTTCCTGAAAAATAATCCCGATCCCGAGGCGCTGCGCATCCAGCGGATTGCGGATCCCCGCCGGATTGCCTTCGAAGTTGATCTCGCCGCCGTCGCGCGCGACAACACCGGCAATGATTTTCGAGAGCGTGCTTTTGCCCGCGCCGTTTTCGCCCATGAGGGCATGCACTTCGCCACGCGCGACCTCGAAGTTCACGTTCTGCAGCGCGTAGACGCCGTCGTAGTGCTTCTCGATGTTACGAGCTTCAAGCAGCGCCGGCATTGTTCTCACATTCCCGGAAACAAGTCATTGGTCATTAGTCATTGGTCATTCGCAAGCGCATGCCAAGAGCTCAATTACCCGAGACTAATGACTTACTTTGACAACACGATGCAATCCAGACCGAAGAACGCCTTCGTTCCTTTCGCCGCGGGATTGCTGCCGGCCACTTCGACGCGAATCGTCATCTGGCCGTCTTTCGGTTCGAAGACACCGAGCTCGATCGGGCCGCTGGCGACGGCCTGTGCGTTGAACATGTCGCACTCCTTCTCGGCCGCCTTGCCGTTGATAGTAAAGCGCAGCACCCCGTAGTCCCAACTCTTGGTAGCGTACAGCGTCACTTTCTGGGGCGCGGTTTCGCTGACCGGCGCGCGCAGCTCGATGAAATCGCCAATCTTGTTCGCGCGCACGAAAAGTTGAGCCTCGTTGCTCCACTTGCCGTTGGGCAGCGCGTCACCGGTCTGAGTTTCGATCTTGCAGCCTTCAGCTTTCGCGACGACATCCATCTTCTCGCACTCGATCGCGCCGGCGATTTTGTATTTCGGACTGTTCTGAAGCTGTACGATCGGCGCGGCGGCGTCCTCTGGCGCCGGCCCCCGGTTGCTCGTCGCGCCCGGCAACGCATACCAGTAGGTCGCGACCGAGTAGCCGACCTTGCAGTCTTTCCAATGCCAGATTTCCATGTCGAAGCGCAGCGACTGCGTGAAGGTAATGCGGTCGAGCATGCGCGTGCGCGTGATGGTGGTGTGGCCTTTGTTGCCGGGACCATCGCAACGAATCTGGTTGGCGAAGGGGCTCTGGAAAAGCTGCGTGCTACCCCACGCGTAGCAGTAGTAGTCTTCGGTGCCGGTGCCGAAATGCGACGGAAACGCTTCGCCGTCCCGGAAAATCTTCTCGTCCCCTTCGCCCCACCAGTCCGTCACCGGATTGAAGAGCGCCAGCGAATCGCCCATGTAAACGCCCTTGCCAGTGATCGTGATGTAATTCCAATCCGAGAACGGCCGCGTCGGAATCGGATACTGATGCCGCCAGTTCGCGTGAAAGTGCATCGAGCGCTCGTCCCATTTCGAGTCGCCCATCGTTACCTTCCACTTGGCATTTACCTTCTGCTTTCCAAGGTTGAGCAGCGAAATTTGAATCGACTTTTCATACGGCATGACCCACCGGCAGGTCATCGTCCCGTCCTTGTCGATCGTGCGATACCAACTGTCGAGCGAATTCAATCCAACCCCGCAGCCGAAGAAATCGCCAACGGGACACCAGATTGTTTCTTCATCGTCGAAGCTGGCGCGCAGCACGGTCGAACGCAGCGCCTGCTCCAAGTCTTCGGGTTTCTCCGTCTTAAGACGGAGGTCGAGCTGGCGCACGGTATGCATCGTCTGCAAAAGATTCATCTTCTGTTCGATGCCAGGCTGAATGTCCATTCCATCCTCACGTAGCATTTTTCGCGTGGCTGGCGGCGGAAATTGAAGCGTGTGGCAGGCGTTTTCGATCATCGCCTTGGCCGATTCCAAGCCCTTCATCGCGAAGGTCTGGACCTTCGTCTCGGGCGCGTAGGTACGATATTCGATATTGTACCAACGTTGATCGGGTGGCTTCTTCGGATCTTTGGCGTTCTCTTCGCCGTAGGTCATCTTGCAGTGCTTCGCGTATGGCACGGGCAAGAACAAATTCATGCCGCCGGGATTTCCGCCGCCGCCGGTGGCGTTCTCTATCGCGAGCGGTTTTCCCACCAGCGCCGTGCCAATGATCAGATCGCACGCGGGCGCGTCGATCGCCGGCGTTTCGGCGCCATCCAGATAGTAACGGACTCGGCCTTTCGGCCGGGTTCCCGCGAACCAGACGCGCACGACGGCACCCGGCCCGTCCACGTCCATCAGCACCCATTCGACGCGGCCCTGATTCTCCTCGGAGCGAATGAACTTGCTCCAGTCATTGTTGGCGAACCAGCCCTTCGCGTCGTCGGCACCCTTGGAGGCCCGGTCGTAACTGCTCGCCTGCTTGACGATAAACGCGGGCTCCGGCAATCGCGCAACCGCTTCGTAGTCGGTCATCTCCGTGAGAAGAGACTCGATCGTGACTTCTCCCGAGAAGCTCACGCCACACAACGCGCCCACGAAAACAAAGGCTAAGCAACATCTGCGTCTACCTGAGTTCATCTGTGGCTCCATCAGTATTGTCCGCATTCGCGGATCGTATCGAACATCGCGACCACGTTCTCGACGGGCGTTTCTTCCAGGATGCTGTCGTGGCTGGCGCCGGCGATGTAGCCGCCGCCGGGCTTCATGATATCGAGGACTCTGCGCGTCTCCTGCCGCACGTAATCGACGCTGCCGTTGATCAGGATGTGATGCGAATCGATCGCGCCATTGAAGACGATCTTCCTGCCGAACTCGGCTTTCAGCTTTGCCAGTTCCATCCCGCGACACGAGGGCTGCACGGCGTGGAGGCCATCCAGGCCGGCGTCGATCAGCCTCGGGATCAGCGGGCCGATGCCGCCGCAGCAGTGCAGCATGACCTTCAAGCGGTACGAGTGACCGAGGTCGATCAACCGTTTCAGGTGCGGCAGCACGAATCGATCGAAGAGTTCGACGCCCAGTAGCGGACCGGTTTGGCTGCCAAGGTCGTTTCCAATGAAGAAGATGTCGATCGCGTCGGCTGCGGCGTCGAAAATCCGCTGACTAACGGTCGCGTAGTAATCAACCATGTGCTGCATCAGCGCGTCAACCAGTTCGGGCTCGTCGTACATCTTCAGGTACAGGTTCTCCATCCCGAGCAGATCGATCGCGTCGTGGAAGAATGGCGACCAGTCGCCGCAGAGAATCGCGTACTGGCGCTTCCATGCGAGCGCTTCGTCGCGAAGGCGCGCAACATCCATCCACTTCGGATCGGGCCACGCATAGTCGTGGATCTGCTGCAGCGTGGCGTTCTCGAGCGGGTGATTGAGCGGCTGGCCGTAACCCGTTCCGGAGCGCTGCACGCCGAAGCACGTGCGGCACGTCGCGCCGGGCTGCAGGGGAAATTCCGGCCCCGCGTACCGTGGCCAGACGCGGCGGAAATCGTCGCCGAAGTGCACGCGCAACGCTTCATCGTCCAGCTTGAGCGCGCGTCTGGCCTTGTCCCAAAACTCTGCCGACGAACCACACCACGCCGGGACGCGATCGGGGAGTTCGTGGGCGAAAGTTGTCAGTACGCGGTCGCGGGAGGTCATGGCTCTTGGCTCTTGGCTCTTGGCCGCTGCAGTGGGTTCACGCAACAACGGCTAACCGATGGCGACCTCCATCTTCTGTCCCATCTGAATCGTTGCGTCGGCCGAAAGCGTGATCGTCGCCCGCGCGCCGTCTTGTGCGAGCTTCGCCTCGACCGCGTTTCCGTTCACTGTCACTGAAACTTTTCCAGGCTTGGCGTCCGCTGCAACCGCGAACGCCAGCGTTCTTACGCGCAGCCTGCCACTCTTGAGTTCGATCGTTTCACGCTGTGCGGATCCCTCGCGCTTCTGCGTAAAGGTGCCCCACCCTTCGGCGCTGGTGAAGGCGGAGCGGAAATTCTCGGGCGTCAGGCGCGGTGAAAAGCCGATGTGGGCTTTTGGGCCGTGGTATTCGAAGCCGCACGCAGCGAGGAACACGCCGTAGCTGGCCATCGAGCGCGCGTAGTGATCGCCGCATTCGACTTCATTAAAGGGGTTGCGGCGCGAGGCGTAATAGCGATCGTGAATGGCGCGCGTGATCGCCAGGCCTTCCTGCACCATGCCTTCCCAGATCATGTGCCAGGCCACCTGGTACTCGAAGCCGTTCATGCATTCGTTGAAGTAGCCGGCGGCCCAATCGGGGCCCTTGCCTTTGGCGTTGGCGTAGTTCCAACCGTCGCGCGGGAAGGTGCACATCAAGAGGCCGGCTTCACCAGCCATCGCGTACCAGCGACCAGGCTTGTTCGCAGCGCGGTAGGGGCCGACGTCGGGCGCGAAGTTGTAGCGCCAAAGCGCTTTCAGCGAAGAGAGCGTTTCCTTTGCCGGCAGCACGCGCGGGAGATTGACTTGGAACGCCCAACTCTGCCCCATCACCTGATCGATGTGGCAACCGCTTCCTGAGTTAATCGCTTCGAGATGTTTGGGATCAGGTTTGTTGATGAAGTACTCGCCGTTGAAGAGCTGCTCCACGACGGCCTTCGATCCCTTCTCCACGATCGCGCCGCACTGTTTGGCGAAGTCTTCGTCGCCCATTTCGCGCGCCATCGCTTCGGCCGCTCGGCACGCGCCAAGATACAGCCCCGTCAGCCACGTGACCGGCCCGAACCAGTCGGTATCGAGCGTGTTGTGCTGATTGCCGTCGAGAATTCCGGTGCCGGCGTCCTTCTTCATCAGGCACAGCAGAGCGCCTTTGATCTGCGGCCAGTTCTTCTTCAAAAACGCATCGTCGGCCGAGATCTGGTGTTCACGATACGCGCGCAGGATGCAGCCGGACTGGCCGTCGATCGCCAGGCCATTGCCTTCGCCGCGGAACTGGATAATTCCATTCGCAGGATTGTAAGCCGTGCCGAAATCCGTGCGCTGGCGCAGGTCACGTTCAAGCTGCGGGAAGATGCGCGCGACGGCGTGAGCGTAATGCCAGACGTGCGTGCAGGTGCCTTCGCAGCAGCCGACGCCTTCCCAACCGTAGAAGCGCCCGTCGTGAAACCAGTGCGAGGTCGAAGTCGCGAGAATCGATGTGTTCAGGAAAGTGCGGTCGAGGAACCAGTAGGGCAGCGTTGAATCGTACCAGGTATCGTGCCAGAGCTTCGTCGCGGCGTAGAGCGTCTCGAAGTTTTTGGCGATGTATTCGGCGACAGCGGCCGGCGATTCGAAGCGAGAGGCATAGAAGCGTCCGCCGTTCTTCATGCGCAGGTTCGGGAAGCGCCAACCGATCACAAAGGTGACGGTCGCCTCCTTGCCGGAGTCGAGCGAAAGTTTTCGGCCCACGGCGCCGACAAGACGTTCGCCGTTGGGCTTGGCGCCAGCCTTGTTATCAGAAAGCCCCGAAGCAGCGAACAGCCCTTCGGGCAATTTGCCGTCCGGCAGCGAGACGCTCGACAGGTCGTCGTCTTTGCCGTCGAGCAGCGCGAGGAGCATGCCGCCGTAGTCGGGCTGGTCTTTCAGAACAAGGTTGCTGCCGCGCGGCTGATCGGTAAAGACGATGTCGTCGATGCCAATGTTGCCCCAGGGGCCAGCCACGTCGTCAACGATTTCGAGCTGTGCCTGCTTGCCAGCCAACTTGCTCACATCGAAGCTGTGCTGAAACATCCTGTTGTCGGCTTTGCCGGTGGCGGAATCGACGACTTTGGCATCTACGAGCAGATTGATGCAGGTCTTGCCCTTGTGATTTCCGCCGCCGATGAGAAAGGTGATGTAGTTGCGTTCGATGGTGAAGGTCTTACTGACCATTTTGCCAGTGTGCGCATCGCCTTTGGCGACATCTTCGCCGTTGCGCGTGTTGTGGCTGTTGACCAAGCGCTTGCCTTGTGAAAGCACATCGCCCTGGTAGGCGGGCATCTTCGCTTTTTCGATCGGCCCGTCGCCGAAGGCGGTGCCGGTGACAGTCCAGCCTTCGTACTTTTCTTTTTCGAAGTCCTCGAAAACGATGTCGGGGCGTTTCTGTTCGTCGGGCTTGATGACGAGTTCTTCCACGCCGCATTCGAGCGCCGTCAGGCGGGTGGGGCCGGCGTCCCTGCCGGCCGGCGCGGAGGCCGGCACCACCTTGTTGGTGCGCGTGCAAGCGGCTTTGCTGTGCAGGCCGATCGCGTTCTGCAGCCAACCGGCAATTTCCAGTTCGACCTTTTCCTTGCCCGTGTTCTTGAGCGTGTAGCGCATGACGGTTGCGGGCAGAGCGGAGTCTTCGGCGTTCAGCGGCACGAACGGGGAGAATGCTTCGAGTGAAACCGCAACCGGCAGTGCGTCGTCTTTGTATTCCACGAAGCCGATGGGATACTCGCCGCAAAATGTGATGTTTGAGAAGCCGCTCTTATCGAGCGCGCGGACTTCGGATTTTCCACCAGACGTCACGCGCACGGCAAAGCCTTGTTCGAAAGGAGAGCTGGGCTTCATTGGCGCGCGGTAGTGGGCGTCGCCGGTGCCGATGTGCTGGTTGAAGATGTCCCAATGCCAAAGCTTTCCGTCACCGCCGAGATACACCTGCCCCGCGCAAATTCCGCCGACGGGCATTCCGATCTTCTCGAGTTCGGCACCGCGATAGATTGTCCGCGCGCCGCGCTCATACAGGGACTTAACCCACTCGGGGCTGAGTTTCTTGTCGGGCGGAACCAGCTTTTCGAAATCGGCAAGGCTGAAGGGACCCGCCATCACCATACGCGGGCCGGCGAGCGCTGCGACAGAGCCGAGCCCGAGCAGTTTCAAGAACTCGCGACGGTGAGCGTAGGAGTGGCAGTCGCAATTCTGATCACTGCAGTTCATTTTTACGCCTTGGTCGTCAGACATAGAAACTCTCCTGCCGCGCCGATGAGTTGGGGTTGTGCATCCGGCGCGGAGTATACTAGCATTCTCGCCGCTGACGAGCGACGCGCTTGAAGTTTGCGCAAAACTAAACACGGCGATACGCAAAAGCGCACAACGGCTGCGAATTCGCGATTTCTAATGAAACCGCCCCTGCAGAAGCAAGGGCGGCGTCGGATCAGAGGTATATCGCGGAGGCTTACGGCTTCAATTGCAAGTAGCGGTAGTACACTTCCAGGCACAGGCAGCCGAGGGCGGTCTGGCCGACGCGGCCCCACTCGTTGGCGTACTGGCCGGTGGGGTTCCAGCTTCCGGTGTCGTCGCCTTGCTTGCACTGGTTG
>DASXUX010000039.1:0-10740 GCA_036504595.1 Planctomycetota bacterium | reverse complement strand
CATCCCAGCTACCTGCGTGTAGGCGGGAAGCTGGTCTTCAAGATCCACAGCGCGCACCACTTCGCACTGGACAACGGCGACGATCCGGCGCGGGAAAAACGGCAGCTCGACCAGTTGCGCGCTTCGGTAAAAGAGGCGGGCCGCAGTTGTTTTAGAAGTCACTCGGGCACGACGGTGTACTCATCACGTTCCACGCGCGAGTTAGGATGCGGAAATTCAGGGCAGCACCACTTTGAAGTCGTTCTTTCCGCCCTTTTCCAGATGCGCCGTCGCCGTCACATTTCCTGCGGGAGACTTCACGTTCAGTCGGTACATCCCGTGAAAGCCTTGGAAGCCGAAGCTGCCCTTGCCGTCAGTCTTGCCCTCTGCGCGCGTCTGCCACTCCTCGTGAATCAGCTTGCACAACGCTGCATAGACCGGCTTGGGCGTCAAATCCTCGCGCAGCATTCCGCCGCCTTTCAACCACGCGCCTTTGTCGCACAGGTCCCACCACGTGATGGCTCGCATGGCCGGATGCGCAAAGCAAACCCGGTAGAACTTCACTGCGTAATCGGCCTGCGCGGCTTCGTCCCACTTGCCGGTCAGGTGCGAGCCTGTGATCGGATCGCCGCCAGAACAGGGAGTGAACTCAGTGATGTGCAGCTCTTTGCCAAGCCCGGCGTAATGATCGAGTGTGGTCTGCACCGTCTCCAGTGGAAAGCGCATTGTTCGCGGCTCGTGGGCCTGGATGCCGATTCCATCGAAGGGCACGTTGGCGGCCTTGGCGTCTTCTAAGAGCTTGAAGAATGGCGGAAAGCCATCGGCCATGACGTGATAATCGTTGACGATCAGGCATCCCTTTGGATCGGCCTCTCGCGCCCACCGGTACGGCTCGTCGATCTTGATGTTTCGGATATGCGAGGGCTCGTTTACTACCTCCCAGAACTCGATCTTGCCGCCATAGCGCTTGAGGATGTCGGCCACGCGCTGCTTCTGCAGGTCGGCGGAAGGCTGGCCCTTAGACCACTTGGGTACACCTGCCTCGTGCCCCCACAACAGAGGGTGCCCCTTCAGCCGGATGCCATGCTCCGAGCACCAAGCGATAACTTTGTCCGTAGCGGCGTAATTCGGCTTGCCCTGCTCGGGCTCGTAACTCTTCCAGTAGAACCCTGTTGTGGCATAGTTGAACAAGTCCCTGAACTGTGTCTTGTACGCCTCGTTGTCTTCCGGCTTCTGAAATCGGTCGAACATGTAGATGTTGCAGCCAAATAGGAAATCGTGCTGCGTCTGTTCGACACTGACCGCTGCGTCGGCAACCGGGGCACCTTTTGCATCTACCACGTGAACCACCGCATGGTCTTGGCGGTTCTTTACCGTATCCTCCGCTGCTTTCTTCAGAGCCGTTTCTTCGCGTTCAGCCCCACCGGCCACCACGTCTGCAGCCCCGCTTGGCCCACAGGCAAGCGCAAGTAGAACGGCAGCCGCCACGTAACGCACTTGACATGCGGAGGTCATGATTTTCTTTCTCCAGCCTGTCTATACTACACCGTTAACTTCCCGTACCGGCAACGGCTGGTTCATTTACGCCTGCGCAGCGCTGCCTTCAAGATGGAACTCAAGTTGACTCTTCTTGTGTTGCTCACGTGCATGGCGTTTCGAAGGGCTATCTGCGAGGAGGGCGAGTGCCTCAGGCGTGTCTTAAACGCCCACACCTTTTCTGTTGTGTGCGCTACGCCGCTCCTTGCGCCAGTTGCGGCAACCAGGTCCGGGATTCTTCGCGGCCTCGAACTCGAAAATGTCGCTGGAATGAATGCAGCGAAGTTCTGCCGGACGGCCGAAGAAACGCACTTCCCACATCTCAAGTGGCGGCAGGTTTCCGCTGTAATCGGCGCGAACGGGCCGGAGCACCTGCGCGATGCCTTCGAGACGCTGGCGGGCGAGCGGGTCCGAGTACACCTTCACCAGTTTCATTCGCTACTCGCCTCATCATGCGTTTCAGCAAAGAGCTCCATGACTCGCTGATGGCACGCTCTATTAGCGCTTGGCTGAGCCTAGCGCAAGTACACCGCTCGAAGGAGCCGGTGTATACCCGCTTAACTGGCAAGACAACACAGAACGTGAACCAGGAGCGAACGTGCCCCAAGCCATCACGACGACAGAGATAAAGCATGGAGCGTGTGCTCAGTTAACACGCCAGCAGCTCAAAGAAGCCGTCCGGCTTCATCGGTCCGGGTACATGCTCAGTCACATCTCGTGCCGCCTTGGCTTTTCGACAGCGCAAGTGGCAGAAGCCCCGGAGCGAGCCAGCGCAGGAACCGTGCTGCCGCGTGCTGCGCGCAAAGGACGAGCTTTCATATGGACCACACCTTGGATTGATCTACTCGGCACAATGCAAGACAAAGACATGGCCAAGCAATTGGGCGTGAACCCGGTCACGGTGTCCGCGATGCGGAAGCGCTTGAAAATACCGCCGTTTCCTCGGGGCCGTGGTTGGACCAAACAGGACGTCGCAGTGCTTGGAACATTACCCGACGCAGAGGTCGCCAAACGGCTGGGAAGGTCCAGGACCGCAGTCGCAGAGATGCGAATACGCCTTCAGGTTCCGCCGCATACGCTGGCCCGCCATAAATGGACGCCAGCGGAGGTGGAACTGCTTGGCACAATGAGCGACGGGGAGCTGGCCGAACGGCTTGGGCTGAGGTGCAGCACCATCAAGAACATGCGCCTAAGCCTGAAGATTCCCGCCCTCAGACCGTCGCGCCAATGGAAGCCAGAGGAAACGAAGCTGCTGGGCGCGCTGCCCGACAAGGCGCTGGCCAATCAACTGGGCATACACGAAAGCTCCGTCAGGAAAGCGAGAACGCGCCTGAATCTGCGTGCTTCTCAGCCGCGCCACGACTGGACGCCGGAGAAGTTGAAATTGCTGGGCACGATGCCGGACAAAGAACTTGCCCTGCTGCTCGGAACCAGTGCCGCAGTCGTATCGTACAGACGCTCCCAACAAGGCGTCGCGATGCGCGCGGGCGCGCCACGCATCAAGACCACCGGCGCAGCCGCCTGTTTCGCCGGAATACTCAGCGAAAAGTGTGCATGTTCTTGAGGCCGTTCGCGAAGCCAAAGGCGCGGGTCTGGACTTCCACGGGCAGCTTGCGGCGGCAAAGAAAGCCGGGTTCCGGTGTGACAGGTGGAAGGCCCTGTCAAGCTTCATTGAGAGAGCCAACAAGCAGCGCTCTGCCCGCCAGCGCCCTGAAGAACAGTTCGCCCGTGCCTGACCGTCGCGGTTTTCGGCAGGAACTTGTGCGTAGCGCCACAGGCGGTTCTGGTCTCGCGGTCCGAGCTTCCGGACTAGGACACAGCACCAACCCGGCGGCAGCGCAACCCCGATGTCACTATAATAAGAGGAGCAATTCTTGCTTACATTTTCGTCATTAAAGGAACTCAATCTGCCAAGTAGTATTCGGTCAGATGCTTACAGTCACAAAAAGGTCCAACTTTAACCTATGTAATTGGGTTGCTGAAAAACCAATCAAAACGGTATATTTCAATTGGTAATCTCACCAAGTCTTGAATCGAGACGCGCGACCAATCGCGCCAGCGGAGGTCGTCCGGATATAAGAGGGGGCAGGATGAGGCAGCTCGATTCCGTCATCGGGATGTTCTTGGTTTACGCCGCGCTGAGCCATCGCGCTACTGGCCATCGTGCTGCTGACGGCGCTAATAAAGGCTGGCGCAATGAACGGGGTGATGCAGTGGCTTGTCAGGGACATCCAGAACAGTTCAAAAGGCTGCTTGAGAAGCCGCCAAAAAACCGTTGTCTTAAGATCCGGTGAGCGTATCGACTGCCTCCGCGTGAACGATCACGGAGACAAGTGGGGATTATCACCGATTAACGGTCCGATCCGGATCGTCAAGAAGGATGAGGTGAAGGAGATCGTGCCGATGGTGCAGAAGGACGAAGAAGAGAGGTAACAGCGAAATCTTGAAGCGAGGAGCCGGGACAAGGCTGCAAGAGGATGGCTCAGATAGACGCTGAAAACTGTGCGAAGCTGCCGAGGGCCCAGCGAATCCGAAAACTAAGCTGCTTTTCATAGGCGAATTGGCGCAACTTCTGAAAACGGCCGAATGGAAAACTACGTCGTTTTTCATAGGTAAAATTCGAGGAGTGCTGAAAATAGGTATTATCAGAAGTGGCTTTTTCACTCATGAAAATAATATAAGTAATGATATTATAACGACGTACAATAACAATCAGAAAGACACCCCGAATAGGTCTCTTTTTTAACACCAGTGTCAAAAAAGGTACGCTTTCGCGGAGCCTCGCCCCAGAGGTGCGCCGGTTTCCAGAGCATACCCGCCCAAGCTGTTGCCCTCCGCTCCCGGTTCCGAACCGTCCTCGCCACCGGGGCCCCCCCGGCGCGCTATTGTGGAGTTGTGCGCCCCCCCCCCCCCTGCTGGCGCAACGTTGCGCACGGGCGGCTAACGGCCGCTGCGACCTAAGACCATCAGCAAGACAATGAGGATGATGAAGATGATGGGGCCATAAATGACAAGGTCGCCGCATCCCCTGTTTCTTGTAAGCAATGAATCTTCAGTCGTGCTCACTCGCTTCGGAGTTTCAGAAATCGGGCTACCACATTGTGGACATGCTGCCGCATTGGTGCTTACGTCATGGCCACATTCTGGACATTTTATGAGCGCCATTGCCTCTCATTCCCCCCATGTGAGCTTCTGCTCAGAATCTCAGCCGTGAATCTTCACGAGATTATAATACTCGAAATGAAGTGCCGTCGCAGCCTTAGAATTGTCCAGCGTTCTTACTGAACACATTCGTGAAAAGCGTCAAGCGGCGCATGTGCATAAAGGGCAGATCAGTGATCATTCCCTGCGCATCGCCTCAACGCGGGCCTACCGAACAATTTCAGGCTGGCGACAAAGTCGCCAGGACTGCTCGCCCGATGCTCGGCGAAGCGATTCCTACAGTGGTTTCTTTGACCCGTCTGGCAGCAGCCAACCGGCGCGAGCTTTGACTCAGGTAGAATCCCAAATACTTCACGTCGGTCTCAAGGATGTGAGTCAGCAACACGCGCCACTTGCAGTGTATTCTACACAGACCGCTGGAGTCGGGTAAGCACTACGGGAGGTTTCCATGGCGGGCAAGAAGCCCACGTTTTTGATAGTAGCCCTATGGCAGGCTCTTCTGGCTGCGATCTGCTGCGCCAAGGAAGCGCAAGCTGTCTTGCCCGAGGGAGAGGCACCTCTTGATCCAAAGCCCTTGATGGCGAAGGTGCGAGAGCGCGTTGCGGTGGATAAGTTTCGTTTCGCGGTGCTGGGCGACACGAAACATGCCAAGACATTTCCTGCGCTGCTGAAGTACCTCGATGAGGTGGTTAAACCGGATTTCGTGTTAAGCACCGGAGATATGGTGGTCATCGGCGGCGGCAAGGCGGGGCTGACCAGTTGGAAACGGCTGGCCACGGAATCGGGCGCAGAATTTCGCAAGCGACCGTGGTGGCCGGTGATCGGCAACCACGAATTGCTGGGCGGTACGGCAGTAAAACACGCCGCAGATGAAGACGATGACGATGAACACAAAGGCGTGAACCCCGCCGAGATTGAAACGATAGATCGTTTCCGGGAGTTCTATAATCTGGAGCGCGAATACTACAGTTTCGAGTTCCGCAACTCGTATTTCATCGCGCTGCCTTATCCACAGCCAAAAGACGAGAGCAAGAAGTGGCTGGAGAATGAGTTAAAGAAGGCCGCAGCCGCCAAGAAGCACATTTTCGTCTTCAACCACATGCCGTTCTATACCGTCGGCAAAAAACTCCCTACCTTTGTGCCCAATACAGAGACCACCATCACAAAACTGTTCGACGAATACAGCGTTTGCGCGGTGTTCTCCGGTCACGACCACATTTATTACCGCACGATTCGCAAGGGCGTGACGTATGTCATTTCAGCCGGAGGCGGCGCAACGCTGTATCCCCTCTCACGCATGAAGGAGGCGTTGCCCGAAGATGTGTACTATGGCGGCGATCCCGTCAGCTTCGCGCCGCAAGCGTCGGCGACCAAGGACAAGACCGCCACTAAAGACAAGCCCGCTGCGAGTACCCAACCCGCGCCAAAAAAGAAATACTTGCTGCACAACGGCGCGACAGGCACGCCAGATAAGTTCACAGAGCAGCCATCCCAGTATATGGTGGTCGTGGACGTGGAAGGTACGTCGGCAAAGATGACGTGCGTTACGTCAGCAGGCGAGCAGTGGGACGAGGTAAAGCTCACAAAGTAAATCACGAAGGATTTCGGCACCCTTGAGAGGCCCATCCCCAATGAAGCGACTCTGTGCAGGCCGTTTTGCCTTTGCGATCCAGACTGCGGGTCGACAACAGGGGTAGCCCAAGAAGACAGTCGCGTGTGGTCCGCGCAGTTCCGACGGGAAGAGCAAGAGCTTTTGGGAGGCATGGAATGGGTACAGACATGACCCGACGGCGTCTGCTGGTCAGCTCTGCGGCGGGACTTGGGTGTTTTGCCGCTGCGCTATCCAAGGCAGATGTGTTCAAAACCAAACTTCAAAAGGCAGTCATACGGAAGTCGCCCACGGAAGACGAACTCAAAAAGATCAAGGACGCCGGTTTTGACGGCATCGAAGCGTACACGGTGCCGGTCGATGAGGCGGCGAAGCTCCGCGAACTCGCTGAAAAGCTCGGCCTGCGCATACACTCCGTAATGGGCGGCGGCTCCGCCGCAGGTCTGCGCGCTGCACAAGCCTACGGCGCAGATGCCGTCCTTTACGTCCCCGGTGGTGTGAGCGGGGTCGCCATGCCTGAACCATGGGACCTCGATATTGCCTTTGATGAAAAGACGGGGCATCTTACGCGAGTCGTCGCCGGGGATAACGCAAAGTTCCAAGCTTACATCGAGGCGCACAACCGCTCGATGGACGGCGCTCGTGAGAGCATCAAACGTCTCATCCCCATCGCAGAGGAAACGAAAGTCGTCATCGCGCTGGAGAACGTCTGGAACAACTTCAATGTCCGGCCCGAACTCCTTCGCTGGCTTGCTTCGAGTTTTCAAAGCCCATGGGTCAAGGTCTACTTCGATATCGGGAACCACATCAAGTACGCTGCCGCGATGCGGGACGGCAAGCTCCAGGTCCTTTATCCGCCCGAAGTGTGGATTCGCACCTTTGGACCTCTCCTCGCCAAAATCCATGTCAAAGACTACCGGCTCAACGACGACCTCCGTGGTGGCGCTTGGGCGCGGATCGGCGATGGCACCGCCAACTGGCCTGCTGTCCGCCAAGCCCTTGACGAGGTAGGCTACAGCGGTTGGCTGACGGATGAGACCGGCCTTGGCCTTACTGAACTCAGCCGCCGATTGGACCAGATCATTGCGGGCCAGCCTGTCCGATAAGCCAACCGCGAAACAGGGAGTCGGATGATGAATCGAAAAACCGGACGTCCTCAACCGCCAACTCGCTTGACTCGATAGCCCAAACTCTCAAGTTCGACAATAATCCGATCCCGCTGATCCCCTTGAATCTCGATACGTCCGTCCTTAGTCGTCCCGCCCGTGCCCAAGCGTTGCTTCAATTTGGTGGCAAGCTGTAGAAGTCTGTTCGCGTCCAACGGCAGGTCGGAAATGGTGGTCACACCCTTGCCTCGGCGACCCTTCGTCTCCAATCCCACTCGCACGACGACATTTCCGGGAGGTCCACTCTGAACTGATAATGGCCCGTTCATGCCTTTTCAGCCTCCGTCCGCCGCTGCCGTGGCGCTGGCTAGCCCCGTGCGCACGGCGTACTGCTCGATGGATTCGTGGCCGTCCCAAAGAGGATACTTCGCCGAAGGTGGTGCGTCCCCAGCGTTGCCGACCACGGCAGCGAGAAGCAGAAGGCCGATAGAACAGATGCGCATGAGAAACGAGATTCTAACCGCACGCGCAGGCACGGCCAGCACTTCACCAGTGGCCCAGAATCAAGTGTTTCCGGGCCACCAGAAGAGATCGCTCTCGCGTGAGGTGCGGCACAAGCTTGCGGCGGTGGCAGACGGCGGGTTTTCGGGACAGCGCTCGAAGTTCACAGCGGGCTTTCTTCGGCCACGGCGCTTCAGCCATTCGTTCTTTGCTTCGATAATCACTCATTGACAATAGGTGCAGCTCTGACCATAACCGGCGACATGATGATATTGAATGCGACAGAGTTTGTAGCTATTCAACGCATGTTCCGCGCTGAAGAAAGACGGCTCATGCGGAGCCAAAAGATGCTTCTATCCGCAGGTGTGTCGTCCAGAGAAATGGGGCGTTTGCTGGAACCCTTAACAACCAAGATCAGGAAACTTGAGGACTCCCTCGCCACCTTTGAAGCTATCCAAAAGCGACCCCTTGAGTAACGCCGCACCTGTACGTTACGAATGGCGGACTTTTCGAGTAACCGGGCCAGCTACATGAAGCTCTTTCGGCGTATGACCTCAACAATCACTTCGCCGAATTTGCCAATGCCTGTCGCGCGTCGTCGAGCAATGTCTTTAGCTCATCTTTCTTCGGCTGGAATTTGTCATACGTGATGCCGTTCTTGCCCATCTGGGCCTCAGCCTTCGCGATGCCCGTCGCCATTTGTGGTCCGCGCTTTTTCAATCGCTCATGCTTGCTTTGCATTGTCGCCAGATCGCGTTCGCTGAGATGACCTCGTTGCGTGGCGGCGGACAATTCCTTTTCGGAATCCGAAACCGCTTGCGGCCACTCCTCAAACCTAGCGGACGCCCTTTCGTAATTTGCCTTCGCGGTCTTAACCTCTTTCTCCGGAACGGTCGCGGCGGCACAATTCAACGCAACAAACGCCAAGCAGCATGCAGCCAAAATACGCATCGGTTTTCCTTTCAGGAGTTTACAGCGCCATCATTCCTTCGCTGTTCCATCCTCGTTCCATCGCTTGCGGATCGCCGGGAACATCTCCCACGCCGCAGTAAACATAATCTCTTTCGCGGCGGGATACCTGAGAGCATCCGACTTAGGCATTCCCTCGATTACCAGCGCGTAGCCTACGGCTTATCGTCAGAGCAGTAGACAATGGCGCTTTCACATTTCATACGCTGGGTTCGACCCGGATTACCGGCCCTTCGCTGATCCCGGCCGCCTTCGCGGACATCACCTTGCCCGCAGTGAAGCGGACAACCTTCCTCGGCGGCACCTGAACGTCCGCTCCGGTCCTCGGATTTCGCCCCTTGCGTGCTTTGTGCTGAACGACCTCGAAAATCCCGAAGTTGCGCAGTTCCAGGCGGCCTTCGCTGACGAGCACGCCGATGATGTCGTCCAGCGTTAGCTGAACGATCTGCTTGACGACGTTCTGCTCGACGCCCGTTTCGTTGGCGATCTTGATGGTCATCTCAGCTTTGGTCATGGAAACGACTACACCTTTGACTGCTGGAGTGCGGCGATGGCCCTGTCGATGGCTGCGTTGACCTGCTGCTGAACCGTGCTCTTCACGATCTGCTGGACCGCATCGAGTCCGGCCACGGCCTTGACCTGCGTCGGCGGCCTGCCACGCCGCTTGCCAGCAGGCCTACCTCGCTTCGCTGCTGGTTTCTGGCCGGGCTTCTTAGCCTGAGCAAAGCGAATCATCTGTTCGATTGCCGGACGGCTGCCGGTGTAGCCCGCCGTCTGCGCAGCCTTGTAGGCCTCCGCCCATGCCTTCCCCGCAGCACGTGCTTCCGTGGTAACCTTCAGGATTGCTGCCTTGGTTTTCTTGTCGTAACGTTTCTGTGGCATGAAGTCCCCTCCTCCCAAATGTGAGCCGCGTATCATAGCGCAGACGATCCGCACCCGCAATCGAACCGAGGAACGCTGTGCCAGTTGCCGACGTCACACAAGAACAAGGTTGGGTTCCGGTTGATTTAGTCCTCCATTCACCGCGCCGACCTGAGATGCAGCCTGCAGTTTCCGAACTAGCCCGAGACAGTCGGCATCTCCATGGCTATACTGGCCCACTAACTGTCAGAGAAGAAGCCAAAGATTATGGAGGACAAGCAGATCGTCTCTTGCTTGCGTTGCGATCGGCTATTTGCCTCGCCCGACAAACGACACGTCCGGCTGTGCCCAAAATGCCGGGAGAAACGACGCCGAGACGAGCAGCCCAACGCACCGAACCGCCGCGCGAGAACTTGGTTGGAATCAGTCTATGGCCGACGGATCGATAGAACAGTCGACAAGCATGACATCGGTTGACGAATTATCTGCCAACCTGCCTGCCAATCATGCCGTCGTCCCGCAGGCAAAGCTGCCTTTCTTCCAGCGACGAATGGTGGCCTATCAAATCGTGCTTTGCGGGCTGCTCTTCCCGGCGCTTGAGGTGGGGATAGCAGGAGGGCTTCCGGTTCCACGCGGAGAGGGTGCCCAACTTGGCGCGTTGGTTTTGAGGGTGGTCACCGCCAATGAGCTCGTAGCTGCAGTCGTCTTTTTCTTGGTCGTCGTAACTGGGCTCGTCGAAGGCATCGTCCGGGTTCATCATGCCCCGGCGGGGAATGTCCGCTGCTGGGCATGCGCTACCATACAAGGTGTTCTCTTAAAGATTTTAGGCATGGCTAACCCGCATTTCTCACCGAATGAATAAGACAAGGCCGCTGTTGTCAGCGCCGATCTGAAGGAGCAGTAATCCAGCCGGTTTGAAAATGCGGTGTTCTTCGGTTCGTCTTCTTCGACAACTTCGATTTTGAATCTCTTCTTCTGCTGTTCTTCGTTTTCTTCGGCGTGAGTTTTCTTCCAACG
>DASXUX010000038.1:0-107691 GCA_036504595.1 Planctomycetota bacterium | reverse complement strand
CGACGGCGAAAGCACTGCGATAACGGGCATCCGCGGGCACCGGCGTTTCTTTACCCGTAGCTTACGGCTGTGCTTCGATGCGCAACGTATGGGTCACGGGCGCAAGCGAGGCCGCGACAGCCGCAGCCAGCGGCGCGCGTTTAGCTTCGGTCTTCTTGACGACGGCTTCCATGTCGTTTTTGGCGTCGCGGCCGTGAAAGGCTTGCTGGATCTGCGTCGTTTCATAAGCCTGCTTCGCCCCAACGGCCGCGTCCACTTTCGCAAAGGCGGCGCTGAACGGATTGACGGCAAAGTCATCTGCCAGATTGATGCCTTTGCCGAGCTGTTCGGCCGTGTATTCGCGCGAGCTTGCGCCCCAAGTCACCTTGTACTTCGCTGCCTTGGCCCCGCTGACGACTAACTTCAGGCGGTTGAGTTCTGCATTGAATGGGACCAGCGTCATCCTCGACCAGGCTCCACGTCAGCGCATCCGATGATCGTCAACATCGTCAGGGCGTTGAAGTCAGCGATGCCCGGAGTCTGGATCGTCTATGGCGGAGTCTTTCCAACGTATCATGCAAGCTGCAGTTGATCGACGAGGATTTTGCACGGGATCAGTACGAGCGGGCAAGGAAGGAGCTGACGCGAAGGATCCTCGGCTTTGGCTACGCGCGGGAATGGCCGGCCTCCTGGGTTGGCGCCATGGACGCAGGCCCCATCATTCCTGTGCTAGGCGTAAGTGCGGGCTATAGCGGCATGGCTTTTATCGGCACCAGCGCGTGCGAGGACAAAGCATGCCTGAAAAGCCTGTTGACCACGTTGAATTTCGCTCCCTTCGCATCGCAGCGCGCCGATACGCTCAAGTAGTGCGCCAGCAACCAAGTCGGCGATGCCGTGCTCCTGTATGCAACCGTGCTGGGACCTCTTTGGCAAAAGGTAAAGGATCTGGAGAAACCAAGCCATGGACGGTGAACGCAGAAGTTGGCGCGTGGCCGCAAGCGCACCGATCTTTTCGCCGCAAGGCATGTTGCTGCGCGCGCTCCTTTTGGTGTTTATCTTTGTGCTCTGCCATTTCCTGGGATGGCGCGAATACACGACGATACTCTGCGGGACCTCGCTGTCGGGCAACCCCGCCGACGTATGGTCATCCTTGAAAGGCGTCCTTTACCTGTTGTCTTGGTTCGGCTTTATCTTGGCCGCACCGATTCTGGTGATATCCGCCGGCGTTTTCATGCTGTGTTTGAAGTTCAATGCTAGAACACGGTAGCAATGAGGCTCCAAATGTTATAGTCCGATCAAGCGCATCGGGAGTAATCGCGCTGGCGCAAAACGGGCGTCGCATGATCGCGAGAACAACGATGGAAATCGTCCGGCACAATGGCGCAAGCCAATTCTATAACTCGCGCAGAATTCGGCAGTACACCAGCTTGGAGGACGTCACCGAGATCGTGAACGCGGTATGCTGGGAACGCACAGGTGGAAGAGTGGGTGCCGAAAGCCGGGATCGCCGATCACACCTTCGATCTGCGAATTGTCACCATCGCCGGCCAACCGCGTCACACAGTTTTACGTTTGAGCAAGGCCCCAATGACGAATCTGCATCTCGGCGCACATCGTGGAGCCCTGCAGGAAGTCCGCAGCCGAATGGCTGAGGCGGCGTGACTAGAATACAAAGCACCGTCCCATCTGCCGAGAGACGGCATTCTTCGGTTCTGAACGTCAGGAATGTATTCTCTTCGCGAAAACGGAAGCAACTGCGGTTCGTCTCGCGCATGCGGCAGCATTGCAGAACACGAACTCGTCATTACATTACGCTGCTGCAAACTGTGCTTCACTCTATGAGGGAGATTCTGATGCGTTGGGCTGCGCTGTTTGTGTCTCTTCAGGCATGCCTGCTTGTCCAAGGCGCCGATTCCAGTGTTGTTCTCAACCAGGACAGTTACTGGAGGCAATACTACCGCTTTGAAATCCCTCGAATCTCGCCGGCGATTCTTAGGGCCGAAGGACAGGCTCTGCTCGGCGCCAAGGGCATGGATCAGGCCCGGAAGAACGCCGAATCGTGGATCAAGTACTACGGCTTGCACGCACAGACCGACTGGCAGGACTTCGCTCTGCTGGCGACCCGGGGCGCACGGGAGTTCATTCCAACACCTTCGCCTTTGCCGCCGGCCGATTGGACGACGGCGGCTTTTGATGATAGCGCGTGGGTGCTGATGGACCATTTTTTCCAGGGTGGCCGGTTGGCCCAAGTCACGGTCGAGGACCTTGGGCAGTACGAAGAAACCGTGGACATCCGCCTGCAATCCGCGTTTTATCGCGCTCGCTTCCTCGTGGACGATCCTGAAAAACTGAGTTCTCTCACCATCAAACTGGTCTACAGCGGCGGTGCGCGAGTGTTTGTCAACGGACGCGAAATAGGCCGTGGTCATCTGCCTGCCGGCGAACTTGCATCTGATGCCGCAGGCGCTGATTACGATGCGAAAGCGTACGCTGAAAGCGCGGCGGCACTGACGCGCCGAACGCTGGGACCGCTCACGATTCCGGCCACTGCGATCAACAAAGGCTGCAATGTCGTGGCGGTGGAGATCCGCGCCAGCCACATTCACCCCCTCGTGCTCAAAAACCCCATTCAACCAAATTGGGGCGGCCCTCGCCGGCCCTTCCCACATGCGCGGCTTTTCGAAGCAGAACTGCGCGGCGCGTCTTCGGGGCTGCGATCAGTGCTGATCCCACCGGCGGAGACGCAAGTGTGGGTGGAGGATATCCATCGTCGCATCAAATCTACTGATTTTCACCCGGCCGGCGAGACGGCGGGAACTGTCCGATTTGTCGGCGCAAAAAATGGAGCGTTTTGCGCACAGCTTGTCGTACGCCCTGCGGCAGTGCTGACGAGCATCAAGATCAGCCCCAGTGAACTGGTGCAGACCGGCGGAACAGGCAAGCTGCCAGCAACGGCCATCAGCGTCGCTGCTCTTGCGCCCTATCCCTCGGAGGAGTTCAACCTGACGAAGCTAGGCGACGAACGAGGACTGAACGCCACTTTCCCATCGACACCCGAGTTGGCGCGGGCTGAAGCGTCAGCCGCCGGCAAGCCGCACATCTTTGATCACATCGTCTCCGCTCTTCCCGCGTCAATTCCGGCAGGCGCCGCTCAGTCATTTTGGCTGCGGCTGAGCGTTCCCGCCGATGCTTCGCCTGGGACGTATGCGGGAAAGCTGGAAGTCTCCGCGCAAGAAATGCAACCGGTCGGCATCCCGATCTCAATGGAAGTGGCCGACTGGGATATGCCCGCGCCGGAGAAGTTCCAGACGCTGGTCGGCTGCGAAGAGAACCCCTACGCCGTTGCGAAGCAATATGCCGTGCCGCTCTGGTCAGAGAAACATTTCAAACTGCTGGAGGCGAGCTTTAAAGAACTCGGCCGTGCCGGAAACAAGTGGCTCAACGTTGCCGTTTTGCGGAATACTGAGCTGGGCAACAAAGAGGATTCGCCTATTCGTATCGTCCGCAAGCGTGACGGCTCGTTGACCTTCGACTACACGATACTCGACAAATACCTCGACCTTGCGATGAAGCATTGCGGTGCGCCGGCTGTCGTGCATTACCTCGTTGAACATGGCATGAAGAGCGCAGCGACGCCGCCGGCGGTGCCGGAAGTTACTATTTTTGATGAAGCCGGGCGTGCGCAGGTTTTCTCCGTCAGGACGGGCGCTCCGCCATCCGCCGAATTCTGGAAGGCATTCGGCGCCTCACTGCTGGCGCATATGAAAAGCAAAGGACTGGAGCACGCCATGTTCTGGGGCGCGCCGCTCGAGACCGAGGAAGATCCCGGTTTGAAGACCAGTTTGGCCGGCGCCGCACCCGGTATCGGCTGGACGGCTGGTCCGCACGAAATGATGTTTAATGGAACGTATGCAAAGAACGAGCAGTTTTATAGGCTGATTGCCGACATTCGCTATCAAGGCGGCTGGGCCGCGTTCCGAGATGACCAGGGGTGGAAGAGCAAGACGATCCATCTGTTGAATCCGCGGGTCGGTGGAACCTGTTTCGCGCTGCACACAACGTCCTTTCCTTTTGCATTCCGCGCCATGCCCGACCACTGCCTGGCAACTGGGCATGGAGGTTTCACGCGACTGGCCGCCGACGATTGGGCGTCTACACACTTTAGCGGCATGGCTGTTCCGAAGTGGCTCACGGGCATTCCGGTGCTGTTCCTTCTATGGCCGGGGAGAGACGGCGCTGAGCCTAGCGTGCGTTTTGAGGCGCTTCGGGAAGGCATACAGGAGGTCGAAGCGCGCATCTTCATCGAGAAAGCACTCGATTCCGGCAAGGTTCCGCAGCCTGTTGCCGCGCGCGCGCGCACAGTGCTTCACGAGCATTTCTCCGGCACCGATTTCTTCCTCGGCAATTCGGTAATGCACAGCCTGGAGCAGAACTGGTGCGGTTGGCAGGAGCGCTCGCGGAAGCTCTTCGCCGCAGCCGCAGAAGTGAAGGCGGCGTTGAAGTGACGCAGCGAAATTCAACAAGAGAAGTTGGCGGGAAAGCCGCGGAGGGTTGGATTAATGATTCGTGTGTGGCTTGCCGTTTTTGTTTTCGCGATTCTCGCAGCCTTGCCAACACCGGTCGGAGCCATCATCAATCAGCGCTTTACGCCGGTACATCTGGTGCGCGAGGCCAACGTGATATTGCACGGCACGCTCGCGGCGGAGGCTAATGGGGACTGGGAAATCAGAGATACGACTGCGCTTAAAGGTAAGTCCGAGAAAGCCAACGTTCTGCGCAGTGCATCCTTCAAGTCGGATCAGATTCCCGAGCTGCGCAGACTACTTCAGCCAGGATCATGCGCGATTCTTTTTGCCGCTGCCGGCAAGTCTGGCGAGAGTGAATCACTGGTCCACATCAACGGCCGCTGGATTTCGGCCAAGTTATCCGGCGTTGGAAAGTGGGATTTGCTGGCCTGGGATCGAGCAAAGGATGCCGTCTACGCGGGCGGCACGGACATGCTCGTGCTGATGACTCGCTACATTATTGAAACGCCCGGGGCAACCGTGCCGGTCTCGACGGGAATGATGTGGAACGAGTGGGTGCCCGTAACAAAGGTGACCGGCCAGATCGCTGGCTTGGCCGCCGTGCAGTATGCCGGACGAACATGCATTTTTATCGGTTCTCCCGAAGGCGACCAGCTCTTCGCGGCCAGGAAAGGCGGCGAGGCGGTGGAGGACGTGACGCCGGCTGCGAAGCTGGCCTGCAAATCGCGGCAGTTCGCGTGGCTCGACATGGATGGCGACGGTGTTTCAGATCTGGTGAGCTGGGACGGCGCCGGCATCTCAATCCAGTTTTGCGGGACAGACGGGTTCATGCCTGACGCGCATCCGCCGTTCAAATGCGGAAGTTGCCTGCAACTCGCGCCGGCGGGAATGGGGCCAAACGGCAAGCCAAGGCTGCTGATAAGCACCTCCACGCTGCCGCTGGTTCTTGACTGGACAGCAGTCGGCGGTTGGACGGCATCACCGCTTCCAGAGAGCGACGAGATGAAAGCGAAGAGCGGAGAGCCTGTGGGCGCATGCATCGTTGCGGACCTGAACGGCGATGGTTTTGCCGATGTGCTGCAGCCGCGTGCAAGTTCCGGGTGGCTTTGGCTGGGTGGAGCGCAACGCTGGGCTGCACCAATCCCATCGCCGGTAGCTTGTCCTGGCGGCGCCGGCCCCGACGCTGTTGGCGACTTTAATGGCGATGGGGCTCTGGATATTTATATCAGCGCGTCCAGTGGAGGCGCGCTTTGGGAAAACGATGGCAAGGCCGGCTTTCGAAACGTCATTGAGCACGCCGGCAGCCTGGGCTACAAAGCCGAACTACGCGCCACTGCTGCGCTCGCGGCGGACCTGAATCACGACGGCCGGCCCGATCTGGCGCTGGGCTGCGGCGATGCTGGGTTCGCCCTGCACTTCAACCGCGGATTCCGTTGCTTTGGCGAGCAAGGCGAACTGCGACTGAACGAAGTCCGCGAAGTTCCGGTGATCAAATCCTGGGGAGTGGAAGCGATGGCAATCGCCGACTTCAACAGCGACGACGCTGATGATCTTGCCGTGGCTTTCCCCGGCGGCGAAGTCCATTGCTACTACAGCAGCGTGCTGGAGGTGACGGGCGTCCGCGTGCGACTGGGGAAGGCGCAGCCTGGTCCCATAACCGTTTCGGCCTGGCAAGGCGGAAAGTTTCCGAGTTGCATGGGAACCTGGCTGGTCAACGGGCACGACCAACCGCGGCTGTTCAGTCTTCGCGAGAAGAGCAAGTGCGAACTTAGGTACGTGCTTCCCGGCGGCAAATGCATTTCGAAGCAGGTTGATGTCGGCGGGACCATTCAAACTATCACGCTCGACGGAACTCAAAACGCGGATGAACGCAGATGATCGGCGGCCGCGTGTTCTCGCCGGCAAGGCTCCGAATGTTGATCCGGTCGACGGTCGTTACAACAGGTTGCTCGGCGGAGCGCTTCGCATGGCGGTCCCAGCTTGTTCGGACGATCTCAACGTTGGCGAACGTCTGATAGGAGTTATCTGGGGTTCACGAGCAGAACTCGCGTTGGGCACCCCCGTCTCACGTAACAAGACCAAGAGCAAGAGCGAACGTGCATTTACTTTGTCGCGCCACTTTTGTCCTTCGTCGCCTTATAGTCCTGCGGTACGGATTTTGTCTGTAGCGAACCATAAAAGATCACAGAAACCGGCAACGTTAACTTACCCGTCTTGGTCTCGTTGGTCAGCCCATCGTCGGCCAGCGCCGCCGCAAAGCTGCCCTTCGAGAGTTTCACCACGAACTTCGCTACCTGCAGTGGCGTGCCGGTCTTGCTCGCCTTCACGCCCACAGCCATGCTATCGTTGCCCTTGGGCGATGTGCCCTTCGGGTCAAGCGTGAACGACTTCACCACGCCGCCGATGTCCACAATGGCCGTCTGGCCACCGATGCTGAATCCTTCGGGGATCAGCAGCAGACCGCTGAGGCCGATGCTATCGTTGCCCTGCGGCTTGGCGAAGTTCAGTTTGATGCTCAGTTTAGAGACGGACAACTTGCCTGCCGCTGTCGGCTTGGCCGCGCCACCGGGAGTATCAGACGCGTTGTTGGGACTCGATCCGAGCGCGGCCTCGATTTCATCCGAGAATCCGTCGCCGTCGCTGTCCGTGCTGCCGGCCATCTGGCCGCCGGCCGCCGTCACCGTGACGGTTACAGAGGCCGTGCTCGTGCCGCCTTTGCCATCGGAGACAGTCACGGTCGCCGTGTATGTTCCTGGCGCTGTGTAGGTGTGTAGTGGATTCTGAACGGTTGATGCCGCGCTGCCGTCGCCGAAGTTCCACGAATACGACAGGGCGTCGCCGCCAATATCCGCACCATTGGCCGAGAACGGTACATCCAGCGCCACAGGCCCGCTGGCCGGCGAGGCGCTCGCAGTCACCGTAGGCACGGCGTTGATGACCAGCACGCCACTGGCGGAGCCCTGATAGTTGGCATCGTTGACCGCGCCGACGACGGTGTAACTCCCCGGGTTGCTCGGCGCCGGTGTGGAACCGCCGTACGTGATGTCCACCGTCAGCCCTACCGGAGTCGTCGTCGCGGTCGCGCTCTTGGCCGTGCCGTCGTACGTCTGTTTGAGGCTGCCAAGCGTTACCGTGGCGCTCGCCTTCGCCACCGTGAACGATTGGTCCACGTCCGCCGCCGCGCTGTAGTTGGTGTTGCCAGCCTGCGAAGCGCGCACCGTCACCAGTCCCGCGCCGGTGATCGTGATCGTGCTGCCGTTCGTTCCGGTAGCCGTCGCCGGACCGCTGGCGATGGCGAACGTGACCGGATTGCCCGACGCTCCGCCCGTGGCGCTGACGGTGAACGGCGCGTCGCCGTATGTCTTGCCAGAGAGCGCGGCGAAGGCGATCGCCTGCGTGGCCTTCGCCACCGTGAACGACTGGTCTACGTCCGGCGCCGCGCTGTAGTTGGTGTTGCCAGCCTGCGAAGCGCGCACCGTCACCAGCCCCGCGCCGGTGATCGTGATCGTGCTGCCGTTCGTCCCGGTTGCTGGCGCCGGACCGCTGGCGATGGCGAACGTGACCGGATTGCCCGACGCGCCGCCCGTGGCGCTGACCGTGAACGGCGCGTCGCCGTATGTCTTTTGAGTCAGCGCGCCAAAGGTGATCGTCTGGCTCAGTGGGTCAATGATGATGCTGTTGGATATCGTGGCGATCAAAGGGTTGCTGGTGAACAGGATGCTTACCGTTCCAGCCGTATTGCACGCCAGGTTCGTGAACGTCGCCACGCCGCCGGATGCCGTTGTTGTCCCTTGCAGGGTGCCAGGGCCACTGGCAAGAACAGCGTCCACGACCGTGCTATTGTCGGCGGCAATGAGATTGCCGCAGGCATCTTCGATGCGGACGGCGGGCTGCTGCGCGAAGACTTGCCCAACGCTGGCTTGCGCGGACGGTTGGGTCTGAAGGGCCAGATGATCCGCCGTGCCGGTATTGACAACGATGCCGCTCTGTGCACCAGCAATCGCTGTAGGAGCCGTGTCTGTCGCAGTAATGGACTGCGTGCCCGCGGTCTTGAGCGTCACGCTGAACGACTGCACGCCTTGATCGGCTGCGGTGAAGGTGTAGTCGCCGGGCAGAACGGCTTGTGGATCGGAACTGGTGAAGTGGACCGTGCCGGTATAACCCACGGCGGTGTTCGTGCCGCCGTCCTTGGCGCTAACGGTGACCTGATGCGCCACGCCCGCCACTGTGGGCGTGGGAAAACCGGCGACCTGCAGCGCAGTTGCAGGCCCGACGATGGAGATGGTTTGCGTCTGGCTGGGGATGCCGTTCACAAACACCGTCACCTCTGCTGTTCCGATCGGGAATCCCGTCACGGCCTTGCTGGTGAATGAGGTGTTCGACCAGGGCTTGGCTGGATCGGGCAGCAGGAACGCAGTCTGGTCGTTAGCCAGGCTGCGCAGTTGAACGAGAGGGTAGTTGCTGGCGGAGTTGTTCGTTGATCCGCCCGAGGCCTCCGACAAGCCGTTGAACTGCCCGCCCAGCGCGGTCAGCGGCGCTCCCAGGCTCAGCGGCGAGGTAGCCTGCGCTAGGCTGGGCTGCCAGAGCGGCGAGTACCCGAGATCCTCACCGTACACTTCAGCGCTGGAAAGTGCAGCGCCGTTGTCGCCCCCTGCGACGAGGACCTTCCCGCTGGGCAGCAGCGTCGCCGTGTGAGACTCGCGCGCGGTGGCCAGCGAACCGGTGTTCGTCCAGGTGCCCGTCGCCGGGTCGTACACTTCCGCGCTGGAAAGATAACCGCCGGAGTTGGCCCCCCCCGCGACGAGGACCTTCCCGCTCGGCAGCAGCGTCGCCGTGAGAACATAGCGCGCGGTGGACATCGGATTGATGGTCGTCCAGGTGTCCGTCGCCGGGTCGTACACTTCCGCGCTGGAAAGTGCAGCGCCGTTGTCGCCCCCCGCGACGAGGACCTTCCCGCTGGGCAGCAGCGTCGCTGTGTGATAATAGCGCGCAGTGCCCATCGAACCGGTGGGACCGGCGGGTGTCCAGTTGCCCGTCGCCGGGTCGTACACTTCCGCGCTGGCGAGAGACCCGCCGTTGTATCCCCCCGCG
This sequence comes from Planctomycetota bacterium, assembly GCA_036504595.1. GTDB lineage: Bacteria > Planctomycetota > SZUA-567 > H5-PLA8 > H5-PLA8 > DASXUX01. The sequence continues at coordinate 98,095 of DASXUX010000038.1, read as the reverse complement.
ACGAGGACCTTCCCGCTGGGCAGCAGCGTAGCCGTGTGATAATAGCGTGCGGTCGCCAGCGAACCGGTCGCCGTCCAGGTGCCCGTCGCCGGGTCGTACACTTCCGCGCTGGAAAGATTTCCGCCGCCGCCAACGCCCCCCGCGACGAGGACCTTCCCGCTGGGCAGCAGCGTCGCCGTGTGATAAAAGCGCGCGGTGTTCATCGAATTGATGGTCGTCCAGGTGCCCGTCGCCGGGTCGTACACTTCCGCGCTGGCGTTAGGCCCGCTGTGCAAGCCCCCCGCGACGAGGACCTTCCCGCTGGGCAGCAGCGTCGCTGTGGGAAGAAAGCGCGAGGTGGCCAGCGAACCGGTGTTCGTCCAGTTGCCCGTCGCCGGGTCGTACACTTCCGCGCTGGAAAGATTTCCGCCGCCGTTATTGCCGCCCGCGACGAGCAGCTTGCCGCTGGGCAGCAGCGCCGCCGTGTGAGACCTGCGCGCAGCGGCCATGGGGCCAGTTGTGGCCGTCCAGTTGCCCGTGGCTGGGTCGTGCACTTCCGCGCCGGCAAGAGTACTGACGCCGCTATAGCCCCCCGCGACGAGAACCTTCCCGCTGGGCAGCAGTGTCGCTGTATGGTACGCGCGCCCAGTGGCCAGCGCGCCCGTCGCGGTCCACGTGCCCGTCGCCGGCTCGTACACTTCCGCGCTGGAAAAGTAAACGCCGCCAGTGCTCAACCCTCCCGCAACGAGAACCCTCCCGCTGGGCAACAGTGTCGCCGTGTGATCGGCGCGCGCGGTGGCCAGCGCGTTAATGGCCGTCCAGTTGCCCATCGCCGGGTCGTACACTTCCGCGCTGGAAAGTGAACCGCTGCCGTTGGCGCCCCCCACGGCGAGCACCTTGCCGCTGGGCAGCAGCGTCGCCGTGTGATTTTCGCGCCCGGTGCCCAGCGAACCGGTGGCCGTCCAGGCGCCCGTGGCCGGGTCGTACACTTCAGCGCCGGAAAGAAAACCGCTGCTGGTGTTGAAGCCCCCCGCAACGAGCACCTTACCGCTGGGCAGCAGCGTCGCCGTGTGGGACGCACGCGTAGCGGCCATCGAACTCGTGGCCGACCAGTTGCCCGTCGCTGGGTCGTAGACTTCCGCACTGGAAAGATAACCGCCGTCGAATCCCCCCGCGACGAGGACTTTCCCGCTGGGCAGCAGCGTCGCCGTGGCATAAGCGCGCGCGGCGGTCAGCGAACCAGTCACCGTCCAGTTTCCTGCCGCCGAATCGTACACTTCCGAGCTATTCCCGCCGCCCGCCCCCCCCGCGACGAGGACCTTCCCGCTGGGCAGCAGCGTCGCCGTGTGAAGATAGCGCGCGGTACCCATCGATCCGGTAGCCGGCCAGTTTGCGGCCTGAACAGATGCGGCCAGCAGCGCCACGCCCAGCACAGCCCGGCAGATCGTCGCAGGTAATGTCCTGTTCATACAAAGCCTCTCCTTAAGCCCCATGCAGGGCGCGGCCAGCCGACAAGCGTGGCGCAGTGTGTGGGTATGCGTGGGTGCCCGAAACCAACCGTTCATACGGCCGCTCAAGCAGACGCATGCCGAAGAGTTGGCAGACGGGTTTAACCGCACGTTGTGCAAGTAGCAAAGCTTTGGAACAACTAGAATGGTTACTGCATCGAGATCGAACAGTCTGGCGGACCCTACAGCTATCCCAGCTCCCGATTCTCGGGGCCTCATAGCAGATGCGCAGTGTCTCCGGCCACCGGATTATTTTCGAGGGCAACATAGCACACGATGTACGGTCACGTCCAACAAAATGTGCCGCATTGCAATGATAAACCACTTGGTTCCTTTATGGTTCTCTTGCGGTAGCCACTGCACGATAGGTACGGAAGACGCCGTAGCGCGCTTCTGTCACTTCCGCGCCGCTCCAACGCCCACGACTCGCCTAAAGAATCGCGCCCCGAGCGCAAACGCTCGCGTCTGCGGCCAACGCCCGGTTTATCCGAATTCATTGGCGGCTTTTTGGCGGTTCCTTGGCGGTAGAGGCCTCACTCGCCGGCATTCGGCGGCACTGTACAGCAGTGGCGCCTGAAACGCGTTTCCTGCCGGTGCGGGCGTCTCTCTTTTGGACGTGCGGGCTCGCGTTAGCCCCCAGTTCGCCAGCTCGCAGACAAAAATGAGAACTTTTGACCCTGAAACGGAATGATGTCACTCGCGGGCGGGTGTTATGTCGCGACTATTTTCAGCGTGTTGGCGTGTAGTAAGAAAACCAAGCGCCAAGAAGTTGTAGAATTCCGTCGCGCAACGGTTCGGAGTCGAACGCATGTTTATAAAACGTTTGACGCGCTCCATCAGAGGCCGGCGAAAACTGTACTTGGAATTGGTGGAAACGATTCGCACCGCGCGCGGTCCGCGGCACCGCACCGTCGCGTATCTGGCGAGCTTCGGCCCAGCGAGCGCGAGGGCTGGGCGCGGCTCTCGCGCATGCTGGACGGCAAAGCCGCCGCGTTGTAAGAGGTGGATCCTGGTACGACCGACCGTTCTATGCGCGGTCCAGTTACCGGCTGCTGCGTCCGGCGTAACCCCCATCAGCACTCCTCGTGAACGAACGCCTGCCAAGGCCTTCGCTGTGCGTCCAGCGCGCTTTTTGCGAAACTTCAGGCTGGGGCGCAAACTAGTCGTCCACTCCGACCAGAAGATTCCCGGAAGAAAAGCGTGTTACCCTGGCGCTCTTGTGGGGTATGTTAAGCATAACGGTAAGGCTAACGGAGTCGCACATGTCTCGTGGACCGCAATTCGGGAACGTCTTCCACGTCAACCTCCGGCGCATTGCCGAGGCCACCGGCCACTCGCAAATGACCGTTTCCCGCGCATTGCGCGACCGGCCAGATGTCGCAGTGGAAACGCGAAAACAAATTCTTGGCGTGGCTGAGAAACTCGGCTATCGGCCGAACCTGCTCGTCCAGGGCGTGAAGACCGGAAGATCGGGGAATATTGCACTCTTGATCAGCCCTAGTGGCGATTTTGGGGCGGGAATGGTTCGCGGCGCCCATGACGAACTGGTGTGCCACCAATATCTGCCACTGCTACACTGGAAGTGGGTCGATGCCGCGAAAGGAACAGCGGATGCAGAACTGGAAATGATCCATCGAGTCCTGGATAGACGTGTCGAAGGCGTAATCCTTTTTCCGCAAGACGACTCTGTGCCAGACCTGTATTTCCGCGAGGTTTGGCAAAGGGGCGTGCCGCTGGTCACCGTTGACCGTCATTTGCCGCGCACCCGGGCAGACTTTGTCGGCACCGACGATCAAGCCGGCGCTCGGATGGCGGCCGAGCATCTACTGGCACTGGGCCATCGTTGCGTGGCGCACCTGGCTGGCAAACGGAAATACGGCACATACGCTGATCGGCGAAGCGGATTTGAGGGGGCGATCACCAAAGCCAAAGGATACTGTGTTACGGTGGAGATTGGTGATCCTGAGGATGCGTTAAGAGTGGCGGAGAGGCTTCTGCGTGCATCGCAACGCCCGACCGCCGTATTCCTGGCGGCTGATCACTACGCTCTCGGTGTGTACCATGCGGCTGCTCGGTTGGGCTTGCGAATTCCGGACGATCTGTCTGTCGTTGGCTTTGCCGACTTGAGTCTGGCAAGTTGCTTAACACCGCCGTTGACGACAGTGCGACAGGATCCTTACGGCATCGGCCGTGAGGCCGCGCGGATCATCATCGAGCGATGTTCGGGGCAACTCACGGGCAAAGAGCCCGTGCAGCTTCGGCTCACGCCTGAATTGATTGTGCGCGGATCGACAGCAAAGGCGTCGGACCAGCCCAACGATACACCACGAAGCGCTCGGAGAACACGGAGGGGAACTTGAGATGCGCACCAATGACACTTGCGTCCCGCTCTGGGTTTGCCTGGTGCTGACCGCTTCGCCACTTCTTGGAGGTGCAGCCGAATTGAAGACGGGGACATTCAAGTTCGCATTTGCAGACGATGGTCGCCCCGCCGCATTGAGCACAACGCCCGCCAACGAAGCTGTTCTGGATACGCGCAACCCCGGTCCCGGTTTCTATCTCACCGGCCCCGGCACGAAACGAACTCCGCTAAACAAGGTGACACTCGAAGCGAACAACCGGCTGGCCGTTCGTTCACCCGACGGAGATCGCGAAGTCATCTTCGCCATAGGCGCCGCGCCGCGACACCTCGCCTTTCGCATCGAGAGCGTGAAGGGCCTGCCGACGACGCCCGAAACGGCGTTGCACTTCGAGATGAACGCCAAGGCATGCGTGCGCGTCACCGAACTGGACTACATGACTCACGTGCAGAATGAGTCCTACGGTGTGCGCGTCCACTGGGACACAATCTGGCATCGCACGCCGGCCAATCCGTTGGGCGGTTTTGCGCTCTTCGTTGCCAAGGACGACACCAACGAAGACGAGACGCTGCTGCGCATCTGGGTGGAGGAGAAACTGGCGCATCCGAAGGTCGCCGGCGACTGGACGCTTGAGCGCGCGCGTGCCTGGCTCGCCGACTGGCAACGCATCTTTGCCGATCGCAGCCAGATGATCCTGGAGGCTGACAGCCTCGAAGACCTCCGCGCCTCGATCCCCTGGGCCGAAAAGGCGCAGATCCAGGAAATCTACCTGTTCACGCAGACGTGGCGCACAGACAATTTTTGGCCACGCAACAACGGCAATGTGCACGTGAATCGCAAGGTCTTCCCCCGAGGCGAGGAAGACCTGAAGGATTTCTCCGATTTCCTGCGAGCTAAAGGTATGCGCCTGAACCTTCACTACGTCAGCGGCGGACTCGGCACGAACGACCAGACCTACGTCGGCTCGAAACCCGACCGGCGCCTGGCCAGTTGGGTCCAGGGAACGCTCGCGAAGCCCGCGACGCCCACCGATAAGGAACTGGTCGTCCAGCCGCCTGCAGGGGCCAATTATCCGCCCGTACTACCGCACTTCTTCGAGCACAAACACGTGCGGATCGAGGACGAGATTGTCCAGGTGGGCGCTTTTGAAGTTGCGCAGAACGGCACCTGGCTGCTGAGGAATTGTCAGCGCGGACGGCCTCCCACGCAGGCAACGGTGCACGCGGCCGGCGCAGAGGCGGCGGGACTCCTTGTTCCGTACGGCCAGAACTACGTGCCCGACAACGACTCGACCCTGCTCGGCGAGATTGCCGCCAACTACGCTCGACTGATCAACACCTGCGGCATTGCTCACACGGAGTACGACGGCGCCGAAATTCACTGCTACAGCGGGAAGTGGGGCTATCTCAAATTCGCAACGAAGGTCTACGAGAACATCGACCATCCCGTAACGGCGCACGACAGCAGCGGCAGTGCACCGCGCTGCAACTACGAGTACCGCTTCAAGAGCACGGAACGGATCCTTCGCGGCCGTTGCCCCTTCACGCACGGCAATTGGAGCGCGCCCGTGGAACTGGCTTCGCCATCGCGCGTTGCCAGTACGCTGCTGGATGCGAACTTCGTTCTCAGCCAGGGGAACCTGGGCGGGGCGCTGGGCCTGTGCAAACCCGAACCGATGTTCGCCGTCTCTGATCGCTCGCTGAGAGCGCACGGTCTTTCCGCACCGGTGATCGAGACGCTGCTGAATTGGAAGGCAGTCAGCCGCCTCCTTACTGACGAACAACGCGCAAAGATCGACGCGTCCTTTACCCGGCCCACCCGGCGCATGCCGGAGAGCAGCCACCACGTCGTCTCACGCTTCGTCCAGACCGTGCGGAAGACCGCCGACGGCTACGCGATCGTTCCGATCTGTGTCATGACGCGAAAGAGCGGCGATATTCTCTGGCAGCAAGGCCAGGAGCACGGAGCCGTCTCGCCGCGGCAGTACGTGAAGCCGGGCGAGGAACTCACGCTCGAGAACCCCTTCGCGGCGCAGCCGGTGAAGTTTATCGTGCGGGTGCTCTGGGAGTTCGATCCGAAGGGCCGCTCGGTCGCGGTCAAAGACACCCGCGGAAAACCGGCGGCCGTCGTGCACCGCGAGGACCTCTTCACCGCGGGAAATGAAGGCGGCACGATCGACCGCTCGAAGCTGGCGCCGAATATCATTCTTCATCCGAGCGCCAGCCAAATTCGCATCCCCGCAGACGCAACGCCGAAGACGACGGTGACCGAGGAAGGTGCCGGCCTGCGCCTGCAGGCGCAGAACCCGGGAACCAAAGACGCCTGGGAGATGAAGCTGCTGCCCGAGTGGAATTGCGGCGTGGACATGAGCGCTTCGCGCGGGATCGGGATGCGCGTCACCGGCGACGGCAGCGGTGCGATCCTTCTCTTCCAGGTTCCCGGGCGCGACTACGTGCTGCCGATCGATTTCACAGGTTCGCGAGACATCGAGATTCCCAACGGCGAGGTGGCCTGGGCGTCCGGCGCCTGGGGCTGGCGGATGGACACCAAGCGCGGCGACTACTCGCGCGTGTCGTGGTGCCGCCTGGGCTTCGGCTGCGTGCCCGCCGGCAAGAAGGCGTCGGTGCTGGTCGAAGACCTGAAGACGCTCGGAGAGATTCCCGTCGCGCTGCAGAACCCGGTTATTCGCACAGGCGCAGGTCTGCTGACCGTGAAGGGCTCGGTCGAGAGCGGTCAGATTCTCCAATACGACGGCGGTGAGACGGCGACGGTCTTCGACGAGAATTGGAAGAAACTGGCCGAGCTACCTGTCGAGAGGAATCACTTCGCGATGCCGGCCGGCTGGGCACCGGTTTCCATCAGCGCGCCGGGATCGGATGCGCGGCCGTGGCTGGAGGTTCAGTTCATGACGGAAGGCGAGCCGATGCCAGTGCCCGCTAAGTGACCATCTTTAGCCACAGCGCTTATGGAGAGTGACATGAACACGATTCGATGTCGAACAGTCCACGGGCCCCTGCTCATTGCACTCTTGTTCTTCTTTCGTGCCAACGGAATTGTGGCTGCCGAAGACTCCCTGCCGCCGCTGGTAGACGGCAAGGTGCCTCAGAATCTCGACGAACTCTGGGGCAACTACGATCCGCGCAAGGATCCGCTAGAGACCACCGTCGTGCGCGAGTGGAAGGAGGGTTCGGTCACGTGCCGGTATGTGGTTTTCACGATCGGCACGTTCAAAGGAAAAGTCTCGCGCATCGCCGCGTTCTATGCCTTCCCGACAGACATAAAGGAGAAACTCCCGGCGGTGTTGGACCTGCACGGCGGCGGACAGAAGGCATCCTTGACCGTCGTCATCTTTCAGGCGCTGAACGGTTACGTGGGGCTGTCCATCAACTGGGGCGGCAACCCAATGGAAGGCATGAAGGAAGGCGAGCCAAACACCGACTGGGGCGCGCTTGATGCTACGCAGAAGCACAACGACCACTATGGCACGATGAAACCCGATGCCAAGACGCTCGACGCCGTCGAATCGCCACGCAACAACAACTGGTTCCTCCTCGTGCTGGCGGCGCGGCGCGGGTTGACGTTTCTCGAACAGCAACCCGAAGTCGATGCGCAGCGGATGGGCGTGACGGGTCACTCGATGGGCGGCAAGCTGACGACGGATCTGGCCGGCATCGATCTGCGCGTCAAGGCGGCCGTTCCGTCGTGCGGCGGCTGTGGCTCGGCCCCGGGAAAGATTTCCGGCATGCCGGGCTCGGGTATGCGAAGCGACGAATCCGCGCTCCACCTCAAGACGATTGACGACTGCGCTTACATCCCGCGCATCCGTTGCCCGATCGTCTATCTCTCGCCGACGAATGACTTCGCCGGGCCGCTCGACAATATGACCGAGAATTGGACGCAGATCGGCAGCAAGGATGTCCACTATGCAATCTCGCCGCACTTCAACCACCGGCACTGCGCCGAGTTCAACGTCAGCCAGTACCTTTTGTTCGAGCAGTACCTGAAAGGCGGCGCGCCGCTGCCCGCGACGCCGGAGCTTGAAGTGAAGCTGGACACGCCGGACGGCGTGCCCATGGCGACGCTCAAGCCAGAGCGAGTGGGCGAAGTCACCCGCGCTGATATCTACTACTCGGTTGACCCGCACGTGCTGACGCGCTTCTGGCGAGACGCGCAGGCGAAGCGCGAAGGCGACGCCTGGATCGCGCGCTGCCCGATCATGAGCGCGGACCAACCGCTGTACGTGATAGCCAGCGTCTATTACCCGCTCAAGCAGACATTCAAGCGCCACCAGTGGCTCGGCTTTGATCACATCAAAGAGTTCGCGATCAGTTCGAAAATGATCGCACAACTCCAGGCCGACCTCAAGAAGGCCGGCGTCAAAGCGACGGACCGAGGCGAGGCGATGATCGACGACTTTTCGCGGGAGTGGCACGACTGGACTCGCCTCGAGTGGGGGAACCCGCACGTCTGGGATGCGGCGACGCGGAAGATCAAGGATCCCAAGTGGCGCGGACCTGACGGCGCGCAGTTGGCAATCGATGTCAAAGCTTCGAAGGACTGTACGCTGGTGGTCCGCGTCCGGCAGAACGACTGGGGCGCCTATCCAAACAAGCCCGGTGGCGAATATGCGGCTGCGCTTCCGGTCAAGGCTTCGCCTGATTGGCAGACATTGAATTTCAACCTGCAGGACTTCCGGCCGGTGAATGACGGGACGAAGGCGCCGCTCGCGAACTGGTGTTACGTGACCGAGTTGTCTCTGCGCGGTTCGGCAGAAGTGCTCAAAGACGGCGAGAAGATCAAGCTGGGCGGGCAGGCGTGGAACGAGCCGCGGCAGTTCCGGAACCTCCGCTGGGTCGGCGGGCAACAGCTCGGAAAAACCGCCCAGTCCGGCAACGGCGCACTGACGCAGGAACAGCTCGACGGGCAGATCCAGAAGTCGATCAAGGAGTCGACGGACCAGGAGAAGCGGGAGCGGGATGGGAAGTAGCGAGCGTTCGCATCCAGAAGATTGGTGAGAGAGGCTGAGATCCGATGCGGTTTGGAATGAAGACCCACGGTATCGGTGGTGGCTGCCGGTCTTCTGCGTCTTGATCGGTGTCAGTGCGGCTGTGTCCCCGCTTCTGAACGGCCGCGTTCACTGCGTTCTGTAGTTCTGCAGAATTGGACACGTCGGCGTAAGCGAATTCCGTCTGCCCGCCAGCCGAAATGATCTCCGAAACAGTCTCAAGTACAGGAGTGACCTCTCACCGTCGTGTTGGACGAACATTAGAGGCCTCTAACGGTAAGAACGTTCATTATTAGAGGAAAATGCCATGCTCTAATGCTAAAAGGGTATTTGAAGCGTTTGGGGTGTATGGGCGTCACTTATTCGCGAAGTCTGACTGCCATCAAGGGCCTGGGAGCTAGAGTGCACGACACAGCCAATGTCGCAACAACCAACGCTTTCGAAGCTCCACAGGCCGTGCTTCGACAGGACGCGCAGAGTAAGACGGCCGAGCCGTGCGCCAGTCGTTGGACCGGCTTTGTGTGGGGGGCGCTGCTTCTCCTCACCATCATCATTCCATGGGGCTTCTCTGGCGGACGTCCGATCTGGTCGTGGCTCTTGTTCAAGCGGTGGCCGCTTGCTGCAGACGCTATGCTCGTCTGTGCATGGTCAACAGGGCTTCTATCGTTCGCGGCCGCCCTATTGCTGCGAGGCTTGCGCGTGGCAGCGGTGTATCTTGTCGCGAGCGCGGTTGCCTTGGCTTTCTATCTTATCGCCACTCATGCCGAGCCCACACCCTGGCTCGTTTTCATACCGATTAATACGGATCACCGGTGGGTTCAGGCGCTGGCGGTGGTTGCATTAGCATGGTTCCTTGTCGCCACGGGGATCAGAGTTCGGCACGAGACAACTGTTGCAGTACGTGCACAGCAACTCGCCTCTTCTCTCACCGTGCTGGCCATGGGCGTGTTCGGTGGCATCGAAGCGACCCAAATGAGTGGGGATGCGTTGGGTTGGTCTTCCATCGTGGTCCATCTCCTGGCCAGCGCGTTGATGGCCTTAGGCGGCCTGCTTTCACTCCTCACACCTGGCACTCTGGGCAGCGCAGGGAAATCGAGAGTTCTACTTGCCCGACGAATGGTTCTCCTGGCGCTGCTGTTGTTGTTCGCGTGGGGTCTCGCGAGCCCGACCGTAGGCGGGCAGGCGTTTTCAGTTGCCTCACACGCATACGCCGACATTCCCAAACGCCTGAATGGCGAAATCTTGACCGCGGGCCTCTCTGTGCTGGCCATCGAAGGACTCATCGGTGTTGCGGCTTGCTTTCCATGGGCGTTAACAGTCGCGGTAGTGGCAATGGGCGGAGGGGTTCTCGCCGTGGCCGGCTTTCAAGCGAACTCTTCCATCGCACAAGCGCCGCCGACGGAGACTCAGCGGAGCGTTGCGGCAGTCCCCAAAGTTTCCGAATCTGCCGAATGGAGTCAGTGGTGCGGCAGGCCCGACCGAAACATGGTGAGCGAGCAGACGGGCCTTCCCGACCGTTTTGACTGTCTGACAAACGAGAAGGCCACCGGTCTCAGTAATGTGCGGTGGGTTGTTGCTCTGGGGCAGCAGGCGATGGGAAGCCCCGTGGTATCCGGCGGCAAAGTGTTCGTGGGCGGGCAAGCAAAAGGCGACGTCGGAGCCCTGTGGTGTTTCCGGGAATCCGACGGTCATCTGCTTTGGAGAATGTGGTCGCCCTATCCCGAACTGCTTTACAACCACTACACGTACGGCATTTGTTCCACGCCCACGGTGGAAGGCGACTGCCTATATCTGTTGGGGCACTTGGGCGATGTCTTGTGCCTTAACACCAACGGCATGGCCCGTGGCAACCAAGGTCCCTTCGTGGACGAAGCCCAATACTTCGCGAAAGGTCGCGCGCGAATCAAGTCTGAGATCGCCGCGGACGGTTCGCGTATCGTCGAGTGCTCGCCAGGCGCGCCGGCGGTCTTATCTGCGCAGGATGCGGATATTCTTTGGCGTTTTGACATGCTTCGCGAGGCGAAGTGTTGGCCGTTCAACGCCGTTAACGCCTCGGTACTGATCAAAGGCGAGCGTCTCTACGTGGCGACAGGTTCCGTTCTGACGGAATATGGCGACGAAGGTTGTGGCGCGATCATTCGGGAGTGGAAACAGAAGTACAACAAGTTGACATACGATTCTCCGGCTCTGATTGTCTTGGACAAACACAGCGGCAAGTTGCTCGCGACGGACAAAGCCGGCATTTTTGAGCGCACATTCCATGGCGCGCACGCGTCACCGACTCTGGGCACTGTGAACGGAAAAGAACTGTTGTTCTACGGCGCTGGGGACGGCGCGTGCTATGCATTCGATCCCGACTTTTCTCCCGGGCCCAATGGCGAGCCTGGCGAGCTGAAAATGGTCTGGAAATTCGACTGCCTGGACCCCGCCAGCTACGCAACGAGCTTCAAACCGGATCGGCTGGTGCGGGCCGAAACGATCGCCACACCGGTCTCTTACAAAAACCGCATCTACACGTCCTTAGGGAACGACCTGGCCAATAGCGGTCGGTCAGCCGGGCCGGGGCGCCTGGTGTGCATCGATGCAACGCAGACCGGTGACATCACACGCACGGGCCTCGTCTGGTCGCTCGACGACATGCAGTCAACCGCGTCTACAGTCGCCATTGCCGATGGCCTGCTTTACACCGGCGATGCCGGCGGCACCGTCTACTGTCTGGACGCGGACACGGGGAAGGTTTTTTGGACGCACAAGACCGCCCCAGTGTGGAGTTCGCCGCTCGTGGCCGATGGCAAGGTATACGTCGGCACGCACTTGCACGGGCTGTTGGTCTTCGCCCACGGCCGCGAGGCCCATTTGCTTTCGGAGAACATGGGCCGCGCGGACATTGTGGCGTCCCCCGCCGTCGCTCATGGCGTGCTCTACGTCGCCACGCAGAAGCATCTATATGCGCTGGAACTGGGCAAGAGTGGCGGTCTCAGCAAGTAGAACTGGCGGCGCTCCGCAAACGGCGCAAGTATTAGATTCGTCTGAAATTGGTGGTAAGCGCCATCCAGTTCCAGCATTCTGTCTGCGGCGCATCTTTGGCGGCTTGCGGTCGTTTTCAACCTGATGCATGGCACGCTGGCCCTCTCGCGGAGAGGTCTGAAGAGCGAAATCACTTTGCCGATGCGTTAATGGGCGGTAAAGATAGTCATTGGCAGCACCCCAGATGGAAGTCGTCAGACAGTTCCGACACCGGATACCGAGTGAAGAATGAAGCTCTTTTGGCGTATGTTGCGGTTGGCGATGCACGCACTGATGCGCCACAAGATACGTTCGGCGCTGACGTGCCTGGGCATTGTCATCGGCGTCGCCGCGGTGATCGCGATGATGGAGATCGGCCAAGGCTCTTCGTACATGATGCAGCAGACCATCGCGTCCATCGGCGCGAATGTGGTGAACGTCGATCCCAGCGATGCGGTCAAGGCTGGCGTCAGCTCGGGCAGCGGCGGCCGGATCACGCTGGTGCCCGCGGACTGCGATGCGATCCGCAACGAGTGCAGCGGGGTTGTCTGGGCGGCCCCAGCCTTGGACATCAAAGCGCAGGTTGTCTATGGCAATCGCAACTGGTCCCCCAATGAAGTCCTGGGCACGACGCCGGAATATCTGCAGGTCCGCAACTGGACGATCCTCGACCAGGGCGAGATGTTCACCGACGGCGACGTGCAAAGCTACGCTCGCGTCTGCGTGCTGGGTCAAACAGTCTTTCGAGAACTTTTCCAAGGTGTTTCGCCCATCGGCAAAGAGATTCGCGTCAAGAACCAGTCGCTGAGAGTCGTCGGCGTGCTCAGCGCCAAGGGCGTGAACATGATGGGCCGGGATCAAGATGATTACGTCATCGCGCCGTGGACGACCGTCAAGTATCGGCTGATGGGCTCTAGACAAGCGACGGCCGCCAACGTTCTGCCGTCGTCCGCGGGCAGTAGTGTCAACACGCTCAAGCAAGTCTATCCAAAGCAGCAATTGCAGATTTACCCGCTGCAATCGGCGGTGCAGGCGGCGGATGTGGTCATGATGGCTCGGTTTACGGACCTGGACGACATCTACTTGTCTGTGAATTCGCCGCAGGAGGTTCCGCAGGCCATACGGCAGGTCAAGGTTCTGCTTCGGCGGCGGCACCACCTTGCGGACGGCACTCCGGACGATTTCCGCATCCGCGATCTGACGGAGATATCCGAAACGATGGCTTCGACCGGGCGGCAGATGACCAGCTTGCTGCTGTGGGTGGCGCTGATTGCGCTGATCGTCGGCGGCGTGGGGATCATGAACATCATGCTCACGTCCGTGAAGGAACGCACACGGGAGATCGGCGTGCGCATGGCGGTCGGCGCGCGGCCGAGAGACATCCTGCGCCAGTTCTTGATCGAAGCGGTGATCCTCTGTCTTTTCGGCGGGATCGGCGGCATCGGCGTCGGTCACGGGACGTCGTACATCGTGTCGAGTGTTTTGGGGTGGCCGACGATGACCTCGCTGCCGGCGATTGCGGCGGCGTTTGGCGTCTCCGCTGTCGTCGGGATTATCTTCGGCTATTACCCCGCGTGGGCCGCGTCGCGTCTCGATCCGATTGAGTCTTTGCGTTACGAGTGAAGGCGAGTAAGGCAACTTTTGAGGTCAGCATGAAACGTTCGAGTGGAAACATGGTGTGGTGTGTCGTGGTGCTGGCGGTCTTGGGCGGCGGCGGTTACCCGGCCTGGCGTTGGATGCGTGCGGGAAGTTCGGCGGTGAGCTATCGCACCGTGCCGGTCGCGAAAGGCGATCTGCTGGCCACCATCGGCGCCACCGGTTCGCTGGAACCCGAGGAGGCGATCGATGTCGGGGCTCAGGTGGCTGGACAGATCAGCCAGTTCGGCACCGAAGGCGGCAAGCCCGGCGCCAAGCCCATCGATCGCTGCTCGTTCGTAAAGACTGGCGACCTGCTCGCTCAGATTGATCCATCGCTCTACAAGATGGACTTGGAGTCCGCCGAGGCACAATTGGCGCAGAGCAACGCGGAGCTTGCGCAACGCAAAGCACAGTTGTCACAGAATCAGGCGCTTTTGGCGCAGAGCGAAGCTCAGTTGGCACAGAGCGACGCTCAGTTGACCCAAAGCGATGCGAGTATCGTGAAAGCTCAGGCGGATATCCAACAGATGGAAGCCAAGAAAACACAGGGCGAGCAGGATTGGAAGCGGGCCCAGCAGCTCAGTAAGGAGGCGCCAGATGCCCAGACCGAGGCCATCTATGACGGCTTCAAGGCCGCGTACCTGACCGCTGTGGCCAACGTCGCATCCGCCAATGCGCTCAAAGTTCAGGCTGATGCGGCGAAGATTCAGGCCAGGGCCAGCCGGGTGCAGGTCGTTGCTGCCATCGAGCAGGCCAAGGCTGCCGTCGAGCAGGCCAAGGCCGCCATCGATCAAGCGGAGGCGACGATCAAGCAGACGAAGGCAGCGGTCAAGCGAGCGCAGCGGAACCTGGATTATTGCACGATCACCTCGCCGGTGGACGGCGTGGTCATCGACCGTCGCGTGAACATCGGCCAGACGGTCGTCTCCAGCCTCAACGCGCCCAGCCTGTTCCTTATCGCCAAGGATCTGACTCGCATGCAGATCTGGGTCTCGGTGAACGAGGCCGACATCGGCAGCATTCATAACGAGCAGCCCGTCACCTTCACCGTGGACGCTCGGCCGGGCAAGACGTTCGTCGGCAAAGTCACCAAGGTCCGCTTCGACGCGACGATGACGCAGAACGTCGTGACCTACCCGGTGGAAGTCCTGGCGCTGAACCCCGATGGTTTGCTTTATCCTTACATGACAGCCAACGTGCAGTTCGAATTGGACAAGCGCACGGATGTCATGAAGGTGCCCAATGCAGCGCTTGCATACGCGCCAATGACAGAAGATCAGGTGGCGCCCGAGTCGCGCCCGGAAATGGAGAAACTGGCGCAACGGAATAGTTCGCGTGAGGCGTCGCAGTCGGGGGATGGGCCGAAGAAAGGCCGCGAAAAGGGCCTGCTGTGGGTGCAGCAGGGCGAATTCCTGCGACCCATTTCCGTTCGCGTTGGCATGAGCGACGGCACAATGACCGAGGTCGAGAATCCCGAACTGAAGGCCCGCCTCGAAGTCGTCGTCTCCGAACAGCGTCAGAGTGCAACGACGCCCGGCGGCACCAGCCCGTTCCTGCCCGCGCCGCGCAAACGGTAACGGACCATCTTCCTGCGGAAAACACAGCGGTAGCGGAGCGTTGGGCATGGAACTGATCGAACTGGATGACGTGTACAAGACCTATCACCTCGGCGAGGTCGATGTGCCGGTGCTCAAAGGCATTTCGCTGAAGGTGGCCAAGGGAGAACTCGTCGCCCTGATGGGCGCCAGTGGTTCGGGCAAGAGCACGCTGATGAACATTCTCGGCTGCCTGGATCGTCCCAGCGGCGGATCGTATTGGCTGGACGGCGAGGCGGTCTCTGGCCTCTCGATCGATGAACGGGCTCTGGTGCGAAACCAGAAAATCGGATTTGTGTTCCAAAGTTTCAATCTGCTGGCCCGCACGAGCGCACTGGACAACGTGATGATGCCGCTATCGTACACGGCCGATCTCTCCGACCGCGAAGCGCGCAAGAAATCCATCGAGATGCTAAAGCGCGTCGGTTTGGGGGATCGCATGGATCATGAGCCCTCGCAGTTGTCCGGCGGGCAGCAACAGCGCGTGGCCATCGCGCGGGCGCTGGTGAACCGTCCCCGGCTTCTGTTTGCCGACGAACCGACGGGCAACCTGGACTCACACACCAGTGAGGAGGTTCTGCGCATGTTCCAGGATCTCAATCGCGACGAAGGCATTACGGTGATCCTGGTCACGCACGATCCGAGCATCGCGGCCCACGCCCGGCGAGTGATCCACATTCGCGATGGCCTTCTGGAAGGCGACGCGGCCGTAGGGCGGGCGTCCCTGCCCGCCGGCATGGAGGCCGGCGCCACTTCGCCGGCGGGAACAACAGCATGAAGAACCTTCGCACGGTCCGCACTGCCTTTCGTGCACTTGCGCGCAATCCGTTGCGAGCGGCGCTGACGATGCTGGGAATCTTCATCGGCGTCGGGTCGGTCATCGCCATGCTGGGGATCGGTAACGGCTCCGCGGCGGCGATTCAGCGCACGGTCGCCAAGATGGGCGCCAATATTCTGTTGATCTTTCCCGGGGCGACCTCCAATGCCGGCGTGAACCTGGGACTGAGCAGCGCGATGACGCTGACGCCCGACGATGCCGAGGCGGTTCTGAAGTGCCCGGCCATCCGCGCCGGAGCGCCCGTCGTTCGCATCGGGCGAGCTCAGGTGCTTTATGGCAATAAGAACTGGATTCCCCTGACCAGCATGGGCAGCACCTCGGGCTACCTGGACGTGCGCGAGTGGAGTCTGGACGAAGGCGCCGTCTTTACGGACGGAGATGTGCGGAATAGCGGCAAAGTCTGCCTGGTCGGTAAGACGCTGGTGCGGGAACTTTTCAACGGGCAGTCGCCGGTCGGCAAGGAACTGCGCGTTCAGAACGTGTCGTTCAAGGTCATTGGCGTTCTCAGCGCCAAGGGATCCAACATGATGGGCCAGGATCAGGACGACATCCTCCTGGCTCCCTGGACGACATTCAAATACCGCGTCTCTGGCATAAACGGCGGCGGTTCCGCCGCGAGCGACACGTCTGGGAGTTCGTCGGTCAAGAAGATCAACCAGGTATATCCAAACACGGCTCTGACCCTCTATCCCGCCCATTCGGATATGCAGGCAGCCGACACACCGCAGCCGGTCAAGTTCGCCAATGTGGACATGATCATCGTGGCAGCGCGCTCGACCCGGGACATCAACCCAGCCATCGCGCAGATCACGGCGACGCTCCGCCAAACCCACCGGATTCGCGAGGGCCGGCCCGAAGATTTCAAAGTCCGCGACATGACTGAAATGACGAACACGATGACCAAAATGACCGACACCATGACTCTGTTGCTTCTGTGCGTGGCGTCGATCTCTCTTGTCGTCGGCGGAGTCGGGATCATGAACATCATGCTCGTTTCAGTGACCGAGCGCACGCGCGAAATCGGTCTGCGAATGGCCGTCGGCGCGCGGCCGAGGGACATCCTGCGCCAGTTTCTGATCGAAGCGCTGGTGCTATGCTTGACCGGCGGCGCGCTCGGCATCACGGCCGGTCTTTTGGGATCGTGGGCGGTGCAGGAACTCAAGGGTTGGCCGACGGAAACCTCGCTGGCATCGATCATCCTGGCCGTGACCGTCTCCGGCACCGTTGGAGTCGTTTTCGGTTTCTATCCCGCCTGGAAGGCCTCGCGTCTCGATCCGATCGATGCGTTACGGTTCGACTAAGTTGGATCAGCAGGCCAGCCGCCGGTGCCGTGGCTTGAAGTGCAGTTCATGACGGAAGGCGAAGCGATGAACGTCCCGCAGAGTCTGGACGAACTTGCCGGCGAGGGAACGCTGACACCCCAACAACTCCAAAGTCAGATTCAGAAGGCGATCAAGGACACTACCGGCCAGGAGAAGCGCGAGCGGGAAGGGAAGTAACGGACAGACGGACGTGGGTCAGCTTTCTTGTTGCGCTCGGTAGTCGCCTGGCGAACAGGCGCAGTACTTTTTGAAGACCGTCGCAAAGTACTGGCTCGAACCAAAACCGGCCTCAAGCGCGACTTCAGTAATGTTCTTTTCAGGTTGTTTCCGCAGGAGTTCCTGCGCCTGCTTCAGGCGGCAGTGCGTCAGGTATTCGAGCGGGCGCATGTTGGTGAGCTGGCGGCAGTAATGCGTGAACCGGCTGCGGCCCAGCCCGCACTGCTCCGCCATGCGTTCAAGCGTCCATTCGACGGCGGATTGTTCCGGCAGGCCGTCCAGGAAGAGCTGGACGGTGCGCTGCGAACTGGAAAGGGATTGGTCCAACACCGGTTCGCGGCGCTGGAGCATTTCCTTCAGACACACAAAGAGCTCGTTGATGTGCAGCTTGATGCGCGAGAGACCGGAGCCCTCATTGTCGCTCGCGATCGCTTCGCCGATGCGCTCGAAGCATCCTTCGATCTCGTGATTTCCGCGCCACACGGGCTGCTCGCAATGACGCAGCAAACGCGTCAGGACATCGAGGTCGTCGCGGGACATGATCATCCACGGCGGCCAGTGCCAATTCTGGTTCGGCCGCCGCACGCCGACGTCCAAAATCAACCAGTACAGGCGGCTGGCTCCGACGTTTGGATTACCGACTCGATGGCGCTGCCAGGGCCGCGTGATCGTCAGCGCTCCGCGCGAGAGCCGGTACATGGCCGCGCCGGCGGAAAACGACAGCTTTCCGCGCGCGATGTAGGTCAGCTCAACGCCTTCGTTGCGGTGCCACTGCAGGCCCCAGTTCTGTTCGCGCGGCGAATCCCAGAATCCGACGGTGCGGACTTCGGGCAGACAGCGCGGCGGAAGCTGCTTACCCGGGTAGGTGCCGTGCGCGACTGCGGTCAGTTCCAGCAGGCCAGCGCGCTCGGCCGCACGCACGGGCTCGCACGTGTCGGCCTCATAGCAGCGGTCGGGCGCCAGGAATCGTTCGGGACGCTCCGGCATGGGAGTGGGAAGCCTCCGGGCGTTTGAAATCTACCACTGGTGACAAATGGAAGATTCTGCCGTAGTGACGCCGTAATGTCAACGTGGCACATTGGAAAAACAGTCCAGGAGTCGAGAAGTCCAGAAGTCGAGGAGTCGAAGGCTGCTTCGGCAAATCTGGACTACTGAACTCATTTCAAAGGAGCAGAGACCATGGGTAAGGTGCGTTTCGGGATCAACATGGAGTTTGTCCGGCACGAGGACAAGTCGTTCGAGTGGGGCGTCGAGAAGGCTGCGCAACTCGGCTATGAGTATTGCGAGCCGATGGTGCATTGGGGCCGCGAACTGCTCAGCGAAGCCGGCTACTTCCACAGCGTCTCCATGCTCGATGACCCTTATCGCATCAAGCGCGCGTGCGAAAAGGCTGGCATCAAGGTGTCCGGCCTGAGCGCTCACTGCCCGCTGATCAAGCCGGAGATCAGCACTGAATATTTGAAGCAGGCTGTGCGCTTTGCGGCCGAATGCGGCGCGCCGGTCGTCAACACCGACGAAGGGCCCAAGCCGGCCTGGACGACGGAAGCAGAAGACTTCCTGCTAATGAAGTACGTGCTGACCGAAGCCGCGGCCGTCGCCGAACCGCGCGGGATCAAGATCGGCATCGAGCCGCACCAGCAGTACAGCAAGCATCCCGAGGGGCTCGACCGCATTCAGCAACTGGTCAAGAGCCCGGCCATCGGCATCAACTTCGATACCGGCAACAGCTACCTGAGCGGCCACGACCCGCTGGAGTGGCTCGAACACGTCGCCAAGCGTCTCGTCCATGTGCACGGCAAAGACATTTCCGTGCAGCAAAGCAATGCCGAACGCGGCAAAGTCACCGGCACGCCGGTCGGCTGCGCCTGCGGCGATGGCGTGATCAACTGGAAGCGCGTGATCGAAATCTGCCAGAAGGTTCCGCAGGATCTGGTCCTCAGCGTCGAATGCGGCACGGTCGATCAGGCCGATCGCAGCTTGAAGCATTTGAAGGCGATTGGCAGGTAGTCCGTAGTCCGTGGTCAATGGTCAGTGGTTCGTAGTTCACGGTTAATGGTTCGTGGTTCGTAACGCAATCCAGGAGGATCGCGTTACTAGACCACGGACAACTAACAACGAGGGAGAACGAACGATGAACTGCGCGTCTTTCATTGCGGCTCTGCTGCTGCTCGTGTGCGTCTGCGCTTTCGGCGCCGAAGGACTTCAGATTGCGTCGAATGATCCGGCTGTCACCGTTAAGGACGGCGACAAACTGGTGCTGGAGTATCTGATCAGCGGCGTCACGCACAAGCCGTATGTGCGGCAGTTTCTGTCGCCATCGGGCGTGAACGTGATGCGCGACCAGGTGGCCGATCACATTCATCATCATGGGCTGATGTACGCGATCAAAGTCGATGGCGTGAATTTCTGGGAAGAAACGAAAGGCTGCGGCAAGGAGAACCATAAGGCGGTCTCGGGCGTCGGCACGAGCGTGACGGGCGGCGTCTCAGCGGCCACCTTCACCGAGCAGCTCGACTGGACTGCCGAGGACGGCAAGACGCTCCTGAACGAAACGCGGAACATCATTGTCTACAAGGCTGCCGATATTCCGGCCTCGTTGTTGACGTGGCGTGCGACGCTGGCCGCCCCCGAAGGCAAGCCGGAGATCAAGCTGGGCGGAAACCACTATCACGGCCTGGGAATGCGCTTCCTGAAGGCGATGGACACGGGAGGGGAGTTCTTTACGCCGGAAGGGAAGGTCAAGGGCGAAGTGGTCCGCGGGGACGAGCAGCTCACCAAGTCAACGTGGATCGCGTATGGCGCCGAAGTGGAGGGCAAGCCGGTGACGGTGGCGCTGTTCGATCATCCGAGCAATCCGCGCAAAGCTCAGTGGTTCAGCATGACCAATCCATTCGCCTACATGTCCGCGACGATGAACCTGCACCGCGAGCCGCTCCCGGTCGTAGCGGGTAAGCCGGCGGCGATCGTGTATGGTGTGGCCATCTGGGACGGCCGCGTCAAGGCCGAAGACGTGGAGAAGGTGTGCAAGCGCTGGCTGGAAATTGCGAAGTAAGCAGTAGGCAGCGGCAGTAGGCAGGAGGCGGCTCAGGGGCGAGTTACTTCAGCGTCCATTCGGCGCGAAGGGTTCGCAGCGTGTTGTAAACGCGGAATGTGCAGGTCTCGGCGGTGGCCGTCACGATCAGGATAAGCTGTTTGTCGTGCTCCATCTTTTTCGGCAGCAGCGGCGGGCGCTTTTCCGGGCGCGTTTCGGCGAGCAGGTCGTGGTGATCGTATTCGCTTGCAGCGTTCTTCAGGTACAGGTGAAAGTCGGATGAGACCGCAAACTGCGCGTGTTGCGCGGTAAGCGCGTGCTGGAACTGTGGGCTTGCGGCGAGCGCTCCGAGTTCGTGCACGGCCAGGCATCCCCATTTCGCGGGGCCGTGCAGCATGGGGCCGGCTTGAATCAAATCGCCCACTACGACGGACGCGCTGACTTGGCCTGCGCCGATTGGAGTCGTGTTCTCGAATAACGCGACTTCCAGGCTCTCCGCCGCAAATGAGCGCGGCTTTCCGCCCTCCATCTGCATCCGCAGGAGCGGTAATCCCGCGCGCGCCAGCAATCCCGACAGCGTCGGGTCCGCTTTGCCTTCGCAGTACGCATGATTCAGCAGCACCACGCCGCGCAGGTTCATTTCGCGCGAAAGGAGTGTGACGGCGTGGGCGACATTGAACGCGGGCAGGCCGCCTTTGCCATCGTCAAAGACGAACGCCAGGCGTGAGGTGCCGGCGGGATCGCGGCCCGGCTTACAGATGAACATGTGCCGCTCGCCGGTTTGTTCAGCGCCGAAGAAGCGATGCCATTTGCCGGCGGGGGAAATGGTGTCGCTGTCGAGGATGATGTCCTCAAATTCGATTCCTGCGGCACGCAGGCGATCAGGCACAGGCACGGACGGACGCTTCGGCGGCTTGTTCAGTTTCTTGTGCTTGGTCAGGAAAATTCGCGGGATTTCGGAATGGCGCGCGTCAGCGATTTCATCATCGACCAGCCGCGAGCGGACAAAGTCGGGATAAGGATCGCGCGTGACGACTTCTGTCACCGCTTCACCACTGTAGAAAGCGATTCCTTTGAAATCCTGATCGACTGCGACGAGACGTCGTGGGCCATCCGGCAAATGCGGCTTGATCGACTGCCACACGCTGCCCATGTCCTGGTTCGTCGGCCAGTACGCCGCGCCACATTTCGCTCCGAGCAGAAGGGCGCCGCAGCTTCCCAACATCAAAGCCCAGCGCGCAGGGTGTGCCTCCGCCAGAGCCAGCCGTGCATTGGGCCACAGCAGCGTGCACGTGCGCGCGACGGCAATTGCCAGTCCGGGGAAAATTGGCAGGATATAGAGCGGCAGCTTTGAACTGGCGGCGCACAACACAGCGGTCGGAATTGCAGCCCACAAGAACAGCAGCAGCGCGGCGGGGCGGCGCGTGAGAGCCGCCCACCACCGATACGTATTGGTGGCCGGTTTGAACCTGAATAATCCGATTACCGCGATGGCCGACCACGGCAGCGCGGCGGCGGTGAGAATCGGTCCGTATGTCACCACCGCGCCGATGAGCCCGGGGCTGCGTTTGAATTCGCCAGAGATGATCCGGCCATAGACCTGGCTGTTCCACATGTATTCCGCGGCGCCGGGGACTTTCTGAATGACCGGCACGTACCAGCAGACGATTGGCAACACGGACAGGATCGCGCCAAGGAGCAACCATGGCGACAAAAAGAAGCGCAACGTTTGCCGGGTGAGCACCAGGTATGCGAACATCGCTCCGGTGGGAATCAGTGCTGCGGGGCCCTTTGTCAGCACGCCGAGTCCGAGCGCAAGACCGAGCGCGGCTTTCCACGGTTCGCGACGACCGGCGCCGTTGACGCTTTGCCAGAAGCAGAGCATCGCCAGCATGGACCAGAGCGTCAGTGGCGTGTCGGGTGTGACCACGTTGCAGGCAGCGGCGGCGACGGGAAACGTAGCGTAGACCAGCGCGGCGAGCAGGCCTTCGCTCGCACCCCACATCAGATAACCCAACAGGCCTGCCAGCGCCGAGGTGAGCACAAAACAAACCGCGTTGAACGCTCGCGCGCCCCATTCATTTCGGCCGAAGACTTCCAGGCCTGCGGCGATGCCCCAGAACGTCAGCGGCGGTTTGTTCAGATACGGCAGATGGCTGAGCCGCGCGACCGTGAAGTCGCCGGTATCGAGCATTGACGCGGCGCCGGAGACATAGCGGCCTTCGTCTGGAGCCCACAAGCTGCGACTGCCCTGGAATGCAAACGCCATCGCGAGGATAAACAGCGCGGCAATGACAACTCTGCATCGACAATAAGGCGAACACTGCGAGTCCATTAACGCCCAGGCACTCCTCACGAAAAATGATCAGAGAAATGTAAGCGGCGCAGGCGGAAAAAGCGAACGCCGGTGTCAGTGGAGCTGGCAGTGGCACAGGATGCGGCGCTTCCTTACGGTCGCGGTTCTGATGACAAGTACGGGATGGTCATCGGGCCTTCGGGCAAGACGGCGATTGGAGTGTCGCTGCCAATGCGCGAGAGTTCTTCGCCGATGCAGCGCGCGATGTCCGTGATCGGCTCCAGGTGCGCGCGGCTGACATCCGTTGCGGGCATTTCACTGTAGAGCGCCACGCGGGCTTTCAGGCAGATGAGCGCGAGGAGCTGCGCCTCCCACTGGTCGTACATCGAGAATCCTGGCGCGAGTATCCGGTCGAGCAACTCGCGCGGGCTGTTGCTTTCGAAAAGCAGCTTCTTGAAGTTGCCGTGTTCCGGAAAGCCGTCGTTGCAGCGCGCGGCGGTCACGATCAGGCCGCCGGGTTCCACGATCTGGGCGGCAGCGTGCATGCCTTTGACTGACTGGTACAAGTTCTGGTCGAGCGGATAGCCGCTGTTCGTCGTCAACACAATGGGGAAGGTGCGCGGGCATTCGACCATCACCGTGGACTTCGAGAAGGCGCAGCCTTCGGCGTGAGCGGCCAGGACATCGCCGCAGAAGAAGCGTGTGATCTGGCGTTCTCGGTTGAGCGTCAGATTGATGCAGAAATCGATCGGCAACGCGGAGCCGCTGGCGCGAATTTTCGCCTGCGTCGGATTGCCTTCCAGCACGCCCCAGTTGCTCCGGGGATCGCCGATGGTCTGCGCGTCGTGATAGCGCATGATCGAGGCGATGTCGGCCACGCCCGGGAAAACGGCCTTGTAGCCGCCCGAGAAGCCGGCCATGAAGTGCGGTTCGATGAAGCCGAGGACGATGCGCTTGTCGGCTTGAACGTAGTCGCGGTTTAGCAACAGCGGTGGCACGCTCGTGACTGGCGCCTGCTTCTCGGCGCCAGTCTCGTGCGTGCGCGGTCCAACATGCGCGTCCTGCACGCTTAAGTCCGCGTCTGCGCCGCGAGATGATGCCTGCACGCTTAAGTCCGCGCCTGCGCCGCGCGATGAGGCCTGCACGCTTAAGTCCGCGCCGAAGGGATGGCGCGGACGTAAGCGTGCCACCTCGATCAGGGTGCTTGGATCATGAGCGTTGTGGTTGACGATGCGGTATTTGCACGCGATCTCCGGGCCGACCATCGCGGAGAGTTCAGCGGGGGTGTTTACGCGATGCGAGCCGGTGCCGTTGATGATCGTGAAGTTTTCCGCGGGCACATGCGCGAGTTCTTCAAAGAGCCACGGCAGGAGGCGTTCGCTTGGCAGCGGGCGCGTGATGTCGGGGATGACGACCGCAACGCGATCGTTCGACGAAATCAACTCCTTCAGCGGACGGCTGCCAATCGGCGAACGGACGGCCTGGCGAAACGCGGCGGCTTCATCCGGCAGGCCGGGCAGGAACTTCGGCGCAAGCACGGTGATATTTTGGAACGGGAGTTCGATGGGGAGACCGTCGCGGCCGTATTCGAGGTTCAACTTCATGCTGTTGGCTCTTCGTTCTTAGCTCTTAACAGTCAACGCTCGCGCGATCGAGCGCCTTGCGACCTGCACGCACGCGGTTCTCGCATCCTGTTTTCTGCTCTTTTCAGCGCTTGTCAAACAAGCTAGAAACCTGGGCATGAACAGCGTCTGCGTCAACCACCCCACGCGGGAAGCCAGTGCGCGTTGCGGCTGTTGCCACAAGCCCATTTGCCGCGAATGCATCGTGAAGTCTTCAGGTGCGGTCTTTTGTTCGCAAACTTGCGCATCGAACGCCGCGCGTTTCGGCAATCTGCAGCTCAGCCAGCCAGGGATTTTCAGCAAGATCAAAGACACTCTGGTGGGGCTGATCGGGCTGCTGTTCGTCGTGGCGGCGGTCGTATTCATCGGCGCGAAGGTCTTGAACATCGGGTTCTTCGTGAATCTGCTGAAAAGCGTGGGACTTTAGGATGGCGAGCCGAACTGTTGTTCAGGCCACTCGCCTGGACCGCACGGGCAGCCAACGGCTAACAGAGGCTGCCCGTGGCACACAGCAACAGCTACTGTTTCCAGGCGCGGATTTCGCCGTCGGCATAGAGGATGAGGCCGCCGGGTTTGCGTTGCGCGGGGAAGAGGATTTCCATCGCCTTCTCGCCGGGATCCCAGGTGCGCATGTAGATCAGCGTTTCCTTTGTTTCGGGGCAATGCAGCTTGCCGACTTCATCCAGGCCGGAATCGTCGGCCTTCAAATAGCCGGCTTGAACCAGCGCGCGCAAGTTCTTGGGGTTCTCTTTCTTCTCCTTGCGATAGGTCATCAGCGCCGCGTAGTACATCTTGTAGAGCTTCTCGCGCGTCATCGCGCCCGCTGCCGGCGTGGCTTTTGGTGCATCCGGAGACGGCTTGACATCCGTTTTCGTTGTCGCAGCGGTGTTGGTGTTTGAGGTAGGCACCGCCGGCACGGAGGCCGGCGCTACCACTTCAAGGCCGGCGGTTTTGAGCACCTGCGCGATGACGGCAGCGGTGTTCTCATCGGGCGCACCGGCGGGCTTGAACAGCGCATGCTGCGCGAGCGTCCACTGGCGCAAGATCGCCAGGCGGATGCGTTCCTGTTCGAAGGGGTTCTGGGGCGGCGCTTGCCCCGGCAGCGGGACGACAGGCGGGGCGGGCGGTTGAGCTTTTTCCGCGGCTTCGAGCAGATCCGATTTCTTCAGCAGAATGCGTTCCGCGGCGGCGAACCACGCGCCTGCGGATTCATGCACGCCGCAGCGGCGCAGCAGTTCGCCCAGCAGGTAACTGGTGGCCGCAGGCTCCCACAGGTGCGGCGGCTGACCTTTCGGGTTGAACTCCGCGGACTGGAATTTTACCTGTTGGCTTTTGATAGCCGCCATCTGGCGCATCGCGGCTTTGAAGAGGTATTCCCGTTCGGACTTGAGACAGTTGAGTCTCACGTCGCAGATTCCGCGCAAGAGTTTCAACTGTTTCTCCACACGTTCGGTCAGATCCTTGGCGTCGGCGGGCAAGTTGATGTGTTCGGGAACCAGGGACAGCGCATCGCGCAACGCTTTTTCGGCGGCATCGACGTCGCCGACGCGATCGAGCGCGGCGCCGTAGATCAGGTTCAGGACGAGGAGGTCGGCGGTCTCGTAATAGGCTCCGCCAGAAGTGCCCTCGGCGCGGCGTTTGGCGGCATCTTCGCGCGCCTCGCGGAGCAGGGCGGCGGCGGCTTCCACGAGGTTGCACGGGTCGCTTTCCGCTCGGGTTGGATCGATGCTCGGATCGCCGTGCTGCTTGCGGATGTCCCGGCACCTGGCCTGCACGCGCCAGTTCATGCGGTTGATGGCCTTGCCGAGGTATTGCTGCAGTTCCGAGTCCAGCGCCGGCACGGCCACTTCCTCCGCGATCTGGCGGCGGCACGCGTGAGCGCCTTCGTAATAGAGTTTGGCGAGCACCAGATGCGGTGCTTTCTGGAATTCGCAGATTTCGATCGCGTTGTTGTACTTGAGCCAGTCGGGAATCTCGTTCTGTACGATATAGCGATTGAACTGGAGTAACTCGGGTACGACCGTCGCGTCTTCCTTCAAGCCGACGGCCTTCAGCATCTGTTTGCGCGTTTTATCAGAAAGTTTTTCGCGCACGAACTGCTTGACTGATTCGTCCAGCGGCTTGCCGTCCAGACCGAGCGCGAAGCCCTCGGCCTTCTGATCGGGCGGGATCATCGCGCAATAACCGCACTCGGCGCAGAACCACACGACGCTGTGAACGGTGACTTTGCCGACGCTGTGAACGCAGAAATCGCGGTCGCGTCCGCCGCGTTCGTTGATGTTGCAGGGTACCGTGCCGGTGAACGCGCTGCTGCAGACCGGGCATTTGACCGGCGTGGGCACGCGGACGATCTGAGCGATGCGCCGATCGGGCGGAAGGCATTCGTAAACGCCATCGTGCCGGAACAATGGTTGGCCGCAAACGTTGCACAGCGCGGCTTGCGATGCCATCACGTTGCCGACGCCGCCGGACTTCGGGTCGCGCACCATGTTTTTTCGGAGGCTTTCGAACAGCTTTTTCGCGATGTTGTCGTCATCGCCGACGATCGGTTGCGGGGCGACTTGGCCGGCGAGGGCGAGAGTGGCGAGAATCGTGCAGAGCAAAACAAAAGGCAGAACGCGCGTCTTCATCGTGGCCCTCACGTTCTGAGACGGACAACTACAAAACTACTTCACCACAGAGTCACAGAGAACGCAGAGAAACACAGAGGAAAAACTCTTAAGAAGCTCTGTGAACCTCTGTGTCCTCTGCGCCTCTGTGGTGAAGTCTTTACCTTCCTTTCGGATTTACTGCAACTGCCTACTTCTTCTCTTCCGCCGGCGGTGCTTCCGGTGTGGCTGGCGCTGCCGGAGCGGCTGGCGTTTCGGCAGGTGTGGCCGGCGCTGCCGGAACGGCGCCTTCGGCACCCGGGACCATCGCCTTCAGCGACAAGCCGATCTTGCGTTCGTTCGGATCGACGTTGAGGATCTTGAGCTCGAGCTTCTGGCCGGGCTGCACGATCTCTTCGGGCTTCTCGACCTTGCCGTCGGTCATTTCGGAGATGTGGAGCAGGCCTTCGAGGTCCTGATCGATTTCGACGAACGCGCCGAAGCTGGTCAGCTTCGTCACTTCGCCCTTGACGATGTCGCCCGGATGGAAGCGGCTGGGGATGTCGGTCGCCCACGGGTCGTTGCTGAGCTGCTTGAGGCCCAGCGCGACGCGCTTGCGTTCCTTGTCCACGCTCAGGACCACAGCTTCGACCTCATCGCCCTTCTTCAACATGGCGCTGGGGTGCGTGATCTTCTTGGTCCAGGACATGTCGGAGACGTGCAACAGGCCGTCGATGCCTTCTTCGAGTTCCACGAAGGCGCCGTAGGTGGTCATGTTGCGGACCTTGCCCTTGATCTTCGTGCCGATCGGGTACTTCTCTTCGACCTGGGTCCACGGGTTGGCTTCGGCCTGCTTCATGCCGAGGCTGATTTCCTGCTTCTCCGGGTTGATGTCGAGCACGACGACTTCGACCTGCTGGCCGAGCGCCACGACTTCGTTCGGGTGTTGAATGCTGCGCGTCCAGGACATCTCGGAAATGTGGACGAGGCCTTCGACGCCCGGTTCGAGCTTCACAAAGGCGCCGTACGGCATGATGTTGACCACTTCGCCGCTGACCTTGCTGCCGATGGGGTACTTGTTGGGAGCCATCTGCCAGGGGTTCTGCTGGAGCTGCTTCATGCCCAGGCTGATGCGTTCGCGCGTGAGATCGAATTCGAGCACCTTGACTTCGACCGTCTGATCGACTTTGAGCAGTTCAGACGGGTGCTGGATGCGTCCCCACGACATGTCGGTGATGTGCA
Source organism: Planctomycetota bacterium (assembly GCA_036504595.1). Lineage (GTDB taxonomy): Bacteria > Planctomycetota > SZUA-567 > H5-PLA8 > H5-PLA8 > DASXUX01. Next base: position 69,849 of record DASXUX010000038.1, on the reverse strand, counting down.
GCAGGCCGTCGATGCCGCCCAAGTCGATGAACGCGCCGAACTCGGTGATGTTCTTCACGATGCCGCGGCGGACTTCGCCCTTCTGAATCGTGCCGAGCAGATCCTTCTTCATCCGGTCGCGCTCTTCCTCAAGCAGCTTCCGGCGCGAGAGGACGATGTTGCGGCGTTCTTCGTCGATCTTGATGATCTTGCATTCCAGTTCCTTGCCGATCCAGTCGCCCGGATCGCCGACGCGGCGGACGTCGATCTGGCTGGCGGGCAGGAAAACGTGCACGCCGATGTCCACCAGCAGGCCGCCCTTGATCTTGCGCACGGCCTTGCCCTTGACCACGTCGCCGACCTTGTAGGCTTCCATGACGCGTTCCCAGCCACGGATGCGGTCCGCTTTCTTCTTGCTGAGAACCACCAGGCCCGATTCGTCTTCGATCTGGTCGAGGTACACTTCGAGTTCCACGCCCGGCTCGATGTCGTCGATCTTGTCGTCGAACTCTGCCTTGGGGATGAAACCTTCGGACTTGTAGCCGATGTCGATGACGACGTCATCGCCGGCGATGCGGACGACGCGGCCTTTGAGGATCGCGCCTTGCGTGAAATCGGCGACGGTGGCGATGGCGGCGGTATCCATCGCATCGGCGCCCAGATCTTTCATGGCTAATTCGACTTCGGCATCGAGCTCCTTTGCGCCGACGCCGATATCCAACGTGCTGAACCGTTTGACCATATTGCTTTTCCGTTTCTGGCCTGCAATTTCGCTAGAGAAACAGTGATCCGTGCGCGTGAGCGCTCTCGTTCACTTCTCTGCGATGCAAACCAAACGTTTGTGCTTAAGCTTGTCCGAGCAAAGGTCGTTTCTGGCGGGTTGTGGAAGAGTCCACGACCGGAAACCAGAAACCACGAACCGTTGTTTAGGTACGAAGCCCAAGACCTGCCTGTTCTTGCCAAGCGCGCCCGAGGCCGCCGCACACGTTGTGTGGCTGAAAGCGGGGCGCGCACACTGGGGGAAGAGGATACGGGAAGGGTGGGGGGAATGCCAGAGGAAGAGAGGGAATTGTGACGGCCGTCGGGGGACGGGTGGCGGATGGAGAGATGACAACGTCGAGGAAGGGCGCGGCAAAGCGATAGATCAAGGGGCTTCTTTCGGGGTGCTGTGAATTAACTCACGTATCTTCGGACCAATTCGCTCGAAGCGCTTCTTCTCGACGTCGGCGAACTCACGCCCGAGTTCTTTCGTGCGGGCCAGCATGGATTCTGTGGCTTCCATTTGTTGGTCGCAGAAGCGCTTCAGTTCGTCCAAGATCTCCTTCGTCCGTGCACTATCTGGATTGGTACGTAACTCCGCGAGTAGACGCTCAGTCTTCTTTGTGTTGGGAAGCTTTACAGAGTCGAACGCGACCCTGATTGCGATCTTCGCGAGGCTTTCTCTGTCCGCTATGAGCCTTCGCGCGTTCTCAGCCCGCTCGCTTCTCGGCATTGCTTCGTCTGGAATATCAACGATCAGTGCCAGTTGTTCATAATTCTCATCTAGCGCACGGCTGCTATTCTTGCTGCAAAAGTCAGCGTCTCCGTTCTTGTCGGCCGCTTCCAGCTTTGTCTTGAGCTCCGTATACGCAGCCAATCTCGTCTGGAACTGTTCCAATAACGACGGCGGCTGCTTTGGTTGCTCAACAACGGCCTGCGATTCACGATCTTTCGATTGCTCAGATTTCTGTTTGCTGGCCGTATTGGAGCCACATCCGATGCACTGCGAGAGGATAAGGACAGCGACAAGCCGTGTGATAGTGGTCATCTGCTTCGCCTGAGTGTCAGTTCCAGTGCACCCGAGTTATACTGAGATTGGTCACGATGCCAATGTATATCTAAGCGTGTTGGAGGGCAGTGCTGGCGCTCTGCGGTGGACCGGCATCGGTCTAAACTGATCCGCGAACGGAATTGGCGCGGATCAACTTAACCGACATGCGGTCCCTACACGCTCGCGGGAGCGCCGGGTTTGGGGGCAGGGGCGCCACGGAGCAGTCCTTCTGTGCTGAGATGCTCATCGAGCGCAGGCCAGTGTATCCCATAACCGCCGCCACAGACTTTCCAACGTTTCAGATCCGCTCTGCGGGCCTTGAGCAGGCGTGGAAACCAAGCGAGCGGCACGCTGATGGAACGGCCGTCAATCAGAGCCACTGTCATGGTATCGCGGGTGAATTTGACATCCTTTACGCGCTCGTCACTGACTGAAGTGCTCATTCCATCTCTCCTGCAACAGCCCCCGCTGCTCTTCCACAATACGCTGAATCCTGCGCAATTCCACCGCGGAGAATCCGATATTGCGCGCCAAGGCGGCGGAATTAAGCCAAAACTTGGCCGATGCCCCGCCTTTATCCACGTGAACGTGCGGCGGTTCGTTCGGTTCGTGGCTATAGAAGTAGAACACGTACCCGTGTTTGCGCAGCACCGTGGGCATAACAGAATCATATGATCGACGCAGACCGGCACAATACGTGAAAACTCGGGAAACACCGGCGGCGGCTGGCTGGCCTTCTCGCTCTCTCGCATGCGCCTTGCGCCCTGTTCTGGACACTACGGTTCAGCGGCGGTTGCGAACTGTCGGCGTGCTGCGGCACAAGGCAAGTTGGTTGGAACAACGGCCGATTGCCAAGTTTGATCGGACCTTCGCTCTTGGCTTGGCGGTTGCGCTATGTGTGGGCTAAGGACGCGAGGTGGAACAGCCATGTACAGGATCTTGGGCATACTGCTTCTGGTTTTTGGCGGATTTGCTTTAGCATATCAAGGGTTCACTTATACCACTCGGGAGAAAGTCATCGACGTGGGGCCCATCAAGGTTTCACAGGAGAAAGAGCACACGGTCCCCGTGGCTCCAATCCTCGGCGGTGCGGCTATGGTGGCTGGAGCGATTCTCCTTGTTTCGTCGAAACGCGGCCAGTGATATGGTGTTCAACTTGGCGATCGGATGTCGCGGGTGCTTCCACGCCTGCGATGTGGTGGATTTCACTGCAATTTTGCGCGTTTTAGGTTTGCATTTTGAGAATCCTGCGCCGGACGGTCTCATGCGCGCCGGCGTCGTTGGATAATATGCGTGGGAGAATTCAACTCGCGACCGAAAGACGCGGATGAGCTACGCGGCGGGTTCCTGGGAAATGACGGGTGCGAGGCATTCATCGACGACTTCGGCGAGGGCTTTTCCCGTCGCGGCGGGGGCGTGTTCGGCGAGGAAGCGTTCGTCGGGCGCGGGCCGAAGCTGGCCCGAGGCGGCTTGGCGCAGCGCCGCAGCGACAGCGCTGGAGTCGCTCATGTCGGCCCACGGCTGCTGCCAGCGGTCCATTACTTTGGCGGTCAGGCTGCCCGGTGAGGTCAGCGCGAGGATTGGTTTTCGCGCAGCCAGGTAGTCGGTCAGTTTCGTCGGGAGGAAAACGTTGTCCTTGGCTGGAGTATCGAGCACCAGCAGCACGTCTGCGCTGCGCATGACGGCCAGGCTTTGGGCATAGGGCAGCGGCGCGGACCGGCGGACGCACTCCGCAACGCCAAGTTGCTCCGCCAAGCCGGCATGTGTCTGGTCGTAGGAACCCACGAGCCAAGCTTCCAGTCGCGGCTGCAGCGCAGAGTCCGTTCGCTGAAGTTCTGCGAGGCCCTCAAATAAGGGCAAAGGCGAGCGGGCGGCGTGCAGTGAACCGACGTGGGCCAGCACGCGCGAGCCTGGCTGGGCCTGCAGCGGGGAGGGCGAAGTTTCAGCGTGGGGCCATTCGGCGGGCGAGCGGACGACATGGGATTTCGCCAGAAGGTCAGCGGCGCTCGCAGTCATGGCATCGCGAAGGGCTTCGGTGCCGAAGACAAGCTGCGTGGCGGCAGCCATCACGTCTTGTTCGCGCAGCCGCAACGCTCGGCGCGTGATGGGACTGCGATAGTACGGGTGCAGGGACCAGGGTTCCGTAAAGTGAGCGATCCAGGGCACGCCGGCGAACGGCCCGCGCACCAGTTCAATGGCAACCAGGTGAGAGGCGGGCGGGTGGCTGCGCGAATATATCAACGCCGGCTTTTTGTGTTCGGCCGGAAAGAGCGCGGCAGCTTTGTGCACGGCTTCTTTTTGCCAGCCGCCTTGGCCGCCGATGATGCGCTGCAACAGCGTGCGCCGGCCGCGCGGGAAGGGCGCAATGCGGTGAATTTGTGCGTCTTCAGGCAGCAGGTCTGTCAGGGCATCGTCAGCCGGAACTTCGTCTCCAGGCTGTGCGCAGAGCAGATCAATGATGGCGGACGCCGGCAGCGCTGGCCTGAGCGCGTGCAACGTCTTTGCCGTCAGAATTGAGTTTGCTGAGAGCCGAGGGGGAGCTTCGTAAGAGATCACTAAGATGTGTGGCATGGTGGTTGTCCGTCGTCACTGGTCATTGGTCATTAAGTGAACGCGGACAAAATCTCGCGTTCACGTATAATGCTTCCAAACCTTGAGGACTGCTTATGCCTCCTGTCCGTGCCGCTGTCATTCCTGCGCCCAACACTACGGTGGAGCTCCGCGAGTTTCCCGAACCGGACGTTCCGCTCGGCGGAGTCCTCCTAAAGACATTGTACAGCGAAGTGTGCGGTACGGATGTCCATCTTTCGCACGGAAAGTTGAGCGGCGTGCCGTACCCGCTCATCCCGGGGCATGTGGCCGTGGGTGTCGCGGAGAAGGTGCGCGGCGACGTTCGAGATATTTACGATAAGCCCATTGTGGAGGGCCAGACGCTTACGTATCTGGATGTCCACAAGACCTGCGGGCGCTGCTGGTATTGCTTGGTTGCGAAGGCCGCCACCCGCTGTCCGCACCGAAAAGTCTACGGGATCACCTATGGCGCCGCCGACGGGCTGCTGGGCGGTTGGGCCGAAAAGATGCTGCTGCTCCCTGGGCTGCATCTGCTTCCGTTGCCGGCGGAGGTCAGCCCGGAACTTTTTATCAGCGGCGGCTGCGGACTGCAGACAGCGGTGCACGCGATCGAGCGCGCGGAGATCAAACTCGGCGACAGCGTCGTCGTGCTGGGCTCCGGACCGGTCGGGCTGAACTGCGCGGCTCTGGCGTCCTTAAGCGGAGCGGGGTTGGTGATGGTTTCAGGCGCTCCGGAAAATCGGCTGGCGGCGGCGAAGACATTCGGAGCGGACGAAGTGATCGATATTCGTTCCATGCAGGAGGCCGATCGTACGGCGGAGGTGCGGCGTCTGACGGAAGGCCGAGGCGCGGACATTGTGATCGAAGCGTGCGGGCAGCCGCGAGCCGTGCGAGAGGCTCTGCAAATGGTGCGCGACCAAGGACGCGTCGTGGTGGTCGGGCAGTACACCGACCAGGGCGAAGTTTCGATCAATCCACATGGTGAGATCAACCGCAAGCACATCGATCTGCGCGGCGTGTGGGGCTCGGATTTCTCGCACGTGTACAAAGGCCTGCGGCTGCTGGCGCGCTTTCAGAAACGCGTGCCGTGGCTCAGTCTCGCGGCGATCCAGTATCCGCTCGCGCGCGCTGCCGAGGCGCTTATTGACGTGCAGGAGCAGCGGTGTGCGAAGGCGGTGCTGAACTGCAGGGTTCAGGGGTCGGGGTTCGGGGTTCAGGGCTCAGAGTTGCGAGCGTAGGGTGTGATAGCGATGATCGCCCCCTCACCCCTAACCCCTCTCCCTCGCGGGGGAGAGGGGGGCCGGAGCAGCGGGCGAGAAACTCGCACTACGGACGGCCTGGCAGGCCGGAGGCCTGCGGTACAATGTGGGCGGACTGCGGCTTGCGCAGGGTATACTTGAGAGGGTGTGGGAGCTTTTGTCTTTAGGATAAAGTAAATATGGCGGGTTTCAGCGCGTCGGAAAAGATACAACTCGGCATCTGGCTGGACGATCTCCGCGTCGAATTGAAGGCGGCGATGGCGGCGGTTGGGCCGCTACAGCCGGAAAGCGTGGGGTTGGACGCCTTTGGGCCGGAGCTTTCCCCGCGAACGTTGAGCCGTTCCGGGCGGCGGGACTTGGTGCATTACTTGCGCACTCGCGGGACCACATTGTCCGCTCTGCGCGCCGATCTGGGTGGCCGGCGTCTAGCTGAAGCCGGCACTTTGGATGTCGGATTGGGGCGGCTGCGCGAAGCCTGGGAACTGGCGAATGACCTGGGAGCGCCGCACTTAGTTGTGGCGGCCGGTTACGTTCCGGATTTGGCGGAAAGCGATGAGAAGCGGGCGCGCGAAACGCTGCGGGAAGCGGCAAGCTTTCTGGCGACGCTTTCTGCCACCGGCCCAGCGCGGATTGCGTGGCTGGGCGGGCAAGAACAGCCGCAGACGCTCTTCGATTTTCTTCAGGCAGTGGATTCCAGCGGCATACTTGGGGTAGATTTGAATCCAGGCGGGTATCTCATGCGCGGCGTCGATCCGATGAAGGCGCTGACGGTTCTTTCGCCGCGGGTGACGATCGTTCGCGCGGCAGACCATTACCGAGGGGGCGCAGAGGCGCCATTTGGCATCGGGGACGTGCGCTGGGGCGTTCTGCTGGTGGCGTTGGCGACGCTGAACCGGCCGGCACCGATTCCCGTTCTGGCCGCGACGAATTCGGACGGCGATCGGATTGCGGCGATCGCGGGGGCGTACAAGCGCCTGAAATCGATGCGCGCCAATCCCGTCGCGTAAGGCCAGCAATGCGCGGGTGTCATGATCGGTGTTGCGGTTACCTTCTCCCCCGTGGGGAGAAGGTCGAGCGAGCGAAGCGAGACCGGGATGAGGGGGCAGCGCAGAGTACCCCTCACCCGCCGCGCTTTCAGCGCGGCACCCTCTCCCCGGCAGGGGAGAGGGAATGATGCGCGCAAGTCCTGCAGTGCGCCAGCCATGCGCAGAGTGCGCAATCCGGAAGGATTGCATTACAGTGTTCTGTCTGAAATTGGGCTGCTCGATCTACGATACGCTATAAATCCGTCTGGACAGGGAACGCTGTGGCCGATCGTGTCAGCGATGCAGAACTAGTTGAGCGGGCCATGCGCGGCGAAAAGGCCGCGTTTGAAGAGCTCGTGGAGCGGCATTATGCCGTCGTCGCGGCGGCTGCGTTCCACGTGCTCAGCAACCATGATGCAGCCAAAGACTGCGCTCAGGATGCGTTCATGGAGGCGGCGAAGACGCTCGACAGACTGCGCGACCGGAACAAATTCAGCCCGTGGATTTACGGTATTTCGCGGCGAAAAGCCATCTACGTCTTGCGCCGGCAACGGCAGGACGGCGAGGCGCTGAAAGTCAAGACGGACGAAAGCAAATCGGTCATTCCGGCGCGAACGCCCTCGGAACAGGCGAGCCATCAAGAGAAGCTCGACAGCATCAGCAAAAGCCTTGGGCAGTTGCCGGATATCTACCGCGAGATTCTCCTGCTGAAGTACATCGACAATCGCAGCCATGAAGACATCGCTCAATTGCTGGACATCTCCCTGGCCGCGGTCGATAAACGTTTGATGCGGGGCAAGGAAATGCTGCGGGAGTCCATTCGCAAGTGGCATACGGAAGATTGAGGGTTGGTGGTCTGGTGGTCTGGTGTCTGGTGGTCTGGTGTATGAGAAGGTAAGTGGTCAGGGGCTTTGACGGATGACTGAGACCGAAGCTCGCGAACTGCTGCCGATGTACGCCGATGGACTCCTTGAGGACGGGGAGGCCAAGGCGGTGGAGGCTGTCGTCGCTCAAGCGCCGGACTTGCAGGACGAGCTCGCTCGCTTGCGGAGGGAGAACGAGGAACTTAGCGCTCTGATGAACGAGAATCTCGCGGCGCTGCGCCCGACGCGTTCGGCGCGGATGCGGATCTCGGAAGCCATGCTGGATGTGCACCGGCGCGCGGAAGAAGCCGCCGACAGCCTGCCGGAACGCGGCTGGAGGATTTTCCGCTGGGCGTTTTCGCTGACGTCGCTGGTGCTGGGATTGTTGGCAGTCTGGTTGTTCCCGCGAAAGTACGCCGCGGACGAAAGTGTCGTCCTCTTTTATATCGAGGTTGTTTTTTTCCTGATCGGGAACGTGTTCGTGCTTGCAGGGCCGTTGCTGGCTGAATTCGAATCGAAACTGGTCGGGGTGGTTTCCAAGGATGAAGTGGAGCCATCGGGCCTGGAAAAACTGACGCTGGTGATCTTCGGAGTCGTATCGGTGCTGGTGGCCAGCGGCCTGTTTATATATCAAAATTTCTAGGAATGCGGGCTAAACTCTTCTGCGGCGTAAAGTTGTCGAACGCGCCATAATTCCTTTTACGCTGACATGCCGCCGGGTTTCCTCTCCAACTTCATGGTCTTTTGGTGATTCGGCTTCTTCGACCAGATCCATCAGTGCATTGTAGCGGTTGATATCCATCAAGACGGCTTTGGCTCTGCCGTTCTCGGTAATATAACAGGTTTCACCGGTTGCACTTACGTCTTGAAGAAGAAGGCTGGGATTATGTTGCAGTTCATTGGTTCTCACAAAGCGCCCAGACGCCATAAAATCTTCTCCTTGTTCTCGATGTAAACCAAAGGTGAAAAGCGCGCTCCGGTAGCAAAATCAACGGAGAACTGTCGCCAGAGCCAACGTTAATTTACCCTTTGAAATGCGAATCGTCAAGCCGGGGGCCGTACTGCTCCTATTTGAACCGCAAAGGCTCAAAGACGCAAGGAAGAGCTTTTAACTAAGAATCGGTTCTTTGCGCCTTCGCGTGTTTGCGGTTCATGGCTTTCCTTCCTGTAGTACTGGACCATATCAAGCTGCCGATTCCTACCCCCGCAGCGCCCTCACGGCGGCTGCATAGTCGCCGCTCTTGAAGATCGCCGTCGCGGCCACGATCACATCCGCTCCAGCCGCTCGCACCTGCGGTGCGTTGTCAACCGTAGCGCCGCCATCGACTTCCAGCAGCACGTTGGGCCCGAGTAACTGCCGCGCAATGCCGAACTTTGGCAGGCATTCCAGCATCATCTTTTTTCCGCTGAAACCCGGATGCACCGTCATCATCAGAAGTTGCTCGAACTTGCCCTTGAAGGGCAGCGTTGCCTGCGGCGGCGTCTCTGGATTGATCGCCATTCCCGGACGGACGTTGAGGGCACGGATATGGTCCAATGCGCCGTGAATATCGCCCTTCGCTTCCGGGTGAACAAGGATCGCCGCCGCGCCCGCCTTGGCGAATGGTTCGACGAAGCGTTCCGGATGTTGAATCATCAGGTGGCAGTCCAGCGGCAGCTTCGAAATGCGCTTGAGTGCTTCGACAATGAACGGCCCCATCGTGATGTTCGGCACGAAGTCCCCGTCGGCCACATCGACGTGAATCCAGTCCGCCCCAGCCGCTTCAATCGCCTGCACTTCGTCCTTCAGCTTCGTGAAGTCGGCCGAAAGGATGGACGGGGCAATCAGAACTGATTTGGACGTTGGCATACCCCTGATCAGGCCTTTCTTGAACCGCAAAGACGCAAAGGCGCGAAGAACGGCTTTAAGTCAAAAACTTCTTTCCAGAAGTCTTTCTTTGCGTCTTTGAGTCTTTGCGGTTCAACACTCGCGTCGTTAGAAAAAAGACACGGATTTCGGACTGCGGCTTTTTCAATCCGCAATCCGAAATCCGCAATCTGCAATCGTAAAACTTAGCCCAGCTTCGCGGCCTTGGCAGCCAGTTCCGCCATGCGGTTCGAGAAGCCCCATTCGTTGTCGTACCAGCTCACCACCTTGACCACGCGCTTGCCGACGACATTGGTCAGCCCGGAGTCAACGATCGAGCTGTGCGGGTTGTGGATGATGTCTGTGGACACGATCGGGTCGGCCGTGTATTCCAGAATTCCCTTCATCGGGCCTTCCGCGGCCGCCTTCAGAGCGGCGTTGATTTCTTCCTTCGTCACGTCCTTGGCCAGTTCGAGCGAACAATCGATGCAGGAACCGGTCGGGACTGGAACGCGGAACGCCACGCCTTCGATCTTGCCTTTCAGTTCCGGAATCACTTCGCCGATCGCCGAAGACATGCCGGTTTTCGTCGGGATGATGTTGATGCCGGCGGCGCGAGCGCGGCGGAGGTCTTCGTGGATGAGGTCGGTGACCTTCTGGTCGTTCGTGTAGGCGTGGATCGTCGTGATCATGCCTTTGACGATGCCGAACTGGTCGTTGAGGATTTTGACGACCGGAGCCGTGCAGTTGGTCGTGCAGCTTGCGTTCGAGAACGTCAGGTGCTCTTTCTTGAGCTGGCCGTCATTGACGCCCAGGACGATCGTCGCATCGACGCCTTCCTTGGCCGGAGCGCTCAGCAGCACTTTCTTGGCGCCGGCGGTGAGATGATCGCCGAAGCCGCCTTTTTCACTCACGCGCTTGGTGAACAGGCCCGTGCATTCTGCGGCGATCTGGACTTCCAGCTTGCCCCAAGGCAGTTCCTTCGGAGCGCGGATCTTGCAGACGGGAATCTTGATGCCGTTGACAACGATGGCATCGCCGTCGGCCTTCACTTCGCCCGGGAACCGGCCGTGGACGGAGTCGTACTTGAGCAGGTGAGCCAGCGCCTTGGCATCGGCCAGATCGTTAATACCGACTACCTGAAACTCGTTGGGCCGGGTCGCGAGAACTCTGAAAAACAGACGTCCAATGCGGCCAAAGCCGTTGATGCCAATTTTGATCGCCATGCGGTGATCCTTTCCTTTTGGTACTTGGTACTGGGTGAATGGCACTTGGCGAGTGGTACGCACCACTTACCCCAAACCACCACTCACAACTCACCAATCCGTACAGTCCGTGGCTATTTTGCCAGCGAGGCCACGGTCACTTATGCCGCGACCCAGGCCAGTGAAGTTGACTGGCCGCCGCCGAACAGGAAACGGGACTGATCTGACGTTTCCGGTGGATGGAACCATACAACAACACGCCGCGTTTCCAAGTCCACAAAGTTCATTGTAAGACCGATGAACAGAGAGAACAGCAGGGTTCGGGGGTCAGGGTTCAGGGTTCGGGGTTCGGGGTTCAGTGAACGGCTTACGCTGGACGCTGGACTCCGAACGCTATGCGCGATCTTCGCCGCGTGGTCGAATCCGTTTGGAGACTGAAGCGATAGCGATTATACTAATTCAAGGAGCAGAACCCATGATTACGCGCGAGCCACCTTTAAACGAAGTGCGAGAGCGCGGCCTGCGAGCTCTGGCGCGCGAACTTGGCCCTGCGGGTCTGATTCGGTTTATGCAGCAATATCAAACCGGCAGCGGCGACTATACCAAGCAGCGAAAGAAGCTTCTGGCCGGCGACACGATGAAATCCATCGCCGCCAAGCTGCGCCGGAAACGCAAGCCTCGGTAACGAGCCCGGCCCCCGGCTACGCGATGAGCTACGACCCCCACGCTCGCGAGCTTCGACCTTCAAGCAGATCGCGGTGGCGATTTCGGTAGCCCTGCGTTCGCTCGCATTCAGCCTTAATTCTGCGTTCTGAACCCCGAACCCTGAACCCTATTCCTCTATGATCACCCTGAACCCCACGTCATGAACCTTCTGATACGCCTCGTAGCAGCGCCGCACCGAAGCCCCGGCATCCACCGGCCGGTCGGCCCACGACCCGCCGCGCGCGACTTTGGGCTCGCTCGGTGAGCCGCTGTTGCGGCCGTCGTCCTCCTTATAAGGATAGGGCTTGTAGCTGGAGCGCGTCCATTCGCTGACGTTGCCGACCATGTCCTTCAGACTCCACGCGTTGGGCTCGCACTGGCCGACATAATCGACCACGAACCACTTGTCTTCGAAGCGCTCTTCATGCAGAGGGAAATTCATCGCGACCGGGTATTCGCGCCGCTTGTGGATCATGCTGCCGCCGTCCCAGGTCGTTCGCATGAAGCGCACGCCGCGGTCGGCCAGGTTGGCGAACTTGCCGAAGTCCGTGTCTTTGTCGCCGTAGAAGAACTGCGTGGCGGTCCCTGCGCGAGCCGCCCATTCCCACTGCGCTTCGGTCGGCAGGTTCGCCTTGACGCCTGCGTCGCGGCTCATCCATTGGCAGAAGGCCATCGCTTCCTGCCACGAAATGCGCGCCACCGGCTGGTCCGGATGATTGGCGATGTAGCCCGGCACCGTGTGGTCTTTCCCGTGCTCGTCGATGTAGCGCGTGTCGTGATTGGGATCGAACTTTTCGTACTGAGCGTTCGTGACTTCTGTCGCGCCCATCCAGAACGGCTTGCCGATATTTGCGATCGTTCGCGGCTGCTCGTCCGCATACCCGCTCTGATTCCCCATCACAAACTTTCCCGCCGGCACGAAAACGAAGTCCATCTTCATGCCGCCGCTCAGCGTGACCGTCTTCGAGACCTGGGACTTGAGGCTTGAGGCTTCGTCAGGCTTGAGGCTTGAGACTTGAGGCTTGAGTGTGGCGGCTTGTGACTTCTGCATCGCGATTGCGGCTTCGGCGGTCATCGGGAAACCATCAGCCTTCAGATTGTCGGCAGGCTGGACAGCCTGCCTCACTGGCTGCACGAACGCCACGGGTGCGCGCTTGGCGAAGGCGTCCGCCACTTTGCGGTATTCTTCTTCCGGATCGGTTTCGACGTTGGCGAACTTCGCGGCCAGTTCCTTGCGCCGAGCTTCCTGCGGCTGGTTGCGGAACGTGTCCGGCGTCCACTGTCCTTTCATCGGCACGTTGCAGTCGATCCAGCAATACAGCCGCTCGTACGCTTCCTTGTCGGGCTGCACGCCGTAATGGCCTTTCTTCAAAAGCTGAATCAACGGGCTGGTCGAACCGTGGTATTCCATCGGCACGAACATCTCCATGTCGCTCTCTGGCCCCGGCCGCCGGCAATACGGATGGAGACTGTTGTACGCGGTTTGAGCGTCCTTCATTGACAACGTCTTCTTTGCCGGCGAACCGTCGTGGCACCCCATGCAATATTTCTCGACGACGGGAAAAACTTCGTGCTGGAAGGCGAACGGCCGGGACTCGCCGTACCAAGGGTCGAGCTTCTTCGCATCGCGCTTGCCCGCGATGGAGGTGCGCAGGGGCAGCGTCTCGCCGCGTTTTTCGTGGCAGCCCACGCAGGAAATCCGTTCCGCCGGCATGCCAACGAACCAGGTCCGCATCAGTTGCAGAGCCGCGCCTTCGTCATTCAGCGGCTGCAAAAACACCGGCGTGTTGGCGGGAATCAAAAAGTGAGCTGAACCGTCCGCTTCCACCGGGGATGTACCCAGAATGCGCTTCACGTCCCAACTGCTCTCAAAGCCAACCGCTTCATGCCCGCCGCGCCCCAGGTACGCGTAGTGATACGCCAGCACGCGAATGCTTTTGACCTTCCCCTTCGGAATTCCTTTCAGCCCCGGCCCGGCGTAGATGTCGGTGATCATCACGTCCGCGAAATTCTTCTTCTCGTCGATGCGATCCTGGATCAGCGGCGGACGCGTGCGCTTCAGCAACGGAATCGGCTGGAAGTATCCGGCCGTCTCGTTTTCTGCGATCAGCGTCATGTTGTCGAAAATGTCAACGAGGTAGATTCCCCACAGCGCGTCGCTGTTGCGCTTCATCGTCACGAGATAGTACTTGTCGTTCAGCGGCCACGGATTGAGGAACTGCGGCTTCCCTTCCTTCCACGCCTGCTGAGCGATTCCGTCGCACACGTTGCCCACGACTGGCTTGCCCCAGCCGGGGATCTCCTGCACGAATCCCGTTTTCTCCGCGGGCAGAATTTCCGGAATCACGTTGCTGTAGCTGCCGTCCGGCCCCCATTCCTTTGTCTTCGGATGGAAGCGGAATGGATACGCGCTGGCCAAGTCCGGATCGACGATCGCCAGCCGGCCGTGTTCCGGAAAATCATGATGGCCCGCGATCACGCCCGCGATCTTGCTCGGATGTCCCGGCACGGCGCGAGCGAATTTGAAGCCCGGCGGGAACATCGACCCCGACCCGTAGTATGCCATCTGCGTCGTGCCGTCCGGGTTCATCGAGAACAGGCGCCGCGAGTAATAGTGCATGATGTCCGTGTATTCCCAGCGCAGATACAACACGCGCCCGTCGTTGAGTATGCTCGGGTGCCAGTCGCTATCCTGTTCGAACGTAAGCTGGCGGATTTTCTGCGTGCCCGGATCGAGCTGATACAGATTCACCATCGGTTTGCCGCCGTTTTCGCACGGCAGCCCCTGATATCCCGCTGTCGAAGCCGTGATGATGCGTCCGTCCGGCAGATAGCATGAATCGAAGAAATCGACGTCCGGCAGATCTTTCGGCGTGAGCTGCTTCAGGCCGGACCCATCCGTTTTGACTTCGAAGAGCCCCCAGCGGTCCTGATCGTTGATGCTGCTGAACATGACCCGCTCGCCATCGAACTCCAGATCCAGATCGCGGAGGATTGGAGAACCGGCTGGCTTGTGGACGCGCTTGTATTCGACAGCGCCGCGCAAGTTCGACACGACGCCAATCTCGTTGTCCCAATTTGAATGCGGAATGTCGTCGTTCGTGTGCGAATTGAGCCCGATCAACCCGCAGCCCGAACCCATCACGTGCCGAGCCGACCCGTCTTTGAAGTTTCGCTTCACCAGCAGAATCTTGTCGAAATCCAGCAGCGGGTTGGCGAGCATGGACTCCCGCAGCGTCGCGCACGTCTTCTCCGCGTCGGCCAGCGCCTCGTCCTTGCCGTCCTTCAGCCCCTCAAGAATCGCGTCCTTTCGCTTTTCGAAATCCTGAACGCACGCCCGATACTTCTCTGGCTGGTATTTGGCGGGATACGTTTTCGCGAGATCTTCGATCGCCCGCAACATTGCCGCCGAATCGAACGTCGGAATCTGCCGCTGCATGTCGCGAGCCCGCAGCGTGCGGTAGTAGAACTCGCGCACCTTCGCTAAGGTGGTGCCGGCCTCCGTGCCGGCCTCCGTGCCGGCCGAGACAGTGGTGGTGTCCTTTCCGGCCGGCGCGGAGGCCGGCGCTACCATGTCTCGAACCAGAGCCCCGGCTTTCGTTTTCCACTCGCCGGAACATTTCCCCGCGTAGCGGCCCGCGAGCCCCTTAAAGTCCCCGGGCGTCCAGTTGCTCTCCAGAATTTTTTCCGGGTCGCCGATCGCCACGCGGTTGGTTTTGTCGTACTCGCCGAAGTCGCGCCGCACCAGATTCCAGATGAGCTGCGCGTCGGCCGCATGCTGATCGCGCGGCGCATAGAAGGAGAAACAGTCGGCCGTCAGCGCGACCGACCCGTTCTTGTTTCCTTCCGCCGGAAGAATCCACGCCTCGAAGCTCTCAAACTTGCCGTCGAGCGCGAACTCGACTTCGCAACTGCGCCAGCGCCGGTAGTTCTTGGTGTCTTTGCCTTGAATGCTGATCGCGTTCTTGGCACCTTCGAGCTTCTTTTCTCCCCAATGGTTGACGATCTGCACGCGGTCCCAGTTTGTCCCCTTGCCGTCTTTGCCGATGAACTTCGCGTTCGCCACGTACGCATCGCACCCGCGCGTCTGGCACCGCACGAACAAGGATTTCAGTCCCGCGCACGGCACCTTAAGCTGCGCCGCCGCGTCGCCCGACTTCAGCGCCAGTTCCACCGTTTTGAAGTTCTTGAAAAGCGGATCGTTCGCGCGCAGTTCGACCTGTTTTTTCTCCGCCGCCTGCACCTGCCCCAGCAGCGCCTCCCGCGAGATCCTGACTGTCTCTTCCCACGTGGCCTGCTTCTTGTAGAAGGCCGGATCGGCATCCGCTCCATAGAGGATGCAGCAACTCAGCAGAACCAGTGGGAGAAGTGTCGTCTTTGTGCCCATCGCAGCTTTCCTCAAGCTTTCTTTCGTCTTTCGTATTGCTTTCGCACGAGTTGTGCGAATGTTGCTTATAGCTTATACACCGCAATTTTCAAGAGGGGAGAAAAAAGGCGGGTTTGCTCGCCGAAATACGAAGACGAGCCCGCCAAGGACGAGCCGCCGGATTGGCTGGCTCTGGCGTTGAACCTGTTGCGCGATGGCGGGGTGTATATGACGAACCGGGAGATTGCGCGGCGGGCGTTTTCAGTCACCAGTGATCAGTGACCAGTTACCAGCGCGTGTGTGCGCGGTGATGGAGTTCGCGCACGGCGGGGCGGCGGGATCGGAGCGCAGTGGTGCGCACCACGTAACGCACCAGAGCTGATTTTTCTAATGCTGTTGGCGTCATCGTTTATATGAAAACAGGCCCGTGCTAACGCACCAAAACGAGCTAATAGTAGATAATTCATAACTCTTCAGTCTGCGAGAGCTTTCGCGCTGAAAGCGCCGTACAAGTCAGCCCAGAGCAAGAGACGCGTAGCGGCTCGCCGCCCTGGGTCGAGGCGCCATCTCGATTTCGCCGCCCTGAAAGGGCCAGACAAGGCGCAGCAGTGTCCTGCCCTTTCAGGAGGAACAACGCGGGGACCGACACAACCCAGGGCGGCGCTTGCGTTGCTCGCTTGCCCTGGGACATGTACGGCCCCTTCGAGCTTGTGAATAAATCGGATTTGGCCAGCAAGAAGGCATCTGACATCGTCGAGATAATATCATCGCAACGCGTTCGGTGCGCAAAGGGGCCACGATGCCAGACGACATGCTCTTCGAGGTTGGGGATGCCAAGTCCAGCGCCGACGCGGCGCCTGGCGGAGTGCCGCGCGTGCAGTCGCCCGAGCGCCATCAGGTCACAATGCTGGAGTCCGACCTGGACAGCCTTATCGCCGACGACCACCAGGTCCGGGTCGTGTGGGCGTTTGCGTGCGAGGCGGACTTGAGCGGGCTGTATGCGCAGATTCGCGCCATTGAAGGCCGCGCCGGGCGGACTCCCATCGACCCGCGCATCCTGTTGTCGCTCTGGCTGTACGCCACGCTGCGCGCCGTCGGCAGCGCACGGCAACTGGACCAGTTGTGCGAGGAAAGCATCGCCTACCGTTGGCTCTGCGGCGGGGTGTCGGTCAACTATCACACGCTCGCGGATTTTCGCGCCGATTCCGGCGGCGCGTTCGAAACCTTGCTGACGCAAAGCGTGGCGCGCTTGCGCGCGGCCGGACTGGTCACGCTGGACCGCGTGGCGCATGACGGCATGCGCGTGCGGGCCGCCGCGGGCAGCGGATCGTTTCGCCGCAAAGCGACGCTCGAACGGTTTCAAAAAGAGGCTGAGGAGCGCGTGCAGGCGTTGCGCCGCGAACTGCACGACGATCCTGCTGCCAGCAGCGCGCGGCAGAAGGCGGCTCGCGAACGCGCGGCGCGGGACCGCTTGGAACGCGTGAAGGAAGCCTTGAAACAGTACCCTGACGTGCACGCAGCAGCAGTAGGCAGGGAACAGAAACTGAGACGCGGCGGGAGGACGAGCAGCGTAAGCGGGATGCGCGGATCACGTTGAATCGGGCGTGCGTCAATGTGCTGGGCAGAACGTTTCGGCAGATCGAGCGCGCGCTCGTTGAAGAAGTCGTGCGATACTACATCTGCGCGGAAGACAGATTGCTGCGGGAGATTGCGTCGCGCGAAGATGCTATTTTGGCGTTTTGTGCGCGGGAGCTTTATTGCGGGACGGAAGAGAAGCCGGAAGCGCCGTTTCTTGACAATTGGTCTTTGCAGGAAACGTTTGCGCGGGACTGGCTGAGCCGAATGGCGGAAGCCTTTGGATAAGGAAAAAGGCAAAAGTAAAAGAGTAAGCGTTCAGTCCTTACGCGGGTGCTGTGTCGCCTCTCCGAGGCTTGCGTCATCGAAGGCCATGCGTCCCCGCAGCTTACGCTGCGGGCTACCCGTGTTCCGCTGCTCCGCAGCTACGGAACGGCCAGCGCGCTGGATGGCATGGGCGGAGTGGACGGACACGGACGAGCATGGGCGGTGGACGGGCACGGACGGACATGGACGGACATGGATGAGCACGGATGAGCACGGGCGGTGGACGGGCACGGACGGACATGGACGGACATGGATGAGCACGGATGAGCACGGGCGGTGGACGGGCACGGACGGACATGGACGGGCACGGACGGACATGGACGGACATGGACGGGCACGGATGAGCACGAACGGACACAGACGAACATGGACGAGCACGGATTGCACGGATGAGCATGGGCGGCGGACGGGCACGGACGAGATGGACGGACATGGACGGACGAATATGGACGGAAATGGATGAGCTGCGCTCGGTTCTGTCGGTCGCAGGGAGTGTTGCGGGTCCGCGATAAACGTCTATACTCGGGCGGCGGAGGCTCATACATGTCCTGCCGGAACGTTTGTGCTGTGCTGCTTCTCATCGCGACCGCGCCGGCTTATTCCGGGCAGGCTGAAGACGACGGGACTTCCAGCGCCCCGCCGGCGGTCACTGGCATCGCTCGCGGCTCGTTGAATCCAGCCAAACACGGACTCACGCTTCCGAACAAGCCCAAGGTCATGCTCATCCCCGTCAGCGATGAAGAGACCACCTACGACGGCTACATCGATCCCTGGCAGGCCCACTTCATCGAACGCCGCCTGCACCGTGCTGAGCAGGAGAAGTACGATCTGGTTATTTTGCAGATTCACACCAACGGCGGACTGGTCGATTCCTGCGAAGAAATCAACAACGCCATTAAGAACTGCAAAGTCCCGGTTGTCGCGTTTGTGCAAAACAAAGCTCTTTCCGGCGGCGCGATCATTTCGCTGGGCTGCAAAGCGATCGTGATGACGCCGACCAGCCGTATCGGCGCGGCTAAAGCGGTCATTCCCGGCATGGACGTCGGCAAAGACATGCGCCAGAAACTCGACAGCAACATGCGCGCGCTGGCGATCAGCTATTGCGAACAGAATGGCTACCCCTGCCCGATCGCCATCGCGATGGTGGACAGTGAAGTCAAACTGCTCGAAACCAGCGATCCGAAGAACCGTTTCATGCTGGGCGAAAGCTACGACGTGATGGCGGTCAAGCCGGCCGTCACCAAGATCTGGAAAGACAAAGACCAGATCCTCACGCTGACCGCCACCCAGGCCGTGGATGCGGGACTGGCTTCTGGAATCGCTGCCGATGAGTCCGAAATCTACAGCGGTCTGAACATTGCGCCGTCACTCATTGAGGAAGCAACGATAACGCCGGCGGAAAAGGCCGCGCGCTTTTTGTCTCACCCGCTGTGGCGCGTGGCGCTGGCTCTGATCGGTGTCATCGCTTTGTTGTGGGAGATGAAAAGTCCCGGCCACGGCGTGGGCTACATTACGTTCGCCTTCTGCCTGGGCCTCTTTTTCTGGCTGCAAATCTTTTCAGCCAACGCGGGGCTTGCGGAACTGGTCATGTTTGGTGTGGGCGCTGCGATCGTCGCCATGGAGGTTTTCGTTCTCCCCACGTTCGGCATCGGACTGATCGCCGGTTTTGGGTTGATCATCGTTTCCATCGTGCTCTCGTTTGTGCCCGAACGCGTCAGCCTCTGGCGAGCCATCCAGGGCGGCGCGTCTTCTGGCGACCTCCAGCTTCTGAAGGAAGCGTTCATGTGGGGCACGATTACGATGATGACGCTGGTTGCCGCCGCGATCACGGGGCTCCTTAGAGGAGCCAAGTTGCCGGGCCTCAGCCGCCTGGCGCTGCAAACGGAAAATCGCGGCACGACGACGAGCGAAGGCGTTGCCGCTGCCTTGGCCGATGTGGCTTCATCCGCGACCGGCTCCGCTTCGGAACTTGTCGGGCAAAGGGGTCAGGCTGAAACGGTACTGCGTCCCGCCGGCAAAGTGCGCATCGACGGCAGCACTTACGACGCGGTTTCGGAAGGCGGCTTTATCGATGCCGGCAGCGAAGTGGTGGTTCTGCGCATCGCCGCCGGAACGCCGGTCGTGCGAGCGGTCCAACAAAAAGTTCCTGGTTCCTAGTTCCTCGTTCCAGGTTCGAAAGAGCCCGCCGTTAACGTGGAACCAGGAACAAGGAACAAGGAACTTCTGTCTGCCGTTCATTCCGCCGCTTGAAACTTCCGTGCAACGCCCGAAACTGGCTGGCATGGACATGCGCTTCTGGGCCATTCTCTGCTGCGCTCTGATGGTCGTCGCGGTTTTCGTCGAACTGCTTACCCCGTCGATGGGCGCTTGGACGCTGGCGGCGCTGAGCATGTCGGCGGCCAGCATCTACTTGGGCTTTCGCTCATCGGAGCCATTCGGCTATGCGATGGTGGCGGCGAACGTGGCGCTCTTTCCGCTGGCGCTGTGGGCGGGAATCACGTTCCTGAAGCGCAGCCCGCTGATCCTCGATTCGGACATGTCGGGCGGTGTGCAGAACGCGCCCGACGCCCTGCCGCTCGCGCACCTGCTCGGCAAAAGCGGCCAGACCGTGACGCCTCTGCGCCCCGCCGGCACCGTGATGCTCGACGACCAGCGGGTGGACGTCATCACCGAAGGCAAGTTCGTCGAAAGCGGCGTGCCGGTGAAAGTCATCCGCGTTGAAGGCATGCGCGTGGTGGTCGAACCGGTCTAGTCATTGGTCATTAGTCATTGGTCATTAGTCATTGGTCATTAACTGCACGACAAGCGCCTGCGCAATGACTAATGACTAATGACCAATGGCTTCTATCACGCTCTGCCGTCCACGCCTCATCCAAGCGCGTATTGCCGCGTTCGACGCCGCGGCCGGCAGGGACAGAGCCAGAATGCCGTTGCACTTTCGCTGTGAGATAACCGATGGACAGGCTGGATCGAGCCACCGCGGGTTGGCGGCAAGTTCTCGCAGCGTGGCCAGACCGATCAGCACCGGCCACATGCACGCCAGCCGCAGGCGGACACAGTGCCTGGGGATCGCAACAATGTAACGCTCGGCCTCTTCATAATGCCCCAGCGTCACGCGCATCAATTTTCCAAGCATCGGCCGCGCGCGCGACGTGTTCTCCGGCTTCAACAGATCTTCCGGCGTCAGGCCGCACTCGCTGAGAATCTCCCGCGGCATGTAGCAGCGCCCGATGCGCAAATCTTTCGGGCAGTCGCGCAGCACGTTCGTCATCTGCAGCGCTTTGCCGTAGCGAATGCCGCACGCGGACATCGCTTCGACATTCCAATGCCGCAAGGCCGGCACGTGAGCGACGTTCAGTTTGGTCCAGAACTCCCCCACGCAGCCGGCGACCAGATAGATGTAGCGGTCGAGTTCCGCCGCGTTCTGCAAAGCGTCCAGCTTTCCAGCATTTTCCGGCGGAAATCGCGTCAGGTCCATTTCCATGCCGCGCGTCAACGTTGTTACGACCTCGCAGACTTTGGCCCGGTCCGCTTCAGTCAGTTCAGAAAGCAGGCCCACTGCTGGCGTGAGCATCTGCAGAAGTTCGCGTTCATGGCTGTTGGTCTGCTGCTGCGTCAGAGCGTTCTCGATCTCACGCAGCGTCTCTTCGCGCATGGGCCCATTGACCTGCTCGCGGAAGGAAAGGAGCAGTTCCAGGCGGCGCGGCGACGGGACGAGCGGCGTGTCCGCAATCGTATCCGCGGCGCGAGCCAGCAGGTAGGCGAGGCTGATCGGCACGCGCTGCGCCTTCGGCAGAACGCGCATCGTCAGGTAAAAACTGCGAGAAACCCGCTTCAGCAGGTCGCCGAGTAGAAAGTCAGGATTGGTCTTGTGCTCCATTTGGAGCCAGAGAATACAGAAGCTTTGCCGATTCGGAAAGAGGCGTTTGGCTGTTCCGGACTACCAACACATCAACTTAACTCGCTCCGATGGGGAGTTCGCGGCGGCCCAGCGCTCGTTCCAGGACTGTCAGAAACTGGCCCAAATCGAACGGCTTCTGCAGATAAAACGCCAGCCCGATGTTTGAAGCGCATTGCGCGGCATTGTGAGCGCCGGTCATAAGCACAATGAGCAGATCAGGGTACTTTGCCTTGGCCTCCCGCACGAATTGCGCGGGATTATCGCCCGCCAGGAAGTAGTCCAAAAAGACAATCGCAGGCTCTTCCTTGGCCAGGTATTCGGTTGCGGAGTGCAAATTTAAGCAAGCAGTCGGGCTGTATCCTTCTTTCATCAACGCCGTTTCCAATGCGGAAATGGTGTCCGCATCGTCATCAATGATCAGAATCGGAACTGCTGGCTTGTCCATGATAGTCTGCCCTCCGAAACGGAGTGGAGCCCAAGTCGTTTTCCCTACTCAAGCGCCATGCCGTGCCGCCTGTGAAAGGAATGTTGCGCACATCAGATCCTCAAAGTGGGAATTTCATCATCAGTTCAGGCCGCCGATGACGCCGCCGGACAATCGCGGGCAAAAAGCTGGCCAACCCCTGTAACGCGATCCTCCTGGATTGCGCGCCGTTCGTTCAGATTCAGGGTTCATTATTGTTCAGCGTTGACACCATGTGCCGTTAAGCATAGACCTCGAACCGTAAACCACGAACTATCTATTCGCGGAGGCATCAGCATGCGCAAAGCCTTGGCCGGATTCCGCGCCACACTCGCACTTGCAGCGATCTCGGTAGCCGGAACCACTCTGGCCGAAGACGCTGCCGCCCTGCGCCTCGTGCCCTTCCCAAAAGAGGTCACGCTTCAAGCCGGCGCCTTTGCGCTGAACCGCGAACTGGTGCTGGAAGTGCCCGAAGATCAAATGGAATTGATTTCCCGCGCTCTAGGTGAAGAACTCCGCCGCGCGGGTTGTCCGGAACCGAAGCAACAGAAGCATCAGGAAAGCTGGATGAGGTTGTCTGCGAAAGGAGGCGATCTGCCAACGTTGCCTCCGGAAAAGCTGAAGCCAGAGGCCTATGGGCTCTGGGTTAGCGGCGATTCCGCACTCGCGTTCGCAGCGAGTCCAGCCGGCCTCTTCTACGCCGCCCAAACCCTCTGCCAGCTCATTCGCGCTAATCGCCGCGAAAACGGAATTCCTTGCCTGATCATTCGCGACTGGCCCGCGCTGAAGTGGCGCTGCCATCAGGATGACCTGACTCGCGGGGCCAGTTCGTCCCTCGACACCTTGAAGAACGAAGTCGCCCTCGGCGCCGCACTGAAGCTGAACATGTTCACGTACTACATGGAGTACCAGTTCGCCTTCGAGAAGCATCCCAAGATCGGTCCGAAAGACGGCTCGCTCACGCCCACTGAACTCCGCACGCTCGTTGAATTCGCCAAGCCGCTGCACATGCAGATTCTCGGCAACCAGCAGTCCTTCGGGCATTTCGAACGCATCTTGCAGCACCCCGAATACGCCGCCATGCGCGAAAACGGCAGCGTCCTGTCCCCAGTAAAGGAGGAGACCTATAAACTCCTCGACGACCTCTACAGCGAGGTCATCCCGTTGCTGCCGCTCGACATGTTCAACGTCTGTTGCGATGAAACCTGGGGTCTTGGCGAAGGCCCGTCCAAGGAACTGGCCAAGCAGATTGGCGTCGGCGGCGTTTACACCAAGCACATCCGCCGCGTCCATGATCTCTTAAAGGAGAAGTACCACAAACGCATGATGATGTGGGGCGACATCATCCTGCAGCATCCCGACAAGCTGGGTGAGATCCCCAAAGACACCGTCATGCTTACGTGGGCGTACGACCCGCGAGCCAGCTTCGAAAACCAAATTCTCCCCTTCACCAAATCCGGCTATGAGTTCTTCGTCTGCCCGGGCATCAGCAACTGGAGCCGCATCCTGCCCGACTTCAACTGCACGGTCACCAACATCCGTAACTTCGTTCGAGACGGCGTCAAAAACGGCGCGATCGGCATGCTCAACACCGCCTGGGAAGACGACGGCGAAGCGCTCAAAGGCTACAACTGGCACGGCTACGCTTGGGGCGCCGAGTGCGCCTGGACCGGCTCGACGACGACGCCCGAAGACTTCAACCGCCGCATCGGCGCGGTGCTTTTTGGCGAAAAAGGCGACCACTTCGGCCAAGCCATCGAGTTGCTCGCCCAAACTCACGCTCTGCACGGCATGGAAGGCATGAACAATTCCCGCTTCTGGCGCGAAGACTTTTCCCCGCGCCAGAGCCCCGCTGCCACACGCACCGCCGCTGAGCGCCTCCTTAAGTTAGTCCAACCGGCCCTCGAACACCTCGCAGCCTGCAAGAAAGAAGCAACCGTCAACGCCGCCCTGCTCGACAGCGTGATTCTCGGCGCTAAGCGCATGGAATTGATCGGCAAGCGCATGCTCGACGGCCTGGAGACCGCGCAAGACTACTGCAAAGCCGCCGAAGCCAAGGACGCTGCGTTGATCAAGAAAGCCGAA
Source organism: Planctomycetota bacterium (assembly GCA_036504595.1). Classification (GTDB taxonomy): domain Bacteria; phylum Planctomycetota; class SZUA-567; order H5-PLA8; family H5-PLA8; genus DASXUX01. The sequence goes on along the minus strand of DASXUX010000038.1, from coordinate 45,869 downwards.
GAGCGCGTCAAAGCCTGCCGCGAGGCGCACGAGACTCTCGGCAACGAATTCAAACGCATCTGGCTCGCCGAATCCAAACCATACGCACTGGACTGGACCATGAAGCGCTACGCCGCCGCCGTTACGCGTTACGAAAAGCTTGCCCAACGCCTCGCCCAGGCCCGCCAGGATCTCGAAGCCGGAAAGCCCATTCCGTCCCCCGAAGAACTCGGCCTATCCATCCCCGACGGCGCCGGCCGCCGCACCCGCGCCAGCAAGATCGAAACGACGCCGATCGCGTCCGACGCTCCGTGGGCTGAGCCCGCCGCGTCGCACCGCATCGGACTGCGCATCAGCGCCGGTTCCGTAGATCGCTGTGATCTACCCGTGGAAGTTGACGTGCCTTTGCCTGAAGAGCTCGCCGGCAGAGCGATCCGCGCGGTGGTGCCGACGTCCCTGCCGGCCGGCACGGAGGCCGGCGCTACCCCGCGCGAAATCCCCGCGCAGCTTGATCCCGCGCTCACTCCCGGACGCACGCGTTTGACATTGATTATCCCCGGCCCTTTGGCGAAGAACACTCAGGCCACCCTTCACGTCTACCTCGGACTGAAAGACCCCACCAAACCGCTGCCCACCGCCGTGACGACGTCGGACGCGCCCAACGGCATGAAGTGGATTGAGAACAATCAGATCAAGCTGCTGCTCGGCCCCGAAGGCGCGCACATCTATCGTTGGGAAGTGAAGGCCCTTCAGAACCGCGACCTGACCATGCCCGGCGAAAGCGGCTGGTCGGGCTTCTCCGACATGCACAGCCACCGTGGCGTTCCGCACACCATCAAGTGCATTGCGCGAGGGCCAGCGCTTGTCCGGTATGCCTGCAACGCTGAAAGCGGTCTGATCAAAACCGTCAGCCTCTTTGCGGGTGTGTCGTGGGCGGAAGTCGTTTTAAACGAGCCTACCGGCCACTACTGGGACTTCGACGATCCGAAGAACTTCGCCGCCGACGGCCCGACGCCAGGAAAGTACCTGTTCTCCACGGGCGCGAGCGGCGCGGTTGGGAAGCAAGCCGACGGCGTTTCGGCTCAAGTGAAAGTGGGCGGTGCGCATTGGTGCGTAAAATACGGTGCCGACAAGCTTGCACTGGGATTGCTCACTCCCGAAACCGCGGCGAACCATGTTTTTGCGCCCGGTGCTGGAGCGGGTGGGGTGGGGATTGAGAACTCCCCGCTGGCTGCGCATTTCGTCACGTTCGGTGGAACACTCAGCGCCGAGCCGGCTGAGGCGATGAATTACTTGTGCAAAACGCTCGACCTGCGAAACCAGCCCGAGGTCTTCCTCGGCACAATTGAGTCGCGCCAATCAACGCGGTGAAATAGCCTCTATATAAAGGAGCACCGCTTTTGCCCATGCCCAAGACCGGTGGCCCGAATCCCTCGCTAACAAACCACTATAATTTTACCGTTGACATTGACGGCATATAGCTTAACGTAGGGCGGCTCTCTTTTGCATCTGGCCGTGGAAGCGTGTAGTACGTGCCGGCGGGGCGCTGTTAGCGCGCCTGCCAGCCTGTGAGAATTCGACCTTTGGCGCGGGCTCCGGTAGCCCGTTCCTTCCCGACCGCAGGGGCGGAGAGGTATTTACAGGGATGAGACGACGTGTACCAGAGGCCGCTGCGGTTCTACTAGCCTCGATTCTCATTTGCGCCACGTTGTTCGGCGAGGAGCAAACCCCCTCTCAGGGCGGTGAGTTCGTATCGCCCGACGCCGTCCCTGCTGTCAAAGCCCAGGAACAGAAAATAAGCGTTGAAACTTCGGTTTCTGCCGCGGCAGATGAATCTGTTTTTGCCAGCCCCGATCAACCCGCGGTTGCTCCCGAGTCCAAGCCCGTTGCAGAAAAACCAGTAGCGCCGAAGCCGGACGAGACGGCTTTTACCAGCGCGGCGCAGGGCGCACCCAAAGTCGAGATCCCCGCGGGATCAGAGCCCGCGTTGCGCGCCGCGGTGCTGAAAACCGTCAAAACCCACGCCGTGTTAAAGGAGAGTCCCGCGGGCACTCCGGCGCAGACGACGTCTCCTGCTGAGCAGGCTGTGGACGCGCGCTACACGCCGCAGGTCACGGTTCAGGAAGTGAATGTCTCGGCGGCGGACCCCGCCAAACCAGACGCTGCGGCCGGCGACGTGGTGCGCAGCACGGTGCTGATCCAAAGCCCCCAGGGCGTGATGGGCTATTTCCGCGGCAAGACGCTGCTGGAAACGACGTTCTCGCAAGCCGTGCAGCGGGCGCTGGAACGCAATCTGGTGGTTCGTTTTTCCGAAAAAGGATACGAGAAGTCAGGTCACGCGATCAAACAGGCGCGCTCCGTTTTCGATCCGGTCTTCAACTTCGCCTTCAACGCAACGCAGTTTGACGCCTTCGATCGCCGCGAGTGGTTCGACCGAAAACGCAACATCGCCGGCGAACTGGAGAACGATGTCCGCAATTCGATCTTCAGCGCATTCCAGGCGTCCAATCCGGACCAGACGGTTGAGGGCTTTGTCAAGCGCGGCGCCTTCGACTTTGCCAGTAATCGTGGCGAGAACCGGACCGAAACGCTGACGGAGAGCTTCACACAGCAGATTCCGTGGGGCTCCTTCTTCAACTTTAGCTTCACTCAAAAGCGCAACCGCACCGTATTCGCCGAAAGCACTACCGAAAACTCCTTCACGATCCTCGACACCGATGTCAACGGCGATCCGATCTTCCTCGCCGACGGGCAGACTCAGCGCCGCCGATCCGTCTTCTATGAACAGCATTTCCGCTCCAGCAGCATCCCGCAGAGCACCTGGACCAGTTTCTTCAGCGTCAAACTGGTTGTGCCGCTGCCTTACACGAAAGACTGGGGTCCGTACGGCCCTAACGAGGTTAACATCAAGCTGGCCGAAATCGGCCGTTCTCAGGCCTATTGGGTTCTTCAGGGAACCATCAACGATACCCTCGCGAACCTCAGCGGCGCCAACCCCAAGGCGCTGGGAGTGGCTGGGTACTGGGACGTCGTCCGCGCCGTTCGCCGGCTTGAACTGACCAACGCCACGATCAAGAGCATGGAAACGGTTCTCAAGCACACCGACGAACTGCTGCAGGCGAACCGCTCGACCGCGTATGAAAAGACCTTGGTTCAGCAGCAATTGTCAAGTCTCAAGCGCGTCGAACAAGTGCAGTGGCAGTCCTACGCAGTGGCCTCCAACGCATTGCGCAAGCTCCTCGACCAGGACCGCGAAGTCATCGTCCTGCCGGTCGGCTACGCGAATCTTCTGAGCGGCGTTCCCCCGCAAACCAACGAAGACGCCATCGCCATCGCGATGGCCAACAATCCGGACCTTCAGGCTGCCAAGGCCAGCGTCTGCGCTTCGCAAATTACCCTGAAGTTCGCGCACAACCAGGCTCGCCCCGACCTGAAGCTCACGACGGGTATCAGCTTCTTCGAAAGCGATGCCGTATTCGGCTACAACTCGCTTTTGCCGGCCATCGGCAACGTCTGGAAGCCCGACAACCGCACCGGCTTCATTGTGCTGAATTACCGCGTTCCGTGGGGCAACCGGCCGGCCGAAGAGTTCATCCACGAAGATGAGCAACTCTACAGGCAGCAACAGAAACGCCTTTCGGCGACGGCCAATCAAGTTACGCAGTTTGTCAACGATGCGCTGACGAGCTTGGTCAGTGCTCGCGAGCAACTGGCAATCGCGGAGAAGAATAAACAGATCATCGACCGCATCTACACTCAATTGCTGGAACTGTGGAACGCTGGGAAAGTGGCCGATTTGGGGCCCGGCAAGAACAGCCCGGCATTCCAGATCATCAGCAAGAACAACGATGTGCTCTCGGCGGGATTCCGCTTGGTGGATGCGCAGATCGCTCTGCGCAAGGCCGAAGCGCAGTTGCTGGCCGCTGAAGGCGTGCTCGCCACGCGCTATTCCGATGAACTGAAGATTTCGTTGAAGCCAATTGTGGACGCGCCAAAGCAGGAAACGGGCAAGACCGAGGCGGTCAAGGAACCAGCAAAGTAAGCCGCTGGGTGTGGTAGCGCCGGCCTCCGTGCCGGCAAAGTGGTGTAGTTGGCGGGTGAGGGGGCTAAAGTCGCCCGCCTCACTGGAGTTTTGGGATCATGAACGTGCGATTGACGATAGGAAGCTTGCATTTGCGCTACCGGCCTCTGGCTGGCTTCCTGGCCGTTTTCGCGCTGGCGTTGCCGGTCAGCCTGCGGGCGGCCGAGGATGAAGTCTTCGGCGATCCAGGTCCGGCTCCGGCCAGCACCTCCGCTCAGAAGACGCCCGCGCCGCTGCCGCTGCCGCCGCTCACGCCTGCCGCAGCCGCTCAGCCCGAGACGTCCGCCACTCAAGCTCCTCCGCCGCTGGCGCCCGAAACGCGCGACGCCGTGAAGCCCGCCAACCAGCCGAAGACCGAAGAGGCTGTGAAGCCCGCCGAGAAGGAAACGAAGCCAGCCGAGGCTGAAAAGGAACCTGCAAAGCCTTCCGAAAGGCAAGAGGTCGCCAAGCCGGCTGGCAAACCTGAAAAGGAAGAACCCGTTTCAGCAGTGCAGGCGGCCGCACAGCCCAAAGAAAAAGAGCTGCCGATTGTTGCGCGGGGACCGAAGGGCGAGGAACTGGTGCCGTTGAGCGCCGTTCTCAACCCGCCGATGGACCCCAAGGAAAAGGCGTTCTACGATGTCATCATCGATGCGATGAAGAACCCCAACTCCGGCGCGCGTGCACTGCTGCGCGGGAAGCGGATTGGGGAGCTTTCCACGCGGCTGGCAGCGTTCCACGCTTTGGACCGCGCGCTGAGCATTCAGGATGCCGCACACACCAACGAGTTCTTGCGCGCGGCGGTTGAAGAGGCGCGCGCGGTCTTCCTTCCGGTCTTTTCGGTCGGACCGCAGTGGACCAACACGAATACCTTCAGCCGCCGGATTGAGAAATCGACCGCCGAAAAAATCCGCGAGATGAGCCACATCAAGTTCATCAAGGATATTCCTGGCGGAACCGCGTTCGACCCCGATCACCGCGTCGTCCAATCGGTCAATTTCTTCAAGACTGGCGATATTCAGTTCATCAATCCCAAGGATCCCAACCACTTCTACCAGTTCGTTCCCGGCGGCGGTACCGATGAGTTCGGGCGGCCAACCGACATCGTCATCGACAACAATCTGGTCACGGGCACGGCCACAACGATCGCCGAAGGTGGCGGGACGCTCGACTTCCTGCGCGGCAAGAAACTGGGCTACATCGATCCGTCGGGCAAAGCGAAAGAGCTTTCCGAAGTCTGGAACTATAACGTCGCGAGCAAGCACACTCCGACAGACTCGCGCGTCGGCATTCCGGTCACCATCGTGCAGCAGCTTCCATGGGGCCCGCAACTTTCCATTACCACGACCAACACGTACCGGAACCTGCCGTACAACAAGTTCAATAATAACTTCAGCCGGCCTTGGTTCAGCTCATTCAATGCGCAGTTGTTCGTACCGCTGCCTTGGACGAAGAACTTCGGCCCGTACGCACCGCAAGACGTGTCGCTCAAGCTGGCCAAGCTCGGCGCTGAGCAGTCTCTGTGGGATCTGAAGTCCGTCATCAACACGACCATCCAGATTTCCGACCTCAGCTACCTGAACCTGGTGGGGGCGGCCAAGAATCTCGAAGCGTCGATCAACAACCGCGCGACCGTCGAGAAACTCGCCACCAAGACCGCCGACCTGCTCGGCGTCCAGCGCGCGACACAGTACGACAAAGATCAGGTGGATGCTGAAGTCCTTCGCGTGCGGCAGGTAGAAGAAGCGGCTTGGCAGAACTATATTCTCGTCTCCGATTCGATGGTCAACCTGCTCAATATGCCGCCGGAAATGCTGCTGGTGCCGGTGGGCTATGTGGCGCTCCTTGATCAGCACCCGGCGTACAAGCCCGAGGAAGCTCTGGCGACCGCCCTTGAAAAGCGCGCTGAACTCAAGAGCCTCAACGCAGCCGTGCGTTCGGCCGAAGTGATCCTGAAGTTCCAGAAGCAGCAGTCCAAGCCCGACTTGAGCGCTACCGGCTCGGTCACCTTCTCGCAGACTCAACTGCCGAACAGCGGACGCTTCCGCGGAAACACCGGCATCGGCTTTGTGCACCCTTGGGCCGCGATGGCCAACGTCTTCACGCCAGACGCGATTGACCAATCGTACAGTTTCGCGTACCGGCGCTCGATGTTCAACCGCGGCGAACATGCGCGTGTGAAGGAAGCGCAGAACTCGCTTGAATCAACGCTGCTCACGACCCGCCTCACAGAGAACAACATCAGCCAGCAGGTCAACAACGCGCTCGCCGCGCTGGACCGCGCCAACGCTGTCCTCACTGCCGCCGCCGTTCGCCGCGAATCGGCCATGGCCGCGTACCAGGCCTCGCTTGAGTTGCGCGCGGCCGAACGCGTCACCGATTTTGAGATCGTCTCCAAGAATCAGGATTGGCTGGATGCCGAGTTTGGGCTGATCGCCGCACAGGTTGCTTATAAACAAGCCGAAACGCAGTTGCTGTTTGCCGAAGGCACCCTGCCCAGTGAGTATCCGGAACGCACGGCGCCGAACGAATTCGATAAGTACCGGCTGTACTTGCTGAAGATGAGTTCGGCACTGCGCTTCTTTGGTGGCGGAAAGGACGAAAGGGCTCCATGAGTCGAATCGCCAGATTATGCGCGATCATGGCCGTGGCGGCCTGTAGCTGGGCCGTCAGCGCCGCGGACAAACAGGACGAGCCCGTCTTCGTGGCTCCCGACAGCACGCCCGCCGAACCGGCGCCGCTGCCCGCTTCCGCACGCAAAAACATCGCCCCGGCTATCGCGCCAGACGACGAAACGGGGGACAAGGTTCCCGATCCCGAACGCAAAACACCCGTCGAAAACAAGCCGGCTGAGAACAAACCCGCCGACAGCAAGCCTGTTGAGACCGCTAAGGACGAGGCCAAGAAAGATGCCGCCCCCGCGGCGCAAGCCGCCGCAGCTCAGGGCGAGCAGAAGATTACGCTGAAAGCGTCCGATGTTTTTCCCGACGCGCCGAAGGCTGAGCAGGACATTCTGGACTTGGTCCGAAAAGGCATTGGCCCACAGGGCCGGGCATTCCTGAAGAACCGCAAGGCACAGCCGATCCTGGCTGGCCAGGCCGTGCTGAAAGGCATTGAACGCAATCTGGTCATCCAGCGGCAGGAAAGACAGGAAGAGATCGTGCGCTGGGTGCGCGAAGAAGCTCGCGCGCTCTTCGATCCGGTCCTTACGCTGACCTTCAACCACTCCTTCCATGTGCAGTACAACCGCATGGCGGATGTGCTGACATTTCAGCGTCCCTCCGTTCAGGACGCCCAAGGCAACAACATCGTGGACCTCGGCGACACCGCAACGCCGCAGTTGCCCATCAAGAACGAGATTTTCAGTTCGCCCCGGCCGGCCGGCAAGAAAGTCAAGGAGAACATCGCCAGCGACAAGGATCTGAATGGGCCCGTTCAGACCGAACAGCCCGCCTTTCGCATCGACCAGCAGCTTCCGTGGGGGCCCGCGGTTTTTGTTGCGCTAAGCTCCAAAAAGAGCCGCACGTTCTTCGACGATGGCCCGGCCTCTTCGATTGAACTGCGCCGCGAACAACTCAAGTCTCTGCAAGAGGCCCTTAAGCAGCAAATCCGCATACAGAACCCGGGCAAGACCGATACCGATCTCACGGCGCAGTTTGATGCCATCGTCGATCCGGCGACCGGCGCCTTGCTGGTGGACGAACTGGATGCGGCCGGCCGCGCGTTTGACCAGTCCACGCGGCGCGGTGTGAGCACCGGGAAGCCGTGGTCTTCCAGTATTAGCGGCGGGTTCGTCACCGGCATTCCGGGCACCAAAGATTTTGGGCCTTATGCGCAAACCGACACCAATCTGAAGGTCGCCAACCTGAACCGCGACAAGGCCTATTGGGACACGGCCACGGTTGTCAATGCGACGCTGGCCGGCATCGACTTCGCCTATTGGGACGTTGTTGGCGCGATGCAAAACCTGTGGGCCGTGACCGAGAACCGCCAGCGCACCGAGACCATTCAGTCCGCGGTGAAGCAGCAACTGGATCTTCAGCGCACGACCAAGTACGGCATGCTGCAGGTCGAATCGCAACTGGCCGCCGTTAAGCAAGCAGAGGAGCAGGCATGGATCGACCTGCTCCAGACCTCCAACGCCTTGGCCAACCTGCTGGATGAGTCCAAAGAAGCGATTCTGTTGCCCGCTGGCTACACCAAGGCTTTGGGCGAAGAAATCCAGTGGACGCCGGAGGCTGCGTACAGCCTGGCGACCGAGCACCGGCCGGAACTCCGTTCGCAGCGGCTCGGTGGCGAGGTATCCGAAGTCCTGTTGCGCTTTGCCCGCAACCAGGTCCAGCCCGACCTGAAGTACGGCTTGAACCTGACTTTCAGTCAGAACGCAAGGCCCTTCGGCTACGAATCCTGGGGCCAGTCGCTGGGCTCGTTGTTCCTTGGCGATCAGCGCCCGGGCAAACACTGGGTCGAGACGACGGTTGTTGACGGTGCCACGGCTGCAAATTTGAACGACGTCAAGATGGTGCAGAAAGCGAATGAAACCGGCGGCCCGGACAATCGCATTATCTCACACTCCCTGGTGTACAACTGGCCGTTCCGCAACCGCTTCTTTAAGGCCGCACTCATGGTGGCCGAAGCCAATCGCGACCAGCAGGATCTGCTGATCCAAAGCACCGAGCGCCAGGTAGAAGAAGACGTCGGCGATGCCCTGGCCGCGATGATGAGCACCAAACAGCAGCTCGAACTCGCCCGCGAAGCCCAGTTGTTGGCGCAGACGTCCTACAACGGCGCGAAAGATTTGCTCGCCGCTGGCCGCATGACTGAGTTCGAAATCACCTCGCGCCTCTCGGACGTGCTGAACGCGGATATCGCCGCGATCCAAGCGGCCATCGCGTACAAAAAGTCCCAAACGCTGCTGCTGCAAGCCGAAGGCATTCTGCCCAATGCGTATCCGGGCCTGCGTGCGGTTGGCGAACTCGAAGACATGCGCTTGAACGCGCTTCGCAGCCGCAATACGCTGCGCTTCTTCAAGCCCATCAACGTTGCCGTTTCGCCGATTGGTACCGTAGCTGTCGAAGTGCCCGCGGCCGACGCTCCACCGGCGCAGACGCCTGCGGCACCGGCTCCAGCGGCTCAGTAAAGATGCGGATTGGTGTTTTCTCCACCGGCCACAATCGGCAAGCTCGCCGTCTCGTACTGGCGCTTGAACGGCTGCAGCCCGGCAGCACGCTGTTCTTCGATATATCGCTCGATCCTCCCGAACGCACCTCTATGGATGCTGGCCGCATCTGCTGGAACGGCGTCGATCTGACCACGCTGGATGCCGCCTTCCTGCACGGCTTCACGTACCTGGATCCGGTGATCCCTTCCGGCGACATCGATGTGGACTGGAGCCTGTGGCGCGAGGATTACATCGAGCAGCAGATGAAGTACACGTACCTGTACAGTCTGCTGACTGAACTCGAACGCCGTGGCGTGCGGCTGATCAACCCTCCAGCGGCTCACCTCCGCGCCTTCATGAAGACCGCCCTGCTGGAGCGCCTGCGCGAAAACGGCTTGGCTGTTCCGTCGCTGTTGTGCACGAACAGTCCCGAAGCCGCGCAAGAGTTTTGCCGTGGGGCCGGCTGTCAGCCTGCCGGTGCCGCCAAGGTCGTCTGGCATCCCGCCTGCGGCCGCGGCGCGTGGCAGCCGTTTTTTGATCGCCAGCGGCAGGCACTGGTCTCGATCAAGAGGCCGCCGATTCTGTTAGCCGGATTGCAGGAAGGCCCGCTGGTCCGCGCCTTCGTCTCTGACGGCAAGCCGCTGCTCATCCTCGGCCGTTGCGCGCCTCAGCAAAGGCCCGATGTCGCTGAGGAAACGCTGGAGCAGTTCTTTGAAGTCCCGGCCGCCGAAGTGCGGGAGAGCATTCGCCGCGCCGCCGAGGTGCTCAACATCCCGTGGTTCCAGTTGCTCTTTATCCAGGCCGCCGGCCGCGCATGGATCTATGACGTCGAAGCGGACCCGTTGCTGGACTCGTTGCCGCTTCCGCACCAGGAGCAGATTACCGGCCTTCTGGCCGAACAACTCCTGGGCGTGAGACCTCAGTATGAAGCCCCGCTGCAAGTTTCCGAAGCCGCCGCCCAACCGCAGCAGCGGCCGACGGTTTTCCTGCGCCGCATGCTGCAAGTTCTTTTCGACTTCGAAAAGAGCAAGTACAGTTGAACTGTAGTCTAAAGTCTGGAGTCTAGAGTCTGGAGTCTTTGGATTCTCGGATTTCAACGATGAGACCCCAAACTTAAGGTTGCAGTCATGGCCACAAAAACCGAACTCTGGGGCGATTGCCACAACCATTCCACCTTCAGCGACGGCATGATGACCGTTGCCGAGATGGCCCGATACTACGAAGCCTTCGGCAACGATTTTCGGCTGCAAACCGATCATCTCGCCGTCGGACTGCCGGACGGCAAACCGTCCCGAAAATGGCTGCACGCCGCCGACTGGCCCGAATACTGCGCCGCGTGCCGCCAGGTCTCAACAGACAAGCACCTCTGCATTCCGGGCGTGGAGGTGATTTGGGATATCCCCGGACCGGTCGCCAAAGAATGGTCGCACCTCAAACTTCATCCCGGACCGGGGCAGGGGTTTCCCGACGAGAGTTTCTTCTCGGCGATGACGTTCCCCAAGATGCTTCACGCTTCCAAGCTTGTCGGTCTGCGGCCCATCATCGCTCACGCCGACCAGAAAGCGCCGCTGGAGACTCTGTCGGGCGAGGAAATCTGCGGGCTGGAACTGCGTGCCGACATCGAGGAAACCCGCCCTCTGCTTGGCCGCGAATCGCTCAAACACTGGGACCGCATGTTGACCGCCGGGCACCGCATCAGCCTTTCCAGCGGCAGCGACGCGCATCAGCCCGATCTCTGGGCCGGCTCCGGAATGCGCACGGTTCTGGTCGATACGCCGCGTGAGCCCGAAGCCATCGTGCAGGCGATCGTTGCGGGTCGCTCCTATCTCTCAGCGACATGGCATCCGGACTGTTACGCCGCCGCAGGCTGGCCTGAACACGACAATCCCGTCGCGGGTGGCAAGACCCACATGACCCCGTGGTGGGACTTCAAGATCCACCCTGAGCTGCGCGACAAACCGCCGCGCGAGTTGATTGAGGACATCTTCCAGCGCGCGCTCAAAGACGGCCGCTGCCGCCGCGAGGACTTCCCTGCACTGACCACATTTGCGATCAACGACGTCTCCGCTGGCGGAGAAGTGCGGGCCGGAAAATGCGAAGTCAAGATTGAGTGGCGCACGCATCGCCCCGTGCGCACGCTGCGCCTGATCTCGGCCGGCGCCGCGCTGAAGGAGTTCGCGCCCGCAGGCCAGTCCGCATCGGCTTCTCTCGATCTGACGCCAGGCACGTACGTCCGCCTGGAACTCGAAGCCTTCGATCCCGTCAAGCCCGATGAGCGCGAAACGATCCTGAGCAACCCAATTTACGCCATTTAAGTGACTGCCGTTCCAGCCGTCCAACCTTCGCGCTGCGGCCTCCTGCCTCCCGCCTACGGCCTCCTGCCTACTGATTTGGCCTCCGGAGTGCTCTATTTCCGCCGTGCCGGAGCGTGTACGTGTCACTGTGACCCGCCAGAGGCCCTTACGCAAAGGATAGCGATCATGAAGATGCCCAAAATGCCCAACATGCCGGATATGGGAGCGTTCTTCAACGCTGGCCAGGACAAAGAAAATCCACGAATTATCGCCGGCAATATCAAAGGCGGGCGATACCAGTCGGTGACGATCACGGGTGCCGGAAACGTTGATGGCGACGTCGACGTTGAGCGTCTGGAGGTCACTGGGGCCGGTCGCATTGCCGGAAACGTTAAGGCCGATGAAGTGCAGGTTTCGGGTTCGGCGGAGATTAGCGGCGGTGTGGAAGCCAAGCGCTTCGTCGCCGCTGGTTCAGCGAAGGTCGCCAGGCGCCTGAAAGCCGAAGAGGTGCGCCTCAGTGGCGCGGTCAGCGTGGGCGAAGATGTGGATGCCGACGACTTCGCCTCGCGTGGCGCATTCGACATTTCAGGAAGGCTGCGAGCCGAGACGATCGACATCGAACTGAACGGCGAGTGTTTCGCTCAGGCAATTCGCGGTGGTGACGTCAGCGTCAAACAGGGAAGGGGCAGTTCGTCTTACACCACCGCCGGCGTTGCGGTGGCAAGTGTCGCCCGTGGCGGCGTCGCGATTGCCGGCCACGCGCAAGGCGGGAGCGTCGGCGTATCCATAAGCAGCGGCGGCACTCCAGGCACGCTGGAAACCGAATCGATCGAGGGCACTAGCGTTGAACTTGAGGCGACCAAGGCTAAGACTGTGACGGGCAAAGATGTGAAGATTGGCGCAGATTGCGAGATTGAAACCGTTCGCTATGCCAAGTCGATTGAGGTCCATTCCAGCGCAAAGGTGAAGACCCAGGTCAAGGTCTGAGGTCACGAAGTTCTGATGATACAAAAACACCCCTGCCATGCGGCAGGGGTGTTCATTTTTGAGGGAATACTCAACTTACTTCCTCTTTGCGCCCTTGTCGCTGGCCAGCATCAGGATCTTGTTTCCGCCGGACTCAACAACGCGGGCCTTCACGGTCACTTCGCCTTCCGCATCGGCAGCCAGGTCGGCCAGCAGCTTGCGGGTGGCTTCATTGGCGACGATCGGCAGTGACTGGGCCTTGCCGACGCGATCGAGGAGCAGGACGTTGGATCCGCCGGTGGTGATCACGCGGCCGAGCAGTGTGACGTCGTGCGATTCCGACCCGGCCATTTCGGACAAGGCCTTCTTGCAGCAGGCGTTTGCAATGATCGGCAGAGTCGTGCTCTTAGAGGTCGAGACATTCTCGATAACGAGCACGTTGCCGCCCTTTTGCTTCACCACTTTGCCTTTTACCGCGACCTGGACGAGTGGGCTGCCCAGTTGACCAAGCACTCGCTTGGTGGCTTCGTTCGCAACGATGGACAAAGACTTCCTAGACATTGCTGTCCCCCTTTTCTAGACCGTTTCTCCTCTCCGTGGCCACCACCCTAGGCGGCACAACCCGGTTCTGGCGTTTTCTACCCTACCTCTGAAGCTGACAGTGGTCTAACATCGCGTCCATGATTGTCAACCCTGAACTTTGATGGAATACCAAAACTTAACACGCGGCCGTTCATTCCGTCTTCTTGACAAGTTTCCGCGTGGGAGTATTCTGCCACTGGCTCCTTGGCCCTTAAAAAAGCGGAATTTCCGCCCAGCTTGCACAGATTAGGGAAGCGGTTCTGACATGCAAATTTAGATTGGACATGAACTTACGCTTGTGTGAGCCGTTCCACTGCCTGCTGAAGGATACGAGTGATGACCTCCCCTTCGGACCCCATCACCGAAGATTTTCAGTACCAGCCATCGTCCTGGCAGGGGTTGGGTTATCGCCAGCCTGGCGTGGCTGACTTGCGCGAACTGGTCAACGAGAACATCGCCCGAATCGAATCCCTCAAAATTAAGCTCATCGAAAACGCCGCCCTCAGCGAGCGCGATCGGGACGCCCTCTTTCAGGAACTCGATATCCTCCGCAGCGCCTTCATTGACGTGAGCAGCACCCAGCTCCGCAGTGCCGTCGAGGAGGATCACCCGGTCAAGGACGTGCCCCAAGCCGTCAAAGACGACCTTGTTGTCGAAGGAATCATTGGGCACAGCCCAGAGATCCAGAACATCCTGAAGGTGATCGGCAATGTGGCGCCCACCAGCCTGACCATCTTGCTTGAAGGCGAGACCGGCACGGGCAAGGAGTTGTTCGCTCGCATCATCCATCAGAACAGCCGGCGCAAGAAATTTGTCGCGGTCAACTGCGGCGCTTTTCCCCCGGGCGTCATCGAATCGGAACTCTTCGGCCACGTCAAAGGCGCCTTCACTGGTGCATCGTCCGACCGCAAGGGTAAGTTTGAGGAGGCCAGCGAGGGCACCATCTTCCTCGACGAAATCGGTGAACTGGAACCCTTCGCCCAGGTCAAACTGCTCCGCGTGCTGGAAGTCGGCGAACTTCAGCGCGTCGGCTCCGACCAGACCCGCAACGTGAACGTCCGCGTCATCGCCGCCACCAATCGAAATCTCGAAACCATGGTGCGGCAAGGCACCTTCCGCGAGGATCTCTTCTACCGCATCAACATGTGCCCGCTGTATCTTCCGCCGCTGCGGGAGCGCCGCGATGAGATCCCGGTGCTTCTGGAGTACTTCCTGCAGGAAGCTTGCGCGCGCCAGAACAAGAGGATGCCGCGCATCGATTCCGAACTGCGCCATTTCCTCCACAGTGTTTACGACTTCTCCGGAAATATCCGCGAGCTTAAGAACATCGCTCAGTACATGGCCTGCGTGGGCAATCCGGATCACCCCATCATGCGTTCGGAACTGCCCCTGCGCTTGCGAGGAGAGACCGCCGCCCTGTCCGGCCCGCCTGAGCTGGAATCCGGCAGCCGGACCACGGTGTTGCGGCGCGCCGAACTGACGTACTGGGTGGAGCTGTTGAAGAAGCACAAAGGCAGCATCAAGACGATTTGCGACGAGACGCAGCTCTCGCCATCCCGCGTTTATCAGGTGCTGGAAAAACTGAAGTTGAAACCGAAACTGTACCGCTGACGCCGAGACCCTCATCATGGAAATGCAGGATACGCTGATCGTCGTCAATGGCAGGAAGATCAACGTCCAGGATGTGCTCATCTACCTGAAGGCTTCGGGCGTCTTTCGCGATGCCGTCTGCCGCCTGGTTGAAATGGAAGTCATCCAGGACAAGGCGCGCGAACTGGGCGTCGAACCCAGCGAAGCGGAGTTTCAGGACTACGCGTCCGCCAAACGTCGCTACGACCGGCTGCCGCGCGCCGAAGACCTGGCCGCCTACTGCCGGGCGAATGGAGTCACCCTCGAACAGTGGAACCAGATCGCGCGCCGCGAACTGCTGCTGATCCGCATCCGCGCGCGAGTGATCCAGGACCAGGACGTCCAGGATTACTTCAACACGAATCGCGAACAGATGAAGACCGTGTCTCTGTCGCGCATCGTGTGCGCTTCCCCGGTCACGGCCAAAGACCTGCTGGACCGCTGTCTGGCCGGCGAAAGCTTTCACGACTTGGCGCGCCGCCACTCGATGGAGGAGCACACGCGAGCCGCCGGCGGTTACCTGGGCACCGTGCGCCGCCGCATGCTCGCTGCCAAGATCGAGGAATCTGTATTTAGCGCGCGCGTCGGCGACGTGCTCGGACCCTTTACCGAAAACAGCTTCTGGGCGCTCTACAAGGTGGATAGCGTCCGTGAAGCCGAATTGACCCACGCGTTGCGCAAGGAGCTGGCGGACAAGCTCTTCCGGGATTGGCTGCAGCGTTCGATCGCCGCTTCGCGTTTCGAGAAGCCGCGCTGAGGTGGCACGCTTGTGTTCGCGCCGTTCGTTTGGCGCAAACTGAAGCGTGCAGGAGTGTTAACGTGTGCTTACGCTTGCAGCGTCAGAATTCGACTTTTGGTTTCGAGCGCATGAATTCTGGATGTCGCTGCATGCTGGACGAGCGCGGGCCGCGCAAGTGGGTTGTTTTTTGTTAGCGTGCTCGCCGGGACGGGTTATTCTCTGGTGTCCCGAGTTCACGGCCGTAAGTGAATCGCAAACCTATCAGGAGGCCTGTCATGGCTGAGCCGCAGTCAGCTCCATCGCGAGTCGTCCAAATGCCGGTCCAGGACGTCGCGCATACCATGAAAGCCGCGCGTCTGTTGTATTCGGCGCCGAGTTTCGTCCTGCGTGGCCCGATCTACATCGTGTTCCTGGTCACGTTCACCGGGCTGATCTTCTCTTTCATGTACAAGGTGGGCGAGTACGTCACCTGCCGCATGGAGGTCAAGGCCGACTACACGCGCGTGCAGGCGCCGCGCGGCGGCTACATCACGCAGGTTTACGTCACCGAAGGCAGCGAGGTCAAAGCGTACACCTCGCTGGTCGATATCCAGTTCAAGCGCGGTGCGATGGAGGATTCGGAAAGCGATCAACTCAAGCACCAGTTGGAGAAGATCGACGACGCGATGAAGTATGCCGGCAAGGACCAGAAAGACCAGGAGCAGCGGATCTCCGGCATGAAGATCTCCCTGGACGAATACAAACAGAAGGACCAGGAACTGACTGAACGCATCGCAAACGAGAAGGCCGCTCTAGATGGCAGCAAGGCCGATGCCGGCAAGAAAGTGGCCGCCGTCGAAAACAAGCTCAACACCGCGCGGCTGACCGTCGCCGACCTCAAACGCAACGTGGACGCTGCAAAAGTGCGAGCCGACAATGCCAAGAAGCGTCTGGACGAAGAAATGGACCTGATGAAGAGGCAGTTGTCCACCATCACGGCTGTGCGCCCGCTCCAAGACACAAAAGACGCCGCCGACAAGCAACTCGAAGACGCCAAGAGCGAAGTGAACAAGGCGATTACGAATATCGCGACGATCGAACTGGAATTGCAGCAGGCGCAGGACGAACCCAAGCGCCTGCAGAACCAATGGGAGCAGAAGAACTACCAGCACAACGCCGAGCGCAACAGCATCCGTGAACGCGTTGACCAGTTGAAAGCCGATATCGAGCGCGCCAACAGTGTCATGGGCCGCGACATTGAAAAGCTGAAAAAGGAACGCGATGCGGTCGAAGAAAAGATCAAGCAGACCGGCGCCCTCAGCCAGTTCGGCGTCAACTATGAAGGCGAACTCTGCAAAGTCAGCAGCGGCACCTTCGGCGGAACCGTGACGAACGTCTATGTCAAGGCCGGCCAGCAGGTCTCGGCCGGCGAAGTGCTCTTCACGATCGTCAAGGACACCGAACCGAAGTACGGCACGATCATGATCCAGAACCGCGACTGCGGCCGCGTCGAAAGGGACCAGGAAGTGCAGATCAAGTACGACGCCTATCCGTTCCAGGATTGGCGCACGTTCAAAGGCCGGGTATCCGACATCGCGATTCGCCCCAGTGAAGTCAAAGGCCAGGAATCCACGTACGAGGTCCGAATCAAGTTCGACCCCAACAGCACCTTCATCAGCAAGAACGAGAATCCTGGACCGAACGAAAAGCGCAGGGATCTGACTCTTGGCCTGCAGGGCTTTGCCGAGATCAGGACCAAGCAGAAGCCGCTCATCGTCAACATTTTCGGACCGTTGAAGAACTGGTTTGCAGAGTGAGTTGCAGGAGCCTGCACGTACCCTCGCGACTAACTAAGGAGTCTTTGCCGGTATGCCGACGAAAAATGAAGCCATTCGCAAGGTTCTCGACACTCACTTCATCTTCAGCCGCTTGACCGAAGAAGGCAAGAAAGGGCTGGAGCCGCTGTTCGAGGTCGAACAGTACAATGCTGGCGACGTCATCGCTGAGGCGAACCAGCCGATGACCGGCATCTACTCCGTCTACTCCGGCAAGGTGCGCCTCAAGGGCATCAACGAGGAAGGCCGCCGCGTCAGCCTCGGCGAACAACCTGAGGACAGCACGTTCGGCGAAATCGCACTCCTGAAGGACGCCAACTGGGAGCACCAGATTGTCGCCTCTACCGATGCGATCCTCATCAAATTGCCGGCAAAGAAACTGCGCGAGTTTGTGCAGAAAAATCCGGCGCTCGAACAACATCTTCAAAAGCAGGTTGGCGTCGTGGAATTGCGCAAGCGCCTGCGCGGAATCCTCGGCACCGCGACCTACAGCCCCGAACTGGCCGCCGAAATCCTGAACAACATCGGCGTGAAGAAGATCCCGCAGGGCAAGTTCGTCTTCAAGCAGAACGACGAAGATGCGCGCATGTATTTCATTGAAAGCGGCGCCGTCGAACTGGTTCGGGATATGGTCGAAGGCACCGTGGTCCTCGAAAAAGTCGGCAAAGGCAGCATCATTGGCGAAGAGGCCGCGATGACCAGCGCGCCCCAGGCCTATTCCGCGCACGCCGTGACTGACGTGACCGTCCTGGTCATCCGCCAGCCCGAAGTGCAGAAGATCCTCCAGACGAACTCCGAACTGAAGGAGCGCATCGAGCAGCGCATCCGCCAGCTTAAGGAACGTGAAAGAGCACAAGCCTCGTCCATCAAGCGCGCCGAAGGCGTCGATATGCGTATCAAGATCGACGCGGTCACTGAAGCCGAATTCAAGGCCGGCGCCCCTGAGAAGAAGATTGAGTCGTTCCGCGTCACGTATCAGCACAGCGAATCGGAATGCGCGCCTGCGTGCCTGGCCATGATCACGCAGCATTACGGCCGCAATTTCACGCTCGGCCAGATTCGCGAGATCGCGAATATCCATGCGACGGAAGCCACGCTGCCCGATGTCTGCAACGCAGCCGAAGCGATGGGCTTCCGCGCGAAGCCGTACAAAGTCAAATACGAACAGCTTTCCCTCCTCGAACGCCCGCTGATCGTGCTGTGGGAAAACTACCACTACATGGTCCTCTACTCGGTGGGCGATCTGGCAGTGACGGTCGCCGATCCTGAGAAGGGCATTCGCAAGATCAACCGCAAGGAGTTTGAGACCGGCTGGGACGGAGTGGTCATCGTCGTCGAGCCCACCCAGAAGTTCCGCTCGCTCGAACCGCCCGCGAACCCATGGGCGCGCTTCGTCGCCTACCTGCTGCCGTACAAGTGGCACTTTGCCGAGGCGCTCATCGCCGCGCTGGTCATGAACATCCTCAGCCTGGCGACGCCGCTGTTCGTGCAGAACATCGTGGACAAGGTCGTTGTGTACCGCGACCGCGGCCTGCTGAACATGATGCTCGTCGGCATGGCGCTGACGGCGATCTTCAAGTTGATCACATCGTCCGCGCAGAACTTGCTGATCGCGCACACCATATCGAGGGTGGATTTGAATCTGATGGCGGAGTTCTACCGCCACATCCTCAGCCTGCCGATGCGCTTCTTCCAGGGCCGGCAGATCGGCGATATCCTGACGCGCTTCGCCGAAAACCAGAAGATCCGCGGCATCCTCGCCGGCTCAACGATCACCATCATTTTGAACACGCTGATGCTGATCATCTACTTCATGATGATGGTGATTTACAGCAAGACGCTGACGATGTGGGTCGTCGCCTTCATCCCGCTGTACATCCTCAACACGCTGTTCTTCACGCCGCGCATCAAGAATGTCGCCAACGAAATATTCCTGAGCAACTCCGCGCAGCAATCCAGCTTGATCGAATCGCTGTCCGGTGTGGAGGCGATCAAGTCCACCGGAAACGAATATTGGGCGCGCGCGCGATGGGAGAATGCCTTCGTCGAACGCGTCAACATGAGCTACAAGCAGTCCAAAATCAGCCTGCTCTTCGACACCGCCAGCCAGCTCATCAACCTGAGCGCGTCCATCGCCATCCTGTGGTACGGCGCGAACGAAGTCATGGACAACAAGATGAGCATCGGCGAATTGATGGGCTTCAACATGCTGATGGGCTCCGTGATGGCACCGATCATGCAGTTCGTCGGCTTGTTCAACAGCTTCTCCGAAATTCGCATCGCCATGGACCGCGTCAACGACATCAACAACGTCAAGCCGGAGCAGTTGCCGATCGTGGTGCCGGAGAGAATGCCGACCATTATGAGCAAGTGCGAGGGACGCATTCAATTCCGCAACATCAAGTTCCGTTATGGCGGTGAAGAGTCGCCGCTGATCTTGAATAACTTCAATCTGACGATCGATCCCGGCCAAAGCGTCGCGTTGGTCGGCCCCAGCGGCTGCGGCAAGAGCACCGTCATCAAGATGGTGCTCGGCTTCAACATGCCGACCTCCGGCGAATGCCTCATCGACGGCAAGGACATCACCGCATTGGACCTGGTCAATTATCGGCGGCAGGTCGGCGTCGTGCTCCAGGACAGCTTCCTGTTCTCCGATACGGTCGCTGGCAACATCGCGCTGGGCGATACGGAACCGGACATGAACGCCGTCCGGGAGGCTGCGCGGCTCTCGAGCGCCGACGATTTCATCGTGCGACTGCCGCTGGGATATCAGACGATGCTGGGCGAAAAGGGCGTGAAGGTGTCCGGCGGCCAGCGGCAGCGTATCTGCATTGCCCGCGCGCTCTACCGCCGGCCGAAGATCCTGATCTTCGACGAAGCAACCAGCGCTCTGGACAACGAGTCGGAGCAGCGCATTCAACAGAACATGAAGTCGATCATGTCCGGCCGCACCTCCATCGCCATCGCGCATCGCCTCAGCACCATCCGCGATGCCGACTTCATCTGCTTCTGCGAAAATGGAGCCGTCATGGAAAAAGGCACGCATGATGAACTGGTCGCGCTAAAGGGGCGCTACTACACGCTCGCCAAGAAACAGTTCAACTTGGACTAAGGTTCGGGGTTGAAGCGGGCGGTATTGGGTCTAAGCTGCGGTGTACGAACATGAGGGTTGTGGTTCTGGGTTTGAGGCGCGCGGCTGCTGACGCCTGAACCCCGAACCCTGACCCCTGAACCCTGTCTTCTCGGGAGTGAACCATGGCGCAGGCAAAACTCGTCGGTTTGATGGATCCGGTCAAAGACAAAGAGGTGCCGTGCAGCGGACTCCTTAAAATCGGCCGGGACGAAAAAACCAACTCGCTCCCTGTCAAGCACGCGTCCGTATCCCGCCAGCACGCACAGCTCTTCGAAGAGGCCGGAGCGTGGGTCGTCGAAGATCTTAAGAGCACGAACGGCGTCTTTGTTAACGACGCTCGCATCGCCGGAAAAGTCGCGCTGAAAAACGGCGACGCCGTCCGCATCGGCGACATCAACTTCCGCTTTGAGTTGGGCGCCGCTGCAGCGCCGGCCGAGGAAGAAGCGGATCTGACGATTTCTTCTTCACCGCCGCGTCCACCTGTGCCGACCGTTCCGACCACACCCGTCTCCAAAGCTGCCGCGGTGGCCGTGGCGCCCGCGCCTGTCATCAAGGCTTCCGAACCTGCCCCCGCTCCGGCAGCAGCAAAGCCGGCGCCCGAGCCCGCGAAGCCCGCCGCGCCCAAGCCTGTCGCTGCGCCCAAACCCGCGCCCGCTCCCGCGGCAACCAAGGGCGGCGAGGATCTGTTCGAACCGTCCATCGTCGGCCAAGATATGGGTGCCGCGTTGCGCGCCGCCCAGGCTCAGGCCCAGGTGCAAGCGCAAGCCTCAACAGCAAGTCCGTCGCACGCCAGCAAGGCGGCGCCGCCGCCGGACGAGCCTTTTGAAGGCACGATGTACGGCCCGCAGGTCGCGCGTCAGCTCGTCAAAGCGATCCGAGAAGAAAAGCAGCAGGCCGAACAAGCCGCCCAAGTAAAAGGCGGCGGCCTGCCGGCGATCGGCAAGCCAGCCGCAGGCCCGAAGCTGCCGAACATGTTCCTGTTGAAGCTGAAGGCGATCGTGCTCGCCATTGTCTGTCTTGGCGGCATCGCCGCGTTCCTCGTTTGGGCGTTCATCGGCCGCGAGGCCACCCAGAAGGCCGACAAGACCCTCCGCGACGTCAGGATCAAAGTCGAAGCCTTCGTCGATAAGTACGAAGACCGCCTGCTGGCGGGAGGCGACCTCGTCACTCCGCTGAGTGCAGAACTGAAGGAGCTTACCGAACTTCAAGTTACCGCAAAGGAAGCTGCACCGAACTTGGCGGGACTCCCCGACTATGCTTCTCGCATGAACGAGTTGCAGAGTCGCATCAACTTCCTCGTGTTCGAGCGTAAGATCAAGCTGGCGGTGCTGAAAGGAGACCGGGCCGCAGCCACTCAGTTGATCGACGAACTGAAGGCGACCGGCACGCCCTCCCAGAAGAACCTCGTTCCGTTGGCAACCTATGTCAGCGACTTCCAGTTGTTCCGCAAGGATTTCCCGGAAGAGCCCAAGCGCGCCGAACAGGCCCCACCCAAAGAGACGATCGCGAAGCTGGTCGCCGCCATCGATGGCCTGAAAGACCAATACAAGATGATCGGCATGCAGATCGAGGGCAAGCGCTTCCAGACAATGGCCAAGGAAGTCATCGACGTTGATCGAGCCGCCGTCGAGGCCTGGGACAAGTTCTGGAAAGACTACGACGCCTATCAGAGCGCCACGGGTGCGGACAAGACTGCAAAGTTAGCTGACCTGAAGAAGTCTTATCCGAATCTCAAAATCCTCCAGAGCGCCGGACAGTAAGCGGAGCAACCATGGACCGCCCCGACGTCGCGCTCTTCGGCCGAAAAGACGATAAGCAGCTTCTGGCTCTCGCCCGCGAAGTGGACGCCGCCGGCGGCACGCCCATCCCGCTGAATCTCGGCTTCGACGAAAAGCTCGCGTCCCCCGTCGCGCTCGGCAGCGGCCGGGCCGTGTGGGACGGCGTGGACTTCACCAACATCCAAAGCGTCGCCATCCGAGCCTCCGCGCCCAGCACGCTGCCGGCTTTGCCGCCCGTGTTCAACGCCGCGTTTCAAGCCGAGTGGCGCGTGAAGTACATTCGCGAGCAGGAATATCAGTCGCTCGCGTACAGCTTCTTCTCCGTGCTCGGCGCCCAAGGCAAACTGGTCGTCAACCCGCTCACCGCGTACATCGATCACAACGCCAAAGCGCAGTTCTACGAACGCATGCGCGCACAAGGTTTTGTTTTCCCGAAAACGTTGACCACGAACGAACCCGAACGCGCGATAGCCTTTGTTCGGGAAATGAAAGAAGTCGTGGTCAAGCCCGGCATCGGCATCGGCTCGACCCGCCGCCTGCGCGAGGACCAGCTCGCGCGCATGGAAGAGTTCGCGCTGTGCCCGGTCACGATGCAGGAGTACGTCGCCGGTCGGACCATTCGCGTGCACGTCGTCGGCGATGCCGTCGTGCTCGCGCTGAAGATTCTCACCGACGAGATCGACTCGCGCACCGGCACGAAGGGCTTCGAATACTACCGACTGCCTGAAGAAGAAGAACGCAAGATCGCGCGCGCCAACCGAATGCTGGGTCTGCACTTCGCCGCCTGGGATGTCCTCGCCGCCGAAGACGGCCGTTTCGTCTACCTCGACTGCAACCCCGGCCCCTACTTGATGTGGATTGGCGAGCAAAACGTGAAAGCCGTCTATGGCCAGCTCGCGCAATACCTCGTCACCTTCGCCCAGACCCGCTCGATCGCCGAAGCCTCCGCCCGCGTGCAACCCGTCCGCAAATAAAGCCGCGACGACCAGCAGCGTTTTTTTTCGTAGTGCGGGCGTCCCGCACGCTGCCGTCCGTTGGTACCGCACGCCTCCGGCCTGCCGTCCCGGTCCTCCTCTCCTCCGCGAGGCAGGGGTGAGGGAGCCCCTCTTCAGGAAAGGGGATCGGCTGTTTGCAGCGCGCCCGTAAATTCATAGAATCCCCTTCATGCCCCGCCTGTTCGCCTTCCTCTTCTTCGCCGCCGTGGCGTCCGCCGCCGAACCGTTCCCGCTCTGGGACGGCCAGGAAACGATCGCGCACTACGCCGCCCGAACCAACCTCCCGCCCACCAAAACCCTTGACCTCGGCAACGGCGTCACCCTCGACCTCGTCCTCATCCCCGCCGGCAAGTTCATCATGGGCACGCCCGAACCGAACCCCGTGGACGAGCCCGCCTTCCAAAAACAAATCCGGACCGGCCAGATCGTCTTCGGAATCGGCGCCGCCATTCTGCTGCTGCTGATCGCCGCCATGCTCGTCCGAGCCCTCCGCCAGCGCCGCAGGCCGCAATACTCGCTGGCGCTGTTCCTCGTGATGATCGTCTCTGCTGGCGTGGGTCTTCTCGGCGGGATGCACTGGTGGCACTCCGCCCGCGTGCTCGCGCAAGCACAAACGGAGTACGAAGCAGCGTTGGCCATATACAAGAATTTGGACGACTACGAGTCCCCTGCGCACGAGGTCACGTTGACGACGCCGTACTACATCGGAAAATTCGAGGTGACACAGGCGCAGTACCAGCAGGTAGTCGGCAAGAACCCCAGTCATTTCAAAGGCGCGAACTTGCCGGTCGAGAGGGTCGATTGGGACGACGCGCACGCATTCTGCAGAAGGGTTAGCGAAAAGACGAGAAGCAGCGTCACATTGCCCACCGAGGCCGCATGGGAACATGCGTGCCGTGCTGGAACGGTCACGACGTACTATCTCGGAGACTGCGAGTCCGATCTTGGGAGGGCCGCCTGGTCCGCCGCAAACAGCAAGAACACGACACATCCGACCGGCCAGAAGTTTCCCAACGCATGGGGCGTCTACGACATGCTCGGCAACGTCTGCGAATGGTGCGAGGATTGTTTTAAGGAGTATAAGGCGGACGCTGTGTTGGACCCCAAAGGGCCAAGAGAAGGTCCGGACCGCGTGTTGCGGGGGGGAGCTTGGAATATACGTCCCGAGTTCTGTCGCCCGGCATACCGTTTCTGGATCAGACCCGATACGGAAAACGATCCCATCGGCTTTCGGGTGGTCGTGGTGGTTCCCGGGACTCCCTGACACCAGCCATATTCATCATTCATCATTCCGCATTCATCATTGTTCGTCCTTCGCCCTTCACCGCCCCCGTTCCCCCGACAGATAAAGCGCCTCGACCTTCTTCCGCGCCCAAGGAGTCTTGCGCAGAAACGTCAGGCTGGACTTGATGCTCGGATCGGAAGTGAAACAGCGGATATTGATTCTCCGCCCCAGTTCCTCCCACCCAAACCGGGCCACGAGTTCGTTAACCATCATCTCCAGCGTCACGCCATGCAGCGGATTGTTCGGTTGCGCGTCTGCCATACCTCGTTCCGATCTCCGCAGTTCGATCCTGCCTACTGCCGCTGCCTACTGCCTACTCGTCAGCGCTCCGCCCGTTCTTTCCCGCCCGGCGCCATCGTCTGCTGCCCCGCCGCCTTCGGCGGCGTCACCGGCGTCAACTCCCGGCAGAACCCCGGCGTGATCTGCGCGCCCGGCATGTCCACGCGCGGCTTCTGCAACGCCGCCTCGCGTCCGTTGCGGATGATCTCCAGCAGCGCCTTGTATGACGCATCGCTGGTGTCGTTGAAAATCGCCGTCGGCGCGCCGTCTTTCGGCGGCGGCTGCGAACGTTTCGGGCGGAACACATCCGGCGGCTGCTTGCCGTTCGTGACCAGAACCTGTTCCACGTTGGGCGCTTTTCCGTCGCGGCACCACGCCAGTCCCAAGCCGGTGGGGCGGGCCTCCGTGCCCGCCCGTCCTCCGCCGTTGGCGGGCAGGGACGCCCGCCCTACCGCCAGCGGCGCGCGCAGCATCCGGCTCTGCTCCGGGTCTTTCAAATTCACCCAATCGTTGCCGATTTCCTTCTGATGACATTTCGTGCAGCCGGCCTTCTCCATCTCCGGCAGAAGATTATTGCGAACCACTGTGATCTCGTTGCACGTCGCGTGCGGTGAATAATCCCACTTGCCATAGTAATTGCAGTTCCCGTCCATCCACACCAGCAGCAGGTTGCGCTCCTTTTCGCTCAGCTCTTTGATGTACCCGTTGTGCCCACTGACCAGTAGTTGAGCCAGCGGCGCCGACCCGGAGCCGTGTTTTCGCGGCGGAAGAATCTCCGCCGTGTGCACCGAACCGTTTTCGCAATTCAGGAACCCCGTCAGCGTGTTCTTGATCAGCGTCTCGTAGCTGATGTTGAACGCCCACGTCCAGCCGCCCGACAGATCGATCCCAGCTTCGATGCCCTTTTCGCCGCCATGGCAGCTCACGCAGTGCTTGTCCAGAATCGGCTGAATCATCGTCGGGTAATCGACGAAGCCCGTGCCCCAGTTTTCCGGCGCGATCTTGTCCGGCTCGCTCTTAAGCGCTACCGGCGTTCGCCCGCTCGGCGGAGAAACGTTCTCTTCATTGACGTGGCAACCCAGACACGAGCGCGTCACGCCCGGCGCCGCCTGCACAAACGTCCGCATGCTTTGCATCAGCCGGTGGTCTTTGTCCAGCGCCTGGAAATACAGCGCCTTCGCCGCCGGAGCCTCGAAATACGCCGAGCCGTCTTCCGCGACCGGCACCACGCCCAAGACCCACTTGATGTCGTACGATCCCTGCCAGCTCACCAGAAACGCCTGGTTCCACCAGCGCCCGCCCGGCGGCAGTCCGCTGATGCGCGCGGTTGTTTCGAGCACTCGCAGCCACTTCACGTCGCCGGTCTTCACGCCCGGCATTCCCTCGTAAACGTTCTGCACGAGGAACCGTCCCGTGGTCGCTCCCGGTTGAACGTGCGCCGGAATGATCGGCTCGCGCGCCCGCGGCTTGACCAGCATTGGCGCGTAGCACGAGATGTCTGGCTCTTTGTGGATGACCAGCCGCGCGCCCTGCCGCGTGATGAGTTCGATGACGCCAAACTTGCCATGCTTCTCCGCATTATTGGCGATCAGCACCGCATCGGCCGAGAGCGGCCATGGATCGCACGGCCCGCGCGAAAGCCCCTGGTCCATCTCTTTCGGATATTCCGGGGTGAAGTTCGTAATCGCGCCCAGATTGTTCTTCCCAAGTTTTGGATCGATCATCGCAATCGCGCCGACCGACTGCCCGTTATGCGGCGTCAGCGCCGCCACAATCAGATCCGTTCCCGGAACCGGCCGCGCATCCAGCACTGCCGTCGGCTTGGCGAGATTGTTCTTGAAGACGGCGCGCTCGCCCGTCCCGTCGGGATTGATCGTCCACAGGCTTTGCATGTACAACGCCGTCTTGTCAACGTACTCCCAGCGCCCATAAAGAATGCGCCCGTCAGGCATCACGCACGGATCGAACTCGTTCTGATTGTTCACCGAAATGCACTTCAAATCGCTTCCGTCCGCGTTGCAGGTGTGCAGAATGTCGATGTAACTGCTGAAGCACATCACCTGCGCGCCCGAACGCGTGCTCGTGAACGCAATCCGCTCGTCGGGCAGGTAGCACGGCTTCACGTCGTGCTGGCCATCGCCGATCAGGCCCGCCGGCCGCGTCTTCTTGGAACAATCGTCGCCGGGGTGGGTGACGCGCCGCAAGCCGCTGCCGTCGATTCCGATTTCATAGATGCTCGTATCGCCGTTGCTTCTTCCTTTGAAGGAGAAGAGCACGCGCTTGGCATCGTAGGAAATGTCCGGATCGCTGTAGACGCCTTCGCCCAGCGTCTCTTTCGACTTCGCGTCGATGACCGTGCGGACAGTCTGCTGCTCCTGTGGCGCCGACGGGTTTTCGATGACGTAAATGCCGCCGCCCGGGTGCCACGTCAGGTACTCGTCATAAATGTGCGCCGAATGGTAATCGTGACGCTTGACGAATAGCAGCGGCGCATCGATCTGCCCCGCAAGAACGCCTTGCAGAGTCTCGCGCAGAAAGGCCTGAATCTCCTCAACCTTGTCGAGCGCTTCCCTCGGTGTTGTCTCAAGCTTCGCCTTCAGTTCCGCAAAAGACGCTTCGTAAGCGCCCACGCGGTCCAGCGCCTTGCGCAGCTTCTCGGCGGTAGCGCCGGCCTCCGTGCCGGCTCGCAACTTAAGCGCGTTCTCGATCGCCTGCCGCGCGCCCGCAAGCGCCTCCGGCGTGAAACTCGTCCGCGCCGCCGCCACCCGCGCGGTAAGTTCCGCCACGCCAGCGTCGCCCGCCATCATTTTCACTTTGCCCTGCTTGCCTGCGGTGCAATTGATGCCCACGAGTGCTTCGAAGCGAACGTATTTGCGGTCAAGCTTGAAGATCAACTGGCTGTCGGCGTGAGCGAAGAATCCGTCGGCCAACTCACGCGAGCCCACTTTGAGCGGTTTGGCATCCGGCCCTTGATTGACGCGGAACGTGTCCCAGCCAACCGTCGCTGAATCCGGCTTGAGTTCCACCAGCTTCTTCTGCGAACCGTCCGCCGCAATCAGCCGCGGCTCGCCCCAAACGGCCTGGCCCCAGGAATACCCAGTCGCGATCAGCGTGAGCTTCTCTGTGCCTTCCAGATTGAAGGTGAACTTGCGCGGCTCCTCGCCGCCCTTCAGTCCGTCAATTTCGGCGGTTTTTCCATCGGCTTTTTGAACGGGCTGCCCGCCGCAGCACACAACGCACGCCACCGCCAGAATCGCCAGCACCAGTGTTTGGTTCCGCATCGCGCTGGTCCCCTCGCCGTTTGTCCTCTAGTCAAGCGTTCTATGGATGGTACACCGGCGTCTAGGGAGTGGTCAACAGTTTTCTGCTTGGAAAATGTCGCTTAAGGGACAGGTCAATTTGTTAGATATTCGCCGTCTGACTCGGCTTGGCCGGCAGCATACTAAGACGGCTGTTTTCAGGCGTGTCGCGGAAGGCCGGGTTGCGCTTCAGGTCCAAAAGGAGTTCCGCGGCCGTTTGGAAGCGCTTCGTCACGTCCTTCTCGATCGCTTTCAGGATCATCTTTTCGGTTAGCGGCGAAATCCCAGGGTTGGCCTGGCGTATCGGCGGCGGTGTGTAGCCAAGATCCTTCTGTCGCGTCACGATCTCAATGTCCGACATTCCGCCAAACGGCTGGATACCTGTCGCGCATTCATATAGCGTGCAGCCCAACGCGTAGACATCCGTCGAGGCCGTGCCGCGCTTGGTGCTGAACATCTCCGGCGCCAGATACGGAAGGCTTCCGTCGAGCGAGCGGCCGAAGAGCTTGAAGGAGTTGAATTTCTCGGCAAAACCGAAGTCCAGCAGTTTGATCACGCCTTCGTGACTGACGATGACGTTGTCCGGCTTCATGTCCTTGTGCGCATAGTTCAATGCATGGAGGGCGCACAGCGCCCGCCCCAACGCTTTG
Organism: Planctomycetota bacterium; assembly: GCA_036504595.1. Taxonomy (GTDB): domain Bacteria; phylum Planctomycetota; class SZUA-567; order H5-PLA8; family H5-PLA8; genus DASXUX01. The sequence continues at coordinate 17,226 of DASXUX010000038.1, read as the reverse complement.
GTGATTCGCAGTATGTCCAGTTCCGAGAGTTTCTTGCGTTCTACAATGATCTCGCGCAGCGTCTTGCCGCGAACGTACTCCATAATCAGGTACGGAAGCCCATCGGCGTTGCCCGTGCGAACGCCCTGGACCAGATTCTCCTGCTGGCCGAAGCGCATCACCAGTTCGCCTTCTGCGAGCAGCCGTTTGAACTCCGTCTTGTTCGAGCGATGCCGCTGGTGCAGGATCTTCAGCGCCAGCACCTTGCCTGTGCCGCGTTCCATGCCAGTGTATATTTCGGCACACGCACCTTCGGCAATCTTAGCAGTAATTGTGACGCCCGGAATTTCGAACATAGGATGCCCGCAGCTCTATCCAGCCTTCGCCAACTGACAATAATCCAGCGCCATTGGCGGAAACGCAAGCGACGCAGGCAAGTCAGACAGCTTACTGTACCTGTCCGCAATTTAAGTTCAAAAACAATTCCCGAGACATACATTGATTTACATGACGTTTTAGTAAAGAGGCAGCCAAAGCTCAAATCGCTGGTCTGCCTTGATCCTGCTCCGGCTGCGGAAGCGACTGCGGCTCTGATTGCGGCTCTGGCTCTGGCTCTGCATCTGGAATGCCGCCGGTTGAATCCTCCGGCAGCGGCTGCGGCTCAAACTGCGGCGGCTCATTGACATCGAGGTTCTGATTGGGCGCGGGCACTTCGGCAGGCTTCTCAGCGGGAGGTGTCGGAGCACTTACGCGCGGCGTCTGCGGAGCCGCTCCGTTCAGCGCCGGACCCGGAACAGCCTCCCGCCGTGGCGGTACGATCGGCGGCAGCGGCTCTATGTTGGCTCCCGGCGCCAACGGCATGTTGCTGAAATCGCGCACTTGAATGTTCGACGTGTTGTCCACGTCCGCCGGTGCTGGCACCGTGTTCGCCGAGGTCGGAATCGGATTCTCGCGTGAGTTGAGATCGGCATTCAGCGACGCGACCGCTCCTTCAAGCTCGTCACCAATCTGGCTGATCTCGGCATCGTATTGCGCGGAATGCTCGGGGTAGAGAATCTTATCGCGTTCGAGCCGCCGCAGCCGCGCGCGTATGTTTTCGATATCTGCCTGCGTCCAATGCCGCCGCGGCGTCGTTTGCTCCAGAGACGCAGGGACTGGCCGATAGTCCGGCGCTCGTTCAACCGTGGTGGTCGTCGTTGGAGTCGAAATGGTGATCGGCGTCTCTTCGACAGGAACTTCCGACACGTTCTTATCGCATTCATCGCAGCAGCCGCCAACGAAAACCAATCCGCCGCACAGCATGGTGCTCGCCACAGCGCCGCCCAGCCCCGTCAATCCGATGCTCGCCATACCGACCTCCCGCGCCCGCACGCGCAACCCACCACCGAATATGCAGCAAACCCGAATCCAATCTGCCAGACCCCAGACCCCAGACCCCAGACCCCAGACTCCAGACTCCAGACTATCCGTGTTCATCTGTGTTCATCTGTGTTCATCTGTGGTTCCACTTCGTTCCTTCCCTTTCAATTCTGAAAACTTTCGTTTACTTTGGCTGCTCTAGGCGTCGCAAAGGAGCGGCGGGCGCCCTCGCCCGCTTAACGAAGTTCGGAGCACGCTGTGAAAGCACCACACGTATTCATCCTTTTGCTGGTGTTGATCGTCGCCTCAGCCCTCCTGTATGACCAGCCTTACGGCAACACCGACACGCCTGAAACCGTAAACATCACGTACTGGGAAAAGTGGACCGGCTTTGAAGGCGAAGCCATGAAAGCCGGCATCGAGTATTTCAACGACAAGAAGGTCAAAAACAAAAAAGGCCAGATCATTCACTGCGACTGCCTCACGACCACCAACGTCGATCGCAAATCGCTCATGGCCATTGCTGGCGGAACGCCGCCGGACCTGTGCGGCTTCTGGACTTTCAACACGAACGTCTTCGCCGACATGGGCGCTCTGACGCCGCTCGATGACTTCATTGCGCGCGACGGCTACGACATGAACCAGCTTGTCGATGTGTACCGCAAAACCTGCATGTATCGCGCGGCCGGCGACGACAAGGAGCACGTCTATTGTTTGATCACGACGCCAGCCAGCATCGCTCTGCACTGGAACAAAGAGATGTTTAAGGAGGCAGGACTCGATCCGGAGCGGCCGCCGCGAACGATCGAAGAACTCAACGAGTACAACGAGAAACTCACCAAGCGCGATGCCAACGGCAAAATCGTGCAGATGGGTTTCCTGCCGATCGAACCGGGTTGGTGGAATTGGGCGTGGGGCTACTTCTTTGACGGCAAGCTCAACGACGGGCTTGAGAAACTCACGGCGAACGATCCACGGAACATCAAAGCCTGGGAGTGGGTCGTCTCGTTCGGCGACGATAAGGAATGCCGCACGAAGGAGGAGAAGGATCAGTATCGCGCCAGGTTGCAGGCATTCTCATCCAGCTTCAGTTCCGCATTCGACTCGCCGCAGAATGCCTTCATGGCTGGCAAGGTCGCGATGGTGCTGCAAGGCGTGTGGATGGCGAATTTCATCCGTTTCCACAATCCGCACCTGCAGTGGGGCTGCGGACCGATGCCGGCGGGCTTCGACACGCAAGGCCAGCCGGTCACGATTGCTGAAGCCGATGTGATCAGCATTCCCAAAGGCTGCAAGCATCCCGAAGAGGCTTGGGAGGTCATCAAGTTCCTCAACTCGCGCGAAGGCCAGGAATACGTTTGCGGTCGAGCCGTCAACACTGTCACCGGCAAAGTCAACTCGGGTGGCCACGGCAAGCAGACGGCCTTCAAAGAGAACACCCCCGGCTGGATCGAACAGCACCCGCATCAGTACTTGCGCACGTTCATCGAACTGGCGAAGAGCAAGAACGCGCAGTACACGCCTCAACTTCCCATCTGGGAGGAATACCGGCGTGAACTGAATGACGCATTCGACCGCGCCTGGCTGGGAAAGGCAACGCCGGCGGAAGCTTTGCAGAGCGTTCAGAACCGCATGCAGCCCAAGCTGGACCGAGCTCTGAAGATCCGCAGCCTTCATGAGGGCAAACGGTAGCATGGCCATCAATAAAACAGGTCTCAAGGGCCTTGCCTTCTGCCTCCCGTGGATCATCGGGCTGAGCGTGTTCACGCTCTATCCGTTCGCCGCGTCGATCTACTACAGCTTCACCGATTTCAGCGTGCTCCAGCCGCCCGCGTTCATCGGGACAATGAACTTCGAAGAGATCGTGCAAGATGCGGTCTTCTGGAAAGTGCTGCGGAACACCTTCGTCTACGCCGCGCTTTCGATTCCGCTGGGATTGCTGATGGCGCTGGGCCTGGCCTTGGCGATGAATGGCGTGCGCCGCGGGCAGGCGTCGTACAGCGTCGTTTTCTACCTGCCGCAACTCATCCCTGGCACCGTCACCGCGATCCTTTTCATGTGGATTTATCATCCGGAGTTCGGATTGCTGAACTGCGCTCTTCGGCCGTTTATGCAGCTCTTTTACGGCAAGTGGGAAGCGCCGGCCTGGCTGAAGGATCCCGACTGGGCATTGCCCTCGCTGGTCTTCATGGGTTTGTGGGGCGTCGGCCAGATGGCCTTCATCTATCTGGCGAAACTCCAAGACGTGCCGCAGGAAATGTACGAAGCCGCTGAAATCGATGGTGCCAGCACCTGGCAGAAGATCCGCTACATCACCATCCCCATGATCAGCCCGATCATTTTCTTCAACGTGATCATGGCGATCATCGGCGCGTTTCAGCTCTTCACCGAACCGTACATCATCTCGCCGGAAGGCCAGCCCGCGCGCTCATTGTACTTTTTGCCGGTCTACATTTTCGATCACGCCTTCCAGTTCCTGCGCATGGGCTACGCCTGCGCCATGTCCTGGATTCTGTTCGTGATCATCTTGACCTTGACGTTGCTCGCGTTCCGCATGTCCAAGGACCGCGTGTACTACGCCGGGAAGTAACCCTCTCCACTTGAGGGAGAGGGTTGGGCAGATCAGAACCGCGACCGTAAGGGAGCGGCCGACCCGCCCGCTGCCGTTCTCCCCTCCCCGTCGAGGGGAGGGGTTGGGGGAGGGGTTTGCGGCGCAGCCGCAACGTTTTGAAGTTGTCAGTTCTGGGAAGCAAGTAATGGCCTCATTCCGCCAACGTTTCTCTTTCCGCAAGCTCCTGGGCAAAGACCCGGACGATATGGCCTCCGGCTACGGCGGCAAAGTCGGCTCGCAGAACGTCGTCACCGCTGGCGCGCTGCACATCATCCTCTTGGCGATTTCTTCGCTCTTCCTGCTGCCCCTGATCTGGATGGCCGTCACCTCGCTCAAGCCCCTCGACCAGACCATGACGCTTCCGCCCACGTGGGTTCCGCGTGCGACGCTGGCCACGCTGGATGGCAAGAGCATGCTCGTGAACAAAGAGAAGAAGCTCACCGAACCCCACGTCATCATCATTCAGCAAGGCGGCCACGAGAAGGGCAAGCGCAAGCTCCTCGCGAAGTCCGCCCTTCTGACCGAAGGCGGCGTCACCAAGGCAAACGTAAAGTACAGCTTCGCCGGCCGCGAATTGGTCGAACCGGAGCCCGTGCCTGTTGAGGTCGTGAAAGAATGCCCGATCGGCGACTGGCACATCATCGAGTGGCTGCCGGACTACTCCGCGGAGCGCGAGAAGAGCCAGAAGGAACCGCTGTGGGACGTGGTGCCCGAAGCCAGCATCAGCACGACGCCGCATCTATTCACGTCGAACTACTCCGCCGCACTTGGCCGCATGGATTTTGTCCGCTATCTGCTCAACACGCTTTTCGTCTGCTTCATGACCGTGCTCGGCGTGGTCGTCTCATGCACCCTCGTCGCGTACGCCTTCGCGTTCCTCGACTTCCCCGGCCGCAACTGGCTCTTTGCCGCGACGCTGGCCGTGATGATGGTCCCGTTCCCCGCGACGATGGTGCCGCTCTTCGACGTGTTCCGCTCCTTCGGCTGGATCGGCACGTACAAGCCGCTCTGGGTGCCGGCGTGGTTCGGCGGAGCCTTCTTCATCTTCCTGCTGCGCCAGTTCTTCCTCGGCCTGCCCAAAGATTTGCTCGACGCCGCCCGCATCGACGGCTGCACCGAGATCGAAATCCTCTGGCACGTCGTCGTCCCGCTGGCCCGGCCCGCTCTGGCCATGGTCGCCCTCTTCCAATTCATGGGTTCCTGGAAAGACTTCATGGGCCCGATGCTCTACATGACCAACAAGTCCCAGTTCACACTCTCCGTCGGCCTGCAGGCTCTGCAAAGCCAGCACGGCGGCACTCCCTGGCACATCCTGATGGCGGCGAGCATGATGTTCTCGCTCCCGCTGATCGTCCTCTTCCTCGTCGCCCGCAAAACCTTCATGCGCGGCATCGCGATGACCGGAATCAAGGGCTGAGCCGATCGCGGATCGCGGATAGCCGCCATGCACGCCGATGAACGCAGATGTTGAAAGCGTCCGGGCCAGGAGTGACCCCGATCTTCATCTTCATCGTTCTCGGTATCGGTGTCGGCTCCCCGTTAACAACGGCCGGCTGGTTGATGCCAAGCGCGTGTTCGACGGCTTTGGCTTGGAAACCGCGCCAGTCTATGGTATGTAACTCTGGGTGCCGTGCGCTTCCCCGTAGCGTGATCGGGGAGATCAAGAACAAAGCCGAATTGCACGCAGCTTTGACCTGCAACATACGCCACCTTAGCTCAGCGGTAGAGCAACGGTTTTGTAAAGCCAAGATTTTCCTATGAAGCGATTTGGCTGTTGCAACGATGTTGCAACGGCCGGAGGCCGATGCGGCACCTGCCGCGGCCGTGCCGCCAACAGACCTGTCAGTCCGTACGTCCGAGCCAGTCTTGGGACGCACCGGTTGGAAGTGGATGCCGGAAACGTTGTAACTGCACGGCACAGAGGATCTGGTGCACAACTCGGGCGGGCATCAAAGTACGACAAAGCGGCGTACCTTTTGGGACAACTACCGATCCAGAATCTTGACAATTGGATGTCTCGTGCTACCCTACCATCGCTTGTAGTGCACCGAACTGACCCACTAAAGTGGCTCGGTCCAGGGCTCCGGAGCGTGAGTCTCTGTTCGACTCCACTCCAAAGGTTTTTGGGCGTAGCTCACTCTTAGTGGAGTCATCTATGAACCCCCTTATTCACCAGGAACAGTCTCACGGCGTCTGCGTCGGTCTGGCCACGCTTCCGCCAAGAACGCACCTTGATATCGCGGGTCTAGCCCATGCACTCGGACGTTGTGAACGGAGCGTAGAGCGCGCTTATAGGCGGGGTGAGTTACCGCCACCTTTCCGCCTGTTCGGACGGCGTGTGTGGCTCGCCGGAACAATTCTCCAATTTCTGCAGACTAGACAGGATGCGGCAGTCGCATCTGTGGTGCACGCATCCGATTCGAGGACGGACTGCAGTGCGAACCAGCAATAAAAAAGCGGCGGCGGGAGTTGCCACTCCCGCGCCGCCTGACACAGTCCTCGTTCAACGCTAATTTTCCCCTGGAGGACCCATGAAGACTAACACGGACGGTGAATTTCTGCAAACACTTGAGGCAATCGGAAACCCTGCGGATGCCGCAAGATTTTTCCGGATAATTCAAGACTGGGATTTCGGCAGGTTCAGAAAGTTCGACGAGTCCAACTGCAGCAAGGACGATGGAAGTCCATCCGGCAAGCATACCTTCACTCCAGCGATGGCGTCGGCTCTCATAAACGAAAGCCTTGATTCGCGCAATCTTCCCGAGCTGCTTCAGAATTACATCAATTGGTATCCGACCTGCCCAGGCGCTCCGGCGCCATCCGATCTGAAACCGGACGAAGCACGGGCCGTCATCGAGCGGGAAACATTTTCCGCTGAACTTGATACCAATTGGACCGGGTACGTAGCACGCAAAAAGGCGGTATCCGAACAGGAACGGGACAGCCAAAACCCATTCCTGCCGCGCTGGTTCACAAAGGCTGAGGGCAAGCCGAACGTCTGGGTCGGCGACACCGGTCCAGTCAGCAATCTCGGCAAGGTTAAGCTCAAGATCCTGTACAAATGCTGCACGCCGGAACTGACCAGGGATATCAAGGAACTGCTCGACATCCCGGTGACCAAAGAAATCGAACTTCTCGGCTCCATTCTGGAGAGCATGGTCCGCTACCAGCCCTACTTCGTCACACCGATGGGCGACAAGGAGCCCGAGTTCCAGTGGAGCCGGACGCTCACCATCCTCGGGGGCTTGGGAATGCAGGCCCTGCGCGTTCTGGCGCAGGATGTCGCTGAGTCCACCGAAGAGGCCGACTGGCAGTATTTCGCCACCTGCACCGACGACGAACTCAAGAACGAAGTGCTGGACGCGCAGTCGATCTGCGGCTACCCACTCGGCTTTGCACGCGCCGACTTCATCGACGTGGACCGCATCCTGCGGAATGAGAACCAGCTGACAGAAGTGCCGTCCTGGTACAAGCAGCTTCTTCTACTGCACATCCTCAAATACACGCGCTTCCATTCCAACTACAAGGGCAAGCCCCACATCTGTGCGGCGTACCGCGGTGCGCTTGCGATGATCGAGGTCCCAGAAGAGGCCATCTTCCTCCCAATCTCCAGCCCTACGAATCAAACCGTCATCCGCGAACTCTGCCGGGTTCTGCAGATCGACCGCGGAACCGGCAAACGGAACAAGTCGATTTTCGACATCGTCTGCTCCAGCCTGTGCGACTTCATCGTTCCGCAATGGCTGCCAAACCCGGTGGACCTGCGCTCTCGGCCGGAGATCATCACGCCGCCGAGCATTCAAGTCGCCATGGCGTTTGAACGGAAGACCGACAAGAACTGGATCGACTCAGGCATCAAGATCTGCAACGTAGCCACTATCGACCTCAACACTGGAGCAGTAAACAAAGACGCTTACATCAGCGGCGAGATGGTTGGTGCGTTGAACTGGCCAATGTCGCTCTGCTCGGGCGGTGCGCTCAAGAACTGGCGCAGCAAGCTCCCGACTAAAGTTGAGCCAGTACTGCCGAGCGAAATGCTGTCCAGGTACATCCACAACGTCAACGATCTGGGTATGACGAAAGCACAGAAGGCAATCCTCGACTCCGTCATGCTGCTGGACCTGATGCGCGACGACCTGTACGGCAGCCGCGTCGGCATGCTCATGGTCAACGAGTACCCGCTGATTTGCATTCAGCCGTCCGGCCACAGCGTGGACGACACCACCAACCAGGGCAAAACAAACACGGCCCGCATCCTGGCCGGAGCCCTCGTCCCTGGCATCCAAGTCACGCAGATCAGCCGCTCGGCCAGCGCTCCGGCGCAGCGCGCTGCGGCCTCACCCTTGGAGCAATGGGGGACGGCGCTGTACGACGAGTTCGTGCCTCTGAATTCGCATGAACATTTCCTCTCGCAGGCGGGCCTGCAGTCGCTGGCAACTGGCGGCGGCGTGACGCCCGGCCGGGCGCTGGAGAACGCCAACCCGATTTTCCTGCGCCACCCACTGTTCTTCACGCTCAAGCTCAACAAGTTTCCGCCAGACGTCTACAACCGGCAGGTCAAGATTTTGCTCGACGCGTTGACCGACGAGAACAGCGCCACCGACGAAGAACTCGACATCATCATGTCCGGTGAGGCTGCCATGATCATGCGCCTGTCGGCACTGCTATGGATCAAGAAGAACAACTTCGTCGAGGTCATTAAGAATGCCAAACTGGTCGGCGGAAAATGGCGCTTCGACGCGCACATGACCGTGGCCACTCATCTGGGTGCGACGGTGGAAGAGATCGACGAGTATATGAAGAAGTCGCAGTCGTTCACGGATGTGCAAGTCGAAGAAGGCAACGAACTGGCTGAAGACCTTGGGATGGACACGCTGGTGAACATCCAGCGGATGTTCGATGACTGCCAGCCGGATTTCCTCGACCAGTTAAGGATTGCCAGCGAGAGCAACGAGGGCGGCGAGATCAAGCCGTACGATTTCCTGAAGACGATCATCGAAAACGGCACCAAACGGCAGATCGACCACTACCTGAACAATGTCCGCTCAAACGAGGACAGGGTCATTCGGCAGCTGAACCGGATGCTCAGACGCGGAGATTTGATTCGTAACGGCTACAGACTCCGCCTAGTCCTGAATTCAGATAAATGCCCCGGTCCGGCGAAGGTCCTGAACGGTAGCCGCCATCGCCGAAATTATCTGGTGTTGATCAGGGATGCGGATTTTATCTCACCGGGCATCTACGGCATAGTCCAGGAAGCGCAGAAGGAAGCGAAGAAACGGAAGAAGGACGAGGCTGAGAAACTCAAGAAACTGAATGGGTTGCTGTAACGCATCGTCAGTCCATGGCGGGCGCCGGGAACCTCCCCCTCTCTCGCCATGGACAACGCTGATCCAGTGCCTTCTGCGCTGGGGGTGACGCTGATGGGTGCTGAGACGCAACCATAGCGCACGCTAATAGACTCGTAACCGCTGGCAAATTAAAATGTTATAAGCGCGACAAGAGTTTTTGCGCTGTTGCGCTACTGCAATAAAACATCTAGTACCCCCATGACACATTAGAACCTTTGGCGAAAACTAACAGAATCCCAAACTTCGCGTTTTCATCTTCTGGGCGGGTTCGGGAACCAGAACTAACTGCCCCATTGTGCCAGAAACCACGAGTAGCTTTCAAAGTGACAAGGGGGGTCGAACTGGAGATATACCAAAGCGCAACAGCGCACTTTGATCGTAACCTGAATCCAACAAATACGTTAAGCCTGCGCTTCGCCTTGCGCTCCAGCAATTAACCGAAGACGCAAATCTGCATGATCTACTGCCAAATTAGGGAGGAACAGACTTGGTCCGAACCTCAAAACTGGTGCACGCCATCCAGGCCCAGGACCAGCCCGCCATTCGCCGGAACACCAAGCGGCGATTGGGCGTTCAACCAGCTCCATCCGCAAACTCACAGAAATACCACATCTGAAGTCCATCCCGCCGAAAACTTCCTGCCCGCCGCTTAATGGCATTCCCTTGGGAATTGCGAGACAGGGGAATCATCCGCCGTCCGTTTTACCGTCCGCCTGCAAGTCCTAGTTTTCGACATAGAGATTCTGGCACCGTTAACTGCCAGCCGCCTCCGCGCCAAATCTGCAAAACTCAGCACTTTCGGCGGGATACTTTGTGCGGCGCCGCGACAGAAACAAAGTCACGGAACGACGGCAGATGTGACGCTGGACCGGTGCCAGTCCGCCCGCCACAATGTAACCCGCAACTTGCCATTTTCCGACGAAGGCCCTGGCAGGCGCTGGCGTGCGGAGGCGAGCGCCGGGGTATTGTCATTTCCGTTCGTAGTCTGTGGCCGGGTGGTTCTTCCAGGACCGAGCGGCGAAACTGGCCAATTTCCACACTTCGTTGTGGCGCGCTTACCGCGGAGCTGCTCGTTTGCGCAGATCGCCGCAACCGCTACCATCGGTGCTGTGTGTCACGTCCGGCTCAGAGCTACACTCGCTTCCGTTCTGCTGGTCCCCTGCAGCACGCACGCTGCGTCGGCCGACCTGCGCATCAACTCTGGCGGCCCGTCCACGGGCAGCTTCGTCGCAGACTTGTACTGGATTCCCTGCAACTGGCGTTTGGCCGAAACGTCTATAAATTGGGGGAGTTGATATGCGGACATTCCTGTTCCTTCTGCAGCTTCTGGCCGTCCAGGCGTTGGCGGGCGAAGCCAATTCTGCCGCCGTGCAGCCGGACGAAGCTCAATGGCATCAGATCGCCCGAGGCACACTTTCCACCGTGCATGTTGATCGCACGTTGTTTAAGCGAGACGGTTCAACCGATTTCCTGATACACGTGCGCGTTACGAACCTGACCGAGAAGCCACTCGGAGTTGACCTCCGGGACTTCTGGGGAGTCATCTACCCGAACCAGTTCGGCTTCAAACAGGAGAAAGCCCGAGGTGTAATAGATGAGCGGCATATGATTCACAAGCCGTTAACCGATGAGCAGAAGGCCAGCCTTGTCGAAGACTTCAAAGCGGGCAAGTTGGCCTCGATACCAGCACACGGATCGGCCGCGTATTTCAGAAGGTTCAATCGGGACGGCAGCTTGGAAATGGCCGAAAAGAACGAGGGGAAATACTTGTTCATCAGCCTGGATGGAGTGCAGGTGTTGACCGATGGCGTTGCGGTCGAGCAGATTTCATGTGCATGGGAGTCGAATGACACTCACGCGAAGAACGGTACGAATACCGAACTGTTCATTTCCACGCCGGTGAAATGGGAAAGAGTGCCAACAGATGGACGGATTATTCGGGATAGATCAAATCAATAACTCCTGGCGGAGAGTTTCCCATGTATGGTACGAAGCGGCATACTATCTTCTCTGTGGTCCTGCTCCTTTCGGCGTTCTTGCCAACGCCCAGTTCTGCGGGGATCATACGGCTGAACGCAGATCTCGACCGCGTTCTTAACTCTCCCGATCTCTTTCAAGTTTTCGTTGCCAAGATTGTCTCCGGAAAGGTCCGCAGCGATTTCATGTCTCAGATTCTCGATGTTAATGTCTCCGTCAGCTCCGTGGTGTACGGCCCAGGTTTGACGGCAGGACAGGAAGTCGCATTCAGAGACGCTTTTGCGTGGCCGGATAACCTCGTCCCTCTTGCCGCAGGGCAACGCTGTCTGATTTTGACCGAGAAGTGGCAAAACGAAAAGGAGCCTCGGATTGCGACCGTAGTTCCAGTCTGCAACGAGCGTGTCGAAGCGGTGAAAAGTCCGGTGAACGTCAGACCTCTGCTGGTCAAAGAGCTGTTAAGCGGTCTGAAAAGCGAAACATCGCCGGTTCGACAACGCCTTCTAATACGCCAAGTCACGCGAATCCTGCCCAGGGAAGAAGCGCCCTTACTGCTGCCCTACCTGGAGTCAAAAGACGAATGGGTGCGCCGGGCGGCGTTAGCGGGCCTCGTGATCGTCGGCAGAGAGGAGAAATACTCGAACCTCGCTGCTGACGACCTTCGGCAGTTCTTCAAGAGTCACTCCAAAGACACGTTCATCCCCGCCTTCTCAGACTTCGAGAAGCGAGGCGGCGACTACGCTCCGTACCCACTGCTGTTCGATTACTACTACTACCTGCATTCCAACCCGTGCCCCAGGTCGGAAGAGCCTGAGCTGGTCAAGTTCCTGCTGCCGCTTTATCGAGCGGTGGCAGAGGATTTGAAGGATTCGCCAGACGATCGTTTGCTGCACGGGTGGGGTCCGCTGCATCACTTCGGAACCAAAGAGGACATCCCGTCTCTTTACGCAGTGCATGACAGCAGAAACGTCCATGAGCGGGCATGCTGTCTGGCCGCAATTTCACGCATGCTGAAGCTGGGCCTAACCTACACGAACGATGAGGATTTCGAGAAAAACGAACAGAAGTGGCAGGCCACAGTCAAGAATGCCGTTGAACAACTGGCTGACGATAAGAGCCTAAAATGATGCTCAGCTCAGAAGCCGAGCGTCTTGAACACTACGCTTCTTCCGGCAGATTACATTGAGTTTTCCCGGTCGAACGGGAAGTGACCAGCGCTGCCGTGAGAGAAACAAGCTGCCAGCATCCACGCGCTGAACCGTAGCCGAACTCCAGTTGAATGCAATCGAAGCGGTCATTTCGGCGAGGGCCGTTCACCGCTCTCCCGAAGGACGCGCAGCGCCTCCGCGACGTGCCCTGCGGCGTTCAGTTGCGAGTTGAACGTCAGCCGCACCACGCCGCCCGGGTCGATCACATAAGTGACTCGTCCGGGAAAAACTCCCATCGTCTTCGGTACACCGAACGCTTTGCGAACCGCGCCGTCCGCGTCGCTCAACAGGCGGAATGGTAGTCGCTGTTTCTCTGCGAAGGTCTTGTGGCTCTCGACCGAATCTGAACTGACGCCAACCACTTCGGCCCCCGCGCCCACGAACTGCTCGTAAGTGTCGCGAAATACGCAAGCCTCCCGCGTGCAAACTGGGCTGTCGTCTTTTGGATAGAAGAAGAGAACGACCCACTTCTTGCCGCGAAACTCGGCTAAATCAAAGGAACGGCCGTGCTGATCGGTGAGGCGAACGTCGGGGGCGGGATCGCCCTGCTTGATTGCGGTCATTGCGACACTCCTCACGAACCATTATCGCAAGCATACTGCGAACAGTTATCGGAGATAGTGTGCCAGCAGCGCAACGCCTACGACCAGGAGCACGCCGAAGACGATCTGCTTGATCAGTTCGGCGCGTGCCGTTTTCTTCATGACCGATTCGAGCCTGCGGATTGTATCGCTCATGGTTTACCCCGCAGAACAGATTCCGCTTCGCCTTGGACGCCCGAACAGTCGGGGGCCAGCGGCGCCGCAGTCCATCCAGCAAAGTCCCTGCCACGGCGATTCATAGCCCTTACAGATGGGGCTTGTGACCCTCAGCACCTGCGACAACTCCCGGCACATCTCCACTCAAGAGAGCTGGCGTCCGTCAGACCGGTGTTACGATTCGGTCGCTGTGTGGGTGAAAGTCGTGCCTATTAGTCCGGCTTTCGCTACACGCAGCGGGAAAACACAACGCCTATGAGATACCGTTTATTGCGCTCCAGCAATCTCCCGTCTTCGAGTACGGACAGAATTTCGGAACTTTTGGCCCAGGTTTCTGGCCCGAAGGTCTGAAATATTGGCCACTGGGGCCTGAATTTTGGTCCATTCGCCCTGAAATCCGGGTGCGCTGCCCGGCAAATTCGTTGTTGGTGCTGCAGAGAAACAGGCTAATCTGCAGCGCGTATGCCAGCACACGGCTGTTCCGCCGTGAGGACGATGAGCCATGCGGAGGTCATCTATGAACTGGAGAGTGGTTGGCGCCCTACTGCTCGTCGCTTGGCACGCAAACGCCGAGGAACCGGCCAAGGCCGACAATGTCTTGCCTGACATCCCGGTCGTCACGCGCTATGAAGATCTGCTGCGGCTGCAGCCCGTGAAACTTGATAACGGGGCCACGGCCAGGTTTGGTATTGAAGCGAAGACCTGCCCGCGCTGGAGCGGCGTCTTACTTTATTGTCTGACAGAAGGATATGTCCCACCCATCGAGTTGCGCGATTACGAAATTCTCTGCGGCCCGCTGCGAGTCGAAACGTTTCACCAAGACAGCGACACCCGAGCACGGCGCCTCGGTGGCGCCGCCAGCATCCAACGACACGGAGATCTCAAAGGCGCAAAGCTGCTCTTCATCAAAACGCTTGCGTTTGGGCGCGCAGGTAAATGGGAGGTGGCCATCTCAGCGCCCGACCGCAAAACACTCGCAAAGATAACGCTCGATGTGGCGGAGAAGGAGTCCCATCCATGGGTGCGTCTGGGACGTCAGGAGGGGCTGGTAGATAAACTTGAGCCTGTTTCTGAGAACAACGGCGAACGTCATGCGGCTGTAGGCATCGTCAGCGTTGTTGCTGATGGGATCGCGGTTCCCCACTGGGATGGGCTGACACCAATCGTCGCGGAGAACGCAGACAAGAAGATTCAGCCAGGCGACCAGCTACCCAGCCTCATACCAAGCGAAGCCGCGCCATCTCTAAAGCTGACTGTTGGCAAGGAAAGCCCCCAAGGCAAGGCATTCTCAATATCGGGTGAGAAGCCATTTCTCGCCTGTCGTCCGGACTGGCATTTCATTGCTCGTTGGTGGGTGAATGGCAAGACATTCATGCCGAAGGTTCTGAAACCATATAGCGATGCAAACGGCATGGTATTCATGGACAAGCAGCTCGATCTTTTCGTGGAACTCCATCCCGAGCGGCTCGGAGCTAAGAAAGGTGACAGAGTCGGCCTACAGTTGCTCTACACTGCGCCAGGATGGATGTCGGTAAGTGAAACATCCGAGCATTTGTGGGCGGCCAGCGATCCAGATGAAACCGAGCCCGTGCGCATCACCAATCGTGTGGAATTTGAGGTTCCATGATAACGAGACACATTGCCGTAATCGCCCTGCTTCTGGCAGGTATCCTTTCGGCGATGGCCGCTGAGACCGCCGCGTCGGTCGAGCCGACGAGCAAGCCCGATGAGGCAATATCTGCCGAGCCAGGCCTGAAGATCTACGAAGAAAGCGAGGCGCGAAAGACCGACAACAAGTTTGGCGTCTACATCCCGGCACTCTACAAACCGACGACTCCCATGCCGGTGCTGGTCAACGCGCACGAACCGAAGGGCATTGCGGAATGGCAAAAGTACGCTGATGAAATCGGCTTTATTGTCGTCGGCCCGACGTTTATCTCCAATCGAGGCGGCGAACTGGATGTCTTTCACGAGCACTTGATGAACGATGAGAAGATGCTTTTGAAGATCATGCAGCGTGTCTTCGGCGCACTCTCGATTGATCGCAAGCATGTGCTTTTCACCGGCTGCAGCGCGGGGGCTTTTCCCACCTGGTTCATAGCAGCCAAGCACCCGGAGATTTTCACTGCGCTCTGCTTCCGGAGCGGCAACTTCCCCGGCGAACTGGAGAACATCAACGACTACATGCCGAAGTGGGTGCAGCGGCCGATCTACCTGTATTGGGGCGAGAAAGACAGACCGCACGTCTACAAGCAGAACGTTGAGGCAAAGGAATTTCTCTTGAAGAAGGTGAAGCTGGAGAAACTCAAGGACGAGATCATCCCTGGCGGCGGCCACACGAGCCGCGCCGACCTGGCGTCCAAATGGTTTGAGTCACTGATCCGCGACGACGTACCGGTAAAATAGAAAGCGAACAGACCCAACGTCTGCCACAGATGATCAACGACGCTTGTCTCGGCACTTCGGGCAAACCCGGACGTGTTTTTTGTTCGGCGACGAGAACATCCGGCTGCAACGCAGGCAAGATACCTGGTCTTTATTGTCTGCGGGTCTGGGTTTCTTCTCTGACATACAGTGTCGAGTATAGTGTCTTGCGTTGGGTGGCGCCACTGGACGTGTCGCAGCCGCGCCGACGAACAACCATCTCCATCCACAGGTACGTCGCAGCCTCGCTACTCGCTTTTCTTCTGTAGCAAAGATCCAAAGAAGGCAATCACTTTGTCCGGGAACGGCTGGTGGCCCGCGCCAGGCACCTCGGTTAGTACCAGCGTCTCATAGCCGTGCTCTTTGGCGAGTTTGCTGGCGTCCTCCCATTGCTGGGTGAGCGGGGCTTTGATTCCGTCTTTGTCGCCGAGAAACTCCTGGATCGGGAGTTTGACACGCTCGGGGGATTTCGAGATGTCGGCGACGCCTCGAAACCGAAAGTTGCCCGCAGCAAGAGCAGCCCCTGCAAGTAGCTCCGGATGCGTGAAGATGCACTGCCAGGCCAGATGCCCGCCCGCCGAAAAGCCGGTGATGAAGAACTTCGGCTGGCCCTTGTACGACTTCTGGACTTCCTCGACGATGGTGAGGACAGCTTTCAAGTCCGCGGGATCGTTGCCGTTGGAACTGACACAGGGCGTGACAAGAATGAACGGCTGCGCACCCCGCGCCTTGGTAAAGCCTTGGCAGTTCCCGGCAAAATTGTGCCCTGATCCATCAATGGTCACGAGGATTGGCCACGTGGAATCGGCGGTCCAACTTTTGGGAAGCGACAGGTAATACTGGACCGCAACGCCCGCGGCCGTTCTGAGTTCGGGTTTCTGATCCGGAGTTTCACCACACCAACCGAAGCATACCGATACACCAAGAGCGAGTACGATGGCGAGTGGCGTTCGGTGGCACATGAAGGCAGCCTCTCTATCGCAGAATAGCCGTAGCTCCGTTCGGGCGCACGTCTTGCTTTCCTCTTACCTGCGCTTCGCCGGATCCGGGACATCCGGCGTTGGCGCCCGCGGTCCCTCAGGTGCAATCTTGTCTTCCATGCACTGTATCATCTTCCCGACTACGGACGGCTGTCAGCGCCGATCTGGTAGTGCAGTAATCCAGCCGGTTTGAAAATGCGGTGTTCTTTGGTTCGTCTTCTTCGACAACTTCAATTTTGAATCTCTTCTTCTGCTGTTCTTCGTTTTCTTCGGCGTGAGTTTTCTTCCGGCACGGGGCCATGCGCGGCGCATCATGGCCGCTCCAAATTTGGAGCGGTTTTAATGACGCGACGCAGACGACGTAAGTGTTGCCACTGTCGAAAGCTGTACCAGCCCGATCCGCGTAATCGCTGGCACCAAAGATTCTGTTCAGAACCGGCCTGTCAGCAGGCCAGCAAGCGGGCCAGTTACGGGCACTGGGCACGCTCGGCTTTGGGGCGACGCTATGCCCGAAGACCTGAACAAAGCAAGGACGTCAGAATCTGGCGGGCAGCGCATCCGGGATACTGGAAACGCAGGCGC
>DASXUX010000037.1:0-2740 GCA_036504595.1 Planctomycetota bacterium | reverse complement strand
GTAAGTACTCGCGCTGTCGGTCTTGCGTCGGTATGAGCCATCGGCAGGAGGCGGCCTGACGGCAATCCCATGATTGGCGAAGATTTCTTTTTATTTGCTGAACGGTCCATGCCGGCGAGCAACGCGACACTCGTCAAGGTGACGGCGTGCGGCATGCTGTAGACACTGGGCGGGATTCGGACACCTTGGTAGGTCGGTTATTAGGGCGAGTTGTTTCGATCCGTTTCATCCGCGGTGAGGACGGGGTTGTCCGAGGGCTCGCTCGTCGGGGTCGCTGAGAGCAGGGTTTTGAAGTCGGCGGGGAGCAGTACCGCTCCAGAATTTAATCGAGCGGCCGTGGCCACGGCGATGATGTACGATTTGGGCGACACCCCTGCCAGCTTCGCGCATTCCACCAACGTGTAATAGATCGCAGCCACCTCAGTCCCCCGCCGCGAGCGGCTTCCAAGATGGTTGTTTCGCCCGAGAACCACCCCGCGCTGGGCGGCCTCGGTGGCGTTGTTGTCGATGGGGATGCGGGAATCGTCCAGGAAGCGCCGCAGACCGACCTCCTGGTTCAGCAAATATCCCAGCGCCTCGCCCAACCCGCTACGGGGCAATTCTCGGGCGGCCAGCGCTTTGGCCCAGATGAAGATCGCGTCCACGATGGGCCGACTCTTCTGATCGCGCAGCACCGCCAAATCTGCATCCGGTATTTTGCCTTCGCGCTCGACGGCATACAACGCTTTGATCATCGTCAGCGCTTCGCCGCATTCCGTCGGGAAATTATCCTGGCATTCGACGAACCGTCGTCTGACGTGGGCCCAGCAAAAAGCCACGACGAACAGACCGGTCAGCCGCGCCAGGCTTTGATAGACGGTGTAGGCATCCGCCATCACCACGCCTGTGAACCCCGCGAGCACCTCGGCGGCGGCATCTCGACCCCGCGAGTCCATGATGCGGTAGGCCACCAGGTCATGGCCCATGAGACACCAGCTCTGCCAGATGCGGTTCTCCTTGACCTTGCCGCCGTTGTCGAGCAGGTACCAGCGCGTCTCGTCGCACCCGATCACCGGAAATGCCAGGATGACCTTGATGATCGCCTCGTAAGTCGGGGTCAGCAGCGTCGCCAGGGCATTTACTTGATCCCAGAGCGTCTGGGAATCGGTGACCAGACCCTCGTAGCCCATGATTCGCGCCTGTCGCGTCAGCGGGAGATGTTCGCTGTATTTTGATGCGGCAGCCTCCGCCGCGAATTCAACACTAAACCTGCCGCCGTCGAGCAGGCGCAGTGGCCCCGGAGCCGTCTTGATGCAGCCGTTGCAGCGGCAGCGATACTTCTTTTGTCGGTGGAGCTGGCGCACGAAATTGCGCACGGTGACGGTGATGAGTTCAGACTCGTCGAAGAGTCCTTCTACCTCCGTCAGCTCGCCACCACACGCCGGGCATACTCGCACGTCTTCGGGCAACGGGTGTTCGATGATCTCGGTTTCAAGGTTCGGCTGCTTGCGCGGGCCGTGACCGGGCTGGGGCGCGCGGGGCTGCTTGGGGGGTTTCTCGCTCGGCCGGCGCTCGGATGAGCGGCCGAACTCGCGCTGCCTGGCACGCGCCAGCATCTCCACGAGCGTCTTGTTTTCATCGACGACCGTCTCGGTCTCGCCGACACGCGCACGCAATTCCAGGAGCTCCCGTTCGAGATGGGAGATCTTCTCGTATTGAAGTTGCGCGACGGCGCGCAGATAGGTGACGCTACGTTCTTTGCTGAAGTCCACCAGGATCTTGACCCCTGGAATCTCACTTTCCTAACGGGGCAAGCGGGAAAAAAGACGGCGGGCTCACTTCGAAGGGACCGACCAGACGAGACCCTTCGAGGAATAACGCGAGCTCGCTGGTCGTCAGGCACCACGGCTTGCTGATATCACCCTGCCAAGGGGCATTGAAGCATCCCCGTTCCAGGCGCTTGGCATATACGGCCAGACCGGTTCCATCCCACATGAGCACGCGCGCCTGACGCCGGTTGCGGGCCACGAATAGGAATATGTCGCCGTCGAGTGGATCGCGTCCCAACGATTGCTTGGCCAGGGCGCGCAGTCCGTCGAAGCTGCGGTGCATGCTCGTAGGTTCGGCGCACGCCCACACTCGAACTTGGCGGTTGGAGCCTATCATGCTAATGCCCTCAACAACGCGGCGGCGCTCTCGATGCCCAGGCCCTCGACGCGATAGCCCCCCGGAGCCACCAGGCTCAACGATGTGGGCGCGCTTGGAGATGGTGAAGCAACCGGAACGACGATCTCGACGGGCCGCAACGGCAGAGCCTGCGATTTCTCCTCGCATGTCCATTTGTACCAGCAGGCCGCCGATAGCCCGAGCTCATGCGTCGCGGTCGCAACAGACGCTCCTGCTGCTAGACGACGCCGGATCTCCGCCAGCAGTTGCTTCCGTTCCTGAGGGGAAAAGCGCCTGCGGGGTCGCACGATCCCCGGCTCCGGCTCGTGTTGCTGTGCGAGGGGGAGCGGCTCGTCCTGCGCCCGAGCCCGCTCGCGCACCCAGCGGTAGAAGATGGATTGGGTGATGCCCCATTCCCGCGCCGTTATGGACACCCCCTTGCCCGCCACCAGCCCGCGCTGAATGGCCATCATGATCTCTTCCCGCTCTTGCTGGCTGAAAGTCTGGTGATCCCGCTTCATGTCTGTCTCCTTACGAGACAAGACCTTAACTCATCCGACGTCCACGATCACGACGCGACAGCGCGAGTAGTTAC
>DASXUX010000036.1:0-1808 GCA_036504595.1 Planctomycetota bacterium | reverse complement strand
GCCGGAAGAAAACTCACGCCGAAGAAAACGAAGAACAGCAGAAGAAGAGATTCAAAATTGAAGTTGTCGAAGAAGACGAACCAAAGAACACCGCATTTTCAAACCGGCTGGATTACTGCACTACCAGATCGGCGCTGACACCTGCCCGTACTGTGCGTTGGTCACTGTATATTTCCCGATGTAAAACGGTTTGGTTAGTGTAACGTCATGGGCTGGTGTCTCAGTACTTCTATAGCGAAACAACTCATTCTCGTTAGTCGTCTTGTAACGCGAAAGTGCGGCGATGTACTCGTACCGCGCCTGTGCCAGGGCCTGCGCGGAGTGCCACCAGTGCATTCCGCCCAGCAGCGCGCCACCAGCAGCGACAATCATCACCACGAACCGTGCCAGCGAGACTTGTGGCCTCCGCCGCTCCCGCACAGCACGGAACACCGCTGCGACCAGCAGCAGCAGCACAACGGCTGCTCCAAGCGCGAAAAACGACTGCCCGACCAGAATCTTGCGCTGGAAGTTCGCTTCGTCCACCGGCGGCGGTTCCGGAGTCCCCATCACGAACTTGCCTGCCGGAATCAGCACCGTCTCCAGCGTCACGCCGCCGCCCAAATCCAGCGTCTTCGTTGGCTCCAGGCCAGCACGCTTGGCGTAATCGGCGATGGTTTCTTTGCCGTCCCATAGCGGCCATACCTGTATCGGGTCATCAGCGGCTGCGGCGCTGGCGAGCAGACAGGTCACGAAGACGAAATGAAGCGGGTGATCAGACGTCATGGCTTCTTCATCACCTCCACCACCACACGGAAACCGGCGAACCCGTTGAAGGCTAAGTGGCGGAACGTAGAGCGGCAGTACCCAGCACTGAAGTCCCAGGACCCTCCCCGCAACACACGCGTCTCACCTTGGGGAGGCCCCTCCGGATCAACGACCGCCCCGTGTTTGTATTCTTCGTACCAGTCTTGACAATGCTCCCAGACGTTCCCGTGCATGTCGTACACGCCCCAGGCGTTCGGCTCCTTCTGCCCGACCGGGTGCATCGTGTTCTGGCTGTTTGCCGCGTACCATCCGATACGATCCAGGTCCGCGTATTCATCTCCGCTGGAATACGCGGTGCTCGTCCCGGCTCGGCAGGCATACTCCCATTGCGCTTCGGTCGGCAGACGCACGGTTTGCCTGGTCTTCTCGCTGACCTTCTTACAGAACGCCTGTAGCTCCTCCCAGGTGAACCTCTCGACCGGCAAGTCCGAGCCTTTGAACCGGCTCCGGTTTATGCCCATCACCAGCTCGTACTGCTCCTGGGTCGTCTCGAATTTTGAGATGTAGAACGGCGTCGTCAACGTGACCTCGTGTGCAGGCCGTTCGTTTGAGCCAACCCTCTTCGCAAGCTCATAGCGACGCCACGCTTTCGTGCTCTCCCAGCACCGAAACGCGCCAAGCATGGCAACCCCGACCATGACGACGAACACCAGGAGCCAGCGTAGGGAAACCTGTGGGCGGCGACGCCTGTGAATCGAACGGGTGACGATGATGACGATGAACGCGAACGCCGCTGACCCGGCGAGAACCAGGATGAGCTGTCCGCTGAAGACGGTGTCCTTCGGCTCGACCAGTTTTGGCGTCCCCATGATGAACTTGCCAGCCGGAATCAGCACCGTCTCCAGCGTCACGCCACCGCCTGTCAGCGCCGATCTGAAGGAGCAGTAATCCAGCCGGTTTGAAAATGCGGTGTTCTTCGGTTCGTCTTCTTCGACAACTTCGATTTTGAATCTCTTCTTCTGCTGTTCTTCGTTTTCTTCGGCGTGAGTTTTCTTCCAACG
>DASXUX010000035.1:0-19669 GCA_036504595.1 Planctomycetota bacterium | reverse complement strand
CGACCCCTGAAGCCGCCGTACCATGCCAGCTTACACCCACCGCCCGCGCAGACGCCATGCAGCCACCGCACGTTCAAACCGGCGCATTCACCACATTTTCAAACCGGCTGATTTACCGCATTTTCACACCGGCGCTGACAGCAGGCAATTGGTGCGAATCCAAGCGTGCAAAAAGGGGCTTCCCACCCAGTTGACTGCGTGTCGTGGAACGATGCGACGGCGTTCTGCAGGAAGCTGGGCGAAAGGACTGGTGAGTCCGTGCGTCTTCCAACGGAGGCAGAATGGGAGCATGCGTGCCGAGCGGGAACAACTACGACGTACTATACCGGCGATAGCGAAAACGATCTCGACAAGGCCGCGTGGTACTGCCGCATAGGAACAAGCGGCACGCATCCGGTTGGACAGAAACTCCCAAACGCTTGGGGCGCATACGACATGCACGGCAACATCTGTCAGTGGTGTCAGGATTGCTATGCACGATACAAGCCCGAAGCGGCCGTCGATCCGTTGGGAGCTTCGGAGGGACAAGGCCGTGTGCTGCGCGGCGGTTGCCATGCTGTCCGCGCTAACGATTGTCGAGCAGCATGCCGGATAGCATACAGTGCTGATTACCGCATACCTCACGCGGGCTTTCGCGTGGTGGTGGAGGTGCCGAAAATGCCATAGCGCAGACGTGCTTTCCGGCCGGTCTAAAAATGCGCCCGCACTTTCGGCCGCGCTCCTGCAATCTTCGTGACAGAACCGATTCTGGAAGTGTTCTTCCGTTCTTCGGTTCAACCGCCTTTCGGTCGAAGGCACCCATCAAAACACATGCCGCGACTTTCCGCATTTTCACATCGGCGCTGACACCACGTCCGGTTTAGTTATTGCTAAGAGGCGGACATGACCACAGGGACAAACGCTACGGTTGCCTTACTCTTCTGCCTCTGCGTACTCTCGCCGGTCTCCGCGCAAGCGGTGGCCGGGGAAGCTGACGAGAAGCCAGCGGGTGTCCTGTTTACCGAAAGGTTCGACGACTCCAAG
Organism: Planctomycetota bacterium; assembly: GCA_036504595.1. Classification (GTDB taxonomy): domain Bacteria; phylum Planctomycetota; class SZUA-567; order H5-PLA8; family H5-PLA8; genus DASXUX01. The sequence goes on along the minus strand of DASXUX010000035.1, from coordinate 18,646 downwards.
CTGCTGCAACGGGGATGGTACGACGGGGACAAGTTTGCCGTCGGCGGGAAGGACGCTTACGCTGGCAAAGGTTGCATCGAGTACCGCTGGGAGACCGGCGCGACGACCGCCACGACTTCTTCGGGGATTCGTCACCTCTTCGAGGCGAGCGACACGGTCTATCTGCGCTTCTACATGAAGTTGTCCAAGGGCTGGGGCTGGACCGAACGCCCGTATCATCCCCACCTCATGCATTTCATGACCACCGAGAATCCCAAGTTTCACGGTCCGGCTGCCAGCCATCTCACCGTCTATATTGAGCCATGGAACGGAAAGCTGCGTCTGGCGGCTCAGGATATTCAGAACAAAGACAGCCCGCACGGCCTCACCCAGGGACCACTCAAAGGCGGCTGCAACGGCCAGATGTACGACAGCAAGGAGCCTCTGTTCAACGATGAAAAATGGCACTGCGTTGAGGCCATGTTCCAGCTCAACAGCCTCGACCAGAAAAGCGACAAGCCCAATGCCGATGGAGTCGTCCGGGGCTGGTTCGACGGGAAACTGGTGATTGATCGGTCGGATGTCGTCCTGCGTTCCACGGACTTTCCGAGGATGAGGTTCAACCAGTTCCTACTCACTCCGTACTTCGGCCCTGGGTTGCTTCCCCACGAACAGACGCTGTGGATTGACGAGCTAGCCGTGGGTACCAAACGCATTGGGCCGGTAGAGTCCAAGCAGGACGGAGAACAGCAGAAGTAATGCCGCATGCAGTTGAGGATTTAATCCGAGGCGATTATGTCAGCAGGCAAAGAACGCGAGGCGGTGGAAAGCGAGATGCCGCCGACCGCGACGCCGAGAAGTCATCGAACGGTTCGGAGATGGAAAGTGGTTGCCCACGCCGGAAAGGATGTGCGATTATGCTTAGACTGCCGATGCTCATCTGGCTGCTTGCCTGCGCGCTTCCAGTCAGCCGCGTCATTTTCGGCGAGGACAAGATGATCCGCAACGATATTGCTTGGCTGGATACGTCTGGAAATCCCGTCTCGTGCCACGATGGCGGCATCACGCGCGCCGGAGACACCTACTACTGGTACGGCACCAGCTACAAGGGTAACCCCACCGGTCTATGGGGCCGCAAGGCCGCCCACCTCCAGCGGGGATTCAACTGCTATAGCTCGAAGAACCTGGTGGATTGGAAATACGAAGGCGTATGCTTCGAGTTCCCGAAAGAAGGCTGGCTGTCGCAGGGCACGTCACACCGCCCAAACGTGCTCTTTAACGACAAATCCGGCAAGTACGTTCTCTGGTTCTTCTGCATCGGCACTGTCGAGCCAGAGTATCCGGCCGCCATGCTGGCCGTTGCCACAGCCGACAAACCGACCGGGCCGTTCACCTTTGTCGGCCAGCGCAACACTGCCGAGGAACATGGCTGGGGCCAGGATTTGGGGCTGTTCAAGGATGCCGATGGTAAAGGCTTTCTTGTCTTCGACGATGGACACCGCAACATCCGTGTCGATCTGCTCTCCGATGATTTCCTCAGTACGAGCGGCAAGAGCTGCATCGCGCTACCCACAGATGGCAAGAGCAAGCGTTACGAAGGGGCCGCGCTGATCCGCTACAAAGGAAAATACATCGCGGCGGGCTCGGGTGTTCAGGGCTGGAACCCGACGGACACCAGTTACGCCGTCGCCGACGCCCCGTTGGGTCCGTACAAGGACATGGGCCTCATGAGCGAGAAAAAGACTTGGAGCAGCCAGATTTCCAACTTCGTCCATATCGCCGAATCAGACAAACTGCTGGCCATGTGCGATCAATGGTTCCGTGGCCCCGGCGGCGCGCGCGTGGAGATCGATCAGTCTTTGCAGCTCTGGCTGCCGGTCGGCTTCGATCCACAGACCGGAGAGGCAACGATGCAGTACCTTTTGCAGTGGAATCCGTAAGGGGTATCTGCCGAAGCTCGGCAAGACACGAACCCAGCTCGGGCTTGGACAGATTGAGGAGTGACATGAATGCGAGAGCGGCGACCGCCTCCCCGAACTCGGTCCTGTATGCCATCGTCATTTTAGCGCTCCAGCTTGGCTCGACCGTCGCGGCGGAACCTGCCGCTATCTCTCAAGAAGACTGGCGCGCGGTTGATCACTGTCTTGGAATCATCCGTCACTGCCAGATGCCCGATGGCATGATCCGCATCAAAGGCGCAGGCGACCCGGTCTGGTGCGTGCCCTACATCGGGAATTTCGCGGCCATGGCGCTGCTGGCGGCAAACGATCTGCAACCGAACCCTGAGGACGTTGACCGCGTTGAGCGCTGGCTTTTGTGGTACGGGCGCAATCAGGAATCCGACGGCACCATTTGCGATCAGGAAGGGAAGGTCGCGGCATACAAGTCTAACGGCCGACGTGATTCGACCGATTCTTACGCTGCCACTTTTCTGATGGTTGCTCACCGCTGGCGGAAGGCGGTGAACGGCGCGCCACGCCCTGAGGTCCTTTCCGCCGCGACGAGAGCTTTGGGTGCCATCGAAGCCGTAGTTCAGACCGACGGCCTTACGATTGCCAAGCCGGATTACCCAATGAAATACTTGATGGACAATATCGAGATTTACGGCGGGCTTGCGGAGGGCGCGCTTTTTTTCGATTCGGTCGGCAAAACGGAAGAAGCTAACAGGTGCCGCCGGTTAGCGGAGCGGGTTGCTGCCGGGCTGCGGGGGTTCTGGTCTGAAAAGGAACAGTGCTTCGCGGTCTCGCTGGATATGAAGTGCGTGTACACCGTCGGACTTTCCAAGCCATTTCCTCATGGCTTGGCGCAATTGTTCGCCCTCGCCCACATCGACGGAACGCGCACCGAACTTTGGTTGAGGGTGCGTAAGTCCTTCAAGCCTGGCGATGAAGGTATGCCGATTGAGCGATGGCTGATTGCAGCGAACCGTTGTGCCTCGCGCGCGGAGATGGGAGAGCTTCGAGAGGCCACGCGAGAAGCGATGTTGCACTTCACCGGAGATAGCGTTTACGTGGAGCGCCCGGCGCTGGCCATTATCGCACTGATCGACGGAAAAGCACGCTTCTGCGACTTGCCCCGGTAGGCCGCAACGCAAACCTGCGGAGGACGGCATGAAATTCACGATGTTCTATTCTTGGCAATCTGACCTGCCAAACAACTGTAACCGCAGCTTCATTCTTAAAGCACTGGAGGATGCTGCCGAATCTCTACGCGCCGATGCTTCAATAATGGTAGAGCCCGCAGTTGATCGGGATACGGCAGGTGTAGCGGGCTCGCCGGATATTGGCCGTACTATTCTTCAGAAGATTGACAATGCGCACGCCTTTGTGGCCGACCTATCGATTATCAACTCGGGCTATGGACGGCCAAGCCCGAATCCAAATGTGCTTTTCGAACTCGGGTACGCGTGGAAACACCTGACTGAGAGTCGGATCATCTTGGTCGTCAACACCGTGTTCGGCGAACCGGAACAGCTTCCCTTCGATCTGCGTACCAAGAGAGTGATGGCCTATCGAATAGCGGAGGACGCGACGGAAAAAGGGCAGGAACGCAGAAAACTTCAAGCGAAAATGGAACATGCCATCCGCGATATCATCGGAATCGAGCCAAAGGCTATGCCGCCAAGTCCGGAAACGATTGTTCGTCTTTTCCTGATTGAGAAAGTGACGACTGGCAGCCAAACGGTAAATGCAAAGCTCCACAATATCGGCAAAAATGCCGCGCTAAACCTAGTCGGCGGTTGCAGCCATACCGATGGCAGCACGGGGAAAGTCGTGGTCCCGCCGTATATTGAAGCCGGGGCAAAAAAGGAAGCAATGTGGAAGCTTCAGGAGCCGCAGCTTGAGACGGCAAGAACTGTGTGTTGGTGTGAATACAGCAATGAGCACGGCGACCGCTTCAAAATGCAGTTTATTATAGACTGGCAGGGCCGAAACCCTCACTTCAGTCGCGAGCAGTTTGCCTACCTCCAGAAAACGCCGAAGGGTGACAGATGGGTGGACCTCTCCTGATCGTCATTTGATCTGCGGCGGCTTGAGCGGCATCGGTCCGGCATTTTGGGCATAGTAGATGCGCGTGAGTTCATCGAATGCAGTCTTGAGCTTCTCGCCCTCAAACTTACCTTTGCTCTCGAACAGTTCTTTATCGATCAGGGCGCGAAGGCAGAAAATGCGCCAACGCCAGCCCTGCCGAGCCTTCTCAGTCATTTTCTTCTCGGCTTCGATGACTTGTTCGTATGCCCGCTTCGCGCCCTCGTGAATGCCGCGTCGCGAGTGGTTCAGTTCAAAGATTTTCACGACTTCCACCAAATCATCGGCAGCTTCCGGCGTGAACTCGAACGCGGCGTACTCCTTTACTGTGTCTTCGGCCTTGCGCTCGGGGTCCCAGTAGAACTGAGCGCAGATGGCCTTGTTTATATCCTCGTAGATGCCCTCGGAATACGGCATGCCACCGCCCGCGCTGTCCTTGATGTGGTTCCACAGCGCCTGAAAATGCGCTGGCGCTGGGTTCGCGCCGTAGCCACCCCAGGGATTCATACCGAACATACTGATCTCGGGAAAGTTCAGGAGCGGCAGACCGCCGGGCACTCCATTCTTCAGCACATAGCGCGGGAAGTAATTGTCGTGGCCGTCGGCCATGATGTACTCAAGCCAACTTTTGTCCTCATGGAGCGCCTTAGCCAAGCCAACCCATTCGCCATCTGGGTTGGCGTCCTTCTCGTTCTCAAATCCCCATGTGGAGAGGAGGATTTTGCCTTCCGGGAACTTCGATCGGAAATGCTGCGACATCTCCTTCGAGAGACTAAGATAGCCGCGCGCGCCCCATGGCCAGCACTGCTCGCACGCGCAGCCGCCTTCATCATAGGGCCAGCAGCACAGATAATCGATCCCGCAGCCCCTCAGTTCGTCGAACAGCGCGTCGTAAAGTTGCAGTAGAATCTTGCGCGCCTCCGGCTTGCTCGGGCAGAGATTCACACCGAAATTACCGCGCAAGTTCCCGGGCACTTTGGTGCCTTTTAGCTCGGCGGCAGTGTTCTTGTAGCCCTGATTAGTACACTGCACCAATCCGAGTTGTAAACCGCATTGTTTAGCGCCGGACGCGATCAGCTTGAATCGCTCCAGCCACTTGCGCGCGGCCGGATCATCAAGTCCGGTAAACTGCCAAGTTGGAAAATGAACGAAAATCGCGTTGTATCCCCAGAGACCGAGCTCTTCGACGTAGTGCTTTACATCCGTCAGAGGTGCCGCCTCGTAAAAATTGTTGAAGTGCGTAGCCAGATAGATTGCGCGCAACCGGCACCTTGGTGTGGAGGAGCCGCGCCATCTGCCCGGAATAAAACCAACCTCTGTGAAACGGCAGCCCCGCAGGAACTTTCCGACACCCAAAAGCGCTCCTCGCGCGTTCGCGCCGGTGATACGAATCACCTTCCCGCCGGTCTCCGCGAGCGTGAAGGCGTCTTCGGGTAGAGCGCGATCGATCGCCAGTTCAATCGTTAGCGGCGCGACGCCTTCTTCCACAAATGTTGCCGGACAGCGCTGGGCAATCTGCCTCTCCAGCACGGCCGCGATATGGGGGAGCTCCGGCTTGGCATCTGTGATCAAGGAAATGCGGACAGTGCCAACTGCCGCTTCCGCAGCAGTTGCCGGGGTTGGCGCGATCGCCGTGCACAGAGTTGCCATTGCCAGAACTGCGACGGCGTCCAAAAACGTCGAGCTAAGCGCGTTCTCCATCTTCACCTTCTCTCGTTGATACCGCCATCTTACGTCGGCGTACCGCGCAGTTCAATCTCTTGGCGCTCACAGGCACATGTGCATTTTCAAAGCCGGGGTTCTTACGACGGTGGTTTCGTGGTTGACGTGCCGCTCCGACTAACCACAATGGCGTAGAAGCCAATAGAAACTCATGGTGGTCGCCGCATGAACGAAGCTGACACGTGTCGCAGGCTCGTGACCCCGAAGCTGGTTGCGGCGGGCTGGGACAACGACCCGCACTCCATCGCTGAGCAGCGCACGTTTACGGATGGCCGCATCGTCGTCATCGGTAGCAGAGTTCGCCGGAGAGAGCAGAAACGCGCCGATTACATCCTGCGTCTTACCCGCGATTTTCCGATTGCCGTTGTTGAGGCCAAAGCGGACGTCGAGCTTGCGACGGCCGGAATGCAGCAGGCAAAGCAATACGCCGAAGTCCTCGACATTAAGTTTGCGTACTCCACTAATGGCAACGAGATCGTCGAGTTCGATTACACAACCGGCATCGAGCGCGTCGTCAATGCGTTTCCCACGCCAGCCGAACTGTGGGCGCGGCTCCGGGCAGCAAAAGGTCTGACAGACGAGAAGACTGTGGCTCAACTGCTCTCGCCTCTGTCCCTCGTTGTCGGAAAACAGCCGCGCTACTATCAGGAAATCGCGATCAATCGCGTCGTTGAAGCCGTTCTGAAGGGCGATCGCCGTATTCTGCTGACGATGGCCACCGGCTGCGGCAAATCCATCACGGCCTTCCAGATTTGCTGGAAGTTGTGGAACTCCCGCTGGAATCGGACGGGCGAGTATCGTCGCCCACGAATTCTGTATCTGGCCGACCGTAACATCCTTGTCGATGACCCAAAGGACAAGACATTCACGCCCTTCGGCGACGCGCGCTGGAAGATCGAGGGCGGCGTCATCAACAAGGGGCGCGAGATGTACTTCGCGATTTATCAGGCCATCGCCAGAGACGAAAACCGCCCCGGCCTGTACCGCGAGTACGCGCCGGACTTCTTCGACTTCATCGTTGTGGACGAATGCCATCGTGGGAGCGCGAAGGACGATAGCTGTTGGCGTGAGATTCTCGAATACTTCGAGCCTGCATACCAGCTCGGCATGACCGCCACTCCAAAGCGCGACGATAACGTGGACACGTACCGCTACTTCGGGAATCCGATCTACACCTATAGCCTGCGGCAGGGAATTGAAGACGGATTCCTCGCGCCATACCGCGTGCACCGCGTCGTCACCACGTGGGATGCGACTGGCTGGCGTCCCAGCCAGGGCGACCTCGACCGTTACGGGCGCAACATCCCCGATGGTGAATACCACACGCGGGATTTTGAGCGCATTGTAGCGTTGAAGGCGCGCACGCAGGCTATCGCCCGGCATCTAACGGATTTCCTGAAGGCGACGGACCGCTTCGCGAAGACCATCGTTTTCTGCGTCGATCAAGAGCATGCGGACGAGATGCGGCAGGCTCTGAACAATCTGAACGCTGACCTCGTGGCGCGCTTCCCCGATTACGTGTGCCGCGTGACCGCCGACGAAGGCGGCGTCGGGCGCGGGCATCTAAGCCGCTTCCAGGACGTTGAAACGCAGACGCCCGTCATCCTGACGACCTCGCAGCTTCTGACAACCGGCGTCGATATTCCGACCTGCAAAAACGTCGTGCTCGCCCGCGTGGTCAACGCCATGACTGAATTCAAACAGATCATCGGGCGCGGCACGCGCGTGCGCGATGATTACGGCAAGCTGTTCTTCAACATCGTCGACTACACAGGCTCGGCCACGCGCCTGTTCGCCGACCCGGATTTCGACGGCGAACCGGCCCGCATCACAGAAGAAGAGATCGGCGAGAACGGCACACCCACGCAGCCGCCGGTCGTGACCGAGCCGCCGCCTGAACCGCCCGAATCGTTCCCGCCCGATGAGCCACCAGAAGAACGCCGCAAGTTCTACTACGACGGAGGGCGGGTCGAAATTGGTGCGCATCTGGTGTACGACATCGACCCGGACGGCAGGCAGCTTCGTGTCGTGCTGTTTGTGGATTACGCCGCTGAAAAGGTGCGGACTCTGTTTCCGTCCGCCGCCGAACTGCGCGCCAAGTGGACCGACCCTGACAAGCGCAGCGAAGTCATCACGGCGCTGGCGGACCAGGGGATCGACTTCGAGCATCTGCGGATCGAAACAAAGCAGCCCGACGCCGACCCGTTCGACCTGCTCTGCCACCTCGCGTACAATGCGCCGCTTCGCACACGCCGAGAACGTGCCGAACGCCTGCGGCGCGAGAAGAAGGATTTCTTTGACCAGTACGGCCCGCAGGCAAAGGCGGTCCTCGAAACGCTGCTCGAAAAGTATGCGGAGCATGGCACGGCGCAGTTCGTCATTCCCGACGTGCTGAAAGTGCCACCGCTTTCGGAACAAGGGAACGTGGTGGAGATTGTGAAGCTCTTTGGCGGGGCCGAGCGGCTCCGTGATGCGGTGAACCAGTTGCAGACGCTGCTGTACGTGGCGTAATGCCTTTATCGTGGGGCGCGGTCATGCAGAAGATGAAATGCCCAAACAGGGGCCGACACCACAGAACACACGGCGACTTGGAAATTGATGTGTGGAACGTTGGCCACGGGGAAGCAATCCGAATCCGTTTCGGATCTAGACTTGCCGTCATCCGAGATTGCGGTCATAGCGACAGCAATGTAACTAAGCCTGCTGCTGATTATCCGTTACAGATGATCGTCTCAAACCGAATGCATGCGGTTCTGAGTCACGCGCACACAGATCACTTCAACGGGTTTAAGCTTTTGTATGAGAAGAAGCGAAGTCGAATCTTCCATACGGCGTTCATTCCCTGGCTCGACTGGCGAGACGCGAATGCACTTGGATGGCAAATGACGATCTTGACGGCATACGTTATAGCCTACGAGGGCAGCGACTCTACATATGGAGTTCAAGGCAAGAATTGGCTTACTGCAGGGCCAATTATGGCCTATCTCTCCAAGAACCTGAGAGGAGTGGCTGCGTTATACCGTCCTAGATGGCCATTACCGTCAAAGGTGCTATGGCCACCGCCCCAAACTTGGAAGAAGACATCCGAGAGCATTTCGCGTGCGATCAGCGCGATTGAGAGTAGACTCCGCACCAACGGGCAATCCGTAGTTCTGAGCAGCGTACGGACTATTGCGGCGGGCTTAGCGCACATTAACATGAAGTACCATTCACGGACTCCTAATAAAGCCAACACGATCTCATTGGCAGTATGCGACCGGGACGTCAAGCTCATTACGGACCACATTAACCAGCTAACACGGCTGAAGATGCCCAAGGGGTTGTCCTTTGCCAGAGTTGTGCATGACAAAGAACTCGACAACCACAGCTTGGTCTTTGAAATCGCATCCGAGGCTCTTTTCTTAAGCGACCTGCATGAAGGACCGATGAATGATATGGCCGCACGCTATTTCCCATTGCCCAAAGACTATGCACTGGTGAAGTCGGCGCACCACGGGAATCGTCTTGGTGGCCTGCTAAAGAAGAAGCTTCGCAACATTCGCGGCGTCCTTCATTGTTGTGGAAGCGCGAATGGCAACTATGGCGGTCCAAATCTCACATACAGTGAACTCGCTCCTGAGTGTATTATCCGCACAGACCTGCATGCGGAAGAGGAAAGACCGTATTCAAACGGTTGCTGTGCGTCTCGTTCGAGATGTCGGTTTGATGCAGCAATGGCCACGTTCGCCATGGAGTGAGTTGCGATGCAAGATGACGCGAGAATGGCACCCACCACCACCGCCCAGAAGCTCGGCTCCATCGTGAAGTCCGCCCGGTGATGTTGTCGTCACAATGTGTTGCTACCCTGAAGTCAGCATAGTGCAGAGCAAGACTACTCGCGTGCTGGAGCAATGGACCGAGAATGGAAAAGCCGGGCTACTACAAAGGCAAACACTATACTGAGTACGTGGACGAGGTAGCGCGTCTACAAAGCGAAAGCCGGGATGCGGAAGCAGAACAGCTCTTGCTTGCTCTAATTGATGCCACAGAAGCGGAAGACCGCGTTAATCAATGGGGCGTGGCGCCTTGGTACTACAACTCCCTTGCCGGGTTGTATGAGGTCAATGATCGACGCCAAGACGCGATTACGGTGCTGGAACGTTTTGCCCGGCAGCGACACGCTCGTGGATGCCAGCCCGCCGAACTGCTCGCGTATCTTGAAGAACTGAAAGATGAACGACCAGTCGAAGTTCGGTTGATCGAGAGGGGCAGCGATATGCAATTGTTCGGCTTGGCGCAAGAGCGAATTGCAGAGAAGCCGCCTGGATCAATGTCGCTCTCAGAAAGGCTTGATGTATTGGACCTTTTGAGGCACGCTTTGGATCGCGCTTCCGACAAATACCCCAAGTCGAAGGCTCAGATTCTGCGATTGATTGGTGAAGTAGAGCTTGCCGTCGCGAACAAATCCCAAGCCCTGGATTACTTCCGCCAAGCATTGGCAATGGACCCCAGCGTGGGACTGAAGAAAATGGCCCGCAAATTGGAAGCGGAATTGCGTTCAGCCAACAGCGGGAACTAACACGAGAGATACTGCACAATGCCACGTTCAGTTTCGCGACCAGAAGCACAGCCCGTCACCACCGCTCAGAAGCTTGGCTCCATCGTGAAGTCTGCGCGGGACATCATGCGCAAGGACAAGGGCCTCAGCGGCGACTTGGACCGGCTGCCGATGCTCACGTGGGTCATGTTCCTGAAATTTCTCGACGACATGGAACTGATTCGCGAAGACGAAGCCAAGCTGGCCGGGAAGCGGTTCAAGCCCGCCATCGAGAAGCCGTACCGCTGGCGCGATTGGGCGGCGAAGGCGGACGGAATCACGGGCGACGAACTGATAGCTTTCATCAACCAGGAAGAAGCGCGGCTCCCGGACGGGAGCAAGGGGGCGGGGCTGTTCGCATATCTGCGCGGCCTCCAGAGCAGCAACGGCGACCGGCGCGACGTGATTGCCACCGTGTTCAAGGGTACGCTGAACCGGATGATTAACGGCTACCTGCTGCGCGATGTCATCAACAAGCTCAACGACATCCACTTCACCAGCAGCGACGAAATCCACACGCTCGGCCACTTGTACGAATCCATGCTGAAGGAAATGCGCGACGCGGCGGGTGACAGCGGGGAGTTCTACACGCCGCGCGCCGTCGTGCGCTTCATGGTCGCCGTCACGGACCCGCGCATCGGTGAGAAGGTGCTGGACCCGGCGTGCGGCACGGGCGGTTTCCTCGTCGAGTCGTATCTGCATCTGGAAAAGCAGTGCCGGACGGTCGAGCGCCGGAAAACGTTGCAGACGGAGACGATCTTCGGCTGCGAGGCCAAGCCGCTGCCGTACCTGCTCTGCCAGATGAACCTGCTATTGCATGGGCTGGAAAGCCCGCAGATCGACCCCGGCAACGCGCTGCGCTTCCCGCTGAACGAAATCGGCGACAGAGACCGCGTGGACGTACTCTTGACCAATCCGCCCTTCGGCGGCGAGGAAGAGCGCGGCATCCTCGGCAACTTCCCCGAAGACAAACAGACCGCCGAAACGGCGCTCCTATTCCTTCAACTCATCATGCGCAAACTGAAGCGCCAGCCCAAACCGGGCCGGGCTGGCGTGGTTGTGCCCAACGGTGCGCTCTTTGGCGACGGCATCTGCGCCCGCATCAAGGAAGACCTGCTGACGAATTTCAACCTGCATTCCATTGTGCGGCTACCCAACGGCGTCTTTGCGCCATACACGAGTATCCCGACGAACCTGCTTTTCTTCGACCGCAGCGGGCCGACGAAGGATGTCTGGTATTACGAGCATCTGCTGCCGGAAGGCCGCAAGAATTACACCAAAACCGCGCCGATTCAGTTTGAGGAGTTCGCGCCGCTGCTGGCGTGGTGGAAGGAACGTGCCGAAAATGAGCGAGCATGGAAGGTGCCCGCCAGAGACATCCTTGCCAACGGCTGCAATCTGGACATCAAGAACCCTCGTGGCCAGGTAGACTTTGAGCACCTCCCGCCCGAACAGCTCGCCGAGGACATTCTCAAGAAGGAACTACGCATCGCCGAGATCATGGGCGAAATCAAGAAGGTGCTGGCGGGGGCGAAAGCGTGACGTACACCCTCACAAAACTCGGGGCCTTGCTAGAAGAATGCAAGGACCGCATCGGTAGCGTTGACGCCGATGGCCTCCCGCTATTGGGCGTCAGCAACAAAGACGGTTTGCATCGCTCTGGAATGCCACGCATCAGCGACATGAGCCGATACCTTCGCGTTGAGCGCGACTGGTTCGCATATAATCCCATGCGGATCAACGTGGGGTCTCTTGGTTGGGCGCACTGCGACACTTTGACCGGCGTCATCAGCCCTGATTACGTTGTTTTTCGGTGCAAGGATGCGCAGGATGCGCTTGAACCACAACTTGTTTATCTGTTCCTGAAAAGCCGTCCGGGACTACGCGCAATAAACCTGGCCACGGCAGGCAGTGTCCGCGAGCGGCTGTATTTCGATGCATTAGCCAAGGTGGAAATTCCGTACATTCCCCGCCATGAGCAGCGCCGCGTCGTGGCCCGGATTGAGGAACTGGCGGCGACGGTCGAAGAAGCCCGCGCCCTGCGACAACAGGCGGCGGATGAAGCTGGCAGTGTGCTCAACTCGGCCCGGAACTGTTGCGTTGAATCACTAAGGCGCAGGCACACCGATGTTCGTCTCGGCGATGTATGCACCAAGATCACGGATGGGCCGCACGTATCACCGTCTTACGTGGAAGCCGGTGTACCTTTCATCTCCGTCAGGAACATTTCCGAGAAAGGTATAGATTTCACAACCGCAAAATACGTTTCCGAAGAGAACCACGCCTTGTTCTCGAAGAAGGCGTTCGTTGAACGCGGAGATGTACTTTACACGAAGGGCGGCACGACCGGGGTTGCGCGTCGGGTTGACACAGACCGACAGTTCAGCATTTGGGTCCACGTCGCCCTGCTCAAACTGAGACGTGAAGTGGCACTCGATGCTTATGTGGAGCACATGCTGAATGCACCTTCCAGCAAAGCTCAGGCTGCCGAGTACACGCACGGCTCATCCAACAAGGACCTCGGCCTCACACGGATGTGCAACATTGTCTTTCCGTTGCCACCCCTCGCAGAGCAGCGCCGCATCGTCGCCTACCTCGACGACCTGCAAGCCAAGGTGGACGCGCTTAAGAAACTCCAAGCCGATACCGCCGCCGAACTGGACGCCCTGCTGCCGTCGATCCTCGACAAAGCGTTCAAGGGGGAACTGTAGCATGGGCCACCAACGGCTCGGTTCCATACCGACTACGCGGAAATTCCGCCAAGTTGTCGCGTACATCGAAGGCGAGTCGCGCGGCGTTGGCGGGGCGGCGCTTTCAGATGACGTGAACAACACGGCGCGGCGGGCGCTCAATGCGACCCAAGCAGGATTGACGGCGGCCAAGAGTGACTATGGCCTCCGCTATTCCTTCTATCTTCTCACCCAACTGGTGCTGGCCATGCGCCAATCTGACTGGCCACGACGGCTTCAGTTACTAGGAATTAATGTAGCACATCCGGCAACCGTCTTTGAACTCTGCGTCCAGGTACAGGGGGTCATTGACGATCATGTTCGTCAATTTGCCCGCCACACAGACGTCAGTGAGATGGCCATGCACGCGGTTGGGGAAGCACTTTCATCGCTAGCTGCGCCGGATGCGGCGACTTTGTTTGGAAGTGGTCCCGATGAGCTACAATGCGCGGTGCGGGCGCTATCCACTAAGGAAGGGTTTGCCCGTCTGGGGCAGAAGTTTTTCAGCCAGTTCGTAGCGCGGTACTTAAATTTCTTCCTAAGTAGAGCAACGGCAGCCAACGTCGGCGGACGACGCATTCACCAACTCGGCGACTTGTGCGAGTTCAACGAAGCACTCCGCTTACATTGCGAGCAGAGTGCGTTGATCGTGCGCGACTTCTGCGGCGATTGGTACTCCAAGACTGAGTTCAAAGAGGGCATCACAATAGAGAACACGTCGCGATTCATGGCGGTGGCCATGAAGAAACTCAGCGACGAACTTAAAAGGCAGAGCGCGGGGACATGAGGAAGCCACGGCTGATACTATGCAGCGGGGCAACCATTGACCCTGGCGACCCGCGACGACACACACACGTCACGAGCCACTTGGCGACGACTGGCAGCGGTGCTAACGTCAACTTACTGCTGGAGGATGTTGCCAAGAAATGTCAGACCGGCATCCAATCAAGGCTGGTGGACTTACTGGAAATCGCCGCCTACGTTTATGCGGCGGATTGCAGAGCAAAGAGAGACGGCGTTTGGGAGGATGTGGCCGACCCAGAACCTTGGCGGAGGGACTTCCAGTTTGTGATTCCCGTGAGAGATGTCGCTTTCTGGAGTTCGCCAGAGACTGCAGGCGCTCTCGCTGGGGTTCTTAACTTCCTGTCAGACGACTCGTTCGCGTTCACTTTTGTTCCGGCGCGCCATCTGGACGCGATTCCGCCGTACCTTGCACTGGGAGCTATGGAAGAATGGCCGTTCTGCGGAGTAGAGCGCGTGGCGTTATTCTCCGGTGGACTCGATTCGTTCGCCGGTATTGTCGAGACGGCCAACCGTAAAGAGAAGCAAGTCCTAGTAAGCCATCGGCCGGTTAGCATCAAAGACAATCATCAGCGGATGCTGTTCAGTGAACTCAATTGCAGATTTCCGGCGTCCCTTGTTCATGTGCCTGTGTGGGTGAATAAAGACGTGAACATGGGGCGAGAGCACACACAACGGACGCGGTCATTTCTCTACTGCGCGCTGGGGGCAACGGTCGCCGCATCAGTAAATGCCAAAGGCGTGCGCTTTTTTGAGAACGGCGTTATCAGCCTCAATCTGCCAGTGGCCGATGAGGTAGTCGGGGCGCGCGCATCACGAACGACACACCCACACGCCCTTCATCTTTTTCAGCAATTCTTCTCGCGCGTTCTTGGCCGTGACTGCATTGTGGACAACCCGTATCTATTCAAAACCAAAACTGATATCGTTTCAATTATCGCTGCAAATGGATGTGGCGATCTGATTGGCAAGACGGTGTCTTGCAGCCACTCCTTTTTCAAAGCAAAAGGGCAGCAACATTGTGGGCGGTGCGGCCAGTGCATAGATCGGCGTATTGCAGTGCTGGCCGCAGGGCAAGCAGACAACGATCCAGAGACGGACTATGAGGTGGACGTCTTCACTGGGCGGCGTGACGAAGGTTACGAGATCAACATCGCCGTTGACTACGTCCGACTCGCCACTGAATTGAACCGATGGGATGAACAGCAAATCGGGACAAGGTTTAATAGCCATCTCGGCAGGGCTGTCCGCGATCTCCCTAATCGAACTCAAGCGGCGCAGGACTTCGCCAGAATGCTCAAACGTCACGCGGAAGCGGCAACGTCCGTCGTAAAAGCTCAGATCAACGCTCATTCTGACTCGGTAATGGATGGAACGCTCGAAAAGACTTCCCTTTTGGCGCGTGTTTTCGGGGGAGAGCATCGAGTTGCGTGCTGGAGACGGTTTGCCGACCGAATTGTCGAAGTCCTGCGCAAGGGACTTCCATCCCTGTGCGCCACGCACGCGCCAGAAGACGAACCCCGTTTGCAGCAAATATGCGACGGTTTACTGCACGCGAGCGACATAAACCTGCGCCGCGAGTTTCCGTACATCTGCTGGTCCTCCAAGCTTACAAAGCCGGATTTCGCATCGGAGGTCAACACACTCATCGTCGAGTTGAAGTATCTCCGCGAGAAGAAGGACGAGGCCGCAATCGTTCGTGCCATCGCGGAGGACATCACCAAGTACGGTGACAGCGGCTACCAAGTGTTGTTCATTGTGTACGATAGGCAACACTTCATAACCGATGATGATGAGTTCGCGGAGCCAATCCGAAAACGACCGTCGATGATGGTGGAGTTCGTCCGGTGATCGGAGCGTGCCTGACGGCGGACGGGTATTGTCCGAAGCCGACTTCACACGCGGGGAAGGTCGCGAGTGCGAGCTTGCGACTCTTCAAGCCGCCCCTGACAGAGCGGAGAAGTAAATAGGAGATTCCAAGATGGCCGACGAAGGCAACCTTACGCCAGATGAAATTCGCCTATACTTGGAAGGCCATTCCGAACTTGTTTTGGAGCTTCGTGCAAAAGCAATTTTGGAGAGTCATCAGTTCAACTGCATTTATGGCGGCTTATACTCTGACCCTCAAAGCAACAAGACTCGGCAATTTGATATTCGGGCCTTCTTTGCTCCCAACAATACCAAGGGGATTTATGTTGCCGCTGAATGCAAGGCAATTAAGTGTCCGATAGTCATCTCTTGCTTAAAGCGCTCCAAAGCAGAAGCGCATCATTCTATTATCCATTACGGGGAAGAGAAAACTTGCCATTCCTTCTATCTTCAAAATGAGCCTGTCGGAAAATGTCTGGACCAATTAGTTCGTAAACGCGAGGAAGCTAAAGGCAGAAGACCAGAAGAAAAAAGCATCGTCACAATTAACGACCATGAGGTTTTTGACAAATGGAGCCAAGCCCTCCAATCATGCCATGAACTTGCGATCCTCGCCTTAGATAAATGTAAGACAAACGTAGGGTACGCAGCGTCGATCATTCCTATTTTGGTAGTTCCCCCAGGAATGTTATGGGTTGCGGAATTCAACGCTTCAGGAATTCTCTCAGCAGACCCGTATCAAATGGATAGATGTACGTATTACGTTGGTAAGACTTTTTCCGATATTCGTTATGAGATTTCCCATCTTGAGATAGTAACACCAGAAGGGCTTAGGCAACTTGCAGTTTTACTTCATGCTAAAATGGGAGACCTTTTCGCCTAGACTTCTCATTCCTTACATACCCTTCCAGGCTTACAGCTTATAAGCAGACAGAACCTCACCATTTTCAAAATAAAGGGCCTAAGCCGTAATTACGATCAATCAGCCGCCGTAAGGCCATTGGGTTTCCTCCGGCGTTTTTTGTTATGCGGCTATCTGCGACGGCGTTGGCGTCGCATCGTCTTGTGCGCTTTCGGCAAGACCGAGTAGCACCTTCGCCGCTCACTGGCGGGCCTCAATCGCCAGCCGCAGTTCCTTGGCGTACCACTCCGGCAGCACGCCCTTGTCCAACAGGCAGTCGTCTGTCGGAAACGGTACTTCCATTTCAGTCTGGCAAACCTTGGCCAGCAACCCGGTGCAGACGGTGAGTTGGGCAACCGCTGCCAGCAGCGCATTCCA
The DNA here is from genome assembly GCA_036504595.1 of Planctomycetota bacterium. GTDB lineage: Bacteria > Planctomycetota > SZUA-567 > H5-PLA8 > H5-PLA8 > DASXUX01. The sequence goes on along the minus strand of DASXUX010000035.1, from coordinate 1,663 downwards.
TTCATGTTGTCTGGCATGTCTCCGGGTCTGCTTCGGCGCGAGCCTGCAGGAGGGTCACGAACGCATGAGTGTTCAGGACTGCTTCGGAAATTGTGCTTCGCATGGAAGTCTCCATGGAATAGGGGGCGTGCTCACCGGTGCCATTCTACGGCCGGTGTCCGATTCGCGGCCGGCCCCGCTCTGCCGAAAGGGCAGTCATGGCGGTTTGGCTGTTCCGAGCCAGGTTGCAGGTTCATAAGGGGGCGTTCTTTTATCCCATCTTCCCAAGTGACAGCGAAGTGAACATATTGGCCATAATCGTCGTTGCCGAGAATCTGATGGCTGACGAGCAGTTCGAGAGCGCTTGTCCGTGCGAAGGGTAAATCGAACGCGCTTGAGATAATCTTCGCTGGCGACTGATGTTCGTAATGCTAATCTCGCCAAGACCCAAGATGAGTGCAACTTTTATTACTGCCCGAATCTGGCCAGAGTTGACGAAGGCCGTGCGCAACTGCCGACAACGGTGCATGGCAGCGGTGGCTTACTCCGGGGCAAATGCTCGCCGTCTATTACCGATGCCCAAGGGAAGTTGTTTGGTGGTGGATAGCAGCGAGCGGGCGGTGGCTTCTGGCCAGACTTGTCCCAAAGACTTGCTGGCGCTGATGAAGCGTGGAGTTGCGATTTACAGCGTGCCAAATCTGCATGCCAAGGTTTTTGTTATTGGCCGCACCGCCTACATCGGGTCGACAAACGTTTCAGTCCGGTCGGCATCACAGCTTATAGAGGCCGCCGTCCGTACCACTGAGCCAAAGGTCGTAAGTGCCGCGAGGGATTTCGTCCGGAAGCACTGCCTGCATGAACTGACGCCCACAATCTTGAAGCGTCTGGCCAAGCTCTACCGGCCGCCGCGTATTCCGGGCGGCAAACGCGGCAATCACCGTAAATTGGATTCGTCAGTCCGGCCGACGCTGCCGCGTCTACTGCTGGCGCAGCTTAGACTTGTAGACTGGTCGAAAAGAGACCAAGCTCTCCATGATGAGGCATTGGCCGTTGCAAAGAAAAGACGTCAACATCCACGCAGCTTCGAACTGGATAGCTTTCGCTGGACAGGCAAGTGCTATTATCAGCGCGGCGATATTGTCATTGAGGTCACTGACAAGGGCGGCGGCAGTGCATGGGTGAGCCCACCGGGCAACGTGTTACATGTGCGCAGTCAGCGCTACGGTAAACGACAGGTTTCATTCGTGTACTTGGAGTTGCCAGCAAGGAAACGCCGACACGTCAGTTCGCTGGCGCGAGCGTTAGGCCGTGGTGCAAAGAAGCGATTGTCAAGAGATGGGGTCGTTCGCAATGCATCGTTCAGAGAACGGCTGCTAAACGTTTGGTCTTCTAAAGTGTGAATATCGGTACCAGCAAGAAGTGTTCGGGAACGCGAATCATGTATGCACGTGCTCGGCATCGAGGGTCTGCACTCCGCGAGTGCTGGACCGACGTCTGGAACCCGATTGCAGTATGGCGCGCGAAGTAGCTGAAGCCTTCTGGATGTCAGCGCCGATCTGAAGGAGCAGTAATCCAGCCGGTTTGAAAATGCGGTGTTCTTCGGTTCGTCTTCTTCGACAACTTCGATTTTGAATCTCTTCTTCTGCTGTTCTTCGTTTTCTTCGGCGTGAGTTTTCTTCCAACG
>DASXUX010000034.1:0-6090 GCA_036504595.1 Planctomycetota bacterium | reverse complement strand
ATGAAAAGTTGGGGCCGCACGGGAGAACAGCAGTAGGCAGGATGCAGGAGGCGGGAGGCAGGAGCAACGGCACGGGAAACAACGTGAAAACAGAAGACGCGGAGAACGTGGATGGGGAGTGCAAGGTGGCCCCCTCACCCCTAACCCCTCTCCCGCGCGGGGGAGAGGGGGACCGGAGCGACGCGCAATCCGGGAGGATTGCGCCACTTTCGCGAGGAGAAGGGGACCGGAGCGGCGCGTCAAGGCCTTCCCTGAACCCTGAACCCTGGCCCCTGAACCCCGAACCCTGTTTTTCCTCCGTGTTCTCTGTGTTGAAGTCGTGGACTTTTGCGTGCGAACGGATGACGCGTGAAGGTGAGATGGGGGCATTTTTATCGGACATTTTCACTGCGTTTGCCCAGAAGCGCTGCCGATACTTCATGTGGCGTAACATCCATCGCAGCAACGGCCTGAACCGAGGAACCACTTTCGCACGCTGCAACGCGTGCTGGTTTGAGCTGAGATGGTCGGGAGAGACGCATGATCTTTGAGAATATCATGGGCATGTTCTGCAAGGATTTGGGAATCGATCTGGGAACGGCGAACACGCTGGTTTGCGCGCGTGGCGAAGGCATCATCCTATCCGAACCGTCGGTGGTGGCCGTCAGGCGCGGCACGAATAAAGTCTTCATGATCAATGGCGAGCCGGCGGTCGGGGAAAGAGCCCGCCAGATGCTCGGCCGCACCCCCGGTTCTATCGAAGCCGTTCGCCCGATGAAAAATGGCGTGATCGCCGATTTTGAGATTACCGAAGCTCTGCTAAGCTACTTTATCAAGAAAGCTCATGGTCGCAGCCGTTTCATCCACCCGCGCGTCATCGTCGCGGTCCCGTCGGGCATCACCACGGTCGAAAAGCGCGCGGTGATTAACTCGGCCGAACGCGCCGGCGCTCGCGACGTGCGTCTGATCAAGGAACCGATGGCTGCGGCCATCGGCGTGGGACTGCCCGTGACGGAGCCAAAAGGGTCAATGATCGTCGATATCGGCGGCGGTACGGCCGAAGTGGCGGTGATCTCGCTTTCCGACATCGTCCGCAGCGCATCGCTGCGCATCGCTGGCGATGAAATGAACGAAGCGATTATCAAGCACATGAAGAGCGTCTACAACCTGCAGATCGGCGAAACGACAGCCGAGCGTGTCAAGATCGACATTGGCAGCGCCTACGCCTTAGAGGAGGAGCTGACCAAGGAAGTGAAGGGCATGGACACGCTCGCGAATTTGCCGCGCTCCGTTACTGTGCGTAGCGAAGAGATTCGTGAAGCGTTGCACGAGCCCCTCGAACAAATCGTCCGCACGATCAAGAGCACGCTCGAAGGCACGCCTCCGGAACTGGCCGCCGACCTGATCGAGTCGGGAATCACGCTGGCCGGCGGGACGGCTCTGCTGCGCGGAATGGACCGCATGTTGGCTCGCGAAACGGGTTTGCCGGTTCGCCGCGCTGAAGATCCGTTGACGGCTGTCGCTCGCGGGACGGGTGTGGTGCTGGACCAGATCGAGTCGCTCTGGCCGGTATTGGAAGATGGCCGCGACGCGGCATAAAAAGCCTATTTTGGCATAGTCCAAAACCTGCAAAGCTATCGCTATATTATCTTTGCAGGGTATTGACATGGTCCCATTTTCACGCAATTATGGGCTCTTCGGTCGGTGCGCTGCAGGGCTGAGCGTTCTGTGGAGGGCTGACGATATAAATCGGGAATTGCGCGGCTTTGCCACGCGGCCAAGTTCTAAGCTAGAAAATTCCCGCGCGCCCTCTATATAGTTAGGGCAACCGACGATGTACTGTGCGGTACACGTTGCTGGCGCTCACCCGAGTGCACCGAGCTTTTTTGTTGCCGTCTCAGGCGTGAGACGGTCAACAGGGCAAGATACGCTGTCTGGCCGTGGCGCAAGCCTTCCCAGGTTGCGTCGTACGGTGGTATACGCAATCCAGGAGGATTGCGCTACAAAGGAGGATGTTGGATGAGTCCCAAACGTTGGGGAAGCTTTTTTTTACGACACAGGATGCTAAGCGCCTTTTTGGCGTCGGCACTGACTGTGTTTCTGTTCAATGCGCCAGGCCTGTTGCATCAGGCTCGGGCCGAAGAAGCAAAGCCTGCCGCCGCCGCGAAGGACAAGGCACCGCAGGAATCGAAGTTCGAGTACTTCTCGTTCCTGGACACCACGCCGGACCCGGTGACTGGAAAGCCGAAGTTTTCCGCCGGCGAACGCTACGCTTTGTTTGCCACCCTCGGCATCGCCATCTGCGGTCTTTTGTACGCGCTGATGCTGATGGGCCAGGTCAACAAGGCCAGCAACGGCACGCCCAAGATGCAGATGATCGCCAAGGCGGTCCGCGACGGCGCTAACGCATATCTCAAGCGCCAGCTCAGCACCGTGGCTGTGCTCATCGTCGTGCTGGTCGTGGTCTTGTATGTGACCAAAGCGATGAGTTCTGATAAGGGCTTCGCAGATCCATTTGCTATCGGCCGCGCCGGCGCCTTCCTGATCGGCGCGATCTTCTCCGGCACGGTCGGCTTCGTCGGCATGAGACTGGCGACGGCCGGCAATCTGAAAGTCGCCGCGGCGGCGCCTGTAGGCTTCGGCAAAGCCCTGATGCTCGGATACCGCACTGGCACGATCACCGGCATGTTGACCGACGGCCTGGGCCTGCTGGGCGGCACACTGATTTTCATGACCTATGGCGAACACGCTTACGAAGCGCTGCTCGGATTTGGCTTCGGCGGCACGCTGCTGGCCCTCTTCATGCGCGTGGGCGGCGGTATTTACACCAAGGCGGCCGACGTCGGCGCCGACCTGGTGGGCAAGGTTGAGGCTGGCATTCCTGAAGACGATCCGCGCAACGCGGCCACGATCGCCGACAACGTCGGCGACAACGTCGGTGACTGCGCCGGAATGGCGGCGGACATTTTCGAGTCTTACGAAGTGACGATCGTCGCGGCCATGATTCTCGGCTACGTAGCGTTCGGACACAAAGGCGTTATGTTCCCGATCCTGGTCCGCGCCATCGGCGTGGTGGGATCGATCATTTCGACGTATTCCGTGAAGGCCGGCGACCGCGGAAACGTCGCCGAAGCGATGAAATCGATCAACTTCGGCTTCATCCTCGGCTCGATCATCTCCGTCGTCGGTTTCATGATCCTCGGCTACGTCTACTTGAACTTCGATAACGACGCCAGCCGCCCCTGGATCAACCACATGCAAGACGCGGCGGGTAACTACACGCTGGCGCTGCCATCGTGGGTGAGCTTCGGTATTGCGGGACTCGACATGCGTCCGGCGTACACCTGCTTCATCGGCATCATTCTGTGCATCGCGTTGAACCGCACGACGGAATACTTCACGGGCACGGAGTACTCGCCGGTGAAGGGCCTGGTGAAGAACTGCACGACCGGCCACGCGACCAACATCATTGAAGGCTTCGCAGTCGGCTACGAATCGTCCGTCGTGACGGCAATCGTCCTGGGCATCGCGATCATCGCTTCCGTACTGGTCTATGCCGGCACCAACCCGATCTGTATCGCTTACGGCGTGGCCATGTGCGGCATCGGCATGTTGACGCTGACCGGCAACACGATTTCCATGGACGTGTTCGGCCCCGTCGCTGACAACGCCAACGGCATCGGCGAAATGGGTTACGAGAGGGAGAAGATGCTTACAGTTCCGGAAAATGCGCCGAAAGCGGAACATGAAGCCAAGTACAAAGAAGCCCGCCAGATCCTGGCCGACCTGGACGCTGTCGGTAACACGACGAAGGCCGTGACCAAGGGCGTAGCCATCGGTTCGGCGGTCATCGCGGCCGTCTCGCTGTACGCCTCGTTCATCACGGTTATCGGTTCAGGCGGCGGCGGCGAAGAGAAAGCCTTGCCGATCGCGTTGTTCCAGAACGTGGCGAACATGCTCTCCGTCTCCAACCCGAGCCTGCTGGTCGGCATGCTGCTCGGCGGCGCGGTTCCAATGTTGTTCTCGTCCATGACCATCCGCGCCGTCGGCCGCGCGGCGTACTTGATCGTGAATGAATGCCGCCGGCAATTCCACATCCCCGGCGTGATGGAAGGCACGGTTCTGCCCGATTACGGCAAGGTTGTGTACATCTGCACCCAGGCCGCTCAGAAGGAACTGGTGGGCCCGGCTCTGCTGGCCGTCTTCGCCCCGGTGCTGGTTGGCTTCTGGCTCGGCCCGATCGCTCTGGCCGGCTTCCTGGCGGGTTCGATCGTGGTCGGTCAGTTGATGGCGTCCTTCATGTGCAACAGCGGTGGCGCTTGGGATAACGCCAAGAAGACCGTCGAAGACGAACCGCGCGACAACGTGAAGAACACCGGCAAGGGTTCCGAGAAGCACAAGGCGTCCGTCACCGGCGACACCGTTGGCGATCCGCTGAAGGACACCGCCGGTCCGGCCGTCAATCCGCTGCTGAAGGTGATGAACATGGTGTCGATCCTGACGGTCCCGTTGATGGCCGTCTACGATCCGGAAATAGTGAAGAGCGTGAAAGATGCCGCGGCGAACCTGAAGCCCGAAGCGTATCAATTGCCGCAGGCGTTCCAGTACTCTGAAAGCCACGTCGTTCGGGTCGTCGCCATCCTGATCTCGCTCGCCTGCCTGGGTTGGGCCTACTGGCAGTCCAAGCGCGAGAACGAGGCGGGCAAGGAAACCGCCGTCTGAAGCGAAGTGGTGCAAGACGCTCGACACATATCGTGATGATGAACCGGGGAGCCGAAGGGCTCCCCGGTTTTGTTTTGCGCCGTGTACTGCATGCGGTACACTCACTACACATGAGTGATGAGGTAAAGAAAATTCACGCTGTGTTTTTCGTGTTGGAGGGTGGCAACCGTCCGGTTCGCGAATGGCTAAAGGGAGAACTGACCGACAAACAGCGGCATACCATCGGCAAGCATATTCGAGTTGTTGAACTTGGCTGGCCCATGGGCATGCCGATCGTCCGCAAGCTCGAAACCGACCTCTGGGAAGTACGCGTGAGGCTTTCCGGGATGATTGCCAGAGTCCTCTTCACAGTTGTCGCCTCGGAGATGATTCTGCTGCACGGGTTCGTCAAAAAGTCGCAGAAGACGCCACTGCAGGATCTCAATGTCGCGCGAAAGCGGTTGGCCTTGCTGAAAGGGAACTGACTATGGGAATAAACAGAAAGTACGTTGGCGAGAGTTTTGACGAGTTTCTCAAGGAAGAGGGCATCTACGACGACGTCCGGCGGGACGCCGCGAAAATGCTCCTGGCTTTTCAACTTCTCGACGCAATGAAGAAAGCGGGAGTCACGAAAGTGGACTTGGCGCGCCGGATGCGCACGAGTCGCTCATCGTTGGATCGAATACTCGATCCCAAGAACAGATCAAGCTCGCTGGACATCTTGGAGCGCGCTGCCGCTGCGCTCGGGAAGCGGCTGAAGATCGAGTTGGAAGAGTTTCACGTCAGCCACCGCACCAAGAGGGCTGGATAGGCACAATCACAGTGCATGCAACACAAGCGTATCAGCAAATACAGGGTCACCGACCATCATGCTTTACCTTTGGATGGCCATAAAGATACTGGTCGATGTTCCTGGCGAGATCCCGAACACCCGTCGGAACCGCCTTCTCGGCAATCTGGCATATCGGGTCCGGCTCTTCGACCTTGGATGGCTGCGATTCGGGCTCGACCGTCACGGGTGTCCCTTCTGGGAGCACCGCGCCTTCTTCCAAGACGACGACGCCACTTAATATGCCCGCGGTACGTCATGCTCGAACCTCCGAAACAGAATATACCCGTGCGCACAGAGCCGATCACGGCAGAACACTTTGCACCAGGGCCTTTCAAAAGTCCTCATTTTTCATGGGCAAATAGTCGATCTCTTAAACAAAGGAGATCGAAAAAATGAGCCAAACGGCCGAATTGACGCTGTGGGAAGCCTTCAAGGCTGTGCCTGATCCGCGCAAGCGGCGCGGTGTGCGGCACCCGCTGCATGCATTGCTGACGCTCGCGGCGACTGGATTTTTGTCCGGCGTACGCTCCGTGAACGCGCTGGGCGATTTTGGCCGCGACCACCCGGAGTTGGCGGAA
>DASXUX010000033.1:0-48469 GCA_036504595.1 Planctomycetota bacterium | reverse complement strand
GTCGCGCAAGTCCGGGCCGCATGCATAAGCCAAGATGGCCGCGCCGCAGCTCTCTGGCAACTCCCCCAACCCTACCGCGCTTACGGTCTCAACTGGGCACGCATCGCCGCGTAACCACAACATCCAGCGACGTGCACCCGTGGAAATTTCCCCGTGCGGTTTTCGGTTGCCTTTGTCGCTCACAACCATATCATATTTTCTCTTTGAGCAGGTCATCTGCTCGCAGATAGAGACGAAACATGCGCGCCAACGTATTGCAGAAAGGCCCTCCCGCCCTGCCGACTCCGTTCGGCAGGGGAGTGATTTAACGCCGTCCTTTCCTCCCGTCCGGCGCCGGGTTGTCTTGCGCCTTCCAGCGCTTGCCATAAAATGCTGCGACGCTTTCGCTCGCCTATGGCCAGCGCCTCGCTCTTTACGGAAAGGCACGTGAAATGAAATCGTCAACTACGGAATCTGTCAGCACTGAAGCAAAAACCGATTCCCTGCCTCGCGTCGAGATCTTCGACACCACCCTGCGCGACGGCACTCAGAGCGAACACATCTCCTACTCTTTGACCGATAAGCTGGAGATCGCCCGCGAACTCGACCGCCTCGGCGTGGACTATGTCGAAGGCGGCTGGCCGGGAAGCAACCCGAAGGACATGGCCTTCTTCAGCCAGGCCTGCACCGAGAAATGGGATCACGCGCGCATCACCGCCTTCGGTTCCACGCGCCACGCCAAGAACGATGTTGAAAGCGACCCCAACTTGCAGGCGCTCGTCGCCAGCAAGGCGCCGGTCTTCATCATCTTCGGCAAAAGCTGGGATTTTCATGTGACCGATGCGCTGCGCGTCTCGCTTGACGACAACCTGCGCATGATCGAAAGCAGCGTGCGCTACCTCGCCGCCAACTGCACCGAGATGCTCTACGACGCCGAACATTTCTTCGACGGCTACAAGCACAACCCCGCGTACGCGATCAAGACACTTCATGCCGCCGCCACGGCCGGCGCCAAAGTCCTCGTCCTGTGCGACACCAACGGCGGCTCGATGCCTGGCGAAATCCAAAAGATCGTTGGCGACGTCTGCAAGGAATTCAAAGGCATGCGCGTCGGCATCCATCCGCACAACGATGCGGGCTTGGCCGTCGCCAACGCTCTGGCCGCGGTGGAAGCCGGCGCCTGCCATGTTCAAGGCACGATCAACGGCTTCGGCGAACGCTGCGGCAACGTCGATCTGACATCGGTCATCGCCAATCTGCAGCTCAAGATGGGCCGCACCTGCCTGCATGGCAGATCCAGCCTCACCAAACTCACCGAAATCAGCCGCGAAGTCTACGAGATCGGCAACCTGCAGCCGCGCGACAATCAACCTTACGTCGGCCGCAGCGCCTTCGCACACAAGGGTGGCATCCACGTCAGCGCCGTCGCGCGCGTCGCCTCGACCTACGAACACGTTCCGCCCGAAGCCGTCGGCAACACCCGCCGCGTGCTCATCAGCGAACTTTCCGGCCGCAGTAACGTCGTCGCGGCCATGGGCAGCAAGTTCAATCTGAAGGACCGCCCCAACGACTTAAAGAAGGTCGTCGAGCGCGTAATGGAACTCGAAAATCAGGGCTACACCTTCGAAGCCGCTCAGGCCAGCTTCGAACTGCTCGTCCGCAAGGCCATCAACGCGCACCAGCCGTTCTTCGACCTGCACGGCTTCCGCGTTCTGACCGACGTGAACGATGAAGGTGTCAGCATCACCGAAGCGACGGTAAAGATCGAAGTCGCCGAGCAGATCGAGCACACCGCCGCCGAGGGCAACGGCCCGGTCAACGCACTCGACGGCGCACTGCGCAAAGCGCTCGAAAAGTTCTATCCGGAACTGCGCGAAGTCACGCTGATCGACTACAAGGTCCGCGTCTGCAACCCGGGCGCGGCGACCGGCGCCGTCGTGCTGGTGACGATCGTTTCGTCCGACCACAAGAGCCACTGGACCACCGTCGGCGCCAGCGAAAACATCATCGACGCAAGCTGGCACGCGCTGGTGGACAGCGTCGAATACAAACTTTACCAAACCCGCGGCGACGAACGCCCCAAAAGCCAGCGGAAGATTGCCAAGTAGCGAAATCCTCCTGGATTGCGTACCGTTCGTCGTGCGGGCGTCCCGTCCGCTGCTCTGGTCCCGCTTGTATGCTCTCCCCCGCGAGGGGTCAGGGTTGCATAACCGGATCTGCGCATGCTGTTTCCACTACCTGCGCTGGCTGAAGGAAAGTTCTGAACCGCAAAGACGCGAAGGCGCAAAGAACGGATTCTAGATTAGAAGCTCCTCTTTGCGTCTTTGAGCCTTTGCGGTTCAAACACGACGTCGGCCTTCTCACTATGGGGCGCAGGTCGCTGCAACTCCAGTGATGCACCTACCTATCAAGTCCGCGGACTCCGAGATTGATCTTTGGCACGAGCGCGTTGTATAATCTCTGATGTGAGGAACGACTTATGACCACACGGGCCATTACATTCGACGATGCGAAAGTTGAGGCTCTGCGCGCGGAGGCCGCGCGGCGCGGGGTAACGCCCGAGCAGTTCGCGCGAGAAGCTATTGAGGAGAAGCTTCCGGCAGCCGACAATCCTAACAAGCGTGACATCGTCGCCGAATTCAAACAATTGTGGGCCTCGTTTCCTCCTGGGTATGTTCCACCGACGGATGAGGAGGTCGAGCGTTTGCTCGACGAGCGGCGTATGCGGAAACTGCGCTGATGCGGATTCTCATTGATATATCTCTCGAACGAGTTGTTTGCCCCGGTAATCCAACTTGCCTCGGAAGACGACGCGCGCCCGGTCCGATGTAGAGAGCAAACCGTAGCGTTTTCTTTACGTATCACTTCCTTCTGCCTTTCCTATGCTCCTCGATTCGTTCATCTAGCTTTTTCAGTTTCGCGTTCACATCCGCGTCCTGCGTCAAGAGCGGCACTCCCCTCGACAATGTCGTTGCCGTGTCATAGTCCCACAGATAACCTGCCGCCTGTGCGGCATTCAGAATCCCTTTAGCCAGAGCTGTGCGCTCGTTATCCGGCGCATCTTTCGCCAACTCTTGGATCAGGTCATCCATAGCCGCCAAGCCGAACCCGAGTTCCTCCAAATGCAACGGGCTGAGTTCCCGGCGATGCTCAGTGACTAAACGCGCCAGTTCAGCCCGAAGACTCGACCGACCTTGCGCGACTTTCCCAATGGCTTCAATGCACGCTCTCTGCAGACACTTGTTTTCCTCCGTTCCTTTGCGGATGAGATGTTGCTCGAAGCACGTGCCCAGCAGTTCGTCGTATCGCTTAGCGTCATTGGACGGCAGAGCCTGAACGAGAACATCAACCCGGTAGTCCAGATATGGGCCAGGTTTTGCCGAAAACGCCTCGTCCTGCAAGCACTTGATGTCTTGTGCGAGCGCTGCAAAAACCTTATCTTGATCCGCGTAGCCACGCAGGAAATTGGCGCCGACTTGATGACTCTGGACGCTGATGCCTTTCAGCCGAAGGACACCTTCCTCTAAATTGTCCGGGGAGCGCCCAAGCCCATTCCGGCCGCCGTCTTCTTTCGTCTGGTCTTTCAACAGCCAAACGACTTCGGATTCCAGTTCCATTAGAACCACTTCAAAGCGTGGCGGCCAACTCGTTGGGTTTGAAAAGATCAACTCGCGACCTACGTCCTCTTTCCGTACGTACGCTTTCCACTTTACCTTCTCACCGGGCTTTAGTCTTCCGCGCAAAACGCGCAAGACCTCGCATTCGATCTGTTCCCCTCCCTCGGTAATCGATACCACTTTCCCCACAAACACGTCTTCAGAGCTTCTGACCGAACCGGCCAGGTAATTATGTATGTTTCAGGCCGGGCACCCGCTCGCAGGGATCGCTGCAAACAACAGAATTGCAGAAACAAGCCTCATATGGAGGGACATAACATTGCTCCAAAGGTAGAACTTCAGCTTAGTGTTGTCCGCATCAAAAAAGAAGTGAACAAAGTTCCAAGCTCCGCATTGAAGCCTGATCCCGTACGCCTATAATGAATCGAGAAGCTGCAACCGCAAGGATGAAGTTCCGCATATGTCTTCCCTAAACAATCTTAACACTCCCGCTCTTCGCGACGGCATCGCCGATCCACCCGAAGCCCCGCCCGAACCTCTCGCTCCGCAGGGTGAGTACAACCCGCAAATCCCCGAAGCCCCGCTTAGCTTGCCCGATTCCGCTCCAACGGCCTCGCACGGTCCAGCCGAATTACTCTCTCCAGCCGGCGGCCCGGAAGCCGCTTACGCCGCGTTTCACTACGGAGCCAACGCGATTTATCTCGGGCTCCGGAAATTCTCCGCTCGCGCCGAAGCCGAGAACTTCACTCTGGACGAAGTCGATGAGATCACCAGCTACGCGCACTCGCGGACTCCCCGCCGTCGCGTCTTCGTCACCGTCAACACGGTCGTGCTCCAAAACGAACTGAGCGAACTCGTGTACGCGCTCGGCGCGCTTTCCGATATCGGCGTTGACGCGTTGCTGGTGCAGGATCTCGGCGTGTACCGAATCGTCCGCCGCTACTTCCCCAATCTGACGATGCACGCCAGTACCCAACTGGCCGTGCATAACTGTGCCGGCGCAAAAGCGCTGAAGGAACTCGGCTTCTCGCGCGTCGTTCTCGCTCGCGAACTGACCCTTGACGAAGTGCGCGAAATCACCGCGACCTGCGGCATCGAAACCGAAGTCTTCATCCACGGCGCGCTGTGCTACGCCTACAGCGGACTGTGCCTCTTTTCGTCGCAGACGCTCGGCCGCAGCGGCAACCGCGGCAGATGCGCCTACTCCTGCCGCGACCAGTTCCAGGTCTCCGGCGCGCCGGCCACGCTGCGCGACGGCACCCCGACCAAGCGCGATCCGAACCTAGGCTTTGCCTTCTCGATGAAGGATCTCGCGCTTCCGGATCACCTTCCGGCATTTCAGGACGCCGGCCTGTCCTGCTTCAAGATCGAAGGCCGCAAGAAAAGCCCCCTCTACGTTGCCACCGTCACGGATTTCTACCGCAAACTGCTCGACGGCACCCTGCCGCCGGATAGCCGAGCCGCGCACGAATCCGACATCAAAGCCGTCTTCAGCCGCCCGTGGACGCGCCTGTTCGTTCAGTCGCACAAAGACAAAGAAGTCGCCGACCGCGACACCGTCGGCCATCGCGGCTCGCCCATCGGCATCGTTGACGCCGTCGTACCGCAGGCGTCCCGCCAACCGCCCCTGCTCCGCTTCACAACCGAACGCAGCCTTGAACGCCACGACGGTCTGCAAATTGACATTCCCGGCTTGGGAAGGCCTTTCGGCTTCGCCGTCGATCAGCTTCAGATCGTCAAGAAAGGCGCGAGGTCCGAAAACGTCTTCGAGGCCCCCGCCGGCGCGCTGGTCGAAGTCGCCATGCCGCAGGACCACCCGCCTATTCCACCGCAGGCCACGATCTATTGTTCTTCTTCCCAAGACGTGAAGCGCCGCTATCGCCACTCGCACCCAAAGCCCGGCCTGTTCCACACGCGGCGAGCCATGGATCTGTTGGTCCAGCTTACGCCCGAGCGCCTCACCGCAATCGCCAGTCTCGCAAACCCCGCCCTGAGCGCAACGCTCTCGATCGATGGGCCGTTCGCCCCGGCCAAAGACCCGGCTAAGACTGAGGCCGCCATTCGCGGCGCGTTCGAGAAACTCGGCAATACGCATTTGAGCCTCGGCCAGTTCTCGCTCTCAAATCCGCAGGCGCTCTTCGTTCCCATCTCTCAGCTCAATCAGTTGCGCCGAGATCTCACCGCTAAGCTCGAACAAACGCTTGAGACTTCTTTCGGCGACCGCGTTGCCACCATCTGTCGCGAGATTCTGCCGCAGCCACGCTCACCGCAGACTGTGCCCGCGCGCGATCTCAACTGGTCGATCAAAGTCGATCGCATTGCCTTCCTCGACGATCTTGAGTCCACCGACTGGCAGAACATTGACGAAGCCGTCATTGAAATCGCACGCGATCAGAGCACCGTACTCTGCAATAAGCTCGAAGCCCTCGCGCAGAAGATCGGCCGCGAACACATCCGCCTCGCCCTGCCTGTCCTCACGCGCAAATGGGAAGAGAAAGACATCGCGCAAAAAGTTTCGCGTCTCCGCGCCGCCGGTTGGACGAAATGGGAAGCCTCGAATCTCTCCTCCTGGACTTTTCTCGGCCTGCCGATGCTCCGCGCTGAGAACGGCAAGGATGTCGCGGCGAATCTCGCCACCGATTGGTCCCTCTACGTCGTGAACCGTGCAGCCGCACTACAGATGCTCGACCTTGGCGCCAGCCGCTTCGCCCTCTCCCCGGAAGATGGGCTCGACAACATGCGCTCCCTACTCGCTGAATTCGGCGCGCAGGCCACGGTGATTGTCCATCAGGACACGCCTCTGTTTCTCGCCGAATCCTGCGCGTACGCAAACTTGATCGGCGGTTGCCCGGGCAAGGCCAACTGCCGCTTCGAGAAGATGGAGATGGTCTCAAACTACGGCGAGAAAGTGACCGCGTTCGATTACCGCTGCCGCACGATCACGCTCAACAAGACCGCGTTCTGTCTGACGCCTTACCTGAAGGAGCTCGCCGCCGCGGGCGCAACCAGCGTGCGTGCCGACTTCGTCTATCGCGATTACTCGTCGCAGCAGGTTCGCGACATCTGGCGTTTGCTCCACACCGGCAAAAACGTCCCCGGTGGCCACGCCGCCAACTTCGCTCGCGGCATGCTGTAGCGCAATCCTCCTGGATTGCGTCCCGCTACCTCGAACCGGCTTCGATCAGGCGCCGCTCCGTGAAGATGAACTGCACCGCCTTATCGTGCCGCAGCGCCGGCACTTCATCCACGATCTGGCATTCAAACGCGAGTGCAACCGTTGCCGCGCTCAACGCGGGCTGAGCGAGGAAGCGGTCGTAATAGCCCGCGCCGCGGCCCAGGCGATTGCCCTTTAGATCAAACGCCAGACCCGGAACCAGAACCAGATCGAGTTGGTTTGCGGGAATCTCAGGCAACGACGCCTTCGGCTCGCAAAAACCGAACGCGCTGATCTCCAGATCGCGATCCAGATCGGTGATCGTCAGCGCCCGTATGCTCCGCGTTGAGGGCTCCGTCCGCGGCAGCGCCAGCGTTTTTCCCGCGTCCAAACAAGCCCGCATGAATCCGTGCGTGCTGACTTCGGTTCCGAAGGCATCGTACGCCAGCACTTTCCGAGCACCCGCGAACTGCGGACTCGCCAACAGTCGAGTCAGCGCCTCGCGCGCCGCCTCTTCGCGCTCGACCGAACTCATCGCGTTCAGCCGAGCCCGGACCATCACGCGCAATTCTTTTTTTGCGTTGCTCACAAGCAATGACCAATCACCAATGACCAATGACTACGCCGTGACGCGCACTTCGCGCCCAAGCTTCGCGCTTTGATAGAGCCCGTCCAGCACACGCTGAACGCGCAGTCCGTCTTCCATGTCCGCGAGGAACGGTTTGTTGTGTGCCACGCAATCGACCATTTCGGCATACGCATTTTTCACGTTCGGGTTAGCTGCAGCCACCTCGCCGTTCAGCTTGTGGCCGCCGACTTCGGAATAGCACTCGCCCACGAAGTTGTACCCGCCGCCTTCGTTGCGATGCACCAGCGTTCCCTTCGTGCCGGTCACAATCGTTGACATGCGCTCCGGCTGTCCCTGGTGGCCGCCCCAGGAAATCTCGAACACCAGTGACGCTCCGTTGTCGAAGCGCACAAAGCCCGTCGCAAAATCCTCAACGTCGAACTTCTTCCTCTGCGCTTTTCCGCGCGGCACGCCAATGTGATAGTGCGCCGATCCGCTCACACTGATCGGCTGCGGCCCGCCCATCAGCCACATCGCCATGTCAAGGCGGTGCACGCCCAGATCGATCAGCGGCCCGCCGCCCGACATCTTCTTCTGGCCAAACCAGCTTCCGAAACCCGGGAATCCGTCGCGCCGCGTCCAGCACGTGAACGCGTGATACGCCTTGCCCAGAAAGCCCGAGTCCGCCAGGTCCTTGAGCGCGCGCGCCGGCGGCGTAAAGCGATACGACAGATTGATGCCCAGCTTCCGCTTCGTCTTGATGGCCGTCTCGGCCATTTTCCGGGCTTCGTTCAGGTTCATGGCCATCGGTTTTTCGCACAGCACATGAGCGCCCGACTTCAGGCAATCCATCGTGACTCGCGCGTGCAAACAATTTGGTAAAACGACGCTGACCAGGTCCGGCTTCACTTTCTTCAGCATCGTCTTGTAGTCGCTGAAGCAGTTGTCGCTGCCGATCTTCTCCGCCCAGACTTCAAGCCGCTTCGGGTCGCTGTCAACGACGGCCGCCAATTTGCCGTCGGCCGCGTTCTGATACCCATCGGCATGATGCTTTCCCATTCCCAGCCCGATCACCGCGCAGCGCACGACTGAACTCATGGTTTGTCCTTTCTCAAAAATCCGCAGGAGAAGATTCTAGCGGCGAAGCAAGAAACGCAAGACTACGGATTGTTCTTCAACACCCGCAAATCATCCAGTTCCTTCGCCGTCGCGTAAACCAGCGTCGATTCCAACGCCTGCCCCTTCTTCAGCGGATTGCCGAACAGGTCCGTGTATGTAATGTGCTTCGATTTCGGCAGTTCGAACGCCGCGCGGCCCGGCTTGCTCGAAAGCACGGCGACCGCTCGCTCTTTTCCTTCGAAGAAATAGCCCGTCACCCCGTCCGCAATCTGCTCCCGGCGCACAAACTTCGTATCTTCAAGCTGCCAGGCCAGCGCTGAATGCGCCGCCGCGCACGGGTGCAGATAACCCTCCTCCGTCACCAGCGCGCGCCACTCGTATTTCGGCCCGAAATAATTGTGGCCATGCATCGAATACAGAAAGACCTTCTTCACGTTTTGCCCCAGTAACGCGACGACAAACCGCGCGAGCCGGTCGGACGTGTCGATCGCGTCCTCATCGTTGGCATAAGGAACCGTGTGCTTGTACAGCCCCGACCCCAGCGAACCTGCCGTCGCAGAACCTTCGCTCATCCACACCGGCTTGGGCGGCAACCGGAGGGTGGTGCCGGCGTCCCTGCCGGCCGGCGCGGAGGCCGGCGCTACCTCGCACAACGCGCCGACGGCCTGCTTCCAACCCAGTTCGACGATGTCGTCCGGCCCGCCCGCGAAACCCGAGGCATAGTGGTGGTAGCAGATCACGTCCGAGTTCTCCACGCCGCCGTTCTGCTGAATCTCACGCGTCCAGGCATCGCCCCCGGCCATCGTGTTGAAGCCCAGCACCTTCAGTTCTTTGTCCACTCCGTGAGCGGCCTTATGCGCCGCGCCCATCAAGCGCGCGTAATCGGCCGCTGGCGTGTCGCTCGCAAAATACCCCTCGCCGCTCTTTTTCGGATCGTACCCAACATGCCAGAACGTCAGTCCCCAGGGCTCATTCCACACGTCCCATGAATCGATCACGCCTTTGTAACGCTTCGTCACCGTCCTCACGTAATTTGCGAAGTCGTCGAAGTCCTTCGGCTCGTAATAGCGATCACCATACCCGCTGTGTTTTCGCTGCAGACCAGTAGCCCACTCCGGAGCGGTGGACAGCGCGCCCAGAATCTTCAGGCCGTGCTTTCGATAGCGATCCAGTTCCTTGTCGTGAAACGTCCACTCGCCGCGGTTGCGCTCTAAGTGATACCAGCCGATGTACTCCGTCCCGGCATCGTGCAAGCGCGTCCAGTTGATGCCGGCAGCCTTGGCCATCAGGATGTGCCGCGTCACCGAAAGCGTATGCGTCCCGAAGGGCGAATTTGGCGCGTCTTTGCCCCAATAGCGCGGTCTGCGGAGGCGATAAATAACCAACTCATTGTACGGGCTGATGCGCTCGTGCTTCGCGTTCTCCACCCAGACTTCAATGCGGAACGGTCCCAGTGGCCGATCAGAAAACACGTCGTACCGCATTCTTCCCGGCTGCAGAAATTTTCGCGTGAGCGTCACGTCCGGCAGCGGCTTCTCTTCGCCGTAAACATTCACAACCTTCGCCTTCAGCGTGCCGCGTTCCGGTTCGCCGGTGACGCAATAGCTGATCTCCGCTTCTTCATCGTCGAACTGCACGCGCGCCGGCGATGCGCACCCCAGCGCCACTTCGCACGCCGCCTGCGAATGATATTCGGTCGGCGCCTGCCCGCGTTCGACCTGCAAACCGTCCAGCCAGAACTTGCCCGCGCACTCGATCAGCAGCCCATACGCGCGCGCCAGCAACATCGGCTTGAAACCCACGTCCACGCGCTGCCAGTTGTTGCTGCGGCCCAGATCGAATGGCTTTTGCGCGATCGTCCGGCCATCGCAGACCACCGAAAGCTTCCCCTTATCTGACCCGCGCAAAAAGATGCTGGCCACGTGCGGCTCCGTCGCCATCACCACGCCAAACGGCTCGCTATAAATTTGAATCGTCTTCGACGTTTTGTCATCGGACCAGAGCTTCAGCGGCGCCGAAAGCCCCGCGCTCAGCAGCGACGTGTTGAAGCGCAGCCGCAGCGACGGCGCGCCGCTGGGCCCAAGCATCTTCTCGTCCGAATCCACTTCGACTTCGTCACCGTCCGACAAGTCGCGCGAAAGGCTCCAGCCGCTTTGCAGGCCCAACGGCATGCGCGAGTTGCGGATCAGGTTGCTGGGCTCGCCTTCAGCCTTCACCGCCAGTCGCTGCGTGAACTCTTCCCGCGTGAAAGCCGCCAGCTTGAAACTCGCCAAGTCAAGCTGCCCCGTGCCCTGGATATTGATCCACAGGCCAATCGGAACGGCGCTCTTATCCAGACGGAAGTCATAGGAGAAGTCGCGCCACTCAGTCTTAAGCGCCGGCGTGGCGTCCCACAGAAAATGATACGGCGCGCCGGCCAGCCGCACGCCGAACTGCGCACGCGCGCCCGTACGGCTGCGAGCCGAAACGGTCAGATGCAGATACGTCTCGCCTTCGGGCGTGGGCAGCATGTACGCGAACTGGCACATGCCGTTTTCGCAGCGCGTGACATTCACGCGCAGAAACGCCTTCTGCGCTTCCTCCGCGCGGCTGAAATCCACCCACACCTTCGCCCATCCGGAATTATCGCCCCAGCCCTTTGGAAGCGCGCCGGTGATGCGGCCCTCTTTTGAGTCGTCATGGACCGCCGCGAATGCTGCCGAATTGAAATCGGTGTCGATCCACTCCGCAGCTCTTACGCCCGCAACAGCCGCAAGCAACGCAACCACACCAGCAGTTCTCACGATCTCACTCCTTGGCAAGAACATCGAATAGGTGAACTAATGCGGGACGGTGCAGTCGCGGTCAAGCTTCATTTCCCGCTGCGCAGTGCGCGAGCACGCACCACTTCGTCCCAATGGTGCCGCGCCTCGTCCGTGGTCAGAGACTCGCGGGTGAGCGGTTTAAGCATCAACGGCGCAATTTCGCGCGGCTTGCCAGCATCGTCCAGGCAGACCTGCGTCACGTACGCGCGGAAAATCTCCTTTTCCTGCGCGCCCCGGTGCAGAAAAACCTGCGTGAAGATGCTCACGGACGTACGGCCGGCATGAACAAGCATCGAACGAAAATGCAGCAGCGACCCCTGCGGCACCGGACAGCGAAATTCGACGCGATCGATCGCCACCGTAACGAGATTCGCTTCCGGCTTCATCCGCGAAATCGCCGCAATATACGATTGCTCGTCCAGCCACTCCAGCAACCGCCCACCAAACAAATAGCCGTGGTGATTCAAATGTTCCGGCCGCACGAGAAGCGTGGATTCACTAATCATAGCTAGGGTTCCGGGTTCAGGGGTCAGGGTTCAGGGTTAGCCCAGGCTCATCCCGCCATCCACGACAATCGTCTGGCCCGTGATATACGCCGCTTGTGGTGAGCACAAAAACGCCGCCACCGCAGCGATCTCCTCCGGCTTGGCGTAGCGGCCGAGCGGCACGTTCTTGCTGAGTTCGTCGCGGCGCTCCTGCTCCTGGCTGGCGGTCATCGGTGTGTCCACAAAACCAGGCGCGACAACATTCACCGTCGTTTTCCAGCGAGCAACTTCAAGCGCCAGACTCTTGCACAAGCCATTCAGCGCGCCCTTCGCCGCCGCGTAGGCCGCACCATTGCCCAAGCCCACGACGCCCGCCAGGCTGCCGATGTACACGATGCGGCCAGTCTCAATTTTACGCAGATGACGCAACATCGCTTTCGAAAGCGTCGCCGCCGCGATCGCGTGCAATTCAAACAAAGCGTCCCAGTCTTCGGCACGCGTGAAACCCAGAGGTTTTTCAATAAGCTGCCCAGCCGCGTGCACAAGCGCGCTCGGCGCGCCCATTTCCTGCGCCACGCGCTCCACGAGCGCCTCCGCCGCGCCGCTTTGCGAAAGATCCGCCTGAAACGCCGCCGCTTTCGCCCGCCTCAAGCCGCAGATTTCCGCCGCGAGTGCCTCGGCCGCTGCCGGGTTCTTCGCATATTGCAGAGCGACATTAAACGGCGCCTGAGCGCTCGCCAATGCCCGCGCGCACGCCTGCCCGATGCCGCCGGAGGCGCCGGTAATGATCGCTATGGGTCTGCTTGCCTCAGCCATCCAAATCCCGCTCCGCTCGCACAGCGGCGCAATCCAGGAGGATTGCGCTACTTACGTCGTATGAAAACTTCCCGTCAAATCCAGCGCCTGGCCGCCGCCGGGCTTCTTGAACTTCGACGTCTTGATCTTCTCTTGAAGCTTCGAGCAGAACTGGTCTTCGTTAATGGGAAGATCGACCCAGTTGTCTGTCCAGGTTGAAAGCAACATCGCGTTGGAAAGCTCCAGGCTGCGAATGCCTTCCTGCCCGCCGACGAGCGGCGTGCTGCCGTTCAGAATCGCATTGATAAACGCCTTCGTCACATCTTTATGCTCGCCATTCTTGCCGGGCGGAATATCGCAGTTCCAACACTCCGGCGCGGCAAATGCCTGCGGACTTTCGCGCGTGAACTTGCTGACCGGGACACGCGTGCGCTGAAACGTCAGCTTTCCGTCCTGAAGACAAAGACGGCCGTGATCGCAATCGAGTTCGAGACGATTTACGCCAGGCGATCCGCCCGTTGTCGCTACGAAAAGGCCCGTCGCGCCATTGGAGTATTCAACGTACGCAGTCACATCGTCTTCGACTTCAATGTTGTGGTATTTTCCGAACGAGCAGAACGCTCGAACGCGCTTCGGCATCCCCGAAACCCACTGCCAGATATCCAGGCTGTGCGGGCACTGATTGAGCAGCACGCCGCCGCCCTCGCCGCCCCATGTCGCGCGCCAGCCGCCCGAATCGTAGTACGCCTGCGAACGGAACCAGTCCGTGCAGTACATGGTGCTGCGGCGCAACTCGCCCAATTCGCCGGAACTGACCAGCTCGCGCATCTTCTGGTACGCGCCAGTCGTGCGCATCTGGAACATGATGCCGAAGACCTTGCCGCTCTTTGCCGCCGCGGCGTTCATTTCGCGAACCTGCCGGGTGAAAACGCCAGCGGGTTTTTCCGTCATCACATGCAGGCCGTTCTCAAAGGCTTTGATCGCATATCCCGGATGGAAGTAGTGCGGAGTGGCGATGAGCACCGCATCCACAATGTTCGCAGCAAACAAAGCGTCGGCGGTCTCGAACAGACGCACTTTCTCGCCGAACTTCTCGCGCGCGGCCTTCAGGCGCGCAGGTTCCACGTCGCACACCGCGACCAGTTCCGCGCCGGGCACGTCGCCGCGGCCGAGGTAATCGCCGTGAGCCGCGCCCATCCCGCCGTAGCCGATAATCCCCATCCGCACTTTGTCCATCGCCGTCGCTCCTTTTTCAGAGTCCCTGGAAGAGGGTTTCAGGATAGCAGAAGAGCCGCGTCTCGCGAGAAAATCCCGTAACGCAATCCTCCTGGATTGCGCCGGTGTATAAGATACTGAGCACTTCCCCACCCTCTTTAGGAGAGCAGCATGGACAGCACGCGGCGCGAATTCCTGGCAGCATCAGCAGCACTCGGGCTAGGCCTGGCGACCAGCGGCGGAGCGAAGGCGGAAGACGCCAAGTTCAAGACCACGCTGAAGAAGGCTTGCATCGTCGGCCGGCCCACTGAAGCCGCTCTCAAAGGAGCGAAGGACGCCGGATATGATGGTGTCGAAAGCACCGATTGCGGCGTGCCCGCCGAGGAGGCTCCCAAGTGCCGCGAGATTGCCGAAAAGATGGGCATGAAGATTCATTCGGTGCTGCGCGGTTGGATGGAGTTCAATTCGAAAGACCCCGCCAAGGTCAGCAGTTCGATCGCTGCTGTTGAGCAGTCCCTGAAGGCTGCCCAGGGCTACGGCGCCGATGCCATCCTGCTGGTGCCGTGCCGCATCGGCGGCCCCATGCCTGACGCGTGGGACTTTAAGATCGAATTCGACGACAAGACTGGGCACCTCAAAAAAGTCGTCGATGGTGACAACGACAAGTTCAAGGCCTACATGGAGGCGCACGACTGGGCCACCGATTCCACGCGTGAGGCCGTCAAGAAACTCATTCCGGTCGCCGAGCAGTGCAAGGTGGTGATCGCGCTGGAGAACGTCTGGAATAACTTGTGGGTGAAGCCGGAAATCGCCAAGTGGTTGGTGTCATCCTTCGACAGCCCGTGGGTGAAGGCCTACTTCGATATCGGCAATCACGTGAAGTACGCCCCGCCCGAACAGTGGCTCAAGGGCTTCGGTCCGCTCGTCGCCAAATGTCACGCCAAGGACTTCAAGCTCAAGCCTGACGGCCATGGCGGCGATTTCGTCAGCCTGCGCAAAGGCAGCGTGAACTGGCCGCTCGTCCGCAAGACCCTCGACGAGATCAACTACAACGGCTGGCTGACCGTCGAAGGCCCCGGCAACGCGCAAGACCTGGATTTGATCTTCAAGGGCGAGTAAGGAAAAGATGGGGGACTCGGAGACGGGGGGATTCGCGTCTACCGTGAGTCGCCATTTACCCGTTTCCGCGTCACGCTCATCCACCGAAGGCGCGACTTGCCCGTCTAGCGGTTTTGCGTCACGTTCGCCTGTTTGGCAAGGTGTATGTAGAATGAGAACACTTCCCGTCCTCATTTTGGTGGCGGCCCTGTTCATGAGCGGATGCGACCACGATCGATCAACCGGACCCGATGCCGACAAACGCCCCGCGCCAATTCCGAAGCCCACCTTCGGCCCGCCGCCGCCCCTTGAGTCCGCTGGCCGGGCGGTCAGCCCCACTTCGGCTGAAGTGGAACAGCGCGTTCGCCAGTTACAGAAAGAACATCCATCGAAGGCGCGTGTCGAGGCGCCCCAAAAGACGCACGATGGCCTGCCGATCTATGCGGTGACACTCACCGATCCCGCCGCCCCGGAAGCCGACAAGCAGCACGTGTTGATCGTCGCCGGACAACATGGCAATGAAGAAAGCGGCCGCATGGTCGCCCTCGGCCTGATGGACTGGCTGCTTTCCCCTGACGGCGCCGAAACGTTGCGAAAACAGAAGATCGTCGTGATGCCCAACGTCAGCCCCGACGCCGCGGAGCGCGATCAGTATGACACGGCCGAAGGCATCCGGCCGAACTTGGACCACGGTCCGCAAGGTCCATGGTCGGCCGAAGGCAAGGCCCTCGAAGCAATGTCGTTTGGGCTACAACCGGAAGTCTTCGTGGACATGCACGCCCGCGGCGGCGCCGGCGTAAGCTGCGACCTGGTGCTCTACCCGATGACGCTGCCGTATCTGGAAGACGACAATCTGCTGCACCAAATCGCCGCCGACATGGTTCGTGCGGGCGAGGCGGCCGGCATTCCCCATCACACTCATTCGCTGGCCTGGCCGGGCTGGAGCAACAACGGCATCAACGAGATCAGCTCGACCGTCTTCCACTATCGCAACTTCCACTCGCTGGTCTTCCTCACTGAAACGTCAGAACACAACGTTTACGCCACGCCCGCCGAAAAACGCACCGCCGTTGGCGTCGCGCGCCTGAAAGCGCTGCTTGAATACGGCAATCGCCGGCATTGGTGGTCGCAGTCCAGCGGCTATCCCTGCAATCTGCTTGGCATGTCGGATTCGGCGTTCGTCGCGGTCGGCAAGACAGCCGCCGAGCGCCGTCAAAGCCGGATCACGCTCTGGAAGAATCGCGAGAGCTTGGAGCGTCCCAAATCCGTTGGCCCTGAGAAGGCCAAGGAGAAGTTCTACAAGTTTACCGCAAAGGAAGCTCTCCCGTCGCCGGCAGGTGTGCACGTGCGATGCGTCGGAAAGATGGAGATCGAATCCGCAGTGTTGGACGGCAAACCGCTCCCGCCCTCAGAAACAACCGGCTACTCAACGTGGCAGGATTCCTGTTCGACCTTTGTTGTTGTTGCCATGCAGTCTCTCGCGTCCGGTGCGCACAACCTAGAGATTCGCTTCAAGTAAGAGTTTTTCGGGGCGAAGACGCCAAGAACACGGAGCATACGCAAGAAGAAAGGAAAATCTCTGCGCTCTCTGCGGCCTTCGCGTCTCCGCGTTGAATTGGAGCACCGAAAAGGAGGTTCGCCATGAAGACTCGACGCTCGTTCCTTCGCGATGCAGGGTTGGGCGGCGCGGGGCTCGTGATCCTCGCCAACAGCCGCTCGGTTCGAACATACGCTGCCAATGAGAAAGTCAACGTCGCGCACATCGGCTGCGGCGGCCGCGGGACGGAGTTGATTGGATCGTTCTGCGCACAGACAAACATTGTGGCGATGTGCGACGTGAACAAAAACCGCGCACAGAAGATGTTCGAAAAGTTCCCTGACGCGCCGAAGTACGAAGACTTCCGCAAGATGCTGGATGAGAAGGGCAAGGAGATCGACGCGGTCATCATCGCCACGCCCGACCACATTCACGCGCCGGCTTCGACCGCGGCGATCAAAGCCGGCAAGCACGTCTACACGGAGAAGCCGCTGACGCGGCTGGTGCAGGAATCCCGCGCACTGCGTGATCTGGCGCGCAAGCACAAAGTCGCCACCTCCATGGGCAACCAGGGCACCGCGTCCGGCGGGTATCGCCGCGCGATAGAACTGATCCAGAACGGCACTCTCGGCCAGATCAAGACCGTTTATTCCTGGACCGATCAGGGCGGCCAGGGCTGGAAGTCTCCGCCGCAGGGCGAAGAGAAGATCCCGCCATACCTGAACTGGGACCTCTGGCTCGGCCCCGCCAAATCGCGCCCCTTCAATATCAAGTGGATGGGCTGGCAGTTCTGGCGCGAGTTCGGCACCGCGCAGCTTGGCAACTGGGCTTCGCATATCTCGAATCTCGCATTCCGCTCGATGAAAGTCGAGTCGCTGTGGGTAGCGCCGGCCTCCGCGCCGGCAGGGGCGCCGCCACCGGCCGGCAGGGACGCCGGCACCACCCGGCCACTCATCAAGATAGAGTCGAAAACCGATGCCATCAACCGTCTCGGCTTCCCGAAATGGGAACATGTCCAGTGGCACATTCCGCAGCGCGGTGATCTGCCGCCGATCACATTCAACTGGATCAACGGCGGCGGCGCTTCGCCGCAGCGGGCCAAACTAGAAGAGGATCTCGGCCGCGAGTTGGACTGGGGCGACAAAGGCGAGAAGAAGTGGAAGGATTGGGCCGGCAGTCTGATCGTCGGAACGCAGGGCAAGCTCTACACCAACGGCCACAACACGGTTTTCACGCTGCTCCCCGAAGACAAGTTCAAGGGCGTTCAGCGTGAGAAGCCCGAAAAACTGGAAAGCTCGCAAGGGCACGAACGCGATTGGCTGCTCGCCTGCAAAGGCGGACAACCCGCGTGGGCGAACTTCGACTTTGCCGGCCCGCTCACCGAGTTCAACATGCTCGGCAACGTCTCCACGCAGTTCGAGGGCACGCTTGAATACGATCCGCTCGAATGCAAGATCCTCAACAACGACGAAGCCGACAAGGCGCTGCGTTACGAGTACCGCGAGGGGTGGAGTCTTTAGCCGCTGAAGGCATCGAGGGAGCGCACATGCGTCGATTGGCCTTGTCCTGCTGCATCTGTCTGGTTGCAGATGTGCTTACCGCGGCCGAGACAGTCGTCTACGTCGCGCCGGATGGCCGCGACGACTGGTCCGGCCGATCGCCGGACGTCAACGCGGACAGAACCGACGGCCCGCTCGCAACGCCGCTGGCCGCGCGCGACGCCATCCGAAAACTTCGCGCCGCCGGAACGGCCGGACCCTTCTGCGTCCGGTTGCGCGGCGGCGTCTACCGGATGACTGCGCCGCTGGTGCTGGAACCCCAGGATTCCGGAACAGAGCAGGCCGAGTACACGTATGAGGCGTATCAAAACGAGATTCCCGTGCTTAGCGGCGGACGCGTGCTGACCGGTTGGAAACAGGTCCCGGAAAATCTGTGGAGCATTCAAATTCCGGACGTGGCCGCGGGGAAGTGGTACTTTCAGCAGCTTTTCGTCAACGGACAGCGCCGCACGCGAGCGCGCACGCCGAACGCGTCCGCGACCGGCACAACCGAAAAGGACTTCTATTACATTGCTGGCAGAATTCCGGCTGTCGAAGTGAAGGGCACGGGGGAGGCCATCGCCGGACAAACGCCACTTCCACCACGGAGCGCCTTTGTCTTCACGCCTGGGGAAATCAAAAAGTGGCCGGACCTCGCCGACGCAAACATTGTTGTTTTTCATTCGTGGG
The DNA here is from genome assembly GCA_036504595.1 of Planctomycetota bacterium. GTDB lineage: Bacteria > Planctomycetota > SZUA-567 > H5-PLA8 > H5-PLA8 > DASXUX01. Next base: position 29,870 of record DASXUX010000033.1, on the reverse strand, counting down.
AGACGTCGCGCCACCGCATCGCAAACATCGATGAAGACAAACATATCGTCACCTTCACAGGTCCGGCGGCGTGGCCGTTTGAAAACTGGGGGCCCAAGCAGCGCTACTATGTGGAGAACGTCCGCGAAGCGCTCGACGCGCCCGGGGAATGGTACCTGGAGCGCGCGACCGGAACGCTTCTCTACTATCCGCTGCCCGACGAAGACATGAACAAGGTCGAAGTCGTCGCGCCCGTGTTGACGCGGTTGCTCGAACTTCGCGGCGATCCGGACAAAGGCAATCTTGTCCAGCACGTAAGCTTTCGCGGACTGACCTTCTCGCATGAAGATTGGGTGTTGGAGCCGCAAGGCCACAGCGACGCGCAGGCCGTCGTCTCCGCTCCCGCCGCGTTGATGGCCGACGGCGCGCGGCACTGCCGCTTTGAGAACTGCGAGATCTCGCACGTCGGCGACTATGGCCTGTGGCTGCGGCGCGGCTGCCAGCACAACAAAATCGTCCATTGCCGCTTCTGCGATCTGGGCGTGGGCGGCGTGCGCCTCGGCGAAGCGCAGATGCCGCCAACGAACGAAACCGAGTCCAGCCACAACCTCATCGACAACAACCATATGTTTGACGGTGGCCACGTATACCCGGCGGGAATCCCCATCTGGGTCGCGCAAAGCAGCTACAACACGATTTCGCACAACGAAATTCACGACTTTTTCTACTCGGGAATGTCCATCGGCTGGAACTGGAACGACGCGCCCAACCGCTGCCATCACAACACGATCGAACGCAATCACGTGCACCATATTGTCAAAGGGATGCTTAGCGATGCCGGCGCCGTGTACACACTGGGCGTCTCGACCGGAAGCGTCATACGGAACAACTTATTCCATGATGTTTGGTCCTACCACAATCCGCCGTTGTCGTGGGGCGTTTATCTCGACGCCACAACCGGCGGCTATCTGGTGGAAAACAACGTGGTCTATAACACGCTTAGCGGCGGGCTCATGTTCAACAATGGCGGGCATGAGCACGTCATTCAGAACAACATTTTCGCGTTCTCAGCCAACTACCAGATCTGGCCTTACTCGGAGAAGCGCCCGAATACATTCCGTCACAACATCGTCTATTACACGCAAGGCGCACTTTTCTGGCCGCATGCCGAATCGGTGCTGCAGCAGCGCATCCGAGCGAAGGAATCCCTCGGCAACTGGGACGAAAACGTCTACTGGCACACCGGCGGCGCGGACCTCGTCAAGTTCTTCCGCCGCTCGTTCGCCGACTGGCAGCACCTTGGCCTCGATCAGAAATCCGTCGTGGCAGACCCACTCTTCGTCAATGCGCCGGAGTACGACTTTAGTTTGCGCGACAACTCGCCGGCCCTCTCGCAAGGTTTCAAGCCGATCAGCCTTTCCGATGTCGGGCTCTATGGTGATGCAGCGTGGACTGCTGAAGGGCGCGCCGCGAAGCACCCAAAGACGATCATGCCGCCGACGCCGCAACAACAGGTAAGGGAAATCGATGATGATTTCGAGAAGACCGCAACAGGCGCGCCGCCCGAAGGCGCGCATGTCAGCGGCGAGCGGAATGGCGCATCCATTCGCGTAACAGACGAACAGGCCGCGAGCGGCAAGCACAGTCTGAAGGTCACGGACTCCAAAGAGCTGACGCCCGTCTGGGAGCCTCACTTCTTCTACCAGCCGAACCTCGCCAGCGGCAACGTGCGGCAAAGCTTCGACCTCCGCATGGAACCGGGCTCGCTGATGTTCACCGAGTGGCGCGACGAGGGCGACTATCCGGCAAACGTCGGTCCGAGCATCTCGTTCGATGGCAGCGGCAACGTGCGCACCGGCGGCAAAGTCATCACCACCTTCCCGGTCAGCAAGTGGTTCCACGTCGAGATCAAAGCGGCCCTTGGCAAGAATGCGGGTGCCACTGCTGACTTGCCCAACAGTGCCTCACGCACCTTCACGCTCTCGATTTCGGTGCCTGGCGCCGAAACAAAGACGTTTCCGGAGCTGCAGATAACAGGTCGCGACTTTACCGAGCTGCATTGGCTCGGGTTTTCAAGTGTTGCCGCAGAGAACGCGGTCTTCTACGTGGACAACCTGAAGGTGAAGCGCGAGTGAGACACTGAACGTTCTGTTCCTGCCTACAGCCAGATCGCCGCGATCATGTAATAGCAGCCGCCGACGGCGATCAGCGTCGAACCGAGGCGCAGAGTCAGACGAGTTGCCTGTTCGCGGCGCGCGATATCGTCATACTGACGGCGTAACAACAGCATCATTATTCCGAACAGCGGCAGAACAACAAGCTGATGTCCCGTTTCCACGCCAAGGCTGAAGCTGCCGATAGCCACGCTCGCGCTGCCGGCGGGCATTCCCGCCATCGCATCGAGCAATCCGCCCGCGAAGCCCATCCCGTGAAACAGGCCGAAGGCAAACGCGACAGCCAGGCGCAGGTTTCCTTTCCCGCGATCCGGCCAGAAGAGGTTTTCCACCGCAACGAAAATGATGCTTCCGGCGATCACGGGTTCGACGATGTAGCCGGGCAATCGCACCCAGCCGAGCACCGCCAGCGTCAGGGTCACTGAATGCGCCAGCGTGAAGGCAGTGACGATCTTGACCAGTTCCCATAATCTCGATACAGCGAGCACCAACGCGCTGACGAAGAGCAGATGATCAAAGCCGCTGGGAATGATATGCCGCAGCCCGTGCAACGCGTACTCGCCGCCGGTGGACCAGAAATTCGCGCGCGTTTTGACAGCCGGGGCCGCAACCGAGTCGTTCGATTTCTCGACGCGCTGCGCCTTCTCGTCCGGATTGGGCTCGGGCGTCGGCTCCGGCCAAACGCATGGAATATTGAGAGTGTTTTTGTGCGAGACGGGCAGCGCGTCAGCGACTTTGTCCACGCTCTGACGATACTTTGCCAGATAGATGAAATCGTACGGTTGCCCGGAAAAGTACCGGTCCTTGTAAACGTCCTGTTCGAACGTCACCATCGTCGGCGGCTTCGAGAGCTTATACTCGAAAGTGTAATGCACGCTGGTCGTAATCAGTTCGCCCATCGTCAGCCCGGACTCGGGAATCGAGGACGACTCGATGCGCAGCACTCGTCCAGTCACGCGCTCGCCGTCGGACTTCACGATCAACCGGTCCAGAATGTACTGCGCATGTTTCGGCAGCAGTTCCAGCAGCATCTTGCGGCTGCATAGGTTGTCGCCGTCGGGCAGGAATGACAGCGCGATATGGCTTTCGCCCAGGGTGGGGTGGATGACGATCTCAACGCGATCAGGAAAGACGATCAGTTCAAGCGCTGACTGCATCGTGATATGCGCGGACACCGGACGGCACAGAAGCGCTCCGGCGAAGATCAGCCCAGCAAACCAATAGGAATTCCTGCGCGAAAACATGAACAAAGCCCTGCCGCGTCCACATATCAGACTCTTTCTCGACGAGCATCATACTGAATTCGCTGCACCGAACCCGTTACAAGATTGCAATGTCCAAATCGACATAAGCAAACCGGCAGGCTCTTGCCTGCCGGTCTACTCGTTGTGCTCGCGCGTGTTCTAATGCGTAGCTGGTTGCATAGCCGGCTGCGCGCTTGGAATAGCCCCCTCCAACAAGATCGCCTTCTTCTTTGCCTTGCTCGACGTGACGAAGTAATACAACCCGTACGCGCCCCAGATCGCCGAGATTCCGAGTGCGACGAACGGCTCTTTCCAACTCATGCCCGCGACGAAGAACGGCCCGACAATGTAGAACAGCATGCACAAGAGATTCGCGACCAGCCCGAAGATCGGGATGAACATGTGCTTGAAGCCGCTGAAGCTCTGGTGCTCTCGGAACGCCACGATGGCGGTGATGCAGGTGAGCATGTACAGCAGGAACGTTCCGAAGTTGCTGACCAACGTCGTGACCAGCAAGCTCTGCGGAAGCATCGCGGCCGTCTCTTTGCTGTGGAAGATACCGAAACTGTACCAGAGGTTCTTGGGCAGCGCCGCGACCGCCTCGTCCGCTTGAGCGGCCGGTCCACAGAAGTTCAACGCCACCGTGGCGATTCCAAGGACCGCGGAAATAGCCGCCAGCGTCCAGATCGCCCGGTGAGGGGTCAGGTTCTTGCCATGCAGCATTCCAAAGTGAGATGGAACTTCTTCGTCGCGGCCCATCGCGTAGGTAACACGCGCGCCGGTGCTCAGACAGGACAACGTGGTGCCGATCAGAGCGAGGAACACGGTGATCGCTTGCACGAACATGAACCACCAGCCGGCCTTTGCGCTGCCGAAGAACCAGGCGCCAACGATCTGCATCATGTCGCCGATCGGGGCGCTGGAGCCGCCGGCTTGCGAACTGGTATAGGCGCTATTCAGCGCGTAGTTCGCCGCAAAGTATTCTATCGCGTAACAGATGACGCCTTGAATGCCAAGGGACAGGAGCACGGCGCGGGGAATGTCTCGTTTGGCGTTCTTGGCTTCCTCGCCCATCGAAGTCACCGATTCAAAGCCCACGAGAATGAGGATCGCGATGCACGCCTGGATGAACGCGTAACTGAAGGAATGTGGCGCGACGACAGAACTGGCGCTCTCATGGTGCGAGTACGTTGCGACGGTTTCAGCCGGCTTGGATGCGTCCGGCGCGACCATCGCCACGCCGTCCTTGTAGGAGACGATGACCGGCTCCATGACCACGTTGCCGGCGGCGTCCTTCTTCTCGACTTCCTTCTCGACTTCGGTCTCTTTGCCGTCCGGTCCCTTCTCCGTGACTTTCACTTTCTCTTTGACGGCCAGTTCGCTGACGGCCAGACCGTCCGGCCCGAGCGTGTACCCTTTTGATCCTTCGGGATGGTTGAAGCGGTAGCTGATGGCCATGAACGAGAAGATCAGCAGCGCCGTGATCTGGATGATGTTGATCGCCATGTTTACGCCCGTGGTGCCGATCACTCCACGAAATGCGATATATGCGACACTGAAAGCAAACCCGATGCAGAACAGGAACATGAACAATGGACTGGGGATTCCCGCGTTGAACGTATCCGGGAAGAGCTGTCCCAGGAGATACCCGGTGATCAACGCCGTCACGCCAACCATCACACCTGGGTAGACCCAGTAATAAAGATGGCTTGCCCAGCCGACGATGAACTTCGCAACGCGCGCGAACTTCGCGTACTTGGTCTTGGAAAGAAACGCCTGTTCGGCGAAGAAGTAGGAGGATCCGGCGCCGGGATAAAGCTTCGACAACTCTGCGTACGCGATGGCCGTGGCAAAACACAGCGCCAGCGCCAGCATGATTCCAAACCACATGCCTTGGCCGGCCATGGGCGCGCCGTAAAGATTCTGCATTCCGAAGGTCAACCACAAGAATGCTCCGGGTGCGATCAAGGCCATGGCATTGATCGTCAGTCCGGTCAGACCCAACGTCGCCTTCGTCCCGCCAGGCGCGGCCGTTTCGCTCGCCATCATCGACTCCTCCTCTGTCCCCTTGCAGCGTGGCCCCGCAACGCCGACGTGCGCCGCCTTGAGCCGGCCATCGCTGCTCACTTTTTCTGTCGATGTCAAACGCTGTGCCGAACGGTGCGCCAAGGCGCACGCGCGCGTTCGATGCGAGTGAAGATTTTCACTTTGGCGCTGCTGGAACAAGCTGAAGATTTTTAACGACTTTTTAACGGCCTGAAGCAGTATGATTAAAAGAAAGCACTCGAAGCTCAAATGAGCGCACACCGTTTGGAGCGTTATTCCTTGTCGCTGTAGTCCGTTCTTTGATTGCCACAGTACCGCTTCTGCACAGAATTAAGACCCTGGAAGGGGAGTGTTAAGCCCGGTATGCCAAACGAATTACAGGTTGCTGATGTACTGGATGGCCGCTTCGAGATCACCCACGTGGTCGCCCGAAGCGGCATGGCATCCATCTATAAGGCGCGGGATTTGAGTAGCGGCCAGTCGGTCGCGGTGAAGGTGCCGTTCATGCAGTTCGAAAGCGACCCGGCATTTTACTCCAGGTTTCAGCGCGAGGAGGAGATCGGAAAGCTTCTCAATCATCCGTACATCATACGGATCGTTCCTGTCGAGAATAAATCGCGGCCCTACATCGTGATGGAGTTCCTCGAAGGCGAGACGCTGGGCAAGCGGCTTAAACGCGAAGGCAAGCTGCGGCCCGAGGAAGCGCTTCAGATCGCCAACAAAGCATGCGAAGCATTGAGCTACATGCACTCACGCCCGGAAAAGGTCATCCATCGCGACCTGAAACCCGACAACATCATGCTCTGCGCAGATGGCAGCATTCGGATCATGGACTTCGGCATCGCCAAGGCCGGCCTGCGGCGCATCACCTTCACGGGTTTCTCGGCGGCACTGGGAACGCCCGACTACATGGCGCCGGAACAAGTGAAAGGACAGCGCGGCGACGAACGCACCGACATCTACAGCCTCGGCGCGATCCTTTACGAAACGCTTACCGGCAAAGTGCCCTTCGATGGCGACAATCCACACGCGGTGATGAACTCCCGCCTGATCGGCGACCCGGTCGCGCCGCGGCAGATCAATCCGGACCTTTCGCCACAGATCGAAGAACTGGTGCTGCACGCCATGGAACGGCAGCCGGCCGCGCGCTATCCTTCGGTTGCCGCGATGAGCGCCGAGTTGAAGGCGCCTCAATCCATCCAGCTCACCGGACGTTGCGATCGCCTGCACGCCCCGGAACTCTGGCAACTGCGCTGGCGGGCTTGGCGCACGACGGTCTGTGCCGTGCTGGTGCCACTCATCGTCGTGCTGCTGTTTCTGCTGATTTTCCGGAAACATTAAGCGCCCGCTTTGATAGCCTTGAGCGTTATGCGGGAGGCTCCGTCCGATGGATCTGACTTATGCCGAACTCTCAGTCGTCGGATCGGTTCGGCCGGTCAACGAGGACAGCGTCGGCGTTTTTCTTCCCGATACGGTGCGCGAAAAGCGCGCCCGCGGGGCCGTGATGATCATTGCCGACGGCGTCGGCGGCCAGGGCGATGGCCAACGGGCGAGCCGGATGGCGATCGAAACGGCTCTGGCCTGCTTCCACGCCGCGCCACCCAACACTGAGCCCCGGCGCTTGGTGGCCGACATGATCAACGCCGCCAATGTCGCCGTGTATGACGCGGGCGTGGACAACCGCGACAAGGGCCGAATGGCGACCACGCTCACGATCTCGATCCTGCGAGACAACGAAGTCACCATTGGGCACGTCGGGGATTGCCGAGTATATTTGATCCACAATGGTCAACTGCGCTGCCTGACCTCGGACCACTCCTACGCCGGCGTGCAACTCAAAATGGGGCTGCTCAGTGAGCAGGAGGCGATGACGAGCGAACTGCGCTGCATGCTGACGCGCAGTGTCGGACAGGATATCGTTGTCGCGCCCGAATTCCACACGGTGCGCCTGCGCCGCAACGATCTCCTGGTGCAGTGTTCCGATGGATTGCATGGCTGGGTCACCGCACAGGAGATACTCAACACAGCCACTGCGTACGATCCGGCGGAATCGTGCCGGCGACTGATTGAATTGGCCTCCAAGCGCGCGACGGAAGACAACATTTCCGTTCAGGTCGTTCGCGTGCATCAGGTCGAGCACGTGGCCTACTTCAAGGGCTCGCGCTACTACATTGAGCCCACGGCCGTTCCAGAACCCGAAGAGATTCGCATCGGCGATAAGCTCGATGGCCGCTTTCAGATCCTGGCTGTGCTCAGCCGCGGCCCGACGACATCGGTGTTCAAGGCCACCGATCTTCAGACCGGACAATTGGTCGCCGTCAAGGCCGCCAATCAGCAGGATGTCAGCCCCGAAACCGAAGAGCGCTTTCATCGCGAAGAGCAGATCGGTTGCGTGCTGGACCATCCGTCCATCTTGCGCGTGATTCCCGTCGAACGGAAAAGCTGGCCTTACCTGGTCGTGGAGTACATCGACGGAGAAACACTCTACGAACGGATGCAATCCGTCAAACCGCTGCCGGTCAATGAGGCGATCTCCATCGCCAGCCAGATCTGCGACGCGCTCGATTACATGCACAGACGCCGGCACAACGTGGTCCATTGCGACCTGAAGCCGCAGAACATCATGCTCTGCAAAGACGGCACCCTGCGCGTGATGGACTTTGGGATCGCCAAGGCAACCGGCAGCCGCAGCATCGATTTCAAAGGAATCATCGCGGCGCTCGGCACGCCCGACTACATGGCCCCCGAGCAGGTCAAAGGCGAACGCCCCGACGAAACCACGGACATTTACAGTCTTGGCGCGATGCTTTACGAAATGACCACTGGCTGCGTTCCGTTCGACGGCCCCAATGCGTACGCGGTCATGCAAACACGCCTGCGCTGCGACCCGCTGGCTCCACGCCTGCGCAACGCGGCGGTGCCGTGCGAACTAGAGGAGATCATACTCCACGCCATGGAACGCCAGCGCGATAAACGCTATGGCTCAGCCGCCCAGATGCAGCACGAACTGGAGGAACTCGACAAGGTCGTGGTGACGGGCCGCTGCGCCCGACTGCAGGCACCCGTTCTCCGTCGCGAGATTCACCATCCGTTGCTGCGTTCGGCTCTCTTGATCGCGCTGCCCATCCTCGTTTCGCTCGCGATCCTGTTACTGATGGGCATGGTGCTGCACAAAACGTGAGCAGAGCGCGCTAGAACGACGCCACGAGTCGCCGCATCGTGTCCGCAATGCGGCCGAAGAAGGACGCGCTCCGTTTGCAGCGCAACTCGGCTCGGTTCTGCGCGCCGAGCAGGAGCAGCCCATAGAGCGAGCAACCGCTGCTGCCCGCCAGTTCTTTCGGAACGTCGAGATCTTCTGGAACCGTCCAGCGCGGCGTGCCGACGCGTACCGTTGCACCGCCGAAGCGCCGCGTGATCCACGCGGGCATGCCTTTCAGGCGCGCTCCGCCGCCGGTCAAGACAACGCCGACGCTGTGGCCGGCGGAGAAACCGGACAGCCCTTCACGGAGCGCACGCGCGACGGGGCTGAGCAATTCTTCAACGGTGCGCGAAAGCTCACGCGTTTCGATGTTCACGCTTCCTAATCCGTCCACGGCGGCAACTTCCACCGACGGGGGCAGCGTCGCCAGTTCGTCGTCTCCGAGCGCCGCGTGCGTACGCATCAGGCGTTCGGCCGTGGCCGGAGCGATGCGGAAGCGGCGGGCAACGGCCATCACGACGCCCTCCATGCCGCCCACGGCGGCCAGGCAGCGGCCGGATTGCGAGCGGATGGGAGAATTCTCTCGATCGACGAGATGAATCTGCCGCAGCCGGCCGCCTTCCCACAACGCGCCGCGGAAAGCGCCGGCGCCCAGGTCCAGCACGGCCGCACCCAGTGTGCGTTCATCTTCGCTCAGCGCCCCCATTGAGCACGAGAGCGGCTCAAGGGACACGGCTTCGATCTCGACGCCGGAGGCTCGCACCGCCTTGAGCAGATTATCCAGCCGATCACCTGCGGCCGAAAGAAAGGCGGCCTGCACTTCCAGCCTGTCGCCGCTGAGCCCCTCGGGACGCTCAACGCCCTGTAAGTCGCCAACGGTGTAGGGGCCGTCGAAACGATGAACGACTCGCCGGCCGGGCCCGGTATCGGCGCCGACATGCTTGCGCAGGCGGGAGACATCACAAGCGGTCACGGTGCGATGTTCGGCATCCAGGTCCATTGCGGCCTTGGCGGAGCTCAACTTCACATCGCCGGCCAGGCCGACGACGACGGTCTTCACGTCGGCTTCAGCCTTTTCGGCGGCAGAGTCAATGGCAATCTGAATGGCTTCGCTGGCGCGCTTTATATCCACGATTTCGCCGCCGCGAATGCCGTAGCTGGTGGCCGATTCCGCGGCCACGAGTTCCAGCCCGTCGTCCGTGATCTCGGCGACGGCGCAGGCAACACGCGCGCTGCCCACGTCCACCGCGACGACGATTTCGTTCTCTTCTTCCCGGCCCCGCCAACTGCTCGCCTCGCATTTCTCGACGGCTGGCGCAGACTCGTTCTTTTCGGCGGAGTCAGTAGACATGAACGTCTCCTTATTGCGGATTGCGGATTGCGGATTGCGGATTGAACTGCCTCGCCATGAAATGGCCGCTCCACTCGTCACCCGTCACTCGTCACCTGTCACGAGCTTTAGCGCCGCGTCCGCGATTGCACGGGTGGCGTTGTCTGGCGTGCGGACGCCGCGGCGGTGCTCGTCGGTGTCGTAGTGGTTTCAGCAGCGGCTACGCCGCGCAGTTTCACGGGCGCTTGAGCGCAATACACTTTCACGTATTCGAGAACGCTCGGGTCTTTGATTTCGCACAGCCGCCGCCGCAACAGATCGGCTTTCTCACGGGTGCGCGGTTCATCCATCGGAGGATCGTCCGTAAACGCGCCCCAGTAGATCTGCGGGCCTCGATCGGTAATGACACGCCAGTTACCGGACGGTTCGCGCTGAAGGCAGGCGACTTTGAGCTGACCGGGCGCGGCGTTGAGCGTTTCCTTTACGACAACCTGCAAAGCCAGCGCGTCAAGCAGTTCCTTTTCGCGAACCCTGCTGCCGGCATCTACGCGCGAGCAGAGTACGCCGGCAATCAACGGAATGTCGCGCACGCTGGCGCTGTCAGGCATCAGGTTCAACACGACGCCGTTGCGATCCAGCACCATGATTTTTTCCACGCGCGCCGCCGGGCGGCGCCAATCCAGTTCCAGTTCAAGCCGCGCGGGAAAATGCAGGTGCACGATCTGCGCCCGCTCGACCCACGGACTGCTTTCGTAGTGCCGCGCCAGCGCGTGGCTCAAACTCGCTTCGAAGACCGAATGTCCTCTGGCAAAAATGCCGAGCGCCGCGACCTGTTCGAAGTCCTCTCGCGGAATCCACGTGGGTCTCTGCTTCTGCAATACGGCGTCGCGAATGGACGCTTCGGTTAGCAAATCGCCGCCGCGCGGATGGTCATTATGGTCGTTGTTGCTCGCGCTCACCGCTCCGGCCGCGCGCCACAGCCCGAACGAAACACCGCCCAGTACGACGAAGAACGTGAGCAGCGGGAGCACCGGCGAGATCAGCAAGCCGATATTTTCACCCAGCGAGCGGGCCAGGCCCGGCGCTTCCGGCCCTTCCGCGACGCGCGCGGCCTTCTTCTTGGTTTCGCCTTTGGCGCGAGCCATAATCCCCCCACAACAGAAGTGCTGAGCGCTGAGGTCTGCGTGCTGAATGGAAAAGCACGCGGCAACTCAACAATCAACGCGCCCGGCGTGTGACCAGGCACAAAACCCCACGTATCTGTTTTCGGCAGGAATGCCCGCGGGCTGTAGCCAGAGTGCCTTGACTGTAACCTTTTCTACTCGCTAAACCCAACTGTGCTCTTGGCTCTTCGCTCTTGGCTCTTGGCCGCGCAAGCGAAATTCGGGTTCGGTCTCACACGAATCGGTCACGCGTCACCCGCGACAGGCTTGGGCTGGCGGCCGGACAACCGGAAGATACTCGTCTTGCGCGGCTTGGCGCCGAGCGTGCCGGTGACAACGTCGGCAGCAGGATGAGCGGCGACATTCAGGAGCAAGCCGATCGACGCGAGCGCAAAAATCAGGGAAGACCCGCCGTAGCTGACCAGCGGGAGACTGATGCCTTTGGTCGGCATCGAATGCGTCACCACAGCAATATTGATCGCAGCTTGAAGGCCGATCGTCAACGTCACGCCGAGAGCAATCAGGCTTCCGAGCAGATCTGGCGCTTTGGCCGCGACGCGCCAGCCCTGGATCACCAGAATGGTGAAGAGCAGCAGCAGCGAAAGCGTGCCGAGCAGACCGAATTCCTCACCGATCAGCGCGAAGATGAAGTCATTGTGCGCCTCCGGCAGAAATAGCAACTTGCAGTGCCCCTGCCCCAACCCCACGCCCACGACTCCGCCCGTACCCTGAGCCATCATGGCTTGAGTGATCTGATAACCCTGGCCGAGCGGGTCTTCGCTCCCGCTGACGAAGTGCTCAATGCGCGCGCGGATGTAGCCCAGCCTGCTGTAAGCCGCCAACGCGCCGACTGGCACGGTCAGCAGCAGAGCCGGAAGGGCGTAGCGCACGCGAACACCAGCGACAAACAGCAGCGCGCTCAGCACGCACGCCATCAGCGCAGCAGAACCCAAATCGGGTTCTAGCGCGGTTAGGACGACCACCAAGCCGACGATGATGCTGCCGGGCAGGAAGCCGTGCATGAACGTAAGAATTCTATCGCGCGCGTAGGCGGCCCAACCGGCCACGCCAACGATCATCAGCATTTTGGCCAGTTCCGACGGCTGAAAGGTAAGCGGCCCGATGGAGTACCAGCGCCGCGCGCCATTGATTCGTGCGCCCACGCCTGGGACCAGCACACCAGCCAGCACGATCACCGCCAATACGATGAACCATTTCCAGTGACGAGCGAGACGGTGGTAATCGAGCAGGCTTGTAACCGCCAACGCCATGCAACCGGCCAGCAGATAAATGGCGTGTCTCTGCAGGAAATAGGTCGGCGAACCGAACTTCCGCTCCGCATACACAAAGCTGGCGCTATAGACCATCACCAGCCCCAGCGAGAGAAGGGTGCCGGTAACGATCAGAAGTGTGCGGCGAGCGTTATCCATTTTCTTTGGTCTAGCGAATCCTCAATGCCGCGACGCTGAAGACGGCTAACAACACAGAAACAATAAAGAAGCGAGTGACGATTTTGGTCTCCGACCAGCCGACCTTTTCGAAATGATGATGCAGCGGCGCGATACGGAAGACGCGCTTGCCGAAATACTTGAAAGAAAAAATCTGAATCAGCACGGAAAGGGCTTCGACGACGAACACGCCGCCGATGACCACCAGCAGCAGCTCCTGCTTCACACACAGAGCCACCAGGCCGACCATTCCGCCGAGCGGCAGCGAACCGGTGTCTCCCATGAAGATCTCGGCCGGGTGAGCGTTAAACCAGAGGAATCCCAGGCACGACCCCGATAGCGCGGCGCAAACGACCGCCAGTTCCTCCGCGCCGCGCACCCTCGGAATTCCCAGGTGTTCCGCGATGCCGGCATGTCCGGCGAAGTAGGCAATGAGACCGAAGGCAACCGCGACAGTGGTGATGCACAGCGTGGCCAGGCCGTCCAGGCCGTCGGTGAGATTCACCGCGTTTGAGCTGCTGGTCATCACCAGCGCGGCCCAGCCGATGAAGAACACCCCCAGCGCGGGCCACCAGCCTGGCTCCACGAACGGGATGACCAGACTGCACGCCAAGCGCGGGTCGCCATACCAATAAAGGTAAAGGCCGACACCACCGCCGATAAGGAACTGGTAGAAAAGTTTTTCGCGTTTGGTCAGGCCGTCCTTTTTCTTGTCCGTCAGCTTTACGTAATCGTCGTAAAACCCGACCAGTCCGAGCGTGACCATCGTCAGGAAACACAGCGGTATGAATAAGCAATCCAGGCGGCACCAGCAGAGCATCGTCAACATCGCCGAACCGAGCAGGATCACACCGCCCATCGTAGGCGTGCCGCCCTTCACGCTGTGTCTTTCAACCAGAAAGGGCGAGTCTTTTTTGCTGACGTCTTCTTCGACCTTCTTCCCGCGCAAATAAGCAATGACTCTCGGCCCAAAGCACACGCAGAGCATGAAGGCGGTCACGGCGGCGAACGCGCAGCGAAAACCAACAGACTTGAAGACGGACAACGCCGCCCACCAGTCCTTCGACAGGAGGTGAAGATAGTACAGCACGCGTTGGCACCTCGCGAAAAGCCCCCGTTGTTATCGGCAGAATTCGGCACCACGTGCGCAAAAAATGAATCGGCAAAGTGCAAGTCTTTTGCGGTTCCTCTGAAAGAAACTGCGCTTTTTCATCCTATAGATTATAAAAGCAGGAAGCAAACATGGAGGGCGACAAGATGGCGACCGCAAACGTACCAACGAAACAGCCAGTATCGGAGACCGCGTTGTTGCAGGCAGAATTCCCCGAACAGCGGAGTCTGGTCCGCCGTATTCACAAGCTCTGGCCGGGCGCGTACCGCGTCAATTTCCATCGCGACGATGGCAGCCATACGATCACCGAGTCCTGGTTCGTCACGGTTGAAAACGGCTGTCTGTGCAGACAGGTCGGCTAGCGCGAACTTCCGCCGGCGTTTTAAGCTCAAATACTATTTACTTGAATCGGTCATCCGCGTATTGAGACTGTGACTATGGCGATTCACTTTGCGTGCAGTCAATGCAACAAGAAACTTTTCGCTCAGGACCAGTACGCGGGACTGCTGGTCACTTGTCCCACGTGTCACGCTCGAAACGTCATCCCCACGCCGCCCTCACCGCCAGCGCCGCCGCCGGTCGGCCGCCCCGTTCCCGGCGACCCCGACTTGATCGATATGGAAAAGGGGCCGCCAGCGATGACGGACGCGCAGACGAAAACAGAAGGCGGCGGGGAAAAGAAATCCGACGGGGAGACGGGGGGACGGGTAGACGGGGGGACAGCGAGTACCGAAGCGTCCAGCGAAGAGCAAGCCGTCACTCCGCCATCTGAAATCCGCAATCCGCCGCCGGAGGACGCCACGCGCCGCTGCCCGATTTGCGCGGAGACCATCAAGGTTGCCGCCAAAAAATGCCGGTTCTGCAATACGATCTTCGATGAAGACCTGCGCAGGCAAGAAGCTCAGGAGCAGCAGCGGCAAAACGCGCTTTCCGAAATTGCCGAGGCTGAACGTTCGGCGCACACCTGGCGAGTTATCGCGACACTTGTCTCCGGATTGACGATCGGCTGGTTGGTGTTGCTGACACTGCAAGTCTGGGCTCCGCTGACCAACTCCAGTCTCGCGAGTTCGCCCTGGCCCTTGATGATTTTCGATCCGCTGCTGGTGATTGGGATGTTGTGGGCTTCGCGGCAGATGCGCCGTGGTCCCGCTCAAGTATTCGTCACCGCGGCGATGACGATTCTGCTTTGCATGCCGCTCAATATTCTGCTGGGCCTTCCGGTCAGCGATGCGCAACTAGAGGAGGAGTTGGTGCGGCAGAACGCACGTCTTGCGCAGCTTTCGCCGCAGGAACGCGAGAACCTCATCCGCGTGCTGATGCTGATGCTCTACACGTTCATCGGCGCGGTGCTGTCGGTACCGGTGTGGGTCGCCGCGTTGAAAGTGGCCGGCGTCGCACGCCGAAGAGCCGCGTCGAGGACCGAAGCGTGAGACGCCCGCTCTTGACAGCTTATTCTGTCGCGCCGGTCACCACGTTTCTGCTGGTCGTCAACATCGCTCTGTATGCGCTCTGCGCCTGGCTCTCCAACGATCTTGGCCAGATCAAACCCGATGTGGTCTTCGGGTTGGGGATGAGTGTGCGAGAAGGGCTATGGGAGGGCGAGTGGCAACGGCTGATCATGCCCAACTTCCTGCACCTCAACCTGATGCACATCGTATTGAACATGATGGCCTTGCGTTCCATGGGCCCCGCCGCCGAAGTGCATTTCGGCTCGGCTAATTTCGGCACGCTGTATCTCGTCAGCGGCGTTGGGGGATTTTGCTTCAGCCAGCTTTTCCGCGGATACCATGCTGCGGGCGCGTCCGCGGCGCTGTTCGGCCTGTTCGGAGCGGAGCTTTGCGTCGCGGTGCTGAAAGCTCCCGTGCTGCGTTACGCCTGGCGCAACTCGCAGGTGCGGGAACTTACCTTTTGGGCCGCATTGTACCTGGGGTTGGGCTTTGTCGGACTGCTCGGCCCCATGGACAATTGGGGGCACATGGGCGGCCTTCTGGTCGGCGCGTTGCTTGCCGCATTCTTTGAGCTCTGGCGCCGGCGCGGCAACCTCTCCTGGCCGCTGCTCACAGGCGCAGTTCTTTCGATCAGTCTGCTGGTTTGCGCCACGCGCTGGACGATTTTTTCGCCTTACTATCACGTCCACATGGGGCTCATCGCGACCGAAGAACACCGGCCCACAGACGCCAGCGAGGAGTTTGCCGCAGCCGAACGCTGGGCGAAAGTGTGGCATAAGGAAAAAGTGGTGCGCGTAATGATCGCAGAAGCGCGCGACGGCGAGTGGACGCGGCAAATGGCGAAGGAGCAATCGTACTTCCGGAAAGCAATGTTTATCCGCGGGGAGTTCCGCTGAGCGCCCGCGCGCGTTCGCAACTCACGCTCCGCTCAAAACCGTCGCTCGCATGCAAACACCGCGTAGGGTATATTTCGTGGACCAAGTCCAAGTTTAGCGAGGAAAATGGTTATCAATAACGGGAAGCCACAATCTGCCGACGCTTGGGACATCAGCAGCGCCTTTCGCGTGATGGTGGTGGACGACGCCGCCGATTTGCGCAAGACCTACGCCGATGGATTGAAAATGCTCGGCTATGAAGTCTGGCAAGCCGGGAGCGGCGCGGAGGCGCTCCAGGTCGTGCGCAACCAGACCGTCGATGCGGCGGTTGTTGACTTGCACATGCCTGGAATGGATGGCCTGAGTCTGCTGAAAACAATGAAAGAGCAGCACAGCGACGTGGAGGTCTTGATCGTCACTGGGTTCGGCACGATTCCGTCCGCCGTCGAAGCCATGCGCCTGGGCGCCTACGATTACATCGCCAAGCCTTTTTCTTTCGAGGAACTGGATCAGCGGCTGAAGCGCTGCGTGCAGGCGCGCGAACTGCGCCGCGAGAATATGCGCCTGCGCGGACTGCTGCGCGAAAAATATCACTATGAAAACCTGGTCGGCAAGTGCGAGCCGATGAAGCAGGTGTTCCGCATGATCCGCCAAGTCGCTCAAAGCCGCGCCACCGTGCTGCTGCAAGGCAAGTCCGGCACTGGAAAAGAACTGGTTGCGCGCGCCATCCACTTCAACAGCGCGGTCGCGGCCGGGCCGATGGTCACGGTCGATTGCGGAGCGATTGCGCCGACGGTGATCGAAAGCGAGCTGTTCGGCCACGTCAAAGGCGCCTTCACCGGCGCTCACCAGTCCAAAGAAGGCCTGTTCCGAATGGCCAACGGCGGCACGTTGTTCTTTGACGAGATTGGCGAGTTGCCGCTGGAGATGCAGACCAAGCTCCTGCGCACGCTCCAGGAACGCGAGGTCCGTCCGGTCGGCTCCGATCGTTCGTACCCGGTGGACGTTCGCATCGTCGCGGCGACGCACCGGGAGTTGGATGCCGGCGTGAAAGCCGGAACTTTCCGCGAAGATCTGTTTTACCGGTTGAATGTGATCACGATCGCCATCCCGCCGCTCTCCGATCGCAAGGAAGACATTCCGCTGCTGCTGGCGCACTTCCTAAAGAAGCACAGCCGCAACGACCGTCCTGTGCAGCGCGTAGATGGCCAGGCGATGAAGGATCTGTTGAGCTACGGCTGGCCGGGAAACGTGCGCGAGCTGGAAAACACGGTCGAACGCGCCCTGGCACTAGGTCACGGTCCCGTCGTTCTGGAGGCCGACTTGCCGCCGCACATCGTTGAGGCTGGCGGGCGGCCGAGTCGCGTCAGCATGCCTGCAGTCAGTCTTAACGCCGCGGAAGCGTCAACCTCGCAGGCCAGCCTGCAACCCGTGCAGCGCCCCGAAGCGCCGACGGACATGGTGCTGGCAGCCGACAGTCAGGAAGACCAGGCGGCGGCGAGCGGCGCGATTCTGGCTCCGCCATCGAGCGGCGAGGCCGGCGGCGCAGCAGGCGAGGCGCTCTTCAGCGGGCGCAAGTCGTTGGATGAGGTGGAACGCCAGGCGATTCTCGCGACGTTGCGAATCACCGGCGGCGACCGGACCGCGTGCGCGCGCATTCTGGGCATCGACAAATCGACGCTCTATCGCAAGCTGAAACGCTACGACCTCGAGACCAAGGAAGACGACGCGGACGCGGGCAATCCGTAACCCGCGGCGGTCGAGGCTACGCAGTTATTGCTCTTGGCTCTTGGCTCTTCGCTCTTGGCTGCGCAAGCGCAAATCGGATTGTTGGTCCCAAGAGCAAAGAGCTCAGAGCCGGGCAGCTTCCTCAGCGATCTGACAGTCCTACGCGGTTATCCTGGTCCTCGATGATGACGCGGAAGCCAACGTTGTAGACCATCTGCCACTGCGGGAACGACAGCCGGAACGCTGACCGCGCGTATTTGGGCCGTTCGTACCACGAGCCGCCGCGCACGACTTTGCGGCCAGCCGCGGTCGCATCGTCTTTTCCGGCCTTGGCATCATACGGATAAGGCCGGTAATTCGTCAGAGTCCACTCCGCAACGTTGCCGTGCATGTCGTGCAAACCCCAGGCGTTCGGCTGATAATGGCCGACGTCGGCCAAGTGCAGCACGCCATCGTTGAACCGGGCTTCCTTCGGAACGAAGTCCCAGAACTTGTCCGGATTCGGGAAGGGCTTGGGATCGACGCCGCGCACCGCGAGCAGTGTCAGAGACTTGTCGCCCAGATTTGCCAGTTTCGAGAAGTCGCTGTCGAGATCGCCATAGTTCATCGGCGTATTCGTGCCCGCTCGGCAGGCCCATTCCCACTGCGCTTCGGTGGGCAGCGTAACTTTCTTGCCGCTCTTTTGCGAGAGCCACTTGCAGAACTCCATCGCTTGATCCCAGCTTACGCGAATGACCGGGAAGGTGGAGTTATCCATCAGGTAACCCGGGCGAACCTGGTCTTTGTAGTGCTGGTCGTAGTAGCCATTCTTGTGGAGCTGATTGAACTGCTGATACTGCGCCAGACTGACTTCGGTCGCGCCCATCCAGAATGGTTTTTCGATCGTTACTTTCGCCATCGGGAACTCATCCATTTCGCCATTCACGTCACCCATCGCAAACGTGCCCGCGGGGATGCGCTTGAGGACGATCGCCTGTCCGCCGCCCAGATCGAGCTTGCACTCCTGATCGCCGAGGGCCTGCTGCATCTGCTTGACTTTGTCCGCGGCGATGGGCCAGCCATCAACAGCGAGAGCAGCCGGACGGGGCGCCATCGGTTCGGGCTTGACGAACGTGATCGGCTTCTTCTCGATCTCAGGAATGGCCTCGATGTCTTCATCGATCCCGGCGTACTGTTTCTTTAGTTCGTAACGCCGCTGCGCGAAGTTGTTCGGGACTTTGGAGACTTCGTGCCAGGTGCCATAGCACGGGACGTTCAGGTCGATCCAGGTAATCAAACGGTCCCACGCTTCAGCATCCAGCTTCACGTTGTAGTGGCCTTTGCGAAGCATCTGCACCAGTTCGCTCGTGTCCGCATGGAATTCGAGCGGGGTCAACAAATGGTAGTCGCCTTCTGGACCGTTGCGGCGGACGAACGGATGAAGTTCCGTGTATGAGAGCGGGAAGGAGGACATGCCGTCGCTCGTGCGGATGATCCGGCTATCGGCCAGGTTGGGCTTGGCCTGCTTGCCGTCATGGCAACCGGCGCAGTACTTGTCGAGCATCGGCTGGACTTCGCGCACGAAGCCGAAGCCGCGCTTAGGGCCGTACCACGGCGTTGGCACGACGGGCTTCTTCGTGGCCGCGGTGTTTGCCTTGACCATTGACGCGTCATTCTGCGATTCGTGGCAGCCGGTGCACGAGACGACTTCGCCCGGCATGCCGACAAACCAACTGCGCATCTGCTGCAGGGCTTTGCCTTCGCTGTCGAGCGGCTGCACGGCCACGGGCGTGTTTGCAGGGATCTCAAACATGGCCGATCCGTCTGGCTGGATGGGCACCGTGCCGATCATACGGCGCACATCCCAAGGGCCTTCCATGCCGATGACGTAATGGCCGCCCATGTTGCGATACGAATATTCGTATTGGAAGAGGCGCAAGCTCTTGACTGTTCCACGCGGCACGCCGCGCAAGCCGGGGCCGGCGTTGACGTCTTGCAGCATGACGGTCGCGGTCGTCGCACCGGGCTTGATCTTGTCGGCGATGGCGCGGGGGCGCTCGTTCTTGCGGAACGGGACCGGTTCCAAGAGCGCGTAACCGGGCTCTTCCTTCAAGAGCAGGAGATTGTCGAACACGTCAACCAGGTAGATTCCCCAGTTGCCGCCGCGTGGCTGCATGGCGACCAGAAAGTACTTGTCGCTGAGCGGGTATGGATGCAGGAATTTCGGCCAGGAGCCGTCCACAAGGCCGTCTTTGATGATGGATTCGACTTTCTTACCGTACCCGGGAATCCGCTGCACGGCGCCTTCAGCCTCGTGGCGGCCTTTGGCCACGTCGAAGAGCACCAGTTCGCCCATTCGTGCGGAGCCATGATGTCCGGAGATGACCGCTACGAACTGCGAGGGAGCATTCGGGATCTGTCGCGCGTAGAAAATCGAGTTCGGCCAGTACGAGTTGCTGTGATAGAAAGCCGTCTGATTCGTGCCATCGGGATTCATGCGCATAAGCGTGCGGCTGAAATAATGCGCCGAATCGGTGTACTCCCAGCGCGTGTACAGCACGCTGCCGTCGGCGAGCATGGTCGGACACCAGTCGTTGTCCTGATCGTAGGTCAGGCGGCGAATGTTCTTGCCATCGGGCGTCATGATGTGCAGATTGCCCACGTAGTCCGCGCCGCCCACACACGGCACACCTTGGAAGCCGCTGCTGCCGACGAAGAGAATGCGGCCGTCGCCCAGATACATCGGATCGTAGCTATCGATGTCGTTCGAATCGCTGGGCGAGACCTGGCGCAGGCCCGTGCCGTCCATCTTCATTTCGAAAATCTGCCAACGGCCGTTCGCACCAATAGATGAGAACAGCATTTTGTCAGCGTCGAAATTGAGCTCAAGATCCCCGACAAAAACGGGTTTCTCCGGTTTGTAGAAGGTTTCGAGCTTAGGATCTTTTTCCTTTACGTTCATCAGCGCGATTTCGTTGATCATATTGGGATTGATGCTGCTGTTGCCCTGCCAGTTTTGCGGCATGCCGAGTTTCTTGGCCTCGCGCTTGACCAAAAGCAGCTTATCGAAATCGAGCAGCGGGTTGGCCAGCAGCGCTTCGCAGCGCAGCGACCTGTACTCTTCGGAGATCTTCACCAGATCGGCCTGTGGCGCACCTTGGCCTTGCGACGTCATCGCCGCCAGCGCTTTCTCCAGCGCGTTGACGCGGTCCAGGTACTCCTTGCCTTTGGGGTACTTCGCGCCGTAAGTCTGATTCAGATCGACGATCGCGCGGCGCAAGGCTTCTAGATCGAAATCCTTCATCTGCGCCTGAGCTTCCTCGATTAACTTCGAGCGGCAGTACGCTTCGCGGAGCGGGAGCAGGTCGGCGGCAGTCTTCGCTTTTCCGGCAAGCTCGCGGGCTTGAGCCGCGATGCTGCCCTTTGTTGCTTGAGCGTAGCGATCTGCGAGCGCCTTGATGTCGCCCGTTGTCCAGTCGGCAGTCCAGATATTGTCGGCCTTCTCCCAATTCATCTGACGGCGCGCCTGCGGATCGCCGAAGTTGGACTGCACCAGATTCCAGAGCGCCTCACGCACGCGCTGCTTGGGGGACTGTGAAGCCGAAGCGCCTGCCGCGAAGTAGAACCCGCAGCCCCCGCTTTGATTGTGAACCTTGAAGAGCAGTTTGTTTTCGCCGGCGACGAGTTCAAGTTTCGCCTGATCCTGATTGGCCTCAACGCCACGCGGCACGTCTTTGCTGATCAGCAGCTTTCCGTTCAGCCAGAACTTCATGCCATCGTCGCTGCCGAAACCGGCATTGATCGTCTTCGGCGCGGTGACGGTCACGGTGCGATAAAGGTAGAATGCGGCGTTGCCTGGAACCGACATGTCGTGGGGCTCGCCGTCGGCCCACTCCGGATGCGCGGTCCACTTCAGATTGCCGTAGCTCTTCTTCAGGTCGATTTCGGTTTCGGGCGGAAACGCCTCGCTGAACGCGCTCTTCTTGCCGCCAGAGAACGGGCCGATGTGTTGCCAAGGCGTCCACTGTTCGGGCGACTCTGCCGGCTTGGCGGGAGCGCCTGCGGATTCGGAGGCGACCAAGGCCTCGCGCGAAAGGCGCAGGGTCTCGAACCAGGTATCGGCCTTTTTGTAGTAGTCCGGCGTTGCCTCTGCGGCAAACACGACGCCCACTAAAACGAAAGCACAGAACAGCGCGGCACTGAAATAACGCATGGGGCTCCTCCCGTGAAAAACAAGCAACATATATTTACGCCGCGAGTGCACCTCAAGCAACCGTTTTGTGAACTAAATGACGGACTGGTAAAGACTTCAACTTACAACTCCTGCGAGCAGTTCGTGTCTGGCCTGGACTCCGCTGACGGTTCTGCTTCAATTCCTCTTCGGCCTGTCGGGAGCGAAATTCATGCGCAACGTGTATGTCTTCGTGTTGGTCGCTTGCATCGTGGCGATGGGGCTACGTTGCGCTCAGGCCGGCGACGAGCCTGCGAAGATCTCGCTGAAAGTGCTTTACGCCGGCGCGCCGGGCTCGCAGCGGCAGGAAGAATTTGTCGAGTTGCTCGGAAAGTACTTTACCGAAGTCAAGACGGTGGATGTCAACGCGTTCACCCCCGATGCGGCACGTGAAAGCGACGTCGTCATCCTGGATAACGAAGGTCACGCGAAGACGGAAGATCCACCGGACCTGCCGCAAGACTATGCGCGGCCGACGATCACGACGGGGGTCATTGGCTCGTACCTGGGTGCGCGGCGAAACTTGAAGACGGGCTATCTCTGAAGGTGCCTGACCGATGCAGCTCAGTTTGAGCTGCGCCAGCATCCTGTTTTCAAGACGCCGCTGATCGTCGAACCGAAGTACGAGCAGACGAAGACGCCAGCGTTTTACCGTGAACGCTACGCGGGCAAGAAACTGCCCGAGACCCTAACGACCTGGCGCGTGCAGGAGTTGAAAGGCGGTCACTACGGCGGCGTGGTGTCTAGCGGCGACGGCTATGAAGATTCGCCGGATGCGGAGATTCTGACGTACGGCGTGAACACACAGGCGGGGCCGGGCGAGGTCGCCGTCGGACGGCACGGCAATTTTTTACAGTGGGGATTCGTCGGGTCGCCGTCGCAGATGACCGAAGCAGGACGCCGCTTTTTCGTGAACTGTGTCGCGTACATCAAGAACTTCGACGGCAAGCGGCCGCTGGTGCAGCGCGTGTCCTTCTATCGGACGGATGCCGTCCCGCAGATCGAAGCGTTGTTCAAGAAGAAGAACATTCAGAACGCGACCATCGAACAGTATCTGGAATGGGTCTACTTCATCCGAGTTAACGACACGGATGTCTGCCGCGTTGACACGGAGCTAAAGGAACTTGGCCTCGCATCCAACAGAAAAGTCGAGACGCTGAAGAGCCTGGTGGCTCTCTTGAAGGATCCGCAAAAACAGAATGTGGCGCGCAAACTTCTGGGACGGTACACGACCCAGGATTTCCAGCAAGCCGAGGAGTGGGAGAAGTGGCTGCAGGAAAACGAAGGCCGCTTCTTCTTCACGGATGTCGGCGGCTACAAGTTCATGGCCGCGCCGAAGGGATACCTGCCGGTCCGCGATTAGTAGAAGCATCCAGCCTCTGCAATGTACGATCGAGCTGAGACACGAACTCTATGGGGCTCTGAGTCATCCCCAGTTTTGAAGCGAAGGGTTTCGGAGAAGGCGTGCGAGCAGACGCAGCAAGAGGGAGACGGGCGCGAAAGGCCTTGCACTGTGGGATTTGTACAACGAGAAAAGCGGCGTTTCGAACGGCGGTGTTTTATATCGTATCTGTGTTTGACGTCCAGCAATTGAATAAATCGTCAGTCAAGCTCCTGTGTTTAAGAAGACCTGAAATCCGTGCGATGAGATACTGTCCGGTCGAGTTGCAAAATGCACTTGTGCATTGGCGAAGATCAACAGCGTAAATTATTAACACTGTTGGGGATACGCTTTACGCACAATGGTCATTACCTACTTCATAAATGCAAAAACGGCCAACCCTTTGCGCACGGCGAGGGGCTTCAACTTGCCGCGATCGCGTAGTGCTGTGCACAACGTGAACCGTCGCAGTGGATGTTGCTTGTTGCGCCAAGGAACTTCGCGACCGCTGACATAAAACGGCCGACGAGGAAAGGGTGAGTGAATGAGGAAGCCTCTGATTCCGCTGATTGGGTGCCTGTTGTTTTGTTTGCATGTTGCGCAATTACCCGCAGCGACTTTGACAGTGGAGCCGATCAGTTGGGACGTCGTTGGCCTCGACAGCAATAACGTGAATGCTGGTCCCAACCTCTACCTGGTCGGAGTACGCGTTACGAATACCGGCGGCGGGACGGCCACCAACGTGGTCGGGACATTCAATTGGGAAGACGCGTTGACTGTCTTTGATGACGGAAACGTAAACACGGCGCCATACATTGTTCTGCAGCAAAACTCTCTTACCACTCTCAGCGTGCCATCACTTATTGTTGGGAAGTCCACGGATTTCTACTACAACGTCTGGATCAAGCGTAATACCGCAGCGTACGACCAGGTCCGGCGCTATCACGTCACGGTTACGCAGACAGGCGGCGCTCCGGTCGTCTCGCCCACGCCGCGCCAGATCTATGTCGAGCATCTCATCTCGCAGAACCGCAACGGCGTGGACAGCATGGCCGGACCCACGGACGTTTTCGTTGGCGGAACCTATCAGTACACGGTTGTCTATCACACCGCGACGCAGGGCTACGATCAACTGATGGCTTTTGCAGGCTTTCAGAACAACCCGTTCCAGATCGTCTCCGTGAAGACGACGTATTCAGCACCGCCGGGCGTGACGAACGACATTGTCTATGCGGATGCAGGCGGATGGGACAATGATCCGACCAGCCCAACTTACAGGCAGATCATCGGCCCCATCCCCGCAAAGTACGCCCCCGGTGGCAAGGCCGGCGGCGGGCCGATCACGTCCATTTATACGATCAAGATCAACTCATTGGCCCCAGGCGGAAATGGAGCCGCGCTGACAGTCTGCAACACGATCAACGATCATTCCGGCAGCAGCTATCACTACAATTCGGACTTCGGCGCCGGCGGCACATCGATCACTGTTAAGGTGTGGAGTGGCGACGCCGACCTCAGTATCGCCAAGACCCAGACGTTCGGCACGCAGACGATGACCAGTGGCACTGCGGCGTTCCGTCTCTCCTTGACCAACTCGGCGTCCAGCACCGTCGCCGCCAGCAACATACAGGTGAGCGACGTGTTGCCGGCGGGATTGACCTACGTCTCGTCAGTTCCTGCAACCGGTGCGTACAATTCCGTTTCGGGCCTTTGGAGTGTGCCGAGTCTTGCCATCGGAGCTTCGACAACGCTGGACGTTAACGCCACCGTGAGCCGCACGGCAGGCACCACGATCACCAATACTGCGACGATTACAGCGCTCGACCAGAACGATCCCAATCCGGCCAACAACAGCGCTTCGTACAGCCTGGGCGATCAGGTGACGCTGAACCTGAGCAAAACCCCGGCGAGTCAGAACGCCAACCAGGGCGCAACCGTCAACTTCACACTGACCTTGACCAATGCCTCCAGTCCTGCGACGCCCGCGACGGGGGTGAAGGTCACCGACGTGGTCAACAACGCGAACTTCCAGTTTGTGTCGGCCTCCACGACATTCGGATCATACGATTCGGCCTCTGGAATCTGGAACGTGGGCAGTGTCGTGAACGGCACCCCGGCGACGCTGACGATTACGGCTAGAGTTGCAAACACGGGCACCCTGACCAACACGGCAAACATCACGGCGGTAGACCAGGCGAACAACGGCACGGCTTCCGCCAGCGCAAATGTGATTGCCTCCTACCCGGCCGCAAATCTGGTTCAGCTAGCGACGTCCGAGACGTTCACCACAGGTTCCAACGTGGCCATCGGTGAGATCGTCCACTATCGGCTGGAATACGTGCTGCCGAAAGGACCGACGGCGGCTGCGCAGTTCGTGCATACACTGCCAACAGGAATGAGCTATCTGGGCAATCCCAAGCTGGCCTTTGTCAGCAACATTCCCGGCGGTGCCAGTTATACCTGCAGGCTCCGGCAAGCCGCGAATCTAGCGAGCTGGGTACAGAACGCCACGTATCCTAATGGCGCATTTGCTCCAGGCACGAACAAAGTCAATGGTGACAACAGTGCCAACCCACAGCTCAATGATCTAATACTTGTCAGCGCCCAAACCGATGCGCGGCAAAACGGGATCTATAGGGCCTTGGGGAACGGTGCGGGCGCTGATTGGGAGCGCTTAAGTACTTACACCCCGGTCAATGGCGACGTGGTTAGCGTCACCGCCGGCACGCCCGGTGGTACTCCGGTGACCTCTGCCGGCAGTTTCGTCTTGCAAGCCAAGGTTCACCCGAATGGGGCCAACACGCCGGCCTCCCTGAATGTTACTGATCTGGTTTACACGGCATCGGGCGGTCCTGTTTCCTCAAGCACCT
Source organism: Planctomycetota bacterium (assembly GCA_036504595.1). GTDB lineage: Bacteria > Planctomycetota > SZUA-567 > H5-PLA8 > H5-PLA8 > DASXUX01. Next base: position 3,664 of record DASXUX010000033.1, on the reverse strand, counting down.
TTGGCACTGCTGCATCTGTGACCGGCGACGAAACGACGCTCGCCACCATCACGCCGTCGTACGTCATGGCTAGCGGCGTGCCGGCCGCGAATGCCACCGGCGCGATCACCTTCAGTTTCGGCGACCTGACCAATCCCGATCCCGACGCCAACAAGGAGTTTGTCGTCCTGGAATTCAACGCGCTGGTGCAGAACATCAACAGCAGCCGCTTTAACACGCCCACGTACTTTGACAATTCCTTCGTGGTGCACCCGCCCGTCGCGCCGGGTGGAACGACATCGAACACGCTTCGAGCCACGCTGGTTGAACCTTCGATCAGCGGCGCCAAGACCGCCAACGTCACCAAGCTGACGCGGAATTCGACGGTGAACTACACGCTGACGTACACGATGTCGGCCGTGGCCAACACGACGAATGCTTACGACATCGTGATCAGCGACCCGCTGCCAAGTGTCGCGCCCAATTCTCTGGCGCTCAACCTGGGGTCGGTGGCGTGGACAAACTCCGCTGGGGTAACCGGCATCATCAACACGAGCGCCGGGAACACGGTTGGCCTGACTATTTCATCCATGACTCCCGGGGATTTCATCCAGATCACCTATTCGGCGACGGTGAGCGGAACGGCTACGATTGGAGCCAACATCGCCAATGCGGCGTTGCTGACTTACACCAGCCTGCCGGGCGGCGGCACCACAAGCAATCCTACGGGACAGCAGACGCCCGCGGCGGGCGAGCGCGACGGGACAACGGCGCCCACCCCCCCGAACAACTACATCGTGTCCAACAGCGCTTCGTTGCCGGTCTCCGTGACGGCCGACGTGCAGGTGACGGCTTGCGTGAACACCAGCGGCACCTACAATGTCCTCTCCAATCCAAACGATGTGGTCACAATTCTTCTCACGGCGAAGAACAACGGACCGGACTCGGCCAGCAACGTGCTCGTCACCAATCTGCTTCCGTCTGGGCTCACGTATCTTAGCGGGCAGACGCTCAGTCCGTCGAAGGGCAGCATTGGCGGCTCCGGCAGCACGACAACATGGAATGTTGGAGCACTGAACAACGGCGAAAGCGCGACGCTCAGCATCCAAGCGACCTTGGGGTTCGTGACGAACGTTCAAGTCAATAAGGCGACCGTTACGGCCACCGAGTTCGATCCGGTTGCCAACAACAACAACGGTTACTGCTCAGTCACGCCCGTTGAAGCCGAACTGGCGATCACCGACATGGTCAGCCCGGCTTCTCCCAACACGATCGGCCAGAACGTGACTTACACCATCAACCTGGTCAATAATGGGCCCAATTCCGCCAGCAACGTCACTGTTTCCGTACAAGTGCCGGCATGGCTCAACGGTCTTGTCTTCACACCGAACTTCGGGAGTTACGCCGGCGGAGTCTGGACCATTCCCGCGATTCCGGTCTCCACTACCTCCAGCCCCAATATCCAGACTCTGACGATTGCGGGCACGCTCAATGCCATACCGGCTCCCACCTTTACCCACACGGTGACGATCACGCATTCCGATCAGTACGATTCAATCAGCAGCAACAACACGGCGAGCGTAACGATTCCGCTGCTGCCGCCCGTCGCTGTAAACGATAGCTACAGCGCCATCCGAAATACCGCGCTGGTCGTCTCGTCGCCCGGAGTGCTCACCAACGACACCCTCTATGGCGCAACGATCAGTGGCTACGGTGTCAATGGAAATGAACAGTCCACAATCGGTCTCTCCACCTTGACATCCCAAGGCGGCAGCGTGCAGCTTTACGGCAACGGCAGCTTCCGCTACGTGCCGCTGAACAATTTCACCGGCAGCGACACGTTCAAGTACACGCTGACCAACACGGCCGGCTCGCGAGTCGCCACGGTGACGTTGACGGTGGCTGCGAGCCTGACGCCACCCACGGCCGCCAGCGACAGCTATTCGACGAACGAAGACACGCCCTTGACCGTACCGGCGCAAGGCGTGCTCGCGAACGATACTCTTAATGGAGCGAACCTCACCGGCTTTGGAGCCAGCGGGGGAAACGAACAGACGACATTGGGCAGCGCGACGCCGACAGCACATGGCTCGGTAACATTGAATGCCGACGGGTCATTTACCTATACTCCGGCATCCAACTTCAACGGAACCGATAGCTTCAGATACACCATCACCAACGGCGCGGGCTCATCAGCGGCAACCGCAACGATTACTGTAAATTCAGTCAACGACCCGCCGGCGGGGACGGACAAGACGATCACGATCAACGAAGATGCCGTTTACACGTTCGCGTCGAGCGACTTCGGCTTTACCGATCCGAACGACAGCCCAGCAAACAACTTCAACCGCGTCGAAATCACCACGCTGCCGGCGGCGGGAACGCTGAAGTTGAGCGGCGCGACGTTCCTCGCGGGAACGTTCATTACGGTGGCTAACATCCCGAACCTGACGTTCACGCCGGTCGCGAACGCCAATGGCTCTCCGTATACGACGTTCACCTTCCAGGTGGAAGACGACGGCGGCGGCGCCAACCTGGACCTGAGCGCCAACACGATCACCGTGAACGTTACGCCGGTCAACGACCCGCCGGCGGGCACGGACAAGACGATCACGATTAACGAAGACGCTGTTTACACCTTCACGGCGAGTGACTTTGGCTTTACCGATCCGAACGACAGTCCGGCGAACAACTTCAACCGCGTGGAAATCACGACGTTGCCGGCGGCGGGGACACTGAAGTTGAGCGGCGCGACGTTCGTTGCGGGCACGTTCATTACGGTCGCCAACATCCCGAACCTGACGTTCACCCCGGCCGCGAACGCCAATGGTTCGCCGTACACGACGTTCACCTTCCAGGTGGAAGACGACGGCGGCGGGACGAACCTGGACTTAAGCCCCAACACCATCACGTTCAACGTGACGTCCGTCAACGATCCGCCGGCGGGCACCGACAAAACAATCACGATCAACGAAGATGCCGTTTACACGTTCGCGGCGAGCGACTTTGGCTTTACCGATCCGTTGGACAGTCCGGCCAACAACTTCTCGCGAGTGGAGATCACGACGCTGCCGGCGGCGGGAACGCTGAAGTTGAGCGGCGCGATGTTCCTCGCGGGAACGTTCATTACGGTGGCTAACATCCCGAACCTGACGTTCACGCCGGCCGCGAACGCCAATGGGTCGCCGTACACGACGTTCACGTTCCAGGTGGAAGACGACGGCGGCGGCGCCGACCTGGACCTGAGCCCCAACACAATCACCGTGAATGTAACGCCGGTCAACGACCCGCCAGCCGGCACGGACAAAACGATTACGATCAACGAAGACGCGACTTACACGTTTGCGGCGAGTGACTTCGGCTTCACCGATCCGTTGGACAGTCCGGCCAACAACTTCTCGCGAGTGGAGATCACGACGCTGCCGGCGGCGGGAACGCTGAAGTTGAGCGGCGCGACGTTCGTTGCCGGAACGTTCATCACGGTGGCTAACATTCCGAACCTGACGTTCACGCCGGTCGCGAACGCCAATGGCTCTCCGTATACGACGTTCACCTTCCAGGTGGAAGACGACGGCGGCGGCGCCAACCTGGACCTGAGCGCCAACACGATCACCGTAACGTTACGCCGGTCAACGACCCGCCGGCGGGCACGGACAAGACGATCACGATTAACGAAGACGCTGTT
>DASXUX010000032.1:0-1602 GCA_036504595.1 Planctomycetota bacterium | reverse complement strand
GGGTGTGTTCAATCTCAGTTAGCAAAATGCCGATTCCCTACAGTAGACCTGTGGGGGATTCGCAATGAACAAGACGGGGATGCACGGATTGGCCGAAGAACGAGCGGACAGCTTGCTGGCCAAGCTCCGGCCGTTAGTGGTGGAAATGATGGAGCGGTACGACGCCTCGCACCGCGATGTGACGTTCGACCAGATTGAGGCCGACGCCGCCGGGCGCGGGGATCTGCTGGCGCGCGAGTTGATGAAGCAGGTGCTGGCCAGCCAGGCGCGGGCGACGACAAGTGAGGAGCGCGAACTCTGTGCGGAAGTGGCCGGCCAGACGCTGGGCTGTGGCGCAGTGGAGCACGTGCGAACAACGCATGTTTCCCACAAGCGCCGCAAACTCAAAACGATGCGCGGCGAAATTGAATATGAACGCGATTATCTCTATTTCCCGGACCTGCAGCACGGCGTTTTTCCCCCTCGACCAGCGGCTGGGGATTCCGGACAACGGGATGACACCGCGCGTTCAACAGACGCTGCTCGAACGGGTCGTTGAAGACGACTACCGTGGGACGGCGCGCAGCCTGGAGATAACCGGTCAGTCCATTGCGCCTGGCACTGCGGGCGCGTTGTTGCGGGAGATCGGCGCCGAGATTCATGCCGAGCGGTTTGGGCCGGAGGCCACAATCCGCGCACCCCAGGTGGCGCCGCCCAACCCGCCCGAGTTACTTTTGCTGTTGGGCGATGGCGCTCGCTATCGCACCAACGAAGCCGACGTTCGAAAGACGGACGACCCGCAAAAACGCAAGGCGCGAGGGCAAGTTCTCACTGACGAAGATCGCGGCTGGCGCGAGGATAAAGTGGGCGTGGTCGTGCGCGCGCGCAAGGGTTTTGTCAGGCCAGACGGCGACTACCAGCCTCCGGAAGAGGTGGTCAAGACGTACGTCGCAACTACCGGCGATATCCAGCAATTTGGCCGTGATATGCGGACAGAGGCAGAACGCCGGGGATATCTCCAAGCGCCGGTCGTGGTTTGGTGTTCCGATCACGGGCACGGTCTGCCAGAGATGCGGGCCCGCGAATTTCCACGCGCGCATGTGGTCACCGACTTCTTTCATACGGCGGAACGGCTGGCCGAGTGTGCGCGTGGGGTCTGCGGAGAGGGCGACGTCGCGAAGCGACCGCGCCAGAAATTCTTCCATCGGCTTCGGGCGTTGCTTTACGATGGAAAGCTCGACAAGGTTCTACAGACGTTGAGCGAAGAAGCGACTCGTCGCAGTCCCCGCCCGAAACAGCCCGCCGCTCTCACGGAAAACCCGCTGGCCCAGGTTCTCTGGACTCACGTCTTCTACATCGAGAAACATCGTGACACCATGAACTACCCGCTGTACCGAGCGCAGGGCTGGCCCATTGGATCAGGAGCCGCAGAATCGGCCTGTGGCCAGTTCGGGAATCGCTTCAAGCATGCCCGCATGCGCTGGACCAAAGTCGGCGCCGAAGCGGGCCATCAAGTCAAGGCGGCCATTCTCTCGCAAGACGGACAATGGGAACAGCGCTGGCCCCCGCCCATCCCCCTGCTTGATTTCGAGAAAACGGCTAACTGGAATTGAACACACCCCG
>DASXUX010000031.1:0-226372 GCA_036504595.1 Planctomycetota bacterium | reverse complement strand
AATTCACGTCGCCGAGTTCCTTCACCGCCAGCGCCTTCCGCGCGTTGAACATCTTCATCACGCCGCCGCTGAACATCGCCTTCCACGGATCCTTCAGTTCCTCCGCCGTCAAGCCGCTGTCCGGCCGCTCCCTCACGGTCGCGTTTCTGATCTCCGCCCCGTCGCTCTGCCGTTTCTCCCCTTCTCCCTTTCGCCCCTTCTCCTCTTCTCCTTCGTTTCCCACAACGCCGCCCTCCACACTTCATCGCAGACCTCTCCACCCGTCACCCGTCACGCGCCACTCGTCACGCCACGTAAGCACGTGGCGCCTCCATGGCGTTCTGGCGTTCTTGGAAATTGTGGATCAGTCCTGCGATATTCGAGATCGCCCGGTTTCCCTCGCCGACGCTATCCGCGCCGGTCCGAGATCAATATGTTTCGGAACGATCTCTGCCTGATTGTGTAGCGCGACCAGACCCAAATATCAACTTAATTTACAACAGAATCCCGCGCGCATGCGCCTGAGCGCCTCCCCGGATTTCTGCATTTTCTTTGCACGATGACCCGGCCTAAAAACGTTCTTATGGTGAGTGATGCTTCGGAACTAACGAGTCCAGCACTGACGGAGGTCGAGGACTTCTTTCTATGATTCCCGCCTCTGCGTCCTCCGCGCCCTCTGCGGTGAGATGTTCCATCCGCACTCTTGCGTTTTGCATTTTAAGTTTTGCGTTTTTGTTATCGCACGCCCACGCGACGCAGCTTCGCACCAAACCCGACAAAGGCGACGACGAATGGGTCAACGAGGCGCGCGCGAAAGTCTACGCCTCCATTGACCCCCTGGATGAACAGGGCTTCGTTCGCCTCGGCAAACCAAAAGTGGGCGATTGGCTTTTCGTCTACAAAGAAAACCCGCAGACGCTCGAACGCTATAAATTGGCGACTCCTCTTCGCCCCGACGCCAAACGTCGTGTGATCGTGCTCCAGCCGCTAGGGGCTTTCGATGCCGAGAAAAAGCAGGTGCTCGAAAAGCTCTGCGGCTTCGCGGCCGTCTTTTTCCAATTGCCTGCGCGTATCGCCGATCCGCTCCCGCTCGAGGTTCCCGGCCAGCAGCTTGAAAAGCTCGTCCCGTTGGGCAATCGTCACGGCTACTACAACCACCAGTACGACGGCAACAAGATTATGCAACTCTTGCTTCAGCCCAAACTCCCCGACGACGCCGCGATGTACATGGGCGTGACGCTGGAGGATCTCTGCACCGCCGAAGTGACCTTTGCCTTCGGTGTCGCCAGCCTGGATAAGCGCGTGGCGGTCATGAGTCTGGCGCGCTTTTACCGCGAATTCTGGGGCGGAAAGAGCGATTCCGACGACAACATCCTCGCTCTCCGGCGTACGTTCAAGGTCTTCAATCACGAATCCGCCCACATGCTCGGCCTGACCCACTGCGTCTTCTACCGCTGTTCCATGAACGGCTCGAACGACCTTACGGAAACAGACGGCGCACCGATGGATCACTGCCCCGTCTGCCACCGCAAGCTGATGTGGAACATCGGCTTCGATGCCACCAAACGCTACCAGCAACTGGCCACCTTCTACCGAGCGCTCGATCTCTGCCCCGAAGCCGACTGGGCCGAAAAGCGCGCCCAACGCTGGGCCAAAGTCGTCGAAACCGAGAAGCTGAAGAAAAGCGGGGACGAGTAAAGTGGCGCAATCCTCCTGGATTGCGTTCCGTTCGCCCGCTATGGAAACTGCATCACTCGCCGCTGCTGTTCTCCCCTCCCCTTCGAGGGGAGGGGTCGGGAGAGGGGTTTGCGGCAGCGCCGCAAGTTCCTGATTTCCCCGTGCATCTTCCCCCAAGTCCGTATAATTTAGACGTTGAAAGTTGTCGCCGGGCGAGTACATTACTTTGCCTTGTAGCGCAACCCATTGGGTTGCGACGTTTTTTTTAGACGCGTTGACGTGAAGGAAGATAGTCATGGCACATAAGCAAGGTCAAGGTTCAACCAAGAACGGTCGCGACAGCAAGCCGAAGTTTCTGGGCATCAAATGCTACGGCGGCGAACGCGTCGAAGCCGGCAACATTATTATCCGTCAGCGCGGCACCAAATTCCACGCCGGCCGCAACGTCGGACAGGGCCGCGATTACACCCTCTTCGCTCTGGCCGAAGGCGTCGTGCGCTTCGATACCACCGCCGCCAGGCGCGTCCACGTGATCCCGCTCGACGAGATCGCCGCCGCGCCAGCGCCCGCCAAAGCTGCCCAGTAGCTTAGCTCTTCTTCTCGCACTTCCTGCGTGGCACTGCCGAACCCCGGCAGTGCCGCGCTGTTTTTCAACCATGAGCGCTGCGTTCGCGCATTCGTGCCAACCAGTTGGCCGTGTAGTCCGAAAACGAAAGATCGCCTTCCGTGGTCGTATCGCCACCGATCCCTCGAAAATCCGGGCCGGTTGTTTTCTCGAGGTCATCGCCGAACGCGGTGAACAGTTCGTGCCCAAAATGATCTGCGAGAAACTTCCAAAGCGCCAAGTTCCTCTCTTCTCTCTCCCAGGAGAACATATCGGCAACGCCAAACGCGACAATCTGATCTTCCTCTCGTAACGGTTTACCAAGCGCCAGCACCTGTTTACATTTCCGACATCCAAGCCAAGCAGAGCGAGACATATCCAATCACCCTCCAGAACTCACCAAACGATATCAGAGTACCAGATACCAGCCGCTAAACCACAACGCACCATTCACCACTCACCGTTGCGTCGCCCGCTCCGCGCAGTAATCTAATAACAATGGACTACTGACCACGGACTACTGACCAGCGAGGGATTCCGCATGAACACCGCTCTAGTCAAAAAACTTCTCCGCGAACTCAAGAAAATGCCCATCATCGACCCGCACACGCATGTGCGGCAGTGGCAACCAGTCGCCAAGCACCTCGGCGATCTTCTCGGCTACCACTACTACACGGAACTGAGCAACAGTTCGCGCGGCACGCCCGTCCCGCTGCCCGACGATCCCGACGCGCGCATCGATTACGTCTGGCCCCACCTGCCGCAGCTCCGCGGCACCGTCCAGTTCGACTGGATGATGGGCATCAGCGAAGTGCTGCTCGACATCCCGCGAGCCGACTGGTTCAAGAAGACCAAGGCCGACATCGTCAAGCGGGCGCAAAAAGTAATCACCAGCAAGTCGTATGAACAGCGTGTGTGGTCGCGCTCCAACATCAAACAGATCACGCTGACCAATCAGTTCGACGAAGATCTATCGAGCGTCACCGACAAGCGCCTCATCCCCGGCCTGCGCACTGACGACCTGGTCTTCAACCCTGACGTGACCAACGCCATCGGCCGCCTCCACAAACTGGTAGCGCCGGCCTCCGTGCCGGCCGGCAGGGACACCGGCCCCACCCTCACGTGGTGGCGCGCGGCCATCACGACCGTCTTCGATCGTTTCAGCGAATGGAAAATGGATTACGCCGCCGTCGGAGCGCCGCCCAGTTTCGTTCCGCTGCCAGACGCCTCGCAACACGCCGAAGCGCTCCTGAAGAGAATTTCGGCCGGCGAAAAACTGGATTCTGCCGCGCGCGTGACGTGGGCCAGCTTCGCGCTCGATGAACTCTCCGCTCAGTGCCGCCGCGTGAAAGTTCCCTACTGCCTGATGACCGGAGCCGATCGCAACGTCTACGCGCAAGGCGTGCCCTCAGGCCAGGACCTCATCCGCAGCGACGCAAACCTGCGCGGTTACGATTGGCTGCTGAACAAATACCCGGACGTGCGTTTCCCGATCATGGTCGTCTCCGACACCACCGGCCTGGAACTCACCGTCAGCGGCTGGATTCGCCACAACGTGTACCCGATGAGCCACTGGTGGTACTGCAACAACCCGATCGACATCCGCCGCGAACTCCGCCGCCGCCTGGACGTCCTTCCGCGCAACAAGTTCATCGGCTTCCACTCCGACGGCTACTCGCTGGAATTCACGCTGCCGAAGTTCAACACCTTCCGCCTGCAGTTGGCGATCGTGCTGGCCGAACGCATCGAAGAAGGCCAGGCCGGCGGCAGCGATACCATCGAGCCCCTCACGTTTGACGGCGCAATGGAACTGGCGGAGAAAATCCTGCTGCAGAATTGCCGTGAGATTCTGGGGCCCAGGTAGAAATATGGCTGACGCGCCCGGCGCTGTGTTCAACGAAGCCTTCACTGAAGTCCGCTACGGCGAGACCGACCAGATGGGCTACGCCCATCATTCGACCTTCGTGTTCTGGTTCGAGCTCGGCCGCGTGCATTGGCTGCGGGAATACGGCCTATCGTACCGGAAGCTCGAAGCGAGCGGCGTGCTGCTGCCCGTTACGGCCATGACCATCCGGTATCACGCGCCCGGGCGCTTTGAAGACCCGATCGTCATTCGCACTCGCCTGGCGAAGGTGACCAAAGTCCGCGTCGTTTTCGAGAATGAAGTGCTGCGCGTCGAAAAAGACGGCTCGCGAACGCTGCTGGCCAGTGGCAGCGTGGACCTGGCCTGCCTCGACCGCGAGGGCCGCGTGCAACGCCTCCCCAAATCGCTCACCAGCCTTGGCGAAAGGCTGCGCGTCAATGGCTGAGTCTTCGTCGTCCAGTTCGTTGCTGCCGCCCGCCCTGCGCTGGGCGGGGCCCTTGCTGGCGGCCGGCTACGGTCTGGGCTCGCGGCTTCATCGCGCCTTCAGTTCCCCGAAGCCCTCGCCGCTGCCGACGATCTGCATCGGCAACATCACTGTCGGCGGAACCGGAAAGACGCCCGCGACGAAGTACTTCGCACGCGGGTTGGCTCAACGTGGCCGCAAACCCGCCGTGCTTCAACGCGGGTACAAAGATCAAGCCAACGATGAAGCCGTGGAGATTCGCACCGCGCTGCAGGATCTCCGCGTTCCGGTCCTCATCGAAGCTGACCGCCTCGCGAGCGCTCAGCGCGCGAAAGCCGATGGCCGCGATGTCGCGCTCCTCGACGATGGCTTCCAGCACTGGCGGCTCGCGCGCGATTTGGATATCGTCCTCATCGACGCCACCAACCCGTTCGGCGGCGGCCACCTCGCGCCGTGGGGCCGTCTGCGCGAAAAACCGGAAGCGCTCGCGCGCGCCGGAATCGTGATCCTCACGCGGGCGGATCAAGTCTCGCCCGACCGTCTGGCCGAAATCGAAAAAGAAATTGCCGCGTATGCGCCGCAGGCGGTGAAGGCGAAGGCGGTTCACAAACCTGTCGCGTTGAGGAATTGCGTCCACGGCGATGCAATTGCGTTAGAGAAGCTCAAAGGTCTGCCAGTGTATGCATTGTGCGGAATCGGCAATCCGGACGCGTTTCTGCGCACGTTGGAGTCACTGGGCGTCGTGCCGGCCGGAAACGCATGCTATTCAGACCATGCCGCGTTGGATGCATGGCAGATGGACTTTCTGGACATTCCTTGCGCCGAAGCATCAGGCGCAAAGGCAATAGTGCTGACCGAAAAGGACGCTGCGAAGCTGGCAACCCAGTTGGCTGGGGTCACATTTCCGGTTTGGGCGCTAGAAGTCCAGTTTCGGATCATCGATGGCGAGCAGGCCGTTTGGCAGAAAATAGAGGAAGTCCTACCGGCAGGGAGCAGCCGTCTTTCCACTTAGGAACCATTTGGCACGACTGCGTTTCTGAGGTATAGTGCTGATGTATTCGGAGACGTATGAACATGTCGGAAATACTCGGTTGCCTGGAACAGCTCGCCCGTGAAATGCGCAAGACAGAATCCGAGTTGATGGCGCTAGCCTTCGAGACTGGGATGCGCCAACTGTGGCGTCAGCGCACGCTGGATCAGTATTTGCGCGGCGAAATCACACGCGAAGAAGCGGTCAAACAAGCGGGGAGCGATTGGGTGGACTTAGCCGAGCGGCAGCGCGAAGCGATTCTACAGGACATCGCATGGGCGAAGGGGAAATAACCGACGTCGTTGCGGACGCCGGCCCAATAATCCACCTTTACGAGATTCGATGCCTCTCGCTGCTTGGGATATTCGAGCGTGTCTTACTACCCGATGCCGTACTGCATGAAGTCTGTACTCCCGGCCGCGTGCCGAACGAGGTTATCGCAAGCGTCACCCAGCTTTCGCGCACGAGCACTTCAATTTCGGTAGTGGAATCCTACGCAAAGTCTCAGGGCATTGACCACCTGCAGGCCGGCGAATTGGCTTGCTTTGCCCTATGCGAAGAGCGCGGCATAAGAACACTGCTCACGGATGACCTTGCCGCTCGAGATGCCGCCGCCAGACTTGGAATAACAGCGGTCGGTTCGGTTGGGATTATTGCGCGCGCGTACCGCAGCGGTCTAACGGATTTATCCACGGCCGAGCAGTCGCTTCGAGCACTACAATCTGTAAGCACTTTGTTTGTCACGCCGGAGCTTGTGGAGACAGCCGTGAGAGCATTGCGCACGACCCGCTGACGGTGATACTAGTGCCCTTACTCCCGCCAGCTATCCAGCGCCTTCCTGACCACCTCTTCCGGCACGTCGGTGACAACTTTGGATTTTCCAATCGCTTCAGCCACCACAAAACGCAGCTTTCCCGATGCCATCTTCTTGTCTTTGAACATCCCGCTGTACAGCGTATTGGTGTCGGGATCGCCCATCTTCAGGCGCACGGGCAGGCCGGCTTGCTGCAGCAGTGCGACGATGCGGTCGCGATCCGCGGCCGAAATCAGACCCAGTTGCACGGAAAGATCAGCGGCCATCGCCATGCCGATACCCACAGCTTCGCCGTGCAAATAGCCCTGATAGTTCGTGGCGGACTCAATCGCGTGAGCGAAAGTGTGGCCCATGTTGAGCAGCGCGCGCGGACCGCCGCCCTGCTCGCGTTCGTCCTGGCTGACGATGCGAGCCTTGATTGCCGCGCAACGCTCAATGACGCCCGTCAGAAGCGGCACATCTTTGTTGAGCAGGCGCGGCATGTCGCGTTCCAGATCGGCAAAAAGCGCCGCGTCATCGATGACGCCGTACTTGATCACTTCAGCCAGTCCAGACTTCAGTTCGCGGTCCGGCAAGGTCAGCAGCGTCGTTGGATCGATGAGCACCACTCGCGGCTGGTGGAAGGCCCCGACCGCATTCTTCGCGCGCGGATGGTCCACGCCCGTCTTGCCTCCGATCGACGCATCGACCATCGCCAGCAGCGTCGTCGGAACCTGCACGAAGGGGATGCCGCGGTAGAACGTCGCCGCCGCAAAGCCCGTCAGATCGCCGATCACCCCGCCGCCCAGCGCAACCAGGCAACTGTCGCGATCCAGGCTAACGTCCAGCGCGCGGTCATAGACGAACTCGACGACCTTCAGTGTCTTTGCGCCTTCGCCCGGCGGCAGTTCGGCGAGCGAGCCGTCGAAGCCCGCCACTTGAAGACTCTTGGCAAGTTTGGGCCCGTACTTCGGCCCGATGTTGCGGTCGGTTATGACCAGGCAGCGCCGGCCTTTCACGACCCCAACGATGTGCGAGCCGGCGCGAACGACCAGCTCCGGCTCAATTAGGATTTCGTAGCTCCGCTCGCCCAAAGCAACTTGTATTTTTCGCATGCAATAAGCCTCAGCGTTCCCAGTGTGGCACGGGCAGACCGCGCCACGTCAGTTTGTGGCGCGGGTTGCCCGTGCGGCGGCGTCCGGGTTTCACGGGCAATCCGCCGGAGCAAGAAGACGCTCCGGCGAACTGCCCGTGCCACACACAGACGTGCGCATACTCTGCCGGAAATGCCGCAAACAATCAAGACGGTGTGACCTCGTCATTGTGCCATGAATAGAAGGTCATCCAAATTTGCGTCAGCAATGACCAATGATGAACTAGTAAAGCTTCTTGCCGAAAATTAGAAACGCTCGGAAGTGCAGGCGTCCCGGCGGCTTGCTCTTGTCTGCATTCGGCAGGCGTTCCGCGCGAACAAAGCGCGCGCGCAGGTTCTTGCCTTGCAGATCGACGCGGAACACGGCCTCGGCTTTCTCAAGGGTCGCGACTTCCTTCCAGGTCTTGCCGTCGGTGGAGACTGAAATCTTCAGCGGCGCGGCCCACTGAAATTCCTCCTGCGTCGGCGCGAATTCATAGCGATTCACCAGCACGATTCCAGATAGCTCTGCGTCGCCGGCAAGCTGGACCTGCGCCCACGGCTTCTCTTCGTTGTTGGTATCGAACCAGCCGCCGAAGTAGGGCGGGCCTCCGTGCCCGCCGGCGGGCAGGGACGCCCGCCCTACCTCCGCACCAAGAACCGGCTTATATGAAAGCGGTCGGTCGTGCTGGCACGCGCTACTGGTCTGCAGCATTCCGTCTTTGCTTAGCAGCACGCCGGCGAAGGGCTCGATTTTGGGGAAGGCCGCGGCTTGTTGCGGATTGAGATGCACGTCGCCAGCCTTCAGTGGCGGCAACATCTTCTCGGCCATGTTCGTCCAGAGCCGGAAGCTGTCCTTGTCGCCGACTTCGCTCGCCTTGCGAATTCCCGCGGTGATGGTGTTGGTCATCCAGTTCTTGTCCGCGGACTCCCCCAGTGAGGTGAAACAAGACTCCATTGCCTTGGCGTAGCCGGCCGCCATGGCGGGATTGGGCGCGAAGCGTTCATTCCCCCACCCCACCACGCCGCCGAACAAACCGTTGGTCGCCGGATTCTTTGAGTAGTGGATCGTCAGCAACTGCTTGAAGAACTCCACGGCAAGAGATGGATCGCCGATGCGGTCGGCCTGCCAGTTCAGGATGTGGCTGGTGGGAAAAGACAGAACGCGGGCCATTTTCTCCTGTCGCAACTGGCGGTGCATTTCCAAAAGAAACGCAAGACGCTCATCCGGCTTCATCGTCGGCGCCGCTTTCTCAAAGCAGCGATCGATCAGCACCCACGCGGCTTCGTGGTAATCCACAAAAGCTTTCGTAAGCGCGCGGCTCAGGTCCAGCCATGTTTTCGCCGGGACGTTCTTCACGCCCTCTAAAGCCTTAATGTATTCCAGCCACGTGTTGAAATTGATCGGCTGCGCGGCGGTGGCCTGCTCGTAGGTTGACGTCCACGGTCCGAGCGACAGCACGCCCTCGAAGCTTGTGTTCAGGCTCAGCGCGCCGCCGCCCTGGCTGAACTCCACGCGCAGCGCGTGCTTGCCAGCGGTGAGCGGAATCTCCTTCTCCTGGCGATTGCAGTTGGCCGCGACCACTGGCTGGCCATCGATCAGAATCCGGCTGCCGTCATCGGAGTGCGTTGCGACGCGCACGGGACCGGCGGCCGCGACGTCCAGGTTGCCTTCCCACACGATCCCGAAATTGTCCGACGGCGAAGGCTGTACCGCGGCCAAGTTGATGCTCTTGGCCACGCCCGTTTTTTCCGGCGTGAGTTTCGAAAAGTCCGGCAGCGCGGCGCCGACGCCCTGGCGATAGACACTGTAGCGCAGCTCGGGCAGAACCCGGACGGCGGGTTTCGATTGTTCCATCTGCGCGCGAGCCAGCCAGCACAGGCGCGCGGCGTTCATGAAATTGTCGCGGTCGGCCTCCACTGTCTCAACCAGATAATTCGTCGTGCCGACATAGCCGGTGCCTTCGTAGATGCTGAAGCCGGTGCTCCCCGCGCCAAAGACATCGTTGCCGACCGGCCACTCCTTCCCAACGCGGACGCAATAAGCGCAATGGCCGGGTTGACCAACGCAAGTGGCCATGATGCCGTGCGCTTTCGACACGGCCTCGCCATAGCCCGAAAGCGTGCCGCAAACGCCGCCGATGTGGCGATGCGCGGGAAACGGCCGGTTGCCGGTGCCGGTGCCGAAGTGATGAGTCCAGGGCGTGATGTACAGCCACGTCTGCACCGAATCGCCGTAGACGTTTGGATCGATGTACGGAACGGCCCAGCACGCGCCGACGTAATCCGCGACTGGCGTCTGCCGCTCATCGAGCAGGAACTGGAAGTCCTTCGCGGTGCCGGGCTGATAGATTGCCCAGCGCATCTCCCGCACGGTGTAGCCGTCGAAGGCGGCGTGCAGCAATCCCTCGCGATGCGCGCGCCGAATGTCCTTGAAGCGATCCACAAGCCGGTACCGCGAGCCCGCGCCCCACTGCAACGCCATCGCGGTTGCCAGGCGCTGCCCAAGCGAGTCCGTCGTCTGGTCTTTTGCGTACTGATACAGCAGCCGCAGGTTTTCGAGAGACTGCCCGAAGTCCGCGGCGCCGGACGCAAGAAAGGACTCCATCCACGCGGTGTTATTCAGCATTGAGCGCAGGAGGTCCTTGCCGCCGGTGGCGCCGGCCTCCGTGCCGGCGGCGATTTCAGTAACCTTGTCTACGCCGCAACTGCGAAGCAATTCCGCCTGCGCGAGACCGGTCTTCAGCGTCGTATTGCTCATGACGGCCGCGGAACCTTGTGCGCTCGCCGCTGCGGCAAGTGCTGCAGTCAATTTTCGATGCAGCAAGGAAAAGTCGCCGCTGGCCAGCAACGCGTCGGCTTCGGCTGCGAGCGGACCGGACGTAACATTCGGCGCTGCTGAATTGGAATTGCTCGACGGAGGCGCAAGCAGCGGCTCGACGCCGAAGTTCCCAAGACAATCCATTTTGCCTTCGACGGCTTCCAGTTCGACGCGCAGCGTCAACTTGCGATCATCGCTCCAAGTCTTCAGGTCCAGTTCGACTTCGGCTTTCTTGCCTGGACCGACTTCGTTCTGCGGCGCCTTGGGTTCGGCGGCCGAGATCAGCGTCGTGCCGTCGAGAAGCGAGATGCGCTTGATCACCACTCCGTCTTTGCCGCCGCCGTGCGCAATCGATACGGCATACTTCCCTGCGTGATCAAAAAAGTAGGCGGTGTCCGTGAGATTCCACGAGTTGAGCCCGGGCTTGACTTGCTTCGGCCCCCAGCCGTAGGTCAGCATGGGCGAGGCAGAAACGCGGTGCATTCCGGAGTAGCCGACCGCGCCAATGCCGAAGATCGTGGTGGGATCGAGGGCTGCGATCTCGCGCTGCACGTCAAAACGCTGTTCCTGATGGCCGGGCCAGCGCTTGAAGACGTGATACTTCGCCACCATGATGTGCTGAATCTGCTCTTTTTTGAGGACGCGATTGCGCGGGTCTTTCAGCTCCTTGTCGATGCGCGCCAGCGCTTCGTTGTACTCGGCATCCGTGTATTCCTTCTTGCCTTCCAGAACCTTCCACCATTCGTTGCCGGGAGTCCAGGCCACGCCGCCGAGCACATCACTACCAAAGCCGAGCCAACGCACGGCGCCGCTCTCGTCTTTGGGATCCGCCTTGCGCATTTCGTCGTGAACGAATTTGTAGCAGTTCTCGTTGCCCGGCCAGCCGCCGAACTCCAGCAGGTCCAGGCTTTGACGCAGCAACTCCGCTTTCTCCGCACCTTTCGCCTGTTCGGCTTTCGCCCAGAGTGCATCGCGCTGTTCACGTTTGGCGCGCAGCTTTTTGATCAATTCGGCCATGGTTCTTGGCGTGAGTCCCAGGCGCGGCTTGTTCTCGCAGGCGACGGCGCGGCCCTGGCTGTCCATTAATGCGATGCGCGGGCAGCGAGAGGTATCCCACCAGGAGAACTTTGCGTTCTTCGCGGCCAAAAGTTGCGCTTGAGCGACGCTGCGAACGTCGGCTTCGATGCTCGCGTCGGACAACACAGCGGCGCACACACAACCGGGCACGTGCTGTCCCCACTGGCTGCGGCAGATGAGCTGCACCGAAAGCTCCGTCGCCGCAGGAACAGCTTCGACAAACGTCAGCAGCAGCGTGCGGCGCTGGTGGTGATGAGCGGCGGGGTTCCACAGGTTGTCCGGCTTGTCGAAAATGCCGTCGATCACCTGCCAAGGGCCCCAGTGACCTTCACTTACGTTCGCCCAGGCCGCGTCAAACTTCAGGTCCTTTCCGCCAGATCGAGCGGTTATTTCGGAAAGCGCAAAGTTCCCGTTGCTTGCGCGTCCCGGACCGCCGCCGGGCAAGCTGGGGTCCGTCGGAAAATCCAGGCGCAGGATGCGGCCGCCGCGTGCCGCCTTCAGATGAAGCGTCAACGCGTCCTGGCCCGGATTAGGCGTCATCGCCCCCAAGAACGCGCCGTCGGAGCGCGCCGCGAACGGTATTTTTCCGGCAGACTCAACGGAAACGATCTCGTTGGCTGGAAGCGACGTTTTCTCGTCCGCGATCCGCGACAAACGAGAGAGTGGCGTATCGCCGGGCGAGGTCGAAGTGCGCGCCGCATCCGAAATCGAAAGCGGTGGATTACCGAGCGTTTCCTGCTTGTCCACGGAGACTAAAATAAAGCCGTCGCCGAGCTCCTTCAGAAGCTCGTCCTTCAGCCACACGGTTTGATAAAGAACTTCGGCGCACTTGTTCCAATCGCTGCCGCGCTGGTAGACGACGATGTCTTTGCCGGCCGGCACGGAGGCCGGCGCTACCGCCTTTGCGCGAGCCAACGCGTCCTCGTAGTTATCCGCCCGGTTCTCGGCCGATTGAAGCAAGCCGGAGAGGACAATGGCAAAGAGTGCAGCGACGGTGGTTTTGGCGACTCGCATTCTGTCCCCTCGGATTACCTACGTTATTCGCACAAGAAGCTAACCGTCGGAAGCGACGTGTCTAGTCTTTCTATGCGGTGACGCCGGGCTGTTCTTCGCTGCTGTTGAAAATTGCTTTGGGCTCTACAGGTGTCTCAAAGCACTTGCGCATGGAGTGGCACAGCGCCGCGCCGGCCAACACGACGCAGCCGCTCAGGGCAACGCCGGGCATGTACGAGTGCGTCAGGTCGCTCAACTTGCCGCCAACCACGGGGCCCAAAGCAGAGATTCCCTGCGCGAACATGACCAGAGGGAAAATTGAGCCCAGCAGGCTGGACCCGTAAGTCTTGGCAATGGTTCCAGGGTAAATCGCAAAGTTGCTGGCGTAGCCCAGGCCGATTCCGGCCGCTGAGACCAGGAACAAGTACGGATGGCTCTGCGCGAGCGCGAGGCCTGCCACAGAAACGAGCAGCAGGATCTGCGAGGCGCGCATCGTGGGAATGGTTCCAAACTTGTCGAGAAGATGGCCCCAGAAAATCCGGCCGAGCGTGTTCGCCGCGGCCATTGTCGGAACGC
Organism: Planctomycetota bacterium; assembly: GCA_036504595.1. Taxonomy (GTDB): domain Bacteria; phylum Planctomycetota; class SZUA-567; order H5-PLA8; family H5-PLA8; genus DASXUX01. Next base: position 213,363 of record DASXUX010000031.1, on the reverse strand, counting down.
CGAGCGCGATGACTCCTGGCAATTGCCACTCCTCCGCAATCAGCCGCACGTTGCCCATGACCAAAAGGTACGGAAACGTCCCGCAAAGCATCCCCGCAAACAAAAGCCACACGCGCGCATCCTTCAAGATGCTGCCAAAGCGAAAATCAGCCACCGATTGCCTCTGCTGCGCGGATTCCGGCGGCGTGCTCAACAACAGCGCGGTTAGAACGAGCGTCGGCGTGTAGATCGAGCCAATCAAGCCGATGACGCTCAGCACACGCCAACCGCGAGTCAGCAGCGGCTGAGCGATTGCCTGGACGATGATCGGGCCGCAAGCAAAGGCGGCGGTCGTGAGCCCCGCCACGAGACCGCGATGGTCCGGAAACCATTTGATGGCCGTGGCGATCGGGCAGGTGTACGCCGTCGCGCAGGCCACTCCGTACACGAGGCCCATTCCGAGCCACAAGAAAAAGTAGTGTTCGCCGCCAAAGTAGGTAATCGCGTACGCCACCCCGACGAGCACCGCTCCAGCCAACGAAACCAACCGTGGCCCGAGCCGGTCCTGCAAGCGTCCCGCGACGAGAATCCACGTGCAGAAGACGAAGACGCTCGTGCCAAAAACAAGCTGCGCCTGCCACATGCTCAGCCCGTACTCAGACTGCAGCGGCTTGACGTACACGCTCCACGCTTGCGCCGTTCCCAGGCACGCCAACATCGGCAGACACGCAGCCAGTATGAACCATCTCACGTTCTGGTTTGTTCTCCTCGCGCCGTATCGGTCTAGGGTCTAGGGTCTAGGGTTCAGGGCGATACTCCGGGCCTCAACCCTGAACCCTGAACCCCGAACCCTGAACCCTGCCGTCCTTCGCGTCTTCGCGGTTCAAAACGATCCTTCAGCATCACTACACATCCGCTTGTAACGCAGCAGGTCTTCCGGCCGCGTGTTGTAGGAAACCGCTCCACAGCCCCACACAAAATTGCGCATGCCGCGCGCCTTCTTCGCAAGCACGTTGACAGAATTCTGGATGTTCGGCCAGTCGGCCCGTTCGATCGCCTTCGGGTCCGCGCAGCCGCGAACGATCATCGGAACGCCAGCCGTCTTCTTTCGCATGAAGTCAAAGTCTGTGTTGAAGTCCGCGACGACCAGCGACGTGCCGCACTCAATGAAGTGATCCATCAGCCGCGCGGTATTTCCGCCCATGATGACCGCCGGCGGGGGCGTGCGGAACTTACTGAGCGCCATCTGAATGATGCGCTTGTTGTAAGGCACCACGTATTCGGCGAACGTCTGCGGCGGAATCAACGGAATGGTCGCCCAGGATTCGAAAATGCTGAGCCCGCACCCTGCGCGCGACAGGCGCTCGGCCTGCTGCATTGCCAACGCGGTCGTTTTTTCGAGTAGCCCATGCACGCGCTCGGGCGTCTCCATCATGTCGATGATGAGATTCTCAAAGCCGCGCACTTCAACGGCCTGCGAGAACGGCCCGCCCATGCACGCGTTCACCCAGACTTCTCCACCGATGCGCGAGGCGACAGCGCCGGAGGCTTCGACCAGAAGGCCCAACCGGTTCGAGGCGTTGGGCTGCGGAACGACGAGTACCTCGGGATTGAGTTCGGCCTGGCCCGCGAGCGGATGCGAGACGATGCCGGGAATGGACTGGTCGTCGCCGGCGGAAACCTGGCAGCCCATCGCTTCAGCTTCGACGTTGTAGATGTCGATGCCGACAGTCACCAAGTCGTGCTTGTACATTTCGTACGACGCGAGCGCCGCTTCGGTCATCACGCTGGCGGACCGAGCAGCGTCAGCGGGCGGACGGTTGATCACGCGCGCGCCGTGTTCGTAAATGGACGGCACCCACGGGTAGCGATCCGCCTGCTGATGATGCAACACAGCATTCATGCGTTCGATCGGCTTCATGTGTGTCCTCTCAGTCAACACGCAGCGAGCGCAACTGTCCCGGATACAGCGAAAGCACGAGCTTGCCATTCGGAGCGGGGACAGGCTGACCGGTTACCACATCGATGACCTTGCCCGTTGCGGGAAGAGTCACCGCAACGTCTTTCTTCTCGCCGAACCCAGTATTCACGATCGCGACATACGTTCCATTCTTTGGCGTGGCGATGGTGCGAACAACAACCTCGGCATCCGATGTAGCATTCTTTGCCACAACGCTGGGCAAAGCCGGCAAGGCCAGGAACGCGGCGTGAAAGGCCCGAGCGTACTCCGGAAACCCGCGGTTGTAGCTGTTGCCCATCAGGTAACCGAGAAAGCTCGGATCGCCATTGGCCAGCGCGCGCGCTTCGGCCAGCATGCAGTACGGACCGCCGCGTTCCACGTCTGAGACGAAGTAGCCGAGGATCTGGTCTTTCTTCGCGCCGCTATACATTTCGTTTTCGTTGAGCGTGTAGTGCCGCACGCACGCCAACCCCGACGGCCCGCGGAAATTGTCGAACGGCGTTGCCGTCGCGACGGTGTACAGCCGATTGAACGTGCAGGTCAACAGCACGCCGTCGGTGCTCTTGTAGTTCTGCGGGTCGGAAGGCGGACAGGCGTGCTGCCATTCCCATTCGCCCCAGTTCCCTGGAGCGCGGAGTTGCGCCTTGGCGAACATGTCTTCGCCGACGACGCGTTTGAAATCCACCGACTTGACCATCTTGTAGTTGGGCGAGCTGAGAGTTTTCGTCCAGTTTGCCGGATCGTCGTTGACGACGGCCGTCTTGTACGACCAGCCATCTTTCTGCCCCGCGCCGGTAAGTTCCGAGGGCAACGAAATGCCGGCTTCGCTGGTGTCCGTCGTATAGAGCAAGACAGCTTTTGGCCCAAGCGTCTGGCGCAAATGGTCGCGCAGCGCAACGAGGAACTCGCGGCGCTTGGTGAACCACCAACCGTAGTATTTTTCGAGCAGCGCTTTGTCGTTCTTGAGTTGCTCGCGCGTGGGCGTCTGGCCGCCGTTGGCTTGCGTGCCGAACCATTTCAGATCGTTGTCGTTGAAGCTGATTGGAATCGCACTCGGCCGCGGCCGGAACCATGCGCCAACAAAATGAGTCTTGTCTTTGAACTTCCCGATCGTGCAATCGAGGAGCTTTTTCGCGTCCGGCACAAAGTCCGGATCGGCAACGTCTACGTTGCGCTTCTCGGTCCAGTTGATGTGCGTATAGGCCTGCTTGCCGGCCAGCGTACGGCAGCGGCCTTCGCTGCCCAGTCCCTTCGCGCCAACGCTGCCGCAGTATTCGTAGTAAGGCAACACATCGACATCGTACTTGCTGAGCATGCTCAACACGTCCGCCCACAGTTGCGGCGTGGGCGATTGGTAGAACCACTGGTTGCCGCCGCCGTCCGTCGAATCCCAGCCTTGATTGTGCCCGAACTCCAACAAATCCTTCGAGAACGTGTTGATGCCGAGGAACTGCATCAACTTCGCCTTGTACTCATACCAGTCCACGATGTTCTTCACACCGCGGAGCTTCTCATCTTTCTCCTCCGGTTTGTGGCCCATCGCGATCACGCCATCGGCCATCTCTTCGCGCCAGAGGATGTGGCGGCGGGGCAGTTCGTTGGGCGGCAGGTTCAGCTTCAGCGCGCATTTCGCGAAGTCCTTCACTTCGTACAGCCGGATCTTCGAGACGGCCGCGCCTGCCGAGAGCGGGTCGTTGTGCGCCGGAAACTGCGCGATGATGACCCAGAAGCCGTCGGCTGGCGTGAGCGGACGCACCGCGGGATCGCGCGGACGGGAGATTTCCAGCGAGCGATCGTGCAGGAAAAAGAGCTCGCGCCACTGCAGGAACTTGCCGCTCTGTGGATAGGCCAGAGACTCCGGATTGTTGTTGACGTAAAGCCCCGCCAACGCGTCGCCGATCGCCGCACCAGTCGCCACGCCGCGAGCGGTTTCGCAGCCCCAATTCAGAATCTGAAAGCCGCGCGGCTTGTCGTCGGGGAACTCGACATTCAGCACGTAGCAGGCGCCGGCCTTCAGTCCTTTGCCTTTGCCAACGCGGTAGGCGAAGTACTTCGAGTCGCCTTGGTTGTTGGGGAGCACGCGACACGGCGTACCAAGCAGGTTCTCGACCTTGCTGATGCCGGCTGGCAGTTCCTGCAGTTGCGCGTCGGGATTGTCGCGCGAACAGTCCACTTCCTGAACCAACGTCACTTCGCCAAAGAGCGCCTCGTTGGACACGTCGCCCGCGACAAGCGGGCTGGCCGCCACAACGATACTGAAAAGAACAAGCCAGACGCGAACCGCATTTCGAGCAGAATGACACTGCATGAATGAATGGCCCTCAAAGAAGGACGCGAATGATGAACGCTGCTGACTGCCGACTCGCCGTTACTGCTTGCCCATCACCTTGCGGATGTATTCGCCTTCTTTGGGATCGAACAAGCTTCCGTCTGGCCGCAAAACGTCGTGGAACCACAGCGGCGGCTCAGCGGTGTACTGCTTCGTCCAGGAATCCCACGGGTAGATCGTCTGCGTCTTTCCCGAAACCAGGCCCCAGTTGATCGCGGCGACCTTCTCGTCCTTCATGTAGCCGAGATGCGGATCGAATTTGCTGCCGGTGGCGCGGCACATGTATTCGCTGCAGATGATCGGCCGGTTGTAGCGCCGCAGGTTCGTCACGCAGCGCTTCATCTCGTCCAGGTTGCCGTAGCAGTGGAACGAGATGACATCCGAGTTCTCGAACATGAATTTGTCGATGGCGGACAGCTTGTTCGCATCCGCCCAGGGGCCCATCCACGGCGCTGCGGTGAGCGGCTGTTCGGGTTTGATCTCGCGCGCCCAGGCGAATGCTTTTGTGATCAGCGTCAGCGCCAGAGCGGGCTTGTTTTCGGGCTCGAATTTCACGTAAGCCGGATTGTTGCGGTTGTCGGGCTCATTGAACAAGTCCCAGCCGAGCACGCGCTTGTCGGACTTCAGCGCGCCGATCACTCCCTGCACGAAGCCCTTCAAGCTGTCGTGGCGAGCGGGGTCTTTGAGAATCTCCAGGCCGGGACACTGCACCCAACCGGAATTGTGCAGGTGCGGCTTGGGTTCGCGCTGTTTGCCCGCCTTTGGAAACGGGTCCCAGCAACTGTCGAACAGCACAAAGAGGGTCTTGATCTTGTGCTTGTCGGCGATTTCCAGGTATTGGTTGATGCGCTTAAGGAACCCGTCCTTGTCCTGATCCCACGGAATGCTGTGCAGGAACACGCGCATCGCGTTGAAGCCCAAGCCTTCCGCGAAGCCCAGTTCCTTGTCGATCGTCGCCGGATCGAACGTCTCGGCCTGCCACATTTCAAGCTGGTTGATGGCGGTGCTTGGCGAAAAGTTGCAGCCCGCACGGAAGCCGTTTTCCTGAAGCCACGCGTTGGCTTTTTCGACCGGCCAAACCTCATTTTCCGCTGACATGAGAGAAGTCCCCATAGAAAAAACGAGAACGGACAATACACCCAATAGACACGTCTTCACGGCACCCCTCCGTTGTCCGCGGTTGTCCTGCCTACTGCCACCTGCCACTGCCTACTGCTGTTCAGTATTGCGGCCCGGGCAGATACGAATGGTGAGTGGGGTCTTTGTCGCCCCAGATGACCAGCACAAAATGACGCAGCGTCCCTTCCTGCACGACGGAAGACAACGCCGTCGATTTCAGTTCGTGTTCCGGGTCCGCAATGATCTCGTTCAGAACGCTCAATTTCTCTGGAAGCTCCAGCAAGACATGACGGATTTTCATGGTTCCCCCTTCCCCACGAGAGTTACTTCCGGCCCTGCGCCAGCCGTTTCACGAACTCCGCGTGTTCCGGCGTCGCTAGCCCCTGCTCCAGCGTCGCGAGCAACGCCGCAGTGTCTGCCTTCAGCAGCGCCGGGACATTCAGCCACAGACCAGGGAACACGATGGAGCGAATGATCCCCTCCGTTGAAGCTTTAATCAATGCGTACTTGCCGCGCTTCAGGCAATGCCAGCGCACTTCCTGCTCATGCAGCAGCACCGCCACAAACTCCTGCACTCCGGCCTGCTCGTACAAGTCCTTCTTCTCATGAACGTCGTAGGCCGCGCTGGAGACGCAAACCTCGGCTGTCAGTTCTGGCGCCCCGACCAGATACTTTCCGCGAACGCGAGACTGGCCACCACGGCTTTCGATAATGCGGAGGAGAACATCCGGCTGAGGCGCATCGCCGAGGATACGACAGGTCGCATTTGTGCCCGTATCACATCCCGACGTGCGGCCGGCGTAATAGGCCAACCAGAGATTTGTCAGCGAATCCGTTTTCCCATGTGGAAAACTTAGCGGCGACGGCATATAGACTCTCCCTCCGATCAACTCGGCGAACTTGATCTCCGGCGTAGCGTCCCAGCGCCGCTCGAACTCCTCCCATGTGAGCGTGTCGCCGGCCGAAAGCGGTGGAACCTCTTCCTTGAGCGGAGTCTTTTGTTTCAGGGTGAGCATAGCCGTGCCTCCACAACACCCTCATCATACCACCGCGATTCTTAATTTTGGATTGAGTTCCCACACTTAATCCAAAATCAAAAATCCCTACTGCGCCAGCCGCTTCTTCACCGTCTCCACCGCGTCTGCGACCTGGATGCGTTCCTGCTTCATGCTGTCGCGTTCGCGGATGGTGACGGACCCGTCCTGAGCGGTCTGGCCATCGACGGTGATGCAGTACGGCGTGCCGCATTCGTCCTGGCGGCGGTAGCGGCGGCCGATCGCGTCCTTTTCGTCGTAGAACACATTGATCTGGTTCTTGACGAACTCGCCGATGATCTTGCGCGCAGTTTCGGGCATGCCTTCCTTCTTCACCAGCGGGAAGACGGCCACCTTCATCGGAGCGAGGCGCGGATGCAGGCGCAGCACCGTGCGGCCTTCGTTCGTGCCCGGTGGCGGTGGTTCTTCCACAAAGGCATCCAGCAGGAACGCCAGCGCCGCGCGGTCGGCTCCAGCGGCCGGTTCGATGACGTACGGATGGTAATGCGCGTTCTTGACGGGATCGAAGTACGTCAGCTTCTTGCCGCTGAATTCCTGGTGCTGCTTCAGGTCGTAATCGCTGCGGTGAGCGATCCCTTCCAGTTCGCCCCAGCCCCACGGGTATTCGTATTCCACGTCCGAACACGCCTTGGCGTAGTGCGCCAGTTCGGATGCATCATGCGGGCGCAGGCGCAGTTTCTCTTTGCGAATGCCCAGCGAACTGTACCAGTTCAAACGCTGCTCGCACCAGTAGTGGTACCAGTACATGTCGTCCTTGCCTTCTTCGGCGAAGCCCGGCGGCGGCACGAAGAACTCCATTTCCATCTGCTCGAATTCGCAGCTTCGGAACGTGAAGTGTTCGACCGTGATTTCGTTGCGGAAGCTCTTGCCCTGCTGCGCGATTCCAAACGGCGGCTTCATGCGCATGCTGGTCTGCACGTTCAGGAAGTTGGTGAACATCGCCTGAGCGGTTTCGGGGCGCAGGTACACGGCGGTCTCTTTGATGGCTTCGGCAATGGTCGCTTTCAGTTCGTCGCCACTTAGAGTCTTCCCGTCCAAGCGGGACGCGATGGTCTCAATGGTGTCCACCGAACCCAGGGAGGTCCGGAACATCAGATTGAAGCGGCGGATGTCAGACGTATTGGGGCTGCCGCAAACCGGGCAGATGATGCCGAGTTTCCCGACGGTCCCTTTGCGGGTCTCTTTCTTGCCGCTCTGGTGATCGACAATGACCTTGTATTCGACCTCCGTGCCTTCGGCGGCCTGCGGCCACTTGTCGGCGCGGCCACGGTTCTTGCAGTCTTTGCAGTCCACCAGCGGATCGGTGAAGCCGGCCAGATGCCCCGACGCACGCCAGACTTCCGGGTGCATGATGATGCTCGCGTCGATGCCCACGATGTCCTCGCGGCCATGCACCATCGTGCGCCACCATTCGGCTTTGACGTTGCGCTTCAACTCCGCGCCCAGCGGCCCGTAGTCGTAGCAGCTCTTCAGTCCGCCATAGATTTCGGACGACTGGAAGACGAAGCCACGCTGCTTGCACAGCGAGACGATCTTCTCCATGATTTCCGGCTCGGCACTCTTCGGCTTGTTCTGCTTCTGCGGTTTTTGATTCGGTTGGTTTGGTTGATTCGGCTGACTCATGATGACCCCTCTTTGTTTTTCGCGGCCTGACGAATGCAGGCTCAAGCGGTGAGTAAAGGTAGCGATGATCGCTGCGCGGTCTCTGGAGACTCGGCTCCAGGCCGCGCTAAGTACCTAAGCCGGTGCCGGGCACGTGGAGGCAGATCGATAGTCTCATAGGGCGAAGTATACACGATGCCCGCTGGCCGGCAAAACGCAATACCCGACTTGCGCGCCGGCGCGCACCAGTCTAGCGTTCTGCGCATAAAGTACCGAAACCTGCACGTTCCGCGCGCGTCTATACAGAGCGAGGAGCCATCATGCCAGTTCTGTTGACCGTGTTTGCCATCGTCATCCTGCTGCTGGTCCTTGGCGGCTGCGGCGAAAAGAAATCCTTCGCGCCGCCCGTGCCAACGCCGGCGCAGACTGCCCCCAAGAGCACCAGCCTGTCCCGGTCGGAAACGCAGCAGCGCCTGAAGCAACTCGCTACCGCACCGGCCCCGACAAGTCTGAACCATGGCGCGATGTGCTACGACTCCGCCGGACCCGCGCTGGTCTCGCAGTATCTCTGCCCCAAATGCGGGAACAAAAGCGTGTACCCCCTGCCCGCAGATGGGCGCACGTCGCCGGAAGTAGGCGCGCTGACGTGGGAACTTCAGGCCTGCAAGCGACAGGTGGGCGAACTCAAAGACATCGAGCTCGACGAGTCGCAGTTCTGCAAGAAATGCAGCCCCAACGTCACCGCGCCGAAGCTCGTCCTCGTCGTGCGCTACGAAGATCGCGCGGAGCCGCACCGGGCGGAGGGTGTCACGCATCAGGATCTCGCGATCGTTCAGGAATTTCTCTCGGGCAAAACAAAACACATGGGCGAGCAGGGCCGCGAGACCGCGCTGAAAGACTACCTCAAACGCCTGCAGTTCCTGCTCGGCATTGAGATCGACAAATAGGAGCGTGTCATGCCTGTTCTGCTTGCCGCATTGGCCGTCCTGCTCCTGCTGCTGGTCCTCGCCGGCTGCGGAAAGAAGGACAAGCCAGAGCCCCCTCCTGTCACGCCCGCTCCGCCTCCGGCGCAAAACGCTGAGCCCACGCAGACGGGCAGCGTGAAAAGTCGTGCCGACGTTGAGAAGCGCTTGCAGAAACGCGCCACTGCGCCAGCCCCGACCGAACTGAAGGTCGGCGCGTGCTGCTACAAACCGGCGGCGGCCGAACCGAAGGTCGACTACGCTTGTCCAAAGTGCGGCGAGAAGACCGTCTACGCCGTCGATAATAGCGCACCGGAGGCCCAACGAACCGCACAGTGGTCGAGTGTGCGCACGGTCAATCAAGACCTCCCCGGCTGCCGGCGCATGATCGCCAAAATCCGCGAGCGGCTGGACGCCGAGCTCGACGAGTCGCAGTTTTGCCGCAAGTGCAGCCCCGGCGTGGAGACGCCGAAGCTGGTGCTCATTGTCAAGTACCCGGCCGAACCGCAGCCGCACAAGACCGTGGGAGTGACCCTGGACGACCTGCAATTGGTTTGTGAATTTCTGCAGGGCAAAGACAAGCACACGTATCCGAATGAAGGTGAGCGGCCGCTGAAGGATTTCCTGCCGCGGCTCGAACAGTTGCTCGGAACAAAGCCATAGCCCGGAGCGTAAATGCCGACCGAAGAAACCAACGTCCCTTCCCCACTCCTCACGCGCGAGCAAATTCGCGAGCGGCTGCAGAAGCTGGCCCAGAGTAAGCCACCAGATAACCCGATGGTCGTCGCGATGTGTTACAAAGTGGGAGTGCGGAACGATATCGTTGAATTTGTCTGCACAAAATGCGGTGAAAAGACCACCTATCCTCGCCCGAAACGCTGGTGGCAATACCAATCACTTGGCGACATCGATGCAGCCTACGCTCTCGAAGCTTGCCGCCGAGTCGCGCATTCGCTGCCCAGTTCTCAGGTGGAACTCGATGATTCGCAATTCTGCAGAAACTGCTGTCCAGGCGTCCGGAATCCAAAGCTTGTCCTGGTTGTTCACTTTGCAAACGATCAGGCGCATCGCTTCGAAGGCCTAACCGCCGAAGACCTGCGGGTGATTCACGCGTTCCTGAACGGTCAGACGTCATACCGCGATTCGCATGACGCTGAACGGCCGCTGAAGGACTGGCTCCAGCGGCTTGAAAGGATCTTTGGGGCAAAACCATGACCAACACTCCCGTCACCAGCCGTCTCGCGCCGTCCTTCCTGCCCACCACAGCCGTGCTGGAGATGACCTACCGCTGCAACCATGCCTGCCTGTTCTGCTCCTGCCCGTGGTACGCGCCGGAAAGCCGCTTCGACGTCCGGCCGGAAATGAGCGTCGCCGAATGGCAAGCGCTCATCGCCAGGCTCTGCGAAATGGGCGTGAACAACTTCGCCTTCACCGGCGGCGAACCCCTGCTGAAAGACAGACTGGATGAAATCATTGAGTTCGCCGCGGCGCGCGAAACCGAGTTCATCGAAACCAAAGACGGCGCCCTCGTCTCGCGCCGCGGACCGCCGAAACTCTATCTGCTCAGCAATGGTAAAGCGCTCCACGACGGTGTCGTCGCGCTCTGCAAAAAACACGCGATCAATCTGAGCATCAGTCTGCCCGGCCTGACGACGTTCTCCGAACACACCGCCGGCGGCGACCCGCAAAATGTTCTGCATTGGTTCAAGAAGGCTCACGACTCGGGCGTCACGACAACTGTCGGCGTGACCGTCACGCGCCGCAATCTGCATGAACTCTACGAAACCATCGCCGAAGCCCTGCTCGCCGGCGCCGACACGCTGTTGATGAACCGTTTCCTCCCGGGCGGGCGCGGGCTGAAGCACGCGGCCGACCTCTCCATCAGCATTCCGCAAATCAAGGAGATGCTCGACACGGCAGAACAGATCCTCGAAACCGCCAACCGCTACGGCAGCGTCGGAACGGAACTGCCGAAGTGCATCGTCGATGAGACGCGCTACAAGCGGCTGTCGGTCGGCACGCGCTGTTCGGCCGCGCTCAGTTTCTTCGTGGTCGATCCCTCCGGCTATGTACGCGTCTGCAATCATTCCACCGTGCGCTTGCAGCACGTGCGCGAACTCGATCGCGTCAAAGACGATCCCTATTGGCGCCGCTTTACGCAAAAAGATTATCTCCCCCAGCAATGCAGCGGTTGCCGAGCGATCGCCGGGTGTGATGGCGGCTGCCGCGAAGCGGCCCATATCGTCGGCGGAGCGCTCGACTCGCCCGATCCGGTGCTGCCGCCCGCGTGGCCGAAGCTATAGCGCCAGGTCTTGCGAGTTTTCGGAGAACGCTATAGGCTGAAGGTTGGGAGGGGTAACCATGCGCGTCCTCATCATCGGTGGAACAGGGCTGATCAGCGTCGGTATCGTCAAGCACCTGCTTGCGCGCGGAGCGGACGTGACCATGTACAATCGCGGTCATCGCGAAAACGTTCTCCCGCCCAACGTGAAAATACTCAGCGGCGATCGCAACCAGTTCGGCGCATTCGAAAGCCAAATGCAGGCGCTCACCTTCGACGCCGTTCTCGACATGATCTGCTTCAACGCCGAACAGGCTGAAAGCGACGTGCGAGCTTTCGGCGGCCGCTGCCAGCACTTCATCTTCTGTTCCACCGTCTGCACCTACGGCGTGAAAGTTCCGCCGGGCGTGCTCGTGGACGAAACCTTCGCGCAGGAGCCCATCAGCGGCTATGGCAAGGGCAAGGTGGCCTGCGAACATGTTTTCCGGCGCGCTCACGAAGCCAAAAAGTTCAACGCCACCATCGTCCGGCCCAGCAGCACCTACGGCCTCGGCAATTCGCTGATCGACAACACGGAGTTCAACCCCGTCGCCTGGGACCGGATCGAAAAAGGCTTGCCGGTTCTGTGCGCCGGTGACGGCCTGGGCCTGTGGGTCTCCACGCACCGCGACGACTGCGGCAAACTTTTTGCATACGCCACGCTGAATCCAAAGACGTACGGCCAGGCCTACAACGCCACGCGCGAGCAGAATTTCACGTGGCGGGATTACTACCGCCAAGCCGCCGCGGCACTTGGCACGAAGGCGCAGCTCGTCTTCATGCCCGCCGAATGGATTTGCAAACACGACCCGCAGCGCTTCGGACTGCTGAAGGAAATCTCCCAGTTCCACGGCGCTTACTCCTCGGCCAAAGCCAGGCGCGACGTTCCGGAATTCCGCTGCGAAATCGATTTCCAGCGCGGCGCCGCCGAAACCCTCGCCGACGTGCGCCGCCGCAACGCCTGGCGCTCCAGCAACGGCGACACGCTGTACCAAAGCATGATCGACGCGGCCTTGGCGGCTGGAGTGGAACCAGTCGAGGCCTGAACGGCAGGGTTCGGGGGTCAGGGTTCAGGGTAAAATCATCTCAGTGCCCTGCCGTATTGCTTTCTGAGAGAGCTGTCATCGGCAAGGGATAACTTGAACGCCATTCCACTTGGGAGGGGCTCGACTATGCGTCTCGGCGGACCGGTCTTCGAGAAGAATCTCACTCCAGAGAGCTGGCTGGTGGCATTGGGTCGATCCGGCTACGGAGCGGCGTATTGCCCGGTGGACGAGAAAGCCAGCGACGATGTCGTGCGCGGCTACGTTCAAGCCGCCGCCGCCGCCAACATCGTCATCGCGGAAGTCGGCGCGTGGAGCAACACGGTCAGCCCGGACGCTGCCGCCGCGAAAAAGAACATCGAGTTCAATCAGGCCCGGCTGGCTTTGGCCGAACGCGTCGGCGCGCGCTGTTGTGTGAACATTACCGGTTCGCGCGGCACCGCCGATTGGGCCGGCCCGCACAAAGACAACCTGACGCAAGAGACCTTTGACCTGATCGTCGAGACCGTGCGAAAGATCATCGATTTCGTGAAGCCGACGCGCACGTTCTACACGCTTGAAACAATGCAGTGGATGTACCCGGACAGCGCCGACAACTACCTGCGCTTGATCAAAGCCATTGACCGCCCGCGCTGCGCCGCCCACTTCGACCCGACAAATCTGGTCACCAGTCCGCAGATTTACTTCAACACCGGCGCGATGATCCGCGATGCCGTCGCGAAACTCGGTCCATACATTCGGTCCTGTCACGCGAAAGACGTCAAGCTCGCGAACAAGGCTCACATTCACATGGACGAAATCCGCCCCGGCGAAGGGAACCTCGATTACACGACGTACTTGAAAGAGATCGACAAGCTCGACCCCGACATGCCGTTGATGCTGGAACACCTGCCGAATGCCGAACAGTACGACCTCGCAGCAAAACACATCCGGGGCGTGGCGAAGGAAGCGGGGCTTTCGTTCAAAGGTTAGTCCAGCAGTCTAGAAGTCTAGAAGTCCAGAGTCCAGAAGTCGGCGGCTTGTAAGAGATGTCCCTAGAAGCCATCGACTCCTCGACTCTGGACTTCTCGACTTTGGACTTTTCGTCTTCTGTTGTCGCCCACCCGGCTTTCGGCTAGTATTTCCCGTGCTGAAGTTGGCAGGCCAAAAGGTCGTTTTTACGACTCATTAGGGTGTAGTCTGCTCGAATGGTCGTAAGGTGTAGAGAACCTCAATCGTCGGCATCCATGTCGGCGACCCGAATGCGACAGGAGTTACATGGCTACAGGCCTGGGCATTGACATCGGTGCCGAACACATCAAAGTCGTTCAGGCGAACGTTTCCAGCCGCGGCGTCACGGTTACGGCGGCACTCAAGCTCCCGCGCAAACCGCAGAACCTCGATCTGCCCGACATGCCGGTGGAAGACGACAGCGGCAGCCTCGTCGTGCCCGAAACCTTAGGTTTGGAACTCAAACACGTCGGCCTGCGCCGCACCGGGACGCTGGGCATCTCCGGCCGTGAAGTGAGTCTAAAATACCTCGCCACACCGCCTGCCCCGCCCGAAAAGCTGAAGATGTTCATCGACATGGAAATCGGTGGTAAGCTGACCGCTCGCGGTGGTGGCGACACGCCGGCAATCACCTATGACTACCGCCTGCTGAACATCCCCGCTGGCGGCTTGCGCGGCGATCTGGTCATCATGGCCGGCCTGTGCAAGAATGAATACCTCTTCGGCGTCACAGCGGCTCTGAAAACCGCGCAAATCAACGCGCAGCGCATCACGCCGTCGTGCTTCGGCCTGGTCAATGCCTACCTGCGCACGCAGCAAATCCAGGAGAAGGAAACGGTTGTTCTGGTGGACATCGGCCACGAACTGCTCGAAATCGCGATCCTGGAGGAGAACCGGCTGTACTTCGCCCGCAGCGCGCCCGGCGGCGGACGGAAATTTACCGCGGCGCTGGACAAAGTGCTGAAACTCGGCCCGGCAAAGTGCGCGGCCTTCAAGCATGAACGCGCGCGGCTGTACCCTGAAGGCGCTCAGATCCCGAACAAACAGGAATTGATGTTCCAGGCCGCGTTGAAGGAAGGCGCCGAAGGCATTGCCGGCGCGATCCGCTCGTCGATCATGTTCTGCCGCACGCAAGCCAAGCTGCCCAAATTGGACTACAACCGCGTATTTCTCTCCGGCGGCGGCGCGCGGCTGAATGGCTTGCGCGAGTATCTGGAGAAGAAGCTCGCGCGGCCGGTCCAGATCCTCGATTTGCAGAAGAACCTCGACATGCGCCGGCTGGATGCCGCCAGCGCACGCTGCTTTGACGGCGAAGTTTCCGACATGAGCATCGCGCTGGGCCTGGCGATCATCGACGCGGACCCGAGCAGCTTCCATTTCTCGCTGGTGCCGGAGAAAATCGTGCGCCAGCAGATCTTCTGGCGCAAGACCGTCTATGGCATCGCCGCCGGCGTGGTCCTAATGGCGAGCGTGATTCCGCCCATTCAGAATTCGCAGAAAGCCGTGAACGTCGCCGAGGAGGCTGCCGAGAACACGCAGGCCTTGTGCGTGAAGGCCGAGGAACAGAAGCGCGGTTTCGAAAAGCTGGTGAAGGACAATCAGCAGCGTTCGAAGCAGATCGATTACTACGCGCGGCAGACGCGCTTGAGCCGCCTCTATCTACAGCTCTTTTCGAAGATCAGAGCGGAAATGCCGCCCAACATCATGCTGACGTATTTCGGGCCGCCCAGCGACGTGGTGGACGCCGCCGGGGCTGGCGCGGGCAGAGTCGGCATGGGAATGGGCACCTGGACCGCCGTGGATGAGCCCGTCAAGAATTTCCTGATGCGCGGATACTATCAGGCCAGCGATTACCCTGAGGCCAAACTGCGCGATGCATGGGACGGCCTGCGCAAGAAGCTGCTCGAAATTCCCGGTATCACCAGCGCCGGCGTGGACATGATGGCGGACGAAGAAGGTCCAGTCAGATCAGGCCTGAAGACCTTCCAGGCCAGAATTTCGTTGCAGGATGAAAGCAAGCCGCTGGCGGTATTCGAAGCGGGCACAGGCGCGGCGCCAAGAACGGCGCCCAAGACTCCCGCGCCGCCGCCGAAGAAAGCGCCCGGATACTAGCGGCCGTCCGGTTCCCCTCTCCCCCGCGAGGGAGAGGGGTTAGGGGTGAGGGGGCAGAAGTCAGAGTGTGCCACTGCTGGCTTGCCCAGCAGTGCAGTATCAGAACCGCAACCGTAAGGAAGCGGCGGCCAGGAAAGCTGAAGAGCCATGTTTGTCAAAGAGAACAAGATGCTGCTTCTGGGAACCGCCGGCGTCGTCATCGCGGTTCTGTTGGTCCACATGTTCTGGGTCAACCAGAACCGGCTTGCGGCCGACGAAAAGCTCAAAGCCGCCGAGGAAAATCGGGAGAAGTGGGAGAAGAACTTCAAATCTGGCGCTGGTCTGCTCCCCCGACCCGCGGCCGAAAAGGCCATCCAGGACAGCAATCTGGAACTGAAGAAGAAGGAAGACCAGCTCAAAAACATACTGTTCGGCACTCCCGATTCGTTGCGGTCATATACAGAATCCGCCGCCGGCGCCGGCGACAAACGCATGTACCTGATCAAACGCCGCGGCGACATTTTTGAACACGGCAAAGCGATCATCGCGCAGTCCGATCTTGGAATCGTGGAAAAGGTCGCCGAAGACCCGATCCCCTTGAACCTGTTGCGGCTGGCGATGGTCGATACGCTCATCACCGATTGCCTGGCGGTCAACCGAACCATGATCCGCCGCATCCAGTACAATCAGCCGCGCTTTCTCCGGCGCGGGGACGAAGACGCCGAAGCGCCCGTTGAAACCGAACGGAAGCCGGCAACCAAAAAAGATGCCGCCAAAGTTGACAGCACCGAACGGCTTGTCCAGATCCCGATGAAGGTGCTGATTACGCTGCCCGAAGCGGGGATCGAAAAGCTTCTGTACGAAATCCAGAAGCCGTCGAACCCCGTGCGAGGATACCTTTGCCTGCGCGGTTACCACGTCGCCGTGCGTAGCGCGGGATCCGGCATCGTCGATCTGGTCATCGGCGTTTCGGCGCTGCTCAATGAGGGCTTCATTCGCGACCTGAAGATCCCCGTCAAAACAGAGGACGACGCGCGGCACGGCGTGGGCGGCGGCGTGGATTTGAACCGGTGAGGATGCTATGAACCTGATCAATGAGCAACTCGGGCGCATTCTGCTGGGTCTGGCAGTCGTTGCCGCGGTTTTCCTGGTCACCAGCAACCCAGCGGCAAAGACTTACAGCGTCGGCGGCACTGAACGCCCCGTGCAGGTGAAGCTCGATCAAGCCGCGCTGACCGCTCTAAGCACCGAGTCCTACTTCGCCGAAGCGCCGGTGATCTCCAAACGAACCATCATCGAGAAAGACCCGGAAGTGAGGAAATTCGAGCCGGTGGACCTGGACCTTCCGCCTGCGAACGTGCGACGCCCCGCCCAGCTCTTGCCCGAACCCGGCCCGTCACTGGAAGGCTCGGACAAGCTGCCGCGCTTTGGCGATGAGTTCCTGAAGAACGTCAAAGCCGCCGCCGCGATCGACCCCAAGAATCCAGGGATGAAGAATCCCGACCCGAAAGGCCCGGCACTCCCAAACAAGGCGACCGACCCCAAGTCCCCGCTAAAAGCTCCGGAGAAAGCGCCCTAAATGTGGCAGCAATCAAGACTTGCAGAACGTCATCATACTATGGAAAAGCTGTGGGTGCCTCCGCTGACAAGCTGGCAATGCCGCAAGGTGCGGCTGCTGCTGGCGTTGAGCTTGGCGGCGCTGACCGGCGTCATCGTCGCCGCTGAAACCGACGAAGGCGACGATCCGGAAATGATCTCCGTAAAGGGTGAGATCAAGATTCAGCAGTACGACGAGGTGTACTTCAAGGACGGCGGCTACGCGAAAGGCATTTTGACCGAGGGAGCCAACGCGGGCGAGTACAAGATCAGGAACGTCATCACCAACGCCACCCGTCCGTTCACGACCGATGAAACCAAGGAAGTCCGGAGGCGCGCGACGCCCGAAAGAGAGCTCGAACGCATCTCGAAAATGTACGCCGGCAACGCCGAGAAACTCAACGCGCTGGCCAAGGTCTTCTTCAAGTACTACGACCCAAATCTGAAACCGAAACTGATCGAGATGCTCATCAAGGCAAAGAGCAGCAACCCGGGCCTGCTGGAGACCCTCTGCGGGCTGCAGTTGGATGCCGGTGACGGACAGCAGGCGCTCAAGACAGCCGACACCCTTGTGACCGCGACGCCGCAAAAGGGGCGCAGTTACATGCTGCGCGGCAAAGCGTACATGGCCCTGGGCACGCTGGACGCCGCCGAGAAGGATTTAGAGAAGGCGTTCAAACTCACGCCCGACGATCAGGAAATCGTGGTTTCACGCGCCGAATACCTGCTCGGCCAGGGCCGCGCCCAAGAGGCCAAAGACATGTTCGCGGCCGCTCTGGCCAAAAACTCCAAGAACGTTGCCGCGCTGGTCGGCCAAGGATTGGTGCTGCTCAGGCAGGGCGAGTTCAAGGACGCCGAGGAAAGCCTGAAAACCGCGCTGCAAATCAAGCCCCGCCAGAAACAGGCTCAGCTTGGAATGGCCGCCGCGAAGATCATGCTCAAACAGTACGACGAAGCATGCTCCGAAGCCAAGGACGCCTTGAACATCGACCCCGACTGCGCGGAAGCCTTCGCCCTGCAGGCATTCGCAAAGGTGCTCAGCGGCGATCCCGAACAGCTCAAGGACTTCTACGCCGCCGCCAAGAATGCGTTCATCAAGAAGGCCGGCCAGCCCCGGCTGCTGCTGGCCAACGCCGTCGCGATCGAACGCGAGGCCAAGAGCCTGGAGGCGCTCGGTTCGACGGACGCCCTGAAGGACGCCAAGCTCAAGCGCGAGGAAGCGGCCGCAAAGTACAAGGAAGTCTTCGAACTCAACCCGCCCGACGCCTACATGCAATACTTCATCGGCGAACAGAAGTTCCGCCAGGGCGACTACGCCGCCGCCGAAACAGCCTTTGAACGCGCCGCCAAGCTCGCGCCCGCTTACGCGCCGGCGCAGGCCGCGTTGGGCGCCGTGTCGCTGAGACTCGGCAAGGGCGACAAGGCAAAAGAAGCGTATGCTCGCGCCGTGAAACTCGATCCAACCACAAAGGAGGCCGCCGACTACTTCGCCGGACAAGGCGTGGCTCTGCTGAAAGTGAAGGAACTGGAGCAGGCCAAGGAGAGTTTTAAGCAGGCTCAGAAGCTCGATCCGCGCAACGCAACCGCTCTGTGCGGAATGGGCTACATCTTCAACTTCGACAAGAACAAGGAGTCGGCGCTGGATTACTTCCAACAGGCTCTTGCCGCCGACGGCAGTTGCGCCTACGCCGCCGACGCTCTGCGCCGCATCTATCAGCAGGACAACTTGAGCCTGGAATACGTGACCTTCAGCGACGGCAACCTGCCGAACAAATGGACCCTGCGCCAGGGCATCGTGAAAGCGAATGTCGTGGATGGACGCCTGCTCTTCTCCGGCACGCAGGGGACTGCGACGGGCGGTAAAGTGGAAATCTACAAGGATGTGAAGGCCGATGAGTTTGTGCGCTTCGAAGCGGATCTGGAGATGTCCCCCACCAGTCCGGTCACCTTTGGCATCCGGATGGGCTCCTCCACCAACGCCGCCGTCGCCTTTGAAATGGAGTACGCGAAAGACGAGACGAACGAGGTCAAGGTTCGCTTCCGCGACTTCGGCGGAGTGGCGCCAAACTGGCAGAGCACCAAGCTGGAGTGGCCGTCCGATGGCCGCTTGCGGCTGGCGATCAGCACCGATGACTTGAAAACCGGCAAAGTGGGTCTGTGGTTCAATGGCAAGAAAACCTTTGATTTGAACATGAACGTGCAGAAACCCGGCCGCGTGACCGTCGGCGTCTACGTGCAGGCTCCGCCGAAGGAAGAAGTCAATGCGTCGGCCGACAACCTCGTGCTTGTAACGCGGGGTCCGGTGGTGCAGGACGAAGGTGCGGGCGCTTTGACGCCCGTCGGCCCACCGCCCACGCCAAATGACAACGCGGCGCCGAAGCCGCCGGTCAATCCGCCGCCACCGACGAAGGACAACAAGTAGAGGGCCAGCCATGAACGCGCACATCCCCCGTCGCACCGCTCGCGGCTTTACGCTGGTCGAGATGCTTGTCGTCTTGGGCATCATCGCGATCTTGAGCGGGCTGGTGCTGACTGCGCTGGGCGCCGCGCGCAAGCAGGCCCGCATCCGCGAGACCGAAGCAACCCTGAAGATCATCGAAGCCGCGCTGGAGCAGTACCAAGCCGACTTTCAAGACTACCCGCCATCCGAAAACGACCCCGACGGCATCAAGGGCGCCGAGTCCCTCTATAAATGCTTGAACACAGACAAAAAAGAGGGCCCGTACATCAAGTCCACCGAACTGAAGGTCTGCGACTCCAACAAGAACGATCACCTGGAGTTTGCCGATGCGTTCATGCGCCCGATTCGCTATTTCCACCACCACGACTACAACAGCAAAGCCCCGAACAAGAGAACGTACCGGTTGATCTCCGCCGGCCCGGACGGCAACTACGACGAAGGCCGCCGTGAAAGCGACGACATCGTCAACTGGAACAAAGCCCGGCCGGATCAGTAAGTGGTAGGTGCGTGCCACGGGCAGCCTCTGTTAGCCGTTGGCTGCCCGTGCAGTTCGCGGCGAGCAAGCAGGAGGCAGGACGCAGGAGGCAGGAACAGCAACCTCACGAGTTACGAGTCCCCTATGCCCAACCGCGCCGCCTATCACCACTCATCCCCGCTCCGTACTGCGGGCGTCTCGCGCTCCGCCGTTCAATCCGCAATCCGCAATCCGCAATCCGCAATCGCGTGCGGCAGAGCCGCACGCGGCATCACCCTGCTCGAACTTCTCGCCGTGATGGCCCTCATCGGCGTCCTCTTGGCCATGTCCGTCGGCGTTTACATTCGCATGTCCAACCGCTTCAAGGAGCAAGGCGCCGCGTCAGCAGTCGATGTGGCGATCCGGCAGGCGCACAGTTCCGCGATCTCGTCCGGCGCGCCAGGGTTTGTCGCCATCGATGTGAAGACCCGCAGCGTCGTGCCCTGGGCCTATCGCACGGTCGGCATGTGGCATTTCGAAGACAAGAATGGCTACGGCAAGACCAGCGGTCCCTATCATGCGGCGATCTTGCGCGGAGCGTCGCTGTTTCCGGACGGCAAGATCGGCAAGTGCGTGCGGCTGACCGAAGGCTCTTGCGTGGATGCGGGAGCGGACCCGGACTTCGACTGCGACGACGGCGGCTATATTGAAGGCTACATCCGCCCGGCGACGTACACGTTCACCGGCGACAATTACATCTTCTACAAGAAGAACGCGTACTACCTGAAGATCGCCCGCGCCGGAATGCTCGAAGGCAACGTCGGCAAGGTGACCGTAAAAGCACCCAACTACCACATCGTTCCCGGACGCTGGACCAAAGTCGGCCTGGTCTGGAGTCCGCAGTCCACGTGCGTCCTGGTCGATGATGCCATCGTTGGCGTCGGCGCGGGATCCAGACCGCCGATCACGGAGTATCCCTTCCTGATCGGTCACGACACGGTCAGCATGGAAGGACTGGTCGATGAAGTCCGCATCATGAGCGCCGTCGTCGGCAACGCCGTGCATCTGCCTCCGAATTACGAGATCGCACATACCGCCGCGCCCTGGAACGCGATCCATTTCGCCGCCGACGGGTCGCTCGACATGCGCTACCACCCCGGACCGGTCAGCGTCATGATCACCACCGGCCGCAAGCAGCGCACCATCGACGTCTCCATGTTCGGCCAGGTTTCGCGCAGCGAATTGGAGATCGCCGAGCCGAAGCAGCCCATCGCCTCCGCCGCGCCGGCCACCCCAACAAAGGCCAAGCCGCCTCCGCCGCCCACGGCCGTGCTCACCCCAGCCGAAGACCCCAACAAACCGAGCAAGGCCGTCGTAAAGAAAGAAGCCGAAGAGCCCAACGAACCCAGCGTCTTCGGCATCAGGCCCCCCGCCAAGAAGGCCGAGGAGGCGCCGCAATGACGATGCAAGTAGGGCGGGCGTCCCTGCCCGCCAACGTCAATGTCGTGCGGGCGTCCAGCCCGCTTCTCCGGTTCCCCTCTCCCCCGCGCGGGAGAGGGGTTAGGGGTGAACGGGCCCGCCCGCCTCGCGGCGTAGCCATCCTGATGGTCATCATCATCCTCGCCGGCTTGATGGCCCTCGCTGCGCCCTTTGTCTTATCGATGCTGCTGCACGCACGCTCGGCACGCGCGGACCTCAACGCGCTGCAAGCTCGCGCCGGCGCCGATGCCGCTCAAGCGCACGCCTTGGCGCAGCTCCACAAGAACACGCTGCACTACGATCTGCGCACCGGCCAGCGCGAAGTCACGACGCTCGCCGACTTGAAAGTGCCCATGGACTTCCCAGGCGCCGACCGGCAAATGGCGAAGATCAACATGGATTTCCAGAATCCCAACGGCGTGATGTGGACGGCCAAGGTCGAGGACGAGCAAGGCAAGATCAATCTGGCAAGCTGCTCCCCCGTCCTGCTGGGCAACCTGATCGGTTCGGCGCTGCTCACGCAACAGGCCGATACGGGTTCGACAGTCCTCATGGTGGACGACGGCAAGAAGTTCCGCGCCGACGGCGGCCTGGTCTGTCTGCTCGGCGAACGCAACCCGCTGCGCTACAACGCGGTGCAAGGCAACGCCATCATGCTCGCCAACGGCGTGACCATGCATCACGTTGAAGGCGCGCTGGTCTTCGACGGCCGCGCGCGGGTCATCTGCGATTACAAATTCCGCGGCGGCGGGCCAACCTTCCTGCCCTTCCGCTCGGTTTACGAAATCAAAATCCCATTGGGCGCGCAGGACGCCATGCGGCCCGAGGAGTTCGCGCGCATCGAACGACACCTGACGGTGCAGTCCGGACTGGACGGTCCGATCTGGGGACAGTCGGCGCGACTGGGCGCCTCGGGCGGCGCAACGGTAGGCGGCTTCCGCGTGGAGAAGGGCGACGGCTTTACGCCGGGAGCGCTGGTCCGGGTGATCAACGGCGGCATTGCGACGAACTATCAGCGCGTGCGACTCTGCACGCCGCAGCAGGACGGCAGCGCTGTCGTGACGCTGGACAACCCCATCGGCCTGCCGGACGCGAACAACACGAGCAGCACGAACAACGAATTTTACGTCCAGCCCGAAGTCCGCCATCCTATCAACATCAATACAGCCTCGCGCGAGGTGCTCGAGGCCGTCTTCACCGGCGTCTGCGCCTTCCGCTCCAAAGATGCCGTCTCCCGCGAAAAGGCCCGTATTCTGGCCGCGTTTCTGCTCGGCCCGGGAACGTCTTACAGTAACGAGTTGATGCTGCGGAAAGGCCTGGATCAGGCCTGCTCGCGCGGCATCTTAAGCCCGCAGCAGCGCGACGCGCTGTACATCAACGCCACCGAACCCGGCAGCCCGAAGCTTCGTACCGCCACGGTCCATTTCTGCTACTCCTCGTTCGGATCCTTCACGATCGAATCCACCGGCATCGTGAATGCCGAGAACGGACTGCAACTCGCCCGGCACTCGCAACGGCAACTCGTCACGCTGCCGACGCCGTGGCCGGGGCGCTTCAAAATCGAGTATCAGGCCGGGTTCCAAACTCTGGTCGAGCAAGGCCTGGGTTCCCGCGTCGTTACCTTCCCCGTTCCGATGGGCCAGTACCGCTACAAGCGCAACGCCGAAGTGAAAATGCCCATGTTCAATTCCGGCAACGTGCGGCTGGATGTCGGCGAAAGCGGCCCGCACAACCTGCCGGGCGAGTTCATCGAGCACTGCGAAGACGAACGCGACGCCGGCTACCGCCAGGACGGTTACGATATGTCCAAGCGCCAGCCGTTCGTCATCCCCATCGGCGGAAACACCGGCCGCGGCGGCAACCAGGGCCGCGGACAAATGAATCCGCAGCAGAACCAGCCTGTAGCGGCGAACGAAGACCCGTTTGCGGACAACGCCAAGGGCGTCACGAATCTTCCCCGTCAGTTCCAGCCGGCATCGCAGCCAACAGCCGTGGAAATGTGGTATCGGCCGATCGGGTCCGGGCAGTGCGTGTTCTACGACGAAAGCCTGGAGGAAGACCGCAACCGCGTCACGTTCTCGTACGAGCCGAATGGCCAGCCCAAGCCCGGCCTGGTCATTCGCATTTACGATGCCGGCATGGAATGCCAGCCCGGCAACAGCGGAAACTGGAAGCACCTCCGCCGGCCGCCGGTCGAATGCATCTTCCCCTACCAGCTCGATGGCGGCGATTGGTGGCATGTGGCCGCGTCGTGGAAGAGCGGCCGGATGAACGGACAGGAGATTCGCGTCGATGCCTGCCCCGAACCCCGCGGCGAGAAGCTCATCTTCCGGCCCGGCGCGAAACTGAACCAGGGACTCGAACTCAACGACAACACCAGCATGTCGATCGAATCCGACGACGACAACCTCGACGACTGCTTCCCCCGCCAGGGCGGAGCCGTCCAGGTCGGCGAAGAGATCATCGAATACAAGCAGCGCAACGGCACGACCTTTAACCAGCTCCGCCGTGGCACGCGCAACAGCGCAAACGCCAAGCATGAAAGCGGCGAGTTCGTGATGCCCTACGGGTTTTCGGTCGGACTGGCGCATGACCTTTTCGTCGGCGGAGCGACCCTGACCGAGCGCATCGACACCCCGCGCAACACGCACTGCAACATCGACCTGAGCCGCTCAAAGATCCCGTTCATCCTCGACACCGAGACGCAGAAGATTCCCGTGGACGATTGCAGCAACTTCCCGCCGTCCGGTTTCATCATGTGCAGCGGGGAACTACTCTACTACGCCAAACGCACCGCCACCCAGTTCACGGGACTGTCTCGCGCGCAAAAGAGCGGCAACTGCACTGTTCCGGCGCGAAACTTGACCGGCGGCATTTCCCTGGCCAGCATCGAGGTCACCAACAGCAACGAGTACGACCAGCACGGAATTGTGCAAATCGACGACGACACCAACGACAAGATTGTGGAGTGGATTCGATATCAGGACAAGCAGTCGGTCAACGGAAAGAACTACATGATTGCCAATTGCGGCTACAGCGGCAGCCAGTGGATCAACGTCGGCAATCCGCCGGTCCGCAAACAGGGCGACAGCATGTGGATGGAGTTCCGGAACTGCCTGGGCATCTGCAACACGTCGGCCGGCCGCGATAGCGCTCACGACAAGAAAGCCAAAGTGATTCCCGTGACCGCCATGGACGGCCCGCAGGGCGGCGACCAGCTTTCGCCATACGGTCCGGATGGCGTCAGCGAATTGACCATTGTCGAGCGCGGTTCGACGAACGGCGAACTGCGCTATGTCAAGCAAGCCTGCACACGCATGTGGGAGAACTGGAACTGGGACGCTCAGCACCGCGTCGCGACGTGGGGCGGGTGGAGCATCAGCTATCACATCGGCCTGGATGATTTCGCCTCGCGCCGCTACCCGGGCGGCATGTCACGAATGCTGAAATGGCCGTCGGGCGAACTTCCCGACGCCGTCGGCGCACGGCGCATTGTCGGCGCAGATCGCAACCAGGAAGGCAAAATGCGCGGCCATCTGGACGAGCTCAAGGTCAACACCTTCCAGACTCAAGGCGCGCGCATCGCGATGACGACCACGGGCGAAGGCACCAAGGCCGCTGACGAGACCATTCTAGTGGAGGAGGCCTGGGCTCACCCCTACCGCGGCAATGGCGGCAACAGTGGCTTGAACTGGCCGCAGACCGGCGGCCTGGTGCGCATCGAAGAAGAACTGCTCTTCTACAAGACCTGCAATCAGGAACAGTTCCAGTTCTACTGCGACTCCATCTGGCCAGCGCTCATCCCTGGAACCCAGGGAAAGACGAAGTCGGATCACGAGGTCACCAACCCCTCCACCAAGGCGATCGAGACGCACCCCAACATGTTCAGCAAGACCGGCATGCGGCTGAATGGTGTGCTCCGCGGCGTCCTCGGCACCCAAGCCAAAGACCATCCCGTCGGCGCGCAGGTCATGCTCCTCGATGGCATGGCCGTCAGCCTCTTGCGCGGCACTCTGGGCGGGCGTAGCGACACGTTCAGCGTGGCCGATTCGCGCGGCTTTGCGCCCGAAGGCTACGCCTGGATTAACGACGAAGTGCTCTCGTACTTGCGCATGAACGGCACCAGCTTCACCGGATGCAGGTTCTTCCGCGGCTCCTTTGGAACCTCCGAGGCCGAGCATGAACAGGACGCGATTGTCCGCTCGCTACCCTTCCGCTACTGGGACCGCGATGGCAAATTCTACGACGGCGAGGGCTTGGCCTATCTCCAGGCCGGCTACGCCGCGCGCGACGCAATCTGGGACGGCATCGACCTGCACCTTACCGGCACCGAAGAACTCAGTTCCCCTCCCGCTCACGTCCAGCCGCACGTACTGGTGCGCTTCGACAGCAGCCCGCCGTGGTCATCGGATACCACCAATCGCGACGGCGGGCTATATGAGTTTCATGGCAAGCAAGGCCGGCTGATGCTGAAAGGCAGCGCGTCGCGCGGAATTCGAGCCGACCAGATCGAAATGCGCGTGTTCTGGGAATTCAAACGCGGCGCCTTCCGTGGCGACCTGACCGCTCAAGACTGGAAGCGCACCTTCTCCATCGAGTCCCTGCGCGCCACCTACAGCACGCCTCTGTTGCTGAGGCGGCTGGACGAATTGGAGAAGCGCTGATAATCAGAACCGCGACCGTAAGGGAGCGGCCTCCGGTTCCCCTCTCCCCCGCGAGGGAGAGGGGTTAGTGGTGAGGGGGAGGAGCCGTCATAGCCGCGATCCTAAGAGAGTGGCAGCGTAGGACGGAGCAACAAACGGCAGCGGACGCAAAGGGCCGGACTGATCTCTATGAATGAACCTCTGCCCCGCACCTGCTCCTCCGCGTCCCCGCGTCCCCGCGTCCCCGCGTCGCCGTTTCTCCCCGTCTCCCTGTCTCCCCGTCACCCCGTGCCAACTCGTGGCCTCACGCTGGTTGAAGTCCTGATCACGATGACGATTTTCATCGCTCTGGCGGGCTTTACGATCATGGCCGTGCGCCAGGTCGTCGCGGGATGGCAGCAGGGCGAACGGCGGCGAGTCATCTACGAGCACGCGTCGGGCTGCATCGACATCATGGCCGACGACCTGAAACTCGCGATCACCGAAGAACCGCCCGGCGTGACGGAGATCAAGGCAAAGTTCATCGGCGATTTCGATGCTGCCACGCGCCAGCAGCGGCTGATGTTCGTGCGCACGTTCGAAACCGGGCCGGAGCGCGCTCTGACGTTCTATGCCGGCGACGGACAGAGCAACGACATGCTGCTGCAGCCGGTCACCGGCACGCCGGCTCCAGGCGCCGCCGCACAACCCCGCGGGTCGGACGGCGACGACTTCACCGGTCTGAAGGTGGGCGATTTCAAACCGCTGGGCGGCTCGGCAATGATCGGCTACTTCGTCAAGAATCAGAAGCTTTATCGGGCCATCCATGCGCCGATTCCGTTGATCATGAGCACGCTGCTGGACGAAAACAACGCCCAGGTGCTCGCGACCGACGTGCTGTATCTCGGCTTCGATTATTGGAGCCAGTTCACGCAGACCTGGGACGAACCGACCGACCCGCGGCAGAAAGGCAACGGTCCCGAGAAGATCTGGGACTCGACCCGCGCCATCAGCGTCGCGCCGCTGAGCAACTTCCGCCTGCATCGGGGCGACGACTCCGCGATGGACCGCGACGACGACGTGTTTCCGGAGAAGGTCCGCATCACGCTGACCGTCGATTCGCCCATGCCGCGCTGCATCTACGCCAAACTGCTCGACGACCTGGGCGAAAGCAACGTCGGATCGATCTACGTCAGCGACACGCACGGTTTCCCCGACGGCGGCAACGACGATTCCTGCATTCTCCTGGACGACGAATGGGTGCACTACCGCAAGAAGACCTCCGACAGCTTCATCCTCGACAAGCGCGGCATTCGCGGCACCCTCCCGCGCGGACACAAGAAGGAAACACTGATTCGCACAGGCAAAACCTTCCGCCGTGTCGTATATCTTCCTTGCTGGCGCGAGGATTTGACGCCCGACGAAGTCTGGCGCGCACGCAACGAGGCCAAACGCATTAAGGCGAGGACCATTGTACGATGAGTGTCCCAGGGTGGCGCCGGCGTTTGAAGCCGCCGGCACGGAGGCCAGCACCGCCGCCAAAAGGCATGACGCTCATCGAGGTGCTGCTTTCGTTCGCTATCCTCACCGTCGGCCTCGTCAGCGTCTTCGCCATCTTGAACGCTGGTTTCCGCAGCCACAAGCGAGCGATCAACGAGACCGAGGCCGGCATGGTCGCCGAATCGGTCCTCGCCGAACTGCGCGCGGAGTTCTTCCACAGCCGCGTGCCCAACAGCGCCCGTGATTTTACCGCGAGCAAGGACTTCCCCGGCTATAGCTACAAGTGCACGGTGATCCCGCTGGACCCCTCGCGCAAAGGCGTCGAACAGACCTTCTCTGACCGCGAGTACTTCGTGCGCGTCCAGGTGCGCTGGTCCGACCGCGGCGACGACAAGTCCATTTCCATCGACACGGTCATGTTCTGTAACAGACGACTGTGATTGGTACTTGGTGAGTGGTGGTCTGGTGTCTGGTGTCTACGTCCATCGCGTCCATGCCGCCGGCTGATTCGGTGACCTGATATGTCTCAAGCACTTGACCCGGCGCTCGAAACAATACTCTTCCCCACGACTGCTTCTCCCAAGAACAGTACTGCGCGCATGCAACTGGCGCTCTCGAAAAGCCTCGACACGGCCCTCGACCTGCTCTTCCCACCGCACTGCGCCTCCTGCCAGGCCGCCTTGCCGGCCGACAGCAACAAAGCCCTCTGCCGTTCGTGCGCGCAGCGCGTACATTGGATTGGCAGCGACCGCTGTCAGCGCTGCGGTGATGCGTCAGGGCAGGGCGCGGGCGTGATGCATGATTGCCCGTCGTGCCGCACACACCCGCCGGTCTTTGTGCATTCCGCGTGCACCGTCGCTCGCTACGCCGAGGGGCCGCTGCGGCAACTGATCCTAGCCCTGAAGTTCGGCCACAAACTCCATATTGTGAAGCTCTTCGGGGCTCTGATCGCCCAACGCGTGCAAGCGACCAACCTCGCGTTGCCGGAGATGATCGTGGTCCCCGCCCCGGTCACCCGCACCACGCTTTACAGCCGCGCATTCAATCAGTCGGAGGAAATCGCCAGTTGCGCCGCACGCCGATTGAGTCTTCCGCTGGTCACCGGCCTGCTCAAAAAGATTCGCCACACCCCGCCGCAAGCGACGTTAACCCACGAGGAACGCCGCCAAAATCTAAAGAACGCTTTTGCCTGCGACGCGAAAGTCGCTTCGCGTTACAAAGATCGCCCGGTGCTGCTGGTCGATGACGTGATCACGACGTGCGCCACGATCTCCGAATGCGCCCGCACGCTCAACGCTGTGGGACTGGGCGAGATACGGGCCGCGGCGATTGCACGCGGGTAACGTCGAGAGGCCAAAGGCCCAGAATAAGAGGAGGGAACGTTGGCCAAGCTGCGCCGTTTCCAAGTTGACTCCCTCGCCACCGCCACGCCCGGTGCGCTGGTGGCTCTGCCGGAAGGCGAAGCTCACCACGCGCGCGTGCTGCGCCTCGCGTCGGGTTCCGCGATCGAAGTCTTTGATTCGAGCGGGCGGGTCGCGGCCGCCAAACTCGTTTCGGGGGAGAACTCTGACCTGTCGGCCGAGATCGTCTCCATCCGAACACAACAAAACGCCCGCGCCGAGTTGCTGCTCGCCACGGCCTGGCCCAAGGGCAAGCGTGCCGCCGTGCTTGTGGAAAAGTGTTCCGAGCTGGGCGTGAGGGCCATTTTGCCGGTGCGCTTTGACCGCAGCGTCGTCACCAAGGACGAGGAATCCGAGGGCCTGAGCCGGCTGCGCCGCATCGCGGCCGAAGCGGCCAAACAATGCGGGCGCGGCGACGTGCCCGACATTCGCGCCGAGCAAACGCTGCTGCAAGTGATCGAGTCCGCAGGCGCAGAAACACGCTGTGTACTGCTCGACCCGCGCGCTGAAAAAACCCTGCTAGAGCTCTTGGAGAACATGAACGCAGATGACCGCCCCCTTCTGCTGTTGATCGGCCCTGAAGGCGGCTTTTCCCCGGAGGAACTCGCCCTGACCGATGCCCGCAACGTGTCCCGCGCGCGTCTGACGCAGCACGTTCTCCGCATCGAGACGGCTGCTCTGGCAGCCTGCGCCATCGCTGCCGCCGTCGCCTTCAACGCCAAAGCCTGACCATCCATTTCACCCGTACGCAAAAATCCGACAAACTTCAACACAACGCAGTCCGCAGGTGTACTGCTATATAGATATATAGCACTGAATCGGAGGCGGTGATGGCCGTGGCGCGTTCAGGTAGCTCGGAGGCGGCGCTGCTGAAGGGCAGCCCCATCCCGCTCTATTATCAGCTCGCGCAACGGCTGAAGGACGACATCCTCTCCGGACGCTGCCCGGCCAACGCCCGATTCCACTCCGACCGCGACCTTGTCGCGCGCTACAAGATCAGCCTTCTGACCGTGCGGCAGGCGATGTCCGAACTGGTGAACGAAGGTCTGCTCGAACGCCGCCAGGGCGCGGGCACGTTCGTTTCACGGCGCGGCCCAGAAATGCTGCGCAAGTCCGCCGCCCCAACGCCTCGGCAAACCCGCGCGCTCCTCTTTACGGGCTGGTCGCCGGCAACGCTGTCGGGTTGGGCTGCCATGTACTTCCGTGACATCGTCGAAGGGATTCAGAAAGAGGCCGCCACGCACGGCCTGCGCTTGATCTTCGATGACCTCAACAGGGAACAGGATCCGGAAGCATCGCTCGCCGAAGCCACGCCCGCCGGCGTGGTCGCGCTGGTCGGGTCGGGCGTGCGCGAGCGCGTCGCGCGCATGGCGGCTCGCGGCGTGAGCGTCGTCACCGTCAACTTCGCGGTGCCGGGTCTGCCATCGGTGCGTCCAGACGACTATCAGGGTGGACGGTTGGCTGCCGAGCGACTGCTCAAGAGCGGACACCGTCGCCTGGTTCATCTCAACAGCGGCGAGAATGAAGTTCATTGGACGGAAGTCAAGCGCGCCTACCGCGAGGCGATCCGCGAGGCCGGTCTGCCGCTCGGCGCCCATCCGGTGCTCGAAGGCGATCGGCGCGGCGGCACGATTGAGGCCGGCTATCAACTTGCCCGAAAAGCGCTCGCCTTGCGCCCCCGCCCGAACGCCATCTTTGCTGGAAACGACCTGCTGGCCATCGGCGCGCTCCAGCGCCTGCGGGAAGCAGGAATCGACGTGCCGCGGCAGGCGAGCGTCATCGGCTTTGACGACATTCAAGCCGCGGAGATCTGTGCGCCGCCGCTGACGACGATTTCGGTGGACCGGATCGCATTGGGCCGCATGGCCGTGCGGAAAGTTCTGGCTGCGAGTACAAACACAAGTGAACAGCTTGGACCGGTTCGATTGCGCGAACGCGAATCGGTTGCGGCACCCTCGCGAGGAGGAGTCGGACGATGAAATCTCACGGCGTCAACACAGCAAATTCTCCGCGCTCTCTGCGTCTCTGCGTTCAACTCGTCGTTCTCGTGGCCTGCGCGGTCACGGCAGGCGAAACGCCGGTGAAGATTGAACCGATCGAGGAGATCGGCGAAGGAACGAAAGGCTACTCCGTTACAACACCGCTCTATAAAGTGAAACTGAACGCGGATGGGCGCCTCCAGTCCCTGCTGCTTGGGCAAACCGAACTGCTCGATGGTGGAATTCTCCTCGGCATGGGCGGGCAGCATGAGAAACCTGATTTCGTGAAGCTGCTCGACGCGCAAACGATGCAGCTCAATTTCCCGAGCCGGCCGGTCGCGAAGTACACGTTCGAAGCAAACGGTTTCAATATCTGGATCAAGAACCAAAAGAAGAACTGGGATTTCGGCCTGTATTACACGCTCTCGGCTCAGGCGCAGACGGCGACATCGACCGGGCGCGGTTTCAAGGATCTCGCTCTGCCATTTTTGCAGGGGCGCACCGCGTACGATGACGTCGAGTACCTGTTTTCCGATGGCAGCGTGATGAGCGTCACGCAAAAAGGACCGGGCAACCACATCAACGCCGACGAAAACGGCAGCATCGCAAATTACACCTGGGGCCGAAAATGCCTGGAGGTAAACGGCGAGTACACGTACACATTCCTTTTCAAAAAAGGCGCTCCCGGCACGAAGAAACTGTCCGCGCCGCCGTTCATCATCAAACCCGAACGCCGCGGCAGCATCTACACAACCGGCGAACAAGCGGCCTTCACGCTGGAGTTCAAGAAGGCGCACTACCAGAAAGTGCTCGGCATTGAGGGACTGATCGTCGAGTGCAGCACGCGCGACATGTGGGGGCAGCGCGTCGATTCGGCGGAAGTGCCCGTCACGTTCCCGAAAGATGAAGATCCCAAGTCGAAAGGCGGCGCGAGCATCCCGGTCAAATTCCAGCCGAAGAGAAAAGGCTGGTTCGAACTGAGTTTCACGCTGAAAGACAAGCAGAGCACGCTGATTCCCAACACGATGGTAACGGCCTTGTCGGTGCTCACCCCAGCGCAAGGGCTCTTAACGCCGCCGCTGCCCGAGAAAGCCGGCACGTATGAATACAACGCGCTTCTGGGCCTCACCTGTCATCGCGAAAGCATGAACCTGGACCAGGTCTTCTCGCAGTCCGCGAATACCGATCGTCCATCTACTCCGAGTGCAGATCTGAAGGCCGGCGATCAGGCCACCAAGGAACTCGCACTGGATGATAAGAAGGAAACCGAGAAGCCGGCGTTCAAGCCGGCCGTCGCGAAGTGGGACGACTTGGACAAGGCCTTCGCCGCCTCACTGGAAGCGCAGAAGAAATACGGCTGCACCGTCTTCTGGCTGATGGATCCCTGGCCGAAATGGCTGATGAAGGAGCCCGAGCGCTTCGAGCAGGCGCTATATCAGGTCGTCAATCGCTACAAAGATCGCAACAAGTATTGGATGCTCGTCAACGAGCCGAACTTGTTCATGTCTCCGCAGGATTATGTGAGCAAGTACCTGGCGCCGCTCTACCGCGCCGCCAAGAAAGCCGATCCGGAAGCGAAGATCATGGGCCCGGATACGTGCGGCTTGAATCCCGGTTGGCTCGAAGCCGTCTACAAGGCCGGCGGAAAGATGGACATCATCGACATGCATCCCTACACAGGGCATCATCGCGGCTGGGAAGAACACGGCATGACCGACACGTGGCAGAAAGTCCGCGCGGCCATGACGGCCAACGGCGATGGCGCCAAAGAAATGTGGAGCACCGAGTCCGGCTACGACTGGTCGCTCGGCCGCCTCGGCAAAAACCATCACGCCAAGCACATCGTCCGGCAGTATCCGTTGGCTGAGTCCGTCGGGATCCCCAAAAACCACTTCTTCCTCTACTACACGTGCTTCGTCGGCTACCACAAAATGTATTTGGTCGAGCAGGATGGTTCGCTGCTGCCCGGCGGCGTGGCGGCCCGGGTGCAAAGCGAACAGCTCGCAGAAACGAAGTACGTCGGCCCGAAGGATTCCGGGAAGGACAAGCACGCGTTCCTCTACAGCGGCAAGGACGAAGACGTCTGGCAGGTCTGGAGCAACGACTGCAAGACCACGCTGGATGTGACGATCGGCGGAAAGAAGCTGAAGGTTTTTGACATGATGGGCAACACGCTCGATCAGTTCTCCGCGCCCGGAAAGATCACGTTGCCGCTCTCTGGCTATCCACTTTTCGTGCGCGTGGACAAAGGCGCGACCTTTGATCCAGCGAAGGAGAATCTAGGTCCGAATCTCGCGCGTGAAAACGGCGTGAAGGTGACCGCGTCGTCCGAAGAAAAACCCGGATGCGCGCAGAAGATCATCGACGGTGTCTGGACCACCGAGAACACCGGCAGCTTCGAAGACCGGATCTGGCAATCGAAGAAGAGTTTGAAAGACGAGAAGGAAGCGTGGCTGGAGATCGCTTTGCGGGCCAAGCAACCCGTCAACCGCGTGCACGTGTACAGTTGCAGCAGCGTCTGCGGCATGCCCGGCCTGCGCGACTTCAAAGTGCTCGCCTTCGATGACGCAAAGAACGACTGGAAAGCGGTGGGTGAAGTGTCGGGCTCGGAAGAAGCATGGGTCTTCCACCTTACCTTCGCGCCAGTGCAGACCGACCGTATCAAGATCAGCATCACTGATCTGAACAATGGTTTCTTTGTTGAAGACAAGCGGAACTACACCGACATGAAGCCGCGCGTGAGCGAGGTCGAAGTCTACGCTCAAAAGTAGCGTGACGTGTGACGAGTGGCGAGTGGCGGGTGATATGGATTGTCACAAGCCGCTCCACTCGTCACCCGTCACGCGTCACACGTCACATCGGAGGGGGATTTCAATGCGTAATCTGCTGTCAACTGCGCTGCTGGCCGTCTGCGCGAGCGCGGTCTCCGCCGCTGATATCCGCATCGACAGCACCTACCTGGTCGCTGGCGAAAAGACCAAAGGTGTCGCGACGCTTGCGACGTCGCCTCTGCCAAAGGACGCCAGCGTGCGCATCACGCTCACCCGCGAGACCGATGTGCCGTCCGAACCCGGGGCGAAGGGCGGCACTGTGACAGAGGAGATCGCGAACCAGCCCCTCGCCGATGCGACGTTTCCGTTCGAACTCACAACAAAAGGAATGCTGACCGGCCGGCTGCGCGTGCTCGCGGAGTTGCTCGAAGGAAAGAACGGACCCTGCCTGGAAATGGCCTGGGGTCCTGTGATCAACGTCGGCGTCCGGCGGCGCGTCGATCTCGCCGGTGACTGGTCCGTCGTGAAGATCGATCCGCTGCTCGGCGACGTCAGAGAACGCCCCAAGAACTGGGTTCCCCCCACCCCACCCGCCACCATCGTGCAGCCCGGACCGCTGCCGTTCGATGCCGGCTTCCGCGGCTGGGTCACGCTCAAGCGCGAAGCGAGTTGGAAGGATCTCGGCGACTTGAAGCCGCGGCTCATTCATCTCTCTGGAATTTCCGACAGCGCCGTCGTCCAGGTGAACGGGCAGTCTCTCGGCGAAACCTATCCGGTCGAAGACATGGCTGTGCTCACGCACTGGGTCGAATTCCACAGCCCGTACAAAGGCCCCGAGAACGCGCAGAAGCGCCTGATGCTGATGGACCTCGGCGTGCAAGACCCGGTGACGCTCGCGTTGCCGAAAGCCCTCGACGGCAAGGGGGAAATCGAGCTGAAGATTCGCGGCACCAGCGGCCTGTTCGCGCAGAAGCCGCCGTATGGAATCCTGGGCGAAATGTACCTGGCCGCGACCCCCGGCATCTACATCAAGAACGTTTCCTTTGATACGGAAATGGTAGCGCCGGCCTCCGTGCCGGCCGGCAGGGACGCCGGCTCCACCATGTCCTACCGCCGCTTCAAATTCCACCTCGTGATGGGCAACGACACCGGCTCGGACTTCAAAGGCAATCTGCGCGCGGCCTATGGGCGCTACGCGGGAAAAACTGCGTACACGGCGCCTTGTCCCGAATACGCGGAGGAAGTGCACCCGCTCGTGCTGGCGAAAGGTGAGAGCACCGTCGAAATCACCCGCGACGAAACGCCGCGCTTCGATACCTGTCGCGCGACGTTCATGGCGATGGACGGCAGCAAGGTTCTTGATGCCGAAAGCTGCGACTTCCACACGGTGACGGTCGAAATTCGCAACCGCCGCGACCTCTTCTTGAACAACGAGCGCTTTTTCGTCAAAGGCCAGGGAAGCTGGGGCGAAGATCCAAATTCGCGCCTGCAACTGCGGCTGAAAGGCGGGAACGCGTTCCGTTCGCACCGCAGCGATCCATCCAAACAGTTCCCGGGGATGGTCAGCGCCGCGGAAAACATCAACTCACGCCTGGCCGATGGCCTGCTCACCAGCGCGGGCGGCGCTCTGCTGGCCTCATGTGAACGCTGCGCGTTCTGGAATCCGCAGGACACATCGAACATCAGTAAAGCCGTGAAGTTTCACGTGCGGCAGCTCTACGCGTGCCCGGGCCTCATCCTCTGGGAGGCGACGAACGAACTCTTTGGCGAACCGGAAGAGGCGCGCCTCGCGATCCAGGAAGCGTTCCACAAGCTTGATCCGTACCACCGCCCGATGACCGCGACCAAAGGCAGCGGCGAGTGGGAAGCTGAAGCCAAAGATGGCCGCGTGGCCGGCGTGGACATCGTCGGCTGCCAGTACCTGCTCAGCAAGGAGGCGCTCAATTCCGTTACGGCGGCGATCACCGAACATCCCATCATGAGCACCGAAGTGAACTGGAACGACATGGCGCTGCTCGGAAAGAATCTGTGGAAGGAGTGGCTCGATAAAGGAGTCTGCGGGTCGCTACTTTTCGATTACAGCGGCAACGCGCTCAACCAACCCGCACCGATGATCCCGCCGCCGGAGCAAGAACAGAACTACCCCTGGGACATCATGCGCCGGCGCGACCGCGCGCTGTACCAGGATCTCGTCGCGACCGCGAAACGCCAGACTGACGGCCGCGTGCGCGTGACGGTTGGGAACCAGATGCCCTTTACGCTGCGAAAGGTGTCGCTGAGCGTAAAGGAATTGGCGCGATTCAGCGTGCCTGATTTGAGCGCCGGCGATGCCGCGACCATCATCTTGCCTCCGGAACACTCGCCTCCTTTACGCTCGCCCGTCGTTCTCCGCGCGGAATATCAAACGCATGGCGGCCTGCCGAGCATGATCTTGCTCACCCCGGTCGTCGTCGCTGAGACCACGAAGGAAGGAGGCAAGAAATGAATACAATCCAACCAGAACCTCGCAGCTTCAACTCTGCTCCTTCTCCGCGCTCTCTGCACTCTCTGCGTCTCTGCGTTGAATTCGCCGCGCTCTTCTCCCTCGCATCTCTAGCGCACGCTGAATGCAAGGTCACTGAGTCCCGTCGCAATTTCGAGGGCGCCGAGCGGCCGATTGTCACGCTGGAGAATGACCGCATTGTCGTTGAAATCGCTCCAGACATGGCCGGGAAGATCTTCCGGTACAAAGAGAAAAACAAGAACACGACGCCCTTCGAGTGGCTCGACGATTGCCCCTATCACTACGGCGGGCGCTGGGAAGGCAAACCGTTTACTCACATGATCGGCGACAAAGGACCGGAGAAGGCGTCGGTGACAGTAAAAGGCGGCGGCAAGGTCGCGGTGGCTCTGCTGCGAAGCCTGGGCGTCAACGTAACCGGGCCGCTGGATCTGGCGATTGAACGCACCGTTTCCATCGAACCAAATTCAACGCGCCTTCGCGTGGACGTCAAGATCACCAACACGGGGGATTCGGTTGCGCCGAGTTTCCGCTACATGGTTCATGCCGTATACGGGCAGGTGCCGCGCGATCCGCTGCATTGGTTTCTGACGACGAAAAACGGCATTGAAGTCTTCGACATGAAGCGCGGCCAGGATGAAATGGGCGCGTCGGCCGGATCGGGAGGCGCACCCGTCAATCATCCCTTCAGCCGCTTCACACCAGGCGTGAAAGCCGACAAGCCGCGCTATGAGGCTGCCGGCTGGGGCGCGCTGCTGACTTCCGTCGGCCCCGCGTTCATCTATTACGATCCGGCGCAGTATGACTTCATGCAGTTCTGGGTCGGCGGCGATTCCGAATGGCACTACACCTATGAACCTCACAGCAAACCCGTGGACCTGAAGCCGGGCGATAGTGTGAGCTGCGGATTCACGCTGGCCTACGATGCCAAGGACGTTCCGTTCACTGGTGAAGTTCTCGCGTACCGAGCGCCCAGCGTTCCTGAAGAAGCCATTCCCGGATCGAACATCGTCCTGAAAGCCCAGGCCACGACCGTAAAAGACAGCGCTCAGGTTGCGGTAAATTTCGAAGTGAAAGATCCTCAGGGCAAAGTGATCCTCTCGAAAGAAGCCGCCGGCGAAGTCCAG
The DNA here is from genome assembly GCA_036504595.1 of Planctomycetota bacterium. GTDB lineage: Bacteria > Planctomycetota > SZUA-567 > H5-PLA8 > H5-PLA8 > DASXUX01. Next base: position 176,024 of record DASXUX010000031.1, on the reverse strand, counting down.
CAGTTCAAGTTCACCGATCTCGCGGCCGAAGTCCCCTTGCCGGCCGACGCGGCGCTCGGAAAGTACGCTTGGGCCGCCAAGCTGAAGGACGGAAAGCCGCTCGGCTCCGGTACGCTGACGCTCATGACCGTGACGCAGGTTGAGCAAGCCAAGATGGCTCGCGCGACCAAGGAATTGCGCGACAAGCTGGACGAGACCACCCGAAAGGCGCAGAAGAAGGAGCATGAAGCGCGCTTGGTCAACGATCTGTGGCGCGACGGCGTGAATATGGCGCTGACGATGGACGATCCGCGAATCTGGCCGGGAAACGGACAGGAGGCAGGAGCAAACGTCAGCGTCATCGTTCAGCGCGGAAGAATCCCCGTGCTCGGCTTGTGGCAAGAACGCGAGGACATGCGCCTGCAGAAGCTGGCGGCCGGCACCGCGGCTGTGTGGCCGAACGAACCCGCGAAGATCTTGGATGCCCTGAAGGAACAGCGCGCCCTCGTCCGCGATGTGACTCCAGACAAAGACGGCAAGGGTCTGGTGGCGCTGGTCGTCAATCCGCAGCAGAAGCGAACGGAGGTAATGCGGATTAGCGCGCCGGCCGGCAGGGACGCCGGCCCCACCATCGGCAAACGCTTCGGTCGATTCTCTGAAAAGCCAACCGAAATCGACGAGACGCTCGGAACGGGCGCGCGCGCGGTGCTCGTGGACGGCGACGGCAACATCTGGGTCGCGACAAACGCGTGGGGAGACACGAGCGTTTTCAAAACCAATCAGGATGGCTCGCCCTACGAAGAGAGCGTGGTCGCAGACAAGGGCGCGCTGAAGAAGTTCTCGCCCGACGGCGCGCTGCTGGGGACGGTTAGCATGCTCGACACGCCGATGGACCTGGTGCTGGCCGAGGCCAACGGCACGCCGGTGATTCTGGCGCCGTACCGCAACGTGTCGAGCTACCATGGCGCTCAAGTCCGCGAGGGCGTGATGCTGGTTCGCCTCAGCGACGCTCGGCGCGTGGGCGAAATCAAAGTCCCGACCGGTTCGATAAGTGTGGACGAACAAAACCGCTTGTGGGCCGCCGATGTCGCTGGCCACGTAAGCTGCCACGAATTCAAAGGCAAAAAGCTCTTCGACGTGGCCGGCTCGCCCGCGCCCGCAGTGCCTGATGCGAAGCTGCCGCCCGGCTCGCCGCTGCCCGCGATGGTGCGCTGCGACGGGCGCGGCACGACGTGGATTCTGTACGCGCTGCAGCACAAACTCGCCGCGTGCGACGCGAGCGGAAAGGCTGTAGGCGAACCCAAGGTCGCGCCGGAAGGGATTGATGGAGTGCTGGCACTGGAGCAGGCTGTGGGCGCGAAAAAGTAGCTCTTACGGCTGCGATGCTGACGCGTTCTTAAAGACCTGTTCCGCATGGTAGCTCGACCGCACAAACGGCCCGCAGGCCGCCGAGGCGAAATCGAGGCTGAGCGCGTAATTCGCATAGTCTTTGAAAACGTCCGGCGGGACGTACTCGACGACGGGAAGCTGCGACTTCGACGGCTGCAGGTACTGGCCAACGGTCAGGATGCCGCAGCCGGCCTCACGCAGATCGGCAATCGCGGCGCGGACTTCGTCGGCTTTCTCGCCCAGCCCCACCATCAGACCGCTCTTGACCACCAGTTCCGGCTGGAGGCGCCGCGCGATTCCCAGCACGTTCAGTGAACGGCGATAGTCCGCTTGCGGCCGCACGGTCGGCTGTAGGCGCTCGACCGTTTCCAGATTGTGATTGAAGACTTGCGGCCTCGCATCCAACACTGCGCCGATGCATTCCTCGCGCGCGTGAAAATCGGGAACAAGCACTTCGATCACCACCTCCGGCCCGCAAAGCTCCCGCACCGCACGAATCGTTCGCGCGAAGTGGCCAGCGCCTTCGTCAGGCAAATCGTCGCGCGTGACGCTCGTGATCACGACATGCTTCAAACCAAGTTGCTTCGTCGCTTGAGCGATGCGCTCCGGCTCGCTTTGCAGATTCTCGATCGGCTCACCGCGCCCCGTGACGACCGCACAAAAACCGCAGTTGCGCGTGCAGCGCGTGCCCAGAATCAGAAACGTGGCCGTCCCGCGCGCGAAGCATTCACCCAAGTTAGGACATTCAGCCGACCGGCAGACCGTGTTGAGTTGCAGTCCGTCCAGCAGATTGCCGGTCTTTGGATCGAAACGAGCGGGCCAGGGCTTCTTCAGCCACGGCGGAAACTCACGGACCGGTCGGTGCAGATTGCTCATGGTGTCTGGTGGTCTGGTGCCTGGTCGTCTGGTGTCTGGTACTCCAAAGATACAAGACTACCAGAGCGAGCGCTGCCGTCTATTGCTGCATTGTGGCTCACCGTGTACAGTCCTCATATTCCAATTGAGAGGAGAACGAATGAGAACACATCTGCTGGTCGTCGTCGCCGCCACACTGCTGGTGCTTGGATGCCGTGCAGGCGAACCGGAGGTCCAGCCCGTCAAAGCCGAACTGTTCAAAGCGCGTGGCGGCATGAACAACATTTTCGCCAAGATCGCCGCCGGCCAGGCGAACATCGCGTATTTTGGCGGAAGCATCACGGCCGCTTCGGGCTGGCGCGTCAACACCTTCAAATGGTTCAAGGACACCTATCCGCAGACAAAGTTTACCGAGATCAACGCGACCATCGGCGGAACGGGTTCCGATCTCGGCGTCTTCCGTTTCCAGCAAGACGTTCTGCGGCACAAACCTGACATGATCTTTGTTGAGTTCGCCGTGAACGACAACGGCGGCGGCGCGCAGCAGGTCTATCGCTCGATGGAAGGCATCGTGCGGCAAGCGTGGGCCAGCGATCCGAACATCGATCTGTTCTTCGTCTACACGCTGCACACTTGCATGAGGCCCGAGTTCGAAAAAGGCATCTGCCCGCGCGCGATGTCGGTGCACGATTACATCGCCGAACACTACGGCATCCCGGCGGTGAATGTCGCGCTGAAGATCGTCGATTTGGCCAAAGATGGAAAGGTCATCTACAAAGCCGAAAAAGACGCCGAAGGAAAAGACAAGCCGCTGCCCGAAGGCGCGATCCTTTTCTCCAACGACGAATGCCACCCGACGCCGAAGGCGCACGAAGTCTACACGGAACTGGTCATTGACTGCATCAAAAAGATGGCGCCCAACGCCAAGCCGGCCCCGCACGAACTCAAGACAGCCATAAATCCGGACAACTGGGAGAAGGCCAAGCTCGTCCCGCTGACCACGCCGATGGTCACACCCGGCTGGAAGAAGCTCGAACCCACGGCGAACCTCGCGAAGGCTTTTGGCAGCCGCTTGCCCGAGATCTGGGAAGCCACCAAGCCGGGCGAAAAAATCACGTTCAAGTTCAAAGGCTCTCGCGCGTCGCTCTATGACTTGGTGGGCCCGGATGGCGGGCAGGCCATCGTGACCGTTGACGGAAAGGCAGGCAAGCCCGTGCCGCGCTTTGATCGCTACTGCACCTATCACCGGCTGGCATCGCTTTTCCTCGCCGACAACTTACCAAACGAAGTGCACACGGTCACGGTCGAAATCCACCCCGACCAGCCCAATCGCAGTTCCGTCGTGGACATCGAGAAGACCAAGCCCAAGTTCGATCCCAAGAGATACGACGGCACCGCCATGCGCGTCGGAAGCATCATGGTGCTCGGGGATGTTGTAGAATAGAGAGGGAAGTCTGTAGTCTGGAGTCATTCCATGGACGGCAGACCGGCGGCCACGGCCGTAACGACTCTCTACGAAGACTGGCAACTGCGCCGCGAGCGCATCCTGACCCAAGGTGCGCCCACGGGCAAAGGCTACCTCGAAGCTCAAATTCGCGTGCTCGACTACCTGCTGCGTCGATACGCCGATTCGACGGAGGCCCGCCAGCCCGCGCGCTTTCCCCAGCGCACGGACGTCTACCTCGACGAGCGCGCGATTGTGGTTCATGCGCACATGGGATGCTGCGAAGTCGCCGGGATCAAAAGCGAAGCGCAGGCCGCGCAACGCTCTAGCAGAATCCTCAACCGCATCGCAGCGCTTGATCCCCAACACGACCTGAAAGCCCCCGAGCGCGAACTTATCTGGCTCGCTCCGCCTGCCGACCGCGCCCGGCCGCGCCTGGGCTACTGGAAGATGCTGCGGCATCGGGCCGCATTGTTGTCGCTGGAAGAGGCGATCCTGTTCGATTGGCGTCCTGAGACCATCATGTCTCGGCTTGATATCGTTCTGCAATTCAACTCTCGCTTGCCGGCACGCCAGATTGAGTTCCTCTTCCGCCAACTGGACGACTCCACGCTGGTCGCCCCGGTCGCCGCCGACATCCTCGCGCGTTGCAGCAACGAAAGCGCTTTCGAATACGCATTGCTGGCCTGGCAGGATCGCCTCACCGCTCACGGACCGGATCTGATCACTGCGCGTTTGGAGGCTCTCTTCCGCACGAAGTTGAGCGATCCTGACATCGACACGCCTCTACGCGAACACCGTTGCGATCTGCTTCGCGCTCAACTGGCCAGTGCCAGCGCCGAAGTGAGACTTCGCGCCGTGTGCGTGATCGAGCAACTCGGCACGCTTCACGACATCGGCCTCCTCCTCGACCTCCTGCGCCTTCCCACCGCGGTTGACGAAGACTCGCGCGAACGTCCGGCGCTCCTGGCGGCGCTACACACGATTTCGGGGGCCGGCACCGCATGAGCCAGGCCGCCGTCGCGCCACCACTTCCCGCCATCGTTACTCTGTATGAGGATTGGCAGCGCCGACGGCAGCATCTGCTGTCTATGACGTCCCCGGAGGACGAACAGTTCCGCACGGCGCAGACGCAGATTCTCGATTACCTGCTCAAACAACACCGCAACACGCCGGAGGCTCTGCTGCCTGCGCGCTTCGTCCACACAAAACAGCCCATGTGGGAAAGCGCCTCTGCGGAGCACGGGACGTTCATCAACCGTCGCGCGATGTTGCTCCACCATCATCTTTCTCGCACCAGCGCGCGGGACAGCAACGACGGGCAACGCGTCGTTCCCATTGCTCGGCGCGTGAGCGGACGCGTGCTGGAAATGCCACTTGGCCGTGGAGAACGGCCTCTGCCCACGGACGGCGACGGGGCTCGTTCTTACGGTCTTGCACACGACGCACTCGGCAAAACGTGGCGCGCGATCAAAGAGCACCTGCAGTGGTCGGGAGAGATTTTTGAGTTCTATCTCTCGCGGCAGCCTCCGCCGCACCCCGGCTACACGCTGGACGATGCCACGCTCGACTACCTCTGCCGCTGCGCCGAACGCTCCTCGGCGTGGGCGTTTCTGGCGACCGGCCTGTTGCTCTGCGCCGACAATCCGCGCGTCGTCGAGTACTCCGTTTCGGCGTGGCGCGGCCGGCTGCAGCGCAAGCCCGCTGACAGCACGCTCTTTTATCTGGAAGAACTTTTGGCGCGTCCCGACCATCGCCAGCGGGCCGCTGAATGCATTCGGGCTGAGTTGGCAAACAACGACGCGACGGTCCGTGAGCGTGCCGTGAAGATGCTGGCACGCGTCGGCTCCCTGGATGATATCGGCTTGCTGATCGATTTCGCGGCGCTTTCGGACAGCGATAGCCGCGAACGCGAAGCCCTGCTCGCCACGATGCGCGCGCTCGCCGGCGCCGAAGGCCTGAATCTCGATGCCGCCACAAAGCCGCCGGAAGGAGTCACCCGCCGCGACGATTGGCTGAAACGCCAGCGGCGGATCGTCTCGTGCGCGGGCGGATTGCGCAGAACCTACGCCTCGGGCGAGCAAGAAATCTGGAATCGTTTGCTGCAACTGCCCGAGAATCACAGCGCAGTGATGCAGCCGGTGCGCTTCCGCATGCCGGCCGAACCGCTCGCCGACGTCAAAGCCCTGGCCGTTTTTCATCACTTGGGAAAAACCCAAATCCCCGGGGTCCGCACCCAGCAGGAAGCAAGCCAGCGCAGCGCAAAAATCCTTGGCCGCATCGCCTCGCTGAGCCCGCAGACCTCCGCGAAAGTTTTCGCCGATACCGGAAAGATCGAAGAAGCGCCCGAACCGATGAAAGAGCCCGGGTATGCTCCGAGTCTCGCTCAGTTGCAGGTCTGGCAACGCATCGAAAACGAACTGTCCATCCCCAACTCCCGCCCCAACTGCGTGCTGATTCTGCACGAGATTGCCGAAGCCTTGCGCATCGGCGGTAAGCTGCCGGAAAGTGCCGTCGCCTACCTCGTCACCCAACTCGCGCAGCCAGACGCCGGCTTGCTCCTGGCGCGCTGCGAGAACGCCGGTGTACTGGAGCGAGCCTTGGTGCCGTGGCGCAAGCGGCTGATGGAGCGAAGAAAGCTAAGGGAGAGCGGCGGCGACCGGAGCACACGCTTGAGTTCGCCGCAAAAAGACGCGGCGAACACAAGCGTGCCACCTCGCGGGGGAGAGGGGAACCGAAGCAGCGGGCGAGACGCCCGCACTACGGGGGCTGGCCGAATCCATGCGGTGCATCTGCAGCCCGTTATGCTCGCCTCCTGGCGCAAGCTGCAAATAGCCGATGCCATGCGGCGCGAGATCGCTTCCTCGCCCAGCAGCAAAGTGCGCACGCAAGCGATTCGCATTCTCGGCCGCGTCGGAACACTCGACGACATCAGTCTGCTCAGCGATCTTCTTGCACTCCCCCGCCGCCAGAATGAAGACGCACGCGAACGACCGGCGATGCTGGCCGCGATGCGCCGTCTGGCGCGCCACATAGCCGAAAAGGGAGATGAGTCATCGGCGAACTTGCTATAGAAGAGCTATAGCCCACCAGCGTCCTGCGGACCGCTCACCAAGTACCACTTACCAAACACCAACTCCCACATTCTGTTGATGAAAATTCGCCCTTATACGTCAGTATCGGTATAGGGGATTCAACGGAGGTCATCGCCACCATGCATCACGCCCAGATTGCTCTTGCCGCTCTCGTATTTTCGACGCTCGCGTGTTCTGCGTTGCGAGCCGAAGAGCCGGTCCTCATCGATTCGAACAAAGCCGCCCAGCTTCGCCGCTTGGAACCGCTCACGACCGACAAAATCAACGTCTTCCGGGAGGCTGGACAGCTCACCAACCGTCAGGCTGAATTCATAAGAAAACACGTCACAGCGGATGGCAAGCTCGCGCTGCCCGAATCCGCCATCGGCCGCGAACCCGTGCGCGTCGCTCCGCCGCCGCCAGCACCAGCGGGCCGGGAAACCCGCGTCGTGCAAAGTTCCACCAATCCCTACGCGCGCTTCAACTACAACCTGAGCGCCGCCGAACGCGACAGCCTGACGCGAGCGATCCGCGATTTCCGTCACGGCAATCGCGAGGAAATCGGCCGCGTCTTGCGCCAGGCCCGTCCCCAAGTCAACGAACTGGTCGCCGCCTCCTATCCCGATCCCATCGACCTGCCCATCAAGGTCGCACTCTGGAGCGAAGTCGCCGGCCCGGCGAACCCCGATGCCGTGATCGGACTCTTTGACACTCATCGCGCCGCGTACGAATTGGCTCGGCCGGTACTGATTCCTTACGCCAAAGACGTCGGCGGCATCATCGTTCGCCGCAAGTCTTCCATGCCCGACTGGGGCGGCGCGACGGCCCAGCGCTGGATCACCAGCCGCGAACTGCGCGAGATGATCATCGACATCGAAGGCATGATCGCGCGCTGCCCCGGCCCGAACGCGGCCATCTTCCTGATGGGCGTGTACTCGCAACGCTACGGTGGAGGCGAAGCGCCGATGCGCGACGACGGCCGCGACTGGCGGCGCATGGTCGAAGCCTGCGGCGGAAATCCGAAGCAGTTCGAAGACGACGATTCGAAGACATGGTCGTCCACGCTTTCGCCGGCCGACCGCGCGATGATCGCCGACGCGCTGATCCCATGGATCACCCGCGGCGATGGCGATCGCCGCCGCATCGCCCGCAACGCGATGCTCGTCTGCATCCAGACCCAGAATCATCCCGACTGGGATGCCAGCCGCGCCGAATGGGAACGCTGGTGGAAGGACCAGCCGCGCTGAAGTTCCAGAGTCGCGCCGTCGAGAGTCGAGGAGTCCGTTGGTTGCCGCAAAATCACTGGCCACAGACTTCTCGACTTCTAGACTCAAGACTTCTGGACTTTGTCCCTGGAGATCGGCGTGATGGCCGTCCTGGTCCTGCTGATCAGCCTCGGTTTGTTTCTCCTGCCCTGGCTGGACCGTGTCTTTGCGGAACTCGCGCCGGTGGAATCGACGACCAAACCGGCGCTGATGCAACTGCGGCTCACCGATCTCCTGCTGACCTCCGTCTCCTACGGCATTGTTCTCGCCATCGCGAGTTTGTTCGCACCGCGCACCGGCGGGCATTTCGTGTGGATCGCCGGCTACCTGCTGATTGCGGAATTGATCGGATTGCTCGCGGCCATGGACGTCGCACGCCGCACGCGCTACCGAAATGACGTGCTTCAGCGCTCGTGCATCTTCCTGATTTTCTTTATCATCTTCCCGCTCGTCCTGCCAGCGGCGCTCGCGGCGTGGAGCCGCTGGTCGCGACGGTGCGAGAAGGGATGAGCCGCGAAAATGAGACTTCTTCAATGCAGAGACGTCGAGAGCGCCGAGAACGCCGAGGAGAGTGTTGTGAATAGAACCAGCCCCATATCGAGTTCCTTCGCAGCGAAGGTCTCGCGGTGTCACGCTGCCACGGTTGCGATCGTATTCAGCGTCCTCTGCACCGTTGTCTCCGCCGGCCAACCGGCCAGTGGCTGGCGCGGTGACGGAACTGGAAAGTACCCGGACGCCGAGCCGCCCGTTGAGTGGGGCCGCATCAGCAACGTGATGAAAGGCCTGCGCGCCCAAGCCGCAAAGCCCGCCAGTGCGGAGCCGGCTGGCAAGCCGATTCCCGATGGCGCGCTGCGCGAATGGCTGGTGCTGGGGCCGGTGGCGATTCCCGATGAACCCAAGGCTCTCGAAAAGGACACGCTGCCCGGCGAGGCACAGCTTGAACCCAGCGCAGGTGACAAAACCGGCGAGTTGACGTGGAAAGCGGTCGCCCTGGATCACACGCTCTTCGATTTCAACACCATCATCGGAAAGCACGACAAGAGCTTCGCGTACGCGTGCACTCACGTGTATTCGGAAACCGGCGGCACGTACCGGGCGAACTTCACGACCTCGGGCAACGTGCGCGTCATCGTCAACGGCAAGCCGGCGAAAGCCATGGGCATTCGCTCACAACTGCAATTCGTGAAAGGCTGGAACCGTCTGCTGGTCAAGGTAACGAGCACTCCAAGCGCCGAGGTGAAGGGCGAGAGAACGTGGTATTTGCAGGCCGTTCTGCACGGCATGCCGCCAGTCCAATACGAAGACACCAACATCGCCTGGTATCGGCCGTTGCCTGGGGCCGCCGCGGGGTTCTACGGTGGCGGTTCGGGAAATGGCGCGGCGGTGGTCTGCGGTGAGAAGCTCTTTGTCCCCGTGGAGCCCTACGACCTTTATTGTCTGAACAAAGCCGACGGCAAGATTCTGTGGGTGCGCTCGAACGGCTACTTCACCGCGCTTCCACCTGACGAAATCAAAGGCAATCCGGCGCTCGCCGCTATTCAGCCGCTTCAGGATCAATCCGACAAACTGACGGCTTCCATCACCGGCGACAAGGTGGACCCGAAACTGCTCGACTCGCACGCCAAACTTGAACAGGAAGTAGCCAACAAACTGAAGGGGGTCGATGGCCAGCGCTTTACAGCCGACAGGCCGGACATCGGGTTTGCGGGCTACGTGCCGGTGACCGACGGCCAGCGGGTGTGCGTGTGGTGCGCGAGTGGTGTGACCGCCTGCTACGATCTCGAGGGCAACCGCCAGTGGATTCGCATCGACAAACGCGCCGGCGTGGAGCACGGCTTTTCCTCGTCGCCGACGCTCGCCGACGGCAGAGTCGTCGTGTTCATGCGCGATCTGATGGCCTTCGACATGAAGACCGGCGCGCCAGCCTGGACGCTGCGCGTGGCAGATCCCGAAGGAGTCAATCCCGGCGGATTCTTGCATAGCTCGACCGTCGCATTCAAGCTGGGCGGCAAGGAACTGCTGGCGCTTGGCGACGGCTCCATCGTGAATCCTTCAAACGGCCAGTTCGCCGTGAAGAAGTGCAAAATCGGGGCTCAGTCGGTTGCATCGCCGGTTGTGGACGGGCAAACCTTCCTGCACATCACCAGCGGTTCATCGACGCTGTACATTCATTCCTTGCCCCTGGCCTTCGCGGACTCGATGCAGTTGACCACGCGCGACCTGCCCGTGAACACCACGGGATTTCCGTACTACTACCTGCCCTGGCATCTTTCGTCGCCGTTGCTGCATGAAGGACTGGCGTACGTGGTCAACAATACCGGCGTACTGACGGTCGTGGATGTGAAAGAAGCGAAAGTGCTGTATCAGAGAGTGCTCGATCTCGACCAGTTCCAGTGGGTCAATGAAGCGGCCTTCCGTGGCGTCGGCATCAGCCCCACTTTGGCCGGCAAGCAAATTTACTTCTTCGGCGATGCCGGCGGCGCGCTGATCATCGCACCCGGCCGCGAATACAAGCAGATCGCCAAGAACAAAATCGAAAACGCCGTCCTCGTCGGCCACTGGGCCGAACGCCAGGAGCGCTTCGTCGCCAACCCGGTCTTCGACGGCAAGCGCCTGTACCTGCGCAGCGAAGCGGGGCTGTACGCGATCGGAAGGTAGCGCAATCCTCCTGGATTGCGTATGGGTCCCGACGCAATCCGGGAGGATTGCGCTACCTCTTCGGCTTCACCGGCCCAAAGTCATCGAAGAGGAACGTCCCGCCCTTCGGCTTCTTCGGTTGAGGCGGAGGAGGAGGTGGTGGCGGTGGAGGAGGTGGCCGCTGGCCTGACGGCGGCGGAGGCGGCGGAGGTGGCGGCGGCGGAGGTGGCGGCGGCGGCGGCACAAGATTGGCGGACGTCTTGCCAGCGACCATCGTAATGTTCCGCCGCGGCTCAAGCTGCCACTCCAAGTCCCACTGCCGTAGGCCCGGTCCGCCGCCGGTCATCAGAGCGCAGGCTTCCGATGAAAGCGCGAGCGCCGCGACGCCTTTCGGATGCACGCCGAAGCTGAGCACCTGCCGGCCGGTCGTCAGTTCCCAGCATCGCACTGGGCTTTCGGGCCCTTCGTTTCCGCCCGAAAAAACGAAGCGCCCATCGTGCGTCACAGCCAGCGCCATCGGTTCGCCCTGCGGCACGCGCCAGGTCTGTTCACATTGCCCCGTCTCGATGTTCCAAATTCGAATCGTCTTGTCTTCGCCTGCCGACACCAGCCGGCCTTTGCTCGTCACCGCGATCGCGTGAACTTCGCCTTCGTGCCCAACGTAATTCTTCATGCACGCGCCGGTCGCGAACGACCAGAGCATGATCGCGCCGTCGCGCGCCGCGGACAGAGCCATCCGCCCATCCGAATTTGCCGCCACGCAACAGACCGGCTGCCGATGTCCGGCGAAAACTTTCAGCCGACGGCCGCTCGCAATGTCCCACAACGCAACCGTGCGATCGTAACTGCCCGAGATCGCCAGCCGGCTGTCGGGCGTGATCGCCACCGCCAGCACGGAGTTGCTGTGTCCTTCCAACGTGCGCAAGCACTGCCCGCCCGGCAGAAGCTGCCACACGCGCAGCACATCATCGGTTCCGGCCGTGACGGCATGGCGAACATCCGGGCTGATCGCAATCGCTTCCACTCCGCGCTTGTGCCCGTCGTAGGTACAGATGCGCGCGCCGTTGCGAGCGTCCCAAAGCACGGGCGATTGTTCGTCCAGGCCGACGCTCAGCGCAAAATGCCCGTTGCTCGAAACCGCCAGCGCGCGCAGGCCTTTGGCGTGCGCATCGACACTGTAGCGCTGATAGCCCGCCGCCAGCGACACGCGCGGCAGAACATTGGAAAGCGCGGAATTGAGCGCCAGCGCGCGCGGGTCATGCTCGTAACCCGCGATCGACCGCGCCTGCTGAAGCGCGTTGAAGGCGTTGACAAGTTCACGGTTGCGGTGAGCTTCCTGAGCAGCAGCAAGCAGCTCCTGAAAACGCTGGTTGGCCGCCTGCGACTGAGCCTGGCTTTCCACTCGGCTGACGATCAGCGGCGCGTGAAAACGCGATGCATCCACCGGCAGATTGCACTCTTCCGGCGGAAGCTGCACCGACACGCCGTTGGGCGTCAGGCCCGTCGCGAGATTCCACAGCCGCAGCGGCTGATTTTGATTTTCCAGCGCGCCCGACAACACCGCGCAGCCATCCGGCGTCACCGCCACCGCTCGCACCGCGCCGGTGTGCCCCGTGTATGTTCGCAAGCAGCGTCCGCTCGCTACATCCCACAGGCGAATGGTAAAGTCGTCGCCGCTGGTCACCAGATGAGCGCCGCTGCGGGTGAAACGCGCGCACATCACTTCGCCCCGATGGCCTTTCAGCATGCGCAGGATCTTGCGCGACGCACGATCCCACACCGCCAGCGATCCGCCCGACCCGCCGCCGGCGATCACCGCGCCGTCCGGGCTGATGGCCAGCGTCTTCCAGCGCGTGAACCCCAGCGTGTCGAACTGCCCCGCGCAAACGCCTTCCGCCAGATTCCAGAGCCGCACCGTGCCGTCGTCGCTGGCTGAAACCGCCGTCGCGGCGTCCGGCGCTAACGCCACGGCTTCGACCGAATCCTGATGTTCGCGGTACGTCGCCAGCAAGTAGCCATCCGGAATGCGCCAGACGCGCATCGACTTGTCCGTGCCGCCGGAAATCGCGTAGCTGCCATCGGAGGAGACCGCCAGAGCTCGAATCGCGCCCACGTGGCCTTTGCCGTAAAAACCATGCAGCTCGCGTTCGGTGCTGATGTCCCACAGGCGCAGCAAGCCGTCGCCGCCGCCGGTCAATGCGTTCCGGCCGTTGGGCGCGATCACCACCGCGTTCGATTCCTTCGGGTGCGTGAAACCACGAACGTACATCCCCCACGGCAGTTCCCAGCAACACAGCATGAAATCGCCGCGCGCGCCAAGCACCGTCCTGCCATCCGGCCCGATCGCCAGCGCGCGCGTGGAACCGCTGTGCTTGTCGATCGAACGGATGCAGTTCCGGTTGGGGAACACCAGCGTACCATCACGAATGCGCGTCTTGCGTACAGCCAGATCAAGCCCGGCCGCCGTGGCCGCGTCCTTCTGCAGCAGCGAAGCTGCCTTGGTGTACGACGCCGTCGCCTGCTCGAATTTTTCCTGCGCAAGCTGCGAATCGCCCAGCGCGCGCCACACGCCTCCGTCCTGACCGAGAGTCGCATCGGCCGCGGCTTCGGCCAGCGCCGCTTCCGCTTCCTGCGCGGCGAGGCGTTCGAGGTTCAGCAGACCCGCGTAGTACCGGGTGCGCCGCGTGGGATCCTTTGCCGCGCGCAAACGATCGTCGGCATCCAGATCGGTGATCTGCGCCTGCCGCCATTCCAGCAACGCCTGGTTGTAAAGGGCCTCCGGGTGATGCGGATCGACCTTCAACGCTTCCGCCCAGCTCGCCATCGCCTCGTCCGGCCGGTTCAAGTCCCACAGCGAGACCGCTCGATTGTTCAGAGCCGCCGCGCGCGCCTCCAGAACTTTCGGAACCTGGCGCGGGAACGGCGTGCCCGTCAGTTGCGCGTAAATTTCCGACAGCCGCGAGCGAACGTCGCGCATGGTCTGCGGCCGTTTGAGCGGGTCCTTCGCCAGGCAGGAAAGACAGAGTGCCGAGAGCAGCTCCGGCACATCGGCTCTGAACTTTCGCGGGTCCGGCGGCGCGGAACTCAAATGCCGCCCGATGATCGCCATCGCCGGTTCGCTATGCGATCCGTCATCGAAGGGCCGCCGCCCGCAGCAGAGTTCGTACAGCGTGATTCCCAGCGCGTAGATGTCCGCGCGCGCATCCACATCTCGCGCCCCACCCCACTGCTCCGGCGCGCCGTACTCCGCCGTGCCGAGGACCGAACCGGTCAGGGTGAGCTCGGATGAACCGGTAGCGCCGGCCTGGTGCCACGGATGTGGCGGCGCGTCCTTTTGCGCCGCCTCATCCGTGCCGACGGCCTGATGCGACGGATGTGGCGGCGCGTCTTTTTGCGCCGCCTCATCCGTGCCGACGGCTCCGATCTCCTCCACTCCACTTACCTTCACCAGCCCGAAGTCCGTCACGCACAACCGTCCCTCGGGCGTCATGAGCATGTTGGCCGGCTTCACATCGCGATGCACGGCCCCGCGCTGGTGAGCGTACTCCAGCCCGTCGCACGCCTGCGCGATCAAGTCGATGATCTTGCCCCACTCGCCCGGCTGCACGCGCTTTTGCTGGAACCAGTCCTTCAAGCTTCCGCCGGTGATGAAGTCGGCGAACACCAGCGGCAGACCGCCCAGTTCGCGCACGTACCAGCACTGAACGATGTTGGGATGCAGCCCCAGGTCCACCCACGTCTGAGCTTCGCGCAGGAATCGCGCGCGCGCGTTCGGGTCTTGTACCAGAGCCGGCAGCGGCATCTTCACCGCCATCTCAATGTTCCACTCGCGATGATGGACTTTGTAGACAATGCCCATCCCGCCGCGGCCAATAATCGCCGTCACGTCATACTTGCCATCGACCACATCACCGACCTGCCAGGCCGTCGCCGCCACTTCCGCCGCTGGTTGCCCCGGCAAAGACAGCGTGCCTTCGGCAGAAGCGGCCGGCCGATTCGCCGGCAGTGAGAGCGTGCCTTCCCCGCCTGCCTTTTGTGCCGGCAAGGTAAGCGTGCCCTCGGCGCCCGTCTTCTGCGCAGGAAGCGACAACGTCCCTTCCCCACCCGGCTTCTGAGCAGGCAGGGACAGCGTTCCTTCCTCACGAGGCCCGGGAGGAAGCGAAAGGGTGTGGTCTTCACCGTCTGACATCGTCGCTCTTGGCTCTTCCTTCTCGACAGCCGTTCCCTTACGCGGAAATTCCACACTGCTTCAGCGCCACCGCCAACGCCTCCCGGAACGCCAGCGCGTCACGATAGCGAAGATCCGCCAGCACGCGCCGCATTTCGACCTCGTCGGTCGGAACTTCGGTCTCGCGCAAAGCCCGGTCCATCACATCGGCAACTGCGGCCGGAATGGACGGCTCAACAGACTGCAATGGGCGAATCGGATTCTCGCCGATCACGCGTATATAGTCTGGAAGCTGCATCGCGCGCCCCGCGACGCGGCATTGTTCCATGCGCTTGCTCAATCCGGGCCGAGCCCAGTCGCCCGTCAGAATCTCATAAAAGACGGCGGCGATGGAGAACACGTCGGTGGCCGGATGCAGGTAGCGGTAATGCGTGATCTGCTCCCGCGGCCAGTACGTCGGCGTGCCGGCGACATCGGCCATCGTCATGTCGGTCATCCCGGCCGACTCAAAACTCTTCGACAGCCCGAAGTCGGCGATCTTCGGCACCCACACGCCTTGCTCCTGAGTCAGCAGCACATTCTCCGGCTTCAAGTCGCGGTGCACAATTCCGGTGAAAACGTTCGTGCGTCCCGCCGCGCCCAGCGTCACGGGCTTGCGATGCGCATAGCCCAGCCCGTCAAGAATCCCGAGCATCAGCGGAGCAAGTTCGGGCAGCCGCATCTTTCCGCCCTTGCTGTTCACCATCTTGCGCAAGTCCGGTCCTCTGACGAACTCCAGCACGCAATAGTACGCGCCCTTGATCTTGCCCATGTCAATGAACTGGACGATGTTCTTGTGGCTGAGTTGCCGCGTGACTGAAATCTCGCGATGAAACGCGCGGTAGTTGTTAAAGGTCAATGGCACCTGCGGGATCAGCGTCTTGATCGCAACCGTCCGGCCGCTCTGAATCTCAACGCCGCGGTAGACCTTTCCCATTCCGCCCTTGCCCAGCAGCGCGTCAATCCGGTAGCCAGGAATCGGCGGCGCGTCCTCAGCCTCCAGCTTACTGAACACGTCGCTGCCGGGAGAAACGAACTGCACGGAGGCATCCACAACCGTCGCCGGAGACGTCCGCGCATCCACGACCGCTGGACCACTGCGCGCCGGCGGCGGAGGAGGTGGCGGCGGGGGTGGGGGTGGTGGAGGAGCAAGCGGTGGCGGCGGCGCACGCAACGGCCCCAGCGCCGCCTTTGTCTCCACTTTCAACGATGCACTCGGAACCGTCATCGCGGCGGCCCTCGCCGCGGTGTCGCTAGCCTCCGGCTCGCGTCTTTCGGGCTCCGGCGGATCGGCCTCGACGTTCACGAGCAGTTTCGTGGTGCCAACGGAAACCTGATCGCCGCTCTTGAGCAGCGTCTGATTGGCATTGTTCGGAGCGACGCGCATGCCCGGTTCGGGAGCCTTGCGCCCGCCAAAGCGCACGCCATTCACGAAGGTGCCGTTCTTGCTTTCCAGATCCGTGCAGCGACAGTTTGGCGGAGCGACTTCCAGCAGAAAATGCTGCCGCGAAACGTACGGATCGTCCGGCAGTGAAATCCGCGCATCCCGCGTCCGCCCGAACAGAAAACAGTCCGGCTGATCGAACACGAACGCCCGGCCTTTGGCCGCACCTTCGATGACGTGGATGGTGACTTTCATCGCAGCACTGGTTTAGCCGGAATGACGTGGTTTTCAACGCAGAGACGCTCGATGTCTCGCATTGATATTCCCGCTCCCGGCTTTAGAACAACATGCTCATTAAGGAGGCCGCAATGCGTCTCACTGTCAGAAACGTGCTTTTGTCGCTGCTGCTTTGTGTTTCTTGCGCTGCCGAAGAACCTGCGTATCGCCGCGGCGTGAACATCGCCGGCGCCGATTTCGGCGACGTCCCCGGCAAAATTCACCAGCACTACACGTACAACGACGAAGCGACGTTCAAGTACTTCGCCGAGAAAGGCTGCACCGTTCTGCGCGTTCCGTTCAAGTGGGAACGCATGCAACCCGCGCTCGGCGGCCCGCTTGATCCGCAGAATCTGGAATGCCTGAAGAAGAACGTCGCCTGGGCGAAGGCTCACGGCACCACCGTGATCTTCGACGTCCACAACTACTGCCGCTATCAAGTCAAGGTCGGCGGGAAGCCCGTTGGCTGTCTGATCGATGCCGTTCACGACGGCGAAGTCCGTGTCAAGACTGCCGACCTCTGCGACTTGTGGGTCAAGCTCTCGCAAGAATTCAAAGACGAACCGGCCGTTTACGGCTACGGCTTGATGAACGAGCCGCACGACATGGGCAAGTCGGACTGGAAAGCCATCTCGAACGCCGTAGTGAAAGCCATCCGCGACAGCGGCGACAAGAAGCTAATCCTCGTCGGCGGCGATCATTGGTCCAACGCCAGCGGCTGGGAAAAAATCAACGGACCCACGAGCTGGGTCAACGATCCGGCAAACAACTTCCTATACGAGGCCCACTGCTACTGCGATGCCGACAACAGCGGCTCATACAAGAAGACGTACGAACAGGAACTCGCGAAAAATCCCAACCTGCCCACCATCGGCCGCGAGCGTCTCAAGGGTTTCATCGAATGGTGCAAGAAGAACAATGTCCGCGGCTTCCTCGGTGAATTCGCCGTGCCCCGCACCGACCCGCGCTGGATGGAGGTCCTCGAAAATCAGCTTCAAGCTCTGGATGAAGCCGGCTTCGGCGGCACCTACTGGGCCGCCGGCACTTACTGGGGCGATTACCCCATGAGCGCCCACCCCACCGACAAATTCACCAAGGACCGGCCGCAGATGGAAGTGCTGGTGAAACACTTGGGGCCGAAATCAGCGAAACCCTAGCTCACTTATAAAAATGACTCCGGGTTGTAATTGCGGCTCTCTCTCCGATGGAGTTGATTGAGCTTTGAAGCCATCCGAAATGACTTCAGGCTTCTGGGAGAGACGACGATGCCCTCGGACCTGATTATGACGCTGTCGATCGGCATTGCGGTGTTGTGTGTAGCCGTGCTGGTCGCTGGCTCCGTGTTGCGCCTTGCGTGCCGCCTGTCGGGGGTAAAGGCGCCGATCCTAGGCAAAGCGATCTGGGTCGCGATCTTTGCGTGGATCGCTCAAACCGCCGCCGGATTTGGCGCCTCCGTGGGCTTGGCGCTCATTCCAGTTCTGCAGAGGGGAAACCTGCCGCCGGCCTTGCCGCATCCCGAATTCGTGGTGCCGGCCATCAGCTTCTTCGTGACAGCGTGCGTCCCTGCGTGCGTATACAAATCCGCCTTTTCGACAAGCTTCTGGCGAGGCTTGCTGATTTGGTTCATGCAGGATCTGATCTACGTCGTGCTGGCTCTGGCAATATTCGGAATCGCCATCGCGATCGCGGCTCTAAAACTCCACGGCGTCAGCTAAAAGAAGAATGGAGGAATCGCTTTTACTTAATGCTTCTTCCGATCCAGTTCCCGTACCCCGTTCTCCGTGACAAGAAGATCGAAATCGCTGAGCGGGCTGGACGGGTACGGCGCCAGGAAATTCACCTTGGTCGTGTCGAGCGCCAGCACTCGCGTCGTCGCTCGCGCCAAGAAAGCCTGCTTCACCGCGCAATCTTCGGCTGTCGCGTCGTACGTCTGGCCTTCTTCCTCCATCAGGCCAACGGCTGAGACAACCGCCAGATCAAAGCGCATCCCCTCCAGTGACTTGATCGCCAACGGCCCGATCAACGAATCCGTGCGCGGGTGCGGTTCGCCGCCCGTCAGAGCGATCCGGTATCCCAGATTCAGCCGCTGCAATTCCTGAAAGAGCGGCACTCCATTGGTCAGGATGAACGGCACCGGCTTCTGGGTCGCCGCTTTCAGCACGCTGCAAATCGAAAACACCGTCGTGCTGGCATCCAGAGCGATGTTGTGCGCGTTGGCCAGCAGTTTCACCAGATGCCGCGCGATGGCTTCTTTGGCCGGCGCGTTCACCGGCCTGCGTTCAGTAAATGAAACGGCCGAATTCTTGATCACCGGCATGCTGATGATCGGCACCGCTCCGCCGTGAATCTTGCGCAACAACCCCGCGGCCGCGAGCGCCTCCATATCGCGATGAACGGTCCCCCGGCTGACGCGCAACAGGTCGCTCGCGCTTGAAACCGATAGTGAACCAGACTTTCGTAGTGCGTTGAGCAGCTTGCGGCGCCGTTCTGCAGCGATCATGGTGGTCAGGCTCCGTGACATTCGGCGTTACGCCCGTAGACTAACAAACGCTCCCCGAATCGCAAGCGGCACAAGCCTGCATGGATTTTCAGCCACAATCCACTTTCCCGTCACTCCCGGCTCGTCACCCGTCACGCTGTTTACGCGGCGCCGACACTTGAGTATCATGTGCTCAACCCACAAGACAAGGAGCGCCCCCATGATCGATGACTCCGCCATCTCCCGCCGCACCGCCCTCGGCCTAGCTTTGGCTAGCGCTGCAACAGTAGCCACTGGGGCTTCAGCCGCGCAACGCGCCTTCGATCCTCCTCAGCCAACGGGTAAGCCCGACGCGCGCAAGGGTTCGGTCAAGAAGTACGAGATGAAGAAGTCGATCAACCTGTGGGCCTTCCCCTACCCTGGCCTGATGACGCTCGAGGAATGCCTGAGGCTCGCCAAAGACGCCGGCTTCGACGGCGTGGAACTCAATTACGATCTGGAAAGCGACGTATCGGTTAAGGCCGGCACGCACGAGCTTGAAGCGATTCGCAAAATAGCCGACAAAGTTGGCATCGCCATCAGCGGCCTCTGCTCGTTCCTGTTCTGGCCCTATCCGCTCTCCAGCAACGACGAGGCGAAACGGTCGAAGTCCCTGGAACTTGCCGGGAAGATGGCGCAGGCCGCTCACGACCTCGGGACACAGAATCTCCTGACCGTTCCCGGAGCCGTCACGATCCCGTGGCGCGACGACCACGAACCAGTGCCCAACGAAGTCTGCGACAAGCGCGCAAAGGAAGCCATCGCCAAGTTGCTCCCACAAGCCGAAAAGTTAAAGGTCCGTCTGAACATCGAAAACATTTTCTTCAGCGGCTACTTGATGACCCCGCAGGAACTGATCGCCTTCGTGGACAGCTTCGGCAGCGAATGGGTCCAGGTGCATTTCGACACCGGCAACATGCTGTACGAATGCCCCGAACACTGGATTCCGCTGCTCGGCAAGCGCATCCGCAACGTTCACTTGAAGGAATGCAATCGCAAGAGTCCCGATCACTCGCTCGAATGTTTCCGCACGCTGCTGGACGGCACCACGAACTGGCCCGCCGTCATGGACGCCTTCGACGCCGCCGGCTACCGCAGCTACCTGACCTTCGAGTACTTCCACCCGCTGCCGCACTATCCGGAGGTGCTGATCTACCAAACCTCCGACGCGCTGGACAGGATGCTGGGGAAGAAGTCCTGACGATTGCGGATTGCGGAGTTCGTTGCCTATGGTATCACCGAAATAGCAAGGGCTATCGGTATCAGGCGACCCGAGCCTTGGAGGGTTCCGCGGAGAGCCATGAGCGAGCCAACCTGTGACGCGGAGAGTTCCGCTTCTGCCGAAGGCCTCCGGCCCCGGCGCAACTTGGCTCGGACCGAAAGCAGCGCGTGGAGCGCCTCGCTGACGGCGGTACTGGCTCTGGCTGTAGGATGGGCCGCCTGTTGCGTTATCCCGCTGCGGCTGCGCTTTGGCCCGGACGGTTCTCCGTACACCTTCGGCTACATCGGTGACGAGTACCTATACGCCCAGCATGTGCAGCCACTGATCGCCGGAACAACGACCGCCAACATCCTTAACGGGCTCGGACCCACACGCGTCGTGCCGCCACTTTACCTCGAACTGCTTTTGCGCGGAGCGGTCACGCACCTCGGCATCGACGTAGTGTCCCTACTGTGGACATGGCGCTACCTGATGCCGGCATTTCTGTTCATAAGTATTGGGCTGCTGGTCAGAACTTGCCTGGCACGCTGGCGTCGCCGCGAAGTCCGCACGCTTGACCTGGCCCTCACTGCGGCCACCGGTTCGGCACTTTATCTGGTGTATGACCTTCTGGTTCCATTCCCACCCTGGGGAGGATGTCTGAATCGTTTTCCATCGGCAATCGAATTTCCCCTCAGCATCGCGATAGTAATGCTGTGGATCGGACTGCTGCGCAGGCCCACTGGGCGCGGGCTGATGGCGTTGGCGGCCTTGGGTGCGGCGACCGTTTACCTTAGACCTTACGCCGCAGTTGGTTGGGGCCTGGCGACCAGTCTCAGCGTGCTGGAACTCGGCTGGCGCAAGCGGCTCGCTTCCCGCGATCTGCTGAAAGGCGTTGGCGTCTTTGCTCTCCTGATGACGCCATGGGTGATCGTGGAGGTCTGGAATACAGGGCTGCCGGAGTACCGCGAAACGGTCGTGCGGTTCACCCACGGCGCTTCGTGGCGGAACTACCCGCTCGTGCACAGTGCGTGGGGCCGATACATCGGGTTCGCCCTGGGTCTGCTGTTTGTATCTTTCCGGGCTGCAGAGTGGTGGCGCGGAATAGCAGTCTGGTCGGGCCTCGTCCTCGTCGTACTAACCTTCACATGCCGCTTCCTGCCCATGGCGTCACAGTTCATGGACTTCGATCGCTTGTCCTGCTTTTACCTGGTGGCAGCGCTTGCCGCGCTGCTCCTCCTCTGTGGCGATTGTCTGGCATGCGGGCGTGGCAGAGCACTTCAAATGGCCGTGCGCCGCTGGGCGCTGCGGCTTGGCGTCTTTGCAGTCTTTGCCGGTGTGGTTCTGGCCTGGCGCAATAGCGTTGGCGATTTCTCCCGATACCCTTTTGGACCGTATCGGCACATCGTGGCCGAACAGCGGATGCTGCCGGGCTATAAATGGCTGAGGGAGAACACGCCGCCCGGAACCCTCTGTCTGGTTGATGACGGACTGCCATGGTCCGAGGCCGCCGGAAATGATCCTGCGACAATCCAGAAATTGCTGCTCGAAAATACGACCCTGGCCGATCTGTTCCAGTTGGTGGCGCAACGCCGCCGGGTGGCGTCTTTCGCGCTCCTTATGGAGTTCATCCCGAAGGCGCTGGTGCGCCAACTAGGCGCCCTGCAACTAGGTACGCTGGGGTATCCGGAGTGTGACGATGCAACCTACTTACATCTCTTGGACAAGATACGTCCGGGCTACGTTTTTTGGCGCAGAACACACCCCTTCCCGTTGGCTCAGGGGGTTCTGCTTCTTCCACTGAGAACGATCGTCTATCGCGACGAGTTCTGCGAGATCTGGCGTCTGGATTATGCTCCCGGCGAGCCCTCCGCAGAGCGTCGCGAGACTCGTGAGTCCCGCGCGCCTTTGTGAAGTCCCTAAGTTCTCCGTGCCTCTGCTCCGAAAATTGGTGCCACTGGCACGCGCCCGCGTCCGTTTGCGGGCGCTTGCCAGTGCGATCGCACCAAAGCACTGGCTAAGCCGGCCAAACGAATGGCCGGCTTAGCCAGTGGCACCATTTTCATCGTTTCCGGTTGGCGCGTAGCGCCATCACGACTGCGGTGCAGATTACTCTTCGCTCAGCCTCCACTTCCCGGTCATCGCCCGGTCGAAGTCCCCAACAAACCCCCACCAGTTCCGCAGCGCCTTGCCGCTCATCTGCAAACCACTTTCGGCGCCGGGCAGGTTCTGCATCCAGTACACGAACCACTTCAGACTGTTCTTGCCCCAGCGCTCGGCGTTCAGCTTCTGCTTCTGCCCGCTGCCGTCCGGCTTCCAGTCTTCGATGTCCGTCTCGACAAAGCGCGGGTTGGCCCAGTCATAGTCTCGCTCACCGTTTGGCGGATAATGCGCCCAGCCGCACCCCGGACGCACAATTTTGTGTGAACGATCGCTGCCCACGAACTTTCCCCAGAACAAAAGCTCCGGCCATTTCTCCGCCGGCGTGCGGTCGCGGCCATCCACGTAATTGAGCACGGCTTCGATCTGGTGAATATGGTTCTCGACGCACTCCGACGGCCCGCGCTGGTAGTTGTAGTGATAAACCGTGTACGTCTTCTTGAACACCGGCAGATCGTTCGGATCGCGATTGCTGTTGCTGATGTCGCCGAACGGCCCTGACATGTTCGATTCCCACAGATTGATCACGCCGCCGTGGTAGCCCCAGACCCACACTTCCTTCACGCCTTTCTCTTCCACCCACTCTTTGATACCGATCTTCTGCATGATCGCCGCGTAGTCCGTCAGCGGCACGCGTTCGTTCGCTTTTTTCGGCCGCAGCGGCAGCGCTTCGAGGAACTCATACGTCTTCAAAACCGTGTACTTCAGGCTCGGCTTGGCATCGGCGATCTTGTAGCCGTGGTAACGCGAACCTTCCTGCAAGGCCGTGAGCACATCCTGCGTCACGCGCCCGACCTTCTCCCGCGTCTCATTCAGCGGAGCGCCCCAGTCGCCGGTCACAGCCTTGTCGATCAATTCGCCATTTACCGGAAAGTACTTCACGACGACGACGGGGATCTCCATGGGCTCCGCTGCGAAGCTTCCCACAGCCAGTAGCACGAACAGGGCAAGAAGTATGCGCGTCAGCATGGTTGTTCCCCGATGGTGAACATCATCTTAGCGCTCTGGCGCGCGTTGAACACTTCACTCGCAGTCGAACCGCAGCCCTACCGACCGCCGCAGCGCGTCCAGCGCCGCCATGTTTCCCAGAGAATCCGCCCACGTCATTGCCGGCGCCTGACGCCGCGCAATGTTCTCGGCGACGTGCAACGCTTCTTGCGCCAGGGGCACGCCCGCTTCAAAACGCAGTTCTCCGGCCGCATTCTTTCCGCGCAATATCATTGAGGGTTGCTTGCCCGGCGTCAGCCACGGCACAGGGAGACGAATGCTGCCTTCCGAGCCGAAGATCGTGACCGTGTTCTCCATCGCCACAAACATCCCGCAGCTCAAAGCCGCCAGCATCCCGTTCGGAAACTCCAGCGACATCGCCGCCCACTCGTCCACGCGGCTGCTTTCGCCAATTTTCGCCACCGCCCGGCATGCGCTGGGCTCGCAACCGGCGATCATCCGCGCCAGCGACACCGGATAGCAGCCTACGTCCAGCAGCCCGCCGCCGCCCATCGCGTTATGCATCCGCACATTCTGGTTCACGTCCGGCCATTTGGCTCGCATATCATAACCGAACGAGCCCTCCATGATCCGCGGCTCGCCGATGCTGCCGGCCGCGATCAGCTCGCGCAGCTTCAAGTACATCGGATGGCAGCGATAGACAAACGCCTCCATCAAAAACACGTCGTGCTGTCTCGCCGCCAGGATCATCTCTTCCGCCTGCGCGCGATTCACCGCCAGCGGCTTTTCGCAGAGCACGTGTTTGCCCGCCTCCGCGCAGCGAATCGCCCACTCCTTATGCAAATGGTTGGGCAGAGCGATATAGACCGCCTGCACCTGTTCGTCGCCGAGCATCTCCGCGTAATTGCCGTAGCAACGAAGCTCGGCGACGCCAACCTCGCCGCGGAATTTCTCCGCGCTCGCCAGCGACCGAGATGCGATGGCAATCAACTGCTGTCCTGGCGCTGCGTTCAAGCTGCACCCGAACTTCCCCGCAATATTTCCGGTCCCGAGAATTCCCCAGTTCAGTTCCGGCATGCGAAGCCCTCCCCACGCTAGATGCAGCGTAGACCGCCACCGCAAAAATGGAAGAGGGAGCTTTTACCAGTCCCTAGCGCGGACACCTCATCACGCTGGCAACCACACTACCGCGCTTTCTCACGAAACCGCACGGGCGAACTTTTCGCTACGCGTTTGAACGCTTTAGAAAACGTAAACACGTCGGCGTAGCCCAGCCGCGTCGCAACCTCTTTGCACGAAAGGCTGGTATTGGTGAGCATGCTCTTGGCCGCGTGGATTCGCTGCAGTTGATAATAGGCCATCGGCGAATGCCCAAATCGCGCCTTGAACGCTCGGCACAGATACGCCGGAGCCAGGTGCGCCTCGCTCGCGACTTGCGCCAATTCGAGCGGCTCCATGCAGCGCTGCTCGATCATCCGTCGCGCGCGATCGAGCGGCGAAGCACTTTCCGTTTGCTCAACCCGCTCGCCGTGCAGTGCCTGTGACAGCAGCCCGAACATTCCCGCAACGATGACATGCGCACCGCACGGGCCGCCTTCCGCTGTGCTCGTCAACCGCGCAAGCAGACGCTGAAAGCTCTCGTGCAGAGCAGCGGACGCCGCGCCATCCAGCAGAATCGGACCTGCCACGCGCGGCAACTGCACGCCCATGTACAGCGACAGCAGTTCATGAAACGGCAGCCGCAGAACGTGTTCGCCATCGCGCAACTCAAACGTCAACTCGCGGTAGTGTATCCGCCCTGCCCCGTGCACTCCGAAATCATGCGGCTGCCCCGGGCTGGTTAGCACGAGCAACCCCGGCTGCGCCCGCACCGTTCGCCCTTCCAGCAGGAAGTTTCCCGGCCCGCGCGTGAACAGCACCGCGTGATACAACGCGTGCGAATGCTCCGCGCTCCCGCTCTCGCGCCGCTCCTCCAGAGTCGCGTGCAAGATCGAGAGTTCATACCGGCGCCCGACATGAAATACCTGCAGCAGTTGCGGCGCCGCACGCCGCTGCTGCCCCGCCAGAAATCGCATAAAATAGCGCATTTGCGCTCAGTCCTCCGCATTCCCAGATGTCAATTTATGACAAACGAATGTCATTCTCAAGCATACCCCCGGCAGGCTGCCTTGGTGTACTCTGTAAAGCAAAGACAACACAGTTGTGACCTGAGCACTGGAGAAGGGGCGAATATGCCGGAATCCAAACACGACGCAAAACCCGAACACGCGCGCATTGCACGCGAGCTGGTCAAGGAGCTTCACGCGCACGACGGAATGATCCCCGTCGATCTCGACCGCTTCTGGGCCGACAACGCGATCGCCCTGCAAGACCCGTTCGGCGCGCAGATTCCGCAGGTGCCGCTGGGCATCGACATGCATGACGAGTGCGTCTTCGACGAACTCGGCGAGGCCGAGGATTTCTGGCGGCTGAACATTGAACGCATGCGCACGGACGTGTCCGAGTCCGACGTAAAATGGGCCGCCGATCTGAAGCGCCGCTACAACGACAAAGCCGAGAAGATTGTTGGCAAGCGCTTGCGCAACGAGCGGATCGCCGATCCCAAACTTCAGTATCCGAAAGTGAAGGAACTCCACGACCTTTTCGAAGGCAAACACTCTTGGCACTCCGGTTCGTGGTGGCTGGAGAAGTCGGCGAACAACGAAGACGAACTGAAGGCGCTGCTCGACCGCGTCGAAGCTCGCGACGTCCGCTCCTTTATTCTTCCGCCGAACTGGGCCGAAGAGAAAGCGCGCCTGACGAAGCTCGGGATCAAACCCAGCCTGTATCGCGATCAGCGCGGCCCGGTCACTTTCGCCACTTCGGTTTATGGTCTGGAAGAACTGATCTTCCTGATCCTGGAGAATCCGGATCTTGCCGTCCGCCTGCGCAACGCGATCCTGTCGAAGATGCTCAATATCGGTCGCGTTTTGGATGAAGAGGCCGGCTACAGTCCGCAAACCGCTCCGCGCGGCTTCGGCTTCCGCGACGACAACTGCTACTTGATGACGCCACAAATGTACGAGCTCTTCGGCTTCCCGATTCTGAAGGGCATGTTCGACCGCTACGCGCCGCTGCCCGAACACTGGCGCTACCAGCATTCCGATTCCGCGATGGGCCACCTCTTGCCGCTGCTCGGCCGCCTAAACATGAAAGGCCTGAACCTCGGCCCAACGCTCACCGTTACGGAAATTCGCCACCACTGCCCGAACGCGATCATCTACGGCCAGCTCGCGCCGTTTACGTTCAGCCGGAACGAAGAAGAAAACATCGTCATCGAGTTCCTGCGCGACTTCGAACTGGCGCGCGAAAAACGCGGCTTGGTCTTCACGACCGCCGGAAGCGTGAACAACGGCTCGCGCCTGACCGGCATGCGCCTGATCATGGCCGCGATTCAGCGCTACGGGCGATACTGATGGGAGATCGGGGTATACGAGTGATGTGACGGGTGACGAGTGACGGGTGATGTGGATCGATTGAGGAGTAGCGCCATGAGAATTGCGGCTTCAGTTGTTTTGACGGTGCTAAGTTTAATGTCGTGGATGGTTCCGGCCGGCGAGCCGGATTTGAAAGCTCCGCTGAAAGACGAGGAGCTACAGAAGATCGTCGCCGCGTCGCCAGACAAGCCGAGCGCCGCGCCGAAGAAGCCCCGCAAAGTTCTCTGCTTCTGGAAAACGCCGGGCTTCAAGCACACCGTCATTCCGTGCACAAATGCCGCCGTCGAAACGCTCGGCAAGAAGACCGGCGCGTACCAGACCGTGATCAGCGATGATCCGGCGATGTTCGAAACAGCCAAGCTTGCCGAATTCGACGCCGTGATCCTGAACAACACTTGCGGCGCGAACGTGAAGATCGACGGCAAGGAACGTCTCCGCGAAATCTTCATCACCTCGGACATTCTGAAACTCCCTGCCGACCAACAGAAGGCCGCGCTCCAAAAAGACGAGGAGTTGAAGAAGAACTTCGAGGCCTTCGTCAAAGGCGGCAAGGGCCTGGTCGGAATCCACGGCGCGTCCGGCGCGTTCCACAGTTGGCCCGCCTTCGGCGACATGCTCGGCGCGCTCTTCAAATGGCACCCCGCGCCCTTCAAGGCCAAGATCAAACTCGACGATCCCAAGAGCCCGCTGCTCGCCGCGTTCGGCGGAAACGGATTTGAGATCAAAGAGGAGTGCTATGTCGTCGGCGATCCGTTCTCGCGCGAAAAAGTCCACGTGCTGCTGACGATCGAAACCACCGAACCCTTTGCCAAGAATCCGCGTCCCGACGGCGACTACGCGATGGCCTGGATCAAACGCTACGGCGAAGGCCGCGTGTTCTACAACGCCTTCAGCCACTTCGACGAAACATTCAAAGATCCGAAGATGCTCCGCTTCCTGCTCGATGGAATCCAGTTTGCCATCGGCGACCTGGAAGCGGACGCATCACCGAGCGGGAAGAAGTAGGCGCTTCGTGCATGAATCTTGTGCTTTTTGGACAAGATTCTGAAACTCGAAACAGCAAAACTCGAAATCCGAAGGAAAGGGAAAAACGGCAAAACAGAAAAGAGTCAAACCGGAGCGTTGTGACCAGCAGTTTTGCTGTTTTGCTGTTTGATGTTTCTTTCGAATTTCGGATTTCGGATTTTTCTGTTTCCGGCTTGTCCGGGCTAGGCGGGACGCAGACACAATCTGCTATCAGGAGGGCAAATCATGGCCGGCAAATTCTCTCGTAGATCCTTCCTGAAAGGCGCCGCCGCGGTGGCTGGAGCGAGCGCGCTGGGCGGGCCATACGTGATGGCCGATGCCGCGCCCAATTCCAAGCTGAATTGCGTCGTGATCGGCTGCGGCCGGCGCGGTGCGGCCCACATCGAAGCGGCCGCTCACGAGAAGATCGTCGCGTACTGCGACGTGGACGAGAACAATTCGGCGAAGGCGATCAAGTGGGTGTGCGACGAAGGCAATGCGAAGAAATACCGCTTCGCGGCGCACGATCCGTCAAAAATCAAAACGTTTGTCGGCTACCGCAAGCTCTTCGACGAAATGCCGAAGGACTTCGACGCCGTGTTCATCGCCACGCCCGATCATCAGCACGCTCTGGCCGCGATGATGGCGATGAAAGCGGGCAAGCATGTCTACTGCGAAAAGCCGCTGACCTATAGCGTCTATGAAGCGCGCAAACTCGGCGAGACCGCCAAAGAATGCAAAGTGGCCACGCAGATGGGCAACCAGGGCCACGCCAGTGAAGCCACGCGCGTCTTTGTCGAATACATTCAGGCCGGAGCCATCGGCAAGGTTCTCGAAACGCATAGCTGGAAAGGCACGCAGTACGCCGGCGGAATTCGTCCGCCCACCAAGCCCGTTCCCAAAGGCTTGAACTGGGACGAATGGCTTGGCCCCGCGCCGTTCCGCGAATACCACGACGGCCTGCACACGGTCGGCTGGCTCGGCTGGTGGGATTTCGCCGCCTACGGCATGCTCGGCGGCTGGGGCCATCACGTGCTCGACGGCGTCTTCTTCGCACTGAAACCCGGCCTGCCGGTTAGCTGCGAGATGGTGGACATGCGGCCGGGGAATCCCGAGGGCTTTCCGGCGATGGACGTCCTCCGCTGGGACTTCCCCGCTCGCGGCGACATGCCGCCGCTCAAAATGTTCTGGTACGACGGCGCGAAGAAGGGTTCGCCGCGCGACCACAACAAGGCAAACGTGGAGCCCGACTACAAGAAGGAAGACGAGGCGCGTCCGCCACTGGTCGTGGAGCTCGAAAAGAAATACGGCCGCAACTTCGGAGGCGCCGGCACGCTATACGTCGGTGAAAAGGGGTACATGGTTACCGGCGACCGCAGCGACGGCCCCCGCATCATCCCCGAAGAACAGCACAAGGCCTTCCCGAAACCCGCGCCGTCGATTCCGCGCATTGCGCGCACGGAGGGAAGCGGTGGCGAGTTGATTTTTGACGATTTCATCCAGGCGGCCAAAGGCCGCGCGACTCCGCCGTGCTCCAACTTCACCGATTACTCCGGCCCCTTCACCGAAGCGATGCTGGCCGCCAAACTCGCGGCCAAAGCCGGCGTCGGCAAGAAAGTCGAGTGGGACGGCAAGGCGATGAAGTGCACGAACATGCCCGAGCTGAATCAGTGGGTCACGCGCGAATACCGGAAGGGCTGGGAGATGTAGGGGTGTGGCACGGGCAGGTCGTGCCACGTTTTTTTGTGGCGCGGATTGCCCGTGCAAAGGGCGCCGGATTCACGGGCAATCCGCCAGAGCAAGAAGCCGCTCTGGCGGCCTGCCCGTGCCACACAAACGGCAATCAGGAGACAGAACGTGGCGAAGAAAACTGTGCGGTCGGGCATCGTCGGGACCGGCTTTGCGGCCTGCTTCCACTATGAGGCGCTGCAGCGCGTGCATGGCGTGGACGTTCAGATTGCGGGCGTCTTTTCCGCCGACATGCAGCAGGCCAAGGAATACGGCGCCAAGCGCGGGCTGAAAGTGTTCGACAGCCTGGACGCTTTAGTCGAAAGCGCCGACGTCGTCCACGCCTGCGTGCCTCCGATCGCTCACGAAGAGGTCCTCGTGGCGGCGCTCAAGCGCGACCGCTTCGCCATCTGCGAAAAGCCGATGACCGGCTACTTCGGCGACGGCTCGGATTCCTTCAACGGCGATCGCTTCCCCAAGCAGGCCGCGCTGGATCATGCGCTGGCGAGCGTCGAACGCATGCTCGCCGCCGAAAAGAAGAGCAAGGGCAAAATCTTCTACGCTGAAAACTGGGTCTACGCTCCCGCCGTACAGAAGGAACGCGAGATCATCGAAAAAACCGGGGCGCAGATTTTATGGATGCACGGCGAAGAAGCGCACTCCGGTTCGCACGCAAAGACCTACGCATACTGGAAGTTCTCCGGCGGCGGCGTGATGATCGGCAAAGGCTGCCATCCGCTCACCGCCGCGCTGTACCTGAAGCGCGTTGAAGGCCGCGCGCGGAACGGCAAGCCGATTCTGCCGAAAGCGGTGAGCGCTCGCACACACGCGATCACGCGCCTGAAAGGCTTCCGCGACGAAGGCCACATTCGAGCCGACTACCACGACATCGATGATTTCTCGCTGATGCACGTCGTCTTTGAAGACGGCACCATCGCCGACGTCTTCGCCTCCGACATCGTGCTCGGCGGCATCCACAACTGGCTCGAAGTCGCGGCGAACAACCACCGCACGGTCTGCAACATCAACCCGAACACGGCGATGCAGACCTACAATCCGGTCGCGGCGAATTTCAAAGACATTTACGTTGTCGAAAAGATCGGCACGAAGGAAGGCTGGTCGAATCCGTCGCCCGACGAAGATTGGTTTACCGGCTACCATCAGGAGATGGAAGCCTTCTACCTCGCCGCCGCTCACGGCACATCCGTCGAAAGCGACAGCGGCCTGGGCGCGGACTGCATTTCGACCATCTACAGCGCCTATGTTTCGGCGGAGAAGAGCGGCGCCGAAGTGCCGGTGCGGGCGTTCTGATTTTGGATTTTAGATTTCGGCTTTTGGACTTTGGATTTTGGATTGAACGACGACAGATCGCCGCAGAGGACGCGGAGGACGCAGAGGACAGAACGGATTACTGGAACAGGAAGCCGCGGATCTCGAATGGTTTCAGCGTGAGTGGAATTTCGCAGGCGCAACTCTGAAATTCACCCGTCGGCTGCTGCTGTCCGTTGGCGGGAGCAACGTGTTGGAACTCGCGCGGAATCTGCAGCCTGGCGCGCGCGGGCTGGCCAATCGCTTCGTAGACGCGCAGGAAAATACATCCACCACTGGCGCGCAGCGCTGAGATGAAGACATTGTCAGCGCCTGAAATGCCGAACCGCTCTCGGTCGATCTTGGCGATCGCACACGGCAGCGACGGCCGGTTGAATGCCCAACCGTTGCGGACGATCAGCACGTCCTCATTCGCGCTGTGCGGCACAATTGCGTAGCGGAAGGTATGCGGGACGCCTTCGGCAGACGACAGCGCGCTTTCGGCTTTGTATTCCATCGCGGCGGAACGGAAGAGCGTCAGCAGCAAAATTCCGTCATCCACCGTGCACCCCGGCGTGCCCGCGTTCAAGAGCGCCAGTCCGGCGCGCTGGTCGGAGTAGTCCATCCAGTTCTGCGCGATGTGTTCGGCTTGCCCGCGCTCCTGAATGCCGTACGGAATCTCATATCGAATCATCCCGCCCGCGATGGCCGACGGAAAAGCCGCTCGGATGCGGTAGTGCCGTCCCACGGGTTGAATCGTCGTCTCATATTCGATGCGAGCATGGCTGCGCGAGAGCCTGACTTGCGTGACGAAGGAAACGCTCAGCCGCCAGAAACTCAGTACGCCCTCCTGCCGCACCAGGAGTTCTTCATCGCCGCGGACTTCAGCCGTCGCGCGCGAAATCGCCGGCCGGAACGTGCCGCGGTTGACGATTTCGCCCGGCTGCGAGCGATCGTACGGATCGCGGTGGTTCTGCGTCAGAGCCGATTCCAGCGTGCCGCCCGACAGCGGCGACTCGAAATTGAGCCACAAATCACCGTAATCGAGCTGCATGCCCAGGCTGCCAAACGGTATTGTGCCACGGTTAGCAACGATTTCGGAGCCAGACGGTTTCGTCACAACGCTGATCAAATGTCCGTCCGCGCCGATCTGCGCCCGATAACGCGGCGTCTCAAACTCGCACGGCAGCGCGACAGGTTTCGCGTCAGGCAGATGCTGCGCATCGGACGCTTTCGCGAACCCGAGCGGCGGTAACTCCACTCTCAGACGCGCACCGTCGCGCTCGATGACCTCCGCGCGGTCGAACGATAGCGGGTTGAAGTACGCCGGCGCAGCGCTCGGTTCCGACAGCGCGCCGAGCGCTTCATCGATCTGTGCTTCAGCCGCGTCGAATTCGGCGAGACATTCTCGCAACGCTTTATCACAAATCGTGCCGCAGATGATGTCATGGAATTGCTGCTTGAGGAGTATGCGCCAGATCGGCTCATAATCGCGCGGCTGGCCGGCAACAACGGAGAGCGCTTCCAGGCTGAGCAAGCGGCCGGTGAGCTGCCGGTTGCGCTGTTTGATGCGAATATTCGATGTGAACGTCCCTTGCAGGGCGCTGTTGAATTCCCCTGAGACTTGCGGCGCTGAAGCCCAGTCGATGGACTCGAGGAACTTGCCCGGACCGGCAAATTTGAGCGGCGGCAGCGTGCCATCGCTGTTCAAGCGCGCGAGAACGTCCGGCGCTGAAGCCTGCGGCTGCATGAAGTCGCCGCCGTTGCAGAGCATCAGAGCCGGCGACGAATTGTACTTCCGCAATTCTTCGCATAGCGCGCGCACCTGCGCCGGGCCGCAGCCGGCAAGCTCCAGGTCCGGAGCGTTGACGATGTCGGCTTGCGAGGGGAAGCGGAGGTTGCCGTAGCCTTTGGCCAGCCAATGCGTGCGAATGGTTGTGCCATCTATCCCCGCCCATTGAAACGCGCCGCGCAGAGCATCGCGCCGCATGCAGCGCCAGAAAACGTAATACGAATAGCCGCACGCCTGGAGAATCTGCGGAAGCTGTGCGTGGTGGCCCCAGCAGTCGGCGATCCAGCACACGTCGGCCTCGATGCCGAGTTTCTCGCGCAGCCACTGCTTGCCGACCTTTGCCTGCATGAACATCGATTCGCCGCACGGATGGTTCATGTCCGGCATCACGAACATGCCCGGCGCGACCGTGAGCCGTCCTTCGCGCGCGAAGCGTTGGAGCAACGGGCGCTTGCTCTCGAAGCGATTCCAGTACTCCTCAAGCAGAATGACCTGTTCGATCAGAAAGCGGTACTGCGGGCTGCGGCCAAGAATGCGCAGCGCTTCATCCATGATGGAAAAGCAGATCGGCAGGTATTCGTCGTAGGACTTGAGATACGCGACGTCGTAATGGAATGAGGGGACAACGAAAATCTTGGCAGTCGCTTCGGCCACGCGCGATTCTCCGGCAGTCCAGCCAGACGATAGCGCGGCCACCGCCGCTGGCCAAATAAAAAGGGCGGACTCATCGTCCGCCCTGGTGCTAGAGCTAGCCTGAAAATGTCTTAGCGTCGGCCGCCCCGGTAACCGGTGCTGCCGCCAAAGGAGCCGCCGCGGTAACCAGTGCCGCCCAGCGATCCGCTGCGATAACCGGTGTTGAAGCCAGTGGTATAGCCGGTTCGCCCGCCGTGGCTGTAGTTGCTGAAGCCAAGATTGACGTGCGTGCCGTAGGAGTGTCCGCCGTAATAGCCACCTCGGTAGGAGTTGTAGCCGCCATAGTATCGGGAGCCGCAGTAGTCGCCAAAGCCAAGGCTGATGTACGAGGGGTAGTAAGACGAGTACGGGTAATAATATGGCGAGTAATCCGCATAAACGACCGACGGCGCGTCGCGATAGACCACCGTGGTGGAGGGCTGTTCGACGACGCGTTCACGAACCACGACGCGTTCCTGCTGCTGCGGCTGGACCGGATAGTCGTTCCAGTTGCCATTTCCGTTCTGATCTTGCGACCGCGGAGCAGACCTTCGAATGGCGACCACCGGAGCGCTCGGCTGATGCTTGAGCATCGCCACCACAACCTTGTCGGGGACTTTGGCGTCCTTGAGTTTGATGATGTCTTCGGAACTCAGATTGAACGCGTTGTCGGCCGTCTCAACGAAGGCCATCAGTACTTCCGGTGCAACATCTTTTTGCGCCAGTGCGACAACATCGTCGGCAGTTTGCGCGACGGCGCCAACACTTAACACACACAGACCCAGTGCGACACAGACTGCGACGGCTTTCATGGCGACTCCTCTCAAAGCTGACCTTCCCCACCGACCGGCGTTGTACATCGTTTTGTGACGATGGCAAGACGCCACGTTTACTTATTAGACGGGCGGGATCGAGGATTATTCAAGATAAGCCACAAAGGACACAGAGAAAGAAGCGTTTTAAACACGAGCGTGTTCTCGGCGGTCGCGAAGAATGCTCCACACCAGCGCGCTGGCAAGGATGATTGTGAGCCAGAATTCGGGGAGGCAGATCGCGCCCCAGCGGTATTCGGGACGGCGGCGGTGCCAGACCTGAATGTCGGGGCTGACTCCGGCGGCATAGACGCGGGTGCCGTCGGGGGAGAAGAGGGCTTGATGAAGCGCCTCAGCCGGTTCAGGGTTCAGGGACTGAAGTTGCTCGCCAGTACGTGTACGCCAGATCAGCGCGCGGCCTGACCATAGACTTGTAGTAAGGAGCAACTGACTGTCCGGAGAGAAACGTGAACCCGAAATACACTCTTTGTCGGCGTTGATTGCCGCCAAGGGCCGCTCGCTCCCAACTTCAAGGATGTACATGTCTGTCGAATCGGTGCCGGAGAAAAGGAGTCGCGCATCCGGCGAGAAGATAACCTGCGCTGCCGGAAGGTAAGCCTGTGTAGAGACATGCCGCCGTTCTGGAGCCCCGATCTGACGCTGCACTTTTGCGTTTTGTGCATCACGGATGAGCAGTGAGCCGTCAACTCCGACCGTAGCGAGAAGCCGGCCATCGCGCGAGTACGATGCCGCGAGCGTCTGATCGAGGCGTTCCTCAGAGAATTTGAGTTGTTCCCCCGTTTTTGCGTCCCATAGCTGAAGGCATGACGCGCCAAGCGTTAGAACCCGAGTCCCATCTGGCGAGAAGCAAGCGGTCGTATCCATTGATGGGTCGGGGCGAGCAACACGACTATTGAGCGCATGAAGTCGCTTTCTTGCGGTACAGTCCCAGATGATTGCTCCGTTATCAGCGTCGCAACTCAAGGCTTTGGTTCCGTCCGGCGAAAACGAAGCACACATGATTGCGCCAGTATGTTCCTGAAGAGCGACTAGCTGGGCGCCGGTGTTGGCATTCCACAAGCAAACCATTCCACTCGTTTCCCCACTAATGACCCGTTCTCCATCCGGCGAAAATACCGCCGGATACACCGGCCCGCTGTGCCCCTTCAGCACCGCGACCTCCGCCCCCGTTTGCGTATCCCAAACGCGCGCGGTCTTGTCCATGCTCGCGCTGACCAGCCGCCGGCCGTCGCGCGACAGATCGATGCCGTTGATCGAATCCGTATGCCCTTTCAGCGTCCGCTCCAACGCCCACGGTTCCCATTTCCACCACAGCGTCCCGGAACTGCCGATCAGCAGGACGAAAAGCGTCAGTGTTCGCAGCGAAAAACGCATGACGGCAGGGTATAGGGTATGGGGTATGGGGTCTAGGGGCGGATCATCGAAGTCATCACAAGCCGCCGCCATACCTCATACCCGATACCCTGGACCCCCACTCGCGGTGGTGTATACAAGAGCGCAACCCAGAAATCGGAGGGCATCTCCATGTCCGAACAGAAAAACTTCGACCGCCGCAATTTCCTGACCGGAGCGCTGGCCGCCGCGGCGTGCGGGCCGCTGAGTGGCGCAATCCTCCCGGATTGCGTCGATCAAGGCACGCAATCCAGGAGGATTGCGCCACACGGCGACACGCCCGTCTATGCCGAAGAGAAGCCGGCGCCGGCCCCGGTCGAATACAAACGCAAGATCAAGCTCGGCGTCGTGGGCAACGGCGGACGCGGCGGCTGGATCGCGGGCCTGTTCAAGAAGCACGGCGGCTACGAAATGCACGCGCTCTGCGACTACTTCCCAACTGTCGTGGACAAGTGCGGCGACACGCTGGGCGTGGACAAGTCGCGCCGGTTCTCGACGCTCTCCGGCTACAAAAAGCTGATCGAAAGCGGCGTCGAAGCCGTCGCGCTGGAGTGCATTCCCTACTTCATGCCGGAACAAGCCAAGGCCGTCATAGATGCCGGCCTGCACCTTTACATGGCGAAGCCCGTCGCAGTAGACGTGCCGGGCGCGTTGTCGATCGAAGCGTCCGCAAAAGCCGCCACGCAGAAGAAGCGCGTCTTCCTCGTCGATTACCAGATGCCGACCGACCCGACGCACATCGAAGTCTACAAGCGCGTGAAAGACGGAGCTCTCGGCAAGATCGCTCAAGTTCAGACTTTCGGCTGCTGCGGCGGGTTCTCCGATCCGCCGAAGACCGCCAACCTGGAAAGCCGCATGCAGAGCCTGATCTGGTGCAACGACACCGCCATGGGCTGCGGCTACCTGGGGAACTTCGACATCCACGCCATCGACTGCGCGATCTGGGCGCTCGGCAAAAAGCCCGTCTCCGCCGCGGGCGCTTCCAACCTGACCCGTCCGAATCCGCACGGCGACAGTCACGACGTGTCCTCCGTCATCTTCGAATACGCCGACGGTCTGATCCACAATCACTACGGGCACGCTCTGGCCAACAACAGCGACGGTCTGCTCGACTGCCGCATCTTCGGCACCACGGCCAACGCGCTGTTCTCGTATTGGTTCGGAAAAGGCTACGTCCGCGGCGGCGACAAGCACTTCGCGGGCAAAGTCGAAAACCTCTACGAAGCCGGCGCACAGCGAAACATCGCCGCCTTCTACCAAAACGTCATCGGCGAAAAGTACGAAAACGAGACCGCTCAGCGAGCCGTCGATGGCGTCCTGACCTGCGTCCTTGCGCGCGAAGCCGCTCTGCGCCACACCAAACTGACGATGGACGACATCCTAAAGGAGAACAAGAAACTGGAAGTGGACCTGACCGGGTTGAAGTCGTGAGCCGAACTGTGCCACGGGCAGCCCCTGTTAGGCGTTGGCTGCCCGTGTCTTCGTCGCGTCTTTGCGGCAAAATTACCGCGCAAAATGACGCCGCGTGCCCGGACTATCCAACCATAGCAGCGGCGGAAAATGGATAGTAGCCGGGGGCCGGCGAAGCCGTGCCCCCGGAACGAGGCGCCAGGAACGTTCGCGCCCTGGAGGGGCGCGGGAAAGATGGTTTCCTGCGCCCCTCCAGGGCGCCGAGCAGAACAGGGGGCCGCTTTCCGGGGGCAGCGCTTCGCTTGCCCCCGGCTACTTTCCGCTGCCCCTGCCGGGGCAAAACAAAATGTGGGTAAAGACAAGTCCCACGGGGGAGAAGGTCACTGCAAGTCCGGTGATGCCCCCCCGGCCGTCCCCACCCCACTCAGGATCTTCCCGGCAATCGCTCCCGTCTTCCCTTCTTCGCGCCTTCGCGTCTTTGCGGTTCGCTCTTCTTTTCGCCATACTTTTGCATTACCATCGCCCGTTGATGCGAATCGCTCTGCACTTAATCAGCGCAATCCTGATGACCTCCGTGCTCGCCGCCGACTGGCCTCAATTCCGCGGGCCCAATCGCGACGGCAAATCGACCGAAACCGGACTGCTCACGCAGTGGCCCGACGACGGCCCGCCGCGGCTGTGGAAGATCGACGGCCTCGGCAGCGGCTACGGCCATCCAGCCATCGCCGGCCAGACGATCTTTACGGCCGGTATGGTGCACGAACGCGGCACGCTGCGCGCCTGCTCACTCGACGGCTATCTGAAGTGGCAAGCCGACTACGGCCCCGAATGGTCCCGAAGCTACCCCGGCGCGCGCTGCACTCCCACCGTCCACGACGGCCGGGTCTACGTCACCAGCGCCGTCGGAAGCCTCGCCTGCTTTGATGCCGTCACCGGGAAGCGGCTCTGGTCCTGCGACGTTTTCAAGAAATTTGACGCGCAGGAAACGCTCTACGGCTGGTCCGAAAGCCCGCTTATTGTCGGCGAAAACGTGATCTGCTCGCCCTGCGGCGGCAAAGGAACGCTGGTCGCCCTCAATCGCAAGACAGGGGAAACGGCCTGGACTGGCCCAACGTATGGCAGCGCCTTCGCGTACTGCTCGCCTATGCTGCTTGAACACCAGGGCAAGCGCATGATTGTCACGATGCTCGAATTCGGCGTCGATGCGTTCTCGCCCGATAACGGCGAACGCCTCTGGCATTTCGACTACCAGAACCCGCGCCAGAATCACTGCAACACGCCTATCTTTTCAGATGGAATGCTCTACATCACCAGCGGTCATGGCCGCGGCGCCGTTGGACTCGCGCTGAACAAAGATGGCGATGGCGTGGAGGAAGTCTGGCGCCAGGACTTGCAGGATCCCATGCATGGCCAGGCGATCCTGATCGACGGCTATGTGTACGCCTCAAGCCACACCAAATGCAGCGGCGACTGGACGTGCATCGATTTCAAAACAGGCAAGCTGGCCTGGCAGCATGAAGGCGTCGGCCACGGCGGCTGCGCAACCTACGCCGACGGCCTGCTGTATTGCTACTGCGAAGATGGAATCGCCGGCATCGTCCGGCCTTCGCCGCAGAAGTGCGACGTCGTCAGCCGCCTCCGCATCTCTGACGGCGACGGCATGCATTGGGCCCATCCCGTTATCGCCCACGGCCGCCTCTTCATCCGCCACGGCGACGTGCTTCTTTGCTATGACATTCGGCGCCAGAGGAATCCGTGATGCTGTTAACCGCGAAAATCTCACCGCAGAGGACGCGGAGGGCGCAGAGGAACAGATGGTTTAGGTTTGGCTGTTTCGGCCTCACAGTCATTTCAAGTATCTCTGTGTCCTCCGTGCCCTCTGTGGTTTGCAGTTCCTGCTCTGAATTACTTCGCTCTTCCGGTAATCACGCCGCTGTCGCCTTTCGGCGATACCTTGAACTGTACCGGCACAACGTTCTGATAAGCAACACCGGCAAAAACGACCGCCACCTGAATGGATCGCGGCACCACCTTCAGTCCTTTTTCGCTATCCTTCAACGTGGCCGTAATGCCTTCGGTATCGAAGCCCTTCGCCGATAGGCTGCTCTTGTTCAACGTCAGCGTCACGCTCGCGGTCTGGCCGGCCGGCGTCAGTTTGACGCCTTTCTTTAACCGCGGGTACTTGACCTGAAGTTTTGCGATCCCGCCCGCGGAACTCGGCAGCTTCGGTTTGCCCTTGGCATCGACCATGACGCTATCGATGATATTGCCGATGCCTAGAGCGAGTTCCTGCGGCTGCGTGATGTCGAGCCCCTCGGGCAACTCGATCTTTCCGCTAAACATGACCGTGTCGTTCCCCGAACTGAGCCCGCCGGCTCGACCGAACAGGAAATCGCCCTTGATCTGATTGAACACGACCGTCGTGCTCTTGGGCGGATTATTGAAGCTCCTGGGATGCCCCGTCTCCTTCGCGTTCAGCGCCAGCGTCTTGCGCGCTTTGCCCCTCGGCTGAGCGGTCGCCGTTTCAGTCGCCGTGCTCGTCGCCACAAACACGCCCGGATCCGTGAACTTCTGGACGACATGCGTTCCCGTCGCGGAACCCACGCGCCCCAGCAACCCGTCAACATCCGTCCCCACGCTGAACGCGTCCCGGATCAACGCGTCGATGTTGATGTCCAATTCGATCACGCCGCCATCGCTGGCCCCTACCGTGATGGTCATCCCATTCAGCGGATTGGTGACCGGCGGCTGCCCGTCAGAGATATTCTTCTCGCCTTCCCCGCCTGAACTCGGCGCGGCCACCGTCAGCGTCGCCGTGCCGCTTGTCGATGCCGCTCCATTCGACACCGTGCACGTAATCGTCAGCACCCCGGCCGTCGTAAACGTGTGCGTCACCGGATTGCCCGAATCCGGTGTACTGCCATCGCCGTAATCCCAGGAAAACGTAAGGGTCCGCCCCGCCGGATCGGTGGCGTCGGCCGAACACGTTGCGCTGCCGTTCTGAATGACTCCGCTCGCCGACAAACTGATGCCGTTCAACACCGGTGGATCGACAAACAAGAATCCCGCCGCCAAAGTGCCAATCTGCCCATCCGGATTCGTAACCACCACATCCGCCGCGCCCGCGGCGTGAGCCGGCGTCACACAGGTAATTGATGTGCTGCTCACCACGTTGACCACCGTCGCATCCACGCCGCCAAACGTGACTTTCACGGTCCCGCTGACGGCGATATACGACCCGGTGATGCTGAGCGTGTCGCCGCCGGCCGACGACCCCGCAGTGCGACTCAGCGAGTTGATCCCCGGCGCCGCCACTGTATAGGTGAACGCCGCGGCAGACGTGACCGACAGGCCGCCGCCGGCTACCACCGTCACGTCCACAGTCCCCACCGCATGAGCCGGCGCGGTGCAGATCAGCGTGGACGGATCGGGCCGCGAAAGCCCCGTCGCCGCAACTCCGCCAAAGCTGACCGATCCGCTGCTCACGAAGTTGCTGCCGCTGATCGTCACGCTCGCCCCGCCACGCGCCGTGTCCGTGCTGGGAGTAATGCTCTTGATCGTCGGAGCCACATCGATAAACGTAAACGCGCCCGACATCGTTCCCGATTTGCCGCTCGGATTGATCACGGTCACATCGACTGTGCCCGCAGGAACCTCGGGGGTCAAACAAGTCAGCGTCATGTCGTCAACAAACGTGATCGCCGTTGCTGTCGCCGTCCCGAACTTGATAGTTGCTCCGTTAACGAAAGCCGTCCCGTTGACGGTCACACTGGTTCCGCCCGCGCTCGCACCGATCGTGATATTGGACCCCGTGACGGTCGGGTTGGGTTCGGGATCGTAGGTATATGCTTCGGCGATCGTGTGACTCCAACCCGTGCCGTTGGTAACCGTAACGTCCACACCAAAGGCGGGCGCGTGCGGCCCGGTAAAGCAGGTGATCGTGCTCGGATCGTTGACCGTAACACCCGTCGCATCCACTCCCCCGAACTGCACTTTCGCCGGCGCGAGAAAATCCGAGCCCGAAATGACAACCTTCGTGCTGCCGGCTGCCGAACCGCTGGTCCGGTCGAGACTGCTGATCAGCGGAAAAACGACCGCTCCATAGATCATGTCAGAGGTAAAGCTGTTGCTGCTGAATTGCACGAAGACTTTATGAGTGCCCGCGGACAGCGCGGGCGTGAAGCACGTGAGCTGATTCGTGTCGGTGACGCTGATGCCTGAGGCGGCGGTGCCGTCAAACTCCACGGCCATGCCGGCAGAGAACCCCTTCCCCAGCAGTGTGACAAAGTCGCTGCCGCTGGTTGAACCCACAGTCGCGCTCACCCCGAAACAGGCGATCAACTGGCCCGGATTCGGATCCGACGCTCCGTAAGTGAAGGCCGGCTGTCGCGAGAAAGTGGGGTTGCCATTGTTCAGCACAACGATCTGCACGGGCCCGTCTGGCAGCGACGGCGCAACACAAGACAGCAGAGTCGGACTGACCACGCTCACGTTCGTCGCCAGAGTAAACCCGGTCGGTCCGTTGCCTCCGAAGCCCACCGTGGTGG
The DNA here is from genome assembly GCA_036504595.1 of Planctomycetota bacterium. GTDB lineage: Bacteria > Planctomycetota > SZUA-567 > H5-PLA8 > H5-PLA8 > DASXUX01. Next base: position 134,524 of record DASXUX010000031.1, on the reverse strand, counting down.
TCGCAGGGTCAAAGTTCTCTCCGGTCAGGTTAACCGTTGTGCCCGCCGGCCCGAACTTCGGCGCGACGGCGATAAACGTCGGGTCGGTGCTGTAACGATAGCCGCTGGGTCGAGTGGCGGTACCGTTGGCACAGCTCAAGGTAATGTCCACGTTCCCTGTCGCGGGGTGCGGCGGCGCGATGAACCAGACCAGCGTGGGGTCTACAAATGTCGTGGTGGCCGGGACGCCGCCGATACTCACCGCCGCATCAGCGGCGTAATTGGTTCCCAGCAACTGCACGATGGTGCCGCCGGCAGTTGTGCCGCTAAACGGCCCCCCGTTGTCGATGGTTGGAGCTGCCGCATAGGCCAGACATGTGGCCGTCAGCATGAACGCACACGCAGAACGCTTCATGGTCTCACCCTCCTGGTAGCTCGTTTCTTCATGTGCATGAGCCGTCGCTGAATTTCTCAGTTGGCTGCATTGTCAAATAATCGTGTCTCTCCCTACCATCCCACGAACGCTTTTTTTGTGCAAGTTTCTTCGCCTGCTTTCGTTTCACAGGGTGACAGACGACCTCACGATCGGGCCATCAAGCTGTGCTGTCCTCTCCTTCGGCTAAGGGGAGGGCTCAAAGGGGGAGAGGGCTATGTGCTCCACCCTCTCCCCCGCCCATCGTTGAATTCAGAAATCAGAATTCAGAGTTCAGAATTCAAAACGCAAAATTGAGCCGGACGCCAATGAAGGCTTCGGCCGGTTCCTATAGTCTGAGTTGTCAGCCGCTGCAAACAGGCGAACTGGCGAAAGGTCTGGGGAATCCAACAACCCTGAACCCCGAACCCTGAACCCCGAACCCTGCTTTTTCGCCTCCTTGACGTTTGTGACTTCTGCGGCTAAAAGTGTTGCTTCGTTCGTACGGCTGTTGCGGCGGGCAGGGACGCCCGCCCTACCCCGAAGGGGCGCTGAAAGATGCTACGTATTCGCCTGCTCTCCGTGCTTCTCTGTCTGGCCAGCTTTCCTGCGCTGAGCGCTGACTTTTTTGGCGAAAACATCGTCGATATCAAGCTCTCACTGCCCAAAGGCGATACCTACGTGCGCGGCGCCACCGACCCGGTCGCCGATCTCGTGGCCGAAATTACCCTGACCAATCTCACGAAGAAAGAGAATCTCGCTAACGAAACCGTCGCCGCGCCCGCCACCGTACAGCTCACGCCGGACGAAATCGCTTCGCTGGACAAATTGAGCGTCGAAGACCGCAACGCGCTCGTCGAAAAGAAGAAGGGCACCAAGAGTTTCGAACAGCGCCCCACGAACAAGGACAGCCTCGGCCTGGCCTACGTCGAACCCCAGCTTGGCGCCTGCGATACCGTCCGGTTCGTCATCACGAAACTCCCCGAAGAAGGCGAGCAGGTTCCTGAAAACGCCAAGCCCGTCATCGCTCAACGCGACGACAAGCCCGACCACATTCCAACCGTCGCGCTCAGCCCCACGAAGTACCTCGCCGCCGGCGAAAGCAGCCCGGCGTTCTCGCTGCCGGTGGGCAAGTTCTATCTCGTCCGCGACCCCGGCCTGTACTCGATCAAAGCCGTCGTGCGCACCATCGGCAACACGGGCAAGCCGGAAAAGATGGCCGAATCCAACGAAGAAAAGTTCCGCGTCCTGCCGTTCAAGGCCATGCCCTACGACATCGACACCCTCAAGTCGGAATGGAGCTTTTACGAACGCGGCCTCCCAACCTTCGACTACCAAGTCTATCAGGTCCGCAACCCGGCTGGCTTCGATGAAGTCTATACCGTCCAAAAGATGATGGTGCGCGGCGTTGCGACATGGGAATGGCTGCGCCTCTGCACCGTGAAATCCGGCACCGTCGCCCAGATCGCTTTCCTCGCCCCGAAGAAGTTCGCCCTCATGGCCGTCCACCGCAAAGACGACGCCGGCCTCTACACGTTGGACTTCTCCGGCCTGGGTCTGAAGACCACCGCCAAGATGGTCCCGCTCAAGGAAGGCGCTGCCCCCAAGCTGAAAGTCGAAGCGGGCGCCGCTGCCGTCGAGTAACGGCAGGGTTCGGGGTTTGGGGTTCAGGGTTCAGGGTTACGACGGACCACGAACCGCAAACACGTCACATCCTGTATATCGGCTGTACACTCAAGAGTAGATGACATCGTCCTCTCCCAAGAAGCCATTTGGCCCGCCTCTTGCCATACGTATATTGATATTCTGTTCGGCACCGAAAGGCTTGGGTGAGCAGTGGCCACTGAAGCGGATCTGCAGACTCTGATCGACCACGGCGTCAGCCGCCTGCGCTGGCAGCAGTCCCTCCGGGCCGCGCTCGCCGCCCTGGGGTTGTCCGTACTCACGGCCACGCTCGGCCTCTTCCTGGTCCGCCTACACGTATGGCAGGGCCCAGCCGTGCGTCTGGAGGCAATCTGTTCCATCGCGCTCCTGATTCTGCCGGTCCTCGCCACGGCCGCGGCATTTGGAGTTTCCTTCTCGCTTTCGCGCCCTGATCCTTCCCGCGTCGCCCTGCTGATGGACACCCGCGCGCAGTCTCGCGAACACCTCGTCACCTGGTTTGAACTCCGCACCTCCGGTCCCCCTCTCCCCCGCGCGGGAGAGGGGTTAGGGGTGAGGGGGGACATCAGCGACCTCCGCGACGCCTTCCGCGCCGCTCAGTGCATGGCCACGCTGGCGCTTGCGAGCCGCTTCGATCCGCGCAAGCTTCTGCCGATGGAGTGGCCGGCCTGGACGCGCGGCCTATGGCTCGCCGCCCTGCTGCTCTGCTGCGCCCTGCTGATGCCTCCGCAAACCGAAGCCGCCCGGCCACTATCAAGCGCCCGCGAAAACGCCGCCTCGCTTCAGCTTCGCGACCCGCAATCGGGCGGAGCCGACGGCCCCGGCCAGACGCCGCGCGTGCAGGTTCTCACGCCAACCGACTTGATCAAATACCAGCTCCTTGCCACCGATCCCGACATGCCCCTGGCGCAGAAATCCCAGGCCCTCAAAGAGCTCATTAAGAGCATCGGCACCGTCCCCGAAAGCGAATTGGCGCCCGAAATCCGCGACATCCTCAACACGCTGCGCGCCGACGTCGCCAAAGCAGAAAAGAACGGCAAGTCCGAGCAACCCGATGGCACGCAGCAGACCGCCGGAAAACCCGGTTCAACCAACGACAGCCCCGCGCGCGAAGTCGGCGTACCTGCGAACATTGGCCGGATTGACCCGCAGGTGTTGACCACGATTCAGCAACATTTTGGAGACGTGAAGGAGCAGTTGGACAGGTATTACGGGCGGTAATGTGGCACGGGCAGCCTCTGTTTGCTGTTGGCTGCCCGTGATGACGGGTGACGCGTGACGCGTGACGGGTGACGGGTGGTGAGGATTGATGACTATGACGCACGTACGCATTCTCTTTCTGGCTAGCCTCCTGGTTCTTTCGGCCAGCCTCCCTGCCATCGAAGCGGGCGCCATCAAGAAAGCCTGCGACAAAGCCAGCAACTGGCTGATCGAGCACTACTCGGTGAAGGACAAGGCCTTTCTGCAAGATGGCAAGCCTGTCGATCTGCAAACCACGGCCATCATCGTCACGGCCTTGTGCACGCATCCGCGCGACTACAAGGAGACCAGCGGTCCCTTTATCAGCGAGCCGGTGAAGGCGCTGGTGGCCCAAGGCGAGAAGGCCGGGCGCGCGGAGCGTGATTGGATTGGTTTGGCCCTGAAATCCACCCAGAACGAAAAGTACGCCGATTACTATACTCAATGGATCACGTCGCCGCCGACATCTGGGGATTTCACGGCTAATGTGGCAGTCACGGCTGATCGCCCAGTCCTGCTCAAGCAGTTCCGCAACGCCCGGGTGCTAGCCGTGAGCGCAGACAACAAACCACTCTGTGCCCAGCTTGCAGAGAACGTCATCGCCCTTCAGCAGAAGAACGGCTCCTTCGGCGAAGACCTGCAAGTCAACGCGCTGGCGATCGGCATCCTGAATTGCTGCTACAAGGCGCTGAAGTAGGACGGCTGAATATGCGAAGAAAATCCGAAAATCAGTGCAATAAAATAGCGATTGCTTCGTCAAGTAGTTTGGAGGAAAGTGTCGGTTCGGGCACGGGGGCGCAAGTGCAGCCGTGAGGGGAGATTTTATCGGAACGGAGCATGTCAGGGCGGTGTTTCGTGAGCGGGGCATGGGCGGTGCGATGAGACCGAGGTGTGCACATGTGCGTTCTTGGACAGGATTCGGAACCGCAAAGACGCGAAGGCGCGAGGAAGAGCCGAATGGGAAGTTCGATCAACGCGCCACATGGTGCAGTTTTGGACGCGAATGTGTGCGAAGCCAAGGTGTAAGGCTGAATCCATCGCCACATGTGCACTTTTTTACAGAGATTTGGGGTTGGAGGTTGGGGTCTAGCTGCGCGGGATGGTGAGGGAATCACCACACGTGCACTTTTTTACAGCTAAGCGTTCAGTGGGGGAGTGACTCGCACGTCTGGCGAGATGAAAGGGACAGACGGTCGCCCCATTCGGGGCTTTCAGTTCTCGGGGCACGCTATCCAGGGGTTCAGCTTCGCTTCACCCCTGGCTATTAACGGTTGCCCCATTCGGGGCAAGAAACAGCACAAACGGCGAAGCCCGTTGCGTGGGGACTGAACGGTTACTTTCACAGATGTGGCCCAATTTCTATGGAGGAGATCAACGATGCTTAGAAAACTGGTTCCGATTCTTTGCGTGCTTTTCGCGGCCACGGCGTGGGCCGGCGAAGCGAGCGCGGACGCGACCGCCGGCGCGGCGAAGAAGTCCGTCGAATTCCTGCTCAAGCAGCAGAATGACGACGGCACCTTCGGCAAGTCGCAGGGCGCTCCGATGCCGGGCATGGTCGGCATGGTCCTGAAGGCTCTGGCCTCCAGCCCCGACAAACTCCGCGAAACCAATCCCGTTATCGAAAGAGCGGTGAAGTACATTCTCGCCAAGCAGCAAGCCGACGGCTCGATCGCTCTGCCGCAGTTCGGGCTTGAGAACTACAACACATCCGTAGCCGCGATCGGCCTGGCCGCGCTCGAAAATCCCGCGCACAAGGCCGCGTTGGAGAAAGCCAAAAAGTTCATCCTCTCCTGCCAGCTCGTCGAAGAGCAGGGCTACAACGCCAAGGAGCACCCCCGCGCCTACGGCGGCTTCGGCTACGGCAACTCCAAGCGCAGCGACGTCAGCAACACCGGTTTCTCGCTCGAAGCCCTGAAGGCCATGGGCCTGGAAGAGAACTCCCCCGCCTGGAAGAACGCCGTGCTCTTCATCAAACGCAGCCAGGACAACGATGAAACGAACGATTACGCCGAGATGCAAGGCGGCAACGGCGGCGGCGGTTTCGTCTATCTTCCGGGCGATGGCGAATTCGGCACCTACACCTCTCGCACCGGCAAGAAGCTCCCCAAGCCTTACGGCAACATGACCTATCAGGCCGTCAAGAGTCTGATCTACGCCAAGGTCAGTCTCGACGACCCGGCCCTGAAAGCCGCCTTCAAGTGGATCTCCAACAACTACTCGGTGGCGGAAAACCCCGGCGGCGTCGGCTCCCAGGGCTACTTCTACTACGTCAACGCTTTCGCGAAGGCTTTCACCGCCGCGGGCACAAAAGAAATCACTTTGGCCGATGGACGCAAGGTGCACTGGGCAAAAGATCTTGCATCTCAGCTAATTTCCATGCAAAAACCTGACGGTTCATTCGTTAATCCTGATAAGCGCTGGATGGAAGACGACGCCGTCCTGTCCACGGCCTACGCCCTGGACGCATTGAATCTGTGCATCGCGGGGATGAAGTAACCTGTGGCACGGGCAGCCTCTGCTTGCCGTTGGCTGCCCGTGAACCCCTCCCCCGGCCCCTCCCCGAAAACGGGGAGGGGAGAACTGAAGAAGGAAAGCACCACCATGAAGTACCGCATGACTGTTCTTCTTTTGCTCTTCGCCACCTTCGCCGTCTCCGCCGCCGACGAAGACTTCAAGATCCAGCTTTCCGGCTGGTCGTACAGCCGCGAGCGCAAGACGATCACCGGCAGCAATCGCATCACCGGCAATCTCACGTTGAAGAACACTTCCGGCGGAGCGCTCGCCGACGTGAAGGTCACGCTCGTCTTCACCACGGGCATGGGCGAGAAACTCGGCCAGCCCATCAGCAAGGCCGTCGGCGCGCTCAAAGCCGGCGAAACGCAGAAGGTCACGCTCGTCGAACAGCAGATTCCCGTCTTCGGCGGCTATGAAGTCACTGTCGAATTCAATGGCGGCAAGGAGGAATGGTTCGCCAACAGCGACACCGGCCAGCCGCAGCCAAAGGCCGGCAACGTCAAAGGAGCAGCCAGCGTCGTGGTCCTCGGCCGCGAAGCCACCCAGGACCGCTCCGGCCGCTTCACCGGCACCGTCCGCGTGAAGAACGAAGGAACCGTCGAAGCCAAAGGCGTAACGATCACGATTACGTTCTTCGATCAGAAAAAGCGCACGATGAAAGAGTGGTCGAGCAAGCTCGGTACCGGAACTCTTGCCGCCGGCGCCGAACAGAAAATTCCTTTCACCTGCGCCGACGCTCCGCGCAACCACAACGGCTACGAGATCAATGTGAAATGCGAGGAAACGTCCGCCGAACAGCAGTTCTCCGGCGGGGATTTCACCAATGCCGAAGATGTCGAGATCGCGAAGTACTCCTTCAAGCGCGACCCGAAGACGAAAGACCTTCAGGTCAGCGCCAAAGTGCGCAACGGCTTCAAGCAGCCCGTTGACGCCGTGAAGCTCACCGCAACGTTCCTGGACGGCAAGAAAAAGGAAGTCAAGAAGTACGTCTACGACGTCCCGGGCCAGCTTGCACCCGGCGAAATCAAGCCCATCGATTTCACCATCCCCGCCGTTCCCGCGTACGAAGCGTTCGAACCGGCCATCGCCTACAAAAAGAGCGACGCGCCCGCCGCTCAAGCCGGCCCGGCCAAGCTCGAAGGCGCCTTCAAGAACCAGCCCGAAGTCGAAGTCATCTTCACGGACGCGTTGCCAAAGGACGATAAGTCCGTCACGCTCGCCGGAGCCATGCGCAACGGCAAGAACGTCCCGGTCAAAGATGTGGTGATCACGGTCACCTTCTTGAAAGCCGACGAAAGCGAACTGACCGTCGCCGAAAAGACCCTGACTGACGTCGTCCGTCCCGGCGAGGAACGCAACTTCATCATGAAAGCGGCCAGCGCGGCCGGCTTCGCAAAGTACTCGTTTAAGTTCAAATTTACGGAGCTGGGAACAAAATGATGAATGCGGAATGATGAATGAGGAATGTGGATGGAAAGACGAGACCTACAGGCACGAACAAAAGCATTTGCGTTGCGGATCATCCGGCTTTACGTAGCGCTGCCCAGGACGACAGAGGCGCAGGTGATCGGCAAGCAGATGCTTCGTTCCGGAACCTCGGTGGGCGCCCACGTGCGAGAAGGCAAGCGAAGCCGATCGAACGCCGAGTTGATCAGCAAGATAGAGGGCGCCCTGCAGGAACTTGAAGAGACGACATACTGGATGGAGTTGCTCGCCGACGCCGAGATCGTCAAAGCGGAGCTTCTATCGAGTCTGATGCAGGAGGCAAGCGAACTGACGGCAATCCTCGTCACCAGCGCCAAGACAACAAAGGGGATTCGAAACGACGCATGATGAATGCAGCTTCAGGGATGTTCGTTCATCCTTATTCATCATTCATCATTCCGCATTCATCATTCCAGGGAGAGAAGCATGGCAGAACACATCGGCGTTTGGATCATCGGTGCCCGCGGCGCGGTCAGCACCTGCGTCATTTCCGGAGCGCGAGCGATCGCGCGCGGCCTGGCGCCCACGACGGGCCTGGTCACCGAACTCAGCGATTTCCACGCGCTGAAGCTCGCGGGCATTGACAAGCTGATCTTCGGCGGCCACGAACTGCGCAGCGAAGTCACCCTTCAGCAGGCGGCCGACGAACTCCGCGACACCGCGCGCATTCTGCCTGCGCCGTTGGTCGAGGCGTTGCGCGAAGACTATGCGGCTGTCGATAAGAACATCCGCATGGCCACCGCCATTGGCTGCGGCCAGACCGTCCGCAAGCTGACCGCCGGCCCTGCGCTCGAAGATTCGGCGACCGTGAAGCTCATCGTCGAACAACTCCAAGCCGACATACTCGATTTCAAGAAGCGTCACGAACTGCGGCGCGTGATCGTCCTCAACCTCGCTTCCACCGAACCGTACCCGGAGACCCAGCCCGCGTTCTATGGCGATCTGAAAAGCTTCCGCGAAGCCGTGCGCGAAAGCCGCGAGGGCTTCACCGCCGGCGTCCTTTACGCCTACGCCGCGTTGGAACTGGGAATGCCGTACCTGAATTTCACGCCCAGCCTGGGATCAGACATTCCCGCGCTGCAAGAGCTGGCTCTAACCAAGAAGATTCCGCACGGCGGAAAAGACGGCAAGACCGGCGAGACGCTGATGAAGACGGTGCTCGCGCCCATGTTCGTCGCGCGCAACCTGAAAGTCATGAGTTGGGAAGGCTACAATATGTTCGGCAACCGCGATGCGGTCGTGCTGGACGACCCAAAGAATAACGAAGCCAAGACTCGAGGCAAGGACAAGGCGCTGCGCGAAATTCTCGGTGACAGTTCCGACCTGCACACGCGGGTCCGCATCGATTACTGCCCCAGCCTGGACGATTGGAAGACCGCCTACGACTTCATCCACTTCCAGGGCTTCCTCGGCACGCGCATGATCCTGCAATTCATCTGGCAAGGCTGCGACTCGATGCTCGCCGCCCCGCTGGCTCTCGATCTGGTGCGCCTGATGGATTACGCGCAGCGCCAGGGCGAGTCCGGCCCGCAAGTTCACCTAAGCTGCTTCTTCAAGAACCCGCTCCACAACCGCACCCACGATTTCTGGCAGCAGTGGGAACATCTGCGCGCCTACGTGAAGGAGCACGCGGAAGCCGCAGTGGTAAAGGAAAAGACGAAGCGATAGTCGAGCGTGCTCTTGGCTCTTGAGCGCTGTGTGGGAATTGAACCGATGGGAAGGTTATCCCTTCCGATAGCTGATCGTGTACTTGAACGTCTCCGGGTCCAGCCAGTCGAGCGTCTTCGCGCCGATCTGCGCATACGGATACATCAGATAATTCACCGGCTGTCCTTGCTGGGGCGGATTGAGCGTCAGATCGCGTCCGGCCGAGAACTTCACCCGCGCGGCGTCCAGGCCGCCGAAATAGCGTTCCCGCACCGGAGCCACTTCCGGATCGGTGGGCTTCAGTTTCTTCGTGAGCGCAAATTTCAACACGTCCGCCGGATCGGCCGCAACCCAGCCAAATCCCGGCACGTAGAACTCCGCCCAGCAGTGCTGCCAGCCCGTAATATCCGGATTCGCGTCGCTGCCTTGCCGGATTCCAAACACGTCCCGCGCCGGCACGCGCGCCGCTCGCAGCAGCGCCACAAACACCGAATGAATGTCTGCGCATTTTCCGCCCGGTTTGTCGAGCAGCGTGCAGACATCGCCGCTTCCGCAGCCGCGCGTCTGCGGGTCGCGGTACATGTTCGTCGAAACCCAGTCGTAGATCGCTCGCGCCTTGGCCAACACCGTTGTCTTACCCTTCGTGATCTCCTCGGCCAGCGCCTTGATGCGTCCATCCGTCGGCGCAAGGCTGGTCGGCTTCAAGAACTGGGCGTAGTCAGCCGGATCCCACGCCGCTTCGTTCTGCGGCAGCACGCCAGCCTTGCGCTCCAGGCGATCCACCGAAAACTTGAATCTCAGCCTCCGCTCCGCGGCGCCTTTGTCCCAACGCGCAAAGAGCATCGGAACACCATCGCTGCGGTCGCTGTAAACGCCGACCTCCGACTGAGTGCCGCTATATCTGATGTTGCTGATCTGCTGTTCGTTGTCAGAAAGCGGATACGGCAGCCACAGCCGCGCCTCCTCATCGCTTCCATGAGCCGACAAATCGACATCAACCGTTATGACCCCTGAACACTTCTCGTCCGCCGCCATCACGACGCAAGAAAGCACGAACAGAAACGTAGCCCAAACACTCATCTTCACGTTACAAACCTCCTCGACTCGCCTGGTAGCGAGCATGATATTTCACCTGATATAAGTATAAAGCCGCGCATTATAATCTGGAAAAATGAGGGGTGAGGACTTCTCCTCACCCCTCGCGCATCTGTTTCGCTAATCCCGCATCGCCGCGTCGCCGCTTCTCCCCTTCTCCCTGTCTCCCGTTCTATCCGCTACTGCGCCACTTCCACAATCACGCTCTTCATCAGCGGCTTGACCGCGCAGTTGATCGTATACGTCTCCTCGGCCTTTTGAGCGACATGAACATCTTTCTTCTCCGCGCCGCCTTCGTCCCACACATACGTGATCTTCAGCGGCCGGAAACCGCCATTGGGTTCCTTGTAGTCCGCATCGATGCGCAGATCGAAGATGCACGCCGTGTTGCGCTGGCGGCCGATCAGTTTCACCTGAGCCTGCTTCACACCGGCGGGCACGTCGGAGCACGTAAAATACTTGCTGCTGCCTTTTGCCGGCCCCGCCATGTCATCGACTTTCTTGAACGTCTTGCCGTCATCGAACGACATCTGCACTTCGTAGCCGTCCTTTGCATCGCGAGCGCGATACACAACGTTCATCCGCACGCGCGCGATCTCGCCTGGCGTATTGATCGTATAAATCGCTTCGCCAGACCCGGCGTCGCCCACGCGCAGCATCTTCGCATCGAGGCCCTTCAGCACCGGATGGTAGTCGGTATGAAGCACCTGCTTTCCCTTGGCTTCAAGGTCCACGTTTCCTTCCAGCGTGATCGTGCCCTCCTGCGCGCCGCAGGCCAGCGTAACCGTGTTGCGGCCTTCGCCCAGCGCTGGCAGCGGCGCTTGCGAGTGCTGAATGTCGTTGCTGATCTTGAGCGCGTCGAGCCCCGTGCTCTTGCCGCTAAGCGTAAACTTCAATCGATAATCGTAACGCAAATAAACCAGCGGCTTCAGGTCCAGTTTCTGCTCGCCCGATTTACCAATCGTCCCGACATCCTTCCAGTCCATTCCCTGGTTGTCGCTGAAGGCCACCGCAATCGATCCGCCCTCGCCAACGACCGCCTTCGCGGCCACTTCGCCGGAGTGGTAGATATAGCTGCAAGGCATGCGGATCACCAGAACGCCGGGCTTGCCGGCATCCGCGACTTGAACCGCCGGGCTGCCCTTGTCGCAGGCGAGATTCTCGGCCGTCAGCGCTCCAGCCTTGAACGCTCCGTTAGCCAGCGGCACGTCGTACTCCAGCGTGCCGTTTCCAACGCGCCCCGGAGCGATGTCGTCGAGCTTCGCCTGGAAACCGAGCGTCCCGCGGTTCTTCAGCATGTCGTCCTTCGGATTTCCCGGCACCAGGTCGCCTTTGTTGAACCAGTTGCGCGTCAGGCGCTCACCTTGCCGAAGCTGAATGTTAACGCCATATCCGAGCGACGGCCCGTAGTCGAATTCTCCGGCCCGCTCATCTTTGATGTCGTATTCCTGCATGTTCGACGGCCAGCCGTGCCAGCCCGCCGCGTTGATGCCGTTTTTGTCGTAGAACTGGCTGCCGGCGAGCAGTTCCGGGCCCTTCTTCCAGCCTTCGTTCTCCGCGAACTTGCGCAGCGCATTGTCATTGCCGCGCAGCGCTTTGCGCGACGGATCAGCGTCAAACCATCCCCTCACTTCCTTGCGGATTTCATCCACGCTGGCGACTTTTCCATCCGCCTTGACGAAATAGTTCATCAGCGACGCGTCGAACAGATGCCAGGAACCATCGTAGGACACTTCCGGCACGCTGTGAGCATTGATGATCCGGCCGCGCGCCTGCAGGCCCAGGTAGCGCGCCAGGCCTTCGATGTTGCTCGACGCACAGCAGCACTGGCCGTAGCCGTAAACGTGGATCGTTTTCATCGGATCGTGAGCGCAGCCGCCGGACTGAACGAGTTCCTTTGGCGGATTTGTCTGGTGGCGATACTTCACCATCGTCTTCCAGATGGCGATGCACTTCTCCTGATCGCTCATCCCGTCCTTGATGTAGGTCTTCTTCCAGTCTTCCAGTGTCGAAACGTCTTCGACTTTGTCCGACAGAATCTTGATGTGACTGACGACGCCCGGCGCGCCCTCGCCCGCATGCATCCAACCGCAGGCCACGACCGCCAACGCCACAACCGGAGCCCAACCGTGTTTCACCGTGATGTCTCCTTCAAAGAGGTCTGCTTCGTCATTGAATACACCGATTGTCAGGCCAATAACTGACAAGTACCGCGACCGTCACTGTACCGCAGGCCTCCGGCCCAGGATCGGCGATCTGCGGAAGGACCTCGGCCAGAGGTTTCCGCCCCTTGAGAACATTAGTGATGGACTTCAGAAAACCGGCCATGCAACTCTCCCTGTGCGCAGAAAACAAACGGGGGGAGCATAAATCAGCGCAGGCGAAACGCAAACGGAGCGGGCCGGCCGAGACCGCGATGAGCTCGACTATGCTCGGCGGAGTGATATGACGCGAAGCTGTATGGGATGGCTGCGGAGTCCCGTTCCTGTGCGTGGCGTCTCGCTTCTTCTTTTGATCTGGTTTACCGCGCTCGTAGCGGTCGCGGAGGACCCGTCGGTTCCATCGACACCGCGCCCGACCGTGAGTTTCGTTCTCGAAAAGCAGCCGCCAAAAGATGCGCTGCCAGCGTTCGGCTCGCTGAAAGACGCAGTTTGTCGAAGTCATCCGTGGCTGGAGAGCAGCACGGAGCCGATCACTTTGCGTGTGGCAGACATGCCGGTGGACGTCGCCATTCGTTGGCTGGGGCGACTTTCCGGACAAAAGACAGATCTGGCAGCGGTGGAGACGCGAAGCTACATCGCAAAGGACACGGGGCTTTCCGGCGCGAAACTGGGCGAACTGATCACGAAGCAACTATTTGCCAGCGCGTTTGAAGACCCGAAAACGAAACTCGAGTGCGACGGCGATACGCTGACGATCACCCAGACGGGTGCGATGCATGAGCAAATCGCCGATTTACTGGACCTACTGGGCAAGCCTGTTCCGGCGAGCGGCGTGCTGGTCAGCGCCCGGAGCGAGTGGCGCGAGCGCGCGATGGAGGAGTTGACGCAGAAGCGCGTGAGCATCCATTTTCAGCGGACGCCCCTGCGTGAAGCTTTGGTGACGCTGCAAAAGTCCACCGATCTGCCCCTGATTCTCGGCCGCACGCTTGTCGCAGAAGGCAAGCCTGCTATGCCGATCACGCTGAAGCTGGACGATGTCTCGCTGCCGAACGCATTGAAATGGACGGCGCGAGACGCCGGGTTGTATTGCGAGCTGTTCGATCACGCGATGACATTTGGGTCTGAGGACGACTGGTTCGAACGGGAGTGCCGTGTGTACGACATTGGCGCATTCGAGAATCCATTCGGCCTGGAAACGGGGTTCTCTAACTTTGCGGACCGGCTGAAGACGTGGTTGTTCTATGAATTGGGACTTGGCGAGGCCAATACCGGTTCTGTAGCTGTCGGCAATCGGCTGATCATTGTCCAACGACCGGGTGCTCAAGCAGGGGTGACCGAATTCCTTTCAAAACTGCGACAATTCCTCGATGATGTGCACAAAGTCGAACCTGGCGGCAAGCCGCCAGCACAGCCGCTTCCACCAGACTTGGTGCCTTATTTTGGCGGCAAGCCGGTCGAAGAACCGTGGAAGTCGCCACTGCTCGCGATGCTTGAGAAGAAGATCACCTTCAGTTTTCAAAATATGCCCGTGAGGGAAGCGCTTCAGTTCATCCAGGATGAGTGCGGCATCAACATGGCCGTGGACCGGAAGCGTCCGTGGGACAACGAGAACCCGCTGATCACGCTTCGCGCGAAGGACATGAAGGCTCGGCTGGCGCTCAGACGGATTCTCGAACAGGCGGAACTCGAATACTCGCTACGAGAAGAGGTCCTGAATGTGCATCTGCACGTGGACATCACTGAAGCCGTATTCCCGATTCCGTACTATGGTCGTGATCTGGAGTCAGTGATCCCGGTAGTGGAACTGCCCGCGTTTGTGACGAGCGTCGTGCACCCGTGGAGTTGGAATACGCCGGAGCATCAGTTCATGGGGTGCTCAGCAGAGAACGACAACGGCATTCTCATGGTCCTGCAGCAGCCCAGCACTCACACGCTGCTAGAAGAGATGTTCGCCGACTTGCGCGTCCACCACCAAGAGCCATTCTTCTTTCCTGATTTCGGGCGCTCCTGGCGAAAGGAGACGGAAGATGCGTATCGAGAGCCGGTGAGTTTTCGATTTATCGATACGCCTCTATCTGAGGCGCTCGACTGTATTAAGGAGCAGACGACGATTGCGTGGCGTTTCAGCGACGCGACGCTTGAGAAAACGGAATTTCTCGTCACTGGCCACGGTGAAAACGTGGAGGCGCTTCGCGCTCTCAACCAGATTCTGGCGCCGCTCCGGCTGCGATACGAGGCATACGGCGCCGGGATCGCGATAAGCTCACAACACGCAAAGGACGAGCGGCGGCGCTGCGCGATTCACAACTTGAGCGATTTCAGCGACGAGAAGCTTGCGGCTTTGCGGGACGAACTGAGCAAGCTGATTCCAGCGCCTGAGCGCGACGCCGAACTCGACCCGCCGTTCTTCCGGTTCTTCGGCACACGGCTGGTGGTGCAACACACGATGGATGTGCAGGAAGCTGTCGTGGAAAAAATAAGGCGCGTGCGAAAGAAGTAGGCGGCCCATGACTGGGGATAGGTGGGTTGGTCATGGGTCGTGATTGTGTTTGCGGATGCGGGCTCGGACTCTTAACCTTAGACGCGACGCAGCCGCCCGGCTCCAGTCCAGAAGCCGCCGGCCGCTCACGCTCATGAGCAACATTGAACTGTGTTTCATCGGGGCCGCCATCAGTTTTGCGGCGGCGTTCTGCGCCGTGCCGCTGCTGATGCGTCTGGCGCGCAAACTCAACATCGTTGACCAGCCGCTCCATCGGAAAATCCATAAGCAGGCGGTGCCGTACCTGGGGGGCGCGGCGCTGCTCGCCGGGCTGGTGGCCGGCGTCGCGTTTTCGCTGACGCAAATCCATAACGTCGCGCCCGAACAGATGCGCAAGGCGGCCTTCATTCTGGTGCCGAGCGCCCTGGCGTTCCTGCTGGGCCTGGCCGATGACAAGTTCAAGCTGGCCGCTCGCGCCAAGCTGATTTTCCAGGCGGTGGTGGCGCTCGCCTTTGCGCTGTTTGCCTATCACTTCGATGGGCTGACGCTGCCGGGGCTCGGGAGTTTCAGCCTGCATTACCTGGGCGAGCCGATCACCGTCTTCTGGATTCTCTCTGTCGTCAACGCGGTGAACATCATCGACGGCGCGGACGGGCTGGCGCTGTCGGTCTGCGCGACGGTGTTGATCATCATCTGTCTGATGGCCGCCGTCGTGACGGACCTGGTGGTCGCGGCGATTGCGCTGTCGGCGCTAGCGGCATGCGTGGCGGTGCTGATCTTCAATTGGCGGCCGGCGAAAATCTATATCGGCGATGCCGGCAGCATGGGCCTGGGAATGACGCTCGCCGGCTGCCTGCTCGCGCTGGGCGAAGGCCTGCGAAACACCACGATGTACAATCACATGTTGCCGGGAGCGCTGGAGCCTTTCGCGTACAAACTGCCGCTGGTGACGGGCGTGCTTGCCTACCCCCTGCTTGAAATGTGCCTCACGGTTTTCCGCCGCGCGCTGCAGGGAAAGTCGATTGCGAGCGCGGACAAAGGACACATCCACCACCGCCTCCTGAATCGCGGCTGGAAGCCCGAACACGTCGCCTACTTCGCGATCATTTTCTCGCTTACGGCGGGCGGCGCGGTGGTCTGCACGATGGTTCAAGTTCGCGGCGTGGCGGTGTGGTATCTGGCGGCGAGCGGGCTGTTGCTGGGCTTTGTCCTGCACTTCGGCGGCGTGCTGGATGCGCTTTCGCCGCTGGGTATTCTCTGGTCGCGGCCGCACTTTCTGGTCGCCAATCACTTCATCGCCATGCAGAAGATCAAGCTGCAATTCGTGGAGAACGTCACCGAACTGACGGCGCTCCTGACGCAGACCTGCGTCGAACTCGGAGTTCAGAGCTTCACAATGGTTTTTGAGCCGCGCCACGGCGAACCGGAGGCTGCGAAGCTGCATTGGATGCGGCCCGACGATGCTCAGGGCAGCCTGCTGCCAGCCGTTCAGCCGTCCGTGCTTGCCGGACCCACGGGCAATCCGCGCCGCGAACAGCCGTTGGTCCTTGATACCGACGCACCCAACGCGGCGCGGCCTGCCCGTGCCACACAGCCCAGCGCCGACGCGGCCGTTTCCAGCGACCGCGTGGAACTGAGCAACCCGGCGGCGAAAGCGGAGTGGTTCTTTGAGCCGGCCTCGGCAGAGGAAGATCTGGACGTGGAGTATCGCGTGCTGATGAGCGAGTTCATGCGCATGGCGCTGGTTAAGGCCGCCGCATTGCGCGAGACGCTCACCCCCGAGCAATTCAAGTCGGCGCTCAACGCCGACGTGGCGCTGCATTCCAACCACTTGCGCCGCCGCAGCAGCCTGCGAAGAGACAGCAGTGCTTAGTCTGTCGTGAGTCATTAGCGCCCTGTGGCGCTTGCGAATGACCAATGACTCGATCGCAATCCAGGAGGATTGCGTTACTGTGCGCCGAGCTTGCGCAAAATGTCCCGCGCCTGCTCGGCGATATCGCCTTGCTGTTCGATGGACAGGGCTTTGCGCGCGGAGACTTCGGCGTCAGCCAAGGACTTCATGGATAATTCGATCATAGCTCGGTAGAGCCACAGGCTTGCGTCGGCGGCATCGTGCGTCAGAGCCCGCCTCACGCAGGTAAAAGCGTCCGGCGCACGCTTCAGGTCCAGCAAGGCGAATGCTTTCGCGCCGAGCAGTTGCGGGTTATCAGGCAGGGCTCGCAACGCCTGATCGCAGCACTGCACGGCCTGGTCCGAGCGGCCGGCGCTGGACAATGCCAGTATCTTGTTTTGCCAGTTCGCCACTGACGTAGGGTCGAGGTTGATGGCCGCGTCGCTGCATGCGACCGCCTCGTCGTACCGTTTCGCGGCACGGAAGTACGCAGCCTTCGCTTCCCAGCCGCGCACGTGGCGGGGATTGGCGCGCAGAAGCAGGTCGAGGTAACGCAGCATTTCCGCCGGGCGGCTCAACGCGCCCAGACTGTTCGCTTTGTTGTAGAGACTGTTTTCCTTCACCGGGTTGATGCGCAGCGCTTCGTCGAAGCAATGGAGCGCCTCGGTATGACGGCCCAGTTCCTGCAAACAGCGCCCTTTGTTGTTCCAGGCGTCCGCGTTGTCCGGCGACGCAGCAAGCACCTTTTCGTACAGGGCAACGGCTTCCTCGAACTCCCCCGCCTTGGCAAGCTCATTGGCTTTTTCGAGCAACATCGGGTCGGCTGGCGGCGCCGAAGACGGCACTGGCCGGAGGCCCAGCAGCGCGGTCGCGCCCGAGGGCGGTCGCGGCGAATGCCCTTCGAATGCTCGGCGGTTGATCAGACGCGTGCCCGCAAATCCGCCCATCGGCAGCGGAGCCGGATGGCTGGGGGCTGCAACCACAGGGCCTTGCTGGCACTGCCGCAACGCATCGTGTGCGATGGCCACTCTGCGGTCGTCCTTCGGCGCCAGTTCGAGGAAATGATTCAGAGCGCTGGTCGCCTGCTCGTAGCGCTTCAGGTTCAACAGCGTGCGCCCCCTGCCAAACCAGGCCGACGGCAGCCCCGCGTCGAGAGAGATGGCCTGTTCGAAAAACTTCAGAGCCTCCTCCATCTTGTACTGCTGAAACAGCGTCTCGCCCTTGCCGCTGAGAGCGTATGCGTCCGACGGATTGAGCGCCAGCGCGCGGTCGAATGCGGTCATGGCTTCCGTGAAATTTTTCAGCTCGGCCAGGCACGCTCCGGCATTCGTCCACGCCTGCGCGAAGTTGGGCGAAAGCTCAACCGCGTGCTTGAACGCAATGGCCGCCTCCTTAAAGCGAGAGAGCTTGCGCAGCGCGTTTCCGTAACCGTAATGCGACAGAGGATCCTTGGGCGCGAGTTGCACGGCTTGATAATGGCAGTGCAGGGCATCCGTGTGGTGCCCCAATGCCTCCAGGCTGTTGCCTTTGTTCGTCCACGCCGAGAGGTTGTTGGGATCGAGTTCCAGGCAGCGATCGAAACAGGGAATGGCTTTTTCGGGCAGGCCCATTTCATTCAGAACCCGGCCTTTTTCAGCGTGCGCGTGCGGCGAGGCTGGATCGATGACGGCCGCTTTTTCAAAGCACTCCAGCGCCTGCTGCCGCTGGCCCATCAAGTCGTGAATCATGCCCAGGCTGCACCAGGACTGTGGCGCTTCGGGGTACCGCTGTGTGGCGTCGGCGGCGCACGCCAGGGCTTCGTCCATCCGCCCGAGATGGCGCAACACGAGAACCTTCGTCAGGATGACCGGCAGGAACGCGGCATCGATCGCGAGGCCCGCGTTCACGCAAGCCAGCGCTTCCTCCATGCGGCGGAGGTGCATCAACACGATTGCTTTGCTGTTGCATGCTGGGAGAAACCGGGGATCCGCGCGCAGAGCCTGTTCGATGTGCGCCAGTGCGGCGGCAGGATCGCCCTGCTGCAACACGGAATTCGCTGCACGAACCAACTCTTCAGCGGTTTGCATAGCGTCACCTATCGATTTTAGTCAACAGCGTCTAAGGCCGGTTCGTTATATCAATAAACCATTCCTAGCGGCGGAATGCAAGCGTGGCGCGCCAAAGTCGAAAGGGTGTGGCACGGGCAGGCCGTCGGCGCGTCTTTTTGCGCCGGCGGATTGCCCGTGCAGCGCGCGCCGGATTCACAGGCAAACCGCGCCGCGACCAGCCGTCGGTTCTTGATACCGACGCACCCAACGCAGCGTTTTGAGTGGGATTAAAAAACCCCCGCTAAGCGAGGGTTTTACGCTTTGGAAGCATTCCGGCTAGCGGATCGCGAGGCGTTGTGAGCGGCTCGGCGTTTTAGCTTCCACGTCGCCGACTATAAGCAGCTCCCCAAAAAAGGCAAAAGGGAAAAAAGAAAAATGTGAGTGGTGAGTGGTGGTCTGGTGTCTGGTGTCTGGTACTTGGACAAAGCCTTCCCTGAACCCCGAACCCCGAACCCTGAACCCTAGCTTCTCAGGATCTTCCACGCGAGTTGTTCCATGACCTCGCGCGGGGTCTGGCCGCTCAAGCGCAAGTCCAGATAGGCGTGATAGAGAGCGTCCAGGGAGCGGCGCAGCGCAGCGGTCGTGTGCTTGCGCAGGGTGCGGCGGAATCCGTCTTGTATGAACGGCGCGGCAGGGACTTTTGCGGCGCCAAAGGCTTCGTGCTCCGAACGGCCCATATCCAAGCCAGTACGCGCATCCTGGAGCTGCGACAGTTTCCACGTCAGCGCGCCCAGCAGGAGCATCGTGATCGAACCTTCGTTGGTGATGATCTTGCCGGCCTTGCTCGAATCGGCGATCCCGCGATCGAAAATCGCTCCCAGCACTTCCATCGTGCGTGAAGCGTTGCGATCCAGCAGCGCATCACAGAAGGCGAACGCGTTGAACGTCGCCGTTGAAGCGCAAAGCTCTGCGATGTGTTCTTCCGTGACGGTGACGAGCTGGCTCTCTGCAACAGCTCCCTGCGGGCGCAGCGCCAGAGCCAGTTTTCCAAGCTCTTCATCGAGGATGCCGAGCTCCTTCGAACTGCGAGCCAGCAGGGCCAGCATCGCGCCATGGGTCACGTTGAGGCCGCGCTTGCGCGCACGCGCGTCCACTTCGGCCTGGAGTTGCGGGCTGTCGCCGTAACGGCCCGCGAGGGACTCGCAATCGACGACCGCTTTCTGCGCCACAAGCTGCTTGTAGAAGCGCGTGTTCTTAAGCTGCCCGAACGTGGCGGCTTCAAAAATGAGCGTGGTGTTCGACGGAACCTTTTCGGCGTTTCGCTCAAAGATTTCGCGCCATTCCTTGTCGGTCAGGAACACGTCCGCCTGCCGCACCAGCACCACTTTGGGCTCATCGTCGGCCGCGAACATGGACGCGGTGCAGGCTTCGTCGAGAACATCGGCGGGCGTCAGGGTCTGCGGCTCATTGGCCGAAGCCGGACCGTGCAGCGTGACCATGTTGATGCCCTGCTGCTGCGCACCGAACGCGGCGGCTTTCACCGCCGCGATCGCGTCTTCCCGCAGTGCCGTTTCGGCCCCGATGATCAGCAGCACGCGGGGGAGCGTCTGCCGCGTCCACTTAGATGCTTGCGCCGTTGCCATGTTTCTTTTCTAGCAGAATTGATCGCTGCGTTGAAGAAGAGAATGTTGGTACTTGGTGAGTGGTGAGTGGTGAGTGGTGAGTGGTGAGTGGTGGTCTGGTGTATACAGACGAACACAACCTTTGGTGGGGCGATCCATGATGATGGCGTGTTATTTCGTTTCGATTTGCGTGCTGCTGATGGCGGGGCTACCGCTGTTTGCGGCGGAGGATGGAACGCCACGGCTACAGCAAAAGGGGACGGCGACGCAGCTTGTCGTCGATGGCAAACCGTTCGTGATGCTCGCGGGCGAACTGCACAACTCGTCCGCGTCGGGCGTCGAATACATGCGCGAGATGTGGCCGCACCTGAAGGCGCTGAACATCAACACGGTGCTGGCGCCGGTCAGTTGGGAGTTGCTCGAACCGGAAGAAGGCCGCTTCGACTTCACATTCCCGGATGCGCTGATCGAAACGGCGCGCAAGAACGAGCACCGCTTGGCGCTGCTCTGGTTCGGATCGTGGAAGAACGGAGTGTCGAGCTACGCGCCCGGATGGGTGCTGCGGGACACCAAGCGCTTTCCGCGCGCGAAAGGTTCCAGCCACCAGAACACCAAGGACATCCTCTCGACGCTCAGCCCAGCCAACTTGAAAGCCGACGCCACGGCGTTCGCGCGGCTGATGAAGCACCTGAAGGAAGTGGATGGCACGCAGCACACGGTTGTGATGGTTCAGGTAGAAAACGAAGTCGGCATCAAGCCTGAACTCCGCGATCTCTCCGACGAAGGCAATCAGGCGTTTGCCGGGCAGGTTCCGCCGGAGTTGCTGGATTACTTGCTCAGCCACAAAGACCCATTGCATCCGGAACTGCTTCAGCGCTGGAACAAAAGCAATTGCGCGAAGAACGGCACGTGGAGCGACGTGTTCGGCGGCGGAGCGGGCGCGGAGGAAGTTTTTTCCGTCTGGCACTACGCGCGGTACATCGATCAGGTCGCGGCGGCTGGACAGGCCGAGTACGCGCTGCCGATGTACGTGAACGCGTGGCTGGCCACGGCGCCGGGCACGTATCCGTCGGGCGGACCGGTCGCGCACATGCATGACATCTGGCGCGCTGCGGCACCGCACATCCCGGTTCTGGCGCCCGATATCTACTGCGGGGAATTCAAGGAAACGTGCGCCGCGTATTCGAAGAAAAGCCCGCTGCTGATCCCGGAAGCCAGCAAGGACAACGACTCTGCCGCGCGCGCGTTCTGGGCGATCGCGCAGCACAACGCGCTGTGTTTCGCGCCCTTTGGCATCGAGAGCGTCCACGAGGACCATCCGCTGGTGGAGACCTTCCGCATTCTCGGGCAGTTGATGCCGTTCATCGTTGAAGCGCATGGCACGGGGCGCATGATGGGCGTCTTCAAACAAGGCAATGAGAAAGATCCCGGCTTGATCGAAATGGGCGATTACCGTGCGCGCGTGACCTATATGAACGGCTTGCCCGATAAGCACCGGCCGGTCGGCGGATTGGTGATCCAGACCGGAGCCGAGGAGTTCATTGTAGCTGGCTACGGCTTTGCTGTTCAGTTCGAAGCCAAGACGCCAGGGCCGAAGAGCACGCATATCTTGAGCGTCGAATCAGGCTCGTTCGACAAGGCCGGAAAATGGCAGCATCAACTTTGGCTGAACGGCGATGAGACCGGAGCCAATTCCACCGCGCACATTCCACCGTTCAACGCGAATGAGTATCTGGGCACGAACAAGGCAATGATTCTGCGCGTGAAAGTCTACCGACACGACTAACGTAGCGGGGAAGGCGAAACCGAAGCTGCATCCGAATGATGAATGATGAATGCGAAATGATGAATATGGCTGCAACGGCGCAAGAGACAACGCCATAGACCTAATTCCGCATTCATCATTCCTCATTCATCATTTCTTCGAGTTTCAAATTCTTGTCCAAAAAGCACAAGATCCAAACACGAAGGGACTACTGCACATTCGGCGTGCTCAATAGGACTGTGACATCGCTGCCAGAATCTGCAAGCAACTGTGCTTCGCTCAGGCAACCCGGCAATAACACCGTTTGACCTGTCTTGAGCGGACGATCGTTCAGCGTTCCCGACCCGGCGACGACCATCAAGACGGTCGCAGCGTTTCGTTGCAGAGACAGTCTGAAAGCCTTGCCTTTTCGCAGCAATAGCCGGTGCAAGTCGAAGTGCTTGCCGCGCAGCAGGACTTGCGACAGAGCGGCGCTCATTTCGACCTCAGCGAGCGGAAAAACAGTGTCTCGCACCTGATCGCCTTCAAACTCGTCGCCCGGATCGTCGAAGCGGATGGATTCGAGGGCTTCGGCCAGGTGCAACTTGCGCGGCTTGCCGTCGGGGCCGAGGCGGCCGTAGTCGTGAATGCGGAAGGTCAGATCAGAGTTCTGCTGGACTTCAGCGACGAGAAGCCCCGCGCCGATCGCGTGCACCATTCCAGCGGGCAGGGAGAGCACATCGCCGATGCGAGGTGCGAACGAATGCAGGAGGGACTCCACCCTGCCCTCGCGCACGGCGGCCTGGTAGTCCGCTCGGGTCGTTCCCGGCTTGAAACCGCGGACGATCGTCGCGCCGGGGTCGGCATGCATGATGACCCAGCACTCGCTTTTCCCAAGATCGCCGTAGGCCTTCGCGCCGGCGTCATCCGGGTGGACTTGAACGGACAGCGCACCGCCGGCATCGATATATTTGATGAGCAGAGGAAAGCGCGCTGAATTGGTTATCGCCAGCGCCTCGCCGAGCACCGCCCGTGGATCGGCTTCAATCACTTGCCGCAGCGTCAGGCCGTCGCACGGGCCGCCCTCGACGGTGCTCTGCACGTCCGGGCGATCCGAGAGTTCCCAACTTTCGCCGATGACCTTCCCGGCCGGGACAGGCTTTCCCAGCACGTCGCGCAGGCGATTGCCGCCCCAGATGCGCTCAACAAGCGCGGGTTTCATGAAGAGCGGAGTGTTGGGCTTTGGTCTTGCCATGGTCTTTTTTTAACGGAAGCACTGCGGGCATGCCATAGATAAACACAAATGGCCCCCTCACCCCTAACCCCTCTCCCTCGCGGGGGAGAGGGGACCGGAGCAGCGGGCAAGATGCCCGCACTACGGTGGTTTCCCGCAAGTTGGTTGTGAACTCTTCGTGCCTGTGATACGTAATGTAAGCTGGGAATTATGGCTGCTGCGGCCCAGCGCCAAGTGGATACGAAGCGACCAACATGCCTGTACTTGAAGTCACCGATCTCACAAAAAGTTATGTTTCGCCGGAGGGCGAGCGCAACATCATCGTCAACGTGCCGCGCTTCGTCCTGGAAGACGGCCAGCAAGTGGCGCTCCGCGGGCCGAGCGGCTCGGGCAAGACGACGTTGCTGCATCTGATCGCGGGGATCCTTCAGCCCGACAGCGGCGAAGTGCGAATTGCTGATGCGCCGTTTTCGCTCCTGCCGGAAGCCATGCGCGACCGTGCGCGAGCGACGCTGCTGGGCTATGTCTTCCAGACCTTCAATCTGCTGCAGGGCTACACGGCTCTGGAAAACGTGATGCTGGGGATGCTCTTCGGCCCCGGTATTCATCGCGGGCACGCAGAAGAACTACTGGTGCGCGTTGGCTTAAAGGACCGGCTGAACTACCGGCCGCGACAGCTTTCGGTCGGACAGCAGCAGCGTGTGGCGGTGGCGCGCGCGCTGGCCAATCACCCGAAACTGGTACTGGCGGATGAACCGACCGGCAACCTCGACCAGAAGAATGCGAAAGAAGCGCTGACGCTGATCCGCGAGGTGTGCCGGGAGCAACGCGCGGCTCTGCTGCTGGTCAGCCACGATCCAGCGGTGCTCGGACAGTTCGAGAAAGTGCAAGACCTGACGGCGATCAACCAGACCGGTGGCAAGGATGTGTTGGTCATTGGTCATTAGTCATTAGTCATTAGTCATTGGGTACTGGATATGGGTCTGTTCCTGATCGTTCGAAGAAGTCTGCGGCAGCATGCGCTATCGACGCTGATCACGGTCGTGTCGGTGGCGCTGGCGAGCGGACTGGTGATGGCGGTGTTCAGCGTCAAGCAGCAGACGCACGACGCGTTTACCGGCAGTTCGATGGGCTTCGACGCGGTGCTCGGTGCGCGCGGCAGCCAGTTGCAGCTTGTGCTGAACACGGTCTTCCACCTGGAGACGTCCCCCGGCAACATCCCTTGGACGATGTACCAGGCGATGCAGCGGGACGCGCGCGTAGAGTTGGCGGTTCCGTACGCGGTCGGCGACAACTACCACGGCTATCGCATCGTCGGGACGACGCCGGAGATTTTCACGAAGTTCGAGTATCAGGCGGGCAAGAAGTTCAGCATTGATGGCGAGGGCCGCTTCTTCAATCCTGAAAATCAGGAAGCCGTGATCGGCAGTTTCGTTGCGCAGCGGACGCGGCTGCATGTTGGCGACACCTTCAATCCGTACCACGGAATCAACTTCAACGAGAATCTGAAGCACCCGAACAACTATACGGTGGTGGGCATTTTGGAGGCGACCAACACGCCGTCGGACCGCGTGATCTGGATTCCGATCGAAGGCCTTTTCCGCATGCCTGGCCACGTCCTGCGCGGCGGCGGCAAGGACTTTGAACCGAAGGCCGGGGAGGAGATCCCGGATGCCGAAAAAGAAGTCAGCGCGGTCATGCTGAAGTTCAAGACAAAGGAATCCGGTATGGCCTTGGACCAACTCATCAACCGGCAAGGCAACGCGGCGACCCTGGCCTGGCCGATCGAACGCATCATGCTCGACCTGTTCGACAAAATCGGCTGGGTGGACCGAATCCTGGCGCTGGTCGCCTATCTGGTTGTGCTGGTCACGGCCGGGGCGATTCTGGCCAGCATCTATAACACCATGAACGAACGCCGGCGGGAACTGGCCATCCTACGCGCCTTGGGAGCGCGGCGAAGCACGGTGTTTTCGGCGATCGTCCTGGAGGCGGGCACGATCGCGGCGCTAGGCAGCGCCGTGGGGTACATCGTTTATGCGCTGATTTTGGGCGTCGCCGCGTCAATCATCCGCTCACAAACCGGCGTCGTGCTGGATGTATTCCAGGCTGGAAAAGTGGATCTGACGGAGTCCTTTGGAGTGTCGGTTCTCATCGCGACGCCGCTCGCCATGATTGCTCTGGGCGCTCTGGCCGGCGTCGTCCCGGCGCTGAAGGCTTACGGGACGGATGTTGCATCTAACTTGGAGCCAACGTCGTGAGTTTGGATTTTCCGCCCCAAAGGGGCCGTACATGCCAGCCCAGGGCAAGCGAGCAACGCGAGCGCCGCCCTGGGTTGTGCGGCGATTTTTGTTTAGTCGCCCTGAAAGGGCCGGACACCGCACCAACTTGTCTTGCCCTTTCAGGGCGAAACACTTCATGGGTCGCTCGATCCCAGGGCGGCGAGCCGCTGCGCGTCTCTTGCCCTGGGCTGACTTGTACGGCGCCTTCGGCGCGAATGCTCGACGCGGTAGAGCCATTTGGGTACGTAGGGTTTGATTCCTGGCGGCGCATGTCATGCCTTGCGGCGCTACTGCTTCTGCCGCTGGTGGCCCGTGCCGAGGAGCACGGCCATGAGCATCACGCGCCGCACAAGGGCGCGCTGATTGTCCTGGGCGAAGAGTTCGCGCATCTGGAGCTTTTGCTGGCGGCCGACGGAAAGCTGACGGGCTATGTCTTGGACGGCGAAGCGGAAAAGGCCGTGCGCGTCAAACCAGAGAAGATCGAACTGAAGATTGATAAGATCGGCGAACAGCCGGCGGCGATGACGGTGACTCTTGACACGGTTGCCAATGTGTTGACGGGGGAAAGAGCTGGCGATAGCTCTGAGTTCTCGGCAACGGTTGACGCGCTGAAAGGCGCCAAGACTTTCGAGGGAATGATTGTTGCGATAACTGTGCGCGGGAAAGAATTTCGGGATGTAAAGTTCAAGTTCCCACAAGGGAACGAGCACTGAACCAGGAACCGTAAACTGCGAACCATGAACCACGAACCGCAAACAACGCGAACCAGCAACGTGCTGACAGCCGTTGCGGTGGCGGCGTGCTTGCTCCTGGGCGTGTGGATGACCGTGTGGCTGAACGCTCCGCCGGAGCGCTCGCATTCGCGCAAGCCGCTCAGCGAGATTCGCGGCGATCCGATCAAAGGGTCTCGTGGCGGCGCGCAAATTTTCGCGCCACAGACCAATAATTCAGTGATGGCCACGAGCGTGGACCAGGACTATACCGCCATCTCCTTTGAGGAGTTGAGCGGGTTCTACTACGAGCTTCCGCCGCCACCAGATCCCTTGAAACTCCGTAATTCGCCGCAGCTCGCTCCAGCGATAAAGAAAGACCAGATTCCAAAGGGAATCAAGTCGTTTGATGGGCAGAAGGTGGCGGTGCAGGGATTCATGTGGCCGCTCGAAAATGAAAAAGGCGCGGTGAAGACCTTTATGCTGTTGAAGGACCAGCAGCTCTGTTGTTTCGGCCGTTTCCCCAGAATCAACGAATGGGTGAGAGTGAAGATGGCTGGCAATCGCGCCACGCGCTACATTCCCGACCAACCCGTGACTGTCTTCGGACTGATCTCAGTCGGCGAGGAAATCCAAAACGGAGAGGTCACGAGCCTCTACCGACTCGTCGCGGAAGATGTGGCGGGGCCGATGGACCTGTAGCGCAATCTCCCGGACGACGGCGCAATCCAGGAGGATTGCGTTACTCCCCCACTGGAAATGTTGCGCGCTAGACATAAAGTCGGGTTGCCGGAGCCCGTTGCTCCGAGACAACCGGGCTAAATGACACATGAATCCGACTATCTCCAATCAGAACGGAAGCACGCCGCCAGCACCGCTAGAGCGGGCGTCCCCACCCAATGGTAGCGCCGGCGCTGCCGGTGGCACACCTAAACGCAAATGGCTGCGACGGCTGCTGATCGGCGCCGCTGTGTTTGTGGCGCTGCTCGGCATCACGATCACGGCGCTGCTGCTCCACTACAACGACGACTGGTTCAAGACGCAGATCCAGGCCGCGATCAAGGCTCAGCTTGGCCGGGATGCGGAGATCGGCGGCGTGCACGTCAGCTTTCTGGGTGGCAGCATTGCAATCGACAAATTGACGCTTCTTAACGCGGATGCGGCGTTCAACGAAAAACACACGCTGAAGATCGAACGAGCGACGGCAAAACTCTCCGTCCTGCCGGCGCTGTTCAGCGGCTTCACCAAGCTGCGCGGCGTGCAGGTCGAGCTCGACAAGCCGGAGTTTTATATCGAGAAACACGGCGTTTGGCCGATCACGGTCAGCAATATCGACGATCTGGTGCGCAAGTTTTCGGGCGGGCCGCCGGGAAATTGGCCGAAGCAAACCGGGCTCAGCGCGCTGGATGGAACCGTGGCCATTCACGGCGGCAAGTGGCGCTATAAGGACAGCGACAAGTATCTGGGCGAGAGCCGGTTCGACAACCTGGAGCTCACGCTGAAGCTGGATGGTCTTGGACAGCCCGTGCAGCTCAACACGAATTTTGCGCTGATCACAAACGCTACCCCCAACGGCGGGACGACCGCGATTGATGGCACGTTGGAGTGCATTGACGCGGCCGGCCAGATCGATCCCACGGCTTTCAAGAACGCGCTCCTCAGCGCGACTCTGAAGAACGTCGATCTGCCGTACATCCTGCGGCATCTGCACGTGGAAGGTGAACTGGCCAGCGGACGGTACAAGTGGGTTCCCGGCCAGCCGCTCAGCGGGCCGCTGAAGCTCGAAGCCCCAACGCTATCGGCCGCTCGGTTGGCAGGGACACTGGAGACCGACGGAATCATCGGCCTGTTGGAGCACCACAAGACGGCGGCGGGAAGCATTCCGGGACGATTTGAAATAGATGTGCAGGGCGGATGGTCGCCGGCTGGAATTCAGACCGGCGCGGGGAAGATTCTGATCACGCTGGCCAGCGAGCGGGCGGCGCTCGCGCCACCCACTGCTCCGAAACTCCTGAGTCTGCAAGTCACGCTTGCGCCGGGCAGCGAGGGGCGCCAGTTCTCTACGCTCTTCAAGGCCCAGTTGGCGGAGCTTTGCGCCACGGATGTGGGAACGGCGTTGGGATTGAAGGATCAACTCGGCGGAGACGTTGAAGGGAAGGTTGACGCGGTGCTTGAAAAGAACGGCCGTTTCAATGCAAATGGCCGGCTAAACATGGCACGCGGATTCGTCGCGTACCAGGGCGTACGCCAGCCGAGCACGCTCGATCTCGGGTTCGCCTGCGGCATCACGCCGGATTCAGACGGCACGCCGGAACGCGCGGAAATGACGTTCAAAGCCACGGCGGACTCATTCCAAATCCACACGCTTCAGCCGCTGATCGTCAACGACATCGCCAACCCAACGAAACTGGCGGCACAAACAAAGCTGCAAGTGCATGTCGGCGGTCGGGAGTTGTGGAAGCAATTTGGACCGCTGCTCCAAGTCATGAATATGCCCACGGCCATCGAGGAGACGCTTGATGGACAGGTTGAAGTAACCGGCAATCCCGGCAGCCTGACTCTGGCGCTCGACGCGGAACTGAAGCGGCAGAGCGGCGCGCCCGCGCCGGTGCGGCTGACGACGCGCTGCAGTTACGACGGGTCCGCGTTCGTGGATGAGCCGAAAGCGCCATTCCTGAAGTTCGCGGCGCAGATCAAAGATACGGCTGCCGCCGCCGGCACGGAGGCCGGCGCTACCACGCTGAACATCGACCTGAACGGCTCGGCCACGCAGGGCAAGACCCGCCGCGTGACCGAACTGGACTCCTTTAAGGCCGACGGCCAGTTGGAAGCGCTGAGCGCTCTGAACGCGCGATTTGGCACGTATGTGCGGTTCTTCCTGGGGCCGGAGTACATGGTCAAAGGCACGTTCTCGCAGAGCGGACAGTCGCGGCTGGTACAGGATTTAGCGCCAGACGGAAAACAGGCCGCTCAGACAATGAGCATGTCCACGAGTCTGAAGCTGAGCGGGTTCTCCCTCTCGGGTCCGCCCGTGAAGGAAGGCGCGCCCAAACTGGCGTGGGCGGACGACAACGTGGCGCTCGATCTGGGGATGACACTGGCGCAGCACGATGGAACATCGACGCTGACGATCAAACCTGTGAAGCTGACGTCCACGCTGATGAGCGTTTCGGGCGAGATGGCCGAGGCAGACTTGACCAAGCTCAATGCCGCGATAAGCACGCCGGCCAGTTCAGTGAAAACGTGGCTGGAGGCGCTGCCGCAGGCGAAACTGGAGGCGAGTATAAGCGCCAAGGCGCTGCAGCAGCTTCAACAGATGCAGGTGCTGCCGATCGAGACCGTTTTTCTCGGCGACGTGAAAGTCAGTTCGGCTTACGACCCCAAAAGCAATCTGGCGAAGATAGAAAGTTTGTCTCTCTCCGGCCCGGCGCTGGACGTGAAGCTGAGCACCCGAGACATCAAGCTTCCCGCGCTGCTGGAGTGTCTGACGGCCCCAAGCTTCAGCCTGGCGAAGTTCGTGCAGGCGCTGCCGACCTGTTCGGCTGAGCTCAACGCCAAAGATCCCGTTGTGCTGCAAACGTTGCAGAAGAGGAAGATTCTGCCGGACGATCCGTACTATGCGGGCACACTTCGAGCGGCGGGCTCTTACGACAGCGACACGGGTCTGCTGGCGCTGAATTCCTGCAGTTGCACGAACACCTTCGGGACCGTGGCGTTCAATGCACCCAGCGCCGCGCTGGCCAAGATTGCAGCGTTGCTGTCAGACGGCCAGCCGCTCACAGCCGCCAAAGCGGTGAACGCTCTGCCCAACGCCGTTTTCAGCGCGCAGCTTGCCGCACCGGCGGCGAAGCTGGCGCTCGAAAAAGCCGCGCTGAAGCTGCCGCTGCAGGACGCAGCATTGACTCTGTCCGGAAGCTTCGACGCTGCGACACATCTGCTGAAACTCGATAATTGTCAGCTTGGTTCAGCCGCGCTGACGGCGACGGTTGCTTCGCCCGGTCTCGACGTCGCGCGAGTGGCGCAGTTCCTCGATCTGCCCGCGCCGCAACGCACGCTGGCGGCGCTTGGAAACGCGCTGCCCGAACTGGCGGTGAACGTGCAGGCCAAAGCGGCGCTCGTCGAAGCGGTCGCAGGCATGCTGCCGGCGGATTCACTGAAGATGAAGTTGGCCGGCGAGGTTTCGCTCGCTGCAAAGTACCTCGCGGCTAATGATCAATTCAATCTGGAAAGCCTGCGCTTCGCGCGCGGCGAAGGGTCGAATGCGCCCGTCGCGGCACTTGAAGCGAGCTGCTCGGCCACGTCGTTCCGAGCGCTGCTCGGAAAGCTCTCGGGGCCGCCGGAAGCAATGCTGGCGCATCTCGCTGGCGGAATGACGATCAAGACGCTCACGATCACACCGCCGGAGCTTTTCGGGTGGATGAAGCGCGCGAATGTGGCGAGCAGTTTTGCGAGCGACGCGCTTGCCGGCGTCTACACGTTCTCGCGTCCGATCGAAATGCGCGACCTGGTGCTGCGTCCCGCGAAGGCCCCCGGCACCTACGATATCACCTTTGCGCTTGGAACACAGGCCGCGTGGCGACCGGCGGGCGAGCAGGCCGGCACGACGTGTGAAGGAGAGCTTCAGTTTGCGAACGCCGCGCCGCTGCACATCGACACGAACCCGGGGCAGTTCTCCGCCACCGGCGTGCTGGTGACGGACGCGGCGGCGATCAACGCGCCGAAGTTCAACTATTCCAAGGCGGCAGGAGTTCCGTCGAAGCTCACGTTTGCCGTGTCAGTCGGAGCCGACGGCGTGCTGCACGCTTCGCAGATCGATCTGGCCGGCGGGCCGATGGGCTTCGCGCTCGCCGATCTGACGTACTTCACTCTCGCCCCTGCTCCGAAATTAACGCTGGGCAAGGCAGAACTGCGCAAAGGCAGTCCCTTGGAAGGCACCATCAGCGATCTGCAGTTCGACCAGGGGGCAGATTCGCTACGGTTCCAGTTAGCGATGGGCAAGTTCGATCTCCTGACGGTCGCAAAGCTGCTGATGCCGCCCGCGTATAAATTGAGCGGCACGCTGAATGACATGCGGCTGGAATACGCAGGACGGCTTTCCTCCCTGACACAAGGCCTGCCGGCGGGGAATGCCGGCGCGGCGGACAAGATCGGACTGGCGTGCAGCAAGTACGACGTTCGCCTTGAGGCACCGACACCGGACGCCACCGCGGTGATCGTTCTGCAGGGCGAGACCCTTGCGGGTGACATGAGCAAGCTGACCAGCAAGACCTGCCAGCTTATGATCTCGCACCAGCCGAAAGACCAGCCGGAGGTCGCGCAATCGTTCGA
Source organism: Planctomycetota bacterium (assembly GCA_036504595.1). Classification (GTDB taxonomy): domain Bacteria; phylum Planctomycetota; class SZUA-567; order H5-PLA8; family H5-PLA8; genus DASXUX01. Next base: position 103,012 of record DASXUX010000031.1, on the reverse strand, counting down.
CCTGCAGGTTTCCGTCACGCCTGCCGGCACGGAGGCCGGCACCACCCTGCTCGCCGCGGCGCAGAAGCCGGGCATGCCGCTGGCGCTCGAAATTCCAATTCAGTGCCACGCGGCGCTAAACTTGACTGCGCTGCTGGCGGCGATTGACACGTTCGGCAAAGCGGGCGCGCAGCCGGGCACACAGACTGGCGCGCCGTCCAAGGGACTGGCGGCCATCGCGCAGTTGCGGCTGAAGGGTTCGTTCAGCGCGCCGGTGATCACTTTGGATCAGCTTGATCTGGAGAAAGTAAATGTGCCGGCGTTCTCGCTGAACGCGCTGAAGCTGACTGTCATCGGCGCGACGGCTGCCATGTACAAGGACGGGAACGCGTCGCTGAAGAAGCTGGAATACGATCTGGCGACGAAGACTCATGCAGCGGAATTTGACTTGGCGAACATCGATCTGCATGAGGCGCTGCCGCAGCCGGAGGGCAAGAAGAAGAAAGACGAGTACGAGTTTCGCGGCCGGTTGAACGGCAGCGGGAGCCTGTCGGGGGTCGGGTTTGAACTCGCCGACCGCAAGACGTGGGATGGAAGACTCGGCGGCACGATCACCGGACTGGTTCTTTTGAAGAATGACGGGAAGCCCTCGGCCGACATCACGAAGAGCATTACAAAGGTCGGCATCGGATTCCTGGGCGACTTTGCTGCCAAGAAGGGAGGGATCGGTCAGGATTTCAATACAATGACCGACTTGTACAACGACGATTTCGGGCTGTTCCTAAACAAGCTCGAATTCGAAGACATCCGCCTGAGCTTGCCCATCGCTAAAGGCATCGCGCAGATCGAGAAGACGAGCATTGTCGGCAAAGGCAAGTCCGCTGGGCTGCAGATCGATGCGGCGGGCGGGCTGAATCTGCCGCGCGAATCGTTTGCCCCCGATCTGAGGATCTGGCTGATCAAGCTGCCGCCCAAGACGCAGGAATCGCTGCGCTTGAACCAGCTCGACCCGCAGGAGCGCGATCCGATCCTGGCGAAGTTCGCTCAAGGCAAATTCCAGGACGTCGTGCTGACCGGCCAGTGGGACCAGCCCAAAAGAAATGACGGGCAACTGTTGAAAGCGTTTACCAGCCTTCGCGGCGAGATCGACGACGGCATAAAGGCCAAGAAGGCCCGTGAGGCGCCGCCGAAACCGGCGACGCAGCCGCCACCGGCGAAGAAGTAGCGCAATCCTCCCGGATTGCGGTCGTATGGCGGTATATAATGGGTCAGCGTTTGGCGAATCCTGTGTCGCCCCATTCGGGGCTCTAAGGATCCTACCCGCTGCTACCCGCTGCTTACGCTGCGGGCTACCCGTGTATCGCCGCTCCGCGGCTACGAACGGCGCAGCGTGGCGGCGTCAAGCGATACGGGGTTTCGCCTTATGGAGCTGAACGGCACTATAAAGGAGGAATTGAAGAGGCCGAAAAACGTGCATGAAGAGTCCAGATTTCTGCACCTTTTTTGCGGCTTCTCCGTCTCTCTAACATGAACTCGGAGGAAATAACCGTCACCGCCAGCGGGCTGTTGCCCGCCAACCCGTCCGGCACTCCCGGGGCCTCCGGCAATGCCGCGCCACAGATTATTGCGCCAGGAGTAGATCCGGCTGATTTTGCGTCGCCACTGGCCCTTCCCCTGCGAACGCGGATTGCGCTGTGGATTCTGCTGGCGACGGCGCTGGCCGCGTTGGCGCTGATTTGGGCGCGGTACGGTCAGCGCATCACGCAGGTACTCCATAACCAGGAGCCCGAGACTGCTGGACAGAAGGAAGCAGGAGGCGGGAGGCGGGAGGCGGGGAACAGCCTGACGGGGAGACGGGGGGACGGGGGGACGGGGGGAAACGGCAGGATGCCGGAGGCGGGGAAACGGAGCGACGGGGAGACGGGGGGACGGGGGAACGGGGGGAAGCGGGAGGAGGCAAGAACGGCGATTCCGCCGGCTGCGATCCCGGCGCTGGCTGAACTGGAGGTGCTTGCGGCGCTGGCGGAAGACGATCCGACGTTCGATTTGCGTGCTGGCACGGCGCGCGTCAGGCCGCACCTTACATCGCCGGAGGAATCGGTGCGCGCCGCGGCTGCGCGGCTGCTTCTTTCGCTGCAAGCCGATCTGAACGCGCGGGCGCGGAGCCAGGCTCGCGCGGTGGCGGAAGCCGCGCTGGACAGCGTGAACGCGGGAGATTTTCCAGCGGCGCAGCAGAGTTTACAGACGGCGATCGGCTCACTGCAACCGGACGTGCCGTGGGTGCAGGAGCATGGGCGCAAACAATTGCAGACGCTGCTGGAGAGCATCCTCTCTCGGCGCGCGGCGGAACAGAGCCGGATTGTGCGCGAGTTTGCGGAGGCGTGGCGCGGAAAAGACCCGGTGGCGAAAGCAAAGGCGGAGCAGTGGCTGCAGCACCGCGATCCGGAATTGCGCGCGGTGGTCAATGCTATTCGCAGCAAAATCGACGACGAGACGCGCACGGCTCAAGCGGCATTTCAACACAAGACGGTCGATCAGCGCAACCGCTGGCTCGATTTCTTTTCCAAGCTGACGCTGACGCTCGGCGAGGGCGATCTGGAGAACGCGCAGCGCGTGTGCGACGTTCCGGCCGGCGACCCGATGCTGGGCGGCGGCGTCGCTGATCCGAATAAAGTGCTGGAAGGCTGCCGGGGCGATATCGCCGCGATCAAGAAGCTCCAGGATGCGGCTTTGATCAAAGCGCAGAAGAGCAAGCATAGCGTTTCGCTGGTGATGCGCCGCGGGCGCGTCGAGGGCGTGCTGAACGGCGCCGAAGGGCGGCAGATCAATCTCCTGCTGCCGGGCGGCGGCAACGTGGGCGTGAAAGTCGAAAATCTGACGGCGGCGTGCATGGCGGTCATTTTCGAACAGAAAGATTTGCAGGAGCCGGCGCTCGCGCAGGCCATGTGGGCGCTCAACGCGTACGAACGCTCGAACGAAGCGGCGCTCACGCTGCCGCGCACGTACGCGGCAGCGAAACTGCCGGTGCCGCTGCACTGGACGGAACGTTTCAAGCTGGAGAAGTGGCGGCAGTTGGATGGAGAGCTTGGGCGGAAGCTGAAGGATCTGGCCGCCACGATTAAAGGCGGCGACGCGGAGAAGATCGCCGAGGCTCTGGCCGGAGTGCGTCCCACAATCAAGAGCTTTGAAGAAATCGAGCCGCTAAGCGGGGAACGCCAGGAGATCATTGCGGCGGCGGAGAAGTTCGTCGGGAAAGCGGCGCGAAAGAACGTGGTGATGCAGAACGGAGTTTCTCCGGCGGCGGAATATGCGGGCATCAACACGGACCAGATTTCGCAGTATCGCGACAGCATGAGGAAAACGGATGTCGGCGTTCAGTTCGGACTGAAGCTGGGCGCATCGGGCGGCCTGCACCGGATTCTCATTCGCTTCGACGGTTTGGAAGCAGCTCTGGGCAAGGCGACGGTGAAGAAGGCGACGCTGGAGATGTACCAGATCGAATCGCCGCAGTCGCCGGGGTCGGAGATTGCCCTCTTCCGCATCAAGCGGACGTGGGTGCCTGACGCGGGCACGTGGGTGAGTTTCAACAGCGGCGGAAAGGATTGCGACTGGGCCGCGCCGGGCGCATCGGACGAAAAGGACTGCGACGTGGCGGCGCTGACGACAATCACGCTCGACGGCAAAAAGAACCTGTGGCGCGCGTTCGATGTGACGGCGTACGTGCAGGAGATTCTCTCCGGCAAAGCTCCGAACCACGGGCTGCTGATGAAAGTGGCCAATGGCGAGCCGGACCATCACGTGCGGTTTTATCCGGAAACGGATTTGCAGGCGATCAAGGACAAGACGCTGCGGCCGAAGATCACGCTGGAAGTGGAAGGAAACTGAGGACTGCGGGCTTGGGGCTTGAGGCTTGAGACTTGAGGCTTGAGGCTTGAGACGCAAGCGTTGGATGAAAGCGCGAAAGTAAAGACCGAACTCTCCGTTATAGGTATGAAGACGGAGAAGGGCAGCGTTCAAGAATCGCGAATCGTCACGAAGTAGTCCTATTCTTTTTTACCAAATATCGTCCAAAATCAATGTAATACTGTGGAGCCTAAAACGTCACATATTGGGAAGCCGAGTTGGATACTCTGCCTTGGCATCAACTCGCTCTTTGATAACCGATGAAGTAAGGAGCTTTACTGCACATGTGCACTTTTTTTATAGGGCAGCGGAAGTGAGTTCGCATTGTGCAGTTCTGGACTGAATGTAGAAGAACAGGGTCTGTCATCACCACACGTGCATTTCTTTACAGAAACGGATTGCTCGCGATTGGGCACAGACCGACGCAAACGGACCCCTCGGCTTGTGTTAATCAGTTTCATCACCACACGTGCAATTTCTTACAGGCGAACGCAGAGCGGTCTGCGTTACACGGACGGTTTCAGTTCGATATCGATGTTCTGCTGCGAGGCAATGTTTTCGAGGCCGCGGCGGATTTCGACGACGTTCTGTTCGACCGGAATGTCCACCGTGGCGTGCAGGGAAAAGAGCGGCATGCCGGTGACGGGGGCATTGGCCAAGCGCGTGTCCAGCGCGCGGATGTTGATTTTGCGTTCGGCGAGGAAGCTCGCGACGCGCTGCACGATGCCGGGATGATCCATCGAGAAGGCTTCGAGCACGTATGGCACGGAACCGCGGCGGGCGGCTTCGCCCGGGGACCGCGTGCGCTTGGCCTGAATCGTCAGGCCGCTGACGACGCTGACTTCAGCGGCGCCTTTGACGACCCGATCGACGGCTGCGCCTTCGCCGGTCACCAGGATCAGCATGGCGAATTCACCGCCGAGGATGGCCATGCGGCTGTCTTCGATATTGCAGCCGCAATCGAGGATGTACTTGGAGATTTGATTGACCAGGCCGGGGCGATCGTCGCCGATGGCCATCAAGACCGCGTAGTTGGGCATGTTGGGAACCTCCGGAGGACCAGCGCACGACAGAGTACGAAGTTGGCGCAAAATTCACAACGGCAAAAAATACGTAGTCCAGAAGTCTGCGGCTTGTGAGAGATACGTTCGGCGCGCTGATTGACGAGAAAGTGGCTAAGTGCGGCGGCGTTGGTTGCGTTAGAATATCACCGGTCTTCACTTTGGGAGCAACAGGATGATGGGACACGTGAGACGCGTGCTGGTGTTTGTGTTGACGGCATGGGCGGGCCTTTGCTTCGCTGCCGATGGGCAGAACCGCTTTGATGCGGCGGGGCGATTGCAGCAAATCGGTCTTGGCAAAGGCTGGATGCCGCTGAACAGCGACGTGCGCGTCCCGACAAAAGGCTGGAAGAAGATTCTTGCATTTTCAGGAGCGAAGCCAGCGGCGAATCTTTCGGGCGAGATCAAGAAGTGGCACGGCGAAATCAACGAGGGCTCCACGGCCGGGGTGCAGATCGAACAGACGGCTCGCGAGGAAGCGGGCAAGCTGATCATCCAGGTGCGCGCGACGGCGAAGATCGACAGCGATATTGAGGGCGTGATTTTCTGGCTGGAAGCGCCAGCGGATCTTTTTGCCGGCGGGAGCTACAAGCTGGCAGACAAGAGCGGCGAGTTGCCGGTGGAACTGCCGCAGGAGTACAGGCTGTGCAGCGCGGTGACGGACAACGTGTCGCTCAGCAGCAAGAAAGGCCCGGAACTGAACATCGGGCTTTCGCCGGCGGTTTCAGTGTTGATTCAGGACGGACGAAAATGGTCGCAGACGTTCGCGATCCTCGCTCACCTCCACAGCGGGAAGATGACGGCGCAGCAGAGCGCCTCGCTGACGATCACGCTCTCCACGCGCGGCGACGTGGAGTCTACTCCGGCGCAGTTGACGCTGGACGCGAGCACGCCGCGGTACAGCGTGACGGGCATTGGCGGGACGTATTGCTTCAACATTGAGTCGCCGGTCACGCGCTTCACGCTCGACAACCTGAAGGTTGCTTACGCTCGCACGGAGATGACGCTGGAGAACTGGATGCCGGAGGCCGACAACGGCGGTCCGGAGAAGATCGACTGGCCGAAGCTGGTCGCCAAAGATGTGGCGGGAAGCCGATTGCATCGCGAACTGGAACTGATGCGCGAGCTTTCGCAGAAGAAGATTCCTTTCATCGCCAGCGTCTGGAAACTGCCGGCGTGGCTATACACGCGGCCGCCGGACGAACGTAACATGAACAACCGCATCGGGGAAGACAAGTACGCGCTCATGCTGAAGTGCATCGCGTCGTATCTGCTTTATGCAAAGGAGAAATACCAGGTCGAGCCGGACTATTTTTCGTTCAACGAACCGAACATCGGTTGCCGCGTGCTCTTCAATGCGGACGAACATTGCGAGTTCATCAAGCAGATGGGGCGTGTGCTGGCAAAGCACAAGTTGAAGACCAAACTGCTGCTCGGCGACGTTGCTGGTCCCCGCAACACGGTCAGCTACTGCGCGCCCGGCGCGGCGGACGCAGAGGCGCTGCAGTACATCGGTGCGATTTCGTTTCATTCGTGGGGCGGAGCGACGCCGGCTCAGTACGGCGCGTGGGCGGAGCTTGGGCAGAAGCTGAAGCTGCCGGTGCTCGTCGCGGAGGCTGGGCCGGACCCATCGGCGTGGCAGGGCGGCGTGTATCAGAGCTTCGAGTATGGCATGCGCGAAGTTGTTCATTATCAGGAACTGTTCCTGCACGCAAAGCCTCAGGCCGTGCTGCTGTGGGAGTACACGGGCGATTATTCCTTGCTAGGGACGAGCAAGTTCGACAAGAACAAACTGACGATGACCGAGCGATTTTGTTTTCAGAAGCACTGGTGCGATTTCATTCTCGCCGGAAGCGAGGGCCTGCAAAGCAGCAGCGACAACGCCAACGTGTTGTTCACGGCGTTCAGGCACAAGACAGCGGGCTCAGCCGGCGCCACCGGGTTGACGCTGCATGTGGCCAACACGCGATGGGCGAGGCCAGCGGTGCTGCAGGGGATTCCGGCGCAGTTCAAAACGCTCAACGTCGTCCGGACCAGCCGGGGAGAAATGTTCCGCAAGTTGGAGCCGGTCGAAGTGAAAGACGGGAAGGTGACGATCGAGCTGCCGGGGCAGTCGCTGACGACGCTGACGACGCTGGCGATACCGGAGCTGAAAGCGCCTTAACGGAAGTGCTGAGTGCTGAGTGCTGAGTGCTGAGTGGCACAAGCGGCTGACGGGCTTGGCCACAAGCGCCGCGCCTATGAGATATAATTAATGCAGGAGGCAACTATGGCTGACTGCGAAAACAGGATCGTGGGGTGGCGAAGGGTTTTGCTGGAGTGGTCCGATGTGCCGCTGCGGGCGGTTTTGGCGGCGACCTTTATTCTGCATGGATCCGAAAAGCTTTTTGGCGGCGTGAACGGCTTTGCGGGCATGCTGACGAAAATGGGCGTACCTGCGCCGGGAGTGATGGCGTGGGTAGTCGTTATCGCGGAGTTCGGCGGCGGAATCGCGCTGGCTCTGGGACTGCTGACGCGTCTGGCGGCGCTGGGGCTGATGGTCAACATGGCCGTTGCGATTGCGACGATCCACATTCACCAGGGATTCCAGATGCATGCGGTCAACAACCAGCCCGCCGGATGGGAATGGCAGGCGGCTTTGTTCTGCATGGCGTTGTGTTTGTTTATGCGCGGAGCGGGGCCGCTGTCGCTGGACCGCCTGATCGGTTGCTGCTGCAAGAAACCGGATGGAAAACCGCCGATAAACGCGGATGAACGCAAATAACAGAGGAGTGGGAGTCGCCAAGAAAGTTCTCACGACAGAGGACACGAAGGACACAGAGGGAATTGAAGAAAGACTTCCTCCGTGTCCTCTGATATGAGTCCTCTGTGGTGAGTTGTTCAGTTTTCCACGCCAGTGCCGGCCGGGACGCAGACGCGGGACCAACGGTATTGGAAGGTCGAGCGCGGGATGCCAAGGAGTTTAGCGGCGGCACCCTGGTTGCCTTCGGCTCGGTCGAACGCCCAGCGCAGCAGAGCGCGTTCGAAATCGGCCAGCGTGGTCTCCAGGGAGATCTCGGCGCGACCGTCCACGTGAAGGCTGAAGAGGGGATCGTGGCTGGGGGCGCGGAGCATTCCGGGCAGATCGGAACGAACGACCTCCGTGCCGGAATGCATCACGACGGTCGATTCGATCACATGTTCCAGTTCGCGCACGTTGCCGGGCCAGACGTATTCAGCCAGAGCTTGCAGAGCGTCTGGCGTGAAGGTCTTGGGCTTGCGGCCGAGGCGCTGCACGGAACATTTCAGGAAGAAATCGGCCAGCACGGGGATGTCTTCGCGGCGTGCTCGCAGCGGTGGAATCTGAACGGTCACGACACTGAGGCGATACATGAGGTCGTCGCGGAACGTCTTTTCTTTAACGAGCGTCCCCAAGTCCTTCTTTGTGGCCGCCACGATGCGAACGTCCACGCGTTCCGCTCGCGTGCCGCCGACGCGCTGGAAGGTTCGCGACTGGAGTACGTGAAGGAGGCGGCCCTGGACTTCGAGCGGCAAGTCGTCCACGTCGTCCAGCAGGATCGTGCCACCGTCAGCATTCGTGAAGTAGCCGGGACGGCGAGCGGTCGCTCCGGTGAAGGCGCCGCGCTCGTGCCCAAAGAGTTCCGATTCAATAAGCGTCTGCGGCAGTGCGGCGCAGGGGACGACGATGAAGGGGCCTTGAGCTCTTGGGCTGCGCTGGTGCAGGAATCGCGAACACATTTCCTTGCCGGTGCCGGTTTCGCCGATGATGAGGACGGTGGAATCTGTCGAGGCGGCTTTTTCAAGAACCTGACAGACCGGCTGCATGCCTTGGCCGACGATGACAGCATCGGATTGGCCTTTGAGGCGCTGGACTTCGTGGCGCAGGCGCTGGTTTTCTCCCGCGAGGGCCGAATCGGCGAGCGTGCGATTCAGGCGGAGGGTGATTTCTTCGCCAGAGACGGGCTTGACCATGTAATCGAGCGCACCGGCCTTCATCGCGCGGACGGCGTCCTGAACCTCCTCATAGCCGGTCATGACCAGCACGGGGCGGTTCGGGCTCAGCTTCATCGACTCTTCGAGAAGCGAGAGACCGTCGAGGCCCGGCATGCGAACATCGGTCACCAATGCATCGATGGACTTGGTTTTCAGAAGGTTCAGGGCGTCCTGGCCATCGACGGCGGTGAGGACTTTATAGCCGGCCTGGGCCAGATGCTCTTCGAGCGTGAGAATCTTCAGCGGCTCGTCATCGACGATCAGCACCGTTCGCGCTTCAGTCACCGTTCTGTTCTCCATCTCGTTAACATTTCACCGCAGCGGACGCGGAGGACCGCAAAAAATTCACTGCGCAATTTCGGCTTTCTTCGAGTCCTGCGCGGTAGCCCTGATCGCCGGAGGAGTAGCAACAGCCGTTCCATTCACGACCGGCGCCTCCATCTTGCGGATGCTCGTTCGATCCCGCAGCGGCAAGGTGACGATAAAACACGCTCCCCAAGGAGCGGTCATGTTGGTGAATTCAATCGTCCCGCCGTGTTCCTCGACGATGTTGCTGCTGACGGCCAGTCCGAGGCCGGTGCCTTTGCCGACTTCCTTGGTCGTAAAGAAGGGCGTGAAGAGTTTGGCCGCCACGTCTTCGGCGATGCCGGGGCCCTGATCGGTAACGGCGATGCGGAGGAATTCGCCTTCCGTGCTAACGTTGATCTTCACCGTGCCGCCTTGGGGCGTGACGTCGATGGCGTTATTGAGCAGATTTACCAGCACCTGCACCAACCCAAGTTCGTCACCGGGAATCAGTAGTTCCCGTTCGCTGGGCGCCACCACGTCGAGGCTGATCGTCACGTGCGTCAAGCGGTGCTTCAGGATGGCCTGGGATTCCTCAAGAAGCCGGGGAACCGCCACAAAATCGCGGGGCTTATTGCCCGGAAGGCGAGAGAAGGTGAGCAGCCGCCGCACAATGGCCGCGATGCGTTCCAGGCCTGCCCGTTGCGCTTGAGCGAAGCGTTTGACCTTGTCAGCCTCCCCGGCACTGCGTTCGATGATGCGCGAGGCCTCGATGGCGCCGTCGAGCGGGCTGTTGATCTCGTGCGCTACACCGGCAGCCAATTGGCCGACGACGTTGAGCTTTTCAGCGTGAGCCAGCGCGCGCCAGGAGCGCATCTGGTCGGTGACGTCGGTGGAGAGTTCAATGATTCCGAGGAGCTTGCCATCGGGGCTGAGCACCTGGGACACAACAGTGGCCAGATCCCGTCCGGAAACGCGCTGGTGCAGACGACTGGACGCCGTGCGACCGCCGGCGACGGCTTCGAAAACGCGAAGCGCCTCGGGAAAATTCGAGCGCAATCTGACGTAGGTTTCGAACGGCGGAGTGCCAGCTTGCTCCCAAAGCCCGCGCGCGGCATGGTTGCAGTACACGATTCGCCCATCGGGCTCCGCCACGATAACCGGTTCGATCATGCCATCGAGAATCGCGCGAACGAGCGTCTTTTCATTATCGAGGGCGGCGCGGGACTGCATCAGATCCCTAACTTGATCTTGCAGCCGGCCGGCCATCTGGTTGAAAGCCTGGGCAAGCAGGACCGTTTCGTCCCAAACGCCATGATGTTCAGGGACGCGGGTGGACAGATCGCTTTCGCCAAAACGCCGAGCTGCGTTCGTCAGTTCGACGATCGGCCGAGCCAGGCGGCGGTAGGCGACCCAGGCGATCAAGGTCGAGAACGCGAGACCGATGAGCATCGCGACCACCAGACGCTGACAGGAGCGGCCGATGGCTGCATCCACGCCAGCCCACGAGAGGCCCAGGTGCATATAACCAGCGGTGCCCCCTTCGAGCGGTTGAACGAGATGCAGCACGTCGCCACGTTCAGTGCGCACATTCAGCAACTGGGCGGCCGGGCCGGGAGTGGCGTGGGATCGAATGAAGCTGTCCAGTTCCCCAGGCAGCGCGCCACTCATGCTGTGCGCCAGCGGCGAACCGTCGGCCTTGCATACCACCATGTAGACCAGATCTTTGTTGGAGCGTTTCACATTCTCGATGATGGCGGGAAGCTGATGCGTGTTGGTCGTGAGGACGGCCCACTCCACATCGGGGATCATCAGCGCGGCCACGCTTGTGGCGTGCTCCTCCTGAGCGGCGACCAACTGGCTGCGGCTGACGAGCATGGCAACGATCTGCAGCAGGAAAGCGAGGACGACGGTGATCAGCGCGACGAGGAGCGAGATGCGCCGGCCGAGCGGCAAAGTGGATTCTTTTCGCACAGCGTCAGTCATTTGCCGCCCCGGCCTTGTGGCTCGGACTGTTTGTAGATGTCGGGGATCGCAGCAGAGAACCCGTCAATGCCCAGGCCAGTCAGAATGCTCTTGCCCCGTTCGGTGTCGGGCAACGCTGTAAGCGCCTTCAGTAGGCGCTGCCGATCGTCAGTTGGAAAATTCTTGCGAACAACGACGGGCGGGCTTGGATACGGTTCGGAGCGTTCGATGGTGCGGATGCGAGCGCCCAGCGTCGGCTCTTGCGCCAGCGTCACGTCAAAGGCCGCGCTGCTGACCGCCGCGCCGTCCGCCAGACCCCACGCAATCGCCTGGATCGAGCGATCATGTCCGCCGGTGAACTTGGTCGCCGAAAAAAACTCGTCCGTCTGAGCGGTGATCTTGCGAATCAGGCTGAGAGGATAGAGATGGCCCGTGTTCGAATCAGCATCGGTAAACAAGAACGTACGGCCGCGCAGGTCGGCAAACTTAAAGATCGGGCCATTCTGCGGGACGATGATCAAGCCGCTGTATTCCGTCTTGCCCTTGATCACAGTGGCAGCGAGCAGATCCATGGCGCTGGGGTCGGCCCAGTACCCGCCCAAGCAGATGAAGCCCACGTCCGCGTGGTCATTGCTTATCACTGCGTTAACCTGGGCGTAGGTATCCCGGTAGATGACTTCGGTCTGTTGCTTGAGCTCGACTGCCAAATAGTTGGCAAGGGCTTGATAACCCGCAAAACCGCGCACCGGCAAGGTGATCGGGGCGACAACGATCCGCAAGCGTTGCGGATGGACATCTGGCTTTTTGTTGGTGCTAAGCGGTGGAGAATCAAGCTTTACAGTGGCGGCGATTTGCCGTGTGGCGAGGATGCTGTGCGCCAGCAGCAGGATTGCAACTGCCACAAGTCCATAGGCCAGCAACCAACGCATGCCACCACCTTCGCATAAACTGCGGCCCAAAAGCCGCTAATACAGGCTAATCATCCGCTGCTTGAGCGCAAAGCGCAAATGAAGCGCCATGTTTAGATTAGGTGGTCTGGTGCCTAAGTGGTCTGGTGTCTGGTGGTCTGGTGGTCTGGTAGCCTCGTCGTCTGGCACAAAAAAGCGGGGGCGAACCCGAAGGCCGCCCCCGCTCCGCCCCTCCTCCTGATTCCGTCCTATTTCTTGTGGCAGAACAAGCAGTTGTCTCCGTTATCCGGGTGCGGCAACTTCAAGCCGAAGTGGCAGTCACGGCACTGATCAGCGGTGGCGCGCAGATGGATCTGGTTCTGCGGCGTGCGCGGCGCCAATCCGTGGGCGGGCGTGCCCTTGTGACAAGCCACGCACTGCGGCTCATCCTTCAGCGGCAGATGGCAGCCGAAGCAGTGACGCGAGGCCCAATTGCCCTTGTGGCTCTGCGGCGTGACCGTCTTGTGGCAGCGAATACAGGAATCTGCCGTATGGCAGTTCGCGCAGCGTTGGCGGTCGAAATCAGCCGCTACGCCGTGGCCACGGATGCGCCAGTAATTGGTGTGGTCCTTCGGCAGTTCGTTCTTGTGACACTGAATGCAAGTCTTTTGCGTGTGGCAGAGCTCGCAACGCTGCGTGCTGCTGGTCACAAAGCCCGCGGCTCGGCCGTGCAGTTCGCGCCAGTTGTCCTGGTGGTTGCCCGGCTTCCATTCTTTGCTGAGATAGCTGTGACAAACGGCGCAACCATCGTTGCACAGATCGTTGCCGACCTTTTCCTTCGCATGGCATGCAACGCATTCGGCCATGTGAATCCGATTCTTCATCGTGATTCCAGTGCTGACGGCAATCCCCTTGTGGCAGGTCGTGCATTCGACCTTCGCGTCCACGTGCGTCTTATGGGAAAACTTGGTCTCTTTCGGCAGCTCGGTGACGTGTGTCCACTGCGGCTTATTGTCTTTCAGGTAGGCCTGGACCTTTTTTTCGGGCGGCTTCTTCTCGTCGATATCGTCGTGGCACTTCATGCAGCTCTTAACCGTCGGAAATCCGGCCTTCTCGCCTTTGGCCGCTTCCTTGTGACAAATATCGCACTTGATGTCTTCGCCGACGACGTGCGGCTTGTGCGGGAAGACCGGCGTGGTGCGGCTGAGCACATCCGTCGGCTCGTTAATGCACCCAAGAAGAAACGCCAGTCCCAGAACTAACGGGAGTGCGGCGATAAGGAGCCTTGTTCGCATGCCATCCGTCCCCGGCCACTCACTGAAATGCCAATCTGACCACCACTCACATCCTGCAATCCAACCACCTAGAACGTAAAGCGGAACGTCACCGACAGTGTGTCGTAATCATTGCCGCGGCTCTTCTCGTGTTCGTACTGCACATCCAGGCACGCCCAGCGGTTTGGCCGCCAGCGTTGTTTCGCATACCACGTGCGGACCTCATCACGCTCGGTGTTGGTGAACAGATCGTATTTGTAGAGCGCGTAGTCCGTGCCGATGGAGCTCTGGAATTCCTTCTTCCAGGAATAGGTGATGTCGCCGCCGAACTGCGTGCTGTCGGGCGCGCGGCCTTCGCCTTCCCAGCGTGCGGCCGTCAGGCTGTAGACCAAGCCTTTGATCGGCAGATCGCGAATCTGGCCGGTGAAGTAATAGCGCTCGAAGTCGCGGTTGAAGGCCTTCTGCTCGTCCGGATGCGTCAAGCGCCGCACCACCGCACCGCCTTCCATCCAGAAGTAATCATTCCAGCCTTTGCTGACAATCAGGTTGCCGTTCTGGTACGGCTCTTGCCCCCGCAAGGTCTGGAAGTAGGTGTCGAACTCGGTTGCCTGCAGATCCCGCTTCTCGAACCAAGCGCGGTAGGTGGAAGAAACCTGCAACTGCCAGTCGGGCTTGTCGTAAACGATGCGGGCCAGCGCGTCGCGCGCTTCGCCGTCCAGCACCGAGAAGCGGCCGTAGAGGCGAATGTTGGGGTTCCGAATCGTCTGCCACATGCTCCAAGAGAACAGGTCGTCTTGGCGGGTCGTGTGCTCGGTTTTTACGACGAGTTGTTCGGGCGGCAAGCTGTGCTTGAACTCGAGGAGGTCGTCCGAATGGGTCCAGTCCATGCGCATCCGAGCGCTCTGCCACGGGCGAGCTTCCACGGCTGCGCCGTACAGGTCGTCGCCGTTCTGCGACGATTCGAACTCGTGGACCGCATGGCCGCCATAGAACGAGAACTTCAGGTCGTTCCGACAGAGCAGCGGCTTGGTGTCCAGCCGAACGCCATCAAACTGCAGAATTTCAGGCGTGTCATAGCTGAACTGCCGGCCGGCGCGCAGCACTTCGACCTCAGGAATCTTGTTGAAATCGACGTAGGCCGAGTACAAACGCGCATTCACCGCGTGATTGTCGTAGGTGTCCACCAGTTCCGTAAACAAGTCGGCTTTCTTCCCTGCTTTGCCGGCCAGGTCGGCGGACATGCGCGTATCGACGTGCCCCGTGGCCATGTTGCGTTCTTTGTCGCCCACATCCATCGACAGGAATTGGTAGATATCCTGATCTTTGTCGCTGGGACCGGAGCGCAGACGATAGCGGGTATAAAGGCTGCCGGTCACCGGGAAACTGAAGAACTTCTCGCCGAGAGACATGTACTTCTGAGCATCTTCGCGCCGCTTGGCGATCTGCTCGGCAGTCGGTTCGGGTGGTGGCGGGACTTTGGCGGCCTCAGCTTCGGCTTTAGCGGCTTCGGCGGCTTTCTTATCTGCCGCAGCTTTTTCCTCGGCCGTCAGTTCTTTCTTGGGCTCTTCTTTGGCATCCTTCTTCTCGACCTTGGCGTCTTTGCTATCAGCTTTGGCGTCTTTATCTTTTCCGTCCGGCTTGGGAGCTTCGTCTTTCTTGTCTTTGTCGTCCGCGACGTTCTGAGGCTGTGGCTCGGCAGAAGGCCGAGCACTCACGGGCTGAACACTTTTTTCAAGTGACAAGGCTTCGCCAGCGGATTCAGCGGAAAGGAATTCATCGTGCTGTTGCGTGGGCGAACGTTTGGCATCGGGGAGATCCTGCGCTTGCGGCGTATTTTCTTCCGCGCGGCACACGGACAGCGCTAGTCCGACCCAAAGACAAAGAGGTAAAATCCAAGAGCGTATGACCATGCTTAAGGTCTTCCTCCCCCAGCGTGCTTGCGGACCGGTGCTTTTCCACATGGGATGCATACGTATGTAAGCGGGCTCGTCTCCGACAGAGTTCGCAACATTGCAGTGGAAAAGCGGCGCGCATTTATATCCATTTCGCAAATGCTTATCAAGGCTTTTATGCAAAATCATTTTTGCATCCGACTGAACGGGTGCCTGCGCGCGAAGTGCAAAACAGAGTCAGGGTAAGACTATTTGCAAAGCATAAGCCAATAGAATCTCTCTATGCGCAATAGCAGAAATATGCGCGAGCATCTGCATAAACCTCGAGATCTCGGGTCAGCGCTCTAGAGTTTTGGCAATGCCCTTTCCGCCAAGATCTTGGCTAATCGAGCCGGATTGCTGGCACTCAATCGATAATTGACAGGACTACATCGCAGGAAGAAGTGAATTTCACAAACATATTCCATGAAGATCGGCTACCGGGAACTTGGCAAGGTTCAAATCTCGCAGCAGAGCGTTCTTGATGACAATTGAATTACAAATGAATGAACAAGAGTGTTCGTCCCTAGGAACGCTCTTCGCGCGCATCGGTTCTAACATTTTATACAATCAGAGCTTAAGTAACTCTGGCGACGAGTTTTACGCTTGTGCAATACGCCAATATGACAATAGATCGATGCGGCGGATAGTCTGGAGGCATTACCATTGCTGTCTCTCAAATGTTACACGGTGTCCTTGTGGGGAGTCACGCCAGATTCCGGTATCCGGAGTTTCTGGCAAGCTTTTTTGGAGGAAGCGTTAATGGATCGTGCAAAGCGCTTGGTGGCCCGCTATGGCTGGTTCACCGCGTTGGCTGTGGGGCTGCTGGTCTGCGGACTGATCACGGA
Organism: Planctomycetota bacterium; assembly: GCA_036504595.1. Taxonomy (GTDB): domain Bacteria; phylum Planctomycetota; class SZUA-567; order H5-PLA8; family H5-PLA8; genus DASXUX01. Next base: position 86,886 of record DASXUX010000031.1, on the reverse strand, counting down.
GCAAGTCGTCGCTACCGTGGGGGCAAAAGGAAAGACGATGTCTCTCAAAGGCATCGTGACCGATGGCCAAGGGCGGCCGATTGTCGGAGCAAAGGTGTATTTTGTGGATTCGTCCATGATTAACACCACGCCGATCACCGGGGCCACAGTGATAAATGGGAGCGCTGAAGCGTTCGACGAGCCCATCGAGGACATTCTGAGCAATGCAACCGTTGCCAAGACGCTGCCCCAAGCGATAACGGATAAGAATGGAAAGTACGGCGTAAAGAGTCTAAATGCGAGCGCGACCTTTTTCCCCTTTGTCGTGCCGGATGCGAAGGACACCGATCACCTTCCCGGTGGCGATGTCAGCCGTGCCGCCATTTCGCCGAAAGCCGTGGGCAAAGGCGGGCTGAACATCATGATCAGTTGGAGTGCACGCAAGGACGCGACCTACATCGGCAGCACCGCTTGTTATGGATGCCACGCCGACAAGGCCACGTACAAACAACACGCGCACGCCCTGGCTCTCAGAACAACCGGAAAACTGTCAGCTAATCAGGATCTCACTGCGCATCCCAGCGATGACGAATATACGAATCAGTTCAAGGTTGCCGACTCGTATAAGGGCGGCAAGGTGCTGTACTATCAGGAGTACGACGCGACCCAGTCCGGGCAGGAGTTCAATGTGCTGCCCGACACGCCCAATCCTGGGCCAATCTATATGAAGGCATATCTGTGGAAGGCGTCGGCGAACCTGACCTCCAACGGCAACTACTACCTTACGCTGGAAAACACGAGCAACCCCAAAGACCCGCTCAGCCCGCTGACGATGAAGGTCGGGCTAACCAAAGGCGCTATGGGGAGTACACAGTACCTGCTGCTCGAACCCCCCGGGCTGCATGGGCACTACTATGGCTTTGCGTACAAGGGTTTCAGCGGGAACTCCCAAGGCAACAACAGCTACTATTCTCGAGCCAAGCATCCGTACCCCGGTGGAATCACGGCATGGCTGAACAAGGGCAAGGACGGAAAATATGGCACGACTGACGACTTGTTGGTAGTGCCAAATGCCGTTACGGGTCACGATTGGGGCGTAAGCTGCGGAAGCTGCCACTTCACAGGCTTCAGCACCTACACGGACGCGGTTACGGGCGAGTTACTTGGGACAGCGATCGCCGATCCAAACGGCGCCGGGGACTTGGTCGGCGATGGCGTGCCCAAAGAAATCTCCATCGGGTGCGAACGCTGCCACGGGCCGGGCTCCATGCACCGCGATGACGCACAGAAGCGGACGGCAGCGAACACAACGACGAGTAAGACCGGCAAGAAACCACAGCCGAACCAGTTTGGCGGCAAATACATTGTCAACCCTAGTCTGCTCTGTAACGACCGGTCCGCGCTCATCTGCGGGCGCTGCCATAACGGCGCTTCGATTACGGACGCGGTAAACAACTTCCCGCTGCCAGGTGTCAGCCGGTCTGACTTCCTTGCCAATTATGTCTCCAGCAAGGGCCCCGCGGCTTCTACCTTCTGGCCGGATATGATCCACAACAAGAGTGGTCACTTCGGTTATCCGAACTGGCTCTCGTCAAAGCACTCCCACAACAACAGGCATCTCGTGGCCTGCGACGATTGCCATAGCGGCCATTACGAGGCCCCTTATGCCGGTTCGTTGAAATACGATGCCGAAGACCCGGCCAGCCCGCTGTGCCAGCGGTGCCATCCGAGAGATGTTGCGGTGCACGCTAAGGATGCCACCGGCAATGCCATGACTGGCACCAGCACGGCCTGTAAGGATTGTCACATGGTCGGAACCGCCAATGAGGGCGCAGGTCGCCCTGGCCTGATCCTGGGCACACCGCAGAGCACATCTATGGTTGCTAACAGCAGTGACGCCAACATTACTTACTGGGAGTACGACAGCCGATCGCATGTCATGGACGTGCCCAGCAAGTTCTCGGTCGGGGTTGCAGGTGTGAGGCCGGACTTGGCCATGCCAACGCCCTACACCAGTGCTTGTGGCACGTGCCACGATGCGTCGAAGTTGCAGTACCAAGGATCGCACTAAAGCGCGTTCAATGATGACAGACGCGTTCAGGCTACAGTATCAGTCCCCCAACTGAGCCTTATTAGCCGGACGCGTTTTCGCGGACTCCCCCTTGCGCTATCGCAAGGGGGAGTTTTTTGTTTTCCGAAGGATCCTCAGAGCACAGGCAAGATTCGGGACGCCCTCAGGAGAGTACATTGACGCCAACATCATCTGCTGGCACACACCCCCAAACCACTTTTCAGATGCCACAACTGCGCAACAACCCCCGCCGGGAACTTGGCGTGCCTCGCCAAGATATTGGCCGAATGAATATTGAATCCGTAGTTCTTGCTTGAAGAGCCACAGGGTTCAGCAGCGACAGCAGCGACCGTTTACCCAGCTAGAACTCGGATCAATGAACAAATTGTTACTATTCGACCCTTTACCACGCGTGCGGGTACATATTTTGCACTGTCTTACAAAAGTGACACTTTCCACCGTGGCAGACAGACGCTTCTGAAGGAGCAACGCATGAGCATGAGGAAATGGCTGCGAGCAAGAGCACGCGGCATTCTGGTTGGACTGATCGCTTCGGCGGTGGGCTTGGCTGTCGTCTGCCAAGTCAGCGCCTACACAGGGCAACCGAAGGTGAAGACCCAGAGCATAAAGGGGCTGGTCTGCGACACTCACAGTCGGCCGAGCGTGGGCGCAACGGTCTATTTTATTGACACCTCGCTGATCGACACCACCTCGCCCCTCACCTACGGTGCGGTGTTGGACGGGAGCGCCGAAGCCTACGACGAGCCGCTCGAAGACATCATCAATAACGCTGATAAAGTCAAGACGCTCCCCAAGGCTGTGACGGATGCCAAGGGGCAGTTCAAGGCGAAGCTCAACGCCGCCGCAAAGTTCTTTGCGTTCGTGGTACCGAACACGAAGGACATCGACCACCTGCCTGGCGGCGACGCCAGCCGCGTGGCCTTTTCGCCTAAAGGCTTGGGCAAGACTGGACTGAAGATACAGGTGAGTTGGAAAACACCGGCCGACGCGACCTACATCGGCACGACCGCATGCTACGTCTGCCACGGTCCAGGCTCCGTTGCGGATGTATCGAGTTGCAAGAAGCACGCGCATGCCCTGATGTTCCGAAAAATGGGGCAGGACACGGCCAACCAGAACGGCGCTGCGCACGCCGGTTCCAACTGGGACGACTGGGCGAGCAAGTTCACGCTCGCTACCGACTACAACAAACCTGTTGCGCCCGCTACCTCGGTCAAGACGCTCTACTTCATGGACTATGACGTTAATCTGCCGACCAATCCGGTCGCGGCCCCCTCGACATCCAAATCGCTGGTGTGTTACGAAGATGCTCCAGGAACCAGAGTGGACCCAGCCACCGGCAAGGTCTACGCCGAGTGGGTCAGGGTGTATCTGTGGAAAGACGCAGCGGGCAACTACAAAGCAACCCTTGAGAACAAGCAGAGTACCGAACCGGTGTTAACGCTGGATGTGGTAGGCACTATGGGTGGCTACATCAGACAGCGCTTGGTGGTCAGAGCGCCCGGTTTGAAGGGAGTCTATCAGTTCATCGGTTATCAGGCCCTACCCGGTTCAGCGTCGCAGGGCAACGACAAGTGCTACGATCGTACGCGGCGCAAGTTCAACACGGGCAGCCCGGGCGGCGGCGGCCTGACCACCTTCTACAACCTGACGACGAAGAAACTGATCACTGCGCCCGCTGGCGGCACCGGCGCTGGTTGTGCCGGGTGCCACGTGGGTGGCGGCCCCATGCACCAGCAGACGACCGCGGAAGCGGATCCCGCGACCGGCGAAAGATTGTCTTCGTCTACTCCGGATATCAACGGTGCCCTCGATTTCGATGGCGACGGCACACCGGACGATGTCGGGATTACCTGCGAAGTCTGCCACGGGCCCGGTTCTCGGCACCGCGCTGAAGCGATGTTGGCCACTCCGACGACGACGACCACCAGCAGCAGAAAGACGCCCGTGGACGACCACCGCGGCAAGTTCATCGTGAATCCTGACTTGCTGGGCGCCGACCGCGCCAGCCTGGTTTGCGGTCGATGCCACATCGGCGGCGGCGTCAAAGATGTCAACAACTTCGCGCCCCCGGGCATCAGCCGGGCAGAGTACCTGGCGAACTACGTGAGCAGCAAAGGACCGGGCGCGAGCTCGTTCTCGTCGGATGGACAGAATATGAACGGCGGGCACGAGGGCATTGCGTTCGACAATTGGATGGAGTCCAAGCACTCGCGAAACAAGACACGCATGGTTGCCTGCCACGACTGTCACGATGCCATGGGCGACAGCCCGTACCGCTATTCCCTGAAGGGCGACCCCGACAGTTCGACTGATGGCCTGTGCAATCAGTGCCACACGAGCGTGAATGTCAATGAACATGTGACCGAGAAGACGGGTGCTCCGATGACTGGCACCGGCATGCTTTGCAGAAACTGCCATATGCCGCGAGTGGGCAAGGGCGGCGCGGGACGGCCAGGACTGATCCTGGGTACGCCGACGGGACTCTCCTCCGACGCCAACATTATGTACTGGGAAAACGATCAGAGTTCACATCTGTTCGAACCGCCGAACAAGTTCAATGCGGGCGTCGCAGGTAAGAAGCCGGGCTATGCAATGCCAGTGCCTTATACCAATTCCTGTGGCACATGTCACGACGCGTCTAAGCTACAGTATCAGTCCCCCAACTGAGCACGTTGGCCGGACGCGTTTTCGCGGACTCCCCCTTGCGCTATCGCAAGGGGGAGTTTTTGTTTCGAGTAAAGCGGAATGCCGGGAGACCCATAAATACACGTGAGAGTTGTGGAAGTTGGTCTCGATTGTTAAGTGAGGAGGAGTGGCACAAGCGTTCTCGGGCACAAAACCAGGGCCCTAAACTGCTACCCTAACAGCGGTTAACGTTGTGTTTGGCGATCAGGCAAAATCAGGGAATAAATTTTGCTATTGCCGACACGCCTGTCAACTTCAACAGTCATCGGGAGGGGTTCCGAGAATGAGCAGCAAACCATGGTTAAGCTCTGCGCGCGCATGCGCCATTGCGTGCATCACGGGAGTGGCGATCTGTCTGCTTCTGGCCTATCAGACGGAAGCGTACGGGCCCAAGGTAAAACAAACGACCCTGAAAGGAATTGTGACCGATAGTCACAGTCGGCCGCTTGTCGGCGCGACCGTCTACTTCATCGATTCCACGTTGATCAACCTCACCCCCGTTACGCCGCAGGACATCAGCAGCGGCGTAGCGGAAGCGTACGACGAGGCCCTGGAAGACATCGTCAACGATCCGGTCAAGGTCAAGACGTTGCCCCAAGCCAAGACCGACAAGAACGGCAAGTATTCAGTCAAGAAGCTGAATGCTAACGCCAAGTTCTTTGCGTTCGCGGTTCCCGCCGCGACGGACACGGACCACCTGCCCGGCGGCAGTGCCAGCCGCATACCCATTTCGCCCAAGAAGGTCAATAAGAAGACGGGCTTGGCGATCCAGGTAAGCTGGAACTTCCCTCAAGACGCAACCTACATCGGCACGACGGCCTGTTTCACTTGCCATGACAAAGCCGGTCCAGGCCCGGACGTGTCTAGTAACAAGCATCACGCGCACGCCTTGATGTTCACGCGGCCGGGGCAAGACACCCCCAACCAGGATTCCGCCGGTCACGTCGGCACAGACTGGAGAGCGCTGGACCGTAAATTTACGCCGGCGAGCGCTTTTAACAAACCGCTGACGGGCACCACTGTTGAGACCTTGTTCGTTACCGACTTCAACTCGACCGCAGCGACGAACAATGGTCAGACCTTTGCCATCTATGAAAACCACTCCAGCACGCGAGTCGATCCGGCGACTGGGAAGCTCTTTGCCACTCATCTAAAGCTATATCTATGGACCACTTCTAACGCCAATGGCGTCTATAACATCACGTTTGAGAATGTCATCAACCCGGCAGATCCGAATAACTTCGTGACCTTGCAGATTTCCGCATTCATGGGCGGCTATCTGCGACAAACCGCGTTGGTGCGCGTTCCCGGCCTTTTGGGCCACTACGTCGCCCCGCTCAACTTCTTCGCTCTCCCCGGTTCAGCGTCGCAGGGACTGGAAAACAACTACGATCGCTCGCGCAGACCCTTTGTTGACAACATCTTCGGCAACGCCAGTCAATTCTACAATCCGACAACCAAGCTGCTCCGCGTGAAGCAGACTGGCAATACCCTCGCCAGCTTGAATAGTCCGCGGCAAGTCAACTGCGGAACCTGCCATCTGAAGTTCGGCGCGATCCACACGTCCACCACGCCCGACCCTGTCACCGGTGAGCTCTTGACCAAGACCGTGGACGACCCCAATGGCGTCTTCGATTTGGCTGGCGATGGTTCGCTGCAGGATGTCGGCATCGGCTGCGAACAATGCCACGGGCCGGGATCCAGACACCGCGAGGAGGCCCTCAAAGGTATCGGAGGCGCGTCCAAGGCTTCACGGGCGAAGACAACCGTCTCCACCGACAATACCGGCAAGTTTATCGTCAATCCTGGCCTGCTGGGCTCCGACCGGGCCAGCCTGATCTGCGGCCGCTGCCACGATCCGCGCGGTATCCTGGCCAGTGAAGAGGAAGCAGACGTGCCGGTTGGCATCAGCCGCGCCGAGTACATCGCCAAGTACGTGAACCCGGTCCAGAAGAGCCTCTCCACTGCCCAGCTCTGGCAAGACGGCCTGTTTGGAAGAGGCGGCCACCATGGTTTCACGTATGAAACGTATCTGTTCTCCAAGCATTCCAAGAACCAGGATCGCCTCGTTGCGTGCGACGATTGCCACGACGCGATGGGCGACAGTCCCTTCCAGTACTTCCTGAAAGGCGATCCGGCGGATTCGCAGCACGGGCTCTGCAACCAATGCCATAGTGGAGCCAGCCGCGCGGCGCAGAGTGCCGACGATATCGACATCGTCAAGCATGTTCCGGAGAAGACGGGCAGCGTCATGACCGGCACCAGCATGGAGTGCAGGCAGTGTCACATGCAACGCACGGGTAAGGGCGGCGCTGGGCGGCCAGGGCTGCTGCTGGGAACGCCCACGGGCCTGTCCTCTGATGCCAACATCGAATACTGGCAAGGCGATCAGTCCTCGCACATCTTTGAAGTACCGCGGAAGTTTGATCCCGGTGTCGCCGGCCAGGTGCCCGGCACCGCAATGCCGATTCCGTACACCAACTCGTGCGGACCGTGTCACGATGCATCAAAATTGCAGTTCCAGGCACCCCAGTAGGGAGCCAGACTAATAGCCAAGAACTCGGCAGGCTCAGCCAGAAAGTTGGCAGGGCCGCCGAGTTTTTGTGCTTTTTGTGCTTTCGTTGAATGCACCCAAAGCAGGCCAGATGGCCCTAAGCATGGCTATTTTTCATAGGCAGAAGGGCGAAAGGAAACGTACCGGCACGGCCACCACGCTGACGGGCACAGGTCTTGCGATATGGCAAAAAAGTGACATTCAACCACTGGCGGGCGCTTGGCGAGGAGCATTACATGGGTGCGAGAACATGGCTGCGGGCAAAGGCAAGCAGCATTGGCGTGGGAATCCTGGGGGTTCTGGTCTGTTCGGCGATCATCCTGCAGGTCAACGCCTATTCTGGTAAGCCGAAGGTCAAATACCAGAGTTTGAAAGGTCTGGTGACCGACAGCCATGACCGGCCGCTGGTTGGCGCCACAGTCTACTTCGTTGATTCCGCGCTGGTCGATACGACCTCGCCGATGACCGAAGCTGGCATTGCTGCCGGAGCGACCGATGGTTTTGACGAGCCGCTGGAAGACATCGTCAACAATGCGACCAAGGCCAAAACGCTGCCTCAGGCCAAGACCGACAAGAACGGCAAGTTCATGGTCAAGAAGCTCAACATCGGCACCACGTACTTCACGTTTACCGTGCCCGATGCCAAGGATACCGACCACTTGCCCGGCGGCGATGCCAGCCGCATCGCGTTCCATCCCACCGCCATTGGCAAAACCGGTTTGCACGTCCGGATGAGTTGGAAAACTCCGGAAGATGCGACCTACATCGGCACCTCGGCCTGCTATGTATGCCACAGCGAAGGCAGCGTGGCTGACGCTACTCCCTGCAAGCGGCACGGCCATGCGCTGATGTTCAACAAGCCTGGCCAGCCCACGGCAAATCAGAATCCCACGGCTCATCCGGGCGCCAACGTAACGGCTCTCCAGGAGAAGTTCACCACAGCGGCTACCTTCACCGCCACCGGCGTCAAGACGCTCTACTTCCAGGAGTACGACGCCTCGGCCAAAAACTTCGCTGTGTATGAAGATACGCCCGGCACGAAGGTCGATCCGACGACGGGCAAAGCGGGCGATGTCTGGCTCAAGGCCGTTCTCTGGCGGACAGGCGTCACCTCGAACTACAACATCACGCTGATCAACGCCAAGAACGCAGCCGACGGTCCGGTCACATGGCCGGTCAAGCTCTTCATGGGCGCGTACATTCGCCAGCGCATCTTCGTCAGCATGACCGATGGCCGCAAGAGCGCCTATCCGATCCTGGAATACCGCTCGATGCCCGGCTCAGCCTCGCAGGGCGCTAACGGCTCTTACGACAAGTCCCGCGTGCCGTTTGCGGAAAGCAGCTTCAGCAGCTTCTATACATACGATTCCAAGACGAAGACGATGACCCTGAGCAAGACCGGACCAGCCGCCACGGCGTCGAATATTACGTGCGCGCGCTGCCATTTGGGCCTGACCACAACCACAACGTTCAAAGATCCGATCACAGGGGAGAGCTTGGCGCACACGGTCAACGACGCGAACGGCGTCTTTGACCTCGGCGGCGACGGTTCCCTCCAGGACGTGGGCATTAGCTGCGAACAGTGCCACGGTGCGGGATCCAAGCACCGCGAAGAAGCTCTCAAGGGCGTAACTCCCCCGACGAGCAAGAAGGCCGCTCCGGTGGACAACAGCGCCAAGTTCATTATCAATCCGAGCCTGCTGGGTGCCGACCGCGCCAGCCTGATCTGCGGCCGCTGCCATGATGCGCGCGGAGTCATGAGGGAAGAAGCCGAGGAATTCCCCCCGCCGGGTATCAGCCGCGCGGAGTTCCTGGCCAAGTTCGCGGACACGAAGGCGTTGACCCCGGCGCAGCTCTGGCCCGACGGCGAGCATGGCCGCGGCGGACATCACGGCTTCACCTATGACAGCTTCCTGCAATCCAAGCACTATCGCAATAGCCGGCAACTGCTGTCCTGCGACGATTGCCACGATTCGATGGGCGACAGCAACTTCCGCTACTTCTGCAAGGACGATCCGGACGATCCGAACAGCACGCTGTGCCAGCGCTGCCATGCCAAGGACGTCGCCGCACACGCGCTGGAAAAGACAGGAAATGCGATGACCGGCTCCTCCATGGCCTGCCGCCAGTGCCACCTCGCGCGTGTGGGCAAAGCCGGTGCCGGCCGGGCGGGCTTGCTGCTCGGAACGCCGACGGGCTTGTCCAGCGACGCAAACCAGATCTACTGGGAAGGCGACCAGGCCTCGCATAGTTGGGACGTCCCGCGCAAGTTCAGCCCGGGCGTCGCAGGCGTGCAGCCGGGTCTGGCCATGCCGATTCCGTACACCAATTCGTGCGGCACGTGCCACGATGCATCGAAGCTCCAGTTCCAGGGGCCGCAATAAAAAGCGAATATGCAGGGACGCTCCAGCGTCAACAGGGAAGACACTCGAGGAGGAACACAGATGAGGACAAGCAGGTTGGTTGGGGGCGCGCTGTGCGCGCTAATGCTGGTTGGCGTGAGCCAGGTAGTGGCAGGTGAAGTATATGAAGGCGCCGAGAAGTGTAAGACGTGCCACTCGGCGGCAGCCAAGGGCGAGCCGTACAAGGTCTGGGCGAAGCAGAAACACCGCCAGGCTTATGCCTCGCTCGCATCCGATGAGGCCAAGAAGATCGGAAAAGAAAAAGGAATTGACGATCCGCAGAAGTCAGAGAAGTGTCTGAAGTGCCATGAGACGGCCTTTGGCGTTCCGGCCGCTGAGAAAGGCAAGAAGTTCGACGAAACACTGGGAGTACAATGCGAGACCTGCCACGGCGCAGGCGGAAAGCACGTTGCAGCCCGGCTGAAAGAAGAGGACGAAGAAGAAGGCGAGCCGAAGCTCAAGGACATTAGCGCCAAGGGCGAAATCACTCACCTTCCTGGGCCCGACGTTTGTGAAAAATGCCATAACAAGGAATCTCCGACATATAAGCCGTTCGACTACGTGAAGTTCGTCAAGGAGATCGCGCACATTGATCCGCGGCGGAAACATGCGGCCGATTGGATTGACAAACTGCCCGAGGAAGTCAAGAAGAAGTAAGCGTGTTGAAACGACCGAAGAGGGATCATGTGCGGATGAGATAAGTTCTCGTCCGCACATATCTCTTTAGTTGTGCTAAACGGAAAAACGAATTTCGTGGGGGCGGGGTTTTCGAGAGGAATAACATGTCCGGCAACGCAGTGGCCGCGCCCCTGCAAGTCCAACCAGAGCGCAAATCCCTTACATGGCCGCTTCTGGCCAACGTCCCCGCGATCGCCAGTCTCATCGCCGCGCTGATGATCATTCAACGCGGATGCGAGAACGAGTGGACCCCTGACCTTTATGTCTTGCTGGGCCTGATCGGCGCTGCCAGCGCGTATTTCCTTTGGAAGGCGCGGGCGAACCTGTGGAAAGCCGTGAGTTCCGTCTCGATGGCTGCGGTGCTGCTGTTAGCCATCGCCGGCGCAACGGCGATCGGCACGTTCATCCCGCAGAACGAAGTTCCGCAGGTCCTTGAACAACGCTATGGCGAAGCGGGCGCCGAATGGATCGATCGCCTGAGTTTCGTCGATGTGTTCGGCTCATTCTGGTTTACGGGCCTGATGTCCTTGCTTGCGGTTTCTCTCCTGATTGTGATCCTGCGCCGCAAATTCTGGCGCGCGCCGCAATGGGGATTTGTGCTCTCGCACGGCGGGATGATCCTGCTTCTCGGTGGCGCGGTGGCCGGAAATGTCTTTGGCCAGCGTGGCATGCTGAATTTGAAAAAGGGAAAGCCCGCCGAACGCGTCGAGGGGCGTGAGCGCAGTGGCGCGCGAACCGGCTCGTTCGATCTGGGTTTTGCCGTGACGCTGGAAGCCTTCGACATCGAGAAGTATCCCGACGAATACCGGCTTTATGTTTACACCCAGAAGCAGGGCGCGCATAAACCGGCTCTCGAACGTTCGCTCAAAGCCCAACAAGCGACATCCTGGACGAAGGTGGCCGGCGGGAAGACACGTTTCAGAGTGAGCGAGTACTATCCTGAGATCGACCTGCGGGAGGTCTGGACGGAAAGCAAAGATGCTTCCGCATCCAGTGCCGCGCGCGTGCAGTTGGATGGAAACGAGAGATGGTTGGCAGCCGGCGCCGATCCTGTGACGGTGGGTGCGGCACAGGTCGAATTCGCCAACGAAGCGAATTCCGCCAATTGGATCGAACGCACCTCGAAGCCAGCTCCGCCGAAGCATTTCATTGATGGCGAGGGCGGCCCGATGGAGGTGAAGATCGGCGAGACTTACACCGTCCCCGGCACGCCGCGCAAATTCAAGGTGACCGAATTCCTGCGTGATTTCTCATGGGACGTTGAAGCCAAACGCGCGGTTTCTCGCACCGAAGAATACAAAAACCCGGCACTGTGCGTTGAAGAGCTCGCGGAAGGCGCCAAGCCCGTGTGGCTATTCATGAACATGCCCGGCCACGGTCGCAAGCCCACCGATCTGGACCTGAAGTACCGCTGCGTCTTCAGCACCGCGCCCATCGCACACTTGATCCGAATTGACGCGCAAGCAAAGGACATCGCGTACGCGTCCGGCGGCAAGGAAGTTCTGCGTCGGCCGTTTGAGTTGGGCAGGGCGGAGGCCATCGCGCTGACTGGCAAAGACGCCTTGACGCTGAAGCTGGCGGTTAGCGAAGTGCTCGCGCATGGATCGCCATCACAAGTTGCGCGCAACCTGTCCAAAGAACCGAAGAACCCCGGTGTGAAATTGGAGATTGCGGCCGAGGACGGTGCGACGCGCGAAAAATACCTCGTCGGCAAGGAAGGTGCGATGTACGAACTCGCCCCGGGCGTGAAGTTGATTTTTGAGCCCAAGGAAGGCGGCGTAAAAAGCTATCGCAGCCACGTGGCCATCTCACGCGATAATCAGGTCGTCGGCCGTGCGACGATCATGGTCAACGACCCTCTGACGTGCGGCGGCTATACGTTTTATCAATCGAGCTACGATCGCTCGTCGCAGAACGTTTCAGAGCCCGATATTTCCGGGCTGAAAGTGATTCGCGATCCCGGATTGGGCACCGTCTACATCGGCATGATCATGATTTCGCTGGGGGTAGCATTCATTTATTACGTGCGCCCACGCCTGCTTCGCGGTAGCGCCGGCGTCCGTGCCGGTGGAGATCGCACAGAGGAGGTGCCGGCATGAGCGCTTTAGCATCGAACGCGGTCGCAGGCGGATGGCTGCTGGCCGGACTGGCAAGTTACAGCGTGACGGCGGTCGTTTCGGCGGCCGGAGAAATCTCGCGCAAGGCGCCGATCAAGAAGATGGGCCTATGGCTGCTGATCGCCGCGCTCGCGTTGAATGGTTGTGCCATCGGATCGATGTGGATGGAAGCCGGGCGCGCACCCTTCAAAACGTTGTACGAGACCTTGTTCCTCTACCCATTCTGCATCGCGCTGGTCAGTCTGGTGCTGGTGCGGCTGCACCGGCTGTCGCTATTGGTTCCCGTCGCCGCAGGCGGCGCCATCGTCTGCCTGCTCTATGCGTACAACCGGCCAGATCTGGAGTACGTGGAGCTTCCGCCCGCCCTGCAGAGCGCCTGGTTCGTACCGCATGTGATAACGTATTTCGTGGCGTACGCCGCGTTGTTCATTTCCTTCTGCCTGGCGGGCCTGGCTCTGCTGAAAGGCCGCAAGGCAGACCCGTCGCAGCCGATCCCGCTGGACAGCGCCGCTCACAAAGCCGCTGTGTTCGGGTTTGTAACGCTCACGTTCGGGCTGGCCATGGGCGCTGCGTGGGGCAAGTCGGCGTGGGGCGAATACTGGTCCTGGGACGTGAAAGAGAACTGGGCGTTCATCACTTGGCTGCTGTACCTGGCCTACCATCACGTTCGCATGCTCGCCGCCTGGCACGGACGCAAGGCGTTGTGGGTGAATATGGCCTGCTTTGCAGCGGCGATGTTTACGTACCTGGGAATGCATTTGCTTCCGGCGGCGTCCGGAAGTCTGCACGTGTACCAGTAGTCCGGTGACTGTGGTCTGGTGTCCTGCACTAGAGCCGGTCGATGCTACGCGGCTATTTACGAAAACGGAGAGGGAGTAAATGTCAGACGTGCCCACAGTGCCACCACCCACACCGGCGCAACCGGGGCGAAGTGACGAACTGCCGCCGCCCGGCAACACGCGTGCGCTGCTGCGCTATCTGGCAACAAACGCTCTCACGATCATGGGCGCGGTCGCTGCAGCCGTGTTTTTTGTGCTGCTGATCGCGGCCGTCTTCCAGGACGTCTTTGGCGGCGGGATGGGACATCCCTACGATGGCCTGATTGTTTATATCATGCTGCCGTCGCTGTTCACCGCAGCCGTGCTGTTCGCACTCTTTGGGATGGCACTCAAGTACCGAGAGTATCGTCAGATTCTCCACGGCGCTCCGGTTCCCCACCCAAACCGGCGGCGGCGCGTCATCACGGTGGTCATTGCTACTCTGGTCACGCTCGCCTGGCTCGGTCTGTCTGCCTTCGGAACTTACCAAGCGTATCATTACACCGATTCGAACAAGTTCTGCGGCCTGGTTTGCCATCAGGTCATGAAGCCGGAGTACACGGCCTACACCGATTCGCAGCACGCCCGCGTAGCATGCGTGGATTGCCACATCGGCCCCGGAGCGAGCTGGTTTGTGCGCGCCAAGTTGAGCGGCATGCACCAGGTTTACGCGGTGCTGACCAATACGTATCATACGCCGATCAAGACGCCCATCAGCAATTTGCGCCCGGCTCAAGACACGTGTGAGCAATGCCATTGGCCCGGACGATTTTCGGGTTCGGTGGAACGCGTGCACACGCATTTCGCCAGCGATGAGAAGAACACTCCCACCAGCTATCACCTGCTGATGAAAGTCGGCGGAGGCGACGTCGATCGCGGCATACCAAAAGGGGCTCACTGGCACGTCAGCCCCGAGTGGAAAGTCGAGTACCTGCCCCTGGACAATGCGCGCCAGGACATTCCGTACGTGAAGGTGACCTTCAAAGACGGTCGCGTTGAGGAGTACACCACCAGCGCCTTCAAGCCAGAGATGCTCCAGCAGCATTCCCTTCGGGCTATGGACTGCCTGGACTGCCATAACCGGCCGTCGCACGTGTTCCGCTCGCCCGATCTGGCGCTCAACGAAGCCATGACGCAGGGCACTATTTCGCCGTCCATTCCCTTTGTAAAGAAAGTCGCGAAGGCGGCCATGGAGGGCGACCCGAAGGCGCCTTACAAGACCACGACAGACGCGATGGCGGGGATCGACAAGGCGTTTGATGAGTACTACGTCAAGAACCCTTTGCCCGCTGACCAGAAGGATGCGCTTGCGAAAGCCAAGGAACAGACCAAGCGCCTTTTCGCGCTGAACATCTTCCCTGAGCAGGGTGTTGACTATCGCGCCTTTATCAACAACGTCGGGCATTTCGAAAGCAAAGGCTGCGAACGCTGCCACGACCTGAAGCACAAAACGGCAGATAAGAGTAAGAGCATCAGCAAGGAGTGCAACGCGTGCCATACCATCGTCGGCCAGGCTTTCACGACCGATGAACTCAAGAACATGAAATACGGGAGCCCCGAGTTCAAGCATCCTGAAGACGAAGTCAGCCTGAAAAAGACCTGTTCGTCGTGTCATGCAATCAACAAGGACGAGGAAGGCGAAGGCAAAGGCGAGAAGGGCAGCAAGTCTGAGAAGTAGTAGACGGGCCGCTCGCATTTTCCCGCGCGGATAGTCGCAGTTCAGCAGGAGGTTTGCGCAACAACATGTGGCGATTGGGGAATTCAGACCTAAAGCAACGGGTGGGCCCCGGCGCTTCGATAGCGGTGGTCTTCGCACTCGCCTGCCTTGCGGCGGCCGCACAAGACACCGAGAACAAAGCCTGTCTGGCGTGCCACCAAAAGCACGAGGCCAGCACGCCCTTTATGGACGGCAGCGTGCTGTCGGTGTCGGCGCACGGCAAACTGGATTGCATCGAATGCCACGTTGGCATCAAGCAGCCCTGTCAAAAGAAGATGAAAGTCACGCAGTGCAAGACCTGCCATGCGGACCAGACCACGGCTCTAAGCGGAGCCAGTCACTTGGAGAAGCTGAAGAAGTCCCTGGACAAGGACGGGACCGCCAAGGCTGCAACGGTGTGCTTGAGCTGTCACGGCGGAGACGTTCACGCGGTGAAAGCGTCCACCGACACAAAATCCACCAGCAATCGCGCGAACGTCGCGGCCACATGCCTCCAATGCCACCAAGAAAACCAGCACATCGCCGTGAACAAGTACACCAACAGCGTCCACGGCAAGGCGTCCTCGAGCGGCAATAAGAAGGCAGCCGTCTGCATTGACTGCCACGGAAGCCACGGCATCGATCACTCGAAGCTCGCCACATCGAAAGTCTTCCACACGACCATCACGGAAACCTGCGGCAAATGCCACCCGCAGCAAAAAACCGACTATGAATCGAGCACCCACTGGGCCGCCGCGAGCAAAGGCTATCGCGAACCGCCCGTTTGCACGGACTGCCACGGCGAACATGGCATTCAATCCAGCCAGGATCCGACGTCGCCGACCTTCGCCTCGAACATCACGAAGACATGCTCGTCGTGCCATGGCTCCGAACGTCTGACGGCGAAGTTCATGCTGAAGTCCGATCGCGTCCAGTCGTTCAAGTCATCCTTCCACGGTATGTCGAACGAGTTGGGGGACTTGCGCGTGGCGAATTGCGCGTCCTGTCACGGCAACCACGGCGTCCTGCCATCGAGCGACTCGCGTTCGACCGTCAATCCGGCAAACCTCGGCAAGACCTGCGGCTCCTGCCATCCGTCCGCAAGCACACGGTTCATCAGCGAACGCATCCATTCGACGCTGGAGCGGCCTTCGCACTGGCTGGTCAGCGCGGTGCGCCTGTTCTATATTGGGCTGATCGTCGTCGTCATCAGTTCCATGCTCGGGCACAACCTGCTGGACTTGATCTACAAAGCGACCAAAGGCATGCCGTACCACCGGCAGCCCGGCCTGGACCTGCGCTTTACCGTGAACGAACGCATCCAGCACGCGTTCCTGGCGCTCAGTTTCATCATGCTGGCGGTCAGCGGCTTTGCGTTGAAATTCCCGGACTCGCCCTTGGCCTGGCCGTTTCAGATCTTCAACGCGACGGCTGACGTGCGGCGCTGGTCGCACCGCGGCGCAGCCATCGTCTTCGGGGTGCTGTCCGTCTACCATCTGATCTACATGATCGCCACCAAGCGCGGGCGCGAGCAGTTCCAACGACTGCGGCCGACGTGGCAGGACGCCAAGGACGTGAAGGACGTTTTGCTGCGCTACATCCGCCGGCACGACCGCGTCCTTCACTTGCCGCCGTTTGCCTACACCGAGAAGGCGGAGTACTGGGCGCTGGTGTGGGGCTCGATTGTGATGGCCGTCACCGGAATGGTGCTGACGTTCGTGAACCTGAGCCTGTCCAACCTGAGCCTGTGGGTGGTGGACCTGGCCGTAACGATCCATTACTGGGAAGCGGTGCTCGCCGGACTGGCGATCCTGATCTGGCACTTCTATTGGGTGTTCTTCGATCCGGAATATTACCCACTGAATCTGACCTGGCTCTTTGGCAACCCCCGCCCCACCCCGGCGCATGCAAAGGAAACGGTCCACCCGCACGAGAAGCCAATCATCTTGCCAAAGCCGCAGCCAGAACTCGTGGAGAAGAAGTAGAGCGCAGACGGCGGCAGTAGCAAACATCCGTGTCGGTGGTCGGCTGCACGGCTGACCACCGACAGTTTTTTTACCAAGTACCGTTCACCAAGTACCAAGCACCAACTACCAATTCCGCTTGAATCTTTGCTTCCGAACTCCACACTGGAGCAAACGATGAGCGCGAAGATCATTGAAGGAACCAGTCTCGCGGCTGAGTTTCGAACCCAGATCGCCGGCGAAGTCAAAGCGTTGGCTGAGCACGGCCGCACGGTCCGGCTGGCCTGCATCCAGGTCGGCGAAAAGCCCGAGTCCGTGATGTACGCGCGCAACCAGCGCCGCGTATGCTCCGAACTCGGCATTGAGTTCCAATCCGTTCCCCTGCCGGATTCCATCAGCCAGAGCGCGCTCATCCAGCAAATCCACGAACTCAACCAGGCGCCGGATGTCACCGCAATCATTCTCGAGCTCCCGCTGCCGGCTCGCATCAACACGTTTCTCTGCCAGCGAGCGATCGATCCGCAGAAGGACGCGGAAGGCGTGCATCCCGTCAACCTGGGACTGCTCGTTTATGGCATCGCGCATCACGCGCCCTGCACCGCGATGGCGGCGTACCAGCTCATCAAGTCCACGGGCGAAGAACTGCGCGGGAAGGAATGCACCGTCGTCGGGCACAGTCAGATCGTTGGCAAGCCGATTTCACTCATGCTGCTGCACGATTTTGGAACCGTGACGACCTGCCATATAGCGACGCGCGATCTAGCTTTTCACACGCGGCGAGCCGATGTGCTGGTGGTGGCGGTCGGTAAAGCTGGCCTGATCAAAGCAGACATGGTAAAACCAGGCGCGATGGTGATCGACGTTGGCGTTAACCGTGTTCCGGTTTTCGGAAACGATGGCCGCCAGTTGCTGAACGAAAAAGGCAGGCCGCAGTTCAAAACGGTTGGCGATGTCGATTTCGACGCGGTGAAAGAAATCGCCGGCTGGATTACGCCAGTGCCCGGTGGCGTGGGCCCGTTAACGGTCACGATGCTGCTGAGAAATGTGGCGGAAGCAGCAAAGCACTTTCATCCGTCGATTATATAAAACGCTCCCGCAGCCAATGCGCCTTTTTTCTGTTGCCTTGCGCCGTGCGCGAAAACATGAGGTATAATGAAAACGGACGGAGGGACAGTCTATGACAAGCGACGGACTAAAGTTATTTCGAGCGCTGGTTCGTTCCGAAAATGCCGGGCATGCACCGGCGGAGGATCTTCCGCACGGCTGCACAGTGACGATCTCCCGTACGTACGGCAGCCGGGCGAGCGAATCCGGAACGCTGCTCGCCAAGGCCCTCGGCGTCCGCTATTTCGATCGCGAATTATTGGATGCGGTCGTCGCTGAAGCACGCGGCGACGAACAGGCGATGGCTCGCTTGGATGAGCACGTAACCCCCATCGTCAGCGACTGGCTGTATTCGCTGGTGCGAAGACAAGACACAGACCGCGACGTTTACCGGCGTTGCCTGATTGATGTGCTCTTGAAGATCTCGCAGGCGGGCGGCGTGATCGTCGGCCGCGGCGCCTATCTCGTTCTGGCCCATGTGAAAGCATTCCATGTGCGCATCATTGGCTCTTCGGAGGCGTGCGCCAAGCGCGTCGCGGATCGCGAGCGCATCTCGCTCAACGAAGCGCTGCTGAAATGCGCACGGATCAACGCCGAACGCGAGGCGTTCTTGCGCGCGAACTTCGGCAAGGAACCGAGCGAGCAGTCACATTGGGATCTGATTCTCAACACCGATCGCCTGGATGTTGCGCCGGCGGTGAAGGTGATCCTGACAGGCATGCAGGCGGCGGGGTTCTCAATTCCGGAACGCGCGTGGGAAAAGGCCGAAAGTGCCGTCCCGAATTCCAGATTGTAGGTTTCAAGCTCGGGGTTTTGGATTGCGCGTCCTTGTTGCCGTTCAATCCAAAATCTAAAATCCAAAATCCTTACATCCCCACGCGACGGTGGAAAACCCACCATTCCAGCAACAGCAGTCCTGCGGCGACGAGAGCCAGGTCTCGCCAAATTTCGCGCTTGCCTTCAACGGCTGCGCGGTTCGATTCGATCTTTACGTCCGCGATCTGAAGCGACGGGTGCATCGCGTTTTCGGACTCGACGCGATCGGAGAGATTCAGCGCATAAACCCGGTCCTCCTTGGTCACGTCCTTCAGAAGATAAAGACCCGCGCTGTCGGTGCCTTTGATGAATGTGCTCTTTTCCTGCGAGAGCTCAATGGTCTCGGGAAGCGCACGCGGCCGGACCAGGCGCGCGCTCGCCACGCCCAAGCCCGCCGGAATCACGAGGGGTTCGCCGGTGTGAAGCGCGGTGGGCTGCCGGCGCGGGGATGATTCTGCGAGCCACGGCACAACATTCCTCAGGAACAGCGGCAAAGCGGGACGATAAGCCCAGTCCGACGAAAAAATGTCGAAGGCAATCGCGACGGCACGCAAACGATCGTTTTCGGCGGCAACGATCAAGGGGCCTCCGGCGGCTTCGACTAATACTTTCGTGGTCTTTGGCACGGTCCACGCCTCCGCCTTCGCGACGGTCACGTTCCCGAAGTTGACATAGCGCATGATCGGATGCGAAAGGTCCCAGTCCACGACGCCGGGCCACTCGAGCGGCTTCTCTTTCTTGACGAATCCGGGCAGCGGGGGCAGTTTCCCCAGGAATAACGCGCCGCCTTCGGTCCAACTGATGGGCGCGAAGCTTTCAAAAATGCTCGCGTCATACGATTCGACCGCTTGCTGCGCTTTCTGATCCCAAAGCTTCTGGAATTCGTCCGGCGCGAGTTTCGTCACCGTCACGCCCGGCATGGCGCCCAAGGCCTTTTCCAGGAAGTAGTTTCCGTTAGACACGAGCAACACCTTGGCGCCTTCGACGGCGCCGACGACGCAGTACGCGGTGTCGTCAACGGCTAGCTTGTCCTTTGGCGCATCGATATGAGCGGTGACGATGCCTGTCGTTCCGAGCGGCAGCTTGAACACTTCAACGGAGCGCGCCGCTTCGCTCGTGTTGCCCGCACCCCCATCGCTGGTCGCGGTTTCAACCTTGCGGGGGCGGCCTTTCAGCGTGATCACTTTCGGCGGGAAGCGCTGCGTTGCGGTGGACAAGCTCAGCACAACGTCGCGCTGCTTGGGCGAAAAGTTCTCTACCATGACAAAAATCTGCGTTTCGAGCGCATCGATGCGCTTGCCGTCCTCGCTGGCGGCTTTCACCGGACGAGTGCGCGCGTCGATCTGGGTGATGCCGACGTTGTCGGACTCTTCCGAGCCATACGAGACGAACTGGAAGCGGCTGAGCCTGCGGCGCAAGCGGTCGGTCTCCGTGAGTTCCGGCGTCTTCGCGTCTTCCAGATTCCCCTTCACTTCGGCGCGCTCCGGCAACACCTTGACATTGCCAAAACAGCCGTCGGAAAGCACCAGCACGCGTGCTTCGCGCTCGCCTTCGCACAGCGCCGCGGCGGTGTCGAAGGCTTCCGCCGCATGCGTGGGCAGATCGCGCGGCTGCAGACCGCTAAGGACGCCCTTCAGCAGCATTTTATCCGATGTAAACTTGGTGAGTTGCCGCGTGTCGCGATCGAAGGCGATGATCATCATGTCGTCGTTCGAGCGCATGTCGTCGATCTTCTGTTCGGCGTCGCGCACGGCCTGTTCCAACCGATTTAAGTCGCCGCTCTTTCCGGCATCGCGCGTGCCCATGCTGGCGGAGGTATCAATGAGCAAGATCGTGCGCGCGCCCTGACTGCCGGTCAGATTCAGGTACGGCCGGGCCATCGCAAACCCGAGTAGCGCCACGCAGAGCAGTTGAAGTAGGAGGAGAAGCGAATATTTCAGGCGCTGAAACGGCGAGTTGACCTGCAAATCGTCGATGACTTTCTTCCACAGCAGCGTCGAAGGCACGACGCGGTGCTCGCGCTTGAGCTTGAGAAAGTACAGCGCAATGATGGGAATCAGCGCTGAGAGGCCGAGAAGGCCGAGTGGTTCGAGGAGGTTCATCAGAAGGGCTCCCCGAGTGCTGACGTTGCGTCTTCGCTCTTGGCTCTTGGCTCTTGGCTCTTGGCCTTGCGCCTCAACGCACCATATCCCAAAACTGACTCTTGCGTGCCTTTGGCGCCGAGTGGCATAGCAGCACGTGCCGGTCGGTTCAGTGGGCGCTGCGCGTTGATAAAAGCATTCAGTTGTGCGTGGAGCGACATAGATTCCTCCCGCAACTGAGGAATAAGCGCGTCCGCGAAAAGCCTGCGCCTGACCGCAGTGCGAATCCAATGCTGAGTTTCAGTCATGGAACCGCGCGCATACAAAAGAAAGTGCTGGCTCTCGCCAAAATGTCCCCGTCCCACAGATTCGGCGATATTGCTGCCTATGGAATCAACGGCCTCGAGCATCTGTCTGCCCGGATGTCGCTGGTGCCGCTCACTCCAGACATCGACAGCGTCCCAGAGCATAGTCGATAGACGCTCATAACGCTGATCGATCTCCAAATCGTAAAAGCCGCGGCCTCGACTTCCACTCATCGCGTAACCCTCTTCATTGGTCGCCCGTTATGCCGCCTGCGGCCAAGAGCTAAGAGCCAAGAGCAGTTTCTCACCGTACCAGTCCCGCACTTCTGAGGTAATTCAGCACCAGCGCCTCAAACGGCAACTCCGTCGAAGCAAACAGATACGATACGCCGCGCGCGGCGCAGAATTGCTGCATCGCGGCGCAAAAACCTTTGACGGTCTTCTGGTAATTCTCCACCAAGCGGCGACTGGCGGTGACATCGACTTTTTCGCCGGTCTCGCTGTCCACGAGCAGGAAATCGCCGGTCAGGACTGGATCGATTTCTTCTTTGGCCAGCACGTGAACCGCAAAAACATCCATGCGTCCGGCGATCAATGTCTTCAGCGGCGCCTCGAAACCGTTCGCATCGAGGAAATCGGAGACCAGCAGCATGACGCCCCGACGGCGATTACGAATCACGAAGCGGCGCGTGGCGTCGAGCAGATCCGTCTTGCCGTCGGGCTTGATCTTCGAAAGAAAATCGAACAGCCGGAAGACCTGCTTCTTGCCACGAATGTTCGAGAGATTATGTTCATCGCCGCCAACGTTCACAGTCAGGCTCACGCGGTCAAGGTTGCTGATGCCAACGTACGCAATTGCAGCGGCGACTTTGCGCGCGTAATCAAATTTGTTCACCGAGCCGAAATCCATCGAGCGCGAAGCGTCAATGAGCAAATAGACGCTCAAATCCTCTTCGGCGAGGAACAGCTTAAGGAAAAGCCTTTCGAGCCGCCCGTAGAGATTCCAGTCGATGCGCCGCAGGTCGTCGCCCTGCGCGTACTGGCGGTGGTCGGCAAATTCGAGCGACTCGCCGCGCTTCTTGCTGCGCCGCTCGCCCCGCAGTTTTCCCGCCAATATTTTGCGGCTGACAATCCCCAGCGCGCCCAGCTTGGCCATGAACTCCGGAGAGAGGAGCTGGGGGATGGAGGAGGACTCTGTACTTGTTTGCTGGATCGCCGCAGGTTCTGTCACGCTCTTATCTCACTTTTTTCCCATCGGAACGCCCACTGTCCACATCCACGGCTCACCCAGATCCTTACTAAAGAGCAATCCCACACAGAGCAAGAAGACAAGTACAAAGTAAATCCCGTATAAACACGTCGCTGCCTTGTACGAACCGCCTGCCCGCGTGGTCCGATAGATGCCCCATCCGGCAAGAACCAATGCGCAGACCAAGCTATAGGTGCATACGACTCGCGCAACGTCAAGTTTGAACAAGTACGGCGATACACCGATAAACGGCAGCCCCAGATATGTAATCCGCGCCAGCCACTTTAGGTCGCCGGCGCGGGCCTTATCAGCCGATGATGAGCGCTTTTGCGAGGCGACGAGAGCATCGAGTTCCGCCATCGCCGTCTTCAGATCCTTTTGACTCTCGCACTCTTCGGCCATATTCGCTCCCGTAGCGAGTACCACCCTGCAGCGTTCAACCGCCTTCGAATGCGGCGCTCACTTCTTCGGCTTCTGCTTTGGGTTTGTTGGGCGAACGCCGCGAACTGGGAACTTCGGGCGCGGGGGCGGCTGGCCGCTTCTGGACGCTGGTGCAGGGCCGGGAACTCGGGGTTGAGCGGGACGGGGCGGAATGGGGCCGCGGCGCGGCGGCTGCGGAGCGCAAAGGGTTTCGGCCACAGCTTCGGGGGACTCGGCAACCGGAGGGACGGGCAAACGCGGCGTCGAGTATCCGGGGTCGTTTTCCGAAGGAAGAAGTTCATCGAGTTCCTGCGTCTGCGGACGCGTTCTGGGCGCTACGCCGCGAGCGGACGGCACACGCGCGCGCGGGACTTCTTCTAGAGGAGCAAGCTCTTCGAGATCCCGCGTCGCCGCTCGCGCTCGCCCTGACGCGTCCGGCGGAGGGGGGGCCGGAGCACAGGAATCTTCTTCCGGAAGCAGTTCCTCAAGCTCCGGCGTCTGTGGCCGCGGCGGCGGCGAGGCGAGGCGGCGCAACGCGGGGATTTGGCCATGCCCCGCACCAGGTTTGGACTTTTGCGGCAGCGCGTTCGGCCGAGCAAGTCCAGCAGGACGCGCGGGATGCTGAGGCGAAGATGCTGGCGGCGCGACAGCGGGCCTCATCGTGCCGCTCGCCGCCGGCCGGCCGGCTACACGTGCGGCGGGCACCATGGCCGGAGCCTGGACTGCTGGCGGCACAGCGGCAGGCGCCAGCGCTCTTGCGTGCGGCGCTGGAGCCGGGACGACAGCGGGAACCCGCGCGGAAGTGGGACCGGCAGGTTTCGCGGACGGTACCCGCGCCGCCCGCGCATCCTCCTTTGGCGTCAGAATACGAAGAATTGCGCTGCTGACGACTTCGGCAGTGGGCGCGCGCTCGGCCGGGTCTTTCGCGAGCATTCGAGTGATCAAGCCAGCGGTGTTGGGACTGATGTCCGGGCGAAAAGCGAGAATGTCCGGAATCGGCGCGTTGAGATGCAGACGCATCGTGTCTTCGGGCGTCTCGCCGATATACGGCGGCTGGCCCGCTAGAAATTCAAAAAGCGTAGCGCCCAGGCTGTAGATGTCGCTGCGCGAATCGTTTTCAGACAGGCCGCTGATGATCTCAGGAGCGACGTAAGGCGGGCTGGCCCAGAAATCAGCGCCGGGTTCGCCGCGCGCCTTTGCGCCGAGATTCTGTGAGATTCCCAGGTCAACGAGCTTGGCGTGTCCCTCGACGGTGAGCAGAATATTGTCCGGCTTCAGGTCGCGATGCGTCAGGCCGGCGTCGTGCGCGGCTTTCAGGCCTTCGGCCGCTTCGCGCACAAGGCTTAGAGCGGTGAATTCGTCCAGACGCCCGCGGGACTCCAACAGTTTGCGCGCCGAACCGCCATTCACCAGTTCCATGGCAAAAAAGTGCAAGCCTTGATCATGGCCGACATCGATGCCCTGAACGACGTTTGGATGGTTGATGCGCGCGGTGGCGCGGGCTTCGCGCAGGAACTGTTCCACGCATTCGGGGTTGGAGGAAACGTCGGTCGAGAGGATCTTGACGGCAACCATGCGGTTAAGCGATTTTTGAAGCGCTCGGAACACCGCTCCGTTCTCGCCCTCGCCGATCAATTCGATCAGTTGGAAATCGCCGACGGTATCGACCCGCTTGAGCTCAGTCTGACTGCCTTCTTCCAGCGCCCGCAGCGCCATCTGGCTGAGCAGGCCGCGTTCGACGAGGAATAGGCCGAAGCTGAACTTTGCCCCCATTTTCTTGAGCTGAGAGTAGACGTAGAGCGCAGCGGTGCCTTTGTCAGGATCGAGCGCGCCGAGCCTGACGGCTTTCCTCAGAAATAGCGCTTCTTCTTCAAGAGCCACTTGGCGTGTCCCTCGCGCTCTTGGCTCTTGGCTCGCACACGAACGCCGGATAGCGAGGAGCAAAGAGCGAAGAGCCGTCCCTGCGTGCTGCTTACTGCCGCTGCCTGTTTCTACTTGTCGTCCGGGATCACTTTGCCGTTCTTGAGGCGCGTGCCCGGGGGCAGCCATTTCATCGTGAAGCGGCTGCTGAGATCGACCTGCTTTTCCTCGCGCCGGGCCGGCTTGTTGCCGTCCGCCGGCAGCACGCCGCTGCTATAGAGGGCGAACTCGAAGACCTCGCTCTTGTCGAGGATGCAGCCTTTGTCGAGATCCAGCCGCAGGACGCCTTCCCCGGTCAACTTGTGAACGATGCGCGTGTTCTGATGGAACGAATCCGGGAAGCGCGTCACAAAGGGTTCGGCCCCACTGTCGAAAACCCCGTTTACGCGGTATTCGATCGTGGCGACCTTCGATCCCGCGCTTTCGCGCACTTCGCACAAACGCCCGATCACCTGAACATCAAATTGTGTCGGAAGCACTTGCGGCGGGTTGCCCATCTGCAGCGGCATGATCACCGGAATGCGAAACTTCCACGTGGCGCCGGGAGCGACCTCCCGCTCCGGGAACGGCGGGAACAGGTAATGCGGGTTTTCGCCCAATACGATGTGCGGTGTCGCAACGGGCAAAATACTTTCGATCTCGGCGCGCTGAAGTTCCAGCTTGTCGGCATCATTCGGCAGGAAGAGAACCTTGTCCTCCGACTGTTTCAGCACTTGGCCACGCAATTGGCGTCCATCTTTAAGGACGGCGAGATGTTCGCTGCGGTAAGCGGCGCAATTCTGCGCATCGAAGGCATGGCAGCGCAGCGTGCCGACGAAATCCGCGTTCGGGCCGAGATCGATTTTCTCGTCGGTGTTCTCCAGAACAAGTTCGACGATTTTTCCATTCTCACGCTTTTCGGTGCGTTTGCGATCGGTGAAGCTGCGGCGGAAAGCGATCAGATCCAGCGTGCGGTTTCTGCCGGCGATGTTCTCGTCGCGGCGGGCGGCGCACATGGCCGTGATGTAGAACGTTCCGCTCTCCGTGTAGGAGTTGATTCCACGCTGTGTGCGCTCGATCGTGCCTTCATAGACCTGAAACTTGCCCGCGCCGCGCTTCATGCGCAACAGCACAGCGGGTCCGGCGACGAGGTGTTCGCGCCAGACGACAGGAGGCTCTTTGTCGTCAGGCTTGCCGCGTTCAGTGCCGCGAGATTCTTTGGCTGCCAGCGGCAGAGCGCACGTGGCGAGCAGGAGAGAGCAAATCAGTGAGCGCATCGCAGCGATGATCATAGCGCGAGACGTCTGGAAGTCGAGGAGTGGTACATGGTGATTGGTACTTGGTGAGTGGTGTCTGGTGGTCTGGTGCAGTGGTATTTATCGTGTGCTTTTTTGGGGCGCGGCACGGGCAGCCCGGAGGCTCGCGCACAAACGAACGGCACGCAATCCAGGAGGATTGCGCTGCGCTACTCTTCGTAATCGACGGCGGCGACGGGGCCGGCGGCGGCGAATTGCCAATCCCACTCGCCGACCGGGTCTTCGACCAGAGCGACGACTTGCTGCTGGAATTCGTCTTCGCCAAGGACGACGGCCTGCATCGGGACGGCTGGAGCGGGCTGAAGTTCCACAGGACGCGCGCGGAGAGCGGGCGGCAGCGGCTTGGCTTCGACAGCGGCCTGCACGGCCGATACACCCTTTTGCTTCTGCTGGTATTCGGCGGCAGACTCGGCGATGACTTCCGCGACAGGTAGTTGCTCGACCAGGCGCAGCAGTTCGTCACTGCGGGCGCCTTCCGGAGCCTTGCCGTCTGCGTAGAAATAGCGATCTTCAACCAGGGCCAAGGAAACCAACGCCTCGACAGGCGTTGCCGCGGCGAGCGCCTGGGCGGGCGCATGCGCGATCTCTTCGAGCGCCTCTTCGCCCGGCAAAGCGGCGCCAGGGACCACGACGTCGGCCTTGGAGACGTCCAGCGAATCCAGGTCGATGTTGACCTTCGCCACCTTCACGGGCTTGGGCGCGACGACCTCAGGCTCCGCTGCCTTGCGCGTGCGCGTGTTGGTGTCGATGACTTCGGCCTTGCTTTCATCCAGCGTATCAATGTTGTCGATCTTATGAGCGGGTTGCTCCGGCTGGCGTTGGGGCTTGCGCGGAATGGAAGCCAGGCTCCCCGACCTGGTAGTCACCGGCGCGGGTCCGACGCCAAAGTCGTTAGGAAGCGGGATTTGGGTGGGCGCGGCAATCTCGATCGGGGCGGCGATGTCGGCTGAGGGCTGGATTTCGAGCGGCGGCAGCGGTTCGGGAGCGGCAATTTCGGCCGTCGCGTACGGGTCGCCAGCCTCGATCGGCTGGGCCTCCAGCGGCGGCTGAAAAGCCGCTTCGCCTTCCCCGTATGTGCGTTGAATAAGCGCGCTGATGGGCGTCCAGATCGATTTGAAGGATTTGACCTTTAAGTGCGTGCGCTCTTCGATCGCGGTGATCGCTTTGCGATTGAGCGGGTTGGCCATGATCAGGCAAAGCAGGCCGCCCAGTTTCTCAAAGGGGCAGAGCTTCTCGGCTTCGCAGAGCTCACGCTCAACCAGGATCGAGACTTCCGGCGGCACCTCCAGCTCATCGCACTTTACATCGGTGACCTGCACCTGCTTGAGGAGCGCGGCGGCGATGGCCGGCGGGGGGCAAGCGCCCATTCGCTGCAGAATCTGTCCGATCAGGCCGCCCTCTTTTTCCTGGACTTTGAGCGCCTGCGCAACGTGTTCGGCCCGCACGTCGCCGTTCTCAAGCAGCAATTGGCCAAGCTGCTTAGAGCGCATGGAAAACCGCGTTGAGCGTCGGGTCGGATCGGCCATTTTCACTCCGTTTTGGTGAGTAGTGAGCGGTCAGTGATGAGTGGTGACGATGCTCACCAATCTCAACTGCGCTCTCGCCACTCCACCCCTTATCACAGCACCACTCTACAACTCACCACTTCACCACTCACCGATTCTACTGCAAAACCTTGATGAGCGTGAGCAGGTTGCCACCCTTTGGGTTCGGGCGATGTTCGACCGTATCCATTGAATTGACGACGACGGAGAAGCGCAGGTCACCGTGGATCGTGCCGGCAGGTCCGAAGTCGAAGGGCTTGCCGTAGTCGGCGATCTTCACGGTCAACGACGAGCCGTTGGGCACGATCAGCAGGTGGAAGATGCTGTTCGGATCGTTGTCGTATGCGCGCTCGATGACATTCTTGCAGGCCGTGCTGACGGCGTTTGAAATGACATCGGCCGAGTTGCCGTTGAAGCCCAGGCTTTCGGCGCAGCGGCCGGCCAGGGCGGCAACACCATCGGCAACTTGCGGGTTGCAGGGCAGCGTAACGGAAATCGGGCGGCCTTTCTTCGACGCAAAAAAGCGGACGCGCCCACCGGACTCCACTGCCAAAACGGCTCCGCAGCGCGGACATTTGAACTTGCCGGGGCCAGGGACTTCGAGCGTGACGCGGCAGCGCGCGCAACTGCTTTGCAGCGGGAAGGCAGCGGCGGGTACCGCACTGATCTGCTGCGATGACGAGGCCGGTGGGGCCGCTGGAGCTGCAGCGGCAGAGTGCACTCCGCTCGGGGCTGGAGCGGCGGGCATCGGCGGCGGAGACGCAGCCGGAGCGGGCGACGTCTTGACGCTGACGGATGGCGGCGGGGCCAGTTTGCCGGCGAAACAACGCAGGGCGGTTGCTTCGTCGGTGACGATGTTGAAAAGAGCGTTGAAGCCGAGCATTTCCATGACGAGCATAACCTTGCTCGGCACCCGGCAGAAAGCGATGTGGCCGCCGATACTTTCGAAGGTATCGGAGTACTTCAGCAGCGTGCCCAGGCCGGTCGAGTTGATGTACTTGACGTTGGTACAGTCGAGGATCAGGTTCTTCACGCCACGCTCGACCAGCTTGTCCATGACCTGCTGGAACTGCTGGATGGTTGACGAATCGATCGATCCGTCCACCTCCGCCAGCGTGGCGACGGTTCCATCCGGCGATTTGACGACCTTGACTCGAAATTCAATGCTTGCCATGAGAGTTCCGCCCCAAAACTGCGCTCCTGCCGTGTTGCCACGACACGGGAGAGCTGAAAGTCCAGCTATGACTTACGGATGTATCTGGTCAGGCTGATCTTGTTTCCCGCGTAGTTGTACTCGAGTTTGTCAACGCACTTGAGCATCAACATGATGCCCAGTCCACCGTGGCCGCCTTCCATGCTTCGCTGGCGAGCAGCATCGACCGGACTGCCACTGACGCCGCGGCTGAGATAAATCTCCGTGTCGAAGCCCTCACCCTCATCTTGCACCGCGAGTGTCGCTTTTTCACGGTCGAGAAGGTACTGCACGTCGATATATCGGTTCTCGTTATTCTTGTTTCCGTGCCGCGCCGCGTTATCCACCGCTTCGCGGAAGGCGACGCCAAAGGCGGCCGCGGATTCTTCTGGCAGTCCGCTTTGAGCCAGCACGTGGGCGACCAGGTCGTTGGCCTGCTCGACGGTCTCCTCCTTGGTCTGCAAACGCCAGTGCATCACATGGTCGAAATAGTTTCGTTCTTCGGAGCAGCGTGCCAGTTCGGACTCCGTCAACCTTACCAGTTCGGTCAGTTCAAAGGGCTCATTGATGCCCTCGTCAGGCATCACCACCATGTCCTTGACCTTCTGCGCATCCGTGCCTTCCGGATGGATGGCGATGATCGAGGTCAGGCTGGTGTCGCGGTTCTTCTTAAGGGTGTTGCTGATTTTTGGAGCGTCTTCCAGGCCGACGTCCAGCACCACCAGGTCTGGCCGGGAACGTTCGAGCCGTTCCAGCGCTTCGGCCTCGCCCTGCACGACCGTCACTTCGCTGCGAGCGCTAGCCAGACGGCTGGCCATGACGCCAGTAAAGAAGTTCTTCTTGGGGACGACAAGCAAGATGTGGAAAAGGCCGGGACCTTCGATCGCCTTTCGCAGGCCATCGTCGAGGTCCATCTGGACCAGGCGCGTCGCGGGAAGGCCCAAGGTGCCGCCGGACTGTGTGGTGGTTGCCACGGGCTGGCCTTGTTTGACGGAGACGGACATGAAATGAGGAAGCTCAATGCAGTTGCCACGCTGCAGCTCCTTCTTCATGACGTCGATGGCCCGGTCCAGGACGGCGCGCGCCTGAGGTTCAGGCGTGGCCAGTTCGCGCGCTACGCGTTGCGCCAGTTCCGCAGTCGAAACCGTTTTCATGTCAGGGCTTTTCTCCCGTTGCGGGCCCGTGCTGCTGTGGAGCGCTGGTGCCCGCCGGCGCCGTCGTGGAAGGCGCCTTCTGCCCAGCCACCTTGGCGAGCAACTCCTTTTCCGTAATAACCTTCTTCTCGATCAACAGTTCGGTCAATGCCTGCAAGACTGCTTGTGGCGAGGCCCGGGTGCCGGGCGTCGCCGGATGCTGTCCCGAGGTCAATGCGTTCGATTTCTCGGTATGCTGGATCTCGGAGCACGGAGTCCCATGGAAGTAGTAATCAATGGCTTTGCGCACGTGGGGCCTGGCAGCGACGGCTGTTTCGATGCGCAACCCCGTCACGAAATGCAGGTTGTCGATGCTGTCCAAGTCCAGCGGATCAACGACAGCCACCACAAGAAGATCGCCTGTTCGTCGAATGGGCAGAAACTGGCCCTTCTCGATGACCTCCAGGTCAACCAAGGATGAGACACTGGGGTGAACCACGAGATCCGGCAGTTTGAGCAGTGGAAGCTTGAGCTGGCCCGCCAGGAACTCGGCCAGTTGCTCCTCGCTGATCAAGTGCAACTTACCCAGGATGACGCCGAGTTTGCCGCCGACTTCCTTCTGTGTCTCAAGGGCTTTATCAAGCTGAGCTTGTGAGATGACTTTGTTATTAACCAACATCTCACCGAGCTTTAAGCTCATGTGCACACCCTCGGACCACCTTCGGCCGCCGTTCGAATCTCCGGCATCGCCAAACCGAACTTTTCGCTAAAGCGATCCCGTCAACCGCTCTTCGTAGCAAAGCCAAAGTAGCGAATGTCGCAAATACTGTCAAGGCGTTTTGGGTGAGCAGGTTAACAGCGCAATCCACCGAATCGCGCCCACGGGCGCGAACCGAGAAAAATTGCGCTACCCTACGTCATGCGTTGCATTGTGCAAGGCGGCGCGCTAAAGCGCTAAAAACTTCGCCGCGCTCCTGAAAGTTGCGGAACATGTCGAAGCTCGCACAGGCCGGCGAAAGCAGCACGACTTCGCCTGCCAACGCGCCGGTAGCAGCCTCTCGGGCCGCCTGTTCCAGATCGCGCACGTGTGCGATTTCCGGCCCGCGGTGCAGTTCGTGCGAAGCGCGCACGACGGCTTCTTCAATCTTTGGGGCCGTGACTCCCAGCAGGATCAGCCGGCGCACTTTTCGGGCGATCACCAAGCCGAGTTCGTCGAATGGTGTCCCCTTGTCAGATCCACCGGCGATCAGCGTAATCGGGCCATCAAAAGAGGAGAGCGCGCAGATGACGGATTCCGGCGTGGTCGCAATCGAATCGTTATAGAACGTAACTGCTGATGGCGTTCGCGCGACCATTTCCAGCCGGTGCGGAAGGCCGCTGAACGTCGCCAAGGCTTCGGCAACTTGCCACGGCCGGACGCCATACGCCAAGGCGGCCGCCGCGGCTGCCAGAGCGTTGGCCGCATTGTGAGCGCCCGGGAGGCGCAACATTTGCCGCATCGCCACGACTTCCTCGTAGCTGCCCATGCGCACGATCAGTTTGTCGCGATCGAGGAACGCCGCGTCGCCTTCCAGTTCGTGTTTTGCGCTGAAGCGCACGATGCGAGCGGGAGTCAGCTTGTCCCAGCCTGCAAGCGCCGGATCGTCAGCGTTCAAGATTGCGACGTCGCCTTCTTTCTGGAACAGAAGAATGTTCTTTTTTGCCGCCGCGTAATTTTCCATCGTCACGTGCCGGTCGAGATGGTTCGGCGAGAGATTCGTTACAATCGCGACGTGCGGACTTTCGCCGAGTTCACGCATGCCTTCCAACATAAATGAGGAGAGTTCGAGAACGACAGGCACACGTGCAGGCAGATTGCGGGTCTGCGCCAGCAGACATCCGCCGAGGTTGCCGCCGACGAGCGTCCGCGAATCATGAAGCGCGAGCATGGCGCCCAGCAGAGCGGTGGTCGTGGATTTTCCGTTTGAACCCGTCACGGCAAGCTTCGGGTTGCGTGGCGTGAGCTTGAACAACAAGTTGATCGAGCGCTCAATCTGCGCTCCGGCGCCGCGAGCCATGACGATTAGGGGGTGGTCCTCCGGCACGCCTGGATTGACGGCAACGATGTTCGCGCTGCGGAAATCGGCTGCATCATGTTTACCGAGCACGTAACGGACCGGCAGGCCGGAAAGCTCCTGCATGGATGGCTTCAGGTCTTTCTCACTGCGCCGATCGGTGACGGTCACCTGCGCGCCGTTTTCAGCGAAGAAGCGCGCGATGCCGACGCCTCCCCCGAAAAGCCCCAACCCCATAACCGTGACACGTTTGCCGCTGTATGCGCTCATGTATTCAGCCCTGAAGTTTCAAATCGTTTCTGAAGAGCGAAAACGTGGAAACACGGCGCCCTTCAGGTGTGTTCTTCTATCGACAGATTTCACTGAGCGCGTGAGCGAAACTGGCGTTCACTTGGCAGGTGCGATCTAAGGCGGTGACGAATGACGGGTGACGGGTGGAATGGCTCGTCACAATCCGCTGCACTCGCCACCCGTCACGCCTCACTCGTCACTTTTCTGCAGTGTCGGCAATACCCGAAGACTTGAAGCTGATGGCGAACGGGGGTGAAGTTCGCGGCTTTGCAGGCTTCCTCCTGAAGTTTCTCGATCTCGGGCGAGATGAACTCCGTCACATTGCCGCAGGTCAGGCAGATCAGGTGTTCGTGATGTTCGTGGCCGTAGACGTGTTCGTACGATGCGCCGTGGCTGCCGTGGAAAACTTCCCGCAAAACGCCGCCCTGACAAAGCAGGGTCAGGCTGCGGTAGATCGTCGCCTTCGACACCTCTGCTCCGGCCTTACGCATTTGAATAAACAGGCTGTCGGCATCGAAGTGCTCGTGAGTGCTGAGCACAGCCTTGAGTATCTCGCGGCGCTCCGCCGTGTACTTCAGCCCGCGCTCCTTCAGGTTCCGGACAAAGGTTGCCTCCGGGCCCTCCGTCCAGCCGGGGGCTTTGCGGTTCAGGACGGCGTCGGAAGCACTTTTCTGTGACATGGAGCGCATAGGAATCCCGCGAGACTGCTGTAAATTTAACGGCGAGACGAGGACGCGTCTACTCACGTTCCAAATCCTCTCGCCGCGCGAGGAATCGGCTTGGCCATTGTCGCGCCGTTGGCGCTTTGCCGCCGGTCCCTCACGGTCGCGGTTCTGCTTTCCCGCCTGCGAAGCCGAGACCAGAAACCTGGAACCAGAAACTGGCGGTTGCGCGTCTGTCTTTGCCGATACAGGATAGGACCATGCCCAAACCGCTGAGCGTACTCGTGCCAGTATTCAATGAAGAAGCCAATCTGCCGGCGTGCCTGGAGTCTGTGCGCGGCCTAGCCGATGAGATTTTCGTCGTGGACAGTTTCTCCACCGACAAGACGCTGGAAATCGCCAAGAGCTTTGGCGCGCGCACGGTTCAGCACGAATATGTCAACTCCGCGGCGCAGAAGAACTGGGCCATTCCACAGTGCAAGCACGAATGGGTCTTCATCATCGATGCCGACGAGCGGGTCACGCCGGAACTGGCGGCTGAGCTCAAAGAACTGCTGGCGAAGCCGGATGGCCCCGAGTTGGACGGCTATTTCGTTTTGCGCCGGAACTTTTTTCTGGGCGGCGAAATCAAGCACGGCGGGTGGGAAAGCAACGATGTCCAGCGTCTCTTCCGGCGCGAGATGGGTCGCTATGCCGAACGCGACGTTCACGCGGATGTCCAGATCAAGAAGCCAGACGGCAGCCTGGGTCGGTCGGGGAGGCTGACGGCGAAGCTCGATCACATTACGTGTGCGCCGGATGGGCTGAACCGGTATTTCGCGCGCTTCAATCGCTACACGACTCAAGCCGCGGAACGTTACCATCGCGAGGGACGGAAGCCGCACATCTGGAACTTCTTTTTCCACCCGGGATGGGAGTTCTTAAAGATGTATGTGCTGAAGCTGGGATTTCTCGACGGCATCCCCGGCCTGGCCGTGTGCAGCTTCTGCGCCTTCACGCGTTTTGTGCGCTACATGAAACTCTTCGCGCGCATTCAACAAGGCTTGCCGCCCCCAAAGGCTTACGACGAAGGAACAACGAAATCCCGGCAGATCGACGGGGAAGCGGACGCACGGAACGGCGGGGTATAGGGTCTAGGGTATGGGGTGTTGCAGTCGCATCTCGAACAAGGCGCACCAATACCCCATACCCTATACCCCATACCCCATACCCCATACCCGGCTGTTAGGCCATTGACTTCGTGCCCGCACACTCACACAATTTACGCATGCTTCGAACTTGCCTGTTGCTCTGCTGCGTGATGGTTGTCTCGGCGGCCGCTCGAGCGGAAGTCATCGATGATGACCGGCCGCCGCGCCAACCGGACAAGACGCCAGTTCCAAAGCCCAACGAAAATAACGCCGAAACAAAGGACAATGCGCTAAACATCAATGAGCCGGGGTTCAAGGCGACTGTGATCAAGCCGCAGACGCCGCTGAACACGGAAACAAACGAATCCACACCCGAGCCTAAAAACCAAAAACAAACGCGGGTTCCTCGCATTGTCTGGTCGCTTCCGCAGGAGGACGGCGCTCCGGCTTCTCCCACCCTGCCGGACGAAGCTCCGCGGGTGAGTGCCGATCCCAACGTGAAGGAGGACATCAGTCCCGAACTTGCGAAGGCCATCGCCAAAGAACGCAGCGGGAAGCCGGCCAAGGAAATGGTGGAACGCTACGCCGCGATCGTGAAGGCAGAACCCGAAAGCCCGGCCGCCCGGTACCGGCTTGGCCTGGTACTGGTCAAGAGTGGCGAGTTGATCAAGGGACTCGATCACCTGGAAAAAGCCGTTGAACTGCAGCCGCAGAATCCGCGCTATCTGTGCGACTACGGGCTGGCCGCGCTGCAAGCCAACTGGCTCGACCGCGCGATGATTGCCTGCCAGGCCGCGGCAACCGCGGTGCCATCCAATGCGCGATACCAAAGCGCGCTGGGAGACTGTCTGCTCAGCGCAGGGCGTGTTGAACCGGCCGTGGCCACGTACACGCGCGCGATCAGCCTGGAACCCGACAACGCGGATTACGTTCACAATCTCGCGCTGGCGTACCTGCATGGCAAGAACTACCGCAAAGCGCTCGAGATTGCGGATGAAGCAATCAAGCTCAAGCCGAAGAGCTCGGCGTACTACTGCACACGCGGGATTGCCAAAGAAAACAACAAGGCTCCAAAAGAAGCCATCGCGGATTACACGTTCGCGCTCGCGCTCGATCGACAGAACGCATACGCGCATTTCTTGCTGGCCAATATGCTTAGCGACCCCGAAGACCCGACCTACACGAACGCCTACGATGCCATCGAGCACGCCGCCAAAGCCGTCACGCTGACGCACTCGAAGAACGCTCAGTTCATCATGGGGCTGGCGCGGGCGCTCGTGGTCGGCCACGAATACGAAAAGGCGGTGCAAACCGCGCAGCAAGCCGTCGCACTGGAGCCGCGAGAGGATTATCGCCGCGAACTGGCGCGCTTAGAGCGACTGAAGAAGGATGGGCCGGGAAGGTAGGCAGTAGGCCGAGTTCACGATACACAACGCATGATCACCAACATCACTATTCCTGCGCTTACAGATTCGGATTCGGGCTTCTGCACGATTGAGAGCTGGTTCTTTCGCGAAGGAGATTCGGTTCGCAAAGGGCAGCCTCTGCTGCTGATTGCAGTGGGGAAGACGAGCGTCGAGATTGCCGCGCCGGCCGGCGGGGTGCTCCGGCGAGTGCTTTTTCACGAAGGAGCGGATGTCGCTCCGGGCACGCTGGTGGGCGTGATCGCTCCCGCGCGCACTACGCTTCCCGCAGAAATATTTCAGAACAAGACCGTACACGCCAGCGCTGTGGTGGCCGGCCAAGAGCCAAGAGCTAAGAGCCAAGAGCGAGTCGCGCTTCCCCCGTCGCCCGTGCTGCTGCCGCGCGAAGGGCCGCCGCACATGTCCCCGCGAGCGCGCCGCTGTGCGCGGGCGTTGCACGTGCCGCTGCAGGCGCTTCAGCTTCCGGCGGACGGCAAGCGCATCACGGAGCGCGACGTGCTCGTCGCCGCGGCGAAAAGCGGACGGGGAGACGGGGAGACGGGGAGACGGGGAGAAACGGCGGGAGGCGGGACGCAGGAGGCGGGAGACGGAAGCGGCAACGTTCAAGCCGTGAGCAAGAAACGGAAATCCAAAGAGCCGGTTCGACAGATGTCACAGCGCTTCTCGCGCATGAAGGACATGATTCTCGCTGACAACGCGCCGTTGCGGCTGCCGGCGCAGCGTGAGCCGCTCCACCCATTGCAGCGGCTGGCGGCGGAAGAAGCGGCGTATTCGCAGCAGAATATTCCGCAGTTCACGCTGGACGCGTTGGTGCTGGCGGGGCCGGTGCTGGAACTTCAGCGCAAACTGCGGAAGGAATGGGGGCCGCGGCATGGGCCTTCGGTGCGGGATTTTTTCATTCGCGCACTCGGCGTGATACTCGCGAAAGAGGAGTTCAAGCTGTTCCGCGGCGTGATCGATGAGAACGACGTTGTGTATCGCGGACAAATCAACGTTGGGTTTGTGGTGCCGGTGGAAAACTGCGGAGTCGTTGCTCCTGTCGTGAAGAACGCGGACCGGCTGACACTGCGCGAGATTTCAGACGCGGCCAGCGACATGGCTG
Organism: Planctomycetota bacterium; assembly: GCA_036504595.1. Taxonomy (GTDB): domain Bacteria; phylum Planctomycetota; class SZUA-567; order H5-PLA8; family H5-PLA8; genus DASXUX01. Next base: position 50,176 of record DASXUX010000031.1, on the reverse strand, counting down.
CGCGGGCGCAGCGGCGGGCTTTGAAGCCGAGCGAGTGCCACGGCGGATTGATGACCGTCGCGTGCATGGAAGAGCCGAGCGTGTGCCGGCTGGCGAGCTTGGTGCGGCCGGGGCAATCGGCGGTGCTGACGGTTTCCGCGCCGCAGCCGCATTTGCACTGGGAAAAAGGATTCGAGAACGCGATCCGGCAAGGCCGCGATCCGCGCGCGGGCGTGGCGATCGCGTGGCGCGTGTGCTTGAGTGCGGATTATCGACTGATTTCGCCGGAATTGGGGGCGAGGATGCTGGGGAGGGTCAAACTGATGGTTGAAACGGTTTCGGGCGTGTAGTTCCTAGTTTTCACTGCGCTTCCACGCCGAGCAATTCCTGCGGCGCTTCTCCGGCCTCCTCGGGTTTCTGTTGGAATAGCTCGCCGATCACGCGATCCGTCACTTCGTCCAGATAGCCCTTCAGCGTCGTGGACATCTCCAAGAACTCCGGCCAGAGCGTTTCTTCCAGAAAGCTCTTGGGCGCACGCACGGTCACCGTCGAGTACCGTTGCCCACGGTGACGGTAGGGCTGCAGACCGTAGCGCCGCAGCAGGGCCAGGAACAGACGACGCGACCATGCGTCTGGAATGCTGAATCGATATTCAACGGACGCGTCGGTCTTCCGAATGGCGCTCAATCGCTCCATCAACCGCCGCCGCGCTTCGGCAGCGGCCGCACCCTCGCCGGCCGTTCCCGGCTGCGCGATCAGCGCCTCGATTTTGCGCAGCTTCTCCAGTAATAGCCGTTCATCCATGAATGCCTCTTTATTTATCCTTTCGGTAGGTGCCGCGACGCTAAAGGTTTTTCACTTTTCGCAAATGCCAGTCGCGGACCTTCTTCAAGAAATCGTCGTAGATGCCGCTGCGGAAGTCGGGGAAGGTGAAGTCGTGGCTGACCCAGGAATCTCCACGGAAAGACATCGTGATTTCGGCGAAAATGCCGTCTCTTAGATAGAGCCGGTGGGCGAAGTCCTTCGTCGAGGCCAGCACCAGTTTGGCGCCGGTCATGTAGCCGACGTCCAGGTTGACGGGGCGGGGAATGATTTTGGATTTTTGATTTTGGATTTTGGATTCATCGATTGCCGAATGAACAGAAGGTTGCCCCCTCACCCCTAACCCCTCTCCCTCGCGGGGGAGAGGGGGACCGGAGGCGGCGGCGATGTCGAGTTCCATCGCGTTGGTCGCGAGTTTCCAGGCGACCAGGTTGCCGGGGTCGGCGAGGTTTTTGAACGTGAAGAACTGGCGCTGGATGTTGGGGCCCATCTCGGCGTTGTAGTATTCGGTGCGATTGAAGGGATAGAGGGGGCTGACCAGTTCGACCGGGCCGAGCAGGTTTTCGAGCAGTGGGCGGGCTTTTTCGAAGTACGCGGGGTCGCCGGAGAGCATGGCAACCAGAGGGGTGACGAGGCGCGGAGGCTTTACTTGTCCCATATTTCAGATGTTAATTTCTCTTGGCTAACTTACCATGTGAGACAGCGAAAAAGAGAAATTCGAAATCCGAAATTCGAAGGAACCACCAAACAGAAAACAGCAAAAATATAAGTGGAGGCTTCTGTAATTTGGGTGTCAGATCGATGTGCCGCACGGCGTTCGCGGCGCTCACCTTAACTCTCTGCATTCTCGCAGCGAAAAGTTGGGCGGCGGATGGCGCGGATAAAGTTGGCGAAAAGAAACCCGACAAGAGCGTCGAGGCCACGCTGCCGCGGTTGCTAGCCAGCTTCGAATCGCAGCCGCTGGCGGTGATTGGATGCGAAGATGTGCGCGCATTGCCCGAGAAATTCGCGCAAAGTTCCTTCGATAAAATGCTGCGCGATCCGAGCTACGCCAAAGGCGCGGCGCACTTGCGGGCACTGATCAACCACGAAGCCGGGATGGACATTGCGGCGCTCTGGCCGGACTTCAGCAAGCACTTAAGCGGGCCGGCCACCCTGGCGCTGGTGGGATCGTTGCCCGGGGAACAGAAGAAGCCTATTTCAGTTCCGGCCGAAAAGCAGCCGGCGAACGATCTGCATATCGAACTGCGCGTGCTGGTTCCAAACGCTGAAGCCGCCAAGATGCTTCAGGAACAATGGCCGAAGCCGCCGCGCGGCAACCAAAGTCTGCTGACGATTTCGAAACTGGTGACCATCAATGAAGTGGAGTTGCCGGCGCAGGACAAAGTTCCCAAATGGGCGAGCGAGTGGCCGAAGGGCGACGTAGCTCTGCTGGCGACGCCGCGAAAACTGCACCTCGCGCTGAAGGAATGGTTCGAGAGCAGCGAGGGCATGCAGTTCGACATCGTGGCGCTGGCGATGGAGAGCATTCGCGGCGCCGATCTCGAAAAGCTCAGCCTGAGCATGAGCTTTGCCGGCGAGCGGATCGCCGAAGAACTGGTGATCGAGCTTTCGCCGGAGTGCAAGAACGCCTTCTCGCGCGTAGTCAGCACCCTGCGCCAGGAGCCCGCACCGTGGAATGCGCTGCTGGGTGCGACTCCTGGCGAGATGGACGCGGCGCTGCAGGCCAACTGCGATTTCCGCGCGCTGGGACCGGATCTGCCCGACGCGCTCCAGGCCACCGAACGTTTCCTGCGCGGGAAGAAGTGGACTCAGACGAAAGGTTACCAGCCGGAATCCCTGGCGGCGGACCGGTTCGAGTTTTTGCTGCGTCTGGCGACAGGAGCTTTTTCCATCGTCGCCAAGCCGACGCTGGCGGGCGACGTGCGGGCGATCGTCGCGGCTCGCATCAAGAACGAGGAGAAGATCGACGCGATTCGAGCGGAGTTGGTGAAGCAACTGGAGAACGTTGGGGCGGAGTTTGATACCTTGGCGGGCGCGCGTAAGATAGGTGAGGTCGCGCCGCTGGGAGCACTGTTCAAGGGGCGAGGCATTTTCACAGCGCCGGTGATCGGCTTGAGCCCCGGATGGGCTTGGCTCTGCTCCAGTTCCTCAGCGTACCTGGATCTGACCACCGCTCTGAAGACCGGCAAGACGCTGGCTACAGAAGCGAAACAGGACACCTTCTGGCGCGCGAACGATGCCGTGCGGCTGCAGATCGACTTGGAGAAAGTGGTGAAGATAGCGTACGCCGCGTGGATGTTGTCGGGCGCAGAGCCGCGCATCGGATCGTTTAAGGTGCATCCGGACCTGCTGCCGGCGCCGACGATTTTTGACGACCGGCTGGGGACGTTCCGCACGGGGCTGAGCCGTCAGGGGCGCACGCTGACGGCGTATTCGCATTCGGCCGTCCCCTTCTCCAGCCTGCTCCTCCCCGGCGTGCTGCAGGAAGCGGCCGATACGATCGAGAACACGCGGCGAGCGACGCAGCGCGTACTGGCTCGAGAGAAGCCGGACGCAGGCCGCGTGGCGCCCGAAATCGACAAGCGTCCAGTCATCGAGAAACAGCCGGAGATCGAAAAGTAGATGATGTTTCGCAGGCTGGCAATCCTCATTGGCTTGATGCTGCTGCTCACCTTTGCGTTCCAGGGTTGCGCGCCGGAATACTATCTGACGATACAGCTCGAAAAAATCGGCGGCAAGCCGTACATGCTGACCGAGTACATCGATTCGACATCCACAGGTGAAACTTTCTTCAGCGTTTACGCTCCGAAAGACGAGAAATGGGCGGAGTGGCAACCGGTCGTCACAAAGCGTCTCGGGCGCGCAGTCCACATGTTCGCGATGCCGTCGAAGCCGGCCCCGGCCAGTGACGGCGTGCCGCTGCCCGCGACATCGGAGCGGCTGGGAATCCTGCACGCTCAGCGCGTGACCCTGTTCGATCTTTCCACCAACCCGCCCGGTCATAGTTCGCAGACTCTGCCATTCGAATGGCTGGCGGAGACGACGGGCACGCACCAGGACACGCTGTATGCCTTTGGCGTGGATGCGGAGGTGTACCAGAAACCCAAGTACGAAGGCGGCCTGCTGGTTGCTCGATACGACGGGCAGCAGTGGCAGGAGGTGAAGGTCAAAGGGCCGACGCTGCACGGCGGCGAAAGCGGCATTTGGCTGCAGGCCGTTCCGCAGAAAGACGGGATACGCCTCTTCTGGCGAGAGTACCGCAAGGACCAGGTCACGCTAGCGGAACTCGAAGGCCCACGCGTGGTCACCGATGGCCCGTTGATGATGGCGCGTTTTGATGGGCAAGCGTTTGTGGGCGAACCCGTGGCGATCTCCAATCTGCCGCGCGGAAACGTCACGGCGTGGGCTGACGGAGATACAGTCAAATTCCTGGTCCAGACGCGCCACCAGACACAAGACGCTCTCTCGCACAATGGTCCCATGGAAATCTGGAAGCTTGGCGCGGACGGAATCGCTCAGCAGGTCGAAAGCATTGAAGGTTCGCGCAAGCGCGGTGGGTTGCTGGCGTACCTGTTCGCGCAGCACTATTCGATGGATGGGCAGGAGTTCATCGTTCGGTCGAATCCGCAGATTGTGGAAATCTGGCGCAAGGCATCCGCGGGCACGGAGCCCGGCGCCACCTGGTCTCGTGTGATGGTCAAGCCCGCCGGATTGCCGACGTATGATCTGGAATCCATGCTGCTCGCCGGACTGGGCATGGCGTTAACGGCGATTATTTTTGGCGTCGGGCTGGCCTTTCATCGGCGGCGAGCGGCGCTGCTGCTGGTGCGCAAAATTCGTTCGCAGGATATCTACGCGTCGCTGGGCGTGCGCGTGGGCGCCTATGCGGTGGACCTGATGGCGATTCTGACGGCTACCTGTCTGATCTCGAGGCTGCGGGGAACGCCGTTCGTCAGCCCCTTCGAGATGTTGACCGAATTCCTCGGCACTCCGCACTGGCCGTTCTTCTTCACGTACCTGGGATACTTGACCGTGACGGAGTGGCTGACGGGCACGACGGCCGGCAAATTCCTGATGGGTTTGTGCGTGGTGGCGGACAACGGAGAGCGGCCGACGCTATGGGCGGCGGTGGTGCGCAACTTCGTGGGGTTCTTTGAGCGTCTGCCGCCGGTGTGCATGTTCGTCACGATGTGGATGATCATCTTCAGCCCCAGGCGGCAGCGCATCGGCGACATCGTGTCGCGTTCTTTTGTCGTGCATAAAGGCGCGCTGCAAGTGTTGAAGGACCAGCGTGCGCGGGAGCAGGCTGAGCGAAAGCTCGCTCAGACCGACGGTGAAGTCGCTGAAGTGAGTGCGAGCCTTCTGCCGCCAGGGGATATGGGCGGCTGGGGCGGGAAGGATCGCGATAGGAACGAAAAGTAGGCGGAAATGGCAGGACGCGGAGACGGGGAGACGGGGCAGAAACTTGGTGGCTTGTCATCCAGAACTGAAGGGCATGCGATTGGTGCTGGCGTCGGTTTCGCCGCAGCGGCATCGAATTCTGAAGGACGCGGGATACTCGTTCGAGGTTGCCGACCCGGGGGAGGTCGAAAACGCGATCGCTTCGGCGCCCACGCCTGAAGCACTGGCGATTGCCAAAGCTCGCGCGAAGGCGATGGGCGTGGCGGCGGCTTTGACAGGGCCCGTTCCGGCGGTGGTTATCGGCTGCGATACCGTGGTGGCGCTGGGCGAGGAAGTGATTGGAAAACCGCTGGACCGTACCGATGCCGCTTGTATCCTGACCCGTCTTTCAGGCCGACGGCAACGCGTCATATCGGGTCTGTGCCTGTGGCCCGTCGCTTCGGCCACTGCGCCGGGCAGCGAGCCAGCAGGGCAGCCGTATCTTTCAGCCATTACGACATGGGTGACGATGCGGCCAATGAGCGCGGCGGAAATCGAGGCGTACGTCGCCAGCGGGGAGGCGGACGGAAAGGCCGGCGCGTACGCGATTCAGGAGACCGGTGACAAGTTTGTGGAGTCGCTAGAGGGCAGCCTGCTCAACGTCGTCGGGTTTCCGCTCGAAGAGTTTCAGCAGCGGTTGCCGGAGTGCATCCGCAAATGGGGATTTGAATAGGAAAGAAGTGCTGAGTGCTGAGATGCAAGCCCGGCTAAAGCCGGCTGACCGGTCTGAGGCGGTCGCCCACCACCAGCTAAAGCTGGTGGCAAGCAACGGCCAGAAGCCGCCTGAAGGCGGCTGGTAGCCCGGGCAGCCCAAACAATCAGCCACCCAGCACGCTTTACTTGGATCGGAAAACTCATCTGTTGTACGATTTCACGCAGAGCTGATCGGAGTGTAGAAAAATGTCTGTAGGCGCAAAGAGTGAGGCAGAGAAAAAAGTGAGTCATCCAGCGGAGTCCCCCGTGCATTCGGCGCCCGTATCGCCGCAGTCGGTCAATAAAGCGGCATGGGCGCTATACATCATCGTGCTGATCTCTGGCGCGGTGCTGATGGGCATCGAAATCGCCGGAGCCAAAGTGCTGGCGCCGAGTTTCGGCACCTCGACGTACGTCTGGGGCAGCATCATCGGCATGTTCATGGCGGCGCTGGCGGCCGGGTACTATCTCGGCGGCATGCTGGCCGACGCGCGGCCGTACTTTGGCTGGATGGCGGGAATCGTCTCGGCGGCCGGCCTGTGGACAGCTTTGCTGATCCCGCGGCTGGGCCCGGCGATCTGCGAAGGCATTGGCCGCGGCGACCTGGGGCCAGTCTGGGGTCCGCTGCTGGCGACATTTGCGGTCTTCTACGTTCCCAGCTTTCTGATGGGCATGGTCTCGCCCTACGCGGTAAAGCTCAACGCCAGTTCGCTGGCTGCGTTGGGCGGCGTGGCGGGGAAGCTGTATGCACTATCAACGTTCGGATCGATCGTCGGAACGCTGCTGACGACATTTGTGCTCGTCCCATCCTTTTTCTTAAGCAACGTGCTGACGTTTCTGGGACTGCTGCTGATTGTAGCGGCGATCATCAGCTTCCTGATGTTCCGATCCGGGACGGGTGGACTGGCGCAGGTCGAACGCACGTCGCTTGGCGTAATGGTTCTGCTGGCCCTGATCTGCGCCGAAGCTTGGGCGGTTTTTCCCGTCGAACCGTACATGGCGCCGGGTGAGCGGCTGCTGCACTACGAGGATTCGGCCTATCATGAAATTCTGGTGACGGAAGATTCGCTTTTTACAGGGGAGCGCGGGGGCGGGATGTTGATGCCGCCCAAGATGTGGACGCCGGGCGCTCCTGACCTGCCACGTGGACTGCACGAAGTCCGGCGTCTGCTGAAGTTCAACGAGAACTGGGAGAGCGGCGTTTTTCCCTACCACGAAGAATACCTGAACGCGGTTAACTATACGGACCTGCTGCATCTGCCGCTGATGTGGGTGAAAGATCCCAAACGCGTGCTGGTCGTGGGCGGCGGCGGCGGGATTATTCCGAGCCAGTACAACCAGTGGTATGGCTCCGAAGTCGATGTGGCCGAGATCGATCCGGCCGTGGAGCGCGTCGCGCGAAAGTACTTTCAAGTTCCGAACACGCCGAACATCCGATTTCATATCGGCGATGGCCGGCAGACGGTGCGCAAGTTTCCGGACAAGACCTTCGACATCATTTTCCTGGATGCATATTCGTCGGGCGGGCAGATTCCTTTTCACCTGCTGACCTGGGAGTTTCTTCAAAACGTCAGAAGCAAGCTGACGGATCGTGGCGTGCTGGTGACCAATATCATTTCCGCGGTGCGCAACGGCAGCGAAGCTCGTATTCCGCCGGCGGCGCTGTTCCTGGCCGAATACAAGACGTTGAGCGCCGGGGAAGCCCAGGCGAAGCACAAGAAGGATGGCGACCAGACTCCGCTCTTCGGCCAGCTCTATGTGTTCCCGAAGGTGTACGAGAGCCAGCCGCTGGCTGGCGCGGCGTACGAGGACTATCGCAACGTGATCGTCGTCGCCACGCGCGAAGAACAGCCACTGAGCCACGATAGCATGGTCGAAAAAATGACGGCGCTGACCAATCCGGACAAGCCGGTCATCCGCTGCAAGAACATGCTGTGGCACGTCAATCACATCTACGAGAAGAAGTGGGGCCCGAAGCCCGAGGAACTATCGAGCGTCTCGATTCTCAGCGACGATTACGCGCCGGTGGATACGATGTATCGGCCGGTCAAACGCGATGAGAGCATGCGGCATTTGTGGTTGGGGTATTGATTGGTGAGTGGTGATTGGTGAGTGGTGAGTGGTGAGTGGTACTTGGTGAGTGGTACTTGGTTTATTCAACGGCGAGCACTTCGGCGTCGGCTAGAGCCAGTTCTTGAGTATCCGGAAGTCGCAGGCGTAAGCGGCCGAAATCGTCCAAGCCTAAAAACTGAGCACTAAGAGTTTCCGAGCCGGCTTCGGTGGGGATTCGCACGCGCAATGAGCGCTGTGGCGTCCACCAGCGGCGCAGACGGGCTTCGATGCTGGACTTCAATGTGTGGCGCGCGCGGGAGTCGGACAGTTCCAGCAAGCGTTGCTCCAGTTTCCCCAGCACCGTTGAGAGAAGAGTGCGGCGATCGGTCACGCTCCCGGTTTCCACGAGCACACTCGTGGGCACGGCTGGCGGAGGCGGAAGGTCTTCGCGGGACTGATTCACGTTCAGGCCGATACCGATCACAACGTAGCTGCCGGCACAGGCATCATCGCCGGTTGAGCCGGTTATCATCGTTGCGACCAGCGTGCTTTCGCAGAGGATACCGCCCAGCTTGCGCCAACCCGGCGGCTGCGAACTGGGGACCACGATATCGTTGGGCCATTTGAGAGCGATGTCGAGCGCGCAACTGTGCGAGATCGCCTCCACGGATGCCAGTCCGGCCACGAGCGGAATCCAGCCAATGTCCTCTTCGCGCAGACCGGGGAGCTTCGCGGGCCGCACGAGCACGCTGAAGAGCAAGGCCAGTCCACCGGGCGCGAGCCAGGATCGGCCACGGCGGCCGCGGCCGGCGCTCTGCTCTTCGGCGATGAAGACCGTTCCGTGAGCAGTGCCCATGGCGCCGGCTTCCAGCGCAAGCTTGTTTGTGGAGCCGACGCGAAGCTGGTAGCCGAGTTGCTTGCCGATGTGCTGAGTGCCAAGAGCGGCAGCAAAGGCGCGCACATCATCATCGCTCTTGAACAGGTTCGACAAAACGGGGGCTCCTGCGAATGTTTTAGCGGCTACCGCTGCGATTCGCAAAGTGCCGGGCGCGAGCGCTAAGGAGGACGGGAGTGCACGTCACTGTGTTCGGTGCCATAGCTTGGTGCAGGCGTCTTGCCCACCCCCTCACCCCGAACCCCTCTCCCTCGCGGGGGAGAGGGGGACCGGAGCAGCGGGCGAGATGCCCGAATTACGAACGGCAACGGCAGGCCAGAGGCCTGCGGCACAAAACACCAGCGCGCCCCTTTTGGGGGCGCGCTGATGTGGTTTCTGAGCTATTTTTCGGTGAGCTGCGAACCGCAGCCTCCGCTACAGCCGCCTCACTTGGCTTCTTTCTTCTCGGCCTTCTTTTCCTTCTTCTCTTCCTTCTTTTCTTCCTTCTTCTCTTCCTTCTTGGCTTCGGCGCTGTCGGCCTTGATCACTTTGCCGTCCTCGGCAATCTTGGCTTCGATCTGCTTGTCGCCAACCGTGCCTTCGAGCTGATAAACAGCGGGCTGACCCTTCTTGCCTTCGACTTCAGCGGCGTCCGCCAGCTTGCCAGCGGCAATCCACTTCTTGGCTGAATCGGCGACCGGGGCCGGGACGTCGGCCAAGGCAACCTTGTGCTTGCTTTCGGACCAGACCTTGCCATCCGGACCGACAACGACTTTGAAGCTCTCGTTGAGCTTATCCTTCGCCTTGATTTCGATGCTCTCCTTCTTGTCCTTGGCTTCAACGATCTCGGCGCCTTTGTAGCGGGCCGCGAAGGCGGTCTTCACCGACTCGGGCAGAACGAACTGATTCTTTTCTTCTTTCTTTTCGACCTTCTTCTCTTCTTTCTTTTCGACCTTCTTGTCTTCCGCCGCGCCAGCGACCAAGCCCAGGCACAACAGACACGCCAGCACGCTCACCATCCACTGCTTGACCATCTTTCCACTCCTCCAAGATCATTCCGCGGGCGGCAGTACCACAGCCGAATGGCCGCCGGCGCAAACCGGGACGGACCTGACCGCACCAGAACTTCAGGGAACAAAAGTCTCCCGCGCCGCCACATGGCGGCCAACGAGTCGGTTCAGGCACCCCTGTTTGACCTGCCGATAAATTCGGGGCAGGATAGTAGCAGGTTTTCGCCGCACGCAAAAGGCATATTTTCGGGTTTTGGTAGAGTCTTCACGTTCAACGCAGAGACGCCGAGAAGCGCAAAGGTCGCACATTACTGCCTATGCGGTGCTATTTTGAAGCTTTCACGAGGGCTTCGAAGAGCGCGGCGTGAGGGCGATCGGGCGTCTGGCGTTCCGGGTGCCATTGGACCGCGAGGAGAAAGCGCTCATGGCTCATGGCTCTTGACTCTTGGCCTTTGGGAGCTGGGGCGTGCGCAAAATCCAGTTCCAGCGCCTCGATAACTCCGTCGGGAGCCCACGCGGTGGGAACCAGGCCCTTTCCGATGCGATTGGGGCACGCGGCCTGATGGTGAAAGGAGTTCGTCAGCAATTTCGGCGCGCCGACGATGCGTTCCAGCAGGCTGCCGGGCTTCAGTTTGAGTTCGTGCCGGTACGCGTTGCCTTTTTGCGACCCAGCGCGTTCTGCATCGGCATGCAACAGAGTGCTGGCGTGTTTGGCGTCGGGCTGCCACTGGCTGCGCAGATCCTGAATCAACGCGCCGCCAAAGTGCAGATTAATGAGCTGCAGACCGCCGCAGATTCCGAGCACCGGCAGCGCGGTTTTTCGCAGCAAAGCTTCGGCGAGCGCCAGATCGAAAGTATCGCGGCGCGAGTGCATCACCTTGCCTGGCTGACACGCCTTCTCGCCGTAGTGCGCCGGATCGTAATCTGGACCGCCGATCAGAAGGAAGCCGTCCAGCTTGGCGAGCGCTTCCTGAAGCATGGAGAGATCCGTATACGGCGGGATGAAAACGGGCACGCCGCCGGCCGCAGCGACAGAGTCGATGTACTTCAAATGGCAGAGCGCCCGCGCCTCAAGGGGATCCTCCATTTTCATCAGAGAAGTGTTTAGACCGATGACGGGGCGCATCATCCTAATCGCTCCAACTTGCCTTCCAGGAAGCGCTGGCGCAACTGCCGGCGCTGGACCTTGCCGCTGGTCGTTTTCGGAATCTGGCCGCGCTTGACGAAAACGACGTCGGAGAGCGGCAGGCCGAGCACCTTGCCAACGCGCGTGCGGATTTCGTGGGCCAGAGCGGGCAACGCGGCGGCTTTTGTGCCCGCAACTTCGACAACAACCACGGCCTGTTCGCCCTGAGCGCCGCCCGGGACGCTGAACGCGCCGCAGCGTTCGGTGCCTCCGCCGCCGGTGACGCCTTCGGCCAGCCATTCTAGCTCGTGCGGCATAAGGTTGTGGCCGTGGATGATCAGCAGATCCTTGATGCGGCCCGTAATGTAAAGTTCATCGTCGTGCATGAAGCCCAGATCGCCGGTGCGCAGCCACACTCGGCCAGCGACGGTTGGCAGCGCGTCGGCGCTGGCTTCGGGATCATTGTAGTAGCCGGCGAAAACGCTGGGCCCGTTCACCCACACCTCTCCGATCTGCTGCTCAGGCAAGAACCGGCCGGGCTCGGAAGGCGAACTGATGCGGACTTCGGTGTGCTCCACGGGAGCGCCAACGCAAACCACGTCGCCGGCGCTCTTGTCGGCGCCGGGTATGGGCAGCGTGCGGACGCCGCGGCCCCGCACGTCGGCGGTAATCCCAAGCGTGGTTTCAGCCATGCCATAGGATGGCATCAGCATTTCGGGCCGCATTCCATAGGCCGACATTTTTTCGGAGAAGGCGCGGCAGGTCTGCGGTTGGACCATTTCCGCGCCCGTCAGGGCTCTACAGCCGGACAGATCAAGGCCGGCGAGATCCTGATCGGTAAGCCGGTCGCAGCAGAGCTGGTAGGCGAAGTTAGGCGCGGGTGTGAGCGTTCCGCGACCGGCGCTGATCGTTTGCAGCCACAGGCGGGGGCGAGCGAGGAAGGAATCCGGCCGCAACAAGAACAGCTCAAATCCATTTACAATCGAGAACAGCAGACAGCCGACTAGCCCCATGTCGTGGTTGAGCGGCAACCACGAGACGATGCGCTGATTTCCGGAAAAGGGCACCGAGTGCGTGAACGCGGCGAGCGCATGGATGTTGGCCAGCACGTTGGAGTGCCGGATCTGCACTGCGCGCTGCCGGCCGGTCGAGCCGCTGGTGAGTTGCATGAATGCGATATCGCCGGGCGCGGCCTCGGGCGGCGGCGTGAGTCCAGCGGGCGCATTCAGTGCGCGCAGTTCCGGCGGCGTCAGCGCAACGTGGGCGGCCGACGCGCCAAAATCAGCCAGTTCTTTGCGCGTCGTCTCATCGCAGATGAGCCGCCTGGCGCCGAGCAGTTCAACAAACGTCGAGAGCTTCTGCGCGTGAGTGGCCGCGCCGCCAAGGGCTCCGGAGGGCGCAATCAGCACAGGGCACGCGCCGCGCAGCAGAGCTCCAAAGTAGGCCTCGAGCAGATCCCAGGACGTGTTCAAGCAGAAGAGCACGCGATCGCCGGGAGCGATGCCAGCGGCGGCGAGGAGGCCAGCGGCGTGCTGCGCGCTTGCGAGCAACTGGCTGTAAGAACGGCGTTCGCCGTTCTGGCCGCGGCGGTCGAAAACGGTGATCCCTGTTGACGGCGCTTTGGCGGCGGTCAGGGACAATGCGTCGATGAGTGTGCAAGGGGTATCGTGCGGATTCATCTGTCCTGCTATTCAGTATCCAGTTTGACGTCCTTCGTTTCCGGCAGGAACGGGATCACCAGAAACGCCAGCACGTACACGCTGGCGATGGCCGCTCCGGAGACGGCGCCACTTCCAAAGACGCTCAAAAACCAACCCTTCATCACCGGCCCCGGCGCGCCGGTAATGCGCGCAACGTTGTAACAGAAACCGGCCCCGGTTGCTCGCAACCGTGTCGGAAACAGTTCGGGAAAATAGATCGTATAGCCGCTGTAGATTCCAGTCGAGAAAATGCCGGCGATGAAGAAGAGCACCAGCCAACTGCCGTACGTTCGACCCGCGAGAAATGCCAACGGCACAAAAATCAGACTGCCGAGATGGAACACCGCGAAGGCCCAGCGGCGGCCGAGATAGCCGGTCACTGGAATGAATAGGAGGAAGCCCGCGAGCGCTCCGGCGTTGAGCGTCAAAAGCCCACGTGTCTTCTGGGTCGTAAAGAGAGCGCCGGTGCTGCCGCAGGATTTCAGGACTTCGGCCAGAGCTTCGGGTCCCCAGTACGTGGTTCCCCAGTAAGTGAAAATGCCGATGGTGGCCAGCGCCGTACCCAGCAGCGTTCGGCGGCGCAGTTCGGGATCGGAAAATAGAGCATACAGCGACCCGATTTTCTCAGAAAGATTTGCGCTGCCGCTTGCGCCGCCCCCGGCCGCCCCGTCTCCGCGTCTCGCGGCGCTTCGCGCGGCGACCCACGCGTCCGGTTCGCGCATGCCCAGGCGCACGATCAACGCGAGCAGTGCGGGCAGCGCGCCGATCCAGAAGACCCAGCGCCAGGAGTCCGCGCCTGGATGCCAGCTTTGCACGCCCCACCACAGGAACGTCGCCATGAAGAAGCCGGTGCCAGCGGCGGACTGCAGAATTCCAGCGGCCACGTAACGCGAACGCACGGGGAAGACTTCAGCGACGAGCGCCGCGCCGGCGCCCCATTCGCCGCCGATGCCCATCGAGGCGACGAAGCGCAGGAGGAAAAGCTGCCACCAGTTTTGAGCGAAGCCTTGCAGGCCGGTGAAGACGGAAAAGAGGAGAATCGTAAAGGCCATCGTTCGCGTGCGGCCCCAGCGGTCGGCGACCATGCCGAAGATAAGCCCGCCAGCCGACCAACCGACGAGCGTCAAGCCGAGAACGTAGCCGCTGTAAACCGCGACGTTTTCAGGCGTCGCATCTTTTCCGAGCAGTTCGCGCATGGCGGACTCTTTGACCAGCGCCAACGCGAAGACGTCCATCACGTCAAAGACCCAGCCGAGATAGGCCATAATCAGCACCGCCCAATGGCGCGCAGTCAGGCCGGACCACCAGTGGTGTTCGATTGCGGATTGTGGATCTTGGATTGCGGATTGAGTGTCGGGCACACGGGCTCCTAAAAGCAAACCGCAGAGGGCGCAGAGGAAAGATCTAGGATATTAGTCTTCGCCTCCGCGTCCTCTGCGGTGAACTTCTACACTACGACTTTTTCGAAGATTCCCCGCACGCGGCCGGTCCAGGATTCGTAGTCGCGTTTGACTTGTTCTTCGGCGTTGCTGCTTTCCTGATCGCTATAGCCGGCTCGGAGGGCGAGTCTGCGCAGGGCGTCGCTCTTTTGCGGCAGCTTATGGGCGGAGAGGCCGTGAACAATGCGCACGCGGTTTTCCATGCGCCGCAGGAAGGCATAGGCTTCGAGCAGCGCGGTGCCATCTTCCCGCGTGAGCTTGCCGAACTTCATCAGCATGCGCAGGGATTGCTCCGTGTTGGCCTGGCGCAGCGGCGGGAGCGCCGGGGCGTGAACGAGCTGCAGGTATTGCGCGGTGAATTCGATGTCCATGATGCCACCGCGGCCGCGCTTCATGTCGTCGGGGTCGGCGCTGGCTTCCAGGCGCTTGCGCATGTCGCGGACTTCGCCGCCGAGCGTGCGAGTGTCTTTCAGCGGCGAATAGATTGCACTGCGGATGAGATGCAAGGCCCGCTCGGCAACGGCTTCGTCACCGGCGACAAAACGGGCGCGAGTGAGCGCGAGGCGTTCCCAGTCGGCGAGCTGACCGCTCTGCCAATACTGCTTGAAGTATTCCGCCGATTGAGCCAGCGGGCCTTTTCCGCCGCTGGGGCGCAGGCGGGCATCAAGCTGATAAAGAGAGCCGAGGCCGGTGGGCGTCGCCAGCGCGCGAGTGAGCAACTGGGCCAGTTCGCCGAAGTACGTCACGGCGGCGATGCCGCTGTCGGTCTGACCTTCGCTGCCGTAGAAGAAGATCACGTCCAGATCGGAGCCGTAGTTCATCTCGCGGCCGCCGAATTTTCCGAGCGCGATGATGGCGAAACCGGCAGGCTTGCCAGCGGCAGTTTTCAGGTCGCCGTACTGCTCGCGGTGATGTTTGAGGCTGTGCTGAAGCTGAATCCGCAGGATGGCTTCAGCCAGGTCGCTGAGTTCGCCCTGGGTCTGCTCCATCTGCGCGTCATGGATCAAATCGCGAACGCCGATGCGGAGCAGTTCGCCGGCGCGGTAGGCGCGCAGCGTGTCGGAGATGTCGCCGCCCTTGGTGATTTCGCCGAGTTCAGCGAGCATGTCGGCGGCGCTTTTGGAGTGGCCGGTTTGCAGCGCGTCAACGAGTTCGTCGAAGAGGCCGGGATTGGCGACGAGGATGTCAGTCAGGTATTCGCTCCATGCGGCCAGTTCCACCGTCATGCGCAGCAGCCAGTTGTTCTCGTTGAGCATCTGGTAGAAGACGGCCTTGGCGCCCAACGAGCCCACGATCCGCGAGAATCGCCGCAGGGCTTCGTCGGGCTCGCCGGTAGCGGTAAGTTCGCGCAATAAACGAGGAGCGACGGACGCAAAGAACTTTCGCGTGCGGGATGGAGCGGTAAGCGGCACGTTCTCGCGGCTCATCGCCACCAGTTCGCGGGCGGTGCCTTCGGCGCCATCCAGGCCGAAATGGTGCATCAGTCCGCCGATTTCGTTCAGGTCGGGTTCGGGCGCCAGCAGCAGGTCGGAGAGCTCGCCTTCGGGACCCTGGTTTTCGCGGAAGAGGTTCGCGAACAGGCTTTCGAAGACTTCACGCGTGCGCGCAGTGTGGCGCTGGCGGTCGTTTTCGAAGGCGTCCTGCGCACTCAGGGCGGAAAGCGTGCCGGAAGCCGGCGTATCGACGTAGCCGAGACTTAAGGCGATGCGCCGGCGAGCCAGCGGGTCGGACGGGAGCTTGTGCACCTGCAGATCGCCATGAAGCTGCAGGCGGTGCTCGGCGTTGCGGAGGAAAATGTAGGCGTCGGTGAGGGCCTCGGCGTCCAAATCGCCCAGCAGCTTTTCGTGGCGCAGGTCTTCGAGCGTGC
The DNA here is from genome assembly GCA_036504595.1 of Planctomycetota bacterium. Taxonomy (GTDB): domain Bacteria; phylum Planctomycetota; class SZUA-567; order H5-PLA8; family H5-PLA8; genus DASXUX01. The sequence continues at coordinate 34,171 of DASXUX010000031.1, read as the reverse complement.
GAAGGGTGTTACCCCGGCGGACGCGCGCGTACTCGCTGCCGTGCAGAAGCTGCATGAACTGTACGGTGAATTCGATGTCGCGGATGCCGCCGCGGCCGAGCTTCACCTCGTCATCGGTTTCGCCACGGCGGGAGACGCTGAGTTCAATCTGGCGTTTCAGGGCCTGCATGTCGCCGATGGCATCGAGCGTCAGATAGCGGCGGAAGATGAAGGTCGTCAGTCCCGTCAAGAGCGTGTTGCCCAGAGCCAGATCGCCGGCCACGGCGCGCGCTTTCAGCCATGCCTGGCGTTCCCACGTGCGGCCTTCGGCTTGGAAGTAGTTGAGCATTTGCGCAATGCTCTGCGCCAGCATGCCGACGCTTCCGTGCGGGCGCAGGCGCAGGTCCACGCGGTAAACGCGGCCATCGTCGGTGATTTTGTCGAGCGCGTTAACGAGTTCTTCGGCAAGAGCCATGAAGTACGTATGCAGATCGGTGGGGCGCGTGGTCTCGACTGTTTCGCCTTCGCCCTGATAGGCAAAGACCAGATCGATGTCCGAGCTGTAGTTCAGTTCGCGGCCGCCGAGCTTGCCGAGAGCGAAGACGACGAAAGGAACCCCTCCGCCCCCCCCTTCCCTTAAAGGGAAGGGGGACGGGGGGGTAGGTTCCGCAGGAATACCCATGCGTGGGCGAAGGCGCTCAATGGCGATTGTCAGGGCTGCGTCGATACAGGCGTCGGCGAGGTCGCTTAGGGCTCGGACAGTGTCTTGCAGAGCGACACGCAGCGAGAGATCCAGCGCGGCGATCTGGAGCGTGCATTCCACGCGCATGCGGCGCACAGCGGCGAGCTGGGTGGAATAGCTGTCGCATTTACCGAGGGCGGTTTTCAGAAGTTCCCGCCAAGCGGTGGTGCCGCCGGTCACTTGTTTGTTCAGGACGGGTTGCAGGATGGGAGCGGTCCGGCCGGGAAAGCGGATCAGGTACTCGCTGAGCGCCGGCGTAGCGGCAAAGAGCTGGCACAATAGAGACAGAAACGCCGGTTGCTCCCAGCCCGCAGATTGTTCGGGGCCGCCCGCATCGATCCAGCGCTGAAACTTAAAGAAAGCCTGATCGGCGTCGCAGGACTGAGCGAGCGCGCAGAGGATGGGTTCGAACTTGCCGCTGAGGGCCGTGCCCACGGCAGGCTTGGACTGAAGCGCCGCAAACCCGGCTCGCGCCGCGGGGACGCTGCGGAAGCCGAAGTCGAGCCATTCGGCATCGGTGAGTGCCAGCGCCGGTTTTTGTGCGACGGCTTCGGCGATTTTTCTCAAGCGGCCGCTCATGCCCATGTTACTTAATCTATGTTGACGGCTCGCGATTTACAACGTGTGACGAGTGACGGGTAACGGGTGACGGGTGACGGGTGATATGGCTGAAGTCACGGGCAGCCAAAAGCAAACAGAGGCTGCCCGTGGCACAAAAACCTTGGGCGGGCGACGGCGCACCGGCACGGATTCCGCCGGTGCGCCATCAGCCGCGGCCCTTCCCCCCCTTGGGACTGGTGGATAGACGGGCTGATGAGAGATGAATCGGCAAAGGAAGGGGTCATTCAACACAAAAAAAAGCAGGGTTCAGGGTTCGGGGGTCAGGGGTCAGGGTTCGGGTTGATGTGCGCGGGACTGCGAAGGCGTGGGTGCCGCGGTGCGGGGAGCTTGCCGGCATTCAGGCGGGATTGCGATCTGATCCAGTGCGCTCAAGGTCAAGCGGAATCAAGGTTTCAGGCCGTTGGGCCGATACTGTGAGGCGGAAAACAAAGTAGTTGCCCTTATCGCGCTACTATCGTATCTAAGTGCGCGAGGGGGCGTTTTTAGCAAGGAGCAGCCATGGGTCAGACAACGATTATGCGGTCGGTCCGCTCGGTCGTCGATTCACGGCGCATTTTGGACGTGCTCCTGCGTCATCTGACGACGAAGAAGACGGTCACGCCCGAAGACACTGACACGATCCTGGGGATCACCATCCGCAAGATCGCCGACACGATTTTTGCTCAGGCCATCACAGTCTTCACCGTGGACAAGGCCACGAGCCGCATTCGCTTCCAGAACGTCTATTATTCGCCCAGTCTGTACGGCCTGGATGACGCGAAAAAGAAAATTTACGAGAAGAAGGCGGACGAGTTGGAGGCGATGACACTGCCGATGGGGCAGGGAATCGTCGGGCAAGTCATCAAGAACAATGAAGTGGCCTTCGTCGCCGACGTGCGGCTGGACCCGCGGTTCTACCAGAAAGTTGACAAGGATACGGGCTTCGCGACACGGTCGATGATCGCGGTGCCGATGGTGGTGGGGAGCGAGGTCGTCGGCTGCATCCAGGTGATCAACAAGTGTCCGGACGGAAAAACGGTCACGCAGTTTTCACAGGAAGACGTGTACCTGCTTCAAGACGTCGCAGGTTATTCGGCGAAGATTATCCAGCGGGCCCGGGATCCGAACACGCCGTTTACCGAGCGCGAGATGGCCAGCTACATTGCGCGGCTGGCAAAGGTCGAATTCCTGGAGATCGATTCGAAAACCGAATTGGAAAGGGAACTGCTGATCGCGCTGGGCGAAGAGACACTCAAGCGCTACCAGATCCTGCCCATCAAAAAGCTCTCCGAAATTTCGATTCGCGCGGCGATCTCCAACCCCATCGATTTCCAGCGGCTCGGCGATTTCGAGATCGTGACAGGCTTGAAGGTCGCGGAAAAAGTGGTGGCGTCGGCCAGCGATATCAAGGACGCGCTGCTGAAGGTATTCCCCGAAGCATCACAGGTGGCCGAAGTCGCCGACGCGGTGAAAGAGGAATATGCGCTGCCAGCGGGCGAAAGCGATGCGAGCGACGAGTATGAGGACGACGAGAATTCGGCGCCCATCGTCAAGCTCGGCAACCGCATTATCGAAGACGCGTATGTGAAGGGCGCCAGCGACATCCATATCGAGCCTTTCGAGAACAAAGTGCGCGTGCGCTACCGCGTGGACGGCGTGTTGCGCGAGATGATGGATATCCCAAAGCAGGCGCATCGCGCGCTGATCAGCCGCCTGAAGATCATGAGCGATCTGAATATTTCGGAGCGGCGCATTCCACAAGACGGCCGCATCATGTACAAGAAGTACAATCCGAAGTTCGACCTGGATCTGCGCGTCTCCACGGCGCCCATGCAACATGGCGAGAAGTTGTGCGCTCGTATCCTCGACAAAACCAAGTCCTGCCTGCCGCTCGATAAGCTTGGGTTCAGCAGTTACAACCTGACGATGTACCGCGATCTGATTCAGGTGCCGTACGGGATGATCCTGCACTGCGGACCGACGGGCTCCGGCAAATCCATGACGTTGTTCGCGGCGCTCAATGAAATCAACTCGCCGGAATGGAACATTTCGACGGCCGAAGATCCGATCGAATACACACTGCCGGGCCTCAACCAGATGCAGATGAAGAAAGACATCGGGCTGACGTTCGCAACAGCCCTGCGCTGCTTCCTGCGTCAGGATCCGGACATCATCCTGGTCGGCGAGATCCGCGACATGGAGACGGCGGAGATCGCGATCGAGGCGGCGCTGACCGGGCACGTGCTGTTTTCGACACTGCACACGAACGATGCACCTTCGACGATCACGCGTTTCGACGAAATGGGCATTGAGCCGTTCATGGTGAGCACGTGCCTGGTGGCCATCTGCGCTCAACGGCTGCTGCGGCGGTTATGCTCCTGCAAGCAACCCGATACGCCGACGGAAGACGAGCGGAAGGTGCTCTCGCGCTCGCTGGACGGCAAACCGATCGACAAGATCATGCGGCCGGTCGGGTGCGAGAAGTGCCAGAGCAGCGGCGCGGGCTACAAGGGCCGCTTGGGCACGCACGAACTGCTGAAGAATTCAGACGACTTGCGCTCAATGATCAATCGCAAGGCCACCGTGGAGGATCTCAAGCAGGCGGCGCGTGAAGCCGGCATGCGCACGCTGTTTGAGGATCTCATGGAGAAGGTGAAGTTGGGGCTGACGTCGTTGCCGGAAGCGATCGGGACCGCTCGTCCGGATGACAAGCCTAGTCCGCAGAAGCCCAGCGCGCCACCGCCGCCGCCGAAGGAAGAGGGCGCGAAGGCGCTTGCGGATATGCTGGGGCTCAGTGAGGGGAAGAAGTGACTGATAGGACGGGGGGACGGGGAGAAACGTCTGCTATCGATGTCTGCGGCGACGGGGCAGTGCCTTTCGAATGCGGGGCGCCCAATATCCAGGTCGCCTCTTGGCGTGAGCGAAGGCGACTATCGAAACGCGCTCTTCGTAGTAGATGAATATGGCGAAATAAGGGAACCTGTTGACCAACGCCCTGCGCGTTCCGTCCTGCCGCAACGGCCAACGTTGTGGTGAATCCTGTATTCTCTCTAACGTCTGCGTTATCTCGCGCGCGAAGTCAGCGCCAAGTCCTGGGCATCGCGCTTCGTAGAATTCAATGCCTTCTTGAAGCTCGACTTCCGCCTCGGGCAGAGTAATGGATGGGAAACTCATCCAAATCTCTTTCGAAGATCGGCGATTACATCCCGCGTCGGGCGCCCTTTTGCCTTCCCTTCTTTTACCAAGCGCACGCGCCGCTGAATCTCGGCCTCCTGAGCGGGGCTCAGTTCATATGCATCTGGATCGTCAAGGCTGATGATCAGATCGTGCGCAAGACAGGCGCGTTCGCTGGGCGAAAGTGACATAGCTTTCTGGCGAATGCGGTCCAACGTCTTCATGGCAACCTCACAGCTTATCCCAATTGAAAAATCATTTTACTCTATTTCATCGCAAAATACAGCACGACCAAGCCCACGATGATGCGATAGGCGCCGAACCACATCAGGCCGGACTTGTTCGTTTGCAGGAAGCGGATGAACCAGTAGACGACGATTGCGGCGACGACAAAAGATGTGATGGAGCCGACGGCCAGCACGGGGATATCGGATGCCTGGATCAGTTTGCGGTACTCGAACATTTTGAACGCGAAGGCGCCGAGCATCGTTGGGAGCGCCAGGAAGAACGAGAATTCCGCGGCGGCCGAGCGCGTCAGATTGTGTGCGCGCGCTCCGACGATGGTGGCTCCGGAGCGGGAAGTGCCGGGAATCATGCCCAGGCACTGCCAGAAACCAATGGCGATGCCGGTGCGGGTGGAGACGTTTTCAGCCCGCTCGGTCGAACCGTTTCCCATGATTTTTTCGACCAGCAGCAGGGCGATGCCGCCAACGATGAGCGCACAGGCGACCGGCTTGGGAAACATCAGCATTTCTTCAATGTGTTTGTGCACCAGCAGGCCGATCACGGCCGCGGGCAGGAAGGCCAGCACCAGCGTAATCCAGAAATGCTGGGACTCCTGACGCGAGAAGAAGGTTCTGGCGGAGTTCCACAGGCGCTGGCGGTACAGGACAACGATGGCCAGGATGGCCGGAAATTGAATGACGATGTCGAAGAGGTCGTTTAGTTTCTCAGTCCTGGCGGGATCGCTCGTTAGCGGAAAGAAATCGCGCACCAGTATCAAGTGACCTGTGGAGGAAATCGGGAGAAATTCGGTCACGCCTTCGATAACGCCCTTGATTGCCGCGTTGAGAAGATATTCCATCGACACTGCTGTTTACCTCGCCATTTGGGAATGGAAACCGCGCTCAGGAGAAACAATTCGACGCCAAGCGCGCGCGGAAGGCAAATGCAAAAGAGCGGCCAGTACAGCTTAGGGTTCGGGGTTCAGGGTTCAGCGCGCACGGAGCCGAACGCAGATAAACACGGACCATCATTCGCGTCCATTTGCGTTCATCTCTGGTTTTGGAGAACTACATCTTTGATTTTTCGAGAACGGCGCCGGCGGCTTCTTTGATTTCCAGGTTCACCATGCCGATGTTTACGTCGCGATTGATGAGCACCAGCAGGATGGCCTGGCCGGCGTCAACGACGGCAATCTTGTTCTCGCTGCCGGTCACCAGGAAACGGGAGAAGCGGCCCATATTGATGCGTTTGAGCGCGCCTTCCAGCGCGGAGAGGATGGATGAGGTGACGGCGCCGATGCCGTTTTCGTCCGCTTCCACCGAAAAATCGCTGGCGACAACGATGCCGTCGCGATTGACGACCATGCTTCCGCGAACACCATTGGTCTTGTTCAGCTTGGCCAGGATCGAACGCACGTCGGGCTCCTTCCGTGGCTACGACAATCTTAGTGTGGCTGCATCACCGTCATGGCAAAGTCGCGAATGCTTTTTTCCAGCAGGCCCATTTTCACATCGGCCCTGGCGAAAACGGCCAGGATCATCTGTTCAAGCTGGACGATATGGATGTTTCCCGTGGCGCCTTCGATCAGTCCTTCCTCAAACTGTCCGACGCCCATCTTCGGAGAACTGGCGCTGGTAGTGCGGTAAACGTTGGTGATCAGGGCGCCGGCGAGGCCCTCATCAATCGAGGTGTCGAGGTCGGCTGCCATGACCAGGCCATACTGGTCCACCAGGATCGCGCCGGTGACGCCCGCAACCTGCCGAAGGGCGGCGATACCATTGTTGAGGACTTTATCGCGTTGAGCGGCTTCGCCTTTCCTTTCGGGCAATTTGGTGATGCGCGTGGCGGTGGCGCCGCGGCTGACGGGCCGGGACTCTTCGGCCGGCTTCGTTTCGACCGGCACGCCGGCGCGTTCCTTCGCGTTCTTCAGCAGTTCAAGGATGGCTTCGTCGCCGGGAGCGAAGTAGAGGATGGCTTCCAGGCGGTGCACGGCGTCGGCCGGGCGGTTCATTTCAAGGTAGACCTGGGCGAGGAGTTTCAGCGCGAGGTAGTTGTACTTATCGAGTTCGACGGATTTTTCGAGTTCGGTGGCGGCTTGCTGCCATTGTTTTTTCTCGACGTAGATCTGGCCAAGAACCAGGTACGTTCCGCCGTACTTCGGAAACACCTTTACGCCGCGCTGGCAGGTCTCCAGGGTCTTCTCGATCTCGCCATCGGCCTTGTAGAGTTCGGCGAGGCGTGCGTAGAGGATCGGGTTGGGGTGGGTCTGAATTTTTTCAACAAGACGGCGTTTCTCGTTTTCGCGCTCGATTTTTTCCGCTTCAGCCTGGCGGCGGAGGATCTCAGGGGCACTGGGAAAACGCGCGGCCCCAAGTTTGAGCACTTGTGCAGCCTTGGCGGTATTGCCGAGTTCGCGGTGAGCATCTGCCAATTGCAGATACAATAGAGGCGTAGGACGCACCGCCAGAGCGGACTCCAGGGATTTTATCTTCTGGTTGGAGCGCCACTTATTAAAGAAATCAAAAAAAGCCATAGGCCTTTGTTTCCTCAGCGCCAGCGCATGCCGCGCCCATTGACACCTCGAAGTATCCTTTGTTGGGCAAGACCCCTACACAAAGCCGGACACCTACCCGAAAAGTCAGCATTTTTCGACTTACCCTTATTATCGGCTGTAAGGATCAAGTCAAGGGCTGTTTGGCCGAAGAATTTGACCCTATAACGGAAGGGGTCAGGGTTCAGGGGTCAGGGCTCAGGTCAGTCCCAATGCCTGGAGGGCAGTTTTAAGTCCCGCTGGACACAAAAAAGCGCGACAAAAGCAGTCGCGCGATCGAGAATATATGCTGATAGCCTCTCAAGCAGGAGATGGCGCGGGTGCGCCACCCAGCGCGGGATCCAGGCCGGCCTGCTTGGGCTTCGGTTGAAGCTTCGGCAGAGGGCGGTGGACAATCTGCTTGGCGGGAACTTTTCGTTCCAGCTTTCGCGTTTTGATCAACGTATCGATTTCTTCGCCGTTGATGACCTCGTGTTCCATCAGCGCTTTAGCTATTAATTCGATATCGTCGCGATGCTGCTGCAGGATGCTCTCGGCATCTTTGTAGCAGGTATCGACGATGCTGCGAACTTCGTCATCAATGGCGATGGCCGTGGCATCGGAATGGGTCGGGCGATGGCCGATCTCGCGGCCGAGGAAAATCGATTCATCGTCTTCGGCGTACTTGATGGGCCCGAGCTTCTCGGACATGCCCCATTCAGTCACCATCTTGCGAACGATGTTGGTGGCCTGGTCAATGTCGCTCTTGGCGCCGGTGGTGACATCGCCGCTGAACATATTTTCGGCAATGCGGCCGCCGTAGGCCATCTTTACGCGGCCGAGCAGATGCGAGCGGCTGAGGCCGTAGACGTCTTTGGTCGGCGGAGAAATCGTCACGCCGAGGTAAGGGCCACGCGGGATAATGCTTACTTTCGTCGGCTTGTCGCATTCAGGCAGCAGATAGCTGAGCAATGCGTGGCCGGCTTCGTGGTAGGCCGTGGTCCATTTTTCGGCTTCGTCCATCACACGGCTTTTCTTTTCACGGCCCCAGGCAACCTTGTCGCGAGCTTCGTCGAGATCGGACATTTCGACAGCATCTTTGTCTTTCATCACGGCGATCAAAGCAGCTTCGTTGATGATGTTCTCCAGATCCGCGCCGCTTGAACCGGGGGTGGACTTGGCGAGCACCGAGAGATCGACTTCGGCCGCGAGTTTCACTTTTTTCGAGTGCACGCGCAGGATTTCTTCGCGGCCCTTGACGTCCGGCAGATCGACATAGACGTGGCGGTCGAAACGGCCGGGGCGCAGCAGCGCGGGGTCCAGCACGTCAGGACGATTGGTGGCGGCCATGACGATGATCTTGTCGTCGGACTCCATGCCGTCCATCTGGACCAGGATTTCATTGAGCGTCTGTTCGCGTTCGTCGTGCCCGCCGCCGATGCCCGTTCCGCGGCGCCGGCCGACGGCGTCGATTTCGTCGAGGAAGATGATGCACGGGCTGTTCTCGCGGGCTTGCTGGAAGAGATCGCGCACGCGCGAGGCTCCGACGCCGACGAACATTTCGACGAAATCGGAGCCGGAGATGCTGAAGAACGGCACGTCGGCTTCGCCGGCGATGGACTTGGCGAGGAGCGTTTTTCCGGTGCCGGGCGTACCGATGAGCAGCACGCCTTTGGGGATGCGGCCCCCGAGGCGCTGGAATTTCTTTGGATTTTTCAGGAAGCCGACGATTTCTTCAACTTCGGCCTTGGCTTCCTCAACGCCGGCGACGTCCTTGAACGTCTTTTTGCATTTTTCTTTTGTGATCAGTGTCGCGCGAGATTTGCCGAAGGAGAGCACACCGCCGGGGCCGCCGGGGCCGCGCAACTGGCGCAGGAAGAAGAAATACACGAGGAAGAACAACAGCAGCCAGGGGAGGATGCTGCCGAGGAAGAAGGCGAGCAACTGGCTTTCAGGTTCGTACTTGACGATCGTCTTGGTGTCGCGGCGAGCCTTTTCGAGCTGTTCGTAGACAGGATTAGGGAGCGAACCGCCGGGGCCGATTGGCGCGATGGTGTGAAGATCCCGGCCGGTGGCTGCGGAACCGTCGATGTATTTGGCCGTGATCTCGCGGCCTTCAACCTTGACGCTGCCGATATCGCCCTTTTCGAGTTTATTGACGAAGACCGACCAATCCACGGTTTCAGACTTGGGGTTAATCGTCTTCATGCCCGCGAAGATGGCGAGCATCACGCCGATCACGAGAACAATGAAAAGAAACCGGCTCGACTTGAAATCGACACCTTTGGGGCGGTCCGGTCCCATGGGGCCATCGCCGTTATCGCCGGCGCCGCTATCCGGATCAGGGTCGCGTCGCTTCCCTTTTTTGGGTTCGTCGTCACCATCATGCATGCAAGCTACCTCTGCGCTATGAGCGCAACACCATCATTAACGTAATTTTAGCGTCCGGGTGCAGCGTGTCCATCTAAATCGTTCATATGCCGGGGAATCTTTCGCCCAACGCTCTATTACTAATGTTCAATTGCGGCATGGTCATTTCAGCGAAAGTCGATGCCGCAAGGGAGCCGACACACAAAGTTATGGACCGGAGGGAGGAGGGCGGTCCTTCTGGTTAAATGCGGGAGACATGTTAGCGAGGTCAGCGAAAAGACGAGTATGATGCGGCGCAGAGAGCGCTTGGCAAGTAACGTGGTCCTTTGGCCGAACTGGTGCGTATGGCTCTGCACAAGAAGGGCTATCAGGAACAACTCCTCCTAGCTTGGATGAATCGCTGGGTTTTGGCCGCGTTCTGCTTGGCAGCCGTGTCTGGTTGGCGCATTTACTGGAAACGCAAACTTCAGTGTACGCCTGCGGCCGTCAGGTCCGGCGTGGTCGTTCTCGCTCTTGTCATCTGCATGGCGCTACTTGCGCCCATCGATATCACCAAACTGCTGCTGCCACTTCCGTGCTGGGCTTTGGCATGCACTCTTTACGGCAACGTGAGAGACGACCGGCCGATTGGATTGGAACACGTGCTGTGGGGAACGGCCGTTGGGTTGACCGTGTACGTTTTCAGTATGCTTCTGACGGCTGCGATGTTGTCGTGGTGGTACATGGCGACCTGACCCGTAACCGCACAAATTCAGACCTTTGACCCTTGCCTAATGGGTGCTAAGTTTCAACGGAGTGCTGTTCACTCTGGCGAAAAGCATCCGAGCTGCCGTGACCGATACCCTTCCAACCTCTCGCACCGAGATTGACCGCGCGGTTCAGCGCGCGACGGCGGCGTTGATGGCGCGGCGGAACCCGCAGGGCTTCTGGGAAGGACGGCTGTCGTCGTCGCCGCTGGCGACGGCGGTGGCGCTGTGCGCTCTGGGTGACGAGACGGCGTTGGATGCGGACGCGGCGCGGCGTGCGTTTGGGTATCTCGCGAAAACACAAAATGCGGATGGTGGCTGGGGCGATTGCGACGGCGGGAAGAGCACACTCGCGGCGACGCTGCTGGTTTTGTGCGCGGATGCGGTAACGACAGGACGGGGAGACGGGGAGACGGGGAGACGGGGAGAACCCCTCCCCCGGCCCCTCCCCGACGCGGGGAGGGGAGAACAGCACGAAGAAGCGGGCGGGACGCCCGCACTACGAACGATGGCCGGCGAGACGCCGGCTGGACAGGCTGGAGCAGCGGCCCGGACGTCGGCGGACCGGGTGCAGGTGAGGACGCCGGCGGCACGATTGACGGAGGAGCAGCGGCGGCGCGCGGAGGCTCGCGTGCGGCAGTGGGGCGGGCTGGAGGACGGGCTGCGGCGGGTGTATGGGCGGGATTTGACGTTTCAGGTGCCGATCCGGATGGCGGCGGCGAGTGCGGGGGTGCTGGCGTGGGAAAAGGTGGATGCGCTGCCGTTTGAGCTGGCTTTGGCGCCGCGGTCGTGGATGGGCTTGCTGCGGTTGCCGGTAGTGAGTTATGCGCTGCCGGCGCTGGTTTGCGTGGGGCTTTCGCGGCATGGGAAGGCTCCGAGTTGGATGCCGCCGCTGCGGTGGCTGCGGAGCCTGGTGGCTGACCGGGCGCTCGATGTTGTTCTAAAGATGCAGCCGGAGAGCGGCGGGTATCTGGAAGCGGTGCCGATCACGGCGTTTTGTCTGATCGGGCTGAAGGCGGCAGGACACGGCGAGCATGCGATCGCAAAGAACGCGCGGAAGTTCTTGCTCGCGACCCAGCGCGCGGATGGCTCGTGGCCGGTCGAAGTGAATCTCACCGTGTGGAACACGACGCGGGCGATTGAAGCGCTGGCGGTGAGCGGGCAGCTTCATACGGCGATGACGCAGGCGGAGCGCGATACGACGCGCGACTGGCTGCTGGCTCAACAGACTAAAGGAGTATCGGTCTATTCAGACGCGAAGCCGGGCGGATGGGGCTGGAATCATTTGCCGGGGAGCGTGCCAGATGTAGACGACACGTCGGGAGCGATGATTGCACTGCGACATTTGGGCGTGCCGGAAGATCACGCGGCGATTGCGGAGGGAACGGGCTGGCTGCTGCGGCTGCGCAACCGCGACGGGGGCTGGCCGACGTTCTGCCGCGGGTGGAACAAGCTGCCTTTTGATCGAAGTGCGCCGGATTTGACAGCGCATGCACTGCGGGCGATTGGTGGGACGAGCAGGCTAGACAGCCTGCTCCACGATGCGCCGCGCTATCTGGCACGTTCACAGCATGCGGACGGGTCGTTTTCGCCGCTGTGGTTTGGTTGTGAGGGGTCGGCGGACGAACTGAACCACACGTATGGCACCAGCCACGTGCTTTTCGCGCTGGAGGGGTGTAAACATTATTACCCGATTGCTGAGCGCGCGCGGGCATGGCTGCTGGGCGCTCAGAATGCGGACGGCGGGTTTGGTGGGAATGTCGGGACGCCGAGCACGGTTGAAGATACGGGATTGGCGCTGCGGGCGCTGAGCAGTGCGGACGCAGCCCCCTCACCCCTAACCCCTCTCCCTCGCGGGGGAGAGGGGAACCGGAGCGCCAGCGAGACGCTGGCAATACAACGCGCGGCGCAGTGGTTGATTGAGCATCAGCGGTCAGACGGAAGCTGGGACGCGGCGCCGGTCGGTTTTTACTTTGCGGTGCTGTGGTACAGTGAAGAGCTCTATCCGCTGTGCTATGGGCTGGCGGGGTTGGGCGCACGGCGGCAGGAAGGTCACTGATCAGGGAGCAAGGTACACGAGTGGAGACGGGCAACAACCACGAATCGGAACAGAGCACGGCTTCCGCTCCTCTACTCCACTCCGCGCAGACCGGCACGGAGGCCGGCGCTTCCGCTCATGCACCGCTGCCGCTTCGGGAATCCGATTGGCGGCCGGCCGGCGAGAATTTCAAATCGGTTCCTGAAAGCAAAGAACAGCGCGAGGCGATTCGGCTGAAGGCGGCGGAAGTGGCCGCGCGCATGCCGCGCTCTCGGCCGCCGGATAAACAGATGCTGATGGCGGCAGCGGAAGAGGTGCTTACAGCCAGTAGGCAGGAGGCAGGAGGCGGGAGGCAGGGGCGGACGGACGCGGCGAGCGGGGGACAGAAGGACGGGGAGACGGGGGGACGGGGAGACGGGGGGACGAACGGCGGGAGGCAGGATGCGGGAGGCGCAAGGCGGGATGCAGCAGTGCAGACTGCCGGCACGGAGGCCAGCGCTACCGTGAAGGAGTACGATCGCACGTATCTCGGGTTCGCGATGGTGATGCTCAATAATGAGTACTGGCGCGAGGAATTTGCGGCGGTGCCGTTTGGGAAGCGGTTGCTTTTGCTGCCGCAGTGCTTGAAGCAGCCGGAGAAGTGCCCGGCAAAGCTGGACGAGACGCAGCTTCACTGCAAGGAGTGCGGGCTGTGCGCTCTGTCGGATTTGAGCGCGCTTGGGCAGCGGATGGGCTACCAGGTGCTGATCGCGGAAGGCACGCCGGTGGTGCTGAAGCTGATCGCCAGCGGAGCGGTGGATGGGATTCTGGGCGTCGCATGTTTGAACGTGCTCGAAAAGGCGTTCGATCGCGTGCTGCAAGTGGGCGTGCCGGCTTTGGCCATTCCGCTGCTGAGGGACAGTTGCCACAACACGGCGGTGGACGAAGATTGGGTGCTTTCCGCGCTGGGATATCAACACACTGGCGCTCGGCGGACGCGGAGTTTTGTGCCGCTGCTGCGCTCGGTGAGCCACTGGTTTGACCCGCGGAATCTGGCGGAGTTGCTGCCGGCGGAGCGTTCGCATCTGCCGCGATCGGACAAAGTCGCGGAGACGGAGCGGCTGGCGTTGGCGTGGCTGCGCAAAGGGGGGAAACGCTTCCGGCCGTTTGTGACGGCGGCAGCGTGGCAGGCGCTCACCGATCAGGACGATGTGCCGCGGCCGGTGCAGCGCGTGGCGGCGGCGATGGAAGTCTTCCACAAGGCGTCGCTGATCCACGACGATATCGAGGACGACGACGAACTGCGCTACGGAATGCGGACGCTGCACCGAACGCATTCGGTGCCGGTGGCGTTGAACACGGGCGATTATCTGGTTGGGCTGGGCTACCGGATTATTGCCGAGCAGCTTCCAGCGTTGGGAGCCGAGAAGACGGCACGCATTCTGCAAAAGATCTCGGCGGCTCACGTGAAGCTGGCTGAAGGGCAAGGCGCGGAACTGCTGTGGCGGCAGGGCCACGACAAACGGCTGCCGCCGCTGGAGTGCCTGCGGCTTTATGCGTTGAAGACGGCGCCGGCGTTTGAAGCGGCGCTGGTCGCGGGCGTGACGATGGGCGACGGTAGCGCCGGCCTCCGTGCCGGTGAGCAAACGTGGGACGCGGAGCTGGCGGCGTTCGCGAAGCATCTGGGCGTGGCGTATCAGATTCAGAATGATTTGCAGGACATCGCGGCGGGCCAAAGCGACGCGGCGGCGAGCACGGATATTGCCAAGGGGCGGCCGACGCTGCTGTTCGCTCTGGCATTGGAAGCGGCGAGCGCGGCGGAGCAGGCGGAACTGCTGCAGGCGGCTCGCGAAGGGGAGCGGACGACGGTGCCGCCGGAACGCGTGCGGGAGATTTATTTCCGGCATGAAATACCGGTGCAAGCGATGGCGCTGGGGCAGCAGCAGCGGCAGCGGGCGTTGCAGGCGGTTGAAGGTATCAAGAACGAAGGGCTGCACGCGCTGTTCACGTTTTTGGCGGCAACGCTCCTCGACTGATTTTGGATTTTAGATTTTGGATTCGACGGTCACGCGTGGACTGCTTCGAATGCGGGCAGCTTTCCTATTGATCACAAACAGCTTTCAACGCAGTCCTCAGAGAATGCGGAGGGCGCGACATAAGCGTGGCACAGAGCGGGCCTGTCCGGTTGATACCTTACACGTGATGCAGCAAGAACTTGCGCGGGAATTTGGGGAAAGTCGTTTACAACGCGAGAGAATCGGCGGTGTACAATAAGGAGAAGGCATAAATTCACCGAGATTGAAATGAGACTTGTCTAGACATCAGTACGGAGGGTGTTTCCATGCGAGGCGAGAAGAGAACAGCGGCTTCGGGGCGCGGGCTTCAGGTGATCGCCGGACTGCTGGCGATGGCGGCAAGCGCGGCCTTCGGCGGTGATGCCGATTGGTACAGCAAGCAGGCGAACTGGGAGGAGACGGTTCGCCTTTCACGCGAGAACATCGCAAAGTATGAAGAGGCGCTGACGGTTCCCACCGAACAGAAGGCCAAGCAGAAGTTCAACGAAGGCAAGCAGGAGCGCCGGCGGCAGGTGTGGGCTCTGGCCAAGCGCGACTTTCCTGAACTAAAGCGCAGCTTCGAAGGCAGCGATCCGCACGGGATTTTCGGCGGTGAATGGAAGGCCGGCGACTTCAAGGAACTGGCGAACCGGTACGCTCGCAATTGTCGCGGAGCAATGCAGAAGGAAGCTCAGACGATTGCGGCGGCCGCGGCCGGACCGGCGGACCTGGATAAAGTGCGCGTGCTGTACCGAAAATCGGTGGCCTGCGACAAGCTGGCTCAGGAGTTTGAGCGCGTCAACCTCGAAGCGGCGCAGCTTGCGATCGAGGACATGGCGACGACCTGGGCGGGCAAGTACGACGGCGCGAAGCACAAGCAGGCGCTGGAGAAATTCGCGGCCGAACGCAAAGAAATCACCGACGGCTTGAAGAGCGGTAAAGTCGAGTTGCTCGAGAAGGGCAAGGAACTGCTCGGCGGCGTGCGAGCGGCGCTGCTGGCGAATCCGCTGCTGGACTTTGGGCAACTGGCGCTGATTAAGCGGGAGTTTCCCGGCAGCGCGCGGAACGTAATGTCCGAAGGAATCGGGCTGCATGCGAACTACATGACCAATGATTCGATCCGCCACAACGGATGGGACAACGAGATCGCAGTGCTGTCGGATATTCGTGGCGAGGCGAAGTGGACGACGCTCTATAAGCCGCAGAAGGATTTCGTCATCCGCGACATGGACGTGGATTTCGACGGCAAGCACGTGCTCTTTGCGAGCATTGACGACAAGGACCGCTGGGGCGTGTTCCAAGTAGGATCTGAGGGTGGAGAAACACGGCAGCTTTCGCCCAAAGGCTATCCCGATGTGGATTGGTTCGACGGCTGTTATCTGCCGGATGGGCGGCTGATTGTCGCCTCGACGGCTCCGTATCAGGGCCTGCCGTGCATCAATGGCGGCGCTCCGATGGCGGTGCTGTATCAGGTCGATCCCGCGGGCGGATCGGTGAAGCAGCTCACGTTCGAACAGGACAGCGACTGGTATCCGACCGCGATGAATGATGGGCGCGTGATGTATTTGCGCTGGGAGTATTCGGACATCATGCACTATTACTCCCGCATTCTGTTCAGCATGAATCCGGACGGCACGCAGCAGATGGCGATCTACGGCAGCGGCTCGTACTTCCCGACGGCCTTCATGCAGGCCAAGGCGATCCCGGGCAGCACGCACAAAGTTGTCGGCATCGTCGGCGGGCATCATGATGTGGCTGAACAGGGGCGCATGATCATTATCGACCCGGAGCTTTCAGGGAAATATCCATTCCGTTATCGTGCGAAGACGAAGGAATGGGGCAAGGAAGGAACGTCCATCCGCATGATGACGGACGTGCTGCCGGCGGGGAAAACCGGTTGCGTGGCGGAAATTCCCGGCCGCGGGAAGGATGTTGAAGGCGACGTGTGCGACGGGCAGGCGGGAAACCAATTCTCGCGCGGCAAGCCGTTCTTCCTGCATCCGTGGCCGCTGAGCGACAAGTATTTCCTCGTGACCGCCAAGCCGACCGGCAACAGCCTGTGGGGCGTGTACCTGGTCGATACGTTCGACAACATCACGTGTCTGGCTGAATTGGAAGACGCGGCGCTGCTGCAGCCGATTCCCCTGGCCGCTCGCAAGCGGCCACCGAGCATTCAGGATCGCACGAATCCATCGGCGAAGACGGCGAGCGTTCACATCGCGGACATCTATGAAGGCCCGGGCCTGACGGGTGTGCCGCGCGGAAAAGTGAAGTCGGTGCGCGTGTTCGCGTATCACTTCTGCTATCTGGGAACGGGCGGGCACGAATCGCTGGGCGTGGAAGCGGGCTGGGACATCAAGCGCATCCTGGGCACCGCTCCGGTGGAAAGCGACGGTTCGACGTGCTTCGAAATCCCAATCAACACGCCGGTTTCGATTCAGCCGCTGGACGAGGAAGGCGCCGCTCTGCAACTGATGCGTTCCTGGATCGTGGGCATGCCGGGCGAACGCATTTCCTGCACGGGATGTCACGAAGACAATCGCAGCGCGGTGCCGACGCGGCGCTCGATTGCCGACGCGACGGCTCCGCAGAAGCTGAAGCCGTGGTACGGGCCGGCTCGGCCATTCGCGTTTGAGTTCGAAGTCTACCCGACGACGCAGAAATTCTGCGGCGGTTGCCATAATGGGGCAGCCCCCGCCGGCACGGAGGCCGGCGCTTCCGTCAAGAAACTGCTGCCAATGACCAATGCCAAGCAGGCGTACGATTCGATTCACCCATACGTGCGACGGCCGGGGCCGGAAAGCGAACTGGAAATTCTGCCGCCGATGGACTGGCACACTTCCACCAGCCCGCTGGTCCAAATGTTGAAGAAGGGACACTATGGCGTCAAGCTGGACGCCGAAGGTTGGGACCGGCTGTACACGTGGATCGATCTCAACGCGCCGTTCAAGGGCCGCTGGGGTCCGGGCAACTGGCGCAACCAGCCGCAGGCCAAACGGCGCTACGAACTCGCGGCCAGCTTTGCGGCGAGCGATGCGTGCCCCGAGGACGAGTACGCTCGAACCGAGGCGGAGTACAAGAAAGCAACGCCGCCGGCGTTCGTGAAGCCGGAACCGCTCCCGGCCGGCACGGAGGCCGGCGCTACCGCGCTGAAGGCGGACGGGTTCCCCTTCACGGCAGAACAGGCCGCGGCGAAGCAAAAGGAATTGGGTGAGATCAAGAAGGAACTGAAGCTGGCAGAAGGCGTCGTCGTGAGTCTGGTGAAGATTCCGGCGGGCTCGTTCGTGATGGGATCGCTCGACGGTTACCTGGACGAGAAGCCGCAGGCGGTGGTGAAGATCGAGAAGCCGTTCTGGATGTCGGAGACGGAAATCACGAATGCGCAGTATGCGGTCTTCGATCCGGAACACGACACGCGCTACGTGGACATGCACGGGAAGGATCACGCGGTGCCGGGATACATCGCCAATCATCCGAATCAGCCGGTCGCTCGCGTGACGTGGCAGCGGGCGATGGACTTCTGCAAATGGATGGGGAAGCAGAACAGTCTGAAAGCCAATCTCCCGACCGAAGCGCAGTGGGAATGGGCGGCTCGCGCGGGCTCAAGCGGCAAGTTCTTCTATGGCGATCTGAACACGGACTATAGCAAGTGGGCGAATCTGGCGGGGCGCGAGACACGCTGGAACTATCTGACGTTCAACGGCGGCAGCGCGATTCAGAAACGGAATCCGTACAAGCCGGAGATGAACTACCCGTTGCATGACGAGCGCTTCGAAGACAAGTGGTTCGTCGTGGATTATGTCGCTCAGTACGAAGCGAACGCCTGGGGCCTGAAGGACATGATCGGCAACGTCAGCGAGTGGACGCGCTCGCAGTACAAGGCCTATCCGTATTCGGACGCTGATGGCCGGAACGATGAGGGCGGAACGGCGCAGCGTGTGGCGCGCGGCGGGTCATGGGCGGACCGGCCGGTAGACGCGACGAGCAGCATTCGAAGAGCGTACGAAAGCTGGCAAAAGGTGCATGATGTGGGATTCAGAGTGATTGTGGAGGAGTGAACGGAATTCAAAGTTGAGGGTGGTGACTGTTAAACCGCAAAGACGCGAAGACGCAAAGAACTGCTTTTTATGTCTTTCATCTTCGCGCCTTTGCGTCTTTGCGGTTATTCGTTTTGAGTTTTGAATTGCGGAGCTCACTTTTCCGGCTGCATGATCATTTGGATCACAAGGTTCTTGCCACGGTCCAGACACATAGGATAATGAGATTCATGGAAGTCGTATTCAGCATCACACAAGAAGAGGACGGCGGCTTTGTAGCCGAGTGCCTGTCGCATGACATCTATACGCAGGGCGACACCTGGGAGCAACTGCGCGCGAATGTGCGGGAGGCGGTTGCCGCTTATTTTTTTGACAGCCCAAAGCCTGCGCGGATTCGTCTGCACCTGGTTCGCGACGAGGTAATGGCCCCGCAATGAAACTGCCGCGCGACCTGGACGGCGCAAAGCTCGCGGGCATGTTGTGCTCGCAATACGGTTATCGCCGCGTTCACCAAGTAGGCAGTCATATCGTCCTGGAGACGGACACGCCAGTTCACCACCGCATCTCTGTGCCGGATCATCACCCTCTGCGTATCGGCACGCTGAACGCCATTCTACGCTCTGTCGCGAAGGCAAAGGGCGTGGACAAGGAAGACATTCTATCGAGCTTGTAGCACGGCAATTACTTTTTCGGCTTGATGAGTTCGCCGGGTAAGGGCTGTCCAGGAACGACATGTGCGGTCGCTTCGGTCCACATCTGGCGGGTGATGTGGTCTTCCATGATGTGTTGGTAGAAGCGGATCCAGGTGGTTTCGGATTTTTTGCGCGCGTATTCCATATCTTTGCCAAGGCTATTGTCGCCTTCCATTCGGCCCTTATCGGGATTGCAGGGGAGTTCCTTGGGATAGTGCAGCACGTTGCAGAACATCCAGTCGATCTGATGAAGCCACTCGTGCGTTTCCATCTCGCCGTCGGTTTCGCCGGGGAATGGGTAGTTCGTGTGCCAGGGAACCATGATGTAGCCGGCGCCGGCGAACTCACGGATGCAGCCAAAGGTGGCGGCCACGAACGGCGCGGGGACGTTGGCGCCCTTGTCGCCGTTGTACTTCACATAACACATGACCGTATCGACGGGCTTGTCTTTGAGAAGGGGCTCAATGAGCGATTTAACGATGTGCGGCGCGGGCGAGAAGGGCGGCTTGTTGTTTTTGCCGATGGCGGCGAGTTTGGTCAGCGGCTCGTCGATGACTTTGATGTCCAGGTCCAGGCGCAGCATGCCGCTTGAGAAATTGAGGACGTGTTTCGCGAAGCAATCGAGGCTGGTGCGGATCTTCTTTTCGTCGGCTTCGCTGACGGTTTTGTGCGCTTCGAAGGCTTTGTCTTTATCGTCGGTCCAGGAGAAGTCGAGCTGGCGGAAAATCAGGACGAGAACCTTCCACGGGTGCGCCTTCTGCGGGTCGGTGTTGCGCGTGACCTTGGGACGCAGATCTTTGATGTGTGCGCGCGCTTCGACGCGCTGGTCTTCGGTGGCGATGCAGCGGTCGATGACGCGCTCCCAAAGCGTCAGCGCGGCGGGCCAGTCCTGGGCTTGTTCAGCGGCGAGGGCTTTGGTGCGGCAGTCGGCGGGATCGAGGGCTTCGAGCTTGGTCAACAGGAAGTTGTCTCCGGCGGGCTTGAGCTCATCGCAAAAAGCCGGGGACAGAACGAGAAGCAGTGAGACGAAAGGCAAATGTCGCATGTGTGGCAACGCTCCGCTTCAGTTGAAAATCACGGCACACTTCTTACTAGCTGCCGCGACTGCGAGCAAACACTGCACTGCGGATTGTGGCACAGCAGCGCGGCGGCGTCGGACCGCAACAGATCGACCGCGGCGGCAAGGCAATCGGCCGCATTGGCGAGGAGGCAGGCGGCGGCGCCGAGTTCCACGTGCTGCAACTGGCCGCGGCGCTCCAGTTCCTGCTGGACGACCGTGAAGCCGGCGGAATCGCCGGGAACGTCTTTAGGCGGAACTTCTCGAACGTTGCCCTGTGCGTCCACCAGCGTGAGCGTGCGGTCGTAGCCGGTGAAGATCACGCGGCCGAGGTAGGGCACGCGGACGATGGCTTCAGCGACGTGGACGAGGCTGCAGCTCGTGAGATCGCAACCCACCATGAGGATACGGCATTGCGGATTGCGGGTTGCGGATTGCGCATTGGTGGCCCCCTCACCCCTAACCCCTCTCCCTCGCGGGGGAGAGGGGGACCGGAGCGTCGCCTCGCCCAGCCCGCTTGCGTTCACCGCGTCTCCAGATCCCCGCGTCTCCACGTCTTTCGTTCCGTGCTGCGCGAGCACGGCTTTATGAAAGGGACTGTTGACGCCGAGGCCGCTCGTCAGGTCGTGGCCGGAGATGAACTCGACGGCTTGGCGGCCCCACGCGGCGACGGAGTGCGTTGGGTGGTGCGAGCGCAGCACGCCGGAGGAGCGGCGAAACGTTTCAGTGATCAGGCCGGTGCGGCTGGGGGTTTCGAGCAGGCGGAAAACGCCGTCGGGCTGCGGCGCGGAGAACGCGGGCATCAGCAGCGTGCCGGATTCGGTGACGACGTTTTGCAGAGCCGCGACGACAGTCTCGGGGCCGCCCTCGATGGGGCCGAGACTCTTCATTGAGGAATGGACGATCAGCACGTCGCCGGCGCGGATACCGGCGCGATCGCGGAGTTGAGATTCGAGATTGGCTCGCGTCAGGACATCGGACATATGAGAGCCTACACCGCGACTACGGGGGCCGCTCAGCTTTTGAATGCGCCGGTGCTCTGCCGAATGACGAGGCTTGTCGGCACGCGTTCGATGCGGCCGGCGTAGGATTTCAGCGGGCGGCCACTGCTGACCATTTCCATCGCGAGTTCGGCGGCCTTTTCGCCGATTTTGTCGAGCGACATGCTGACGACGGTCATGGAAGGCATCGTGGCGTGGGCGTAGATGTCGTCGAAGCTGACGACCGAAACGTCTTGCGGCACGCGCAGGCCCATGCCGGCCAGAGCCGCGTACAGGCCCATGGCAACGCGCTCCGAATAACACACCACGGCGGGACACGGCGAGTGCGAACGGAAATACTGCGCAAATTGTTTCCGGCAGTCTTCCACGAAAGGTTCGATGGACGCTTTGTCGGCGATGGCGTCAAAGTCCAGCGGGAACAGGCGCAGCGACAGGCTGGCGTCCTTCGCGGCATTCTTCATTTCCGTGTGCCGCTCGTCGTCGGTGATCGTGCCGCGGGAATGCAGCGGGCACCAGAGAACTTTGCGGTGGCCGAGATCCGCTAGATGTTTGCAGGCCTGCTGGACGCCGGGGCGCAGATCCATCGTGACGCCGGCGTGGGTGCGCGGCAATGGATCGGCCACGAAAACGAGCGGGCCATCGACGGCTTCCAAGCGCGGAAGCTCGTACGCGTACATCGCGGTGGGGACGATGAGCGCGTCGATGCGTTTCTGGTGGAGGCATTCGATGCCGCGCTGCACTTCATTCATCGCCCCGGTCGGCCCGATGATGAGCAGATCGTGGCCGGCGGCGCGCGTGCGGTAATCGATCCCTTGAATCAACTGGTTCCAGTAATAATTGTGGTGATGCCGCCCCGGCTGCAAGCTCGACACCAGCCCCAGCGTGCCCGTCTTGCCGGTTTGAAGCGCGCGCGCGTGATAGTTGGCTCTGTAGCCAAGCTGCCCGGCGATGCGCAGGATGCGTTCCTGTACTTTCTGGCTCGCGCCGGCGCTGCCCTTCGCATTGTTGAGCGTCTTCGAGACAACCGTGATCGAGCAACCGGCGCGCTCGGCGATGTCTTTGAGTGTCGCACCTGCTGTTTTGGGCACGGGTCGGTCCTCGGGGATTTAACGTTAAATACACCGGGAACGGAAAGTTTCTGGTTTCTTGTTTCAGGTTTCTGGTTCGCAAGCGACTGCCGTCTCATTAAAAAGGACGAACGGAAGCCGGGTTTTTGAATATAAGAGGACTCTGCGCTAGGCTTTTTCTCGCGAGGGGCGTGCGCATGCGTCATTTATTCGGAGCTTTGGGGCTGGCGGCAGCCATCGCTGTGCTGGCCACCACCGTGCATGCGGCGGCTCAGCCGCCGCGCTATCGCTATGGGGAAACGTGGTGGGAGGAATACGAGAGCGACAAGGACACGCGGCTGCTGCTGCACTTCGGTGCGCCGAGTCCCACAGCGCATCGCGTGCTTTCGTCGTCGATCAAGAAGACGCAGGCCGATGAAAAGTCGCTGACCGATGCGCTCGACGAGCCAAGCTCGGGAAAACGCTCTGCCGGCGGCGCCGAACTTCCCGGCGAAGCGCTCAGCCTGAAGACTCTGCCGCCCATGGACGAGAGTTCCGCGCCCGCCGGCGTGGCGCTCGATTACAGCGACGCTCGGCGGCCAGTGAAGTTGGGCGCGGGGATGAAGCTCGCCGCCAGTGGCCGCTTCGGCAGCGCGCTTTCTTGCGATGGCAGCGGCGGTGTCTCATGCAGAACCGGCCCGGTCTCAAGCATCGAAGGCTGGTTCAGAGTCGAAAGTCTCCCGGCGAAAGAGGCGTGCCTTTTTTCGGTGGCTGGCGACGAATCGCGCCTTTTGCTTCGCCCGGATGGAAAGCTTGAGCTGCGCCTGAAAAAGCCGCATGGCGTTCCGAGCGAGAAACAGCTTACGCCCGAGGCGATTCAGTTGCTGATGGATCAGAAAGTAGAGATCGTTGCGCCGGAACCGATCAGAGCGGGCGAATGGTTCCACGTCGTCGTGTACGCGAAGTCTCACCCGATGCCCGGCGGCGGCGAACCGTGGGACGCGCGGCTGAAGCTCAACGGCAGCGATGTCGCGTGGCATCTCAGCGAACGGTTCAACACGTACAGCTTTCTGGGCAACGGCGAGACCGCAATCACGATCGGCGACGCGGCGGCTGGCGGGGAAGGCTTTGTTGGGCTGATTGACGAAATCCGCGTCTCTTCGACGGAACGCGGCTACTACGAACGCCCGGCGAGCCCGTGGGGCAGGCTGTCGAGCCTGCCGCCGAGCAGCCTGGACAGGCCGCTCCACGCGCCGCAATTCAACCGGCCGTTCTTCCGCAACGACAGCACGGTTCTGCACGCGTCGCTCGACAGCGGCGTCAAGCTCGACATCGGCGCCGGACAGATCGACGTTGGCACGAGTGGGAATACCGTCGGCGCCCCGCCGGCCCCCTCACCCCTAACCCCTCTCCCTCGCGGGGGAGAGGGGAACCGGAGCGCCGGCGAGACGCCGGCGGTCCAGGCCCTTTGCGTCGATGGCATTCGCGGCAAGGCGTGGGTCATGGATCCGGAGACCGGCTTTGCGCGCGTGCCGATCGCGGGTCTGCGCACGAGCGAAGGCGCGCTGGAATTCTGGCTGCGGCCGTGCAACTGGGACGACATGACCGGGTATTGGCACCACACGCCGCCGCTGCAGAGAGAACTCACGGTGGCGCGCCTGTGCGGCAAGGACAAGCGCGACGGAACGATCAAGCCGTTCCTAAGCGTGCTGCTGCCGCGCGCGTACAACCTGGAGCAGCGTCGCGTGCCGGTCGATCCAGGACACTGGCTGCATCTCGTCGCGGTCTGGGATGCCTCGCAGGCACGGCTGTACGTGGACGGTCATCCCGGCGGAAATCTCTGGCGCGCCAAAGCGGCCGATCTGCAGAATTTCGAACCCGCTTATGTTGAATTTGGCGTGAGCGAAAAAGTTCTTGGCGCGCGCAATCAGCCGCCGCGCATCGAGATCGACGAGATCGTGGGCTACAACAAATCACTGGCAGCCGACGAAGTTGAGCAAGCTCGCCGGCGCTGGATGGGCAAGCTGGAACCGATCAAGCTCTACGACGAAAGTTTCAGTTTCAAGTGGTCGCTGCAGAAATTGGAGTTCGCGCTCACGCCGCTGCTGCCCGAAGGCCAGAGCGCCGCGTCGTGCTCCGTGAAGCTCTGCGATGCGGCGGGCGCGAACGTTTTCGGACCGACGGAGTGCAGGGTGGTGCCGGCCTCCGCGCCGACCCGTACCGCAAGCGACCCGCCGGCCGGCAGGGACGCCGGCCCCACCTTCCGCGCGCTGCTGAGCGAAGGCAAGACGCTGCCGTATGGGAAGTACCAGTTCCGCTTCGAGGCGAAAGACGCAGCGGGCCAGAATGTCATCACCGGCACGCGCGACTGGAACTATGAAGAAGAGCCGTGGCGGCAGTGCCGCGCTGGAATTCTCGACAAAGTCCCGCCGCCGTGGACGCCGATGAAGTATCAAAACGGCACGCTGGAAACGCGGACGACGAAGTACGTGCTCGGGCCTGATGGTCTGCCGAAGGAGATTTTTGCGGACGGTGTAAACATTCTCGCCGCGCCGATGCAGATTCTCGAGGACGGCAAGCCACTGCAAGGAACGATGTCCGATCCGGGCTCCAACCGCAGTGCGAGCGTCCCACCCGCTTCCCCCTCACCCCTAACCCCTCTCCCTCGCGGAGGAGAGGGGGACCGGAGCAGCG
The DNA here is from genome assembly GCA_036504595.1 of Planctomycetota bacterium. GTDB lineage: Bacteria > Planctomycetota > SZUA-567 > H5-PLA8 > H5-PLA8 > DASXUX01. The sequence continues at coordinate 9,207 of DASXUX010000031.1, read as the reverse complement.
GGCAAGAGGCCCGCACTACGAACGACCTCGCCGGCACGGAGGCCGGCACCACCATGAGTTGGTCGGGTAACTTCACGGGTCAGAACTGCGACATCGCGATGCGCTGTACGGCTGAGTACGATGGGATGATCCGCTATGAGCTCAGCCTGAAGCCGAAGGGGAAACTCGCGAAGCTCTCGTGCGTGATTCCGATCCAGGCGCAGCACGCGACGCGCTGCCTGTACTATCCGGTCGGCGCGCGCGGCGTTTCGACGGGGGAGATCGGGACGAAAGACGGCGCGGTGATTACGTCGCGCGCGGACCCGGCGGCGTACAAAATCTGGCAGGAGTATCAGCAGGAGCTGAAGAAGAGTCCGAAGCTGTCATGGGAGGAATTCTGGCAGCCGCGTCGCGAGAAGACCGAGGCTTACGGATTTTACACGCATGTGGACATCAACGACTGCAATCGCGGGCTCTGGTGGTTCTGCGACAATGCTGCGGGCTGGGCGCAGTCGAAGACGATCGGCGCAGTCGAAGTTGTTCGCGCGAAGGACGTCGTTTCACTCGTGCTGAATCTCGTTGCCGAAGCGGTGGACTATACGCCCGGAAAGCCGATTGTTTTCGCGATACTCCCCCACCCCGCTCGGCCGATGCCCGAGAAGTACAGGCTCTTCAATCGCGTGCCGCCGGAACAGGACGGCAAGGCGTGCGACATTTACGACGCGTTTTTCCCGTGGCCGCAGAACCCGAAGGCGGGAGAAATGTGCATCTTTCCGGCGGCTGATCCGCTGAAATCCGACGCCGGGCCGAGCTGGTCATACGCGGAAAGTTGCGTGCCGATGATGAAGGCGAGCAAGCCGAAGGGGTATCGCACGATGTATTTGTCGAAGGCGTGGCTGAGCTGCCGCGCGGGCGCGTACGACAACTGGGAGTGGCGCAGCGGCGACACCTCCACGTGTTCGCTGACGCCGTCGTTCGTGAACTATCTGTGTTGGGAGATGAACGAATGGATCAAGCGCGACATTTTCGACGCCATCTATCTCGACGAATGCTATGAGCATCCCACGCGCAACGTTGAGGCGGGGCAGGCGGTGCTTCTGCCGGACGGGACGGTGCAGCCGGGCGTGACGAACTTCCAGTTCCGGGAGTTGATGAAACGCTGGCGCGGAATTTTTCATGCGAATGGAAAAGAGCCCCTGCTGATTTCGCATCTCACGTATTCCTTCCAGTATCCCGGAGTCGTCTTCTGCGATTCATATCTGGACGGAGAAAATCGGCCGATCGTCAGCGTGCGCAGTCCGGACTGGATCGACAGTACTTCGAAAACGCAATACGAGGTGCTGCAGAACGGGCGCCTCTGGGGCGTCTCGTCATTCTACATGCCGTTCGTTTCTGAAGGCGGATTCGAGGACAAGTCGCGCAGCCAGTTTCCGCGCTGGCAGTGGCGGATGGCTCGTCAGGCGCAAAGCCAGTTCGCTCATTATGAGACGGCGACCGTCTACGAAGGCCAAGGCGCGCAGGTGTACAAAGGCTTCTGGAAGGATGCGCTGACGTGGGGCGTGGGGCGGGTGGCCCTGCCGGCCGGCACGGAGGCCGGCACCACCTTCCATCCTTACTGGGACAACGCTGCGTTTGTGGAGTGCGAGGGCAACGGCGGGGACGCGCTCGTCTCGTTCTACAAGCAGCCCGGAAAAGTGCTGCTCATCGCAAGCAATCGCGGCAAAGTGGACAAGACGCTGAAGATCAAGCTGAACCTGAAGGCGCTCGGGCTGCGCGCGCAGCCGGCGGCGAAGTCGCTGGACTCCACGTTTGAACCGCCCGCGGGCGCGGACTTCCTGCCGGGGGAGTTCTCCAAGAAGGAGCGCGACAAGCTGCTGGCGCAGTCGGGCCAGAAGACGAACGAGACGATCGCGGGCGAGAAGCAGCACGACGCTCTTGAAGAATTGAATAAGGGGGACGTGTCGCTTGAGGACCCGTCGGCGGCAAAGACGCGGCAAGCGGGAGAGATGGCGCCGAAGTTGGACGGGGACGTGTTGAGTGTGCCGGTGCGCGGGCGGGACTACCGCGTCATTACGCTAGAATGATGTGAACGCAAACCTAACCCCCCTGCCCCCTTCCCTCGGAGGGAAGGGGGAGCCGGAGGATGCATCGGAGGCCCCAGAAATGGCGAAGCGAAAAACGACGGTCAAGAAGACCTGTTCACGCAGGAAATTCCTCGCGGCGGCCGGCGCGTCGATGCTGGCGGGGGTCGCGGCGCGGGCGGAGGAAAAGCCTGGGGAGCGCGAAATACGCGGAGACAGCTACAAGGCGAAACTTCTGGCTTGCCTCGGCGGGGAGTGGCCGGACTATGGGCCGCTTGAGGCCAACGTGGAGAGCGTTACGGAGAAGGACGGCTACCGTCTGGAGCGCGTCACGTATCTGGTCGAGCCGAAAGAACGGGTCGCGGCGTACCTGCTGGTACCTACCGGCACGGAGGCCGGCGCTACCGGCGCGAGCAAGGACAAAAAGGCGGCGGGGATTTGCGTCTGGCATCAGCACAACGGTGCGTACGCGATCGGGAAGGACGAACCGGCCGGGTTGAAGCTCGGGCCGATGCATCACACGGGCGTGGCGCTGGCCAAGGAAGGTTATGTGGTGTTCTGCCCCGATGCGGCCGGCTTTGGCGAACGCAACAAGCGCGGCGGACTGAACGGGCGCAACCTGGAGCATTATTTGTTCGCGATGCATGTCGTTGAGGGAAACTGCCTGGCGTGGAAGAACATTTCGGACATGCGGCGCGCGGTCGATTACCTCTGCAGCCGGCCGGAAGTGGACGCTTCGCGCATCGGCTGCTACGGGCACTCGATGGGTTCGACGCACACGTGGCAAGTCGGTCCGTGGGAGCCGCGCATCAAGGCTCTGGTCGCCAACTGCTGCATGCCGACGTACGCGGCGATGGAGCGCACCGATCTGATTCACTGCTTTCCCAATTACGTGCCCGGCTGGCGCAAGCACGGCGACATTCCCGATATCGTCGGCATGATCGCTCCGCGCGCGCTGCATCTGAATTTTGGCGAGACCGACGGCGGCAGCCCAATCGAAGAAGTGAAGAGCGGGGTCGAGATTATCAAGCGGGCCTACGCGGCGAAGAAAGCGGAGGACAAATTCACGCACTACATCGAGGCGGGCTCCGGCCACATTCTCAGCGATGAGATGTGGAAGCGGGCGAAGGAACATTTTGCGAAGTATTTGTGATTGGTACTTGGTGAGTGGTGAGTGGTGAGTTTGTCATAGACTGGAATAGCGAACACGCCTAGACTTCGGGTATCCACTTTCGAGGATCCCCGTATGTCATCGCATATCGTGCCTGTCGTGCTTCTCGCATTCTGTGCGTCAGTTCTCGTTTCCGGCGAAACGGCTCCGCACCGAACGGACTGGTTCCGCGATGCGCGCTGGGGCGTGTTCACGCACTACCTGACCGGCGCAAAAATGACGGCGGCGGAGTGGAACGCGCGGGTCGATAAATTCGATGTGCCGGGCCTTGCGAAGCAGCTCGAGCAAACGGGCACGAAATACTATGTGATTACGCTCGGCCAGAACTCCGGCCATTACTGTTCGCCCAACGCCGCGTATGACAAGTACGCCGGCATCGAGCCCAGCAAGTGTTCCAAGCGCGATCTGCCGGCCGAAATCCAAGCGGCGATCGCAGGCAAAGGCATCAAGCTGATGCTCTACCTGCCGTGCCAATCCTCGAACGCCGACCCGGTCGCGCAGAAAGGTTTCGGCTTGCCGCAAGGCGCGAAAGACCAGCCGATCGACACGGCGTTTGCACAAAAATGGGCGGAGGTCATTCGCGAATGGTCCACGCGCTACGGAAACAAGGTCGTGGGCTGGTGGTTTGACGGCGGCTACGCGCACGTTCATTTCAATGACGAGATCGCGAAGATTTACGCCGACGCCGTGCGCGCTGGAAATCCGGATGCGATCGTCGCGTTCAATCCAGGCGTGTGCATCAAAGCCTGGTCGAAGTTCGAAGATTACACGGCCGGCGAAATCAACGATGCGGCTTCGGTCGAATGCGAGGGACGCTGGTTCGGCGGCCGCGAGCAGTGGCATATCCTCAGCTATCTCGGACCCACCTGGGGGCAGAAGCCGCCGCGATTCAACAACACGCAGGTCGTTGAGATCACGCGCAACATTATTGAGAACGAAGGCGTGGTCACCTGGGATGTGCCGATCGAGGCGAGCGGCCTGATCCCTCAGCCCTTTGTCGATCAATTGAGCGCTTTGCGCCCCGGCCTTGCTGAGCCGCCGCGCGAAGAGCCGCCGATTCCCGCCGGGAATCTGGCCTTTCACAAGCGAGCCAAGCTCCTGGACGTGACCGGCACCAAGCCACTTGATGTCAACGGCGGCAAACATTTCGCGCGTCTCGGTGTGGACGGCGACCCGAACACGCGCGCTCACGCGGGCGGCGAGTGGCCGTGGACGTATCACGTGGATTTGGGCAAGGTGCACTCGGTATCGCGCGTCATTATTACGTTTGACGCGGAGCACTTCGCGACGGAGTACAACGTGAATCTTTCGGCTGACGGCAAGGAGTGGTCCACGGTCGCGCACATCGACGGCTGCAAGGGCGGCAAGCGCGACCATGTCTTCGCGAACGTGGACGCGCGTTTTGTGCGGGTGCAGGCGCTGAAACCCGACGGCCCGAATCAGGAAGGGCAGCAGATGGGCGTGGCGGAGTTGGAAGTGTATTCGGAGACGACCGTTCAGCCCCGGTAGGGGCGTCACACGGGTAGCCCACGGCGCAAGCCGTGGGAAATGTGCAACCCCGGGCGACGCAAGCCCCGGCAGGGGCGACAGAACGGCGGAGAACGGATGTGTCGCCCCATCCGGGGCTACGATGACGCGGGGCGCCGTATTCCCACGGCTAACGCCGTGGGCTACCCGTGTGACGCTGCTCCGCAGCTACGGACGGCAGTTTGCAGCAGCAGATTGATGATGGTTCCTCGGACCAGAGCACCTTGACTGAACCATGGGGATCGAATGATGCTTAGAGCGATTACTCTATTCACAGTCTTGCTGCCTTTTTTGCCCGTAGGTCCGCTGTGCGCTGGCGAGGAGCAGCGAGCGCAGATTGTTGAGCCGCCGGCCGAGATGAAGTTTGATGTGAAGAAGACGTTTGATGGCAAAGAATTTTCCTGCGAGATGAAACTGCTGGCGAAGAACTTTGGCTACCATCTGTATCGATTCAAGTTTCCATCGCCGGTCGTTTCGTCGGTACCGAGCAACAATACCGTGTACGGAAAATACTACTGGCCGGTTGACATGAAGGTTGGGGGTGGCGTCGGTGCCGCAGCCGATAGGCGGCCGGCGGTCGTGTGTCTGCACATTCTGGGGCGCGATTTTACGCTCATCGATATACTATGTTCGGCGCTGGCGGGACGTGGGATTCCGGCGGCGATGATTGAGCTTCCCTATTATGGCGAACGCATGCCGCCGCAGGGGTTCAACGCGGTGATGGCGAACTCCGTCGTTTTCGTTGAGGCACTGTCGCAAGGCGTGCAGGACACGCGGCGAACGATTGACATGTTGCAGGCGCGGCCGGAGATCAATCCGGAGCGCATCGGGGTGGCGGGCATCAGTCTCGGCGGAATTCTGACCGGCACGACTGCGGTGGCCGATGAGCGCGTTTATCGCACGGCGATGATCATCGCCGGCGGGAATCTGCCGATCGTCATCGCCTCCTCGCGCGAAACGAAGCAGCTTCGGGAAGCAATGCAGAAGCTTTCAGAAGAAGACCAGAAGCGCTGTCAGGTTGCGATTCATGATTGCGACCCGCTGACCAACGCCGCCAGATTGCGCGAGCGAGCCATGGCTGGGCGCGTGCTGATGGTGAACGCGACGGAAGACGAAGTCATTCCGCGGCAATGCACCGAGCAGCTTGCGGACGCGCTTGGGATGAAGGACAAGATCCGCTGGCTGAATGGCCTGACGCATTACACGGCGCTGGCCGCTCTGCCCAATGTTCTCGGTCAGGTCTGCGATTTCTACGCCGTCGATCTGCCGCCGTCGGCGGTTAAAGAGCAGGCCAGGCCGGCGAAGACTTCGCCGGAGAACGCGGTGGCTCTTGTGATGAAAGATTTATCGCGCGCGATTCTCTTTCCGCAGGACGATAGCGCGACGTGTTGCTTCATCGATCTGGAACTGACGGCCAAGACGCTGTTCAAGCAACCGGCCACGCTGCGTTATCTGCGCAGCGGCGGCAGCCGTTTCCGTCTGGAAGGCAACGTGCCGGTTCTTGGAAAGATTGCGGCCGGGCAAGGCGAATTTCCGTGGATGCTTTCGAAGAACGGCGTGCTGTTCAAAGGCACCGGGAACGTGAAGCCGGGCCGCAGCCCGCTGGCGTTTGCCGACGCCAGCGCGATCACCAAAGCGACCAGCCTGACGGGCGTGCTGACGGGCTTCGCTCTGTTTCCCGCGGCGATGGACGTGCTGGCGAACTTTAAGAACGAGCCGACAGCAGAAAGGATTCCGGCGGTCCGCATTCACGCCAAGAGCAAGGACGCCGCGGGCGCGAGCGCGCTGCTGACGTTCGACAAAGACGGCGTGACACCGCGCTCGATCCACGTGGAGATGCGCACGGCCGGCGCGGAGGCCGGCGCCACCGCGACCGCCGACTTGAGCATCCGGCAGTGGCAGACGTCGGGGCCGGCGACGCCGCAGCTTTTCGAGCCGCCGCAGGCGGAGAAAGTCATTGAAGTCGAGCAGGAAGAGTTGCAGCGGATTTTCTCGGCGTTCTTCAGCCGGGCCGCTGAGGAGGCGAACTAAATGAATTCAAAATTCGCAACCGTGCGGTCCTCTGCGGGTTGGGCGCGCGCTCTTCAACGAGCGCTCATTAACTGCTTTCAACACAGAGGCACAGAGAACACGGAGAAACACAGAGAAAGAATAGAATTAAGGGCCTCAAGACTATCGCTGATCACGCGGCGAGGCCGTCACAAGGCTCAGTTCTGCGTTTTGAGTTTTGCGTTTTGCGTTGCGCTCGTCAGCCTGCTCTCGCTCAGCGCGTTTTGTGCGGACGAGATCAAGATTCTTGCGCGGGATTCGGGCGGGCACGGGATGCTGTGCCAGTCGCAGAGCAAGACGATTCTGCTGCTGCAAGGTTCGCCGCAGGAGATGGGGACGGCTCACGGGCGGCTGCTGGGGCCGCGCGTCGAGAAGACGATGGCGATTTACTACTATCTGGTGGGCGGCGTTTACGCGGTGCAGAAGGATGAGTGGTTTTTCTCGCATCTGGAAGAAATCGAGAAACGTTGCGCGCCGCATATTCCGAAGCGCTTTATGGACGAATGCGACGCGCTGGCGCAGAGTTCCGGCGTCTCGGCGAAGACGCTGCGGCTGGGGAATCTCATCCCGGAAAAGTTTCACTGCAGCGGCGTGGCGGTGCGCGGGAAGGCGTCCAAGGACGGACAGATTTTACATGCGCGCGTGCTCGACTACATGACCGAGATTGGTTTGCAGAAGCAAGCGCTGCTTACGGTCTTCATGCCCGAGGGCAGAAATGCGTGGGCGAACGTGGGCTACTGCGGCTTCGTCGGAACCGTCACCGCCATGAATGCGAAGGGGCTGGCGATCGGCGAGATGGGCGGCGCTGGCCAAGGCGATTGGGACGGCACGCCGATGACGTACTTGCTGCGCGATATTGCCGAAAGCGCGTCGAACGTGGACGAAGCGATCGAGATGTTCAAGAAAGCCAAGCGCACGTGCGAGTATTATTACGTGCTCAGCGACAAGGCGGGCAACCTGGCCGCGCTGCGTTGCACGGCCAGCGAAGTGCTGGTGCTGAAACCGGGCCAGCAGCACGAACTGCTTCCGCCCGTGCCCGAAGACACCGTTTTCATTTCCGGCGGCGATCGCGCGAAGGAACTCAGCAAGCGGCTTGCTGAAAAACACGGCCAGATCGGGCCGCAGGAAATGATGGAGATTATCAAGCGGCCGGTCGCGATGGGTTCGAATCTGCATAACGCGATCTTCGCTCCGGCGACGCTGGATTTGTGGTTTGCGGATGCGGGGAAGAAGAGCCCGGCGTGCAACGAGGCGTATGCGCATGTGAATTTGGGGGAGTTGATGGAGTTTTATAAAAAGAACGTTGTCAGTGGTCAGTAGTCCGTTGTCAGTTGTCAGTTGTCAGTTGTCAGTTGCTTCGTCCGCACCGGATTTAAGTTGATATTTGGGTGGTCGTCGGGTAGGTTTCTTGGCAGAGATCGTGCCGAAACATATTGATCTCGGACCGGCGTAAGCTCACGCTGGCGAGGGAAACCGGGCGGTCTCGCGACTCGCAGGACTGATCCACAACAACTCAGGAAAGCCAGAACCCGACGGAGGCGTCGCGTGCTTGCGTGGCGTGTGACGGGCGACGGGGGACGGGTGGATTCGTCTGCGAGGAAGTGGAGGGCGGCGGTATGTACGACAGTCGGCAGGAGGCAGCGGCAGGCGGCAGGAGTGAAGGCACGGAACGGACGGACGGGGAGACGCGGGGACGGGGCGACGGGGGGAAACGGCGGGAGGGAGGGGCACGCTTGAGTTCGCCGCAAAAAGACGCGGCGAACACAAACGTGCCACCGCGCGAGGGAGAGGGGCACCGGGGCGGCGACGGTAGCACGAGTAATGAGCAGCGTGCTACGGGCGTAGCCCAGCCGCCCTCGGCTGGGAACACAGGCGGGGGCGCCTGTGCCACAGTGGCACCGAACACAGGCGAGGGCGCCTGTGCCACAGTGCCGGTGTGGCAGGAGATCAGCGGGTTGACGGTGGAGGCGGAGGGGAAGATGACGCGGAGCGAGCGGCGGTACGCTTTGCGGAAGTTGTTTCGGCATTATGAGAAGTTGGTGCGCGAGGCGCTCGAAGAGCACGAGAAAGATCCGGAGAAGGAGGAGCGGACTTTTCTTTGGGATCCGGTGCCGATGTTGTGCATCGAACTGGGAATTTCGCGACGGAAATTATCGGCGCTCACGCGCGAGCTGACGGGGATGGCGGCTCACGAAGTCGTGGATCGGGTCCGCGCGGAGAAAGTCGTCACGCGGATGGAGGACAACATCGCGGAGATACTGAACCAGTGGTACACGCCCGGCGGAGACCATCGCATCAAGGGGTCGTGGTGGGGCGACGACCTGCGCGAGGCTGTGCGGGAGCAGCGGCGCGAGGACGGGTTCGATGGTTGCGCGTGGGCGCTGCTGCACGGCTTTCCGA
>DASXUX010000030.1:0-461441 GCA_036504595.1 Planctomycetota bacterium | reverse complement strand
CGGCGACAGCGCCAAGGTGACCAGCAAGGGCCTCAACGCCCGCACCGCCAAGTTCACCGTAAAACTAACCAAAGGCCAGTTCGCTGCCCTGCTGAAAGACTACGGCCTGAAATCCGAAACCGTCAAAAACAAAGCCCTCACCGTCCCCGTGTTCGTCCTGTTCGGCGAGCATCTCTACTCGAACCAGCAGCGGCAACTTTACACTGCAAAAGCCGGTGGAACCGGCGCAAGCAAGACGATGCTGGTCAAGTAAGTGCGGTCATGCGGGCGAAGAGGGATCAGGACACTGGCGATTCTTCCCAACTGAAAGGCTGGGAAGAATCGCCGGCCGCAAGAACCGCTCCTTGAAGGTATCTAAAATTACTTAAAATCATACTGGAAGAACGCGCGCCGGCCCATTATAAGGCGCGGCAAGGATGCCTGAATCTCATGTCAATTGTTGACGTCGCCAAACGCGCCCATGTTTCACCGGCCACTGTTTCTCTTGTGATCAATGGCCGCCCGCATGTCGCGCCCCAGACCGTGCTGGCAGTGAAGAATGCCATGCGCGCGCTGGGGTACACCCCGCCGCCGCTGGCGAACCGCCCGGGGCCGCGGCCCTCCGCTCGATCCCACACGTTGAAGCGCGTGGCGCTGATCGTGTGGGACATGCCTGAAATGTGGCTGCGGCTGCCGGTCTACGTGGACGTCTTGCATGGCATACAGTCCGCTCTGCGCCAACGCGGTTTAGGCCTGGTCCTGCGGCAGGCCTCTCGCGGCGATCACCTGGAGGCGGCGGCTTTGCGCGATTCGGCGGACGGCCTGCTGTTGCTCAGCCGCACGCCTGAGGACTTGCCGCCCATGACGCGTGGATTTCCGTGCGTCCGCGTGATGGGGGCGCTGGCCGAAGAGGGGTGGTGCGATCACGTGACCTACCGGAATGAACGGATCGGCCGACTCGCCGCCCGGCACCTTTTGCAGCGCGGCCACCGTCATTGTGCCTATATCGGACCGGCGGCGCCGGGCATCTGGGAAGAACGCGCGTCGAGCTTCCGCTCAGGATTGGAATCGGGCGGAGCTCGTGCGATGCTCAACTGCGACAATGCGGCATTAGATGCTGGCGGCGATGGGGGCCGCACGTGCTTGGCAGCGCTTCTTGATAAGGCGCTGGCGGCTCGCCCGCGAGTGACCGGGCTGTTTTTTCCGGCTGATTCCATCACGGCAACAGCTTACTTCCTTCTCGTCGAACGCGGCGTTGTACCCGGCCGCGATGTGGACGTTGTTTCGTGCAACAACGAACGTTCTTTGCTGGCTCCGCTAAATCCCCCGCCAGCGATCATCGACATTCATGCCGACCAGGTCGGCCGCCGCGCGATCGAACAACTGCTGTGGCGGCTGGATAATCCTCGCGCGCCGAAGGTCAGCATTCAGCTGGATCCTGAGGTACTGGTTGAGATAGGGACTCCCGCAAAAGACTAATTTTAGCTCATTTTCAGCACAATGGTTGGCTCTTTTTACATAGCGCCAATGCCGCCGCCATGTGAAACGGTCCGATTATTTTTAGATATTTCTCTAACACTTTTGCGCCCACGGCTGTACGCAATGGCATCGGAACGCTGGGACTCTAAAGCAAAGTTTCTGCTGCGAGGTGGACGATGAAACCGGTTCAAGGCCCACGTCAGCCGTTCTTCCTCATCGCCATCATCATCTGCGTCGGCGTGGCAGCGAACGTCGGTGACCCGGCGCGCTGGAAGCCCAATTTTGATCGCAGCGTTCAGGCTCCGCCACCCGCCGATGCCGAATCGCGCGCGAAGGCGTTCGCCGAACGGAACTCAAAAGAAAATCTAGGCAGCCTCGCAAAACAGTTCTTCTCGCTGATTGATCTGAGCAAGGTGCCGGAACCCGTCCGCGCGGCGTTGGGCAAAGGGGACAGCGAGAGCGCGCTCAACGCGTACCGCGACTTTTTCATGGCCCGATTGGGCAGCTTCAATGCCGATGAAGCGCAGAATCCCGGCATCCGGCCGCGGCAGCCGCCGTTTCCGTTCGAAAAGGCGTATCTGCACACGGCCGAGGATCTGATGAAGAACACGGCGATCTTCGGCATGATCGATATGCCTTTGCCGGAGATGAAAAGCCAGCAGGAGTACTATGACATCTGCAACAAAGGAGAGAACCAGCAGAAGAAGGGGAACGTACGCATTGACTTCGGCGCACCGGGCCGCGCGAACTGGACGTGGCAACCGGAGCAGTACATTCCGCTTGGCTTTCCGCATCTGCCATTCGACAAGTCCTTCATGTCCTGCGCCGTCGGGCGGCCGCACTTCTTCACTGCGCTGCTGGTCAAGTACATCGAAACCAAGGACGCCAAGTACTGGGACAAGTGGCTGGCCTTCACCGACGACATCTGCATGAACTGGCGGCGCGACACGATGCGCGCGGGGCTGAATCCTTCGCACAACATCAACAACATCGAATTCTTCACCGACGGGGTGTGGGCGAATCTCTCCTTCTTGATGCAGAAGTCGCCGGAGATGGTGAAGGATATTCCCGCGTCCACGCTTGTGAGAATGCTCAACCGCATGTGGATGGAGTACATGTCCGATGCGTTGCAATACGCGCGCAACATTTCCACCGCGCGGCGTCTGATGTTCGACAACTACCATAACCTGAGGATCGCGGTCAGCTTTCCGGAATTCAAAGCGTCTGAGTACTGCATCCGCGAGATGGTGCGCACGGTCGAATCCCTGCCGATGCTTTCGCTGATGCCCGATGGCTGCGACGTGCACGACTCGCGCAATTACAACAAAGGCACGCCCGAGTACGTCCTGAAAGTTCATTCGATGCTGCAAAATGCCAAGCTCGCACCCCCGTCGGTCAACGAGCAGTGGCTGAAAGAACAGAACGAAACCATGAAGGCGCAGGCCACCTTCATCATCCACGAGCTATGGGTTACCGGCGGCTATCCGCATTGGGGAATGCTGCATCCGGAAACGAGCGTGTTCATCGGGCAGAATCCTTATCTCAAGCGCAGTGTGCCGGACGCGTTCGCCGATCCGGAGAACGCCAAGATCATCTCGAGTGTTTTCGAAGACGGCAAAGCCGGCGCCCCGAGTTTCACATCCGACGCGTTTCCATACGCTGGCTTTTACTGCGTGCGCAGTGGCTGGGGCAAGCAAGACCAGTGGCTGTACATGCCCAGTACGCGGCCGGTCTCGTCAGTGACTCACCCCGATAATAACGGGTTCAGTCTCTACGCATTTGGCCGGCACATGCTGGCCAATCCCGGCACGCCCATCAGCGTCGATGGCCTGGGACAGATGCACGACAGCAGCTATCGCGCGGCACCCGAGAGCTACCGGAGCGACATCTTCCGGCCGGTTTATGGCCGGGCCGGGTCGAGCAACGCGTACCATACGCCGTTGAAGCGCCGCTGGCATTCGTCGGAGTTCTTCGATGTCATTGAAGGCGACTACTCCGGCCCGTTCGCACGCACAAATCCAAACGTGTTCATCGACGATGTCGTTCACCAGCGGCAGATCCTCTTCGCGCGCAAGCTCGGCCTGTGGATTGTGATCGACCGGCTGAAGAGTCCCACGCCGCACGTCTACGAGTGGAACTGGCCGTTCTACTGTCCCGGCGGCGATGAGGCCAAGCGCTACCCTGGTTTTGCGGGAGATCAGATCAAGCCGGACGCGAAATCGCAGGGCATCAAAACCAACCGGCCGAACTGCCCCAATCTGTCGCTGTATGCCTTCGCGGCCGAACCGCTGGAAATCGCACGGACCAGCTTCAAAGCCGCCAAGAAGAATGACTGCCTCGTTGTGACCGCGCTCTATCCACGCAAGTTCGAGAACGATGTTCTCGCGCCGGACTTGGCGGACCTGGCGCCGCTGAAGGCTGCCGAGGGCTCACAAGGCTTCAGCGCAACGATTGCGGGTGGGGCTAAGGTCTTCTTCCAGGCGGCTGCGGCAGATGGCCGTATCACTCTGGGGGATTTCGCCTGCACCGGTGAAGCGCTGCTACTGACAGTTCTCCCTGATGGCGTGACGCACGGGGTCGCTCTCGGGTGTAAGGAGCTTTCTGCCGGCGGAACGAAGCAAAACGTGTCTGGCGCTGATTTCGAGTTTGTGGCCAGCAGCAAAGGCTTGAGCGCATGCTATCCGATTTACCGGCCGCTCGAACTGCCGCGGATCACACCGGCCGAAGATCATTTCAGCGGCGAAATCAAAGTGGCGCTTTCGAATTCCGAGCCTGCAGCCGAGTTGCGCTACACGCTGGACGGCTCCGACCCCGACGGCAAGTCGCCGTTGTATCGTGAGCCCATAGCGGTTGAGAAAACGACGACTGTTAAGGCGCGCGCGTTCCGCAAAGGAATCACGCAGGTGCCGCAGACCTTCGACAGCACGAAAGTCTCCGCCGTGGCGCGCGCTGTTTTCACCAAAGAAGCGCCATGGGAACCGGCGAAAGCCGGCGAAACGAAACCGGGACTTTCCTTCACCGTGTATGAGGATGACGGCACGTGGCCGATCTCCGTGTTCAACCTGGACGCGCTGACGCCCGTGAGCAACGGGACCTGCAGCGAACTGTTCGATGTCAGCGCGACAAAGAACAAGAACGGCGGCTTCGCATTCGTTTACACGGGATTTCTCGACATTCCAAAGGACGGCGTGTACTCGCTGCATGCGCCGCCGGAGTTCATCACGCCGACGGTGCATGCCGGGTACGATCTGCGCGTCTTCATCGACAACAAGGAATGGTACCCCGCCACGCAAACGCACAACTTCGGCGCGTGGTCGATTCCGCTCAAGTCTGGCAAGCACGCGTTGAAAGTCGTTTACATTAATCAGCAGAACGTGCGCCTGATGGGCGATCTGGAGAACTGGAAGGATTATTACTGGCAAGGCGCCAAGCCCGATCTGACGATCTCCGGGCCAGGATTAACCAAGCAGCCTCTTCCGGCCAGCATGCTCTGTCGCTAAGCCCGTGCCGCCGGCGGTACGATAAAAGGAGTCGTGCATGAGAAACCTGGTCTGTGCATCGATCTTTTTTGCGCTCTGCACGCTTTCACTGGCCGGCGAAGAGAAATGGAAGCCCGCGCCATCGCCGCTCAAGACGAGGTTTGCGGAAAAGGTCTCGACGCGCGAAGTCCCGCTTTACGAATTCTACCCGCGGCCGCTGATCACGCGGCATCACGATGGCCGAAACCTCTCCGGCCTGTGGGACTATGCCGTCACCAGCGTAGATGTGAACCAGCCGCCGGCTGAATTTCAGGGCAAGATCATGGCGCCCTTTCCCATCGAAGCTGCGCTCTCGGGCGTCCGGCGCAACATGGTGGCGAATGAAAAGCTCTGGTATCGCATTTCGGTTGAGCTGCCTTGGGGCACGGATTGGCTGAAGGGGCAGAACAGCCGGATGATGCTGCGCTTCGGCGGCGTCAGCGGGACAGCAATGGTCTTCGTGAATGGAAAAGAGATCGGCTGCCACCAGGGAAGCAACGACGGCTTCAGCTTCGATGTGACCGAAACGATCGTTGAAAAAGGCAAGCACCAGATGCAGATCGTCGTATCGGCCACGCCGGACGGAATCACGGGCGCAAATGCCGCGACGGGCATCTTCAAGCCGGCCTGGATCGAGACGGTTCGCACCAGCCATATCGAAGGGCTGAAATTCACGGCCGATGTGGACGGCTCCAACGTGCGCGTCACTCCAAGCGGGCCGGCGACCGATCAGGATATGGTCGAAGTGATTGCCTACGATCGCAACTTCGAAGTGGCGCGCGCCAGCGGGAAAATGAATGATGCGCTGACGCTGAAGATTGACAAACTCAAGCTGTGGAGCCCCGAAAAGCCCTTCACGTACGAGTACCGCGCCACCGTCACACGCGGCAAACAGGTGCTCGATTCCGTTTTCAGTCTTTTTGCCGTGCGCAAGATTTCGTTGGGCAAAGGCGAGAACGGGGTAGCGCCGGCCTCCGTGCTGGCCGGCAGGGACGCCGGCGCTACCCCGGCCGGCACGGAGGCCGGCCCCACCGTCGTGCTGCTCAACAACAAGCCTGTGTTCCTCGCGGGTGTGCTCGACGCGGGCTGGTGGCCGGACGGCGGCGCGACGGCCCCTTATTACGAAGCGCTGCGCCGCGACATCGAGAAGGTCAAGCAGCTTGGCTTCAACACCGTTCGCAAGGCACTGCGCACGGATCAGGATCAATGGTATTTCTGGGCCGACCGTCTGGGCGTGATGGTTCTGCAGGATCTGCCTTCTGGCGAGACAAAGCAATTGCTCCAAGAGTACCCGCGCATCATTGCCGAACTGTACAGTCATCCGTGCATCATCGCCTGGGTCTTGCCGGCGGGACTGAACGCGGACGCGGCGAAGCAACTGACTGTGGTGATTCGCGAGTCTGATCCGACCCGGCTAATTGTCGGCGGACCGGATGGGGACGTCCGCGAGCGTGCGCTTGGCGATGTGGAGAAAGGCGGCGTGTCGAAGCAGGCGACGATTCTCTCGCCTATTGGCGATGTTCAGGCACCGCTGACGGGGCACACCTGGAGCGCAAACGCGCCGGCGGCGGCAGGGGATCTGACCGTCAGCTACATGGAGCTCGCGACGAAAGTGATAACATGGAAGGCGAAAGCGGGCCTCAGCGGGTACGTCTACAGGCAGCTTGCCGATGCGGCAGACGATTATTCCGGGCTGATCAGCAGCGATCGCGCGGCGATCAAGCTTGATCTGGAAGCGGTTGCGCTGACCAAGCCGTCGTGCTTTGCCGTCCCGCAGCTCACGAGCGTTGTGCCCTCCGGGCGAGCGGGGCAGAGCGAATGGCTCTTCACTGAGAAGCAGCCCCAAGGCGACTGGAACAAGCCGTCGTTCGACGCGTCCGCGTGGAGTAAAGGGTCCGGCCCGTTTGGCGCAACGCTGAAAGTACCAGCAAATGAACCACCGGCGCCAATGCGGCTTCTTAGCACCAACTGGACCAGCGCCGACCTCTGGCTCCGCCGCGAGTTCGCGCTTGACACCGCGAGACTCTACGACCCATGGATCGTGCTGCGGCGTACCGGCGACGCGACCGTGTTCCTGAACGGCAATCCGGTTGCGGAACGGCGCGAAGCGTCTCCAAATCCCGAAGTGCTGCATTGCGCTAACGGCGCAGTCGGGCGGAATGTCTTTGCGGCGCATGGTCACGCGGAGGCCGGCAAGGGATCTCTGGACGTGGGCCTCTTCGACTTACTGCCCCAGCGCGACATGCGTTTGCCGCCGGGGATCAAGCCGATCGTCGATACATGGATGCGCGACACTTGCATCATGCTGGGGCCCGACGGGGTTTACTATATGATTGGCACCGGCACGACCGCGCCGTGGAAGTGTGACGGCATCCCGCTGTACAAATCCACGGACTTAAAGAACTGGGAGTTGGTCAAGTTCATCGTCTGGCGCGATCAGTTCAAGGACACGTGGCTGCTCAAAGACCGCAAGGGTAATATCTCGATCTGGGCGCCGGAACTTCACTACATCAAGGGCAACTACTACGTCACGTTCTGCACGGATTGGGCGCGCGAAGGCGGCGTCTCCGGAACGGGCTATTTGAAGAGCACCACCGGCAAAGTCGAGGGGCCGTACGCACTCGTTAACACCGACGGTCCGATCAACCCCGGCCATCTGGATGCATCGTTCTTTCAGGACGACGACGGCGCGGTCTACTTCCTCGACGGCGGCTCCAGCATCGCGCGGATGAAAGATGACATGAGCGGCCTCGCCGAACCTATTCGCCGCGTTGGCGCCGAGGGTGGCGGCACGGTCGGCTTTGAAGGCATCTCCATGTTCAAGCGCAACGGAATCTACTATCTTTCGGTCACCGACAGCAAGATGCCGTACAAAACCTACGACTGTATGGTCGGCATGTCGAAAAACGTTTACGGGCCCTATAGCCGGGTCCACTGCGCCGTGCCGCACGGCGGCCACAACGTTTTCTTCAAAGACAAGGAAGGCAACTGGTGGAGCACGCTTTTCGGCGGCGACACGCCGGAGGTCAGCGGCGCGCTTAAAGAACAGCCCGGCATCGTGCGCGTCGAATTTGCGCCCGACGGCACCATCCACCCACTCAGCGAGCCGTAGCCGGAAGCGCCGAACTTCCGGAAGCGCGCGGTCAGAAGTTGCGCTCCCTGACCGAGAGTGGTCTAGACACAGTTCTTCCCGCCGGAAAATGTGCAATCGATGTGCAACGGGTTGTCGTAGATGCAGAAGCGCTAAATGCGTCCGCTCGCGCCGTTAATAAGAATGGAAAATGGTGGAGGATAGGGGGGTCGAACCCCTGACCTCAAGACTGCCAGCCTTGCGCTCTCCCAACTGAGCTAATCCCCCACTCGGGCAGGAGCCATCATCGTTGGCGCCGTGGGTTTGTCAAGCGCCGTTAGGACCACATCGAGTTGGATGTCGTGCCCAAACTCGCGACGGACGGCTGTGCCGGACACCCGCTTCCTTCTATTTCTTATAGACGCGTTTGCCGCCGAGCCAGGTTTCGCGGACTTGAATCTCTTTCACGTCGTCGAGCGGGCAGGTGAGGATGTCGCGGTCGAGGATGACGAAGTCGGCGAGTTTGCCGGCCTCGAGGGAACCTTTTTCCTTTTCCTCGAAGGAGAGCCAGGCGCAGTTGATGGTATACAAGCGGATGGCTTCTTCGCGCGTGATGCGCTGTTCGGGGTGGAAGGGCTGATCGGTCCATCGCGGCTGGCGAACAAGCGTGGTCCAGATGCCGAGCCAGGGGTTAAACGGATTGATCGACTTCAGGCTGTCGAGTTTCTGCATGTGGTCGGAGCCCCCGCCAACGATCACGCCTCGGTCAAAGAGCGTTCGATAGGGCTGAAAGTAGCTCAGCCGTTTTTCGCCGAATTGTTCGGTCAGCGTCTTGCCATCGAGATACAGCCACGCCGGTTGCAGATCGGCGACGACGCCGAGCGTGCGCATTTTTTCGATGACCTCGGCGCTCATGAAATTGGAATGGCAGATGCACGGGCGCAGATCGCGCACGGGCAGGTCTCTGTTGACGGCTTCGTAAGCATCGACCAGCGCGTGCACGGCGCCGTCGCCGACCGAATGCGCTGTCGGCTGCAGGCCGTTGCTGAGTACGAGTCGCGCGATCTTCTCGAGCTTATCCGGCTGGATGAACAACAGGCCGCGGTATTCGGGATCGGTGATCGAGTAGATCTTGCTGACGCCCCACGGCTGGAGCATGTACGCGCTGCCTGTGAGCATACCGCCGTCCAGGTAGATTTTGATCCCGCGCAGCCACAGCAGATTGTTGTGCTCATGCAGCGGATGAGCGGCGGCCTTCTTCACTTCGGCATCTATCTTCTCCAGCGGCAGTTGCGCATCGACGTAGTACGTCAGAAAAACGCGGCAGGTCAGCTCGCCGGAATCTTTCAGCTTCTTGTAGAGCGCGATCGTGCCGTCGCCGGCGCCGCGATCGGTCACGCTGGTGATACCCGCGCTGTTGTAGGCCGCGAGCAGCGCCTTGAGGCGGTCATAGCGATCCGCATCGGTTGGCGTGCGCGCGCTGGACGTGTGCTTAATGAAGCGGGTGCAGTTGCGCAGGATGCCGGTGGGCTCGCCGGCCGCATCGTGTTCAATGCTGCCTGCTTGTCCGTCGGTGATCTTGAAGTCCTTGTCGATGCCGCTGAGCTTGAGCGCCAGCGAGTTCACCGCTGCGTCCGGCCCGGTGCGGAAGACGACGGGATTTTCAGGCGCGGCATCGTCGAGTTCCTGCTTCGTGGGGAAGCGGCGCTCTTTTAAGCGCGTGATGAACACCTGATCGACCCAGATCCATTGGCCGGGCTGCAGAGCTTTCACGCGCGAGCGCACGTAGGCAAGGACGTCGGCGATGCAGTCCATCGCCGGGACGGCGTGGTCGAATTCGAACATCGCGGCTTGCGGCGGGTGCGCATGCGAATCGCACAGGCCCGGCAGGACTGTCTGACCGGCGAGATCGACGCGCTCCGTCTTCGGCCCCGCCAAGCGCAGGATTTCGTCACTGCTGCCACAAGCGACGATTCGCTCACCTCGCACGGCCAAGGCCTCGACAATGGCGAACTTCGGATCGACGGTGACGATCTTGCCGTGGTGGAAGATGAAATCTGGCGGGCCATCGGCGGCCCAGACGGCGGCGGCAGAGAAGGAAAACAAAAGCGCGATGCGAAAAGCCATGTGGACTCCTTCTTGAAAGGCGTGTTCTGGTGCTACTTACACCGTCCGGGGTGACGAGTGACGAGTGACGGGTGGCGAGTGGGATGGATCGTGATGACCGCAGCCGTTTCATCCATACCACGCGTCACCCGTCACTCGCCACCCGTCACGATTCGTTTTTTGTGGTAAGATAAGCGCAAAGGAGATCGAGTGTTGTCGCGCTTGGCTCATCACCTACGTATAGGCGGGCTGTATTTTCAGCAGGCGCTGAAGTCGCGCATGGAGTACCGCGCGGACTTTTTTGTGGAGTGTCTCGCGGCGCTGCTGCAACAGGCCAGCGGGCTGCTGGTGCTGCTGTTCCTCTTTGATAATTTTCACACGTTGCAGGACACCACCCGTGCGGACTGGTCGCGCGAAGAGGTGCTGTTCATCTACGGATTCTCGCTGATTCCGATGGCGTTCTTCGATGCGGTGTCGATGAGCTTCTACCAGTTTTCGGACCGGTACATCGTCAACGGCGAACTCGACCGCATTCTCATGCGGCCCGTTTCGGCGCTGTTTCAGTTGCTGCTGGAAGGAATCAGCTTTGATTTTCTTGCGGACCTGTCGCTGGGCGTGATTGTGCTGGCATACGCGTGGGAACATACCTGTCCGCGGCTGACGCCGGAACTGGCGCTGCTGCTCATCGCGTGCGTCATTGGCGCGTGGGGCGTGCTTCTGGGGATTTTTCTGACGCTGACGTCGCTGTCGTTCTGGTCGGAAGATCGCCTGAGCTTCTTGCCGCCGATTTACAATCTGCTGAACTTCGCGCGGTATCCACTGAGCATTTACCGGCCGATCGTGCGCATTCTGCTGACGTTCATTGTGCCCTTCGGTTTCGTGGCGTTCTATCCGTCCACGGCGTTTCTCGAACACGGCACGCCGTACCGCGCGTTCAGCTACTGTGTGCCGCTGGTGGGCGCGCTGATGCTGGCCATCGGCGTGACGGTGTGGAAGCGGGGATTGCGGAGGTACTCGGGGGCGGGGTCGTAAGAAGTAAGAATTAAAAATTCAAAACGAAAAATTACGCACGAAACGGCGCAACCGTTCGCTAATCCAAAATCCAAAATCCAAAATCCAAAATCAGAACAGTTCTTCGGCTAGTTTGGCGAGCGCGGGGAGGTTGCGTTCGGCACAGATTTTTTCGACCTGCACTTTGTTGGCGCCGAGGGCCAGCAGGGCGCTGTGGGCGCTTTCCCATTTGCGGTTGATCTTCTGCTTATCGGTTTCGAGGTAGAGGTCGGAGATGATTTCACCGAGTTTCTGCGTGGACAGGTCTTCTTTGTTCTCGTAGTAGCGCTTGATGATGCCCTTCTGGTAGGCGGAGTGGAACTGACCTTTGGCCATGGCATTTCCTTTCGTGCTGAGACGCTCGAAGTCTACTCCGCAAAACAATGGCGAGCCAGCAAAAGACGTTTGCGAGCGCTCGCGTACGTTGTATCGGCAAAAATCGGGCCGGGTTTTAGCGGGCGTTTTTCCAACATGCGTGCGATCTGGCCGCGCGCATGTACTCGTGCTATGCTTCCGCGCACCGGGGGAGGGGGAGCTATGAAGCAAATTGCGCTCTGGACGGCGATGCTGTTGGCGGGCGTCGCGTTGGCCGGGGATCAACCGGGGCCGACGCTAAGCGGCGACGAACAGAAGATTATTGAGCTGACCAATGAGCAACGTAAGGAAGCGGGGCTGGGGACGCTGAAGCCCTGCGAAATGCTCCTCAAAGCCGCGCGCGAACATTCGGCGAACATGGCGCGGCAGCGCAAGATGGCTCACGAGCTGGACGGCAAGTGGGCGCCCGACCGCGTGAAGAAGATCGGCTATGCGTACTTTATGGTGGGGGAGAACGTCGCCTGGAATCAGAAGACGCCGCAAGAGGTGGTCGATGGATGGATGAAGTCCCGGCATCATCGCGACAACATCCTCAATAAGGAGTTCACAGAGATCGGCGTCGGCATCGTTGCGAACGAAGAGGGCGAGCCCTACTACACGCAGGTCTTTGGGCGGCCGCAGACTTCGGACGAAGCGAGCAGCGTGCGTTTTAAGATTCGCAACGAATCGGAGAATGCGGTGAACGTGACTTTGCCGGGGAGCGACAAGACGTACTCGCTGGAAGCAGGTTCCACCGGCACGTACACAGTGAGCGGCGTGGCGCCATTTCCGCCGACGAAACTGAAAGCCGGAAAGAAGCTGTTTGAACTGATCTGCGAAAAAGGACGGCAGTACGTCGTGAGCCAAACTGCGGAGGGGATCAGCGTTTACGCCGAGCGGCCGTGAAGCACGCTTGAGTTCGCGCAGAGGGGACGCGCGAACTCAAGCGTTTTAGAGCATTAGCGAGCCGGCTGCTGGATGGTCTTGGTTTCACGAACGATGGTCATGGCTTCGTTGGTGAATACGCCCGATTCATAGCCCACCATCACGCGATCGCCGACGTGCAGGTCCGTAAAGCTTCCGACTCTGCCGCCGCCTGTGCCATGCTGGTCGTGACCGGGTGTTCCTGCCGTTGCGGGAAGTGGCGCGCCTGCGCCGGACAGCGGAGTTTCAGCCGCGGGCCGCAGGAAGAACGCCATGTCGCGAACCGCGCCGTAGTCCGAGATTGACAGATCGCCCTTGGCCGGCTTGGCGAAGGTGTAATCGGCAAGCTTGCCTGGCTTTTCGTTTTGTGAACGGGCAAGTTTGTCCGCCCAAGCCTTGTGGACATCGCCCTCGATGCGCTCGCGATCAGCGCCAGTCTTATTCTGCGTTTTGACGGCCAAGTCCTTCATCATCTGCGAATAGGTCGTGGCGTAGGGCATATCCGAGCCGTGAACGGTAAGCCTGGAGCCGTCTTCTTTGATGTTGCTGACCGTGCCTTCCACCCAGGTGTTGATGCGCGGATCGAACGTGGATTCATATTTATCGAGCGGCATAAACTGAGTATTCATCGTGCCGGTTGTGGTCGTTGTGTCCGCCGCGAAGGCAGTACCGGCAACGTACAGCAGCGCCAGAATCAAACTGGCAAACGACAACTTCTTTGTGCTCATGGTTGTAAGTCCTTCTTATTCAGGCCTGAAAAATCGTTCCGCACTCATATGCACTCCTGGCGGTGCGGTACCGCCCTTCTCTGCTGGATAATTACTCTCAAAGGGGTGGCCAAACCGTGCGGCACGCGGCACCTGCCACCGGGGTTCACGGGCAATCCACGGAAGCAAAAAGACGCTTCAGCGGACTGCCCGTGCCACACGGCACTACTTGAGTTGTGCGTAGGAATGGCTATATCGGTATAGTCCCGATTATGTGTTCAGGGTCGGGCCTGGGTTGAGTTTCCGGAGTTTTCGAAAATATCGTGGAATCGCACGTCCGGAAACCTGAAAACCTGACGGCTCAGTTCAAACTGATCCGGCGCATGTTCAAGTTCACAGCGCCGGTGAAGTTTCATATTGCCGTCGTTATAGCCATCTTCATCGTGTACGCGGCGGCGGAAACGACCACTGTTTACCTGCTCAAGCCAGCCGTCAACGCTATCGAGAAGATAAGCCAGGCGCCCCCGCTGAGCGAATCGATCGGCATCTGGGAGTGGATCACCTCGCCCACAAGCCCCGGCGCCGGCTTGCGCAAGGCTCTGTTGTGGCTGCTGGCCGCGAAGTTGATCACCAGCGTTCTGAGTTGGGCGAAGACGGTGTCCTCCAATTGGCAGAATATGTCGATGGTGTACTACATGCGCGCCGCTGTGTATGACCGGCTGCAACGCGTGGGGTTTTCATTTCACGATCAATACTCCACAGGGCAACTGATTAATCGCGCGCTAGGCGACTTGCAGTCGGTTCGAAATTTCGTCAACGTCGCGATGCACGCCAGCGCCGACATGACGTTCGCCGTCGTGTTCTATCTGATCATGCTGTACTCTTTCTGCTCGCCAAAGCTGGCTTTGTACGCGCTGATTCCGCTACCGTTCTGGTGCCTGGCGATCCGGCGTTTCGCGATCACGATGCAGCCGGTTTACCAGAAGCAGGTGAAGGCGTCGGATACGATGGTCGGCATCTTGACGGAAAACATTGCCGGCGTGCATGTCGTGCGCGCGTTCGCGACGGAGAATTTGGAACACGAGAAGTTCAAAGGTTCGTGCGACACGCTGCTGGGGTGGCTGCTGAAAGCGGTGCGCATTCGCGTGATCATGAACCCGGTCGTGCGCGTGATTGCTCACACGGCTCATATCTGGCTGTACGCGATTGCGGCGGTCTATGTGCAGGAAGGAAAGCTGGCGATCGGCGACTTGCTGATCCTGGGTTCGGCGATGTGGTCGATCCTCGGCAAGATGCATCAGATCAACTCGATCGCCGACTCCTACCAGGCCGCCGTTGTCTCCAGCTACCGGCTTTTCGAGATTCTCGACAGCAAAGACACGACGCCTCAACCCGCAGATGCCGAACCTTTGCGGCCCGGCGGCGGGGCGGTGCGTTTCAACCACGTCAGCTTCAGCTACAAGCCTGGTGAACCGGTGCTGACGGACATCAGTTTCTCGGTTCCGGCCGGCTCGGTGGTGGCGCTGGTTGGGCCGACCGGATCGGGCAAGACGACGCTGGCGAACCTGCTCGGGCGCTTCTACGACCCGGAGATGGGCGAGGTGCACATCGATGGGCAGGACTTGCGGGATGTGACGGTCAAGAGCGTGCGCGAGTCCGTCGGCTACGTGTTTCAGGAGACCTATCTGTTCAGCGACTCGATTGCGCGCAACATCGCCTATGGCGATTCGGATGCATCGATTGAAAACATCAAGCAAGCAGCGCGAATCGCTCGGGCCGACGAGTTCATCGAGAAACTGCCGAAGAAGTACGACAACCTGATCGGCGAATATGGCGCCAGCCTGTCGGGCGGACAGAAGCAGCGCCTTGCCATTGCGCGAGCGGTCCTGCATAACCCGCGCATTCTGGTGATGGATGACGCGCTGGCCGCGGTCGATCCGGAGACTGAAGCGATTATTCGCAGTGGGTTGGAACGCATTATGGCGGGGCGAACGGTATTTCTGATCGCCAGCCGTATTTCAACCGCCCGTCGCGCGCATCGCATCCTGGTGATCGAGCGCGGCCGAATCGCTCAGAGCGGCACGCATGACGAATTAATGCAGCAGGCGGGTTACTACCGCGACGTGGCTGCCTCACAGTTCGCGTCCACCGGCGCCGGTCAAGGTGCTTCACACATGGACCGCATGGTGCGACGCAGCGCCAAGCAGAGCAACCGGGTGCTGGATGATTGAGCCTAAACCGCGACGGGGAGACGGGGAGACGGGGGGACGGGGGGATAGCGCCACCGCGGACGCGGAGACGCGGGGACGCGGGGACGCGGGAAAGGCGCCGCCGGCTGTAATCGAAAATCCAAAATCCAAAATCCAAAATATCGAACCGCCGGTCATTCACTACAAGGACGATCGCGAGGAAGAGGAGATTCGTGTACGGCCGATCTCGGTGGCGATGACTTGGCGGCTGCTGACGTGGCTGAAGCCGTACCGGACGATGTATGTGCTGGGCGCGGTGATTGGCGCGGCGGGGCTGGGCATGGACCTGCTGACGCCGCGCATTCAGCAAATTATCATCGACGAAGCCATTCCAACTCACGACCCGCACAACATTGCCTATTGGGCGGCCATCTGGGGCGCACTGATCCTTGGAGCGATCGCGCTGGACGTGTTCCAGATGGGCGTGACCAACTGGTGCGGTGAAAAAGTCATCAACGACCTGCGCCTGGCCGTTTTCGACCAACTGCAGCGCCTCTCGATGTCGTTCTACGACAAAACAAAGCTGGGACGGATCATCACGCGCGGCACCAGCGACATGGATTCGCTGCGCGGGCCGGTGATATCCGGAATCAACACGGTGCTGTTCAACTTTATCCTGATGGCCGGCGCGGGAGCGATGATTCTGTGGACAGAATGGCGCATATTCCTGGCGCTGGTATGGCTGGCGCCGGTGCTGACGGTCTGCAACTGGATTTACCGGCAGCGCGTTGGCGAAGCGTACCAGATCATGCGGGCCGGCTATTCGAAAGTGGCGGCGAATCTGGCGGAGAATATCACGGGCGTGCGCGTGGTCTCCGCCTTCAACCGGCAGGACGAGAACCTGGAGCGCTTCAACGAACTGCAGGACATCAATACGGAGAACAATATTCGCGCGGCGCACATTAACGGCATCTACCAGCCGATCCTGGAGTTCATCAAGTTTGTGGGGCAGGTGATTATCCTGGGCTACGGTGCATTCCTGGTGCTTTCCAGCGGGCCGGGGCATCTGACGCCGGGTAAAGTGGTGGCGATTTTCTTCTACTGGGATCGCTTCATGAACCCGACCATCAACATGGGGAACTTCTACAACTCGCTGATGCAGGCCATGGCGTCGGCGGAGCGCCTTTTTGGTTTGCTGGATCTGACCCCGGAAGTGCAGGACCGCCCGAATGCCAAACCGCTTTCGCGACTGAGCGGTCACGTCGTGTTCGATCACGTGACGTATGGTTACGATCCGGCGCGGCCGGTGCTGTTCGACGTAAACCTGGAGATACCGCCGGGAAAGACCTTCGCGCTCGTCGGCGCGACGGGATCAGGCAAATCGACGACGGTGTCGTTGCTGGCGCGATTCTACGAGTTGCAGCAGGGGCGCATTTTGGTCGATGGCATCGACATTCGCGATGCGACGACCAACAGCCTGCACAAGCAGATGGGCTTGGTTCTGCAACAGAACTATCTGTTCAGCGGCACGATCATGGAGAATATCCGCTACCCGCGTCCGCAGACGACGGACGAGGAGGTCTACGCGGCCGCGAAGGCGCTGGATGTGCATGACATGTTCATGTCGTTGCCGCGCGGCTACGAGACAAAAGTTGGCGAGCGCGGCGGGTCGGTGTCGGCCGGATTGCGGCAGCTTATCTGCTTTACGCGAATTCTCGTCGCCAACCCGAGCATCTTCCTGCTGGACGAGGCGACGTCGTCGATCGACACGGTCACGGAACTAAAGGTTCAGAGGGCGCTGGAACGCCTGGTGAAAGGCCGCACGACGGTGATCGTCGCGCACCGGCTTTCGACGATCGTGCGAGCGGACTGCATCGTGGTGATCGACCAGGGCCGGATCGTTGAAAAAGGCACGCACACCGAACTGATTGCGCGCAACGGGCACTATGCTCAGCTTTATGACAAGTTCGTCTCGCACACGGGATCGACGGGTGGCAAAGAGCCGGTGTTGAAGGCGGCGGAAGATGTGCGGAAGTGAGATGCGTCTGGTTGATTCGCGGCAAGCATATGTTAGCCTTTTGATCAACGGCGGAGATGCGTGTGCCCAAGAAGATCCGCGAGCTTAAGAGCATGCTAAACAGGGCTGGCTTCTTCTGCCGTTCGGGAAAAGGCAGTCATACCGTCTGGGGCCATAGGAACCTATCCGAGTCGCTCACGCTGTCTGGCAACGATGGCAATGACGCGAAGCCGTACCAGGAGAAGCAGGTCAAGAACATCATTAGAAGAGCGGAGGGTGGCGCATGACCATCCACTACAGCATGGATATCAGGTGGTCTGAAGAAGATCAGGCGTTTCTCGTAAAACTGCCTGAATTTCCAGACTGTCAGACTCATGGCGAGAGTTACGAAGAAGCCGTGAAGAACGGTCGGGAAGTGCTGGAACTGCTGATCGAAACATATCTGGCTGAAGGCCGGCCACTGCCGCCGCAGCCGTCCACCGCGGCCTGACCGGAACCAAACGCGGTTCGGGTCTGGATTTCCAGCCCTCGCCGTCGGACAATCTGCTGCACTTACGCTCACCTACATGCTTCCGGGGGGATGGCTATGTTTGAAGCAGCGGAACTCGGCAACAGCACCGACAAAGCGACGTACAAGCGCGAATCGATCAAGGTTCGCGAAGCGCTATTGGCCGCTCAGCACCAGTTGGCGACGGCGAATTTTTCGGTGGTGATTGTGATCGGCGGCGTCGAAGGCGCCGGCAAGCCGGAGACGATGGGACTGCTGTTGGAATGGATGGACCCGCGCGGCATTCAGACGCATGCGCTGCAGGATTCCACCGATGAAGAACGCGAGCGGCCGCCGTACTGGCGCTTCTGGCGCCTGCTGCCGCCGCACGGCCGGATCGGCGTCTTTGCCGGATCTTGGTACACCGACCCGATCGTTGGGCGGGCGCTCAAGAACACGAACGGCGCGCAGTTCGACCAACAACTCCAGGACATCGTCAGCTTTGAAACGATGCTTTCACGCGAGAACGTCCTTGTGTTCAAGCTGTGGCTGCACATGCCCAAGCGCGATGTCAAAGTACGCCTCGAAAAGCTGGCCGCGACCAAGAAGACGCGCTGGCGGGTCAGCAAGACGGATTGGAAGTTCTTCGGGAAGTACGACGCTTTTCGGGAGGTCTCGGAGCACGCTCTGGGCAAGACAAGCACCGCCAACGCGCCGTGGGTCATTGTGGAAGCGACGGATTGGCGGTACCGCGCACTGACGGTTGGCCGCGCTCTGGTGGACGCGCTGCAGAAGCGGCTGGCCGAAGCTCAGAAGCCCAAACCGCAGCGAGAAAAGCCGCCGCTGCCTCGGCCCGACAAGATCAACATTATCCGCAAGCTGGACATGACCCAGAAGCTCAGCGACGAGAAGTACGAGAAGAAGTTGCTGAAGTACTCCGGTAAGTTCAACAAGCTCACCCGCGCGATGTACGAGAAGAAGCGTTCGCTGGTGATCGTCTTCGAAGGCCCGGACGCCGCGGGCAAAGGTGGGGCGATCCGCCGGTTGACCGGCGCGATGGACCCCCGCAATTATCAGGTGATTTCGATCGCCGCGCCCACCGACGAGGAACGCGTCCGGCCGTACCTGTGGCGCTTCTGGCGCTCGCTGCCGCGGGCGGGGCGCGTCGGGATTTTCGACCGGTCATGGTACGGGCGGGTGCTCGTCGAACGCATCGAAGGGTTCTGCGCGCCGGAGGCGTGGCAGCGCGCATTCACGGAGATCAACTCCTTTGAGGACCAGATCTCTCAGTACGGCGTGGGAGTGGTGAAGTTCTGGCTGACGATCACGTCGGACGAGCAGCTTCGGCGGTTCAAAGATCGCGAGACCACTCCCTACAAGCAATACAAGCTGACCGAAGAAGATTGGCGGAATCGCGCCAGGTGGGACGCGTATGAAGCGGCGGCCTGCGACATGATTGAGAGGACCAGCACCGAAGAATGCCCGTGGGTGCTGGTGGAAGCGAACGACAAGAACTGGGCGCGGATCAAAGTCTTGAAAACGGTGTGCGAAACGGTGGAGCGGCTGCTGGATCGCTGAGCGAGCAACAGAAGTCATTGGTCATTAGTCATTGGTCATTGGTCATTGGTCATTCCGGGCGCGCTCCGCAGTTAATGACTAATGACAAATGACCAATGACAAATGACCAATGACTACTTACACATCGCCTTCCCTCATCAGCACGGAGATGCCTCTTGCTCCTTGCTCCAGCACAAACGATGCGCATGTCGGCAGCGTGACGGAATAGCTTCCCATATTCAGAGCGGCAGCGCGCAGGCGAGCGTCGCGCGAGACACCGGCGAGAAGCGCGCGGCCAAAGCGCTGGTACGCGAACAGAGTCCAGCCGGGGAGTTCCGGCACGGCATGACTGGGTACTAACGCTTCCGGCAGCCCGGGGAAGTGCGGCACTTCGGTTGCGATGTACGTGACGCGACCGTTGCGGACGCCGACGGGCTTGCCGCTTGCGGTGGCAAGGACCTCTGTGCCGCGCAACGGCTTCAGAGCGTATGCTTTGAAGTGATCTGGGTAGCTTCCGTGTTCGTTGCTGCGGTAGTTGGACTGCACTCTTTTCGGCGCCAACGGGTAAGAGCGAGCCCGGCAGTTCAGAGAGGCGCCTTCCTTCAGGCGCATTTCCGCGTTGCGATTTACTTCATGGATTCCGCACAGTTTTGCGAAGGCAGCGGATTGCGAGTCTCCGGCGAAATCGATGAACGCGTGAGGGCCGAAGATAAGCACTTCGGTCCCCGAGGCGGCCAGCGCGGCGAGTTTTTCAATGCTGCCGGGCGGGAGCAGGTCGGGCCAGGGGACGACGAGGCGCCGCAACGGCGCTGCTCTTGGCTCTTGGCTCTTAGCTCTTGGCTGCACGCGGCTTGAGGAGCTCTTAAGAGCAAAGAGCGAAGAGCTAAGAGCTTCCGGCTCAACGATTCGGAACTGCACATTTGCGTACGTCAGCGCTTTGCCCAGCAGCAGCAGGTTGCGGCGATGGACGTGGACGTAGTTGTCGGTGAAGGTCGCCAGCGCGCGATAGTTGTAGATCACGGCAGTGTCCGCGACGGGCGTAGCGCCTTGCAGGGCATTCAGCAGTTTCTTTTGAGCGGCGAGGTGTTTGGGCAAAGTCTGCCAGAGCGGATGATGCGGGTAGCCGGGGCCGAAGAGATGCGAGTGGTGGTAGGTGTGGCCGATCCAGCCGATTTGCATCGCGCCCATCAAGCGCAGGAACAGCGCGTGATGTTTCTCTTCGGGGATGAAGCCCCAACTATTGTTCCATGCCGGTGTGGCACGGGCAGCCGCTGTTTGCTGTTGGCTGCCCGTGTGGTTCTTTGCCGCACCCATCGATCGTGCCAGTTGCAGCATCGTGACCATGGAGTCTTCGCGCTGGAAGACGCTGTCGGTGAAGCCGGCGGACGTGTAGCGGTTGTGGCGGAAGTAATCGCAGCAGCCAATGAAGAAATCGTCGCTGGTCTCTTCGTGCATGGTGCGATGGATGCCGACAAAAGGATCGCTGACGCCGTTCAGGCGCTTCTTTGCGATCGCGGCGAAATCGGATTCGAGCTTGGCCAGTTCCTGTTCGAGCAGTTCGGAGTACTGGATGCGCGTGAGAGAGGAACGGCCATCGGCCTGATCTAGCCACAGGTCCGCGAGGCGCTGGCGCAGGTCATAGCCGAAGCGCTTCTCGAAGATGCGGTAGAGATTTTCGCTGATCGCTCGGCCGTTTTCGCGCCAGAAGGCAAAGCCGAAGTGCGGTTCGTCCCAGGAGAAGCCGTTGACGTCGAGGCCGCGAAACGTTGCGAGCCAGCGTTTCAAGTACGTGCGCAGCCTGGGGTGGCTCAGGTCGAGGCTGGAGTATTCGAAGCGGCGGCGGAGGGCGACGAAGACTTCGTAGGGCGGGCGTCCCTGCCCGCCGGCGGGCACGGAGGCCCGCCCTACCGTTCCAATGCGGTACGTCAGTCGCACGATGGCGCGCTCTTTTTGCTCCGTCATCGCGCAGCCGCCGCCGTCGGTGACGGAATGGACCAGTTTCAGCTTCTGCGTAATGTCACGCAGCTTCATTGCGCCGTTCTTCACCGAAGGAACAAGGGCGTAACATTTTTCGATGGAGTACTGCGTTACTTCGTTATCGACGTGGATAGTGAAGCAGCCGTCTTTCACGGGCAGGCGCAGCGGGACGAGAGAATCGGAAAAGATTTCGGGCGACTCCAGACGGATGACGTCGATCATGCGACCGTAGTTCCCGTCCACGACGACGCCCAAGCCTCGGGCTTTGGCTTTGCGGCAAAAGGCCTGCACAGCCGCTTTGAAGCGGGGCGTAGTGCATCCGGAGCGGACGTTGCGGTATTCCAGGTAGACGCCGTCGAAGCCGCGCGAGGCGACGTCGGTGAGGCCCTCGTCCAGCAAGCGGTGGTCGAAGAGCTCGGCTTCGGTGAGGCTGTAGAAGATTAGGGAGTGCATGAGAAGGCTCCAAAAAGCAAACCGCAGAGGACGCGGAGGACGCAGAGAAAACAGAATAACCCTTCCTCTGTGTCCTCCGTGTCCTCTGTGGTGAGAACGTCATTCTATCCAAATCGCTGTTTTCGCTGTGGAGAAAACAGGGCTGAGCGTGGTAGTGTGGGCGCATCATGAAAGAGGAGGGAATTGGATGAAAGTTGAAAATCGAATCAGCGTTATGGCGTTGCTGCTTTGCGGAATGATTTGCGCGGGGGAGCCGACGTTTAACGGGGTTGAGACGAACCTGGGAAATCTCTCGCGGCTGTCGAAGGCTCAGACGCGGTCCATCAGCCCGGAGAATTTTACCGGCGAAAAGGGCAAGGCCGGAATGGCGACGGAGGGCACCGGCAAGAACGCGTCGCGCGAACTGGGGCAGGGCTGGAAAGTTTCGCCGTCGGTGGGGATCAAGGCGAAATCGACGTTCACGATGGCGGAGATCACGGGCTCCGGCGCGATTCAGCACATCTGGATGACGCCGGCGCCGCTGAACAAGACGCGCTGGTACATTCTGCGGTTCTACTGGGACGACGAAACGGAACCGTCCATCGAAGTGCCGATGAGCGACTTTTTTGGCTGCGGCTGGGGGCAGTATTGCCAGATCAACTCACTGCCGGTGACGGTGAATCCGGGCAGCGCGTTCAACTGCTACTGGTCGATGCCGTTCCGCAAGAAGGCGAAGATCACGCTGGAGAATCTCGACGACAAAAACATGACGCTCTATTACCAGGTCACGTACACGCTGACCGATGTGCCCGAAGACGCGGCGTACTTTCACGCGCAGTTCCGGCGCACGAATCCGCTGCCGGTCAAGACGGACTACACGTTGCTTGATGACGTCGAAGGCAAGGGGCAATACGTCGGCACGTACATGGCGTGGGAAGCGCGCAGCCCGGGGTGGTGGGGTGAGGGCGAAATCAAATTTTTCATGGATGGCGACAAACAGTTCCCGACGGTTTGCGGCACGGGGACGGAAGATTATTTCTGCGGTTCGTACAATTTTGAGAACCGGCAGAACAAGCTCTATCAAGTTTTCAGCGGTCCCTACACCGGGCTGGCGCAAGTTCTCCCGCCCGACACGGCGTACAAGCCCCCGCAGAGATTCGGACTGTATCGCTGGCACATCACCGACCCGATCCGTTTCGACAAAGATCTGAAGGTGACGATGCAGGCGCTGGGCTGGCAATCCGGCGGGCGGTATTTGCCGCTGCAGGACGACATCGCGTCGGTGGCGTTCTGGTATCAGACGGAGCCGCACAAGAAATTCCCGCCGCTGCCAGCTCGCGAGGCGCTGGAAGTGCAGCCGCTGCCGAAGCCGGCGGGGCAGTAACGGCAGGGCTCAGGTTCAGGGTTCAGGGCTCACGGCTAAGAGCAGGTTGCGTTCTGGTGAGCCGCGTGTAGCGTTTGCCGCCCGGCGACGGCCGCGTATATTGTCTGTTCTGTTTTCCGAAAACGCTTCTTTACTGCGCTGCGTCCTGTGTCGGGCGAAGAGCAAAGAGCCAAGAGCGAGAACCCATCATGCAGAAGCATCCCGAGTACACGCGCACGCGGCTGAAACAACTGACGGACCGCGTCTTCCAGAAGATTTACGCGGAGACGCTGCCGATCGCCGATCTGCGCATCAGCCCGAAGACCAATCGCATCACTCATGACGCGGCGCAGAAGCTCAGCTATTCGCCCGCGAAGATGGGGTTGCAGCTCGGGCCGCTGTGGGCGACGTACTGGTTCAAAGCAAAGGCGCGCGTGCCGAAAAAGTGGGCCGGGCGGCGCGTCGATCTGCTTTGGGTTTCGCACAGCGAAGCGACACTGTGGCGCGACGGGCGCACCTGCCAGGGACTCAACCACGAACCGTCGAGCTGGGATCGTTCGACGCGGCGCGATGCGGTGCTGCTTGAGCAAGCCAACGGCGGCGAGACGCTGCAGTTCGAGATTGAAGCAGCGTGCAATCGCGTGTTCGGGTCGGGCGAAAGCGGGAACTACAAGACGATAAGTCCGTTCATTCTGGAGCAGTGCGATCTGGCGCTTTTCGATGAACAGGTGTGGGAGCTCTATTACGATTTGAAGGTGCTCGTCGATCTGGAAGCCGAGCAGGCCAAGAGCGACAGCGGCCTGGACCCGACGTGGGGCGGCGAATTGCTGAGCGAACTCAACCGGTTTGCCAACACATTCAATCTTGAAGATCGCTCAACCTGGCCGGCGGCTCACGGAATACTGAAACAGCTTTACACGCGGCGCAACGCGGCATGCGCGCACGAACTTTCGGCGGTCGGGCACGCCCACATCGACACGGCGTGGCTGTGGCCACTCGCCGAAACGTGGCGCAAGTGCGAGCGCACGTTTAGCTCGCAAGTCGCGTACATGGACGCGTACCCGGAACACAAATTTGCGTGCTCGCAAGCGGTGCAGTACGCGATGATGAAGAAGAAGAATCCGGAACTCTACGAACGGATCAAAGCAAAAGTCGAAGCCGGCCAGTTCGTTCCGGTCGGCGGTACGTGGGT
The DNA here is from genome assembly GCA_036504595.1 of Planctomycetota bacterium. Taxonomy (GTDB): domain Bacteria; phylum Planctomycetota; class SZUA-567; order H5-PLA8; family H5-PLA8; genus DASXUX01. Next base: position 437,040 of record DASXUX010000030.1, on the reverse strand, counting down.
CGAACCGGACTGCAATATTCCGTCGGGCGAGGCTCTCTCGCGGCAGTTTCTGCAGGGGCAGCGTTTCTTCCAGAAAGAGTTCGGCATCACCTGCCGCGAGTTCTGGAATCCGGACGTGTTCGGCTACAACGGGCAGCTTCCGCAGCTTATGCGATTGGCGGGAATCACGCGATTTTTGACGCAGAAACTTTCGTGGAACCGCTTTAACAAGCCGCCGCACCACACGTTTATGTGGGAGGGCATCGATGGCAGCCAGGTGCTGGCGCACTTCCCGCCGACGGACACCTACAATGCCGTTTGCGACGTCGCCCAACTGCGGCAGGGAACCAAGAGCTACAAAGACAACGACCGCTCGCGCCACAGCTACCTGCTCTTTGGCTACGGCGATGGCGGCGGCGGCCCGACAAAACAAATGCTTGAGATGTTGCGCCGCGCGCGCGATCTGCAGGGGCTGCCGCGCACGCAGATTCGCAGCAGCAGTGAATTTTTCGAGCTGCTCGAACAGGACTGCACGGATCGGCCGCTGGTGATTGGCGAGCTTTACTTCGAGTACCACCGCGGAACGTACACGACGCAGGCGTTGACGAAGCGCAACAATCGCAAAAACGAAATCTTGCTCCACGATGTCGAGTTTATCTCGGCAATCGCGGACAAGCTTGGCAAAGCAAAATATCCGGCGCGCGAACTGGAGCGGATGTGGCAGACGCTGCTGACGAACCAGTTCCACGATATTCTGCCGGGTTCGTCGATCACGCTCGTCTACAAGGACGCAAAGCGCGATCACGAACAGATTCGGCGCTCCGGGCAGGCGCTGTGCCAGCGTGCGCTGAAAGCGTTGGCGGGCAAAGGCAAGGGCTTCACGCCGGTGAACACGACTGGCTTCGCGCGCAAGGAAGTTGCAGCGCAGCCCAATGGCGAGCTGGCCTTTGTGGAAGCGGCGAGCTATGGCGTGGGCGCGATCAGGAAGGCACCAGAATCGTTGAAGCTGAAGACGCTGCCGAGCGGCGACATGCTTCTCGAAAATGGTCAGCTTCGCGTGGAACTCGCTCGCAGCGGGCGCGTCCTTAATATGTTCGACAAGAAGACCCGCCGCGAGGCGCTGGCCGGGCCGGCGAACGTATTCGAACTCTACGAGGATGAGCCGACGAACTTTGACGCGTGGGACGTCGATCCGTTCCACATCGAGACGCGCAACGAATGCGCTCCGGCTACGGCGTGCCGCGTGCTTTCGTCTGGGCCGCTGCGGGTGTCCGTGGAGTTCGAATACGCGATCGGAACGAAGAGCTCGATCAAGCAGGAAGTGCGACTGGATGCGGGCGCGCGGCGGCTGGAGTTCCACAATTCGGTCGAATGGAAAGAACGGCACCGCATGCTGAAGGTCGCGTTCCCGGTGCAGGTACGCGCGATGGACGCGACGTACGAAATGCAGTTTGGCTGCGTGCAGCGCCCGACGCACTTCAACACCAGCTTCGATCTGGCGATGTACGAAGTTCCCGGGCACAAGTGGGTCGATCTGTCGGAGCACGGCTTTGGCGTCGCGCTGCTCAGCGACTGCAAGTACGGCTACAGCACGTTCGGCAACACGATGCGCATGAGTTTGCTGCGCGGGACGACGAGCCCCGACCCGGTCGCCGATCTCGGTTCTCACCAGTTCGCCTACGCGCTGTACCCGCACGCCGGCGGCTGGCAGCAGGGCGGGGTCGTCGCGGAGGCGTACCGCTTCAACGTGCCGATTCAGTGGGCGCCAGGCGTGGCGGAGCCGCGCAGCTTCGCGTCGGTCAATGATGCGAACCTGGTGCTCGACACGATCAAGAAGGCGGAGGATTCGAGGGATCTTGTGTTGCGGCTGTACGAAGCTCACGGCGCGCGTGGCACGGCGAAAGTGAAGGTGAATCTGCCGTTCACGGCCGCGGCCTTCTGCAACATCCTAGAGGAGGAGCAGGCGCAGGCTGTTGTTGAGAATGGGGAAGTGGTCGTGCCGTACCAGCCTTATCAGGTGATTACGATAAAGCTGCAGTAGTGGCCTTTGTGACGAGTGACGGGTGGAAAGGCTTGTAGCGGCCATGTCACTCGCCACGCGCCACCCGTCACCCGCCAAAACGGGCTATCTCTTTTCCGCCTCGAACACCTTCCAGATGACTTCGCGCTGGGCGGCGATTTTCTTCGTCGTTTCTTTCCACTGGTCTTCTTTGCAGGCGACGATGTACGCGACCGGTTCGTCTTTTCCGGTGTAGCGCTGGCCGGGCTGCAGAGTGATGTTCAGCTTGCGGCGGGCGTCGGGATGTTCGCCGCCCTGCGGGTCTTTCCAGAAGTTAACGGCCAGGTCGCGGCCGCCGGGGACGATGCCCAGGCACATCTTCGTTTTCGGATCGAACCAGTAATTTCCGCGCGCCTCGTCGTCCTTGTTGGAGCCGCCGATGTTTGAGGGGAGGTAGTGGTAGTATTCGGCCAGTTCCCAGGGCGTGGTATCGGTGTTTTCGATCCAGAGAAGCTGGCTGGTGAACCAGTTGTCGCCCACGAAAGTAAAGCGGTATTTGCCACGATACTTTTTGTCATTTGTACGAGCGAAGGTGATCTCGAGGATCAAAGGGGCATACGCGCCAACTACATCCACCTTTTCCACGCGATCCGGCGCGGACCAGGCCTGCTTATCGGTCACTTGATGGACGAGCGGGCGGAAGTGCCCGAGTTCTACGCCTTCAGCCCAAATCCGGTCGAATGCATTGCCAGACTGATTGTCGGTCTTCACGCATTGAATCCTGCCGTGAATCTGAAAACCCGTCTTCGTTTCGCTGTATAGCGGCAGTTGCTGCGGAATCGGCGGCTCGCCTCGATATGGGTGCACAAATACCGTTGAACATGAGTGCGGATCCAGGTGCGTGATCAGCGTGAGCACCGCCCCCTCATCGAACTGATTGACTTGTGTACGGGCCGCGCCTTCTTCGTCCCAGGCACCAAGCTGCTTTCCCAGTTTCGAGAACAGCGAAAGGGGCATCACAACCATCACGGGCGAGAGAAAATATTCGGTTGGATTTGCCACAACGAGCGGCACACGAGTATTGGTGCCCTCTTCTCTCTGCCATGGCAACGCCGGTTTGTACACAACCTGCGTCGCACGCGTTCCGCCCATGCTTTTCTGCAGCAACGGCTTCTCCAGTTCAACAACGCACCCGCACACGTGCCCACCCGGCTTCTCCAACTCCGCTTTCGGTCCCGGAGCGAACTCCCGCGCGGCGCCCGGCTCCAGCGTCAGATCTTCGCTTTCGGACTGCGCGCCGATCCAGCGCGTGAGCTTCACGTTCGCCGGAATCGCGCCGTTGTTGCTGACGGTGAAGCCGTCCTTGTCGTTGGGCTTGACGGAGACGTCGGTGACTTTGCCGCTGTGAATATCATCGACGACGGCGTGCAGTTTCGTGGCGGCTTGGGTGAGCAGTTCGTAGGGCTCGTCATTTTCGTTCACCAAGCCGTAGTTGGAATCTTCCGGAAAGACGGTCGAGATGCCGAGCGCGGGTTCGTCGGCCCACATGAAATAATTCGAGCCGACCATGTATGGCGTCGTGAACAGCAGCTTCTGGAAGACGGTGAAGCAGAATGACTTCTCCACCTGCGTCGGGACGCGCTGGCCAGCGCCGTGCTTGCAGGGCAGGCCGGCGTCGAGCGCGGGGAAGCTCCATTCGGTGATCATCATCGGGCGCTTGCACTGGTCGTGCCAGCGCTTCAGGTCTTCTTCAAAGCCATCGGACATGACGCCGCGTTCCAGGTCCACATTGCGGTAGCAGTTGATCGTGAAAATGTCACAGTACTTGCCGGCGACATCGACGATCTCCGGCGCCTGGCCGGCGAAGCGGCAGCCGAGAACCATGTGGTTGGGGTCGTGCTTGCGAATCGCGGCGCTGGCGATGGAGAAATATCTTTCGGCGACGAGACGCGTGAACTCGGCGATGTCAGCTCGCGCGGCGTCCGTTTTCGCGGGCGGAGGGGTCGTTAGTGCGGCGAGCTCGTCGAAGGTGGCGAGTTTTGTTTCCCACGCTTTGTTGAAGTCGGCAATCGTCGCGTGACGCGATTTCATCAGATCGACGAGTGCGCGCTTGGCGCTGTGGTCGGCGGGCTTCTTGAAGCTGTCGATGAACGGGCCGCCGCCGGTCCAGGCGTGCCATTCCAGTTCGTTGTCGATGAAATAGCCGAGGATCCACGGATCGTCTTTGAACGGCGCGCAGTGGCGCTGCGCCATTTTGTCGCAGAAGACCGGCCAGCGCGGGCTGAAGACGTTGGGGAAGCCGGTCCAGGTCGTCTTCGGCGTGATGGCGTCCTGATCGGTGAAGTGCGTGCCGAGGCCGAGGAATTCCGGATGCGGCAGGCCACGGCGCTTGAGAGACTGCGAGGGATTGGTGCCCAGCGCGTTGAAGCCCCACGATTTCAGCCGGCCGAGCGTGTTGTCGGCCCACTTGGCTTCACTGCCATATTTCTTCTCGCAGTTGCGATGATACGGCGCGTAGCCGAGTTTCTCGCACCAGTGCGCCTGATAGTTCGGATGGTCTGTGCCGATGATGAAGAAGGCGTTGCCGATCGGATCGATCGTCCACCACTTGCCGTCGATCTCTTCAACGTGGAAGAAGCCGGTTGCTTTGCCCTTGTGGCTGGCCTTGCTCAACGTGCCGGCTTCGTACGGTGGGAACTTCTCTGCGAGCTGCGTCGGCTTTTGTGCTGCAATCGGATCGCTGATCTTCGTCGACAAGGCGGTGAAGTTGCTCTGAAAGCCGCCGCTGGTCAGGCCGGGGCGGCCGCAGGTGACTGCGGTAGCGGCATTTTGATCGTTGGGCAGCACAAAAATAATCTTCGTTCGTACGGTGCCGTCGAGTTCCTGAACTTGACCCGTAACGCTATCGGGCGTGAGTTCGATGGAGAGCCGGTACGCGTGGTTGTACTCCCATGCAAAGCCGTTTCCTTTGGCTTCCTTCTGGTCGAGCTTCGTACCGGCCTGATATTGCGCGAGCCAGGTTCCGCCGAGCATCTCGCAGAGTTCGACAGAGTGCTTTTTGCCGCTGTCGTCGGGAGTTTCGCAGAGCGCGAGGTGCCAGAAGTTCTTGTCGTCTTTGCTGACGCAGAGGCCGGCGACTTTCCAGTGTTTGCCGGTGGCGCGGGTGAGCTTCACGTCCGCCTGCAGGAAGACGCGCGCGCCGATCGGTGCTGCCGCCAGAAGTGCCTGATCTTTGCCGGCGTCGGCGCACGTCATCGCGCCGTTCTGCACTTCCCAGCCGATGCCGGCCGATGACCACTGCGGCGAGCCGTCGCTGCCGGGCGCGTGCTTGGTGAAATCATCCGAGAAGGCGAAGGGTTCCGCGGCGCGCGAATGTACGGTCAACAGCACAGTGGACAAGAACAGCAAGATGAAGCGGCGCATCTGGGATCTCCTTCGAATGTGACGAACATAGCGCGAAATGCTCAGATCGAAAAGTCGCAAGTGCATCGCCACAGTTGGTTCGGCAGCGCGGTGTATCCAAAATAGGAGGATATTCCATGCTGCGAATGTTGATGGCTGTCGTGGTGATCGGTGTGAGTGCGGCCTGCATATCGTGGGCAGCCGAGGAGAAGGCGGAGGGCAAGAAGATCCCGGTTTACCTGGAGGAGGGCAAGACCGCCGCCGATTATCGCAACGTGGCGCTCAACCCGAAGGCGACGGCGACGGATGAGCCGACCTCGTATCCGCACGCGACGAGCAACAGCGAGTACAACAAGAAGGAGTTTGCCGCTCGCTGCGCGATTGATGGCAGCCGCAAGAACAACGACGTGCACGGCTGCGGCTCCTGGGGGCCGCAGCGGGATCCGGCCGCGTGGTGGAAGCTCGACTTCGGCCGGCCGGTCGAAATCGACAAGCTGATCATTTTCCTTCGCGCCGCGTGGACGCCGCCGGGGCCGAACGAGCATGATTCGTACTGGAAGGAAGCGACGGTTGAGTTCTCCGACGGATCTAGCGAGAAGCTCACGCTGAAGAAAGTTGCCGAGGGCCAGGAGTTCCCGATCAGCAAGCGCACCGTCACGTGGCTGAAGGTGAAAGACCTGAAGGCCGAGATACCCAACAAGTGGGTCGCGATCTGCGAATTCGAAGTCATGGGAAAGGACGCTCAAAAATAGTCCAGGAGTCGAGAGTCCAGGAGTCTAGAGTCGAAGGATTTCATGCTGGAATTAGAAGGAGCTTGTCCATGTTCACGCATTTAGCTGTCGCCGCACTGATTCTCGTGCTTTGCGTGTTGGTCACGCCTTGCATGGCTGGCGAACCGCTGAAGGCTGGCATTATCGGCGCGGACACGTCGCACGTCGTGGCGTTCACGCAGACGCTGAATGCGCCGGATGCGGCGGGCGATCTGGCGGGCGTGAAAGTCGTCGCCGTTTTCCCCGGCGGCAGCGCGGACATTCCGTCGAGCATCAGCCGCGTGCCGGAGTATGTCGCGAAGCTGAAAGCAATGAACGTCGAAGCGGTCGATACCATCGAGGCGCTGCTGGCCAAGGTTGACGTCGTGTTGCTCGAAAGCGTGGACGGGCGGCCGCACTTGCAGCAGGTGATTCCGGTGATCAAAGCAAAGAAGCCGGTGTTTATCGATAAACCCGTCGGCGGGACGCTTGCTGACGCGCTGGAGATTTACCGCCTCGCCGCCGAAGCAAATGTACCGTTGTTCTGTAGTTCGGCGTTGCGCTTCAGTCCGGGCATCGCGGCAATGAAAAGCGATCCGAAGGTGGGCGATGTGCTCGGCTGCGACGCGTGGAGCCCCTGTTCGCTGGAGCCGCATCATCCGGACCTGTATTGGTACGGCGTGCACGGCTGTGAAACGCTCTACACAATAATGGGCGCGGGCTGCCAGTCGGTGACTCGAACGCAAACGAAGGATTTTGAGCTCGTCACCGGCGTGTGGAAAGACGGGCGCATCGGCACGTTCCGCGGCATTCGCGGAGGGAAGGGCGATTACGGCGCGATGGTCTTCGGCAGCAAAGGCATTGTGCAGAGCGGCGGGTTCGGCGGGTATCAGCCGTTGGTGATCGAGATCGCAAAGTTTTTCAAGACCGGGAAGCCGCCGGTTACCGCGGAGGAATCGATCGAGCTTTACGCATTTATGGAAGCGGCCGACGAAAGCAAGCGACAGGGCGGAGTGCCGGTGACGATCGAAAGCGTTTTGGCGAAAGCGAAGAAGAAATAGTGGTGAGTTGGTGAGTGGTGAGTGGTGGAGCGCCGATCACTTCCGTCTCCCCTACTCGCATTTCACGCCCGCGGATCAGCAGAGCGCTGACAACCGACAACCTAAACTTTCTTGTTGCCCGGGAGCATTCTGGCGGGTATCAGTGGAAGTTCTATTCGGGCGTGAGCTGCGAGCGTATTTCGAAGCGCAATACGGAGAGAATGGGATGGCTGCGAAAGCACGAAAGAAGAAGTCTGTGACTGCTGGGGCAGCAGTTACTGCTGGACTAGCCAGCAGTGACACACGAAAGCAGGGCCGCGGCGCAGCACTGGAAAAAGCAAGTAGCGGGGTATTGCAGGAAGCCAGCAGCGCCACACCGAAAGTTGCGGAAACGCCGATTGTAAAATTGCCGGTTATTTCAGACGTCGATTTGCGGCGCGATTTCCCGTGGCGTTATTTCGGCGCGCATGTGGAGAAGGGCTCCACGGTCTTTCGCGTCTACGCGCCGGAAGCGGACGAAGTTCTCTTGCTGCGCGAAGGCAACGCGTGGGGTCGAAAGACGGAGTATCTGTATCGTGAAGCGGACGGCGTTTGGCACATCCGCGTGCCGGAGACGCTCACGCGGCAGACGTACAAGTATCTGATCCGCAATCGCAAGAAGTATCTGAAGCAGCCATACGAGCAAGCGCGCATCGATCCGTTCTCGTCTCAGCTTGCGGTCAGCGGCCCGCAGGATGCGAAGGTTTACAACAGCATTGTCAGCGATCCGAACCAGTTCGAGTGGACACACAAACATCTGAACGGCGCGGCATTTCCCGATCGCACGGGCAGCCAACGGCAAACAGAGGCTGCCCGTGGCACATGTATGTCCATTTACGAGCTCCATCTCTCGACGTTCCATGATGCGAACTACCGGAACGTCGCCGAGAAGATCGTCGGGCACCTGGGATTTCTGGGTTTCACGCACGTTCAGATCATGCCGCCATTTCAGACGCCGCTGCATGAATCGTGGGGTTATCTGGTCGGCTGTCCGTATGCGATCAATGAGCGCTATGGGTCAGTGGACGATTTCAAGTTCCTGGTCAATCGTCTGCACCAGGCGGGAATCGGCGTGATCGTGGACGTGCCGCTCGGTTTCGGTGTGCAGAACTGGGACTGCGGACTTTCGGAGTACGACGGCAGCGAACTTTACCATCACGCCGGACCGCGCGGGTGGAACAATCAGTGGAAGACGCGCATCTACAACGTTTGCTCGCCGTATGTGAAGGACTATCTGACGGGGTTGTGCGCGTATCTGCATCATGAACTGGGCGTTGATGGCGCTCGGATCGATGCGGTTGCGGGGCAGATCTTCTTTGATTACGACCGCGGAGACTGGGACTGGCCGCGCAACGATCGCAGCAAGGTTACGAGCGATGACTGGGCGATCTTCAATGCGATTGGCGGCGACCGGCATTTTCCGGAGCGCGGATACTGGCTTTCAGAGGCAACGGATTTCGACGCGCTGCGGTTTTTCCGGGAGTTCCATACGCGGCTGAGCCGCGTCGCGCCGGACTTCGTCACGATTGCCGAAGAATCGCGCCGCGTTTTCCCCAGGCTGGCGTGTCCGGTATCTGAAGGAGGACTGGGCTTCAAGTACGCTCAGAACATGGGCGAGATGCACCGCATCCGCACGTATCTGAAGATCCCGACGGAGCAGCGGAAGATCGAGCACGTCGAGATGATCATCCATAACAACAGCCAGGAGCGCTTCGTCAATGCGATGAACACGCACGATGAATGCGCCAATGGACGCACGCGGCTGATCACCGAACTGGGCAATCATGTCCAACTCATCGGGCTGGCGGCGCTGTGCTGGTTCCGGGCGGGCGCGCCGATGATTTTCATGGGCGACGAGTTCGGCGAGGAAGGCTACTTCGATGTTACTCGGCCGCTGGACTGGAGCAAGACCGGGCCGCAGGCGGCGCTTCATCAACAGCAGATCACGCGCAACTTCCACGATCTGAACTGGCATCTGACGCACGAGCCGGCTCTGGCGCGACACGAGATCAGTTCGATGACGCGCAACGGTTCGAACAATGAACACAAGTGGTTTGCGTTCGTGCGATGGGGCAGCCAGGCGAAATGGGAATCGGAGCGGCGAGAAGACCACAAAGACGACATCATCTATATCCGCAATGAGTCGCCGATCAGCACCAGCCGTCATGCCGAGATCTACGTGCCCGTTCCTGGCGAGTACCGGGTGCTCTACAATTCGATCGACGAGCGCTACATCGGCGCGCAATACTACAATCGCCACGATCCCTACTGGAGCGCGCACAGCGGCGGAAAATTCCTCTATATCGAGCTGAAGCCCTACCAGAACATCGCACTGAAGCTGAAGTAACGGCAGGGGTCAGGGTCCTGGGTTCAGGGTTCGGCGCGCGTCCAACCGTTCTCGATTGGCGCATCGTTTGTATTCGGTACAATGGCCCTGCACGAACAGGACGCGCCATGGAACTGATACTGCAAAGCGAGCCGCGGCGGACGCCGGGGGACTTGAACTGGAAGTTCTTGGGGATACCGGTGCGCGTGCATCCGTCGTTCTGGCTCGCCTCGCTGTTGCTTTGCTATACATCCATCCCGCCTTTCGGCGTTGTACTGGTCACGATTGGCTGCATGTTCCTTTCCATTTTCGTGCATGAACTAGGCCATGCGCTGTGCTACTGCTACTACGGCGACCGGCGACCCAGCATGGTGCTGTACTGGCTGGGCGGATTGTGCAAAGGGAAGGAGCGCAACGATACGCATTGGGCTCACATTGCCATTTGCCTGTGGGGTCCAGGGGCGGGATTGATTTTGGGCGCCGTGGCGTATGGAATCGGTGCGTATCTTTTCGGGCCGCTATTTTTCTGGCGGGCGAGCATTGCGGAAAGCCAGATTTACGCATTTTACGCGCTGAATTCCACATTCTGGTTCAGTGTGATCTGGGGACTGATGAACCTTCTGCCCGTGTTTCCGCTCGACGGCGGACAGGTTCTGCGCCACTGGGCGAAGTGGAAGAACTGGAATAATGTTGACCCGCGGGTCTTTCGGATTTCGTTCTATGCCGCCCTGACGGCTGCGGTTCTTCTGTTGGCGTTTTATGTGTTCTTGCAGATTGGAAACAAGGAAGCTGACGATAAACGCAATATTTTCCCGGCGCTGATGTTCGCGTGGCTGGCCTTCAACAGCTACATGATCGGCAAGCAATTGGGCGAGGGTGGATCGCTGGATGGCGAAGACGCCGGACCGCGCCAGGCGTGGGAACGCGACGGGGATTGGTGGAAGAACTGAGAACGGCAGGGTTCGGCGGTCAGGGTTTGGGTTTCGGGTGCCCTAAATTCGCCGTTTGCGCTTGGAGTCGGTAATCAGCTTTTCTTCGCGTGCCAGTTCCAGATCGGAATCGGTCATCATGCGGGCGAGTTCTTTGAAGCCCACGCTGGGTTTCCAGCCGAGGGCTTTTCTGGCTTTGGACGGGTCGCCCAGGAGGAGATCGACTTCGGTCGGGCGCAGGTAACGCGGGTCTTCTTCGACAAAATCCTCCCAGTCGAGTTTCAGATAGCCGAAGACCTGTTCGCAGAATTCGCGGACCGAATGCGTCTCGCCGGTGGCGATCACGTAGTCGTCGGGCTTTTCCTGCTGAAGGATCATCCACATGGCGCGGACATAATCGCCGGCAAAGCCCCAGTCGCGCTTGGCGTTGAGGTTGCCCAGGAACAGCTTCTTCTGCAGGCCCAGCTTGATGCGCGTCGCGGCGCGGGTGATTTTGCGCGTGACGAAGGTCTCGCCGCGGCGAGGGGATTCATGGTTGAAGAGAATCCCGTTGCAGGCGAACATGCCGTAGGCTTCGCGGTAGTTGACGGTTTGCCAGTAGCCGTAGACCTTGGCGCAACCGTACGGGCTGCGGGGATAGAACGGCGTCTTTTCGGTCTGCGGGACCTCTGTTACTTTGCCAAACATTTCGCTGGAGGAGGCCTGATAGAAGCGAGGCATTGAGTCCATGTTCCGTACGGCTTCCAGGCAGCGCAGGACGCCCAGAGCATCGGCGTCGGCGGTGAAAATCGGGTTCTGGAAGGAGACCGCCACGTGCGACTGGGCGCCGAGATTGTAAACTTCGTCAGGCTGTAATTTGCGCAGCAGTGCTACCAGAGAACCGGCATCGACCAGATCGCCATAGTGTAAAAACAACGGTTGGCCGGCTTCGTGCAGGTCGTGGTAGAGATGCTCAATGCGCACCGTGGTGAACGTGCTAGTCCGACGAATCAGGCCGTGGACTTCATAGCCTTTGTTCAGCAGCAGTTCGGCGAGATACGATCCATCCTGACCGGTGATGCCTGTCAGAAACGCGCGCTTCGGCATTCGACAGTCCTTTTCAACGCGTCATCGTGACGCAGATTGTCCGTGCGGCAGCGCCCTAGAGTCACGGGCAATCCGCTGGAGCAAAAAGACGCTCCAGCGGCCTGCCCGTGGCACACTCACTGTCCTCTCGCTAAGCGCGTCGCGTTGCCTTCGGGCAGCAGCGGGACGACCTTGAAACGTTCCTGCTCGGCGGCGACATCGTACTGGACGCGGCGGAACATGACGCGCGGGTAGCTGAGCAACCGGTCGCGTGCGGCCTTCAGTTCCTCGCTGGTCTTCGTCGAATCATCATCGGCGGCCGGCGCATCGGGATTGGCTGGGGGCCGCGGAGGCGGCGTATCGGAGACTGGCGCATACTTGCCGGTCTTCGTTACGTCTTCAGGATCTTCGTAATCGAAGAGCACGTAGCAGGCGTTCGGCGAACCGTCGCGGGGCTGGCCGACCGAGCCGACGTTTACGATGGTCTTGACGCCGCGCTTGATGATGTACATGGAGTTCTCGAGTTCGGCGGGGCGCCACCAGTGGAAGTCCTGCTCGGTTACGACGCCGGGGCGGTGCGAATGGCCGCAGAAGCAGACCCAGTCCACACAGGCGAAGTTGTCTTTGGCTTTTTGAGTGGGCCCCAGTCCGATGTCGTTGTAATCGTCGCGCAGGACGTATTCGTACAACGGGTCGCGCGGGGAGGCGTGGACGAATTGGATGTTGCCTTCCTTGCGCTGAGGAGGCAGATTTTGCAGCCACTGCCAGCGCTCTTCGTCCTCCAGCGTCGCGACCAACTGGGGTTCGAGGATGGTGCGTTGCCATTCGATGGCGACGCGCGCGTTCTTGCCGAAGTCGATGGGCTCGACAAAAAGGGCTTCGTCGTGATTGCCTTTTAACGTCCAGATCGTGTGCTTGCGGATCAGGTCGATGCATTCTTTGGGCTGGGGGCCATAGCCACAGATGTCGCCGAGGCAAACGATTGCATCCACGCTCTGGGTTTTGATGTCTTCCAGAACGGCCGTGAGCGCCAGCACGTTGCTGTGAATATCAGAGATGATTGCTCGCCGTGACATGCCGATGCCTAGTGTCCGCGATTGCCGTCATCGAGGGCGACCGGCACGAGCCGGAGGCCCCGACCCGCCCCATTGCCCCCAAGAATGTAGGGCTTTTCCGCCCAATGTCCAGAAACGCGCCGCTTAATTGAGTCCACCGGGTCGGAAACGCCTGCCTGACGATTAAACAGGCAGTCAGGCGCTCTATTCCAGGCAAACGCCCCGGCTTGATGGCGTTGCGCTGCCATTTCCCGAAATCAGCCCGAATTCGGCACATCCCTTGAGCACTGCCAGATGATTGATCGCCAGAATCGTCTTCATGCCGACGCTCTGGGCGGCCATAACGTTCTGGTCATAGTCGTCGATGAACAGGGCCTTTTCGGGAGCGACGCTCATGCGTGCGAGCACGCGCCGGAAGGCTTCGGGCTCGGGCTTGCGAGCGCCAATTTCGTGACTGGCATAGACGTGATCCAGTTCACGCAGCACCTGCATTCGTTCGCGCAAGTATTCGAAATGCAGCGCATTGGTGTTCGACAGGATGCCAATCTTGACTCCCCGCGCCCGCAACTCACGCAGCAGCTTCAGGTTGCCTTCGATCTCGTCGGTGAAGATGCCGTTCCATGCGGTGCAGAAGTCGGCGTAGGGGATCTGGCAGCCGAGCATGGTTTGAAGTTCCGCGTGGAAAGCAGGCGGCGAGATTTCGCCGCGCTCGAACGCTTCAAAGACCGGGGCGGTAAACAGGCGTTGGCGGACCTCGGAGGACGAGATCCCGGCCGAATTGGCAGCCAGACTGATGGCGATCTCAAAGTCGAAATCGATCAGCACGCCGCCGAGGTCGAAGATGACGGCTTCAATGGCGCCATTTCGCACGTTGTTCATGGATCCATCGTACAAATCGGCGGCGGCTGCGCAAGGTGTGCCGAGTGCTTCGGCTACGTGCCGGGGCCGGCCCCTTTGTTCTCCGCATCGCCGCGTCCTTGGACCTGATTCACTTGCACGAATTCTCGCTCCAGGTGGCCGTCTTTGGCGTGGCAGAGGAAGAAACCTTTTTCCTTGGTATTGTCGTGATTGCTGCGAAGGCGGGAGCAGCAGCGGTTGGTGGTGATCACGCACTGCGAAAGCTTGCTTTCGGTGAAGCCATGATAATGGCCGCAGAAGACGGCCTGCAGGTTGTACTCCTTGAATTGCCCAAGGAGCTCGTCGGCGTTGACCGGGCGCATTTTGGCGCCGGGGGCAAGCGGGAAGTGTGTGAAGACGATCATCGGGCGCGTTTTGTCGAGCTTGGGCAGCGCTTGGGTGAGCCAGCGAAAGGTATCCGGTTGGATGTTCGTGTTCTGCACGCGTTTGTTTTCCGTGGAATCAAGGCCGATGACTTGCCAACTCTTGTATTCAACGGAGTAGTTTAGCTGTTTCGGGAAAACCTGTTCGTACGGAGTCCGGTCGGCTGCTTCATGCCAATCGTGATTGCCGGGCACGGCATGCAACGGAATATCCAGGACTTTGAAGGCGTCGCGCAGGCCCGTCAGGGGCTTTTCACGACCGATATCGGCCAGGTCTCCGGCCAGCAGACAGAACTCCAGTTTTTTCCCGGTGCCCTTCATCTTCGAGACGACGTTTTCGAAGAAGGGCGCGCACTTCTCGTCCAGAAAATGCAGGTCGTTAGCCACGCAAAACCAGAAATCGGCAGCCGCGCCGTCGCCTTCGGCCTTCAGGCGTCCAGGCCAAAGCCCGGCCGTCAAAAGCGCACTGGCGCTCAGTTTGAGCAATTGGCGTCGTGAAAGCTGTCGGGGTTGGGTCATTAACGTGCCTCCGGATACGAGTACACCGCTAACGAGTGACGGGTGACGAGTGAGAAGGCCGAAGGCTATGCGAGGCGAGAAATATGTAGGGTCAGTTTTGCCGGCCGGGTCCATCTGGCAGAGCGCCGTGCGCTTCCGCCGGGGGGTGGAGGGGAAGTCAACATGTCACTACTCAGCCGACTGACCCGCAAACTCGCCAGCGAATCCGGCGAGCTCAAGAAAATACGCGTCGAATCCGAGCGCCGGCGAGCGGCGAAGTCCAGCGGGTTGCTTCCCAAAGTCGAAGGCGACCCCAATGACCCCATCGACAAGACGCTTGCCGAGCTGAAGAGCCGCATCGGAAACAATGAATCTCAGCGCTACAAGGGACACGAGCCGCTCAGCGCCCAACACGAATAGAACCGGAATCCATCCCGCCATTTATGCAAACCGGATAGCAGCCGTACGCGATCGCAGCGGCGACCACACACACTCAGAGTAGGGACACCTCCGCTGGAAAAAGAAAGTGCCGCTTTTGTTCGCGGCACTTCTGATTCGGCGGAATGGCGAGCCCGCGTTGAGTCGCATCATTGCCGGATCATTGATGGCTGAAGGACGGCGTCTTACTTCACTCCGTCTTCTTCGGCTCCTCGGCCTTCGGCGGATCCTTAGGAGCATCCGGCTTCGGCGTAGCCTCTGTCGCATCCGTCTTCTGCGGTTTTGGCGCATCGCTTCCGCAGCCGCACAAACACAGGAGCATGGTAAGAACTGAGAGCCGCTTGATCATCTTGTCCCCCTCCGAGAGAAAACCTTGTGGAAGAAACCGGCACCAAGCGTTCAGCTTTGGGTGGCGGAAGGCGAAGTCAATTGCAAAGGTCGGCTATTGCCAAAATGTAATCGCAAGCTAGGTGTGCTCATTACGTTTCATACATTGCGCCAGCGACAGGACAGCTCCGCCCGCGTCGTTGAAGCAAAACAGTTCTTTGACGGCAGTGTCGCAAAACAATACAAGTTTTACGCAAATGCGCGCAGCGTACGGGGCTAACTTGGACTAAACAGAAACGGACAAGACGCATTCCGTGTTTTTGGCGCTATGGGGCAACAGGTGGAGGCAGGGAACATGAGGACTTCTTTCAAATTTCTGATCGGCTTCGCCGTGCTGGGCGCGAGCCTGCTGGCAGGCGAGAGGCTGACGTACGTTGATCTGGTCAAGCACTTGACCGACCTGGAGCGCGTGGCGATTCTGCCCGCTCCCGGCGAAAAGTGCGCTCAAGCGTCGAGCTACGATCGCGCCAGCAAGTACGATGAGGCCACCGGCAAGTACGTGCGCTGGGATGCCAACGGCGACGGCGGCGGGATTATCCGCAAGGAAGGCGATATTTCCGTGCTGGCCGAAATCGAAGGGCCGGGCTGCATTCGGCGGACGTGGTCTGCGACTGCCGGCAAAGGGCACGTGAAGATCTACCTGGATGGCGCGACCGAGCCGGCCGTCGATCTGGCATTCGATGATTACTTCAGCCGCAAAGCCGAGCCGTTCACTTTCCCGGCGCTCGTTTATAAGACGGCGGCAAATGGCTTCGACAACTACGTTCCAATTCCCTTCCAGAAGTCCTGCAAGATTCTCGGCGATAAAGGTTGGGGCAATTACTACCATTTCACCTACACGACCTTTCCCAAAGACACGATTGTGCCGACCTTCTCGATGAAGCTTTCGCCGGAAGATTTGGCCGCGCTTCAAGCGGCCGATGCCGCCTTCAGCAAAGGGCTGGGCTCGGACCCGGCTGGCGTTCGCGCCGAGCAGGGGACCGTAAATACGTCCGTCAGCGTTGCTCCCGGCCAGAGTGTTCAGCTTGCAAAGATCAACGGCGCGCGCGCGATCACGGCATTGAACGTCAAGATGGATCCGGCGACGCTGGGCGATGCCGAAACCACGCTGCGTGCGATGACGTTGAGCATCCGCTGGGACGGCGAAACAACGCCGAGCGTCTGGACGCCGCTGGGCGATTTTTTTGGCACGGCGCCGGGAATCAACAAGTACTCCTCGGTTCCGTTGGGGATGACGGACAACGGGTGCTACTCGTACTGGTACATGCCGTTCGCGTCCGAGGCGTTGATTGAAGTCAAGAACGACGGCGCAACGGCAGTGAAACTCGACGCCAACATCGTTCACGCACCGCTCACCAAGCCGATCGATTCGCTTGCCCGATTCCATGCGAAGTGGCACCGCGACGCGCTGCTGCCGGCCGAACCCGAGCGCGCGATCGACTGGACGATGCTGAAAACCACCGGTCGTGGACGCTTTTGCGGCGTGATGCTGCACGTCTGGAATCCCTGCGGCGATTGGTGGGGCGAAGGCGACGAGAAGTTCTTCGTGGACGGCGAGAAGTTCCCGTCAACGTTCGGCACGGGCTCGGAAGACTACTTCGGCTACGCCTGGAGCAGCGGCAAGATCTTCTTCCAGGCGCTGCACAACCAGCCGAACAACCATGGCGACAACGTCGGCCATCTCTCGGTGAACCGCTGGCACATCGCCGACAACGTGCCGTTCCAGACCAGCTTTGAGGGCGCGATCGAGAAGTACTTCCCGAACAAACGCCCGACGCAGTACGCGTGCGTTGTGTACTGGTACCAGGCTCCTGGCGGCAAAGATCCGTACGAACCTCTGCCGGTCGCCGAGCGCGTCGGCTACTGCGTGAAGCCGTATTTCGTCGAAGGCGCGATCGAGGGCGAAAGGCTGCGAGTGTCCAGCAAGACCGGGGGAAACGCCGGGGGGCAAAACATGTCCGGCTTTACCGGACAGTGGAGCTTCGGAAACCAGCTTTTCTGGACTGAAGGGAAAGCCGGCGACAAACTAACGCTGAACGTGCCGGTGAAAGTGGCCGGAAAGTGCGATATCAGCGCTCAGTTCACCAAGGCGCGGGACTATGGCATTGTGCAGGCCTATTGGGATGACGAGAAACTCGGCGAGCCCACTGACCTCTACAATGCGGAAGTCATTCCATCCGGCGCGCTGAAACTGGGGACTCGCGACGTGACGGCGGGCACTCACAAGCTGATCCTGGAGATCACCGGCAAGAATGAGAACGCGAGCAAGACGAACGTCGGGTTGGACTACATCCTCGTCACGCCGCAGAAGTAGCGCAATCCTCCTGGATTGCGCGCCGTTCGTATCACGGCCTTCCAGGCCGTGCTCCGGTTCCCCTCTCCCCCGCGAGGGAGAGGGGCAGGCGAGAGCGGCGCGGCACTGCGCTTGCGGCCGCTGTCGCAAGCCGGAACAATGCATGCGACATTGCGGAATGTGGGTGCGAGTGCGAAAAGTGGCCATTCCTACAAGTCCCGGAAAAGCGATTTGCGAAGAGCCACGGCGCCGGCGCATTGCTCTGCTTCTGGGGCAGGACCTCGCGTATTGCCGCGGCGTGATGCTCGGAGCGCAGAACTTCGCGCTCGAAAAGGCCGAGTGGGTCTTTCGCGACGCGCCGCCGGAAGACGGAACGCTGGAGCCCCTCCGCGAGTGGAAGCCGCACGGCATTATCGCGCATCTATTTTCCGAAGAGGTTGCCCGCGCGCTGGCGCGCTTGCGCATTCCAGTGATCAACGTCACGAGCACACTGGCGTGGTGGACCGGCCCGCTGGTGGAGGTCGATCATCTGAAGGTAGGACAACTGGCGGCTGAACATTTCCTGGCGCGTGGCTTCCGCAGCTTCGGCTACTTCGGCAGCGCCTGGACAGGGTTTTCACGGCAGCGTGAGCAAGGCTTCCGCGAACGCGTGCAGCAGGAGGGCTTTCAAGTCTCCTCGTGCTACGCGGACTACCTGCCCCGCGCGCCGCTGTCCGCCAGTTGGCGCGGCGTGGACCGCACGATCGCCCGATGGCTGGAAGGGCTGCCAAAGCCGGTCGCCGTCTTCGCATCGAACGACATTCCCGCGCGCGATCTGGCCGACACGTGCCGGCAGCTTGCACTGCGCATTCCCGAACAGGTCGCGCTGCTCGGCGTGGACAATGACGAACTGGAATGCCGGCTGACGTACCCGCCGCTTTCGAGCGTTGAAAACCCTGCGCAGCGCATCGGCTATGAAGCCGCCCGCCTTCTGGACGCGCTGATGAACGGGCGCAAGCCCGCGAGCGTGCACATCAGCGTGCCGCCGGCCCGCGTGGTGACGCGGCAGTCCAGCGACACGCTGGCGATCGAAGACGACGATGTCAGCCGCACCTTGACCTACATTCGCGCGCACGCCCACGCCGATGGCCTGTCGGTCCAGACGGTGGCGGATGTCGCGGCTGTTTCGCGGCGCATGTTGGAACGCAAGTTCCGCTCGCTGCTGGGCCGCACGGTCCTGCAGGAAATCCGCAGAGTGAAAATCGAGCGTGTCCAGCAACTGCTGCTGGAGACGGCTTTGCCCATGCCTGAGATCGCACGGCGCAGCGGCTTCTCCAGCCCGCAGCGGATGGCCGTCGTCTTCGCTCAGATCACGGGTGAAGCGCCGACCGACTATCGCACCCGCAGCCGTCTGGCCGGCGGAGCTCCGGCGAAAACGCAGCGCTAGCCTCGCGACCGAGCCGAATTGAAAGGTCGTACCGACGGCTGCACGGCTAGAAGGGGAGAAAGGGAGAAGAGGAGAAGGGGAGTAACCACGGCTCGCACCGCATTTCTCTCCCCCTCTCACTTTCTCCCCTTCTCCCGTTCTGAGGCCGGGGACGGCTACCCATCATCTCAGCGCCGTCGCATCGCTAGCCATTCCACAAACAATTTGTGTGCTTTTGTGCTGATCTGACATTGTGTTCTGAAGCACCCGATTACAGTCACGCTCATAGCCGATTCGAATCTTGAGGGCGCCGCATGTCCATCAATCCAACGACCTGCCTTTGGTACACGCATCCGGCCGACAAGTGGGAGAATGCGCTGCCTGTCGGGAACGGCAGGCTGGGTGCAATGGTTTTCGGCAGGACAGACGAGGAACGCATCGCGCTCAATGAAGATACCTTCTGGTCGGGTGGGCCGTATTCGCAAACGGTGCGCGGCGGCGCCAAGGCGCTGCCGGTCCTTCAGCGTCTCGTCTTCGCCGGTGAGTACCTGAAGGCACACCGGCTTTTTGGCCGCTACTTCATGGGCCAGCCTGTCGAACAGATGAAGTATCAGGCGCTGGGCGATCTGATTCTGAAGTTCGGGCAGAGCGGCCGCGTCAAGAACTACCGCATGGAGCTTGACCTCGATCAGGCCATCGTCCGCGTCAGCTACCAGCAGAACGGTGCGCGCTTTGTTCGAGAAATATTCTGCAGCGCGGTGGATCAGGTCATCGTCATCCGGCTTTCGTGCGACAAGCCTAAGCGTCTCTCCTTTACAGCGGAACTGCGCGGTTGCCGCAACACGGCGCACTCCAACTATGGCGACGACTACTTCCGAATGGATGCGGCCGGTTCGGACGGCTTGGTCGTGCGCGGAAAGTCCGCGGACTATCTGGGTGTCGAAGGCCGCGTTCGCCACGTCACACGATTGAAGGTGGTCGCCGATAACGGCCGCGTCAGCACGGAGGACGCTCGGCTTTTCGTTTCGGATGCGGACGCGGTGACGTTCTACATCGCCGCAGCCACAAACGTTGTGAGCTACAAGGATCTGAGCGCGGATCCGGAAGCTCGCGTGAGCGGCGTGCTGAAGAAAATTCGGCGCAAGACCTACGCGCAGATTCGCGAGGCGCACACACGTGATCACCAGAAGCTCTTCCGGCGCGTGTCCGTCGATCTCGGATCGACGCGGCAGTCGTTTCTTCCGACGGATGAACGACGCAAGCGCTTCACCGGCGCTGACGATCCGAATCTCGCCGCGCTTTGTTTGCAGTACGGTCGTTATCTTCTAATTGCCTCTTCGCGCCCCGGCACGCAACCGGCGAATCTGCAGGGCATTTGGAACGCGTCGATGAATCCGCCGTGGGATTCCAAGTTCACGACGAACATCAATCTGCAGATGAACTACTGGCCCGCCGAAGCTGGAAACCTGAGCGAGTGCACCGCGCCGCTTGTCGGCTTCGTCCGCGACTGCACAGACCAAGGCGGCGCCGTCGCGCGCGAGCACTACGGCGTGCGCGGATGGGTGCTGCACCAGAACACCGACATGTGGCGCGTCGCGGCGCCGATGGATGGGCCGCAGTGGGGAACGTTCACTACAGGCGGTGCGTGGCTGTGCATGCATCTTTGGGAGCATTATCTGCATACAGGCGACCGTGAATTCCTGCGGCGCGTCTATCCCGTGCTGAAAGGCTCGGCGCTGTTCTTCGTCGATTTCCTTGTCGAGCACCCCGTGAAGGGCTGGCTTGTCACGAATCCATCGAACTCCCCGGAGAATTTTCCCGACCGGCCGGGCAATGAGGCATTCTTTGACGAAGTGACCGGCGGAATGAGTCCCGGCGGAACCACGATCTGTGCGGGCTCGGCGATCGATACGCAGATCGTCGGCGACCTGTTCGCCACGGTGGCGCAGAGCGCTGAGATTTTGCGCATCGATGCTGCGTTCAAGAAAAAAGTTCTGACGGCGCGCTCGCGTCTGGCGCCGATGCAGATCGGAAAGAGCGGCGCTCTTCAGGAATGGATCGAAGATTGGGGGCAGAAGGAGAAGAGCCATCGCCACATTTCGGCGCTCTACGGCTTGTTTCCGGGCAACGTTATTTCGAGCCACCGAACGCCTGAACTTGCCAAAGCGTGCGCGGCCGTTCTGGAGCAGCGCGGCCTGGACGGGAACGGCTGGGCGTCGGCGTGGAAAATGGCGTGTTGGGCCCGGCTGTTCAACGGCAGCAAGGCACTCGAAAACTTCAGGCACTACCTCCAGCAGTACGCGTTCGACAGCCTGTTTGCGATCTGCGCCAGAGCGCTTCAGGTCGATGGTTCTTTCGGCGTCAGTGCCGCGATCATGGAGATGCTGCTGCAATCGCACGAAGGTGAGTTGCACCTGTTGCCGGCTCTCCCCGACTGCTGGCGTGATGGCGAAGTGCACGGCCTGCGCGCGCGCGGAGGCTTTGAGGTGGATCTGAAGTGGCGCAAGTGCCGTCTGCTCAAGGCCACGATTCGCTCGCTGTGCGGCAACCCGTGTCGCGTGCGCTCGGCAGAAAAGGTGACCCTGAAAGGCGCGGCTGAGAGAGTTCATTCGGAAGGCTCCGGGGTCGTGGCCTTTCAAACGACGACTGGAAGAAAGTACGAGCTCATCGCGCGACCGTAGTTCCGCGTGTCCTCACGGAGTGCGAGTGCCCCTCCAATAACGCGTCCTGCCGCCCTTATTTTGCGGGCGAGCCGCCGGTCAGACGCAACGCCAGGCACAAGGCCAGGTCTTCGGCCAGGGACGCGTCCATGGAGTCATAGGCTTGGCCGGCGGCGCCGATCAGCGTCAAGGTGCCCTGTGTGCGGCCGTAAGCGGTGAGAGGCACAATGATCCGCGGGCGGGAGCATAGCTGGGACAACGATTCGCGCGAGGTCTCATCGGTTTCGGCGATCCCAGATACAGCCTGCGGTTCCGGTTTATTGATCACGGCCGGCTTGCCGCTGCGGAGGACCGCGTCAATCCCGAGCGTCGCGGCGGTCAGCAGCCCGCGCTGGCCCCAGTCGCGCATGGCGGCTTCTTGTGCCGGGTCAAAATGCGCAATCGCCAGCGGCTGGATGCTCTGGTCGGCTAAAACGGCATCGATGATGCACGCGTCCGCGGTCTGTGGCACCAGCAGCCGAGCGACACCGCTGGCCGCAGTCTCCAACTCCGGCGCCGAAAGCAGCAACGCAGCCGCTTCAGCAACGATGCGGCGGCCCATCTCCGTGCGCCGGCGGTCGTGGACGTCCGTGGCGGTTCCGCAAATCCGCAACAGGCTTCCCTTATCATCACGGGAGGCGATGCAGTGCAGCAGATGCCAGCGATAAGCGCCATCGTGCCGGCGCAGGCGCACCTCGAACTCCTGGCGATCGGCGCCTGCATTTGCTTCCGCCAGATGCTCGAACACCCTGGGTAAATCATCCGGGTGTATGACGGATTGCCAACCGAACCCCGTGACCGGACCGGGCGTGGCTCCCGTATAGGTAAACCACTGCTGGTTACGGTACGTCGTTCGGCCGTCGGGATCAGCGATCCACACAATCTCCGGCGTCGCTTCGGCCAATGCGCGGTAGCGCCGTTCGCTCTCTTCGGCGGCCTTGCGCGCTGATTCTGCGCGCCCGAGCAACTTTTTATGCTCCATCTCGGCGTGCTGGCGGGCCGTGATGTCGCGGATGATCGCCCAGGTGCCGATGGCCTTGCTGTCGGTGTTGTAGCGCAAGTACGTGCGGATGCTGACCGGCACGCGCCGACCGTCTTTGCGGATGAACTCGCGCTCGTATTCTTCGCTGCAACCGTCCTTCAGGAGGCGCTCCATCAGGCGAGCGCCCTTGGTCCGGCGTTCCGGCACGGAGATGTCGCTCGAAGTCTTGCCGCGCATTTCATCGGCGTTCGCATAGCCCAGCAGCGCCAGCAGCGCGGGATTGCAGTCCAGCAGCCGGCCGGCGAGATCGCAAATGACGATGCCATCGCGGGAGGATTCGAAGACTTCGCGGAAGCGGGCCTCGCTTTCGAGGACGGCCAGTTCGGCCTCTTTCTGCGAGGTGATGTCTTCCATGATGGGAAGGAAATGCACCGGATGCCCGTTAACGTCGCGGATCAAGCGCACCGACAGCCGCGTCCAGACGAACTTGCCATCCATGCGGATGAAACGCTTCTGTGTTTGGTACTGATCGATCTCGCCGGCTTGAAGCAGGCGCAACTGTCTGGCATTGGCCACCATGTCTTCGGGATCGGAAATGTGAGGGAAGCCGGATTGCATCAACTCCTGGCGGCTGTAGCCGGTGATGCGGCAAAGTTCGTCATTCACGCGCAGGAAACGGTAGTCTAGCGAGATAATCGCCGCACCCACGGGGGATTGATCGAAGGTCCGGCGAAAATACTCCTCGTTCATGCGCAGCGCTTCTTCAATGCGGCGGCGGCAATCTATCTCCAACTGAAGCTGCTGGTTGGCCCGTTCGAGCTGGGCGGTGCGTTCGAAAACGCGGCGTTCCAGATCCTGGTTCAGTTTTTCGATTCGCTCTTTGGACAGCTTCTGTTCGGTGATGTCTTGCGTGACCGCTGCGACCAGCCATTGGCCGTTCGCTCCGGGGAAGGGAATCGTCGTGACTTGTTCGACGCGACCGTTCTTCTCCGGGCGAGCTCGCTCGATGACGATGTGGCGCTTCGTCTGCAAGGCCTCGAGGGCGTGGCAATTCGGACAGGGCTGGGGCAGGCGATGGAAGTATTCATGGCAGGTCTTGCCCGCCGGGTCGCCGTAAAGCTGCCGGCGCTGGGGATCGACATATTGCAGCGAGTAATTGCCATCAATGATGTCCATGCCGATGTTGGCGGCGCCCAGAATCAGCTCCATCTGGCGGCGCAGGCAATCGACTTCCTGCTCGCGCTGCTTGCGTTCCGTGACGTCTACGACGATCTCCGCGGCCAGCCACTCGCCGGACGCGTCGGCGAACGGAACGGTCGTGACCTGCACGGTCCGGCCCGGTTCGCCGAGTGCGGAGTGATCGCGGACCACGGTTGCGCGCGTGCGGAGTGCTTCGACCACGCCGCACTGCTCGCACGGGGCGGTCCGTTGCACGAAGTATTCGAAGCACGGCTTTCCCGATGGGTCGC
This sequence comes from Planctomycetota bacterium, assembly GCA_036504595.1. Lineage (GTDB taxonomy): Bacteria > Planctomycetota > SZUA-567 > H5-PLA8 > H5-PLA8 > DASXUX01. The sequence continues at coordinate 413,006 of DASXUX010000030.1, read as the reverse complement.
CGAGGGTCTTGCGGGTCGTCGGATCGACGTAGCGCACGGTATGCTGCGCGTCGATGATATCCATTCGCGTTCCAGTGGCGCCCAGCACGAATTCGCTCTGCCGCTTGAGTGTCTCGTGTTCGCGAAGGCGCAGCTTGCGCTCGCTGATGTCGCGGATCACGCCGGCGTTGCCGACGATTTCGCCGTCCTGACGGATGACGCTGCCCAGTTCTTCCATGTCGCAAGAGCGGCCATCTGGAAGCAGCAATCGAAATTCGATCGGGGTGTTGTTCTCGCCCTTTTCGGAGATCGAATTCTGAAGATCCTTGGCCAGCCGCGGGTAATCGTCTGGATGAACGAAATCGCGGAAGGGCCTGCCGATGACGTCCTTCGGATTGTAGCCGTAGCGTGAGATCTGCTGTGTGCAGAAAGTGATGATCCCATCCGTGTCCACGGCATAGAAGATGTCAAAGGAGCTTTCGAGCAGACAGCGGAAGTAAGAGTTCGAGCTGTTGCTGGAACATGGGGCCATGACGCCACAAGGTGCACCCGCGGTCACCGACGACGGTGTTCGAGAGCTTGCAGCGGTTCTTTCAGCCATTGGGCGAGAGCATAGCCAGAAACCAGGGCTGTGCAACATGGAACCTAGCATTCTGTGCGCGAGCAGGGTGTAAGCCGCTGGGGCGAAGCGTGTCTGGGGCGGTGTCTGGTAACGCACGCATGAGTTCGCGCGAAAGGATGCGCGAACACATGCGTGCCACAAAAAAGCAGCGCCGCTTCGACGAAGCGGCGCTGCCAGTCCCCCAACATTGATTCCGTTTAGCGTTGGCGAATCAAGCGCAGAGCTTCTTCAACGCACCAGCAATCGAACCCGGTCTTCCGCTGCCGCAGTTCAGTGAGCGCCTCGGTGGCGGCGCGCGCTTCCGGACCGATGCGGCCCAGTGCGATCGCCGCACTGACGCACACATCGTCCTTTTGCAGCGTTTCGACCAGCGCCGGAACGGATTCTCTTGCCGACGCCCCCAATTCTCCCAAGGCCGTGATCGCCGCAACGCGCACCACCCAGTCGATGTCGTCGAGAGAGGAGACCAAGGCCGGCACGGCACTGGCTGCCCTCGGGCCCAACTCGGCCAGAGCGCAGATGGCGCCGACACGCTTGCTGCAGTCGCCCTCCTTCATTTCTTCCAGCAGTTCGTGCACAGGATCGGCCCGTTCCGGGGTCAGTGCGGACGAGCGTTTCGAGATAGTGCTGCTGCCAACCGTTGAAATGTTGCGGGTGCAATTGGCGGCTGCTTCAGCGAGTGTCCTGTACATAACATTCTCCACTGCCAGAAAACCGCAAGCGCGTTTCGACCTCAGGTTGCCTCAAAACGTGAAGCACAGCGCGGGTAGAAACTTCCCAACGCGAACGGAATCGACACTTGTGTTACAATTTTTATGCCGCACGTTGCGGCTGTAGCACTATGGGAGCAATTACTGTCTATTGTTTTGTCATGTCACTGCGTGCGCGTTGAATGCAAGCAGTTCAAAAACAACTTGTTACGTTCGCGCTTCATCACTCCTTAAACATTTCACTTTCCACTGAATAACAGGACGTTATCGTAATGAGCGCCTTCCAAATTGGAAGCAAAATCATGGCGCACTCAACATAGGGGCTAGACTTTGAACACTTCAGCCAGAACTTCACACTCGCTCACACGGTCGGCCGCCGCCTATAAGGAGGCGTGCGGATTTTTCCCCGGTGGCGTCAACTCGCCCGTGCGGTCCTGGAAAAGCGTTGGCGGCGCTCCTTTCTTTGTGGCGCGCGGCAAAGGCGCTGAACTGGTGGATCTGGATGGCAACCATTACGTCGATTTTGTCGGCTCCTGGGGGCCGATGATTCTCGGCCACTGTCCGAGTAAAGTTGTCGCAGCCATTCGCAAGCAGGCTCAGAAAGGCGCCAGCTTCGGCGCGCCGACGGAACTTGAGTCGCGTCTTGCCGCTCGCGTCTGCAAGGTCTTTCCGTCCATTGAGCAAATGCGCTTTGTATCGTCGGGAACGGAAGCGTGCATGCATGCCGTGCGGCTGGCGCGGGGCTTCACCGGGCGCGAGAAGATCATCAAGTTCGAGGGGTGCTATCACGGGGCGTCCGATGCGATGTTGGTCAAAGCCGGCTCCGGCGTTGCCACCTTCGGGCTGCCGGACTCCGCCGGTGTGATCGCCAACGTGGCGAGCGCGACATTGACGGCGCCGTACAACGACTTTCCTGCGGTCAAGGCGCTGCTGGACGCGAACAAGGATCAGGTCGCGGCCATCATTGTCGAGCCGGTCGTTGGCAATGCCGGGGTCTTGCTGCCCAAGGAAGGTTTCCTTGCCGGACTTTCGGCAGCCGCAAAGGAGGCGGGCGCGCTCCTTATATTGGACGAAGTCATGACTGGCTTCCGCTTGTCGCTCGGTGGCGCGCAGCAGCTCTATGGCGTGAAACCTGACCTGACGACGCTAGGAAAAATCATCGGCGGCGGCTTGCCCTGCGCGGCGTACGGCGGGCGCAGAGATGTCATGCAGAAGGTCGCTCCACTGGGGCCCGTCTACCAGGCCGGAACGTTGTCGGGCAATCCGCTGGCGATGGCCGCTGGCCTGGCGACGCTGAAACTGCTGCGGGAGCCGGGCGTTTACGCGACGCTGGAGGAGGTTTCGGCGTCGGTGTGCGCTGCGATCCTGGACGCTGCAAAGGAAACGGGCTGGGCGCAGCGCGTTTGCCTGAATCGCGCCGGCAGCATGTTTACGCTGTTCTTCTGCCCGGGGCCGGTCACGAATTTTGCCGAGGCAAAACTGGCCGACGCGGCGCTTTATGCCAGGTTCTTCCGCGAAATGCTGATCCGTGGCGTTTATCTGCCGCCCAGTCAATTCGAAGCGGCTTTTGTAAACGTGGCGATCAAGGCAAAACACCTTAAACGAGTGGCCAAGGCGGCGCGGGCGGCGTTCGCGGCGCTATCAGTGCCGCGGCCGTAAGGGAGCGGTGGGCGCCAAGATGCGAGCGAGCGTCTTGTCCGCTGCGGCACGCACGAGTTCGCGCCAAAGGGGCTGCGCGGAGACGTACCTGCCAAATGGCGCGAACACGTGCATGCCACCCAAAATCCCTTAAAGAAGAGTACCTTTCGAGCGTCTTTACCGTAAAATCTGCCGCTTCGGCCTGAGTCAGGGCGTTGGTCATAAAGTGGACTCCGGCCGGGTTGTTGGGAGAGGTTGCTTGGTCTCGCTGGCGCTACGCATTATTTTGCACCAACCGCTGCGCTTTGCCGTCGCATTGACGGGCATTTCTGTGGCCGCAGGCATGGCCTTTATCCAACTGGGCCTTTATACCGGCTTCAAGGAGAACGCCTCGATCGTTGTCGATAACACGGCCGGAGACATCTGGGTCTGCGCTCAGCATCAAGAGAACTTCGACTTCCCCAAGGACTTGAACCCGCGTGTGCTGGACACGGTGCGGTCAACGCGCGGCGTGAAGTCCGTTCACCCGATCCTCGTCGTCTTCAGCAAATGGAAGCTGAAGAACGGCGCGGAGAAAACCGTGCAGGTCATGGGTTATGACGTCGAATCCGGCATCGGAAAACCGTGGAAGCTTCTGCGCGGCTATGCCGATGATCTGGACGAACCCGGCGCGATCTCCATTGATACGACGGCCTGGCGCAGGCTCGATAACGCGGACATGGGCACCACCGCGCAAGTCGGGGAAGTTCAGGCGCGTGTGGTGGCGATCAGCGACGGCATTCGTTCGTTCCAGGGCAACCCGATGATTTTTACCGGCTTGAACAATGCGCGCTCCTTTGGGCATTTCAGTTCGGACACCATCCATTACATCGTGGTCCAACTGGAGAAGAACGCCAATCGCGGCGAGGTACTCGCCAACCTGAGCAACATCGGCAAGACGGAGTACTTCGAAGCGTACACGCAGGCGGAGTTCTCCAAGAAGGCTCAGGATTATTGGCTGGTTTCGACCGGCGCCGGCGTCGTGGTGGCTATTGGAGCGTTGATGGGTTTGATCGTTGGCGTCGTCGTTGCCGGACAGGTTCTGTATACCTCGACCTTGGACCACATCAAAGAGTACGGCACGCTGAAGGCCATGGGCGGCTCTAACTGGCAGGTCTCGGGCGCGATTGTCGCGCAGGCGGTCGCGGGAGCTCTTCCGGCGCATCTGATCGGTGGCGCAATGGTGTACGTGGCCAGCCGCTTCATCGGCGGCAAGGGTGTGCATCTGTCGTTCAGCCTGAATACCTATTGCTGGCTGGCGCTCTTGACGGTTTTTGTTTGCGTGGCGGCGTCCATGCTGTCGGTCTGGCGCGTGATGCGCATCGAGCCGGCGGAGGTGTTCAAGGGATAGAGCCACGCAGTCCAGAAGTCCGGGAGTTCAGAAGTCCAGGAGTCGGCGGCTTGCGAGAAGGTGAATCGCACCAGCCCGCAAGCCGGGGCTCTGCAGTTGTTACGGTAGGCTGAGGGGTTTGAGAATGCGAAAGCTGGCGTATGTGTTTGTCGTGGTTGTCCTGGCGGGGGCCGGGACGGTCATCTATCTGGGCAAAACACCGACGGAAGATGGCGAGTTCCACGTCGCTACGATCGGCAAGATCGAACGCAAAGTGAATGGCGCAGGCCGCATTGAGGGAATGGGAGAGATCCCGCTGTCTTTCGGGATGGGCGGGCGGCTGGACGCGGTCAGCGTCAAGGAAGGCGCGGAAGTCGCTCTGAACCAGGAGCTGGCGGTGTTGAATGGTTCCGAGATGGAAATGCAGATCAAGCTGGCCGAATCCGCATTGAAGGAAGCGGTGGCCGCGGTCGAACAAGCCAAAGCCCCTTTGCCGCCGGAAGTGATTACGCAGGCTGAAGAGAAGGTCAAGCAGGCGGACGCCGACGTGAAGATCGCCGAGCAGCAATTGAAGAAGCTTGAAACACCGGTCGCCCCAGCGGCTATCCCTGACTGGAAAAAGCAGGAAGCCGAGGTGGCAGTGGGAAAAGCGCGCACGGAGCTGACCAAGGCTGAATTCAAGCTAAAGAAGCTCCAGGAAAAAAAGTCCGGCGATGATGACGCGGTCGTGGCCAAAGCCGAACTTGATGCGGCAAAGCGCGAGCTCGAGCTCGCCGAGGAAAGAGTGCGAAATTACAAGGAGCCGGCAGCCTCACTCTTCGCAACAAAGGCCATAGATGAAAAAGCGAAGCTTCAGCAGGAGGTCGAGAGCAAACGGCAAGCTGTAAACGTGGCGATGGCAAAGGTCGATCGTGCCTACAGACCTGCGAAAGCTGAGGACGTCGAAGCAGCCAAATTGGAGGTCGATCAGCTCACAAATGAGCTCAAGGCCGCCCTGGCCGCGAAGTTGCGTTTGGACAATCCTGAGGCTCCGGCCGCACCCAATCCGGCCGATATCAATCTCGCGCGCTTGGCTGTTGCCAAGGCGCAGTCCGAACTCCGCAGCGCTCAAGCCAAGCTGGAAGAAGCCAAGCGCCCGCCCGACCAGGCGAAGATCAAGGCTGCCGAAGCCGCTGCCGAACGCGCCGCCATAGAGCTCCAGAAGAAAAAGCTGTTCAAGGAAGGCCTGACGCTGCGCGCGCCGGTGGACGGACTGGTCGTCAAACGCCACGCGGAGCCTGGCATCATGGTCGCCCCGGGTCAGCCCATCATTACCATCACCGATTTCAACGAAAAGCGCGTGCGGGCGGAATTCGACATCGCGCGCATGGCGGAGATCAAGCCCGGCATGCAGGTGGTCATCAAGAGCCGGGCGATCAAGGAGCCGCTGGAAGGGAAAGTCCTCGAACAAGGCCGCATCGGACCGCAAAGGATGTTCCGGGAAGACCCGCAAGCGCCGAAAGGGGGAGACATTGTCGAGTTCATCATCGCCGTCTCAGAACCCAAAGGCGCAGTGAAGGGAGAGGCATTTAAGGTGTTGCGGCCGGGCCTGCCTGTGGACGCGGAAGTGATCCTTGAGCGGCGCGACAAGGTGCTCGTCATTCCCAAGAGTTTCGTCAAGACGGATAACGGACAAGAAAAAGTGCTGCGGGTCGAACAGGCCGCCTCATCCCAAACGCAAACGACCACCAAGGAGCGCCTCGTCAAAACCGGTATGCGCGACGAATATTACGTCGAGATCAAAGACGGCCTCAGCGAAGGCGACAAGATCAAGAAGCCGCAGGCGGAGAACAGCAAATAACGGCAGGGTTCGGGGTTCAGGGTTCAGGGTTCGGGGTTGCGACCCAACCCTGCTCATGGCCACGAACCACGAACCATGAACTACCAACAACGAACCGGCGTTAAATGTCCAAATACCGGATCAACTTCACGTTGTTCTCTTCGCAGTAGGAGAGGACGCGCTCGTCGAGGAAAACGCGGCGCTGGGCGTCGCGGTCGGGGCCGTAGAAGCCGGCGGGCTGGCCCATGCCGTGGAACGCGCGCATTTCGTCGTCGTCGTAGGTTGGATGCGCGAAGTACGTGTACGTGCCGGAGGGCGCGGCGTCCAAGCGGGCGAGGAGGTCGGCGACGATATCGGCCTGCGGCTGAGCGGCTGGCGGCAGATCCTTTACGCGGCGCACGCCATCGACGAGGCCCTCGTCGCGGGCGAGATCGGCCAGCTTTTGCCACAGGTTGCAGACCCAGCCCACGCCCATGTGTTCATCGATGTAGCGGACTAGCAGTCCCGCTTCTCGCAGGCGCTGAAGCTGCGCGTAGACTTCGGCGACCATCTCGTTGACGTTGGCGTGGCGGTCGTGCAGATTCTGCGGGTGACGCGTGAGCGTGCCGTCGTGTTCGATCAGAGACGGGACGCGTTCGCGCGGCAGCACGGGGCCCCAGCGCGGCGATTCCCATTCGCAATTGAGCGTGACGTGCAGGCCGACGCAGAGGCCTTTGACGTTGCGAAAAAGTTCGGCGGCGTGTTCCAGTTGCGGGCCACAGGCAATCACTGAAACGTTGCGCGCGATTCCTTTTTCAAACGTTTCGAGGATGGCGCGATTGGCGCTCTGGCTGGACCCGGCGTCGTCGGCGCGAGTGACCAGGCGAATACACTTCTTGGGCTTCGCTTCGGTCGTTGCTGCGGTGTCCATCTATCCCTCCCGAGTTCAGAATTCACGGACGTGTGCGGCACGGGCAGGCCGCCGGAGCGGCTTCTTGCTTCGGCGGATTGCCCGTGAATCGGGCGCGCCTGCACGGGCAATCCGCGCCACAAGAAGCCGTGGCGCGGCCTGCCCGTGCCACACATCACTCACCCAATGCGGCGCGGCGGATCAGATCGAGCGCCTGCATCGCGGCCCGTTCACGGACCGTCGCGCGGTCCATGCCTGGATAGTTGCGTTCAAGCGTAGTGACTTCCTTCGCGGTGGCGACGCCAAAATAAACGAGTCCGATCGGTTTTGTGGCGGTTGCGCCGGTGGGGCCGGCGATGCCGGTGACGCTGACACCGAAGTCGGTCCCGGCTCGCGCGCGGATGCCAGCGGCAAGCTCAGCGGCGGTTTCGGCGGAGACCGCTCCGTGAGCGGTGAGCGTTTCGGGTTTCACGCCGCAGGTGCGGACTTTCGCTTCGTTCGAATACACGACGGCTCCTTCGAGCAGCGCGGCACTGGAGCCCGAGATTTCAGTCAGCAGCGCAGAAACCAGGCCCGCAGTGCAGCTTTCGGCGAGGGCGATGGTCTTCTTGTGCGAAAGAAGCGCACCCACGGTTGCGGCGGCGAGCGTCTCGTCGTCTTCGCCGAAAAGACCGTCGCGCAGAAGCTCGCGAATCTGTTGCGCGGCGGGCGCGAGAATCGCCTGAGCTTGCTCGGCGTTGGGCGCGCTGGCGACCAGGCGCACACTGACGATGCCGGCGCCCAGCCGCGTGCCCACGTTTGGATTGTGGCCGGGCTGCATCATCGGTTTGATGCGTTCGCCGACGAAGGATTCAGGGAGGCCGAAGGTGTGCAGCAGCTTGATCGCGAGCGCCTGGCCGGAGCGAAAATGGGCGCTCAGGTAGGGAACGATGTACTGCTGCAGCAGGCCTTTCATCTCGCGCGGGACGCCGGCGGTGAGGAAGATGTGCTTTGCGCCCGTAACGCAATCCTCCTGGATTGCGCTGGAGCCCTGCGCAATCCAGGAGGATTGCGCCACGTCGAGGACGCGCCAGGCCGTTCCATTCGGCACGACTGAGACGTGGACGCCGGGGGCGGTGCCCCAGTGGTTGCGCAGGATGGCGGCGCCTTTGGGCAGCCAGGCTTGCTTATGATTAGCTTGTGTAAAGGACTCAACGGAGCGCTTGAGGCGTTCGGCCATCTGTTGCATGACTTCGGGGCGATAGGTCAGTTCCACGCCGAGTGCGCGCGCGAGCGCTTCCAGCGTGAGGTCGTCGTCGGTGGGGCCCAGGCCGCCGGTGGCGATGACGATGTCGGCTCGGCGGAGCGCGCGGTCGAATGCGCCGACGATCACATCCATTTCGTCGCAGGCGGTTTCGGAACCCACGACAGTGATGCCCAGCGGCAAAAGCTGCCGCGCGATATAGGGCATGTTGGTGTCGATGATTTCCCCAAGGAGAAGTTCATCGCCGATGGATAAGAGGGAGGCTTTGGACATGGATCGATTGGTCCGCGGTTTGGTCATCAGTCATTGGTCATTGGTCATTTTGGTGCAGGGAGTCCCAGATGGCAAATGACCAATGACTATTGACCAATGACCAAGTGTGCTATTCGTTCGAGAACGCCTCCGTCGTGTAGCGCAGATAGCGGATGCTGGTGGACCAGTAACTGCTGGGCAGGCCGGCTTTGAGTTTCACGTGGCGCACGAAATCGCCGGGGTCCGGAAGGTGTTCCCAAACCGAGGGGAGCAGCGTTCCCGTGCGTCCGTTTTCCTCGACGATCAAACCATCGGTTCCGGGACGCACTTTTGCAATCAAATTCTCCTCGGAGTCGAACGCGATGGCTTCGGGCGGGTGGAGGACGGAGATCTGGATCTTCAGCGAAAGAATGTTGTGTTCGGCAAGCGCCGGGCCGCGATGATCTTCATACGCGGCGGAAAAGGCGTTGCGGGCGACATCCTGAGCCAGCGCCGCGTGCGGGCGCAGGGAACCGATGCAGCCCTGGAATTCTCCATGCAGGTAGAGCGTGACAAACGTGTTTCGGATCTCCTGGAGCAGCGTCGGGTATTCCTGAAGGTTTACCTGCCAGGGCTGACGATGAGCGAAGCCGTGCTGAATCGAACGGCTCGCGGTGTCCAAGAGCAGCCTGCGTTGTTCGGGAGAATAGACATCGCTCACGAGAAGCCCTCCATTAACAAAACGCCCAAGCGCCGTACCCGACGACTCGATCGCGCGTGCCGGCGGTGTCGCCCGAACTGCGCAGGTCCAGCAGGTGCGGCGTCAGCGAGCGCTTTCCGGCCAAGAGGAGCAGCCCGCGAATCGAGAGACAGCCGCATGCCTGTTCGAAGGCAATCTCCTGCGGCCGCAGCAGCGAGATGGCGCGGGCAGTTTCCTGATCGATCGCCTTTGCGGTGTCGTACTCGTGGTAGTGGCTCAAGTCGCTGCTGATGAGGATCAGCGTTTCCGGCCCGCCCCAGAGCGCGTCGAGCACTTCGGCGATCTGCGGGGCGCCGACGTCGCCGACGGCGAAGGGCACCAGCGAAAATTCCTCTAGCACGCACTGCAGGAACGGCAACTGGACCTCCAGGCTGTGTTCGGGCGCGTGCGCATCGTCGGAGAGTTTCACCTGCGGCAACGACTTGATCTGTTCGATGGCTGCGGCGTCGATCGGGACGTCTCCGAGCGGTGTGGCAAAGGCGCTGGCGCTGCTGAGAGCCAGCCCGCGCACAAAGATGTGGTGCGCGGGGCCGAGCAGAACGACGCGGTGGACAATGCTGCGAAGGGGAACGAGGCACTTATATGCGCTGGCTGCGATCGGAGCGGAATACACGTAGCCGGCGTGCGGCGCGATGATGGCCTTTGGAGCGCTTGGGACGGGCGAAGCTGGCGGCGGTGCGGCGTCGAGATACTGCTGCACGCTGGCGCGGAGCTTAGCTGGATCGGCTGGATAAAACGTACCGGCGTGGGCTGGCACGCGTGCGCTCATAAGCGAACCTCGTTAAACAAGTATAGCAGGGAGGGGAGGGAGTGCCACAAATAGCTCCAGCCCTGGATTTTTGTCTATTGAAGAGCGGACGGCAGGCCAGAGGCCTGCGGTACATTTTTAGTGCCGCCGTTGCGAGCCGGGGCCCGGAATCGTTCCGCCGGGGCCTGGTCTTGAGCCGCCTGGGCCGCCGTGCGCGCCTTTTTGGGCTTGAGCCTGCACTTGCCGCTGGACTTCGTTGGCGATTTCCACGAAGCGCAGGCGCAAGTCGTGAATGGTGCCAGACAGCCCGCGCTCTTCGTCTTCGGACAGGTTGCCTTTCGTCTTCGCCATAATCACGTTCAGCAGCTCGATCGTGTAACGCGCGCCCTGCAGATCGACTTCCGTCTGTTGCGTGAACGGGTTTTCCATTTCGCCCATCTGCATCAGAGCCTGTTGAGCCAGGCCGGCGAGGAAGTTCAAAAAAATCTTCGACTGCTGCGCTTCCTGAGTGGCACCGGCCGGTTTCTCCTTGGATGGAGTGCCTCGCGGCTGCGGAGCGTCTGTACTGGCGCTCGCGCCCGCGGGTTGTGGCTGCGCGGGCTTCCCAGTCGCTGGCGGCGCCGCCTTCTCTTCGGCGGCTCGGGCGGCCGCCTCACGTTCGCGGCGCATCTCTTCTTTCCAGCTATCATCGACTTTCTTTTCGCTGAATCGAAACGCAGGAATTTCTTTTTTTGGTTCTTCCGGTTGGTCGCTCATAATATTCCTTTAAGAAGACGACGGGCGCGCGCCGCAGGCGCATCAAGAGATTCAAGGATAGTCAAAACCGCCGCTGAGCGCAATTATAACTTAGTCGAGGCTTCTCGCCGCTTTGGATTTTGATAGGGCCAGTCCTGAATTCGCGCTGGCGAATTGACGATAAATATGAGATAAGATGAAGGCGCTGGAAGATTCGCGTAAGGGTCGTTAAGCTTGGCGTTATCTGTTACGATAGGCGGGGTCGAATCCTGCCTTCACAGATGCCATTTGATGTCGTGCGCGGAGGAAACTTTGGCCTATGCCAAGAATACAGCGTACGCTTGTTCTCGCCTGCTTCGCCGCCGCTTGCTTAAGCTTGTGCCGGGGCGCTGAGGATGAGCCCAAAAAAGCCGAGCCCACCAAGGTGGCGCGTCAGCAACTCAAGCCCGAACGTCTGATTTCCGAGACTGCCTTCCTTTACGTCGCCACTCCGGACGTGCGTAAAGCCCGAGGCGCCTTTGAGCGCAGCGCGTTGAGAGGGCTATTGAAGGAAGACGAGGTCGCCCGTCCACTGCTGAAGACCTACGCGTCGCTGCGCGACGCCTACGTGAAAGGCGACGGCACTCGTACCGACCTGGAACTCCGCCGCCGCAACGACGAAGCCGATCTGCTGACGCGTCTTGCTCCGCTGCTTGAAGGCCAGGTCGCTATCGCGATCGAAGGCGATGCCGCGTCCATCGAGCAGCTCAGCGCCGGCGTGCCGCCTACCTTCCTGCTGGTGGCAAGCATTCCGTCGGGTGAAGAAGGAGACAGGCGCCAGCGCGAACTTGAACAGGCCATGGAACGCCACCGCAGCAGTCAGGGCGTGGATGCCCGGTTCATCGACAAAGACGAACGCGTCGGCACGTACGACGTGGTGCGCATCGAGAATTCTGAACTGAAGCTGAATGAATCGTGGGCGTTCGTGGAGAACCTGTTCCTCTACGGCCAAGGCAAGCGCGTCGTCGAAGACGCTATCGAGCGCTACTTGAAGAACAGCGCTGGCACACTCTCGCGCAACAGCGGTTACCAGGGCGCGTACGACCTGGCCGGCCGCGACGAACGCAGCGATGCGCTGATCTACGCGCAGATCGACCTGCGGCCCGTGGTCGCCGCTCTGACTGGATCCTATCCCGCGCTGAAGTACGCGATCAACCCGAAAGTCCTCGAAGCCGGCCAGCCCTATCTGGCGATGGGTGTCTTCGTCGGCGACGGCGACAACGCTCCGGTGCGCGAACGGATCTTCGTGCGCTCAGCCCCCGAAGCCGCCAAGAAGACGGAAGCCTGCACTGCCAGCACCTCGCGCTTCGCCTCCAGCGACGTTGTTTTCTTCAGCGCTACCCAGTGGACGATGGCCGACTTGTACAATGTTGTGGTGGAAGGCATCAAACGCGGCGCTCCGCCGGCGGACGGCAAAGACACGCCGCTTCAGGAACGGCTCAAAGGCGCGCTCAAGCTCCAGAACAATTCCGAAATCACCGCTAAGCTCGAAAGCCTGAAAGGCGAGATCGGCCTGTTCATGTCCTATGTTCCGTCGCCCGCTCTGCGCATGGACCGCTTAAGCGATTACATGGAAGTCCTGCAGCCGGTGCTGGCGTTGGAGTTGGACGGCGAGGCGGCCGAGGGGGCCGTCAAGCTGATGCTGGACAACATCAAGAAGGAAACCGGCCAGGAATACACGCAGATCACCGTCGGCCCGACGACGGTTTTCTACCAGAAGGGCCCCGCCTCGGCGCAGGAGCGCACGAACGTTCCGGGCGGCTTCTTCGCGCCGCTGCTGGCCGGCGATGGCGGAAAATTCCCGTTCTTCAACGCCTACGCGATCGCGTCGTTGGAGCTTGAAGCCGGCCGCCAGCGCAAGTTCCTGCTGCTCTCCGACAGCCTCGCCGCTCTAAAGAAGGCCGTCCAGCAAGCTCAGCCGCAGTACGCCAAGTCCTGCCTGGCCGAGGATCCGAAGTTCAAGGAGATAGCCAGGCGCTTCCGCGAGTCGCGCTGGAACGTCAGCTACCTCGACCTGCCCAAGCTGCTGGATGCATACGGCACCGAGTTGCCGCGCCTGGCTCGCACGGATATTTTCGGCGGTGGCGACAGCAAACGCGGTGACCAGACTTTGCTGGACACGCTTCCCAGCCCGAACGTTCTGCGCGATCACCTGTTCCCGATGTCCTGGGCCGCCTCCAATGTGCCTGAACCGGCCGGCACGCTGATTGAAAGCGTTTCACCGCTCGGAAATCTGCCGCTGGTGGGTCTGGTCGGGTCGGTGGCCTGGCCGGCGGTCGTCGCACAGCGGCAGAAGGCTATCTCGGACAAGGTGGACGAAAACTTCAAACACATCATGCTCGCGCTGCAGCTCTACGCGTCGGACTTCGATCGCTACCCGCCGCAGCTCTCCGAAATCTATAACTATGCAAAAAAGGACCTCTCCATCTTCGAATCGCCCTTCCGGCGCGGTGCGATCAAGAGCCCGCAGGACATCGACGATCCGAAACTGACGAACCTGATCTATGTGCCCTCGCATTCTGTTCAGGATCTCGGTAGTGACATCTTGCTTTACGAAAAGGAGCCGACAAGACTGCACAAGGATCCGAGCGACGGCACGTTCAAGCTGCTGTATCACGTGCTCACCGTTCAGAGCGGCAAGCGCACGATGATGACCAAAAACGCTCTGGATCGCGCTCTGGCCGGCAAAGCCGAAGTCAAGACCAACAATACCGACGAAGCCACCAAGGCCGGCACACAGCCGCGCAAATAGCTCTTCTTGACGTTTTCGTGGGTGTGAGAACGGCTCCTCAAGGAGCCGTTTTTGTTTTCGTGTGGCGCAATCCTTCGGTGGAGTCTGGAGTTCGCAGGCCCGGCCGCTGATCTCTCAAGCACGCGCCCTCGTCCATGGGGGTGCGTAGGCGAACTTGTAAGTCGAGCAAGGCATTATCGGTGGCGCAAGGCGGCCCCTCACCGGGCTCACTACGCTTGCTACCCTGGGGGAGAGGGTAGCGGAAATCGGCGCGTGTTTCGTGATATACTTCGGAGGGAGGAATATGACGCGTGCATCGGGCGTTTCGGGCGCTGAAGTATCGTAATTTCCGCCTGTTCTTTTTTGGTCAATTCATCTCACTGATCGGGACATGGATGCAGAACGTCGCCATGGCCTGGCTGGTGTACCGGCTGACGGGATCGTCGGAACTGCTGGGGATCGTAGCGTTTTGCGGACAGATTCCGGTGTTTCTGTTCTCGCTGCTCGGAGGCTACTGGGCTGATCGGCATAGCCGCTATCGCACGGTGCTTGGCACGCAAACGTCAGCGATGTTGCTGGCGTTCGTCCTTTCGGCTTTGACGCTGCCGCATCTGATCCAAGTTTGGCAGATCATCACGCTGGCGATTCTGCTGGGGCTTGTTAATGCGTTCGACATACCGGCGCGACAGTCCTTGTTTGCTGAAATGGTTTCGCGCGAAGACCTGATCAACGCCATCGCGCTCAATTCTTCCATCTTCAACGGCGCACGCATCATCGGTCCGGCCGTTGCCGGTGTGCTGGTCGCTTTGATCGGCGAAGGCTGGTGTTTCTTCGGGAACGCGGTGAGCTATCTGGCGGTGATTGCGGGGCTTTCGATGATGAAGCTGGAGCCGCGGGCTCGCCGGCCGGATTCAGGCACCGCGCTGGAGAACATCAAGGAAGGCGTGCGTTTTGTGTTTTCGAACCCACCCGTACGCGACCTGCTGCTGCTGGTGGGGTTGATCAGCATCGCGGCGATTCCATACGCCGTGTTGATGCCGATCTTTGCCGACCGGATTTTGGGCGTCGGCGCCAGAGGCCTGGGCATGCTGATGGGCGGAGCGGGCGTCGGAGCGCTGGCCGGAGCGCTCACGCTGGCCGCGCGGCGCGAAGTGCGCGGGTTGGGACGCATGGCGGCGGGCGCGGCAGCGTTGCTGGGCGTGGCGCTCATCGCGTTTTCGTTTTCGCGCGTGTACTGGCTTTCGATCGTGCTGCTGGTGCCGGTGGGCTTCGCGACCATGCTGCAGATGGGCTGCACCAACACGCTGGTGCAGTCGATGACGCCCGACCACCTGCGCGGCCGAGTCATGTCGTTCTACGCCACGATGTTCATGGGCATGGCGCCGATCGGGTCGTTGCTGGCCGGCCTGCTGGCCGCTCACGTGGGCGCGCCGATTACCGTGGCCATTGGTGGCGGGGTGGCGCTGCTGGGCTCGGCCTTGTTCGCTGTGCGCCTGCCGCGGCTGCGGGTGCAAGGGCGGCAATTGATTGAGGCGCAGCGGATCGTGGGGAGTGCGCCGCCGGAGGTGGGGGCGGGGTGAGAATTGCCAGCGGCAGCGGCACTATGCCGACCGTCGGGATGCAAGCTTGGTTCGCGGCGCGCGTGCGCCTTGCTTGCGCCTCAGGCGCCGGATTCTGGCCAGCAGCCGCTTGCCTGCGATCATGTTCTTAGGAGTCTTCTTCTCTTCTTTGCGGATGAAGTCACCGTACTCTTTTAACGTCTTGAAGCGGCTCCCAAGCGCTTCGCGCGCGCGTCGGCAACGCTCCTGGTCGTCCATTTCTTCTTGTTTCCGTTTCTTCATAGCGAATTCCTTCGCCGCAAGGACGTACGTTGGCGGCGGTATGCTCATAGACAATCACGTGTTGCATCAAGCAAGGCTATGTGTTCGATCGCCGGAGCACTTCGCTTGTGTTACTCGATACCGATTTGGTTGGGGTGCGCTTTCGGATTCTGGTACGCTCGCTGCACGCCTCTATGTCGATCTCGTCGAGAATAAGTTCCTGAACAGGATATGGCGGCCCGCTTAGCCATCCATGCTTGCGCGCCTCTGATTCGCTGATCGGCGTCTCGTTTCCGTTGCGGCGAATGGTGAGATCAGCGAGAGGGATGGCGGCCACAGTCCTCGATCCTACATCGGTGCACAGATACTTGCGACCCGAGAGGAAGAACGAAACCCCGATCCGGAAATCCTTGAGATCCATTTCCTTTATCCTCTGCCCTCGTACGCCTGGCGTTCACTCGATGTCGCTTTGCGCGCACTGATGATGCGCACAGTGTCCTCTTCACGCTCGCAGTATACCACAAGCAGCAGTCTCGGCACAGAGGACACGCCAATCAATCGGAAGCGGTCCTCGTCCGGCAGGGAATGCGCAGCATCGAACGACTCGAGAGCGTTTGGATCATCGAAGACTGTTGCAGCCTCTTCAAAGCTGACGCCGTGCTTTTCTTGGTTTCGAGTACTCTTGGCGTCGTTCCACTCGAATTGCCGCATGATTTACGCCATCCATCTGACCAGTTTGGCTTTGGCTGAATCTGTGACGCGAGTATAATCGAGCCAAAGAAGACATCAACCAGTGCATACATTACGCCGCGCTTCTGGCGGACGAGCGCGTGGTGCTAAAGGCGGGATAAAGGTAGCTTGAATGGAAGTCGAACCCTGTAGTCTTGAAGACCTTGGGCGGCACTGCAGATGCACGTACGGGCTCTGCAAACTTCCGTCACACGAGCACTCTATGGTTCTTGTCATCGCTTTTGATGGCGAAGCCAGTCCGAGTTTTGCTTACATGGATGCGATGATTGCCGCAGGTAAAGCGGGGTGGGATCCAGTGGCTCTGCTCTTGGATTTGCGAAAGCTGCGGTATGAATGGGGCGACGAGATGGGGCGAACGCTGAGTGATGCGAAAGCCAGCGGGTTTGAGCGGCAACTACCGCTTGCCGTAGTAGTCTCCGAATTGAACAGAGCCGGACTGACGAGCCTTATCAGGGACGAGTTGTTCGGCAAGCCCGAACAGTGGCTGTGCGATTCACTTGAAGCGGCGCTGGCGATGCTTGATCTCGCAAAACCTTGAAGGCTATCCTTATTCGCTGAATGCACGGGCAGCCAACAGCTAACAGATGCTGCCCGTGGCACATGGGGTGTCAGCTTTCGTCGCGGCTGTGGCCGCCGCCGAGGATTCCGGAGCGGATCAGGAAGTAGAGCAGGTTGAGCAGCGCCATCAGGGTCGCGGCGACGTAGGTCATGGCGGCGGCGGAGAGGACCTTTCGCACCATCGGTGCTTCGTCCTGACGAACGAGGCCGAGATCGAGCAGGATCTTTTTGGCGCGGCGGCTGGCGTCGAATTCGACAGGGAGATTCACGAGCTGGAAAATCACGGTCAGCGAGAAGGCGACGATTCCGGCCAGCACCATCCCGAAGCTATGAAGGAAGAACCCGGCCATCAGCAGAATCCACGATAGATTCCCGCCTACCGATGCGAGCGGAACAATGCTGTTGCGCAGGATCAGCAGCGGGTAACCGGTCGCGTCCTGAAGCGCATGACCGGCTTCATGCGCGGCGACGCCGACCGCGGCCAGCGAACGGCCATCGTGGACGTCGGGGCTTAAGCGCAGGACCTTTTCGCGCGGGTCGTAATGATCGGAAAGGAAGCCCTCGGCCGGTTGGACTTCAACACCAGCGAGGCCGGAGCGGCTGAGAATAACCGCGGCAGCTTCGGCGCCGGTGGCTCCGCTGGCCGGTTCAATGTGACTGGCTTCTTCAAACGCCGAATGGACCTTCCACTGCGCCCATGCGGCCAGAAGCGTGGCCGGCAACATCAGCAGGAACCAAAGTGGATCGAAGAACATGGCCGACTCCCTGTCGTTCTGACCTAACTTCACTTATTCATATCATCGTAGTGCAAACCGGGGGCCGAACAGCGCAGTAGGCGGCGGCAGGAGGCGGGACGGACGGCACCTCGCAGCACTTCTCTTCTTGCAATCGTCGCGTCTTTGCCTGACAAACAATTGACACATGAAGACATCAATGCAGAAGCTCATCGTCATCCTGATGCTGGCAGCGTGGTGCGGTTTTTCGGCGGAGGAAAATCCGCGGGCCGACATGCCGGAGATCTATACTTTCGCTGAATTGCTGGCGAAAGCTGAGCGCATCGTGGCTGCCGATGTCGGCGCGACGAAGGACGGCGTGGCCAGCCTTGTGGTGCGCGAGACGATTAAAGCTCCCGAGAATGCGCCGAAGTACGTGTCGCCCGAGCGGCTCAAACGAGCGGCCGACATGCTCGCCGACGAAAACCTGAAGTTGCCGGCTCTGCCGGCGGACGACAAGCCGCCGCTGATGCTGCGGGTGCACTTTCAAAGCGTAACCGCTCCGCGCGAAGGCACGCAGGCGGTGTTCTTCTTGTGGGAACGCGAGAATGCTCAAGGCGCAGGGCAGACGGTCTATCGTATCGGGCATCCTCAGAATGTTTACGATCTCGAGGTTCTGCCGGTGGTGAAGGCGGGGTACGGACGTCCGCGCTCCATCGCCGACGGCCGCTATCTTCGCGAGTGGGACCGTCAAGCGGCAGAACGGCGGCGGCTATCGGCGACGGGTGGGCAGTTGCTGAAGGCCAAAGGCGGAGAAACCGTGATGGGCCTGAGGCTCGTCGCACGCCGGCCGATCCTGTCGTTGCGCGGCAACAATAGTTTTGGCGTGACGGCGGTGCTGGAGAACACGCGGTCGCGAGCGCAGGCCGTTTACGATGGCCCGGGCGGAGGTTACGGCGTGCTGCTGAGACCGAAGGACGGTAGCGAGACGGAACCTGTCGTCCTGAAGCAGTCCACGAAGGCCCTGGGGGCCGATACGGCGGTGCTGAATATCGCTGATCTGACGGATTTCGCCACAATTTCAGCGGAAGGGTCGGTTGCCAAAGAACTTTTTTTCGATGCCCAGGAAAATCCGGTGCTTACAACTCTGTCCGGAGACTACAAGCTGGCGATCTTTTATTGCAGCTCTCAGGACGGCAAGGGTTTGGACGTTGGGAGCCCGGTCTGGACAGGCACGATTATCTCTGAAGAAGTACCGGTGCACTTTGAGAACCCTGCAGCTATAAAGCGACCATAAATTGCATTTTTCTGCTGCGCCAACTTGTACTTACAAGTTATCTGAAAATATAATTGACGAACCCTTTGCGAGTTAGCTCGGCGTGGAATATTATATAAAGTAGGAGGTAGTGAGAAACATGTCACTTGCACCCATTCACCGGTACATAGGGCGGATCATCCACTTGATGCGTAAAGAGAAGGGCATGCGGCAGTCGGAGCTGGCGCTTTTGACTGGCCTCAAGCAGCCCAATCTTTCGCGCATCGAAAACGGCCTGGTTTCGCCCCGGCAGGTCACTCTTGAGAAAATCGCGAAGGCTCTGGGCGTGGAAGTCCAGGTCTTTTACAGTGAGAGCAAAGTTCAAGAAGTTGAACGAAAGTGGGCCGCATCTTTGGGGCCCAAACATGCCGCGTTGATGCTTGCCGGGAAGGTCTCGGCGGTCCCCATGCTGGAGACGGCCGGCGGATATCCATCGCGGATCAGCCCGACAGGTGAAGTCCAGGGGCCGCTGGAGGTCATGCTCCAGTTGCCGCCCTTTGATCGAGAACCCGACGGCGCGCAACGGTTCGCGGTGCGCGTTCAGGGAGATTCGATGCAGGCGGATGGCCCGGACGGCTTCCGGCCCGGGGAGGTTCTGGTCTTTTCGACAGGCCCAGAGGTCCATTCGGGCGATTTCGCGTTCGTGCTTTTGCCGGACAGCGGCACGTTCCGAAAGGTCGAGTTCCCCGACGCGGAGAACGTCAGGCTGGTGCCGTTGAATCCGGCGTATCAGCCGAACACGGTGCCGCGCGGCGACGTGAAACGCATGTGGAAGCTCGTGCGCCATCTGCGCGGCTTCTAAGTCAGGTGACGCGTGACGAGTGACGGGTGGCGTGGCTAGCCGCTCGTCCGGTGCGTCTGCGCTCACGTACGCCGTTGAGCGCGTTGCGTCGTCTTCACTTCGCAAACTCAAGCACTACCTCTTTGGACTTTGCCGGGATCGCAATATCGCCGTTTTCCGCGCGCGCGAGAACCGTGTCGCCGGACTTCGCCGTGGCTTTGATTGAAGCAGGCAGGCGAAGGGTGAACCCGTCCGTGGGCGCGGCTTTTCCGGATAATGTCAGCGTCGCGCCGGTGTCGCTGGGCTTGTAGTTCAAGGACATCGCGCCAAAGTGCGTCGGCATGTTCTCGATGCTGATGCCCTCTGGTCTGGTGAACCAGTCCGGCGGCACTCCGCCCAGCAGCACCAAACGTTGACCGTCCTCAAAAAGCAGGCTGTCGCGCAGCAGCAGGTGCACCTCCGCGATGGCCCAGCCGTGCGGCATCGCCACGTCGCCGTTCCAGGTGGTGCGAACATGCTGCCAGCCGCCGGAGCCGCTTTTGCCGCCCTCGTCGAACGCGTACCAGCCCTGCATTTGCGGATCTTGCAGATGTTTTTCCAGCGTGCCGTAGCCGGCGTCTCGATTTCCCGCCAGCAAGCCCTGGTGAGCGGTCGCGAGCGGGAAGTAGCGCCAGCTCTTGGGTGCTTGTGCGCCGATGCCTTTGAACTGTTCGTAAGCCTTGCCGCTTGAGTATGGATAAAGCTGGCAGGGCCAGAGCACGCTGTAGCTGCCGTAGCCCTTTCCAAGTTGCGCGCCGAAGCGCTGCTCATATTTTCCGAAAAGCTCAACGGCCAGTTTCATCCAGGCCTGAGCGTCGTGAGCCGCATCCTTCTCGGCGGCTTCTTCAGTCATTGCTTCCGCCAGCAGCACGGCGGCCCTCACGCCGGCAATATCAAAGGCTTCCGTGTAGTTTGGATTGAAGCCATCGCAAGCGCCGGGCTTGAGCTGTTGACGGTGCTCCGGGGGAAGCGCTTCACCAAACGTCAGGCGTTTGCTGTTCACCCAATGAGGCTCGGGCGTCGTGCGATAGTATTCGATCATCTTCACGATCTGTTTTGCCGAGGAATAGACTTCTTTAAGCCATGCGGTGTCGCGCGCGAAGAGCCAGTGCTGGCCCATGATCCACAGGATCTGCCCGGGATTGTCGGCTTCCGGATCGACGCGTCCATTGAACGGATACCCGATGAAATAACTGATCGCCTGGCGCGCGAGTTCCGGATGTCCGGACTTCTGCAGAATATTGGCGACGTAGACGCCGTCACGATTGAAGACGTTGTAGTTTACCACGGCGACATCGGGCGCGCCTTCGTTCATGCACAGCGCCGCGTGGCCGGTGATGGCGGCGAAGCACTCCGCCCAGCGTTTGTCTGGAAGCTTCAGCTTGACGCGGCCGGCCAGATCGCGCCAGTAGTCGCGCGCATCGTCAAAGAGGGCATCAGCCTTCAGGTTCCGGTAATACTCCAGGCCCATCGCCGGCTGTGGAATGCCGCCGTCTTTAGTGTTGGGCACCGCTTCATCGAGCTGCGCCCATTTGCTTTTGCCGTCCCACTTGTGGCGAACGGCTGTGCGTCCCGGCAGGACAGGGCAGATGAAGTTCAGAGTGACTGGCGCTTTGGGCGCGAGCGTCAAATCAAAACGCAGCGCGCCGGAGCAGTTGCCGGCTTCGGAAACGGCGTTCTTTTCCGCAGGCAGTTTGCCGCCGATGGCCAGATCGCCGACGGTGTCGGTCGGACCGACGCCCGCAGCGCTGGGCTTGCTGCTGGCGATCAAAGCGGGCTGGTTGTCCACCAGCAGCGCGTCGCCGTCGGGACTAACATCAAGTTTCTTCACCGGCCAGCCGGAGGGCCCGAGGGAGCGCAGCGCGGCGTAAACGCTCAGCTTCTTTGTACCTTCGCCGCTATAGAGCAGATGCATGCGCGCGGTCGCCACCAGCGGCGGCGTGGATTGCTCCTGCTGATTCTGCTTGCAGATGACCTCGCAGACTTCCGTTTTGACGCTCACCTGACCGGCTTGCCACGCGCTCCAGGGAATCAGGTAGCCGCCTTCGGCCAGGCCGTGCTCGCACGTCACGCCGTCCATTGTGGGCGCGGTCAGTTTCCGCGTCTCCGGATCGTAGACCCAGAAGTAAATCCCGTAGCTCGCGCATCCCGGCGAGAAGTTGCCTTCAGCCTCCACAAAGGTCTTCAGCGCATCGAGCGTGTTGGCGATGCCGATGGGAATGTGGATTTGGCCTTTTGGGTCGAGCGGCCCGCGGTTGGCTTCTCCGGCCAAAAGCTGCGCGCTGATCGCCACCGCCAGCCCTCCCATCCACAGCGTTTTCATCATGCGTGAGAACATTTCCGCTCCGCTTATTTGAGCCTTACCGCGTCTGTAGATGATCATTGCCCAGCGTTAAAATTTCCCACGGCTTCCGAGGTGCGCAGCGGGCGACTGTAGACGCGCAGGGTGCCGAGCTGACCTTTCAACGGTGCGCCCTGTGGAATGTCTTCGGTGCCGCCGTCCTGCAAACGGCCCCAGCCGAATTGGCGCGTCTCGCCGCCGTTGCACAGGAATCCATCGATCACGAACGTGATGATCTGCGCGCGGGCATCCACCGTGGCGACGACGTGGTGCGATTTGCCTGCGGTCAGCACGCCTGGGTCGCTCTCCCAAACGACTGTCTTCGCGCCATATTTCACATACATCCTCAATGCGCCCTGTTCAGCGGTCACCAGCATCGCATCGCTGTTGCCGTACACGCGCTGGCCCGGCTTGAGGTCCTCCACATGCATGCGCGCTTCAATTGAAAAGCCATTTCCCTTGGCAGCATCGATCTTGAGCGCAGGCACACCACCCTCAGCCCCCGTAGGCCATACGATCATCTCCATTGCAAATCCCGCCGATGTCTCCGTCTTGTTCTCCGCCTGGTTCCACAAACCTTCCAGCAGCGCCTTGTCGATTTCGTGCGCGCGGGCGACGGTCTTGTTGGTTTCGGTGATCCAGTAGCGGCCGTCCTGTTCGATCAGGTCGGGGTAGCTCATGCGGACTTTGACGTCGGGGTCGTAGAGGACGATTTCGGGCTGCGACCAGTAGATGCGGCCGTTCTTCTCCACGCCGCCGCTGAGCCACACCGGGTTGCGGTTCTCCCACGACTTGCCGCTGTGATTGTTGAACCAGAAGAGGAACTTGCCGTTGGCCGCGCGCCAGAGCATGGGGCAGGCGCGGTTGGTTTTCATCTTCCGTCCGCCGGGAGAGTAGGTCATCGGTTCGGGCTTGGTCCACGTGTGGCAACCGTCGTTGCTATAGGCGTGACACGGATAGCCGGTCGTCGTGCGATAGACGCAGTAGAACGATTTGCCGTCGCTGAGCGGCACGATGTTGTGTTCTTCCTGCACCGAACCGAACTCCTGTGCGCGCAGGCCGTTGTCGCCATCGGGCAGAAGCTCCCAGTGAATCTTCGCCGGGTCGGTTTCGGTGAGCAGATTATCGGAGTGGTAGAACCAGCCTTCGCCGTTGTCGAGCATGTACTTTCCGAGCTTCGTGAAACCGAAATAGACGCTGCCAGCCACGATGTTGGGCTTGTCGATGCCCCAGAAAATCTGCACTTTGCCTTGCCACTGATTGGCCAGATCGCAGGCGGTGGTGCGCATGGGAATGCGGTAGCGATCCTTGGACCAGCTTTGCCCGCCGTCGTCGGAATACTTGTAGACGTACCAGCCGAGCATGTCGGCACGGACTTTCTTGCCGTTGAGTTCCGCAACGCGGTCGCCGTTGTAGTCGTAGATCACATACACGCGGCCGCTCGGCGTGACCACGGGCACGCCATAGGACGATTCCGGGCCGTCATTCGGCTCGATGCCCACGAGCGGCGACCACGTGCGGCCCTGGTCCTTGCTGACCGTCGAGACCATGTGCTCGCCCTTGGCGCCTTCGGTCCCCGGTCCGGTCGTCATGGTGCAGAGCCACGAGCCGTCCTTGTTGATGACGACGTAGGGCTGATCGCAGTAGCCTTCGACGGGAATCTTCAGGCCGTTGCGGGCGTCGCGAGGGTCGGAAGGCGTCTCCGCGCTGAAAGAATTCGCCATAGATGAACACAGATAAACACAGATAACGAGCGGAAGAAACGATTTCCGTGCGCCGGCAGGCATACGCCTTCCCCTCCATTTCGCAGACCTCAGTCGCCACTTGCCGTCGCCTGCTCAGGCTTGAGAAGTTCCTCGAGCGTAATCCGTCCGTCTTTAACGCTATTGCAGGCGCGAAGCACGTGAAGTTCGTACATCATCTCGTCGTGCGGATATTCCTGACGCAACCGTTCGCAGATGATCGCGAGTTTCTCCGGCGAAATATTCGCCTCTTTCGCGACTTGCTCGTAATCGAAGTAGTGCATGCGATTGCCCTCAAAGCTCCGGCGGGGCCACAATCTCAATGGTTTGCAGGCCGCGCAGGACGTTGACCTCGTTTATCATAGCGCGGCGGCGGCGATTAACCAGATGCTTGAAATTCCAGGATAGCAGGACATCCTGACGGGTGAGCACTGCGGCGGCGACGTGAGTGGCATCGTCCAACATCAGCGGTGTGAATATTCCGGCATCAACATATGCAGCGGCTAAGTCCTGCATCTCGGCAGTGACTGGATGAAGGCGCAGTCCATCCAGCAACTCCAGGAGCTCAGTGCGCCGCGTTGGGTCTTGGGTGCGCTGCAGCTCATCTCTAGCCAGCGAAGATGAACATGCCTCAAATTCTGAGAGTCTTCCCCAAAACTCCCGCGTCGCTTGTTGGCGATCGGGAGTCCTTTCATCCAGAAGCACGCTGAAAACGGACGTGTCGAGATAAATGTGCAGCTTCACACGCTTGCGCCCTTCTTATCTGTGCCCATTTGTATTCATCTGCGGCTCATTCTCGTTCAATTTCCCGCTGACTTGGACGTTCGTTCAAGGTCGGCATCAAGAGCGTCGGCTTTCTTCGTATCGCCGATCTCTTTGTATACATCGCGCAGAATTTCCGTCAGCGCGGTCCAGTTCGGATTGACCATCTTCATGCGCAGTTTAGGCGTCTTGGCGAGCGCGACCTGCAAGGGCCGGACGGCCATCTGCGATTGCTTCTGTTCACGCAGAAGCTCCACTGCTTTTTTGGCCAGGAGAGCATCTTCGGCGCCTTCGCCCGCGCATTCCTGCAAGCCGGTCAGGGCCACTTGCGCGGCGAGGTCTTTGCGGTTTTCCGCCGCGCACATGTCAATCTCTTCCAGGCGCAGCTTGGCCACCAGATCTTGACGTTTGAGGCCGCCAAAGAGCTTTGAGGTCACTTCGTAAAACGTGTACTTCTCCATCGGCGTCTTGAACATTTTCGAGAAGCGCGAGAGCATCGAGAACGTGAAATCAGGAAATTCCTTGAACTTGGCGGTCAGGTACTGCCACTGCGCTTCGCCCGAGGCGCGCGGCAGTTCGCCGGCGGCCGTTGCGTCACCCACGGCCAGCCACGCCGCGCGATGGTAGGCGTTCTTCTTGACCGCGGCGATGCAGAGATTCAACGCCGCCTGTTTTGGCAGGGTCGCCACATTCTCCTCATAGACGCGGTAGTAAAGCTCGGCGTCATCGTAGCTTTTCTCGTCGGACAGGCCCCTGGCTTCGATCCCCACCAGATAATCAAGAATCATGTCGCCGGACTGCGGATCGAGGATATTGGCGGTAAAGTAGTTGTCGCTGGCGTAGCGTCCGTGGCTGAACAGCTTGTAGCCCTGCGCGGCTTCGATGGCGACCCAGCCGACCCAGGCGTGGCCGATGCCTGAGTTTCCCACAGCGGTGGCCATATAGGCGGGCAATCCGAAATTGCGGCACACGGCGCGGGCGTAGTAGGCTTGGTCGCGGCACACGCCGCCATACTGCTTGATGTTGGCCAGCGTATACTCGTGGCCGCCGATCTTTCCCTTTCCGGCGAAGTTGGCGTCTTTGACTTTGCTCATGTCATACTCAATTTCGGAGTACACGGTGCCCAGATTGGTGCGGAACACGTTGTGCTTTTTGAAGATCCACTCGCGTTCAGTCAGCTCCGTAGTATCGGCGGCAACATAAGTCAGCAGCCGCCAGGGCGTCTGTTTGAACCAGGGGCACAGCTTCGGCTGATTCTGCACGTACCAGCCGAATGCTTCTTCCAGCGAGCACATCTTGATGGTTTGCGGCGTCAGTTCCGGAATGGCCATGCTGTTGAGCACGCGCAGAACCTGCTCATCGTCCCAAACGGTGCAGAAGGCCAGCAGCAGATTCTCGATCGGCTCACAGTCCTTGGGGAACTTCTCGTGCAGCCGGAGGGCCACGCGCGCGCAGTTGGGCAGATCGTCTTCCGTGGCGCTGACGGCCAGCAAAAAGCGTTCGCGGAACTTCGGCTTAGCATCAAACCAAGCCTTCAGCTTCGTCTTCTCGTCCTCCGTCAACGGGGCGGAACGTTCTCCGTGGACCCCGCGTTCCTCGTCGTCCTTGGCGTCCTTGTCGGGTGCGGCGGCAGCCTGTTTGGGACAGGGCGCTGCCCCCGTGACGCGCAGCCACTGCAACTTCAGGTAGGGTTCTCGAAGTTTTGCGGCGTCGGGCGCGGAAGAAGCCTTGGCCAGCGCGAGGATCTCATCCGCCGGGGTGCCGGTGGTCTCGCCGCCCAGCGCGGAGCCGGCCGCGGACAAGCACAGGAGCAAGGTGGGGATAGAAAACCACTTTTTAACCATAAACGGCAGCCTCCATAGCAGAATACAGCTTCATAGTTCAGGACACTGCATTGCCGGGTCCGGGATGCGTTTTACCTGCGGCCAAAAATCGCATCATTCCCCGAAGCAATAAACAAACCCGTTCTGCAACGTGACGTAGACTTTTCCGCGAGCGACGCACAGGCCGTCGTACGTGGGCGCGACCGGGAGTTTCACTTCGGCCAGCATCTTGCCGTCCTTGGCGGAGACCATCGTCAGGGAGCCGCTGTGATCGCCTTTGTCGCGGCAAGCAAAGAAGACCTTGTCGCCGCAGACGGCCATCGCTTCGACCTGCCCGGAGACTTGCGGCTGCCAGGCGAAATCCTTGTTGCTGACTTTTCCTTCGACCTTGTCGGCTTTTTCGCGCGGCATGGCGAAGTTGGGCGCGACGACCAGCGAATCGTTCCAGGCCATCAGGTCGAGCGCGGTCTGCGATTTGTTCTTGTCGCTGGCCGGCGTGCCGATGGCGAAGGCGTTGCCCGAGCGGCGCTTGCCGACGAGCGTCCAGGTGCCGTCCATCATCCCGCCTTGCGAATGATCGCCGGGAATCACCGCGTCCGGCCGAATGCTGCCGGTTTTCGGATCGAGCCGCTTGTGGAACCAGGCCAGCGCGCCGTCTTTGAGAACCAGCATGTCGTTCTGCCGCTGCGGACCGACGGCAATCGTGTTGCCCCACGCCTGAGCGCCCGTCAGCGGATCGAAGGCGAGAACGGCGATCCCGCCGTCGGATTCGGAGGTGCGTCCCGCGTTGGCATAAGCGACGCCGTCCTGCACCAGCACCGTTCCCACCGCCGGCCAGACCGATTCGACCTGCCCGTAGGCCATGAGCTTGCGTTCCCACGGAGCGACACGCGTGCGGTACACGAACTGGCCGTCTTTGGCGCTCAACGCATACACCCAGCCGTCGTGCGAACCGACGAGGGCCACGCCACGAACAATCGTCGGCGGCGTATCGATGCGACCGCCAATCGTCGTCGTCCAGGCTTTCTTGCCCGTCGCGCCGTCCAAAGCGATGACTTGTGCGGTATCGCTTCCGCCAACGAAGACCAGCCCTGCCGCGCTGACGGGGGCCGTCACGCAGGATGCCAACCGCGCGCGCCAAGTTTCAGCGAGCGGGCCCGAAGCCGGGACAGCGGCCTGCGTCTTCCAGATTTCCTTCAAAGCCGACGGGCCTTTGGTTGCGGTCCCGGCGCTGCGTTCGGCGTTGGCGCGGAAGCTGGGCCAGTCGTCGGCCGACACGGGCAGTTCCTCGACCTTGCCGAACGCCGGGCCTTTTTCGATCGGATGCGGAGCCTTGTAGTCAGCCTCGGTGGGCCACTGGCCGCACGGGCCGACGGCGAGGAAGCCGTAGATCTGGCCGGGCGAGCAGCGGCAGTTGTTCTGAGCGGTGTAAAACATGCCGTTGGCCGGCACCATACCCAGCATGCAGCCGCCGCGCGCGCCGGTGTACCGGAGGTCCTTCTTTGTCGCGGGCTTATTGGGCTCCTCGATGAGCTGTTCATAGCCGCAGCCGCGGGTGCGCGTAATGATGTTGTTGACGACCACAGACGGCGTGCAGCCCTGATCGCCGGGGTTGATCGGTATGTTGGCCTTCACCGCGCCGGTCAGGGGATCGAACTTCTTGCCATTGGCCCAGAGCATCCCGTCAACGACGGGCGTCCAGGTGTTGCTGCCTTTCTGCTGCCAGAGAACGGAGCCATCGGCTGCGGAGAGCGCCGTCACGCCGCGTTCGTCGCGCTTGTAGACGATGACGTAACCGGGGCCGGCGCAGCCGAGTTCCATGTCCACTTTGCTGCCAAGCTTTGAGAACGGTGTGCGCCACTTTTCTTTTCCGGTCTGCAAATCCAACGCGACGACCTGCCGGTCCCAGCGCTGGCGCAGAGCGGAGGGCAGCGGGTCTTTCTGGCTCTTGGTGAGCTTCTTCCAGGAGCCTTTCCAAGGCTCTTCCTTCGTTGCGTCCTTGCCCGTCTCCTTCGCGTAATCGGGAGCAATTTTCTTGGCCATGTCCTGAGCGAGGGCGAGCATTGGATCCTTGGGCTTCTCCTGTACGGGCTCGGCTTTCTTCGTGTCCCCGGCCAGTTCCTTTGCGGCGTCCTTCGTATCCTCTTTCTTAGCTTCCTTCTCGGCTTGCTTGGCGAGTTCAGCTTTCAGTTCGCGTTCGAGCAAAGAGTTGAACTCGTTCTCCATGTCCTTGTCGTTCATCGGCGCGCCCACGTGCGTCAGCACGTAAACGACTTTATCCGCCGCGGCGAGCGTGTACGCCGGCATGGACGCGGACCATTTCTGCTGGCCCGTCTTGCAGTCGTAGGCTTCAACCGTTCCGTTGGTCGATTTGGGGATCCAGGTCGCCCACAAGCTGCCGCCTTCGACGCCATCGTTTGTCGATTCGCGTTCTTCCCAGCACGCCGCCAGGAGCACGCCATCGAGCAGCGCCACGCGGTGCGGCTTGTACTTCGTGTTGCAGGTCGCCAGAATCTTGCCCGTCGGGCCATCGACGATGATCAGCTTGTTGTCTTGCACGGCATAGGCGCGTTCGTCGTCCGCCACGACCGGGCCGGCATTGCGCCACGTCAGATGCGCGCCGTCGTCGGTGGTCTCCAGTTTCACTTTCCACAGCGGCAAGCCGTTGAAGGCGTCGCGGGCGCTCAAGTAGTGCGTCTTGCCTTTCCCCGGCAGAACGTTATCCAGTTCGTTGCTGCTCAGCGTGTAGCAGCGCCCGCCCGCAACGACCCAGCCGCGGCAGGCGGCCCACATGTTGATGTTCACGGGAATGCCGTCGATCCAGCGGAAGCCGATCGGGAACTTCAGCGCCTTGTCGTTCGAGACCATGTTGTAATCCGCGCCGTGGAACGGATGCGTCCAGTCGTCCATGTCCTTCGGGCGCGGCTTGACGGTCTTGGCCCACTTGCCGGCTTCCTTCACGCACAGCGAGCCGTTCGGGGCGATCACGCGCAGGATTTCGTCTTTGGTCAGACCCTTGGCGGCGAGCGCCGGCATGTCTTCGACGACGACCACGTTGACGAGGTCGGCGAGGTACGGCAGCGGGTTGACGGCGATGCATTCGGCCAGAGCCTTGCCGATCACGCCGCGGTCTTCGATCGCTTTTCTCGCGCGAGTCAGAGACGCTTCATCCAGCGCGATCCCGTGCACGGAGATCGTGCCGCTTTCGGCGAGCGCTGCCGTCAGGCCCGCGCTGCCGTCGCGTCCGCAGCCCAGATGCACGCACAGACCGGCGCGCAATCCGGCGAGTTGCAGAACTTCGCGCGCGTCGGCGCTTTCGTCAGCAGCTCGAGCCGGCGCAACGACCAGCAGCAGCGCGGCGAGAACAGTCCACAGGCTAAGGGCACGCAGCATCAGATTTCTCCTTTATGGGAACGACGTCTTGGGTGCAGCAGGATGCTAACTTCTCTACACCGCGGCGCAACTCCGCGTTGGGCTGAGATTCCCCACGCGGTGTAGGCTCTTCCGACAGACGGCTGCACCTCCGCAATTCTCAACGGATCTCGCCCAAGCGATGGATGCGGCAGAGGTTGCGGGTTTGGCTCGCATGAAGATCTCAGTGGCATCAAGGTTGCTCCCCTCGGGAAGCAGGAACCAACGTGGAGGAAAACCCGATGAAGACCAGCATCCTGACAACCCTGTGCGCGTGCGCTCTGATGGTGATCGGCACGTCGGCGTTTGCCGGCGAGGGCGCTCACAACGGGCAGAAGATCGGCGAAGTCGAGCAGCGGATCGAAAAAGCGCTCGAACGAATTCAGGAAGGCTTGAACAAGCACCCGAACGCTCCAGCCGACGTGAAGAATGCTGCTCAAAAACTGATCGGCGATCTGAACGCCGCGAAGAACGATCTGACCAAAGTGCAAGGCCAGTTGCAGGGCGCGAAGGGTGCGCTGCAGGGTGTTCGCGAGACCTTCCAGAAAGACCGTGAAACCTTGAAGGCCGACCGCGAAGCGCTGAAGGCCGCGATTCAGGCCGCCCGAGCCGCTCACGGCGGCGGAGCGGGCAACTTCCGACAGAACAATCAGAATACCCAACAACTCTAAGCAACTGTCAGGAGTGGCGGGCGCCCACGCCCGCCGATGGACCCCGGGCGAGGGCGCCCGGGGCTCCTTTATTTTACGGCTTGCAGATCGGCACATAGTCTTCCATGTCGGGCCTCGGCCGTTCCTTCAGCAGCGCGTGAATCGGCTCAAAAGTCTTGATGATCTTCTGGTAGTCCGCATCCTTCGTATCGGCGAAGACCGCCTTGCCGCATTTCTCCAGCCCGCCGGCGCTCTTGGCCAGAGGCGCGAGGAGGAAGTTGTTCTTCTCGGGGTTCATCACGCGCGTGTAGAACTTGCGAGGGATGCCGTCCTTGTGGCACTCGGCGCAGCGGCGTTCGGCGACTTCGCTGAGCGTCTTGTCCAGGTCGAGCGGCAGCATGCGGCGGCTGCCAAGCTGCTCCTTATGGTTGGACGATGAGGTGCCGTAGTACGGAATGTTCAGGTCCATCCACAGGTACACGCGGCGGCGGTCTTCGTCGGGAACGTTGCAACGAGCCTTGCCGTCCTTGTCCGGATGTCCGCTGCGAATGATCTCGGTCAGCTTGCTCGCGGGACTGCCCCAACGCCGCGGAGCGATCTCCAGAATATTTTCTTCAGCGCCGTTGATCGTCCAGATCCACTCGACCCAGGGGCTCATGCCGCGAACTTTGTCGCCTCTGCCGGCGCCTAAGGGACTGCCGTGGTCCAGCCATCTCTTCACGCCCTGCGTGCCGGTGCGGCACAGGATGTCGTAGGAGACGTTGAAGAAGTCGGTCATGTCGCCGGTCAGGTCCACCTTGCCCTGCTCGTCGCGTTCGTTGTGGCAGGAAATGCAGTGCTTATCGAAGACGCCCTGCACGACTTCCCGGTAGCTGAAACCTTTCACGCCCCAGGCCGGCTTCTTCAGCTCCTGCGGCGTCACGTTGCGCGGCTTGTCCATGCTGGGCGTCACGGTATTGCGGTCGGAATGACAGCCCACGCAGCCCTGAATTTCGCCGGGCATCAAGTGCGTAAAGGAGCGCATGCGCTGCACGGCGCGGCCTTCGGCGTCGAGCGCCAGGAAATAAATCGGGACTTCGGAAGGCACGCGGAAGGCCGCGCTGCCATCGGGTTTCACGTCGGCGAAGCCCCAGACTTTTTTGGGCGCGTAGGTGGCTCCGCAGGAAACGAGCGGGAACTGGAAGCCGAAGACGGCGATGTTGCGCATGCCGGGCTTGTCGGGATTTTTGTTGTTCTGCGGCGTGTGCGTGCTCTTTTCCATTTCCTGCACAATGGCGATCTGTTTGACTTCGCCGCGCTTCACGTGCGGTTCCAAGCCGTTGTAAACGTCCTGCATGTACAGGCTCGCCCACTTGCCCGAAACGCTGCCGTCCTGGGGAAGCTCCACGGTGTTGTCGATGATGCCGCCGCCGATCACGCGCGGCGGAGTCCGCTTCCAGACCGGCTGTGGACTGTAGAAGCCCATTCCGCCCTCCGGGACCAGCAGCGATGCGGCGTTGGCGTCGAAATCGCGAAGCTGGACCGTGCCGGCCTTTGAAACCAGGAAATGCTGGTCGTCAATCGGGAACGGGTTTTCGTACGGCCCGCGGATGCTGTTGCCGTCGCCCTTATCAACTTTTCCGATATTGACCTCAGGCGTCAGATTGCGGATCGCGGCCTGCGAATTGGTGCCGAGACTCGGATCGATCATCCCGATGGCACCGCGGCAGGGCCCATTGTGAGAGGTCAGCGTACAGAGCACCGAATTGCTGTTCGGCAGCGGGCGGGCATGCATGAACGTCGCGGGACTCAGCACACGGTTGCCGTAGTAGCCGGCCAGGTTCGTGCCGTCGGGGTTGATCGTCCAGAGACTTTGAATCGGGATCGCCGGCCGGTCCACGTACTCCCAACGCGTGTAGATGATGCGCCCGTTGTTAAGCACCCCTGGCGTGAAGTCCATCAAGTAATTGGCCGAGAGGCGTTTCTGCTTCGTGCCGTCGCGTTCCATCCGGTAGAGCACCGGCGAGGTGACCACGTAGCAGTAGGCATACGCCGGCTTGCGGTCGGAGATGAACGCGATGCCGCCATCCGGCAGCCAGCAGGGGTCGAGATTGTTGCACGGGCCATGCGTCAACTGCGTCAGGCCGGAGCCGTCGATGTTGATGCGCAGCACCTGGTAGTTGCTGGACTCCTCGGGGTACTGCGAAATGTCTTCGATGTGCGCGACCGGATTCGACGCCACGTGCCCGCCGCGGCGCAGCGCGAAAACGATCTCTTTGCCATCGTACGACAGGTCGGCCGTCGTGATCATTCCCTCGCCGGCGTCGAAGATGCACTTCAGCTCGCCCTGTTTTTCGTCTGGTGTGAAAAGATAAAGTCCGCCGCCGGGGCGATAGCCTTCGACGTGATAGACGTAAACGTGCGACAGATCGAGCGGCTTGCGTTTGACCAAAAAGATTTGCTTGAAGCCGAACTTGCCGTCGAGCAGGTCTTTGCGCAGGGCCAGCGATTTCTCGCCTTTCTCTCCGGGCGGCATGCCCATCTGAGCCAGTTGAGCGTCGGTCAGAGCCATTGCATGCACGGAAATCTGCGAGGCGCCCGGATTGGGCGACTCCGGATACGACGAAAGGAACTCGATGCGAAGTTTGGTGACGGGCTGCTTGGGGAAGTCGATCTTCTGCGGGCCGTAGCGGCGTTCGAACGTTCCAGTGGCGATGGGCTTATCCTGGCCGTTGGCGTAGACGGCATAGCCCTTGAAGCATTCCAGAATCGGGCTGTGCGTGCGGCAGGCATAGATGATCTGAGCCGCTTCGACAGGCTGCTCCCAATTCATTTCGAACCAGCCGCTTGTCGCGGCTTTCATGGCCCATTCGCCGCCCTCGCCCCCCGGCGGAACGTTGCCGCCGGTGACCGCCAGTTCCGGCTTATAGATGTCGCTGAAGAACGTGCTGGCCGTGATCTTGGCAGACTTGGCCAGATTCGGCGGCGCATCGGCCGTTTGTCCCGCGCCCGCCAACGACGCGATCAGGAACAGAGACGCGAGAATTGCATTTCTCATGGGTTGGCTCCCTTGCCAAATCAGCCGCTGAAGATAACTGCCGTAGAATACGCCGCGGGCAGGGCGGAAGCTATAGTTTTCTGGGGGAGGGTTTCGCGCTAAGCTTCTCACCTGAGACGCTGGCCTCGGAGACGGAGATGGCGAAGAAGAAGACCAAACTACAGGGATGGCCAGTCGATGATCTGCGCATCGTCGAAAAACCGCAGGGTCGTCTGTATGTCGTATACAGCAAGAAGCTCGATGCGGTGACGGTGGCAAGTGCAAGGGAAGTCATGGTCCTCCGGAAGGCGGGTGTAAAGACAGTTCCGAAGTTGCCATGAAAGACGCGGGTGGCACACCCGGCCATCGTGCCGGGTGTGTGCCGCAGCACAAGAAGCCCTCACGGAACGCTCGGAGACAGAACCCGCGCCCTTCTTCTGTATCGGCCCCGCTGCAGTCCCTCCGCCAGATTGCCCGCGAATTCTGTCCACCGCTGCACCTGTGTGCACCGCCCTGTACCGCAGGCCTCCGGCCTGCACAACAAGGTGCCGCAGGCCTCTGGCCTGCCCAACACAGTGCCGCAGGCTTCCAGCCTGCCCCTTTTCCCTCGAATTTCCGCCTTCCGCACTCCATTTTTCGCGCTCACCCAACACCGCCCCTCCGCCAGTCTCACCAACCCCAGCCCGAATCGCAAAACTGCGCCCTGCCTTCGTTCGCGCTACGTCACCGAAACTCCCGCCTCGCGCTTCTGTCCTGGCTGCTCCTCGCCCTCAGTTTTCCTCACCGCCACCGCCGTCCCCGTCGTCGCGCCCTCCGGCGTTCGCTCGGACTCTTTCAGAATCTCTTCGATCAGTTCCATCTCCACTTCATGCGGCGTCTTCCCAAAGCACAACAAACACGCCCTGAAAAATCTCTGGTAAGAGGAGAACCCCATCCCCATCGCCCAAGTCGTCCGATGCCACCGCCCATCCCTCCGCGACTTCTTCAACGCCAAGAAAATCGCGTCTGCGCCCTCTCCGTCGTGCCGTTTCTCCCCGTCTCCCCGTCCCCCCGTCGCCCCGTCTTTCAGTTCCTCTGCGGTGAGCTTTATGAACTTCCTCAACTCCTCCTTGATCTTCCCTCTCACGCCCTCCGCCTTCATCCGATCCACCATCTCCATCGCCGACATCCCGGTGAGTTCCTTGCAGTAGCTCGTCAACCTCCGCTGCGAAATCCCCAGATGAAAGCAAACCGTCCGTAGCGGATCCCACAGATACGTGCGCACTTCCATCGCATCGATCTCGCTCTTATGTTCGCCCGAATATTTGATCTCGTACCGCAGCAGCCGCTCGGCATTCTTCACGAGCAGCAGCATCGCTCCGAGCCGCTCCCGCGGACTCATCCGCGGCTCGTCGTCCGGATACAATCCCGAAACCTGCTGCCACAACGGCACGCGCAAAATCGCGTCCACGTTGATCCGGCGCTCCTTGCGCTCTTCGCGGCGCCTCTCTGCCTCCGCATCGCCAAACTTTTCGCACTCTGCCACAAAGCGAAAGACATCTTCGTCCCCGCCTGCGCCCGCATCGCCGAGCTCTTGCGCCGCCAGAGCCTTCCGCGCCTCGAACATCTTTCCCACCCCGCCCGTGAACATCGCCGTCCACGGATCCTTCAACTCCTCAACCGTCAACTCGCTCCCCGGCGTGCCTCCCGTGCCGTCAGTCCTGCCTACTGCCGCTGCCTCCTGCCGCTTTCCGTCCCCGCCTCCGTGCTGTTTCCCCCCGTCTCCCCGTCCCCCCGTCACCCCGTCTCGTTCGTTCTCCATGCTCCCACCCTCCACCACCATCGCAGACCTCTCCACCCGTCACCCGTCACTCGCCACCCGTCACGCCGCGTAAGCACGCGACGCTTCCGTGACATTCTGGCGTTCATTGAAAAATGGTGGATCAGTTCTGCGATATTCGAGACTCGCCCGGTTTCCCTCGCCAGCGCTATCCGCGCCAGTCCGAGATCAATATGTTTCGGGACGATCTCTAGGCGGAAACATACCTCATATACTCCTAAAATCAACACAAATTTGCTTCCGCCTTCTCTGTCTATCGCGCGGGCAATCTGCTCGCCCGTCCGCAGAACGCTTGACGCGGCGGCCGTTCGGGAGAAAGATCTCGCGACAGGGTGGTTTCCGCCCGCAAAGGGTAACTGCCGTGGTATAAAGATTTAGCGGGCCACATAACATGCCAACCGACCGCTCCAGCATCTTGACTGAAGCCCTGCGGGTTAAGTCCAGCGAAGTGCGATGGCATTTTATCGCGGACTACTACGATGGCCCAATTTCAGGGCTAGCATTTTTTCGGGAGCGCCTCTACCGTTTTTGCTGTTTTCCCGAGGATCTTCCCGAGCAACATATCTATGTGCTTCACGAACTCAGCCATGAAGAGTTGAAAGAGGAGTTGCGCATCAAGGAAAAGTTTGAGGCGCTTGTTGGCACGCACTGGTCATTCGACCGCGATGGCAACCCTCTCCCACCTGCAGTGCGGCCAGAGGAGTCGTTGAAGAGGTTTTATGACGAAGAGAAGTTCGAGCGGAGCGCTGAGCCATCGGACCGACCACTGGTTGCGTGGTTCGATGTTGCGAAAGAGTGAGTAGTCCGAACAAACCGGATGCACCGCCCTGACCATCCACAACATTATGTCGTCCCTCCAGGACTCTGAAGATCTACGCGCGCCGATCCCCGCAGCTTACGCTGCGGGCTACCCGTGTATCGCCGCTCCGCGGCTACGAAACAGAAGGACAAAGGGGACTGAATGGTTACCCCTCTCTTAACGAGAAAGCGAGTGGCTTGATAACTTCGGCTGCGATTAGAATGCCGGCGGGAGAACGTTCCCACAAACCACCACGGAGGCAAGAACCATGCGGCTAGTCAGTTTCGGACCGATCGGGCAGGAACGGCTGGGGGCGCTCATCCATGACGGGCGGCAGATCGTGGACCTCAACGCGGCCGACCCGGCGATACCCTCAACCATGCTCGCGTTTCTCAACGGGAATTTTTGGGAAAGAACAAGGCGCATTTGTGCCGATACCTCCTCGTTACAGGGCAAGGCTGTCGTCGAAGCGCCCCATGTGCGTCTGGGTGCGCCCGTGCCTCGCCCAGGGCAGATCATCTGCGTGGGCCTGAACTATAAGGACCACGCCGACGAACAGGGCGTGCCGTATCCGAAGGCGCCGCTGCTGTTCGGCAAGTCGCCATCGGCCGCTGGTGGGCCGAATGACGATGTCGTCTACCCGGCGGATGTGAGCCAGCTTGATTACGAAGTGGAGCTGGGCGTCATCATTGGACGAAAGATTGGACCGCGAACGGCAGAGACGGGGGGACGGGGAGACGGGGGGACGGGGGGATCGGCGGACGCGGCTCAATCCGCAATCCGCAATCCGCAATCCGCAATTGCCGGCTACTGCGTGTTCAACGACGTGTCGGCGCGGTGTTGTCAGTACGGAGATAAGCAGTGGTTCCGGGGGAAGTCGTTCGACACGTTCGCGCCGTTTGGTCCGGCGCTGGTCACCCCCGATGAAGTGCCCGACCCGCAGAACCTGGCGCTGACGACGAAAGTCAACGGCGAGGTGCGGCAGAGTTCGAATACGGGGCAGATGATTCACCGGGTTGAGCAGATTCTCGCGCACATCACGCGCGGACTGACGCTGCTCCCCGGCGACGTGATCGCGACCGGAACGCCGTCGGGCGTGGGCGTGTTCTTCAAGCCCCCGCGACTGCTTAAGCGCGGGGACGTCGTGGAACTGGAAGTGCAGGGGCTGGGCAAGCTGGTTAATCGGATCGTGTGAAAGCGCTTCGGGGGGAGCCATGAATTTTGGATCGCGGATTGCAGATTGCAGACTCCACTCGGTTGCGGACTCTTCGATTGCGGATTGGCGGTTGCTCCTCATTCCGCTGACGCTGCTCGCGCTGACGGGCTGCGGCGACAAGCAGCACACGGAAAAAGACGCCCGGCTCGATAATATCGCGCAGACGGAACTCGATTCCGCCGTGCCGCGCACAGTGCCCGCGCCACGTTCGAACGCGGCGGCCAGCAGCGGGCTGGCCATCAAGCGGCCGCAGTCTCCGGAGCAAATCGCTGCGGCCTATGGCGGAGTGGGGACTCAGGTCGTCGCGCCGCAGCCGATGCCGAATCACTCAAATCAGAAGAATCTTTACGCGCCCGACAAAGACGGCAGCGTCACGTATGAGCCCGGTTGGGACGTGCCGGTCACGCGCGAGTGGCGGCACATCGTCATCCACCATTCGGCGAGCGTAAACGGCAGCGCGGCGGCGTTCGACCGAGCGCACGTCCAGCGCGGCTGGGAAGGCCTGGGATACCATTTCGTGATCGGCAACGGATCTCTCACCGGCGATGGTCAGGTCGAAGTCGGCTTCCGCTGGTCGCAACAGAAGGACGGCGCTCACGCGGGAAATAAGGAGTACAACGAGGCCGGTATCGGCATCTGCCTGGTGGGCGATTTCGAGAATGGTGCGTATCCGAGCGCAGCGCAGGTCGCGAGTTTGCGGCGACTGGTGCGCTACCTTCAAGTGAAGACCGGCGTTCCGACGTGGGAGGTCATCGGACACTGCAACGTTCCCGGCAAGAGCACGCTCTGTCCCGGGCACAACTTCGATTTGCAGGCCTTCCGCGAATCGCTGGGCAAGGGCGCCATCGGCGTGCCGATGCGTATGGCTAATGACAGTGGATATACGCCGTCGCGCCCCGCGCGGCAGGTGCGCAGCAGCAGTTCGCGCTCGACCGGCAGCAGCGCGGCGATACCGTAACGGAAAGAAATGATGAATGCGGAATGATGAATGCGGAATTAGGTCTATAGCGTAGGCTCTTGCGCCGTTGCAGCCATATTCATCATTCCGCATTCCTCATTCATCATTTGGAAGGAACAGGTAACGGCAAGAAATGATGAATGAGGAATGATGAATGCGGAATTAAGTCTATGGCGTAGGCTCTTGCACCGTTGCAGCCATATTCATCTTTCCGCATTCCTCATTCATCATTTGGAAGGAACAGGTTTATCCGTTCGCATTGCCTGCGGGCGAATCGAAAGCACGGGGCACGGGCAGAAGCGCACGATGCGTTCCACGACCGAACCGAACAGAAAATGCGCCAGGCCCGTGCGGCCGTGCGTGGCGATGATCACGCAATCGGCGTTCACGTCTTTGGCGACGTTGACAATTTCCGTGGCTGCGTGGCCGCGGCGCAGCACGAGTTTGACCGGCACGCCGGCTTCTTTCGCTAGGGATTCGGCCAGCGTGGCCAGGGTGCGCTCGCGTTCCTGGAAACTGATGCTCATCCATTCGGCGGGGTCGATCGCCGTGCCATCCGCGGCGGCCGGCGACGCGTAGAAAAGGGAGTCGTCGAAGATGCTGACGAGATGGATTGTGCCACCGAAACGGCGCGCCATTTCCATAGCATAGGGCGCAGCGGCGGCAGCGTTGTCGGAAAGATCGGTGGTCAGGACGATGTTTTTGAAGTCAATCATTTTCGCCACTCCTCGCTCATATACCGGCAAGTTCGTTATAATGGTCTGCGAGCGAAGGTCCAGTGGGTGGTTTTGAGGTTCCTATGCCCAGCGATACGATAGAACTCCGCGGCCACATCATCGACAACCAAATTCTGCCGAAGGTGCTGGATCAGATCATCGCCTTGCGAGCGGATTACTCGATCGAAGAAATCTCCATCGGGCACCGCCGCAAAGATGAGAGCTACGCGCGCGTGCGAATCGACGCGCCCGACGACCTGACGTTGCGCCAGGTCATCGAACTGATCACGCGCGCCGGCGCGACATTGGCCGGCACGCAGGAAGTGGTGTTGGCTCCCGCGCCAGCCAACGGCGTTTTCCCGGACGATTTCTACGCGACGACCAACTTGCCCACGGACATCCTCATCGGCGGCAAATGGCTGCGCGTCGAAAACGCGGAGATGGACTGCGGCATCGTTCTCGGCCGGTCGAAGCGAAAGGCGCGCGCTCTGCGCATGCATCGCGTGCGCAAAGGCGAGCCGGTCGTCGTCGGGCACGAAGGCATCCGCGTCGCGCCGCTGCCTCGCCCGGCGGAACACCGCGCGTTCGAGTTCATGGGCAGCACGGTGTCGAGCGAGAAGCCGAAGTTGCTGGTCATTCGCGAGATCGCTCGGCAAATGCGCGCCACGCGCACCGCCGGCCGGAAGATCCTCTTCGTCGGCGGCCCGGCCATCATCCATACCGGAGCGGGCTCGCATCTGGCTCTGCTGATCGAACGCGGTTTCGTGGACGTGCTGTTCGCCGGAAACGCTCTGGCCGCTCACGACATTGAATCGGCGATCTTCGGCACCAGTCTCGGCGTCAGCCTGGAATCCGGCCTGCCCGTCGAACACGGCCACGAACATCATCTGCGCGCCGTCAACCGCGTGCGCGCGGCCGGTTCGATCGCCAACGCCGTGAAAAAGAAAATCATCACCAGCGGCGTGATGCACACCTGCGTGAAGAAAGGCGTGCCGTTCGTGCTGAGCGGTTCGATCCGCGACGATGGCCCGCTGCCCGACGTCATCACAGACATGGTGCAAGCTCAAGACGCCATGCGCGTCTACATGCCGCAGATCGGCCTGGCGCTGATGGTCGGCACGACGCTGCTGTCGGTCGCAACCGGCAACATGCTTCCGGCGATGGTGAAGACCGTGTGTGTGGACATCAACCCGGCCGTTGTTACGAAACTCTCAGATCGTGGCACGTTTCAGGCGCTGGGTCTGGTCACCGATGCCGAGCTTTTCCTGCGCACGCTGACGCGGGAGCTGAAGTTGAGGTAAGGACGAAAAGCGAACCGCAAAGACGCTAAGGCGCGAAGAACGGAAGGAAGGGAAAGGCCGTCACGCGCTCAGCGCCGCGGCCGCGAGCTGCGTGTGCTTGGGACCTTGTGGCAAT
Organism: Planctomycetota bacterium; assembly: GCA_036504595.1. Taxonomy (GTDB): domain Bacteria; phylum Planctomycetota; class SZUA-567; order H5-PLA8; family H5-PLA8; genus DASXUX01. The sequence continues at coordinate 372,848 of DASXUX010000030.1, read as the reverse complement.
AGTTCGCTGCGCATCAGGCGGACCTCGCGCACCGTCCACGATGTGGCCGGCGGCGGCGGGGCTGAAGAGATTTGCGTGCCGAGTTTCTCCATGTCCTGGCGGCGAGCGTCCTGGCGCGTGCGGCCGATCGTCAGATGCGGAGTGAACGGTTTGTTCTCAACGTGGCTGCAGAGGTCCTTCATTTCGCGGTCGATGCCGGCTTGCAGCGCGTGCAGGACATCGAGCGCTCCGCCGAGGCCGATCCAGACGATGCGCGGCTTGTATGGATTCGGAAAGCAGCCCCATTGCGTCAGGCTGAGCGAAAACGGTTTGAACTGTGCGCAGAGACTCGTGAGCGCCGCCGTGATCGGCTGCACGTTCTCCTGCGGAATGTCGTCGAGGAACTTCAGCGTCAGATGAATTTGTTCGGGCTTCGTCCAGCGCACGACGCGGCCGGCGTTCAACCCAAGCTGGAGCTTTTCCAGAGCCGACTTCACGGGGTGGTCGAGTTCGATGGCGATGAATGCGCGGATGGTTTCAGACATGGCGTTGCCTTTTCCTCTCCGAGCCTCTTGCCGCATGGACTTGGGGCGCGCCAATTTGCAATTTGAAATTTTCAATTCTCAATTTTCAATCGGTTCGGGTACGCAGTTGCAAATTGGCCATTGAAAATTGCAAATTTCAAGTTGGCTCCCAAGAGATTGCTCTTATTCCTCTCTTGCGTCTCTGCCACGCAATCCAGGAGGATTGCGCTACTTAACTGAACACGATCGTTTTCTTCCCGCACACAACCACGCGCTGTTCCAGATGCGCTCTAACGGCTCGCGCCAGCACCTGCTTTTCGACGTCGCGGCCTTTGCGCACCAGATCGTCCAGGCTGTCGCGATGCGTGACGCGGACCACGTCCTGTTCGATGATCGGGCCTTCATCCAGCACGGACGTGACATAGTGGCTGGTCGCGCCGATCAGCTTCACGCCGTGTTCGAGCGCCTGATGGTAGGGCTTTCCGCCGGCGAATGCGGGCAGGAACGAATGGTGAATATTGATGATGCGCTCCGGGTACGCCTGCACGAAGCTCTGCGAAAGCACCTGCATGTAGCGAGCGAGAACGATGACGTCGATGCGGTTTTCACGGAGCAGGCGCATCTGCTGATCTTCGATCTGAGCTTTGTTTTCGGCGCTGACGGGAATGCAGACGAACGGAATTCCAAACTGCTTTTCAATGCACGCCAGGTCGTCGTGATTGGACAAGATCAGCGGGATCTCGCAGCGCAGTTCGCGCGCGCGCTGGCGCAGTAGCAGATCGTACAGGCAGTGTTCGAACTTCGAGACGAAAATGGCCATGCGCGGCACGTAATCGCCGTAGCTGATTTTCCAGGTCATCTCGAAACGCGCCGCCAGTTCGCGCAGCCCGTTCTCGAGGCCTACGCGATCGGAATACATCTCGGTCATGTCGAACTGCATGCGCTGGAAGAACAGATTCGTTGTGGCGTCGCAATGCTGCTCCGCATGCAGGATATTCGCGCCATGCCCCGTGAGGAACTGCGCCAGCCCCGCCACCAACCCGCGCCGATCCGGGCAGGAGACCAGAAGGGTTGCAAAGAACTTGGGGTCGAGTGGCATCGTCGTGGTCACCGGTTGTTGGTCATTGGTCATTGGCGTTACCAGACCACCAGACTACCAGACCACCATAATTAAAATTGACAAAACTGCCAGCGAACCCAGAATTCCGATACATCTTAGCTAATAATAGCGGACCACTTACAACGGACAACGGATCACTGACAACGGACAACCGACAATGGCACGACGCAAACGCCGCATGATGATTTTGACCGAAGGCAAGCTGGGCGTCTACTCGTCCAAGACCGCCACGTCGCTGATCCGCTATTGCCCCAACGAAGTCGCCTGCGTGCTCGATTCGAAGGCCGCTCGCACCGGAAAAAAACTCCAGGATTTCATCGGCATCGGAGCTGGGATTCCGCTGGTTGCTTCCGTCGCTGAAGGACTGCGCTTCCGCCCCACCGAACTGCTGATCGGCATTGCACCGGTTGGCGGAGCGCTCCCGGCGCCTTGGCGCAAAATTATCCTGCAAGCCATCGAGGCTGGGCTGGATGTCGTCAGCGGACTGCATCACATTCTCGGTGAGGATCCTCAATTTTCCGCAGCGGCAAAAGCCAAAGGCGTGCGCATCTTTGACGTGCGCCTTCCGCCGCCGGATTTGTCCGTCGCGGAGGACAAGCTCCGGAAGCTGAAGCAGCGCCGCGTCGCTATCGTGGGTTCGGATTGCAGCGTGGGCAAGATGGTGACGGCTCTGGAGATCGATCGCGGGCTGCGGGAGCGCGGCATCGACAGCGAATTCATCGCAACCGGGCAGACCGGCATTATGATTGCGAGGTCCGGCATCGCCGTTGACCATGTGCTGAGCGACTATGTCAACGGTGCGGCCGAACGGCTCTGTTGGGAACGCCGCAAGCGGCAAGTCGTGGTCATTGAAGGACAAGGCAGCGTGTATCATCCAGCGTACAGCGGCGTAACGGTCGGGATGTTGCATGGCTCCATGCCCCACACACTGGTCTTTACACACGCGCCGGCTCGAAAACGGATCAGTCATTACGAAGAATTCATGCTGCCCCCAATAAAGCAAGCCGTACAACTTATAGAAGACTTGACCAAGCCGATCTTTCCGGCGAAAGTTTGCGCCATAGCCTTAAACACGTTTGGCATGAGCGCAACCGACGCCGAGCAAGCGCGGAAGAAAACGCAGGCTGAAACCGGCCTGCCCGCGTGCGACCCGATTCGGCACGGTCCGGAAAAGTTAGTGGACTCAGTGTGCCGAGCGCTCAAAATAGCCCGTTAGTCCGGGACCCTGGAGGAGGGGATATGGAACGAAACGAGGACTCCTCTGTGGGACCAGTATCTGACGATTTCAACAAGCTAAACACACGTGTCGATGCTGCGTCGGAGCGGCGCGTGGTAGCACACGTCGGGCGCGGCACTGCGCCCGGTTGGGGCGCGGCAAAGTTCGCGCTTGTGGTCGGCGGCCTCGCGCTGGCCGGCATTTTTGGACACAAGCTTGGCTGGTTTGAGCCGCTCAAAGAGTATTTCGCACCGCTGGTTCAGGCGCCCGTCCCGGAGGAGTCGCAACCGGTCAAACCGCTGGACGACAAGAAACAAGCCGAGGCCAAGGCGGAGATTTCAAAAGAAAACGACATCCAGAAGGTCGCTCAGGCCAATAAGACTGCCGGCGAAGACACCAACAACGTTCCGCCGCCGCCACCGCCGCCCCCCGATACGCCTCCGGCCGAAGTGATCACCGCGCAGCCCGATTCCGGCATCATCGGCGAGAAAGTCTCAATCGGCCCCCTTCATGTACAGGTGGAGAATTACTGGGCGGATCGCGGAACGGAAAATACGCCCTCCTATGCCGCACTCTCCGCATATCTCATCAACGCGACGGGAACCGAACTGACGATGCCGGCGATTGAGGTCTATTTGCTGGATCAGGAAAAACGCCAGTACAAGCCGGCCAAGCAACAGCCGCCGACCGCAAACATCAAAGTTAACCCGCTGATCCGGACCCGGACGATCTGGTACTTCCAACTGCCCTCCGACGCCAACATGTACTGCGCGCAATTCACTTACAAGCCGCCAAAGAGCAAGATCGAAAACACCGCATATGTGCGCCTCAACGGCCGCACACCGGAGAACAAGCAGTTGGTGGCGTCGGCCGAATATGGCCCGGCCATGGAAGACATGATGCTGACCGCCAGCCCGCGCGCGGCCATCGCGGTGAAGTTCTACAAGGCCGCCTCCTTGCTCGAAGAGATTGGCCGCGACGCTGACGACGCTGAGACGACTCTGGCGAAAGCAGACAAGAAACTGAAAGCCGCCAACAAGGCGGCCGATGCCGCCAAGACCGCGGCCGAAAAAGCGAAAAACGACGCTAAGGACATCAAGCAATACCAAAGCGATCTGGAGAAGAACCCGCCCGTTTTCGTCCATGATAGGCGCAAGTTCGACTTTGAAGTCGGCAAGGCCGCCACGGCCACTCAGCGCGCCGAACAGACATCGCTTAAGGCCGAAGACACGCTGAAGCAGAAGCTCGCGGAGAAGGCCAAGCTCGAAAAAGACTTCAAAGACGCCGAAACCAAGCTGAAGAACATCATGCAGAAGTTCGATACGCAAAAGAAAATCGTGGACGACTTCAAGCCGAAAGAACAATAACGGAAGTCCAGAAGTCTAGTGGTCTAGAAGTCCAGAAAGTCGAAGGCTGAATCGAAGCAGTCGCGCTAATGCTCCACCTGGGCGCAGAAAACAAAGAACGGTAACCGTTCAGGTCCCGCGCAAGAAAACAGCTTTCAACACAGAGGCTCAGAGGACACAGAGGTCACAGAGTTTCTTTTGATTCTGTTCTTTTTCTGTGTCCTCTGTGTTCTTTGTGACTCTGAGTTGAAGGCAGTTTAAGGAGCATTCGGAAAACCACAGGACACCGAACCAGCAGAGGAGCGAACGGTTACGAAGAATGAAGATCCACGCCCAACCCCTTGACCTGACACTTCGCCATGCATTTGCCACCTCGCGGTCGTCGTCCAGCGTCGCTCACAACGTGCTAGTGCGCATCGAGGGCGATGGAATCGAAGGCTTCGGCGAAGCTTCTCCGGTGCGCTACTACGGACAGTCGCAGGAAAGCTGTCTGAAGGCACTCCAGCAGATGGACAAAGTGCTGCGGCGACACGATGCGCTGGCGATCGAAGCCGTTCTGGCGGAGTTGAAAGCGAGATTCCCAACTGAAGTGAGCGCGCGAGCGGCTGTCGATCTGGCGCTGCATGATCTGCTTGGGAAGCGGGTCGGCCTTCCGCTCTGGAAGTTATTCGGACTTGATCCTCGGAAAACGCCGGCAACATCTTTCACGATCGGCATCGACACGCTCGAAAAAGTCGTGCAGAAAGTCGGCGAGGCGGAAGAATACCCGGTCCTGAAGATTAAAGTCGGTGTGCCCGGCGACGTGGAAATCATGCGCGAAGTCCGGCGCCTGGCGCCCAAGAAAGTCCTGCGCGTGGACGCCAACTGCGGCTGGACGGTGAAGGAAGCAATCGAGAAAGCTCGCGCGCTCGAAAAGCTGGGCGTGGAGTTCATTGAGCAACCCATTCCACCGGGAAACAACGCCGCGTTGAAACGCATCAAGACCTCGATCGGCTTGCCGCTGCTCACCGATGAATCCAGCCTCGTGCCCGAAGACGTTCCGCCTCTGCGCGGCTGTGTGGATGGCATCAACATCAAACTCGTCAAGTGCGGCGGCCTGCGCGAAGGGCTGAAGATGATCCACATCGCGCGAGCGTGCGGGCTGAAAATCATGCTCGGCTGCATGATTGAATCCAGCGTCCTGATCAGCGCCGCCGCGCAGCTTTCGCCCCTGGTGGACTACGCCGACCTGGACGGCAACCTGCTGATCACCGACGATCCCTTCCGCGGCGTGCGCATCAACAAGCAAGCCAAGCTGCTGTTGCCAGAAGGCCCCGGACTGGGCCTGACCACGGCGCGTGCTGAGTGCTGAGCGCATTGGAGTCGCCCAAAGAGCAAGAGAGAGCACAGAGCTTCTTCAATTCTATTCTTTCTCTGTGCCCTCTGTGTTCTCCGTGACTCTGTGTTGAAGTCGTGGCCGTTCTTTTTACATTTTTCCCGGCGCTCATCCGTTGTTGCCCTCGGTTTGCTAAAAGCGGCTGCGCCACAGGCGCTGAACGGCCCAAATTCTGTGCTGGAAGACCGAAGGTATTGAGGCACCCTCGCGAGTCTTACGAAGGGGCGGCCACCTACAAATGATGAAAACCCTTACCGCCACGCTCCTTGCTATCCTCGCCATGCTGGCCACGGGAACCGGAGCGGCGCAGCCCGAGCCGGGCAAGCCGAAGAGCCAGGTGCTTGGGCCGCTTGAGCAGAAACTGGACAGCCGGCTCATCCCCGCGCTGAACCAGCTTCGCGCCGGCACAGCCACAAATGCCAGTGCCGCTCGCGATATCAAAATGGCACATGGGCGGGCGCTGGCCTCCGCACCCAATCCCGATGAAATGATCGTCCGGATCGACGCGCCAGTCACTGACGCCCTGTTGAACGCCATCCGGGAGAGCGGCGCGTCCGTCCTGCGCGCAACGCCCGAATGGAATACCGTCTCCGTCCGCGCCACCTTGAGCCAGATCGATGCCTTAACCAAGAGCAATGCGCTTCGCACGATCACGCTGGCCAGCCGGCCGCGGGTGCGCCAACAGGGCACAACCGGAAACCAGGGCGATAGCGCCATGCGAGCCGACGTGGCGCGGACGACCTTTGGCGTCAGCGGCGCCAAACAGAAAATCGGCGTCATTTCCGATTCCGTCACGGACACGTCGGCCGTTTCCGGAACGGGCAAGGTCGTCACCGGCAGCGTGCCGAATGCAGTGGTGACGGGCACCGTGCCGCAGAAATCGGGCGACCTGCCGCCCAGCTTCCAGGTCGTCGATTTCGGCGTGGGCGGCGGAAGTGACGAAGGCGAGCGCATGATGGAGGTGATTTACGATGTCGCCCCCGGGGCGGGGCTGGCCTTCGGCGCAGTAGGTAACATACAAACGGACTTGGCGGCCAACCTCCTGGCGTTGCGCACACAGGCCGGCTGTACCATCACGGTGGACGACATCGCATTTCTTGACGAACCGTTCTTCCAGGACGGACCCATCGCTCAAGCCATCCGCACCAACTACAACGCTGGCGTGCCTCACTTCAGCGCGTTCGGCAATGACGGGACTGCGGGCGTGCTGGCGACATACGCCGCGGTGAACTCAACCACCGATGACGGCCTGGATCCGCCCTCGGGCAACTGCTTTCACAACTGGGGCAGCGGGACCGCTACTCCCGGCTTCCTGCCCATTCACATGACTTCCGGCACGGACCTCACCGTGATCCTTCAATGGAACCAGCCTTTTCAGAGCTTCAATCTCGGCAGCGGCTCCAGGGCCGATCTGGATCTGTATCTTTACAGTTCCCCCGCCGTGGGAATTCCGCTGGCCTCCAGCGTGGGTCATCAGGGAAACGCGGTCTCTCCGCAGGGCGATCCGGTCGAGATTCTGGATTACGTCAACAATGGCCCCGATACGACCGTGTACCTCGCGATCAATCATTTCCAAGGCGTGCGAAACAACGTGATGCGCCTGGTCTTGGAGGAAGTGCACGGCACGCTCAGCTTTCCGTCCGGCGGCGTGGGCGGAATGACAGGCTTCGGGCATCCTACTTCGCCGGAGTGCATCGGCGTCGGCGCCATAGACTGGCAGAACATCCAAAACAACGTCCTGAAGCCGGAGTCATTCAGCTCACAAGGCGGGATCGGCTCCGCCGGGATTCCGTATTACTTCGATTCCAGCGGCAATCCCCTCCCGAACGCTCCGGTCCTGCGCAGCGCCCCCGATCTGGCGGCGCCGGACGGCGTCTCCACCTCGCTCGACGCCTCCGGATTCTTTGGAACCTCCTGCGCCGCGCCGAACGCCGCCGCCGCCGCGGCGCTGGTACTGGAACTCACCCCGACGCTCTCGCCGGCCAATCTGCTCGCCACGCTGAAAGGAAGCGCGCGTGATGCAACGGTCGCGCCGGCCAGCGCCGGCGTTGACGCCTTCACCGGCGCCGGTTTGGTGGATGCCTATGCCGCCCTGGCCTCCTCGATGGCCCCGCCGGTCATCACAAGCCCGACCACGGCCCACGGCAACGTCGGGCGCGCATTCAGCTATACGATCACCGCCAGCGGCGGCGGTAACATGATCTTCGGCGCGACAAGCTTGCCGCCGGGCCTGTCGCTCAACGGCGCAGTGATCTCGGGCACTCCAACTCAGGCGGCGACAAGCAGCGTTTCATTGAGCGCCAAAAATGCTCTGGGGAGTGCCTCGCAAACGCTGACACTTGCTATCGGCGACCGCGTGCCAATCCAGATTACCGTCGCCCCGGCCGCGTCGCCGAATCCAGTCGCCGTTGGCGTCGCTGCTACCTTCACCGTCTCAGCCCAGACGGACCTCAACGAAACGCTCAACTATTCATGGAATTTCGGCGATGGCACAACCGCCAGCGGCACGCCCGTGACGCACAGTTTTGCAGCGCCGACCCGCTACATCGTCGCCGTCACGGTCACCGATGTTTCAGACGCTCCAGCCAAGGCCACGGTCGCCGTGGATGTAACGCCTCTACCCACCATCACATCTGCGGCAAGTGCGGCGCCCAATCCGGCGGGAGTGGGACAGACGGTATCTTTCTCCGCCGCAGCCAGCGGCGGGACGGGCACGCTAAATTACAGTTGGGATTTCGGGGACGGGCAGTCCGCCAGCGACGCTTCAACCACGCACAGCTATGTGGCGGCCGGCGCGTACACAGCGGTGATAACGGCGACCGATTCCGGCGGCGGGACGGTGCAGAGTTCCGTGACGGTCAACGTCAATGCGCCGCTGGTGGGCAAGGGATTCGACTCGGATGGCGACGGGTTTTCGGACAGCTTCGAAGCCGTAGCCGGGACAGACCCCAACAGCGCCAGTTCAACGCCCATGAACGGAGCGCCAGCGTCTAGCTTCACGTTTCAGGCGTTAAGCATCTCCAAACTCGTGATTAAGCTCAATTTCGTAAGGGCGGGCAATGACGGCATTTCCTTCAGCGGAACTTTGCCTTTCGCAGCCGGATTCAATCCGGCTGGGCAGGCCGTCGTCATTGACATCAGCGGCGTGGATGCCAAGTTCGTTCTGGCCGGCAGAGGAACGTCAGCCCGGAGCGCGAAAGGTTCGCTGAAGCTGCAATTCAAGTCGGCCAAGGGCGTGACGCTCGCCCAGCAGGCCAAGTTCAGCGTGGCCTTATCAAGAGGGAACTTCGCAGACAAGCTGGCCCCGTTCGGCTTGACGGATTCGGCCTTCAATGCGCCGGTGAACATCGACGTGCAGGTTCTTTTCAATGGCGCACTGTACCAAACCACTGCCGCGCTGAAGTACAACGCGACCAATGGCAGGTCCGGCGTGGCCAAATAAGGGATTCACATGTTGTCATCCCATCTATAAGCATTCAGTTCGTCGCAACAGAAGAGCTTTCAACAGAGACACGGAGGACACAGAGAGCACGGACAAGAAATAGAATGAAAAAAACCTCTGTGACCTCTGTGTCCTCAGTGTCTCTGTGTTGAAAGCTGTTAAGGAGCGCTCGACAGCAGTTTTTTCGAATTTTCGGAAATATTGCGCGCCGCGAATGTGATTTGATGGCAACTGCTGCGGCCTTTGGGTGCACACCGAACCGACACCGGAACGTCACCGTCTGAGCTTGCGGCTTTTTCTCCAACGAGGAGGTTGATGATGAGTTGCAGTGAAAGCCATGTGATGACCCCACAGGTCGGCAAGCCGGCTCCGGCCTTCGGCGGCAAAGCGGTTTCTGGTTCTGAGATCGTCGATCTGAATTACGAGAATGGTGTGCTATCCTGCGGCAAGCAGGCATTGAAGGGCAAGTACACGGTCCTATTCTTCTATCCGCTCGATTTCACCTTCGTCTGCCCGACCGAGATCATCGCGTTTAACGACAAACTCGCTGATTTCAACAAGGCCGGCGCGGTGGTGGTCGGCTGTTCGGTAGACAGCGTGTATACCCATCTGGCCTGGAAGAATACGCCGCGCAAACAGGGCGGCCTGGGCGAAATTGGCTTCCCGCTGCTCGCGGATGTCTCGAAAAAAGCCGCCAGCGACTATGGCGTGCTGCTCCCCGATGGCATCGCCGCGCGCGGCGTCTTCGTTATCGATGAGAAGGGCATTCTGCAGTCGTTTACCGTGAACAATCTGGGCGCCGGAAGAAATGTGGACGAAATTCTGCGCACGATCGCAGCTTATCAGTTCGTGGCCACGCACGGCGAAGTCTGTCCGGCCAACTGGCGCCCCGGCGAAGCGACCATGAAGCCCGACCCCGTCGGCTCACGCCGGTATTTCGAAGCGAAACATTAAAGTAGGGTTCGGGGTTCAGGGTTCGGGGTTCAGTGAAAGCTTTTATGCTCTTCCTGGACCCTGAACTCTTTGCTCTTCTGTGCTGACGGTCCAAATCCATTGACCGCGTGCGTCTTCGTTTTCGACACTTCCGTGCCGTTTCCCCGCGTCTCCCCGTCACCGCGTCTCCGCGTCCGGCCGTTTCCGCCTCCCCGCCGTTCTTGCCTACCGCCTAGCCCGGACAAGCCGGAAACAGCGAGATCCGAACCTGCATCCGAATGATGAATGATGAATGCGGAATGATGAATATGGCTGCGACGGCGCAAGAGGCAACGCCATAGACCAAATTCCGCATTCATCATTCCTCATTCATCATTTCTTCGAGTTTCAAAATCTTGTCCAAAAAGCACAAAATCACAGCCCGAAGGGAATACTGCCTACTTCTTCGGAGGATTTTCTTTGCGATATTTTTCGAGTTCGGCTTTGCTCGGGACGCTCTTCGGGTCGGCTGGGAAAGTGCCCAATTCAAGCTCTTCGCCGTTGGTCGCGCCGTCGCCGTCCGTGTCCAGGTCGTTGATAGCTTTCAGGGCCACCATAAACCGGTCAAGCTGTTCGTCCGTGAACTTATAATCGCGGTCCTTGCCAAGCATATCCTTCATTTCGGGCCGCGCCGCGAGTGCCTTGCCGTAGGCGTTGATGTTTTTGCGCTCGGGCGCCTGGTTCAATTCCTTCTTAAAGTCGTGACACAGCTCGCACTTAGAGTTCTTCTCTGGGTCCAGCAGCAGTGTGGTGCACATCTTCTCCAAAAAGGGCTTGTAGGCCAACGCCGGAAGCGTCCAAGCGCCAATCAGGAGTACCCCCGCCATAACCACCAGAACCTGCCGCCACCGCCCTCGTTTAAGCATGTCCTTGACGCTTCCTAAGCAAAAGACTCCAGATCCAGACTCAAGACCCTGGACTCCAGACTCCAGACTAAAAACCTACACCACTCCGCCGAAATATTGACGTTTTTGAGCTATTTGTCATTCAGCGTTGACTTTCGCAACCAGCTAACTGTTAATTGTTTTGGCTCATGCCTTGCATTCTGCTGCGTGCGCAGGCAAATTAAACGAAGCTCGTCTCTGTCGCAAGGTAAAGGTGCATGACTCGATTGCGGATTTTGGATTGCGGATTGCGGATTCTCGGATTGTTGCGCCCCATGCCAGCCTTCAATCCGCAATCTGCAATCCGCAATCCGCAATCCGTGCTGATCCTTGGGATTTTCTTTGCCGCGGCTACCTTTGCGGGCACAGACGCCAAACAGCCCTCCTCCGTGGCGCCCCTTCCTACGGCTGAAGTCTTTTCAAAGGCCTTCAACACGCCCCCAAGCGTCTCCTGGGCACTTTCCAAGGCGCGTGAACCGCTGGTGCTCAGTCTCTCAGCGCCACCCAAAACCACGTGGGATCTGCGCCAATGCAGCAGTCTGAGCGTCGTCGCTGAACGCGAGAATTCCATCCTCGGCGTGGTGCGTTTGCGTTGGGTGATTCACAGCCGCGTCGGCGGAATTTATCTCGCGGCCACACCCTCGCTGGTTCCAACGGCCGGTTCGGCCACCGTCTCCATCGCGATCGACGCATGCTCGGCCGACCTCGTTCCGGCCGGCCACCAGCGCCCGTGGGACGGACTGGCCGCGGCGGAAGTCACCGGGTTCGAATTGCGCGCCGAATGCGGTTATCCCGCCGACGGCCAAGACGAAAGTTTCGTGGTGAAGCTGACCGATGCCGCTCTGAACACGTCCCCGCCAGCGCTGCCGAAAGCCACGCTCCTGGATGTCGCCCTGGAACCAGCGCCCGAAGGCTATCGCGCCAAGGCCATGCTCAGTTTCCGCATTGAGCCCGAACCCGCCGACCCGTATGCCATCGAAGGCGAAGGCGACGTGCGCGTCACGCTGCCCGGCGGCCGGCAGTTCCCGGCTTTCTTCGACCAGACTTGCGCACGCCTGGCCGACGGCCCGGCGGTGCGCGCGATCGCGGCTGGAGCGCCGGTCTGGCGCGCCTATCTGCCAGACCTGCCCACCAGCGGCGCGCTGGACGTGGAGAGCGGTTCGCGCCGCTGGCGCGTGCCCATTCAGCAGGCATTTCCATTCGTCGCGGACCACGGTCTGGACGGCTACGGCCAGCCGGCTGACGGGGTGGGATCGGCGTCCCTACCGGCCGGCGCGGAGGCCGGCGCTACTCCGCCGGAACGCTGGCAGCCGCCGCTGGAGGTCCCTGCGCCGGACATCGGCGAGTCCGGCAAAGGCTTCTCGCCGGCGTATAAGCTCGAAACGCGCAAGGGTCACTGGCAGCAAGCGCCCAGCAATCCACTGGCGGGAGTAACGACGCTGTGGCGCCCGGTTCCGTTCTGGAATCCCGCGTGGCACGAATTCGACGGAGCTGTTCGGCCCAACGATATCCTTTCGGAGCAAATGGACTCGCTCCTGGCTCGCGCCGCCAAGAACGGTGTCACCCGCCCGTTGGTGATCCTCGACGGCGAAAGCTTCCAGCGCGGCGGAACGTTCAACTGGTCCAGCCACCCGCTCAACGGAGTGCTCAGCGGCCCGCGCGAATTGTTCCGCGATCCGCGGGGCATCGAATTCTGCCGGCGCTGGGCGCGTTACTGCGTGGCGCGGTGGGCGCTGGCCAAACCGGTATCGTCTCTGTGCGTAACGCCGACGCTGACAACGCCCGGCTGCTCTGAATTTTTTGAATCGCTCTCCCCAATGCTGGCAAGCTGGTCGCGCGATTTGGGCGTGCCCGTCTACAGCCTGCATCCCTTGTCGCGCGTGCCGATCGCCGTGCGCACCGTCACGTCCTTCGATGCCAACGAACCCGGCGGTTGGCAGGCTGACGCTCGTCATGGCGATAGCGTGAGCCAGAAAGTTCCGCAGGCCGGCAGCGACGGCGGCGCGTGCCTGGAAGTGAAAGCGCGCAGTCCGGCAACGACCATCGTGAATATCATCGGCACCTACTGGAACCTGCTCTGCGATTGGAATGTCACGCCGCCCGACGACTTCCTGGCCGCCGACACGCTGCTCTTCGATGTCTGGGTTCCGCCCGAAGGCCCGCCGGATTTGCGCCTTGGCATTCACGTAAAAGATCGTGACGGGTTGTGGTACGAAACTCTTCTCCCCGGCATGCCAAACCCTGGCGATTGGTGCACCTTCGGCCTCGATCTCACCGAACGCAACAGCAACGGATTGAAAGCCATCGGCCACAAGAAAGATTGGGCGCAGTATAGCCGCATGCGCTTGTCGGAGATCGGCATCCACGTCTACAGCACCCATCCCAACTGGAACCCCACCGGCAAGCTGCCTGTGCCGCTGTCACTGCGCTTCGACAGCATTCGAGCTGTCAAGATGCCCCGCTCGGAAGGCGAGCCGCCTCCCAAAATCGTGCTGCTCGATGAAGTAGGGCGGGCGTCCCTGCCCGCCGGAGTAGCGCCGGCCTCCGCGCCGGCCGGTAAAGACCCAAAGGCCGGCAGGGACGCCGGCGCTACCACACTTCAACGTGGCGATTTGTGGGAGCAGAATTTCACCGTCACGAAAACGTTCTCAAACCCCTTCGATCCGCGAAGCTGTGATCTGGCCGCATTGATCACCACGCCGTCCGGCAAACACGTGCGCGTGCCGGCCTTCTTCAACATCCGCTGCGAACGCCGTGAGGACAAGCCCGGCGGAAGCGAAATTGTCGAGCCCGTCGGCAGCGAATTCTTTACCGTGCGCTACCGCGTCATCGAAACCGGTCCGCACAAGGTCACCTTCGAACTCCGCGAAGGCGGGCGTTACGACCTGGCGAAGCGTGAATGGGAACCCGATCCGCGCTTTACGCCGGAAGGCAAGGGCCAGGAGCCAACCGAGAAGAATCAGTACGGCAAGCTGGGCTACCCCTATCAGCCCAACGGCAGACGACCGATCGACACGATCAAGTGGGTGGCGGGCAACGTCACGTCCACGCTGAAGCTGCCGAGTCCCGCGTTCGTTGCGGAAAAGGAAACCAAGCCCTTCCACGGCTTCCTGCGCGTGGCCGAAGACAAGCGCCACTTCGAGTACGACGACGGCACGTTCTTCTATCCGATCGGCCCGTGCCTGCGCAGCCCCGCCGATCACCGCGTTCCGTATCGCGACCCCGTGAAGTTCAGCGGCGCCGAGATCGACCGCATCGCTCGCCGCGGCACGTACCAGTACGACGAATACTTCTCCGAATCCCAGCGCGTCGGCGTCAACTGGGCTCGCGTCTGGATGTGCCCGTTCTGGGGCGGCCTGGAATGGCGCCGCGACTGGCCCGGCTACCAGGGCGTCGGCCGCTACAACATGCTCAACGCCTGGCGCGTGGATTACCTGATCGATCAGGCCGCCGCCAAGGGCATGAGCCTCGAGATCTGTCTGACCAATCACGGTCAGTATTCGATTAGCGTCGATACCGAGTGGCGCACGAATCCCATGGGCGCAAAGCTCGGCGGGCCGATCACCGCCGCAATGGAATTCTTCACGCTCGGCGAAGCGAAAATCCAGTGTGAGAACCGCCTGCGCTACGCCATGGCTCGCTACGCTCACGCGACGAATATTTCCGCATGGGGCCTGCTGAGCGAACTGGAATGGACCGAGGAGTATTACAACCGCCTGCACGAGGCTGGATTCAGCAACGGCGAACTAGCTCCGAAAAACCTGGATGCCTGGCATACAGAAGTTGCGGAGTTCCTGAAGGCGCAGGACCCCAACAAGCATCTTACCGCGACCCACAGCAGCCAGCCGTGGCACGGAGTTTCGACGATGCGCCTGCCGGCTATCGACGTCGCGACCAGCAACGCCTACGGCAACTTCGAGTACTTTGCGCCGTACCTCTACAACGCGCCGCACTGCCTGGACAAGTACTGGGCCGGCGTCCCCGGTACGGCGCTGGTGGGCTTCTCCAAGTTCAATAAGCCTTCGCTAGTCGAAGAGCAGGGCCGCCACTGGGTCAGCCAGAACACCAAAGAACAGCTCGACGCCGAACTGCACTGCGAGCTGTGGGGTTCGATGGTCCAGCCGCTGGCGGGCGCCACCGGTTACTGGTGGTGGCTGCATCTGCATCTGGATAAGCGCTGGGACGACTACATGGGCCTGGCGAAATTCATGCAGGGCGAAGACATGCGCCCGGCCAAAGGCGAAGCGATGCTGGAACCGGCTCTGCGCACCATCGAGATGCCGGACGTGCAGCTTTTGGGCCGCGTCTTGCGCTCCGACCGCCGCGCGTACATCTGGGTCTACCACCCGCAAACGCCCTATGGCGTAGAAGTCCCTGACGTGCCGAACGCAACGCTGAAGCTCGCCTCGTTGAACGCGGGCAAATACACCGTCGAATTCTGGGATACCTACGCCGGCAAGCCCATCGAAAAGCGCGAGATCGAACTGACCGCGAAGGACGGCAAAACCCTCCCCATCTCCATCCCCCTGCCGGTGATCAAGAAGGATCTGGCGATCAAGGTCAAGCCGAAGTGATCATTGGCATAGGCCAAACAAACGGCGCGGGATTGAGCGACTTGACGTTATGACGTTATGACGTTATCGTGACTGAAGAGGTGAAGAATATGGGAGATACGGCAACACGTTCGACGATCTACCTGGCGTCTGAACTGCACCGGGCGCTACGACTGAAGGCGGCGCAGACGCGGTGCTCGATCTCGCAGTTAGTGAACGACGCCGTCCGCCACGCGCTACAAGATGACGAAGAGGATCTCGCCGCGTTTGAAGAGCGCGCGCACGAATCCACGCTGACCTACGAGGAGCTTCTCAAAGACCTGAAGAAGCATGGAAAAATATAGGCTCGTCTTTCGCAAGTCAGTCGCAAAGGATCTGCGGCACATCGCCGATCGCGACGTACGGCAAATCCTGGCTGCAATCAACACGCTTTCGGCAAATCCGCGCCGTCTGGGCTGCGAGAAGCTCTCGGGCCAGGAGCGATATCGGTTGCGTCAGGGAGACTATCGCATCCTCTACGAAATACGCGACGAAGAACCCGCCGTGGAAATTGTGAAGGTGGCTCACAGGCGGGAGGTAAACCGGTAACTTCAGAAGCTATTCAGGTTGTCGCGAGTCGACGAGTAAGCCGAAATAATGTGGGGTGCCAGGCTGCGGCGAGACGCTTTCGATAACTGGGCACGGACCGACGCAAACGGCCGCGTCCCTACTCCTCTTCCTTCTTCTTCCGCGCGCGCGGTTTCCGCTTCGCCTTGGGCTTCGGCGGGGCGGGCTCCGGCTGTTCGGGCCGGCCCTCCGGAACGGCCGCTCCCTGACGGTCGCGGTTCTGATCCGCTGGCGGCTCTGGCTTCTTTGCGTTCGCCTGGCCGTAAAGCTCCTCATGTCGTTCCGACAAGAACGGGCTCGTGGCGCGCTGAATGCGCTGCTCCTCGATGCGCAGTGAGGCGATCAGGACTTCTTCTTCCTGGAAATGAGCCACCGGTCGCATCCCAAAGGGCTGAGTGCCTTCGGGGGCTTCGATGTTTTCTTTGGGCTGAGCCACACGCGTGCCGTCGGCATCAAAAATGCCGCTGCCGCCGCGGCACCGCATCAAGAAAGTGCCGTCGCGATCCTGCACCAGCGACAATGCGCCGGCGCTGAATTCAGGAATCACAGGATAGACGCGCCGGAAGCCGAGCCGGTTCGCCACAGCGATCGGAATTCGGTTGCGCAACGCCATGGCGCTCAAGAACGCGTGGTCCGGTTCCAGACTGTTCTGTGCGACAATGATCAGGTCCGCGCCGCGCAGCGTCAGCGCGCGAAAACTTTCCGGAAACTCGGCGTCGAAACCGAGCAGCACGCCGGCGCGGACGTCGCCCAGATCGACGATCGACAGGCTGTCGCTGCGCGCGATCACTTCTTCATCGCGGAACGAATCGTGCCCGCTGGCATCGCGGAACAGGTGCGTCTTGCGCGCCACGCCGCGGATCCCGCTAGCAGAAATCAACGCGCAGGAACTGTAGACCTTGCCGTCGGCGGCCTTTTCCAACAAGGGCAGCGCCAGCGTCGCGTCTCCGGCCACGCGCGAGAGCATCTCCGTCGAAGGTCCGGGAATGGTCTCCGCCAGCGCCTGAGCGCCGCGGTAAATGTCGCTGACGCACGCTTCCGGCAGCACGATCAGCTTGGCGCCATGCCGAGCGGCCTCGCCAGCCAGGCGTGTGATCTCAAGCCGGTTGGCGTCGATTTCGCCGGGACGAACGGTGCACTGGATCACTGCAACAGGATAGGCCATGATCCCTCAATGATGAATGCGGAATGATGAATGATGAATATGGCCTAACCATGATAGCCATATTCATCATTCATCACTCATCATTCAGCATTTCCTTTACCCGCCCACGATTATCACATTCCCATACGGCGTCGAATCGCCGGTGCGGATGCAGGCGACGGCCTGGTGAGCCAGATGCTTCAGTTCGGCGTGCAGTTGAATCTCCACCGGCGTGACCTGCGATTTGTGCCACGCGAAACGGTCCGGCGACTTCTGCCGCATCTCGCGCGCGACGATGATGCGGTCGTGGGGCAGTTCCGGCAACAGTGCCCCCAGCACGTCCGGGATCGTCGGCACGTCGCTGGTGACCGACACATCAAAAACCCCCAGCGGCAGGCCGAGCGGTGCCGGAAAACCGCGGTCGCAGACGACCAGCATTTGCGTGTGGCCCACGCGGCGCGCCAGCGCGGCCAGTTCGGGATTCAGCAGGCGCGGGATCGGGCACAAGGCGGATCGCCCCGCGAGCGCGTTCTCCGTCTGCTCACGCGTGTAGCGCTCCATTTCCGGCGGCGCGGGCCGCTTGAAGATGTACTCCCCGTCGGGCCGGACGGTGACCAGTTCCCAGCCCTCGTCGCCCAGCGTCGCCAGTTCGGGATTCTTGGCTCCTTTATATTCCCACTGAGTCATCGGCCATCCCTCCTTTTGTACCGCCGTCGCCCGCCGCCTGCCTCCACCGTTCCTGCCGACTGCCGCTGCCTACTGCCTACTGCCTACTGCCTACTTCTTTTCCAGACCCCAGAGTTGGCGCAGCAGCGCGTACATCTCCGGGTCGTGTTGCTTCAATTCGCAGCGTACGAACGGAAACATATCGTTGGTGCCGAAGAACGCCTCGGTGCATTCAGCGAAGTACTCCTGGTCGTTGGTCAGGCAGTAATGCTTCACCGTCTGGCCGTTGATGTGCAGAACTTTTTCGTACTTCTTCGATTCGACGGCGTTCTTGTAGCACGCTTTGATATCGGGCTGATCGTAGCCGAGCACCTGATGATGGTAGCTATGTGCGAGTTCATGTAGAACCATGAACGGCTGATCGTGAACCCATTTCAGAAATGTCTTCGCGTTGGCGATCTCGACGCCGCCGGCTTTTTCCGGATTCATGTCGTGCTCTTTGAGCCAACCAGCGGATGGATGATAGCACATGCACGGATGCTTGGGGTGCGAGAGCTCGATCCAGATCCGCACCTTCTGCAGCTTCTCGACGGCCTCGGCCGGGACCACGCGCTTAACTTGGTAGAGGTGGTGCTCCAGTTCGCGCAGCGTGTCTTTGGTGAGCTGCTCGTCTTTCAGCAGATCCTTGTGGACCAGCGCGGTCCAGCCTTCGATCTGGCGCGGCTCATAATTGTCGGTGGGATCGTAGGAAAAGGCTGACGCCGCGATGAGCAGCAGAGCACACAAGGCCGGAACCGTTGTCCGCATCAGCGTAGCCCCTCAACGTGCAGCAGAGTCGGCACAACAGGTTACACGAAGATAGGCGGACAGGAAAGTGAGAGTTTTCGATGCTGTATTTAACGCAGAGACGCAGAGTGTGCGGAGAGCGCAGAGAACGCAAACCCGAACCCTGAACCCTGAACCCTGAACCCTGCCGTTAATATTCCGCCGGCAACTCTTTCATTTCCGCGGCGGTGAAGACCGGGCCGTCTTTGCAGACGTACTTGCTGCCGACGTTGCAGCGGCCGCATTTGCCCAAGCCGCACTTCATGCGGTTTTCGAGCGTCGTATAGATCCGTTTCGGATCGAAGCCGAGTTTCAGCAGCACCGGCAGCGTGAACTTGATGCCGACCGGCGGCCCGCAGAGGACGACGAAAGCGTCTTCGGGCGAGGGCGCGGCTTTTTCAACGACTGTGGGCACGAAGCCGACCTGGCCATCCCATCCGGGCGGGTTGCCGTTGGGATCGACGGTCTTGACGAACTTCACGTCCGGCATCTTCGCCCA
Source organism: Planctomycetota bacterium (assembly GCA_036504595.1). GTDB lineage: Bacteria > Planctomycetota > SZUA-567 > H5-PLA8 > H5-PLA8 > DASXUX01. Next base: position 353,697 of record DASXUX010000030.1, on the reverse strand, counting down.
CTGTTCCAGTTCGCGCTTGTAGACCATCAGGTCGGCGCTGCGCGCGCCGTAGATGATCGTCACGTCTTTGTAGTCTTTGCGCTCGTCGAGGCAGGTCCAGATCACTGAGCGCACGGGGGCCAGACCGATGCCCATGCCGATGAACACAACGTTGTGACCTTTGATCTTCTCATCCAGCGGGAACCAGTTGCCGTACGGTCCGCGGAAGCCGACCGTATCGCCCACGTTCACATCACGCAGAGCGGCCGTCACACGTCCGACTTTCTGGAAACTGCACTCGAGGTAACCCTTGCGCGTCGCCCCGGAGGCGATGCAAAACGTGCACTCGCCTTCGCCGAAAATCGAGTACTCGCCGAACTGCCCGGCCTTGAACGCAAAGTTCTTCGCGACCTGCTCGTCCTGGAAGGAAAGCTTGAGCGTGCTGATGCCCGGCGCCTCTTCGATGATCTCATCGACGGTCATCAGGTACGGCGCGTAGATGTTTCCCGCCGGCGCGAGGACCGGAACGGCTTCCGTTGTCGTGCTCATGCTTGCCTCTGTGCTATCGTTTCAATCATGTGCCACGGGCAGCCTCCGTTAGCAGTTGGCTGCCCGTGCTGCGTTCGCGCTCACGCTTCCTTCTTTGCGATCGTTTCCAACACACCGCGAAGGTCCATGTCCACCGGACAGCGATCCGAACACCGCCCGCAACCGACGCACGCGCGCTGGCCGAATTTTTCGACGTAGTATTTGAACTTGTGCATCACGCGCTGGCGGTAGCGCTGTTCTTGCTTGTTGCGCGGGTTGTGCCCGGAACCGTGCAGGGTAAATAACGACGAGCCGCACGTGTCCCAATTCTTCAAGCGGCAGCCGCCTTTGTTGTCGCCTTCATCAACGATGTCGAAGCAGTGGCACGTTGGGCAGCCGAACGCGCACGTTCCGCAGCCCATGCACTTGGTTGCGATCTGCTGCCAGAGAGGATCTTCAAAATGCGTATCGAGCCACGGTTTGATCTTCTCGGCGTCGAATTTCTTTTCGAGCTTCACCACTTCTGTCGCCGGCGCCGAATCGACCTGCTGGAAACACGCGGCATGCTTCTCAAGAAGCGCCTTGCCTTTATCGGTGACGACTTCGACAAGGTAGGTAGCGCCGGCCTCCGTGCCGGCAGTGGTGGTGCCGGCGTCCCTGCCGGCCGGCACGGAGGCCGGCGCTACCCGCTTGAGCAATAGATCGCTGCCGGCTGTTTCGTCCGGCGCATGCCCCACGGACGTGCAGTAGCAGGACTCATTGGCCTTGCTGCACGCGATGCTGATGATCGTCGTATTCTGCCGGCGCTGGAAATAGAACGCGTCCTTGTAGTCCCAGCCAAAAACGCTGTCCAGAATTGGCAAGCTGGCCGCATCGCACGGCCGGGAACCGATGATCACCTGCGGCGTTTTGTCGGGCTCCGCGGGGGTTGAGTCGATCTTTCCTTCGTTGAATTTGTAGCGCAGCACGCACTCGGTCCGCGGGAAGAGGAACTCCTTAAAGGAGGCGTGCGGCAAAACGTACGCGCTATCCGGCAGCATCTCTTGAGCGGCTGAGAGCTCCTTGTAGACGACCATGCCGGCCACGCGAGCGGGCGCGATGACGCGCTGACCGGAGCCGAGAAGCTGTTCGGCCAGACGGGCCAGGTTTTCAGTTGTGATCGTGCTGACCATGTTTCCCCGCTAACCCGTAGGCAGTAGGCAGCCGCAGTCGGCAGTAACGGCCTGCGTGCTGTTGCTCCTGCTTACTGCCGCTGCCTCCTGCCTACTTCACCAGAAGCACGGGCAGCCAACGGCTAACAGAGGCTGCCCGTGCCACACTAACGGAACATCTCGTTACTATCGCCGGCCGCGTCAAACGCCCGCACTGCCGGCGCCGCGGCGGGATCGTATCCGGCGCGGTACTTAAACTGCGTTTCCACTTCGCGCGACATCTTTTTGTTGAGCAGCATCAGCGGAATGTCCTGCGGGCACGCGCGCTCGCACGCTCCACAACCGGCGCAACGGCCGGCCAGATGCATCGCCCGGATCGCCTGCCAGGCGAAATTGCCGGCGGCGTGAGCGCTCGTGGCGATCCACTGCGGCTGATTCTTCTCGGCGACGCAGCGCTTGCAGTAGCACATCGGGCAGACCTGCCGGCACGCGTAGCATTTGATGCAACGGTCGAAATGTTCCTGCCAGAATTTCCAGCGCTCATCGGGCTTCATGGACTCGATCTTGTCCACGTCGGCGTAAAAATCCTTGCCGGGCGCGGCGTCCGCTGCTACCGCCTTGCCGATAAGCTTGTCCTGAAGCTTGGGCGTGTGCACGTCGCAGAACTTGCAGCGTTCGTGAACGGACTGCTCCAACCCGGCCGGCACGGAGGCCGGCGCTACCCCATCGCACGACATGCCGATGACGACGATCTGCTCGCGCGTAATCTGCGATTCTTGAAGCAGGCCGACGATCGATTTGACGTCGCAGCCCTTGGCGACGATGGCGACCTTCAGTCCCCTTGTGACGTCCGAGCGCGTGAGATACGTCGCCAGGTTGTTGTCGCAGTACTTGTTCCAAACGAGCTGATCGACATCAACCGGAGAAGTAATGATGACTGGCGTCGTGCGATCCGGTCGCGCACCGGCGCCGTAACCGATCACGGCTTTGACCTCGCCGCTGGAGAGCAGCTCACGGGCGAGCGTACGCAATTCGTCAACTTCAGCCATTCCTTACTCCTGACACGTTTGGTGCCACTGGCACGCACCCGCGTCCTTTTGCGGGCGCTTGCCAGTGCGGCACTGGCTAAGCCGCCCAAACTGACGGGCGGCTGAGCCAGTGGCACCAGCCGCTCTCACTCCGTCCACCCCGACTCTTTCAGCATCGCGTGATAGCCTTCGAACGGGCCCATCTCGCGAACGTTCTTCACCGTATCATTGACCACTGCGGCCCATTTGGCGCCTTCGGCGGCGGAGACCCACGAAAACTGCACGCGCTTGGGGTCGATGCCAAGGTACTCCAGCAGCGGCCGGAAAAGCATCCAGCGCCGGCGCGCGTGATAGTTGCCGGTGTTGTAGTGGCAATCGCCCGGATGACAGCCCGACACAAGAACGCCGTCGGCACCGCGCTCAAAGGCTTTGATGATGAACAGCGGGTCGATTCGGCCCGTGCAGGGCAGACGCAGCACACGAATGTTCGCGTCGTATTGCAGGCGGCTGGTGCCCGCCAGATCGGCGCCCGCGTACGTGCACCAGTTGCAGACGAAGGCCACGACCTTCGGCTGCCAGGTCTTCTGGCCTGCCGTAGCGCCGGCCTCCGTGCCAGTGGCGGGCTGCTCAGTTGTTTGCGTCGCCTGTTCGGACATGATCACGCTTTCTTCGTCTGCCGCTCTCTTACGGTCGCGGTTCTGATCTGCCGCGGATTCTTCTTGGGTGCTTCCAGTGCTCGCCAGATCTTCTTCAACGGCAACTTGAAACCGGGAAGTACAGTGCTGCCATCCAGAACCCCTTCTTCGGCGAGCATGCGTGTCGGCTTGCCTTGCTCATAGACCAGAGCCTTGCGGGAGACGTAGTCAATCACCCAGACGAGCTTCACGCCGGCATCCACGAACGACTGCGCTTTCTCAATGCTGGTCAGTGCGGGATCTTTCGGGTCAACGACCTCGACCGCCAGATCAGGCACGACCGGCAGGTAGCCCATCTCCAGTTCCGCGGGAGCCCGATCCCAAGAGATGAACATGCAGTCTGGCGCTCGCACCTTGTCGGGATTGCGGCGCAAATAGAACCCAGTTTCTGCAGCGTAAACAACCCCCAACCTCTTTCGCGCGACGAAGTCGTTGATTTTGACGGCAGCGGCCATCGCAGCCTGTCCGTGTCCGGCCCCGGCCGGTGAAAGCATAACCACCTCTCCGTCAATCAGCTCGCAGGTTCCCCATTCAGGGTGCCGCAGCAGTTCTTCCCCGGTGATCAGCCGCTTGCGCGCGCGCGTTGCCTTCCCGTTTCGCAGCGTTGGCATGTGAGCTACCTCCACACTCATTGTAGCACAACGCTCCTCGTTCCCAAAACTCAGCGGGCTTTGGCGCCCGTCCCCCTCACCCCGGTCTCGCTTCGCTCGCTCGGCCCTCTCCCGCAAGGGGAGAGGGTTGCGTTACAGCGCCATGATCTCGGCGCAAACCTGGTCGTCCTTGAAGCCGTCCAGTTCGACGCTCTTGGATCGGCACGTGGCCGCGCACACGCCGCAACCCTGGCACACGCCTTCGTTCACATTGGCGACGGTGCGAATGACCTTGCCGGACCGGTCTTTGATTTCTTTCTTCGTGATCGCTTGGTATGGGCAGGCGTTCATGCAGTACCAGCACGCGGCGCAGTTGGTCTCGTTCACGTGAGCCACGCTCGGCTCGCGCTCCAGCTCCTTCGACGAGAACAGCACCTGCACCTTGCCGGCGGCGGCGCTGGCTTGAGCCACCGCGTCAGGAATATCCTTCGGCGCCTGGCACGCACCGGCAAGGAACAAACCAGCGGTATTGGTCTCGACCGGACGCAGCTTCGGGTGCGCTTCGGACAAGAACTTGTGCGCGTCGTATCCGATGCTCAGCTTTTGCGCGAGCTGTTCCGTCCCCGGCTGAGCAATCATCGCGGTGGCGAGCACCACCATGTCGGCTTTGATCTCGACCTGCTCGCCGCTGAGCGTATCCACGCCTTTGACGATCAGCTTGTCGCCGCTCTTGTAGATCTTGGAGACTCGGCCGCGCAGATAAACGGCCTCGTCCTGTTCGACGGCGCGCCGCCAGAACTCATCGTAATTCTTGCCGGCCGCGCGCACGTCCATGTAGAAGACGGTCGCCTTTCCGTTGTGAACCTTGTGCTTGTACAGCATGGTATGCTTGGCGGTGTACATGCAGCAGATCTTGGAGCAGTACGGGATGCCTTTGGCGTTGTCGCGCGAACCCGCGCACTGAATGAAGACGATCTCCTTGGGCTCTTTGCCGTCGGAGGGCCGCTTGATCTCACCGGCAGTCGGTCCGGAGGCGCTGGCGATGCGTTCGAACTGCATGCCGTCAATCACATCCACATACTTGCCGTAGCCGTACTCGCTGAACTTATCGAGCGGTAGCAGATCGTAGCCGGTGGCGACGACGACGGCGCCGACTTTCTCCGTCACGAACGTGTCCTGGCTCAGCGAAAAATCCACAGCCTTCTTCGGCGCGATGGGACATGCCTGCACACATTTGCCGCAGACTTTGCTGTCGGCGACGGGTTCGTTCTTGCGCTTGGCGGCCTTGTAGCGCAGGCAGTTTTCCTGATCGACGACCGGCTTGTTCGGCACGGCCTGCGGGAAGGGCGAGTAAATCGCTTTGCGGTTTCCCAGGTTGCGGTTGAACTCACTGGGGACTTTTCCTGCCGGGCACGCCTGCTGGCACATGCCGCAACCGGTGCAAAGCTCGTTGTTGACCGACGTGCCCTTGCGGCGGATCTTCACTTCAAAATTGCCGATATAGCCGGTGAGTTCCGCCACTTCAGAATAGACGTAGAGCTTGATGCGCGGGTGCTGCGCGACTTCCACCATGCGCGGGGTCATGATGCACTGCGAGCAGTCCAGCGTCGGGAAGGTTTCAGAAAGCTGAGCCATGTGCCCGCCGATGGATGCTTCGCGTTCCACCAGCACCACTTCGTGTCCGCCGTTGGCGATGTCGAGCGCGGCCTGGATTCCAGCAATCCCCCCGCCGATGACGAGCGCTCGGCGAGTGACCGGCACGCGAATCGGCAGCAACGGCGTGTTGCGCTTGACCTTCTCGACCATCACGGCGACGAGGTCGATAGCTTTCGCGGTTGTTTCGGGTGTTCGTTCGTGCACCCACGAGCAGTGCTCGCGAATGTTGGCCATTTCGCACAGGAAGGGATTGAGGCCTGCCGCCGCCGCCGCGCGCCGGAAGGTCGGTTCGTGCATGCGCGGCGAACACGCGGCGACAACGACGCCGGTCAGCTTGTGCTGCTTGATGGCCTCGGTGATCATCTGCTGGCCGGGGCTGGAGCACATGTACTTGTAGTCTACGGAATGCACTACGCCGCGGAATTTCCGCGCCGCGGCGGCGACTGCCGCGCAATCGACCGTGCGGCTGATGTTCTCGCCGCAGTGGCAAACGAACACACCGATCCGAGCCATTACTCACTCCGAACTAGAGTAGGCAGTAAGCAGCGGCAGTAGGCAGTAACTGTTCCTTGTCGTGCTGTTTCTCCTGCCCACTGCTGCTGCCTACTGCCGCTGTCTGTTCCACTGCGCCTCGTCGTGCTGTTTCTCCTGCCTACTGCTGCTGCCTACTGCCGCTGTCTGTTCCTGCCCACTGCTGCTGCCTACTGCCGCTGTCTGTTCCTGCCTACTGCTTACTGCCGCTGCCTACTGCTTCTTCCACCGGCTTCGGCACCGGTTTCTTAACGGGCGCAGGAGCCGGCTTGAACGCTTCGGCAATCGCCTCCGCAGTGTCCACAAAGTTCTGATGCAAGCCAAGCTCGCGCGGGGACATGCCCATGCACAGGCCGATCCACTGCGTGATGTACAGCACTGGGATCTTGTACTTCGTGCCGTAGCGCTGGTTGACGTTATGCTGCCGCAGGTCCAGGTTCGACTGGCACATCGGGCACGCGACGGCGAACACCACCGCGCCTTCGGCCGCTGCGTTGTCGAGCAAGTCCTTCACGAGCTTGCACACGGCATCGGTGCGCGAAATCGAGAACCCGCCGCCGCAGCATTCGGTCTTCAGGCCCCATTCGACGGGCTTCGCGCCGAGAGCTGCGAGCAGTTTTTCCATCGACTGCGGATTTTCGACCTCATCGAACTGCATGACCTTCGCCGGACGAACCAGCAGGCAGCCGTAGTACGCGGCGATTTTGATGCCGGTCATCTTCTTCGTGCACGCGGCGGCGATCTTGTCGAAACCGACATCCTGCAAGAGCTGCAGGATGTTTTTGACCTGCACCGTGCCGCGGTAGGGCATCTCAATGACGTCTGAAATCTCTTTGCTCAACGCCGGGTCTTGCGCCAGTTCATGGCGCGTGCTTAGCAGCCGGTGCGAACACGCCGCGCAGGGCGCGACAATCTGCCGGTGTCCGGCGGCTTCGGCCTGAGCGAGGATGCGCGCGGGCAGAGCCAGTGAGAGCTTGTGGTTGAGGTTATGCGCCGCCGTCGCGCCGCAGCAGTTCCAGTCCTCGACCTCCTTTAAGGAGAGGCCCAGCTTGGGAGCGATCGCCTCAAGCGACTGGCGGTATTCGACAGCGGTGCCTTCGAGGGAACAACCGGGGAAAAAGGCGATCTCGTTGCTCATCTGCGTGCATCTCACATCTGACTTCAAATCTGGCGGAACGCTTCGGCGTTTTTGGTTTCTCCCCGTCTCCCCGTCCCCCAGTCTCCCCGTCTGTCATTTTGCCTTGCACTTCTCGAAAATCTTCGCCACAGCCTTTTGGCCCTTGATCCTGTGCGGCAGTTTCATCAGCTTGGGCAGCATCTTCGGGACGGCGTCCAGGTCTTGGAAGAAATGGCCGGTGCGCAGCTTGTACATCCCGACCAGGCCGCTTTCGAACTGCCGGCCGGTGCGCTTGACCCACGCCAGAAACTCTTCGGAGAACTTGACCGCGTCGGATTCGGCGCCGGTGCGGCCTTCGGCGTAGGCCATCTGCCGCAGACTGTCCATTAACCGCGCAGTATCGACTTCTTGCGGACACCGCGTGGTGCAGGCTTCGCACGTCGCGCAAAGCCAGATCGTGCGGCAGTTCAGTACCTTTTCTTTCTTGCCAAGTTGCGCAAGTCGGATGACCTGGTGCGGCAGCAGGTCCATTTCAAAAGCCATCGGACAGCCGGCGGAGCACTTCCCGCACTGGTAGCAGGAGGCGAGTTTGACCCCGCTCTGAGCCTCTACATCGGCCTCAAATCCATGCTTGGTGCTCGCGTGACTCACGGTTCACCGTCCGCTGTCATTTGGCCCGCCCACCAACCTGGATCTCAGTTGTGAGAGCCACGGCGGCTTGGGCATTTGCTTCAGTTCAAGTTGTGATTTCTATCACGGTCTAAGGGCAAGTCAAAACAATAGCACATTTTTAACATTCAAATCAGGCAGTTTGCGTATTAGGCAAACAAGAAAACTACCGCGCTAGAGCGGTGGCTTTCTATCACAAACTGCAATATCACAAAGACTTAACTACTTGGCCTCAACAGCGACCGCCTTCAGAATCGCGCGGCAAAAGGCAGGCAGATCCTGCGGGCAACGGCTGGTGATGAGATTCCCATCGACCACGACCTCTTCGTCCACCCAGTTTGCACCGGCGGCGATCAAGTCGTCTCTCACGCCCCACCAGCAGGTTGCTCGCTTGCCCTTTACCTTGCCGGCCGAGATTAGAATCTGCGGGCCGTGGCAGATGGCCGCGATCAGCTTGCCGTCGTTGACCATTTGATTCACGACTGACAGTGCGTCCTTGTTCAACCGGACGGACTCCGGTGCTTTGCCGCCGGGCAGGATTAGCATGTCGTACTGCTGAGAATCGACCTCGGCGAAAGACAGATCCGGCTCATGCGTGTAGCCATGCTTGCCGGTTAGTTTCTCCCCATCGCCCGTCGCGACGTGGACTTCAAAGCCCTCCTCAATCAGACGATAAAACGGGTATAGGAACTCCAAATCCTCAACTTCGTTGGCTGTCAAAATAAGCGCTTTCATAACTCGCTCCCAATACGTACCCGTTTTTTCCTGCAACTCGGACGCCAGCGAACTGAATACTTCCGGCGAAAGAACACATATGTTGGGTGCCGTTGACGGGTCTGGAAAGCGTTGCGGGATGAAGTTTCTGGCGTCCGCCGTGGGTAATGGTAAAGTTTGAGGGCTGAAATCAAGACTGGACACCCACACATGGCTCAAACGAATTCCGCTCACGAACAGCTTTGCGCCCGCTGCGGCCGATGCTGTTACAAGAAGATCATCGTGGGCCGCTCGGTGCTGATTACGCCGTTCCCGTGCGAGCATCTGGATACCGATACGAACCTCTGCACCATCTACTACCGGCGCCATGAACTCAACGGCCTGTGTCTCTCGATCGAAGAAGGCATGAAACTTAGCGCTTTCCCGGCCGGTTGCCCGTACGTTGACGCAAAAGCTCCTCCCGGTTACCGGCCCGCTCGCGACGACTGGGACTGGGCTGCGGAGTGGGACGGCTTCGACGAACTGGCCGACGATCTGGACGTCTCCGCCAAGGTCCGAGCCATCGTTCGCAAGCGCGGACCCTACGCGCCGCCGATGTGGGTGGAAACCAATGCCCGAAGACAGCGCGAGGTGGCACGCGCTTGTTCGAGCTGCACTTCGCGCGACCTTGTGCGTGCGGAGCGCATGGGTTGCACGCAAGAGTCTGGCGCCCAGAAGCCCGCGCCAGCCACATGCGTGCAACAGCAGCCGGGAAGCACGGATGTGTTCGCGCCAAGAAGCCGGCGCGAACACATCCGTGGCACCATCAGCCAGTCGGGAGACCCGTCATGACCACCCCTGGCCAGCCCAGCGAATCCGTTTCGCGCTACTTTAAGCCTGTCCGCGGCACGCGGCTGTCGAGCCTGCCCGTCGGTGCAACGCTGCAGCAGCGGGTTCTGGCTCTGGAGGAAGAAGCCAGCAAGCTGTCGCTCTTGCTCGAAATGTCTCAGTTCCTCTCGTCGGAGAAAGAACTGGATGCGGTGATGGGTTCCATCGTCGATCACACCACGCGAATCATGAACTGCGAGCGCTCCAGCGTGCTGTTGATGGATCAGCAGAAAAATGAACTCTATGCGCTGGTCGCTCAAGGGTTGGATGTAAAGGAACTGCGCTTCAGCGCGGATGCGGGCATTGCCGGCCACGTCGTCAAGCATGGCGTGGGGCTCAATGTTCCGGACGCGTATAAAGACGAACGCTTCAATCAGGCCGTGGACAAGGCAACCGGATTTCACACGGTCTCGATTCTCTGCATGCCGTTGCACAATCGGCGCGGTGAAGCCCTCGGCGTGATTCAGTGCCTGAACAAGAAGGACAGCAGCGGCCAGCCCGTCACGTTCACCCCGCAAGACGAGATCGTCCTTTCGGCCGTCGCCGCTCAAGCCGCCGTGTATCTGGACAATGCTATCCTGCGCCACAAAATGGACGTGCTGTTCGAAGCGTTTGTCGAAGCCACCGCCCGCTCGATCGATGAGCGCGATCCGTGCACCAGCGGCCATTCGCGCCGCGTGATGCTCTACGCGCTGAACCTGGCCCGCGCCGTTCATGAAACGAAACTGCCGCCGCTTGCCGGCGTGAGCTACACCCGCGAGCGCTTGCGCCAGTTGCGCTACGCCGCGCTGCTGCACGATGTCGGCAAGATCGGCGTGCGCGAGCACATCCTCTGCAAGGCCGCGCGTCTGGCTCCAGCCAGCCTCGAAGTCGTGCGCCAGCGACTGGTGGCGCTTCGGGAGCGTTCTCGCGCGGACGCGCTCACGTCTACCCCCGCGAATGCTGACACGCTAACGGAGCATGCCAGTCGCTGCGGCGAACTGGATGCCGCGATGCTGCTCATTGAGAAGGTCAATGCAGCGCTGTTCCTCCCCGATCCTGAAGCGGATGCCTTGAAAGCTTTGCTGGGCAAAGATTGGCTGACGGAAGACGAGTTTACGCATCTTTCAGTCCGGCGCGGCAACCTGACCGACGCCGAATGGATCGACATGCGCAGCCACGTGGAGAAGACCTATCGCATCCTCCACCGGATCCCGTGGCCGCCGGAATTGCAGGCCGTTGCTGAAATCGCGTACTCGCATCATGAAAAGCGCGACGGCTCCGGCTACCCGCGCAAGCTCAAGCAGGACGAGATCCATTTGGATGGGCAGATTCTCTGCATCGCCGACATCTACGACGCGCTCACCGCGTCCGACCGGCCGTACAAAAAAGCGATCCCTCACGACCGCACGCGTCAGATTCTGATTGAGGAGGAAGCGGCGCGCGGAAAGATCATTCCGGAGCTAGTACAGCTATTTTTCGATGCTCAATGCTATAATATAACCCAAGCTAGCAATCAAATTGGCGCGCTCGCACAAAATCCTCTGTAATTCATCGTATTTCGTCCAACAAAGTCTTGCCCGGCTCAAAACCCCGCGCTATTCTCGGACCGTTTTCAAAACGTGTGCATGGGGAGTTTCTATGCGGCGACGGCCGATGGAAATCTGGTGGATCGCGGTGTTCTGCGTGCTCAAGGCGCAAGCGTTGTTGCCTCACGCGGAGCGACTGTCAAGTTGGGATCGCAACATCGCAAACGCGCTCGCCATCGCGCTGCCGTTGGCTGCGCTGTTGCTGATCGCGTTGACCGAAGTCGGCCGCTGGAGCGCCTTCGTGGTGCTGGGCATCGCCGTGTGCGGGCAGGCTGTGGAGATGCTGCCGCCCGGGCAGCATTGGACCGCCCAGCTCTCGCATCTCATCGTGCTCGGCTTCTGCTTGTGGATGATGGTTTATCTGCAGAGCGAATCCACGCGCTCGCTGTGCGGCCGCGATGCGAAACAGCGCTTCGGCGTCTGGCCCATCGGGCGCTTCAGCAGCATGGGTTTCTTCGAGCCGCTCTGCGGCGTGGCCGCCGGACTGATCGCACACGCGGTCGGAGCGGACATGCTTCGCGCGGCAAGCATTGGGCTATCCAGCGCAATCGCGTATGACACGCTTCTGGACGGCTGGGTTCGCAAGCATCTGGTGACGCTCCTCTCTCCGGCCTACGCGAAGCTGAATCCCGCAGCGAAAAGCTGCTGGCGCGCCGCAGGCCAGGCTTTGCAGCGCGGTGATTACCGGCAGGCACGCGATCACGTCGAGACCGTCGGCGCGCGAATGTTCCCGGAAGGCGAGCTTTTCGTGTGCGTGTTGAATTGGCGAGAGTTGCTGGCCGCCGATCCGGCGGATGGAATCGCCTGCCTGAAGCGATTGGCCTTTGATCACGATTGGAAGCCCAGCGAAGTCGAGCGCAAGCGCCTGCTGGGCTACGTGGAATGCGCCAGCGACGAGATCTTCTACACCGTGGTGGAGGAACGCGCGAAGCTGATCGACGGACTGGTGGAAGCCGCTCACGATCCGCGCAGTTTCTATTACAGCGAGGCCGACGCATTCCTCGCCCGCGTTACCGGCGAAACCTTCGGCTTCAACACGCCTGAAAGCTGGAAGGCCTGGTGGAAAAAGACCGAGCCGGACTGGCGCGGCGACGCCGGCATGGTTTCCTTGGTCGCGCGCATGCTGCGGCTGGACGGCGAGGCCGCCAACATGCTCGCCCGCCGCATTGCTGGACGCGCTGAGGAACCGATGCTGCGCGAACTCGCCGGCCAGATGCTGTACTTGAACGAGCTGCAGAAAGCCATGAAGGAGCAGACCGGCGTCGAACCTTTCATCCGCCAGCCGCAGCGCATGCTGCTGGTCCCGGACCTGACCGATGCGGTTGGACTTCTGTACGTGGATTCGCAAGTGCTGGAGAACCTCGGCTTGCCGTTGAACGCGGTTGCGCGGCGGTTAAACGTCCGCGTGCAGCTCATCGATTACATTGCCTCGCTGTGGAAGCGCTATCCCAACGAACTTAGTTCAGACATGCCGTGGCTGCTGAAGACGCTGACGGGAAAGAACTTCGGCGTGTTGATGGCTCGCGCAAAATTCGAACGCTGGTGGCCGAAGTCGCGCGAGTCCATGCTGCGCCACGACCGCGCCGTGGCCGCGGGCCTGAACGCTCATGCCAACGAGGATGACGCCGGCGAAGAACAGGCGTTCCGCGAAGCGTTGCGCGAACAGCCCCGCAGCTTGTCGGCGCGCTACAACCTGGCGCTGTGCGCGATGAAGCGGCAGAAGCACGGAGAAGCCGCGCGTCTGCTTCAAGAGCTGATCGATCTGGAGCCGAAAGAACCGTTCTGGTGGATCGTGCTGGGCGTCATGCACCGCAACCGCAACAAGTCCGCCGACGCGCACGCCGCGTTTCGCCGAGCGCTGGAACTGGGCGCCGCCGCTCCGCGCGTGGCCTGGCATGTGGGCGTCACGTTGGCTAAAGACCAGCGCGATGCCGAAGCGATCAAACAACTCGACCGCGCGCTGGGACAGAATCCGCCGGCTTCGCGCATCGAAGCCTTTGTTTCCCTGCTGGAGAGCGAAGGCTTGTGGCATCTCGCCGGCCACTATCGCGAAGAAGCCTTCCGCCGGGGCCTCGCCAGCGGCGGCGAGGAAGACCCCAACGGCGGAGATTTGGCGGCATAACGGAAAGTCTTGAGTCTGGAGTCCAGAGTCTGGAGTCTATGGCAAAAGACGCCGAGGTGTCCGAGTCTGTTAGACTCCAGACTCCAGACTCCAGACTCCAGACTCAATGACTCCAGACTTTTCTTCTACGGCTTCAACTTCTGCGTTTCGGGAACGGCCAAGGGTTCCTTGGGAAGAGGCACCACAATAACGCGCTCTTTGCCTTTGCGGATATCTTCGCTGATCGTCAGACCATAATCTTTTTCAACGCAGGCCAGCTTGTCGCGCGGGAAGAGCAGCACGCGCTCCGGAGCGCTTTCGCCGGGCTTGGCGGAAGTCTCGCGCGTCAGGTCGTCGGCGGTGAAGGCGGAGCGTTCGAGATAATAGACGAGAACGGCTTGAGAATAGCCCACGCCGTAAACGCGCGCGTCTTTGTCGAGCTTGGCGCGCAGGGCCGGAGCTTCCGAGCAGAGCGCGCAGCCGTTCTTGGTCTGCACAGCATACTGCCAGCTCCAACCGGCCAGGCCGAGGTACGCGGCAATCGCGAAGGCGCTGACGGCCGCCGCGGGGTTTCCGTCCACCCACTGCCGGGCACTGACCAGGTGAACAATCAGCGCGACCGCGGCCACGCTGAGGCTCAGCACCAGCTTGCTCTTGGCGAAAATGGCCTTCAGCGTTAAGGCGCCCGGCACGCATTGGGCCACGCTGTCAGGCCACTGCGGCAAGGTGGCCAGAGCGGCGGCGACGATCACTCCGACGAAAATAACCAGCCACGCAAAGCGCTCTTCCTGCACGCCGCCGGGGAAACGGAACTGCGCCAGAGCGTATGCGCTGGCCAGCGTCAGAGCTGGAACGACCATCACCAGCAGACCGGAACTGGGCTGCGGCAGCACGCTCAGCACGACCATGCCGGTTGCGAAGGACAGAAGGAAGAAGCGGAGATTTCGCCGAGCCATCACGAGCGCGCCGGATGGATCGCCGCCGCCGGGCGTTTTTGCCGTGAGATACAAGCTCCAGCCCAGCACCAGCAGAACGGTCCAGGGCAGAAGGCCGCGGACCAATGCGTACGAGTAGTAGCCGAAGCCGCCGGCGCTCGCGGCTTTGAACGAATTCTGCAGATCCGCCAGTATGAAGGCTTCTGAGCCGGGCGCCCGCTTCTGCAACGCCACCAGCCAGGCGCCGGCGATCCCGGCAGCGACAACCAGCGCAGCGACAAAGACAATGATCTTGCGCAGGTTCAGACGATGGCGCAGCAGGACTTCCAGCAGGACCGGAGCGGCCAGCAGAACAACCGGCAGCAGGCCGCGCGTCAGGACAGACAGCCCGAGGCCCACGCCCAATCCGAGCACTGCAAAGAAGCCCGGACGCGCCGTCGTCACGATCCATGCGGCGCTGCAGAACATGAGCGCGCTGGTGAACAGAAGGATCGCATCGCCATTGCCGAGCTGCGCTGTGCGCGTGGTCAGCAGACAGAAGGCCAGCAGCAGTCCCGAAATGACTCCCGCCGGCCGGCCGAAAACCGCGCAGCCGTACATCACGACCAGAAAGATCGCGCAGGCCGCCAGCAACGCAGAAGGCAGCAGCACCGAATTCCTGATCACCGGGTCCGTCAGACCGTCTTGCTTGGTGAGCACCTGCGCCGCGCCAGCCGTCACCCAGTACGGCAGCGGCGGAGTGATGTCCTGTTCTCCGGCGAAGGTCGGAACAACGTACTGACCGGTCTGGATCATCTCGCGAGCGGTGACCGCCACGCGAGCTTCATCGGCGTGAGAAATCGGCCGCGAGAACGCCGCCGGCAGAAGATACAGCCCAAACGCAAACAGGAAGATGCCACAAGCCGCAAAGAAGTCTTTGCGCTTCTCTTCTGCGCTACGCGGTGCGACGCCGGTTACGGCTTCTGCACGCTGGGTGCCAATGTCCGCTTCGTCTGACACGCGCCAAAAAGGCCCCTGGGTGGAATGTGGCTTTGCGGTAAAGATACGGACTGCTTCTTGATTCGGCTAGTCCAGCTTTCGACTTTTGTGAAAATTACCGGTGGCACGCACGTGATTGGCGCCATGTGAACACGTTTTGCCGCAGCGTGTCTGGCGCCAATCTCGTGCGTGCGGGCGCGCTCCAACGTCCGCACGCATGAGTTCGCCCAAACGGACGCGCGAATACATGCGTGCCACCTCATTTCCCCGGCTTCCCTTCTTCGCTCTCCTTCAGTTGTTCCTCAATCTGCTTGCGCGCCGGCGGAACGGCGCTCTTCTTCTTGCTCGTATCAATGACCTTGGCGCGGCCACGCGTAGCGGCGGCCATGGCGGCGGCGCGACTGCGGGATTTGGCCAGCTCGAGCGGCAAGGCCTGGCGCTTCTTCTTCCCCACGGTTCAGTCCCTCTCACGAGTCATTAGTCATTCGTCATTGGTCATTAACAGCACCCAAGTCTTCCACGCCTCCAATGACTAATGACCATTGACCAATGACTTTGTTAGTTCCTCGCCAGCTCTCGATACACTTCCAGCGAATACAGGAAATCGGCATAGTCAATGTTCGTCGAGAGCGAATGATCGGAGCCGTACACGAAGCGCGCGCCGCGCTTGCGCATCCCAAGAATGAAGTCGCTTACGCCCTTGCGAATGACGTTCCGGTCGCCGCTTTCGAGTATGCGCGCATCCAAGCCGCCCACGAACGCCAACTTGTCGCCATACTTCTCGACGAACTTGAAAATGTCGTTTCCGGCTTTGACCTCCATCGGATGGAGTCCATCGAAGCCGGCCTGCACGACCAGCGGCAGAGCCGATTCCTGGTAGCCGCACGAATGCAGCACCACCGGCAAACCATACCCGTGGAAGAAATCGACCATCTCCTTATAGTACGGGAAAATCAGGTCTTCGAGCGTCTTCGGACTGCAGAACAGCTTGTCCTTGTAGCCGAGATCCTCATACATCCAAATGCCGTCGGGCTTGCCGCCCTCCTCAATGAGTATCTTGTAGCACTCCTTGTACATGTCCGTGTAGACGCGGTTGTAGTCGCGAATCCAATCGGGATCGGCGACCAGCGACGTGTACATGTTGTAGTCGCCCAGCGAGCCGCGCATGCCTTCCCACACGAACAGGTGGCCGAAGTTCGTCCACTTGCCTTGAGCCTTCCGCTTGGCCAGATTCTCGCGAACGTCTTTGAGTTTTTCCGCGACGCGCTTCCGAGCCGAGCCAATCACGAGTGGCCGGTATTCCTTCTCCCACACTTCGCGGCTGTCCATGTGGAAACCGATGTGTTCCGGCGTGCCGGAGTGCGTCTTCCACCACTTCAGCAACGCGCCGCTGCCGTTGCGCACGATTTTCCACTCGGCGTTCTCTTCGACGATTTCGCTGACGCCCATCTTGGGGTGCCAGTCGAACCAGCCCCCGCAGCCCGCGATGTCGAAGCCGAAATGATCCACCGGATCGACGGCCTCGCCCTTCTCATTCTTAGGCATGCCCTGCCCAATCCACTTCGTCAGCGTGTCGCCCCAAGGACTATCGTGCAGCGGAACGAACTGAGACTGTTCCTTGCGCATCAGAGCGTTAATGGCATCGCGGCCGGTTTGCATGAGGAAGCTCCTGGAGATGCCGGTACGTATACCAGTTTGCTCACGCCATTTCAACGCGGAGAGACAGCCCATCAGAACCGCGACCGTCAGGGAGCGGCGCTCCGGTTCCCCTCTCCCCCGCGAGGGAGAGGGGTTAGGGGTGAGGGGGCGTTCCGCTGTTCTTGTCCAAACCTGCACCGTGCGCAACTCCCCCTTGCCCGCCCGAATTCGCCTTGTCGCCCTTCAAGGGTTGCCATCGCTCTGGAACGGTCCGCGCTTTTTCCGTTTGCGGACCGTTCCAGACCGATGCCCCGCCGCTCAAAGCCAGCCATTTTTGCGCCTAGACAAAGCACCACCTCGCCGACTTGAATCCTCGGCCACAATTCTGAACTGTGAATTCTGAATTCGTTACGTTATCGCCCCCTCATTCCGCTTCGGCTCCGGCTGAGAAACACTCGTGCCTTCGCGTACGACACTCGCCGCCGCCGCCGTTACTCCTTCGCGCACCGGCTCCGTCAGAATATCTTCGATGATTTCCAACTCGAGCTCATGCGGCGTCTTCCCATAACAAAGCAGACACGCCCTGAAAAACCGTTGATAGGAAGAAAACCCCAACCCCATCGCCCAAGTCGTCCGATGCCACCGCCCATCCCTCCGCGACGCCTTCAACTCTGCAAAAATCTGATCTGCTTTGTCCCCATTCCGTTCCTCTGCGTCCTCTGCGTCCTCTGCGGTGAGCTTTATAAACCTCCTCAGTTCTTCCTTGAGTTTTCCTCTTACCCCCTCAGCCTTCATCCGATCCACCATCTCCATCGCCGACATCCCCGTCAGTTCCTTGCAGTACGCCGTCAACCTCCGCTGCGAAATCCCCAGATGAAAACAAACCGTCCGCAGCGGATCCCACAAATACGTCCGCACTTCCGCCGCATCGATCTCGCTCTTTTGTTCGCCCGAATATTTGATCTCGTACCGCAGCAGCCGCTCCGCGTTCTTCACGAGCAACAACATCGCTCCGAGCCGCTCGCGCGGACTCATCTTCGGCTCGTCGTCCGGATACAACCCCGAAACCTGCTGCCACAACGGCACGCACAGAATCGCCTCCGCGTTCATCCGGCGCTCCTTGCGCTCTTCGCGGCGTTTCTCAGCCTCCGCATCCCCAAACTTTTCGCACTCTGCCACAAAGCGAAAGACATCTTCGTCCCCGCCAGTGCCCGCATCGCCGAGCTCTTGCGCCGTCAGAGCCTTCCGCGCCTCGAACATCTTCGCGACCCCGCCCGAAAACATCGCCTTCCACGGGTCCTTCAGTTCCTCCGCCGTCAATCCGCTGTCCGGCCGCTCCCTCACGGTCGCGGTTCTGATCTCCGCCCCCGTGCCGTCACTCCTGCCTCCTGCCGCTGCCTCCTGCCGACTTTCGTTCATACCTCCGCCCTCCACTGCATCGCAGACCTTACCACTCGCCACTCGTCACCCGTCACGTGCCACGAAAGCACACGACGGCTCCGTCACGCTCTGGCGTTCAGTGAAAAATGGTGGATCAGTCCTGCGATATTCGAGACCGCCCGGTTTCCCTCGCCAGCGCAATCACGCCGGTCCGAGATCAATATGTTTCGGAACGACCTCTACCCCACTATATACCGTATACATGCCCAAATATCAACTTAATTCTCGCGGGGTGGCCCGGCCCATCGGGCCGGGTGCGAGCGAAGCGCAGCACAAGAAGCCCTTCCATGAATGCCCGATAGCATTTGACGCCGGCGTTCGCCAACTTGCGTCGACACTTGCGGGATTCCGCTCTCATGGCCGCCCTGACGCACTCCTCGTGTTTCGAATACCCCTTGAACAGCTTCTTGTGCTCGCTATCGCTCGCACCCGGCTCGCCGAGCCGGGCCACCCGCGTGCACTTCTGGCCCCACGAAAAATCTCTTGTACTCGGGAGCAATAAACGTGACGCGTTTTCCTCTCAGTTCCACTGGAATTCCTAGAAGGCGCATGAAATCGAGGATGGCGCACTCATCAAAGCGCTTGAATTCGTCTCCATCTCTGGCCGGAACGTTCAGCCTCTGATGTTCTGCCCAAATGCGTCGGTCATATTCTATTTGCGACTCACCGGGATTCGGCTCGGCGATGTCGTCAATCGGGTTCCGAACAAAATAATTGGCTATATCCGCCTTCGACAGCCACGGAAACTCTCCTGCTATCAGATCAGGTTTACCGCTGGTGTTTTGGCCCGGAAACCAATCGGCCCCATCGCAAGGTTTCTCAACTTGGACGAAATGGTCGAGAATTGTACCACTGCTAAAGTACTCGTATCCCCAATAGTCTCCATCGAAGACAAATAACAAAAAACCTCTGCATTTCAGTAAATTCGATACGTGGAGTTCTGCTTGCCGACGAACGAGCCACTCCCAACCACCATCCCACTCCAATATTGTCCAGTCTTGCCGCCGCTGCCGCAAAACGTACTGGTCTTGTTCGCCACAGGGGAAGTCCTCCAGCACTGCGCCGGGGCCGTAGAACTGGAGGTAAGCCGAATAAACGTCCTCAGCATTGACCTGAAAAAACGTGTTCACGCGCAACTTAAGTCCCATAGTGAGCCCCTCGAACTTCGCGATGATTTCTAAAGTAACAAGCAACGAGGCAGCGGGAACCTTACCTTTCTCCCAAGAGTCAAACGGACAGACCCGTCAAGTTTCCTGCCTTTATTCCCGCGCGTCAATCGCATGACTTCTACCGCCCGTCATGGCACCTCAACTTAGCCCGTTCCCGTCTCCCCTTTGCACCCGCCGTCCTTTCAACTACACTCGTCCTCCTCATCTAGAACAAACCGGAGGGGCCTTACATGCAGCTCTCACTCGTAGCTCTCATCGCAATGTTGCTATTCGCGGCTTGCACGGTCCACGCCGAAGACCAACTCTTCGTCGCGCCTTCCGGCAACGACGGCTGGTCCGGCAAACTGGCCGCGCCGAACGCCGACAAGACCGACGGACCTTTCGCTACGCTCACGCGCGCGCAGAAAGCGGTGCGGGAACTCGTGGGGCAGGCTGTTAGCCTGCCCGCGCAGGCTGGACAGCCTGCGCCACGGAAAACCATCGTCGTGCAGATCACCGGCGGGACGTACTGGCTGAAGGAACCGGTCGTTTTCATGCCGGAAGATTCCGGCACAGCCGCCGCGCCGGTCATCTATCGCGCGGCGGTGGGCGAGACCCCGCTTTTCAGCGGCGGCGTGGCGCTGAGCGGCTTCAAAGTGAACGCTCAGGGGCGGTGGGAATTGCAGATTCCCGAAGTGCAGCAGGGCTGGTCGTTCTGCCAGCTTTTTGTGAACGGTGAACGCCGCTATCGGCCGCGCGCGCAGAAGAACACGTATGCCTTCATCGCCGGTCCGATGGATCCGTCCGACCCGAAGCTTCCGGGATTCGACCGCTTCAAGTACAAGGCCGGCGACATCAAACCGGATTGGAAGAACTTGAACGATGTCGAAGTGCTGAACTTCCACTGCTGGTACATGTCCCGCTTTGGAATTGCGTCGGTTGATGATGCCAAGCACGTGGTCAACTTCGCGGGCAATACGTTCGGGAAAGATGGCTGGTCGGCTCTTCCCGCCAACCAGCGTTACATCGTCGAAAACGTTTTCGAAGCGTTGCAACAACCGGGCGAATGGTATCTGGACCGCAAGAGTGGCCTGCTGACGTACATTCCCATGCCCGGCGAAGATCCTGCGAAGGCCACAGTGGTCGCGCCGAAGCTGGAAAAACTGATCGACATCAAAGGCGATCTGGCGAAAAAAGCCTGGGTCGAAAACATCCGCTTCGAAGGGCTGTCCTTCGCGCACACCAACTGGACGCTCGGGCCGAAGGGCTACGCCTTCTGCCAGGCCGAAGCCATCTTGAGCGCCGCGATCACCGCCGTCGGCGCACGCAACTGGACGCTGGAAAAATGCAAGGTCGCTCACGTGGGCACCTACGCCATCGAATGGGCGGCGGGCTGCAAGAACGACCGCGTCGAGAACTGCGAACTGACGGACCTGGGCGCGGGCGGCGTGAAGATCGGCGAAATGAACATTCGCGGCAACGATGAAGAAGTCGCCAGCCACTGCGTGGTGTCGAACAATCTCATCGCCTACGGCGCGCGAGTCCATCCGGCCGCCATCGGCGTGTGGATCGGGCAGTCGCACGATAACAGCGTCGTTCACAACGAAATCTACGACTTCTACTACACGGCGGTGTCGGTTGGGTGGAGCTGGGGATACGGCAACAGTCTCGCTCACCACAACGACATTTCATACAACCACATGCACAAGATCGGCCAGGGCGTGCTGACCGACATGGGCTGCATCTACACGCTCGGAATCTCCCCCGGAACGACGCTGCGCTACAACCACATGCATGATGTCCTCTCGCACAGCTACGGCGGCTGGGGCATTTACTTCGACGAAGGCAGCCAGGGTATCCTCGCCGAAAACAACATCACCTATCGCTGTAAGTCCTCCGGCTTCCATCAGCACTACGGCCGCGAAAACATGGTCGTGAACAACATCTTCGCCATGAATACAGAGAATCAACTCCAGCGCACCCGCGACGAGAAGCACCTGTCCTTCACGCTGGAACGCAACCTCATCTACTGGAAAGAAGGATCGGTCTTGGGCAGCAACTGGAGCGGCGACACGACGCACTTCCTGCTGAAGAAAAACCTGTACTGGCAGCTCGTCGATGGCCCGCCTCTCTTCGCAGGCAAATCGTTCGAAGCATGGCAGAAGACTGGCCAGGATGCGGAATCCATCATCGCCGACCCGCTGTTCAACGATCCGGAAAAAGGCGACTTCACGCTCAAGCCCGGTTCGCCCGCGGAGAAAATCGGCTTCAAGCCGATCGACATCAGCACCGCTGGCCGCCTGCGGGTGGTGCCGGCCTCCGTGCCGGCCGGCAGGGACGCCGGCACCACCCCGGCCGGCACGGAGGCCGGCGCTACCCTGACATTGACGCCGATCAAGACCGATGTGGCGAGCGCCTACCCGCCGCCTCCCCCCCCACCGCCGCCAACGCCGATCAGCGACGGCTTCGAAGACACTGCCGTCGGCCAGAAGCCCGTCGGCTGCGTCGTCAGCGAAGATCCCGTCGTAAAGGAGGCCAACATTCGCGTCACCGAAGAAACGGCCGCCTCCGGCAAGCGCAGCCTGAAGTTCACCGACGCGCCCGGCCAGAAAGTGCCGTGGGATCCGCACCTGTGGTATGAGCCCGGCTTCAAGGAAGGCGTGCTGGAAGGCACCTTCTGCCTGCGCCTGGAACCCGGTGCGGTCCTCTCGCACGAATGGCGCACGCGAGACAATCCGTATCAAACCGGCCCATCACT
The DNA here is from genome assembly GCA_036504595.1 of Planctomycetota bacterium. Classification (GTDB taxonomy): domain Bacteria; phylum Planctomycetota; class SZUA-567; order H5-PLA8; family H5-PLA8; genus DASXUX01. The sequence continues at coordinate 331,606 of DASXUX010000030.1, read as the reverse complement.
GCAGGTCGCAGGCGATGGCTCGCTGAACGCCGGCGGCAAGACGCTGATGAAGATTCCGCTGAGCACGTGGGTGAAGTTCGAGATCGTCGCGGGCGTAGGCAAAGACGCGAAGGCCAAGTGGGACCTGGCCGTGACGCTCCCCGGCGAAAAGGAGCCCAAGCGCTTCACCGATCTGCCCTGCAGCCCGAAGTTCAAGTCTCTGTACTGGCTCGGCTTCGTATCCAATGCCAACGACAAGAGTGTGTTCTACATTGATGACGTGGGGCTTAAGCCGAGGAACTGAAACGGCAGGGTATAGGGGTCAGGGTCCAGGGGTCAGGGTCCAGTAACGGAAATCGTAAAGCCTTCCCTGAACCCCGAACCCTGAACCCCGAACCCTTTTCTCCTCTGCGTCCTCCGCGTCCTCTGCGGTAAGATTTGAATATGCTCCTCGACTTGCTGTACCTCTTGGCTGGCCTCCTCCTCACGCCCTACTTCGCGTACCGGCGCTGGGTGAAGGGGAAGCTCAGCGCGCCGCTTTCGCAACGGCTGGGGTTGGTGCCGGAACGCGAATCGGGGAAGCCGCGGATTTGGATTCACGCGGTGTCCGTCGGTGAGGCCGCGGCGGCCGAAACGCTGATCAAAGCGCTTCACGAACGCCAGCCAGAATTTGACGTCGTCGTTTCCACAACAACCGTCACAGGCCAGGAAGTTGCCCGCAAACGCTACGGTGCCGACAAAGTATTCCATTACCCGCTGGACCTCAGTTGGGTCGTGCGACGAGCGCTCGATCGCGTCAGACCGACGGCGTTGGTGCTCATGGAACTGGAAGTCTGGCCAAACATGACGGCTCAAGCCGCGCTGCGCGGGTTGCCCATCATCGTGGTGAACGGCCGGATTTCCGAGCGCGCTTTTCGGCGCTACAAGCGCTTCTGGTTCCTGGTGGGGCCGTCGTTCCGGCGCGTCACGCGCTGGCTGGTGCAGAGCGACGAATACGCGGCGCGCTTGAAGGAACTTGGCGTATCGGACGATCGTATCGAGATTTCGGGCAACATAAAATACGACGCGATTGACGTTCGCCTGCCCAGCCCTGAAGAGCGCCAGAGCGCCCGCGAAAAACTGGGGCTCTCGAGCGACGCGCCGGTCCTGATCGGCGGCAGCACGCATCCAACCGAAGAAGCGGCCTTGCTCGACTGTTTCAAACAACTTCGCGCAACGACCGTCCCCAGCCTGCAGCTGGTGCTGGTCCCGCGCCACCCGGAACGCGCCGCCGCGGTCGAACAGGAGATCAGCGCAGCGGGGTTTGCGCGCGTCAGATTCAGTAGCCTGCAATCGGCGGCCAAGAGCCAAGAGCCAAGAGCTAAGAGCCAAGAGCCGTCCGTTCTGTTGGTGGACACGGTCGGCGTCCTGAAGGATGCCTACAAAGCCGCCGACGTCGCCTTCGTCGGCGGATCGCTCATCCCGCACGGCGGGCAGAACCCGATGGAGCCTTGCGGGCTGGGCGTGCCGATCGTTCACGGCCGACACATGCATAATTTCGCCGACGCGATGGCCATTTTGCGCTCCTGCGACGGCTCTGTCGAAGTCTCGAAAGAGTCGCTCACGAAAGAGATCGAGAAGCTTCTGCTGCGGTCGGAATCCGCCAAAGCCATGGCCGGACGGGCACGCAACGGCTTCCTGGCGCGTCAAGGCGCAACCGCTCGGGCCGCTGAATGCCTTGGCGATATGCTACGGATGAGAGAATCCAAGCGAATCCGCCTGCTTACCTAAGGAGGGCCAGACCCCAGACCCAAGACACCAGACACCAGACACCAGACTACCAGGCTACCAGGCTACCAGGCCACCAATTCCATGCAGCAAAGCCGCAAATCGCAAACTCTTCTAAGTTTGCAGTCCAGTGTGAACGCGATAAAGGGTTACGGTCTCGGGCGGAGTCTTAAGCTCACAGCTCGGACACGTATTTTGGGAAAGGAGAGCAGCGATGTACAGGTTCAAACTCATCTTGGCGCTCGCCGTAGCGTTTGGCGTTCTCGGAGCTTGGCAGCTTCAAGCCGAAGACGCTCCGCCGGCGCCAGGCGGACAGCCGCCAGCGGGTGGTCAACGCCGCTGGGATCCGGAGCAGTTCCGCCAGCGCATGTTGGATTCGATCAAAGAAAAGCTCGGCGCCTCGGAGGAAGATTGGAAGGCCCTTCAGCCCAAGGTCGAAGCGGTCCAGAAACTTCAGCGTGAAGCCATGTCTGGCCGCTTCCGCGGGTTCGGCCGTGGCCGCGGCGGTCCCGGCGGCGGTGCTCCCGGCGCCACTCCGGCTGCCGGCGACCAGGCGCAGAAGAGCGAGATCGAAAAGAAAACCGATGCGCTTCAGACTCTGGCGGACACCAAGGACGCCGATCCGAAAGCCGTAAAAGAGAAGATGCAGGAAGTCCGCGAAGCTCGCGAAAAGAGCAAGCTCGAGCTGAAGAAGGCTCAAGACGCCCTGCGCGAACTGCTGACGCCCCGCCAGGAAGCCCAGCTCATGCTGATGGGGATGTTGGACTAAACTCGTTTTTGCGGATTGCGGGTTTGAACCGCAAAGGCTCAAAGGCGCAAAGATGGCTTTTAATTAAGACTCTTCTTAGCGTCTTTGAGTCTTTGCGGTTCAAAGAATAATCCGCAAGCGGCAATAGTTGTGGGGGAACGCGCGTGCAGTCCATTCTGGCCGAAATGCAGAGCAGCGGCGTGCTCGATGCCAGTGGCGTCGAGCGCGTCCGGCCGTTGCTCTCGGCTGGCAAGCCGCTGGACGAAGCTCTGGTGGCCTGCGGCGCGGTGGCGGAAGACCAGGCGCTGAAGTTTCTGGCCGCGAAGTTCGGGGTCCAGTTCCTGGATCTATCGACGGTGCAGTTCGACAAGGCCTTCCTGCAGAAATTCCCCGTTCGCATCCTGCTCAAACACCGCCTGCTCCCGATTCGATTGGACGATGACGTTTTGCTGGTGGCCTCGTCACGGATTTTCGACACGTCCGGCCTGGATGAACTCAGGGTTGCGACGGGATTGGAATGCCGGCTGACGCTGGCGCCAGCGTCCGAAATCGACCGCTGCACGCGCACCTACCTGGGCGTGGGCGCCGACACCATCGAGTCGATGGCCAACGAAGCCGATGTGCACCGGATTGCGGTGGTCTCGGAAGAAGCCGACGATGTCGATCTTTCGGGCGCGGCCGGTGAAGCGTCGATCATCCGCTTCGTCAACCAGGTGCTGACGGAGGCGATACAGCTCCGGGCGACAGACGTTCATTTCGAACCCTTCGAGCGCGAACTGCGCCTGCGCTACCGAATCGACGGCGTGCTGCAGGAAGTCAACGTCCCGCCACAGCTCAAGCAGTTCCAAGCGGCGATCATCTCGCGGTTGAAGATCCTGGCGCATCTCAACATCGCTGAAAAACGCCTGCCGCAGGACGGGCGAATCAAGCTGAAGATCGGCGACAACGAACTGGACGTGCGCGCGTCGGTGATTCCGATGCTGCACGGCGAAGGCGTCGTGCTGCGCTTGCTCCATCGCAGTTCGGCGCTGCTCGGGCTGGAACAGCTCGGCATGTCGCCCGGGGATGTTAAGAGCATCGAGCGCATCCTCGATCTGCCGCACGGAATTTTTCTCGTCACTGGCCCCACCGGCAGCGGAAAGACGACGACGCTGTATGCGGCGCTTTCGCGCATCAACGACGCCGAACGCAAAATCATCACCATTGAAGACCCGGTCGAATATTACCTGCGCGGCATCAACCAGATTCAGGTGAACACGAAGGCCGGGCTGACCTTTGGGCTGGGGTTGCGCTCGATTCTGCGCCACGATCCCGATGTGGTGCTCATCGGCGAAATCCGCGACGTGGAGACCGCCGAGATCGCCGTGCAAGCCTCGCTGACCGGCCACTTGGTGTTCTCGACGCTGCACACCAACGATGCGCCCGGAGCGCTGGCGCGGCTGGTGGACATGGGCGTCGAACCGTATCTGGTCGCGTCCTCGCTGGAAGGCGTGCTCGCTCAACGCCTGGTGCGCTTGATCTGCACCAGTTGCCGCGAAGAAGTCCACACACCGCCCGAAATTCTGCCGCGCGATTGCGCCCCCGAGATTCCGAAGGTGACCTGGCGCGGGAAGGGCTGTAGAGCGTGCCAGGGGACCGGCTTCCGCGGACGAAACTGCATCTGCGAACTGATGGACGTGACCGAGGAGATTCGCGCGTGCATCCTGAGCAGCACGTCCGCCGGCGAGATCCGCAAGATCGCCGTGCGGCAAGGCATGCGCAGCCTCCGCAGCGATGGCTGGCGCCTGGTGGAAGCCGGCTTGACGACCGTTGAAGAAGTGGTTCGCGCAACGAAGGACCAGTAACGGCAAGTGCTGAGTGTCGAGTGCTGAGTACTGAGTGCTGATTGTTGAGGAGCAGCAGTAGGCAGCGGCACTAGGCAGGAGTGGAAAGTGTTCGGAGGCAGGAGCACATCTGTACCGCGACCGCATGGGAGCGGCGCTCCGGTCCCCCTCTCCCCCGCGAGGGAGAGGGGTTAGGGGTGAGGGGGCAGCAACTGCGTGTTGGTGAAGCCGAGCTTGGAGATTGAAGCGCGCCGGAATCCGCGTGCGGCTCAGTACTCAGCACTCAGCACTCAGCACTGCTTTTGGGGACAATAGATGCCGGTTTTCGCGTACAAAGCCCTGGACCCCAAAGGAGCGGAGAGCTCCGGCACTGTCTCTGCCGATAACCGCGCGGCGGCGATCGAGCAGGTGGTTCTGCGCGGCTTCACGCCGATCCTGGTGGCGCAAGACGCGGCGCTGGCCCCCGCCGCTCAAGCCCGCCGCAATGCCCCGCAGCGTGTCTCGCAGGCACACGTGGATGCGTTCACGCGCGAACTGGCGAACCTGCTGAGCGCCGGCGTGCCGCTGAGCCGCGGACTGAACATTGTGGTTCGCGAGGCCAGCTCGCCCGCGGCGCGCGCGCAGTGGACGGCCATTCACGATGACGTGGTCGGCGGCAGTTCGCTGGCGGATGCGATGGCGCAGTGGCCGCGGAGTTTCCCGCCCGTGTACGTGGCGATGGTGCGCGCCGGAGAAACGGGCGGCTTTCTGGACTTGGTGTTAAATCAGATCTCTGAATTCCACGCGCGCGAAGACGACCTGAAGGGAAAAGTCAAAGCCGCGCTGGTCTATCCGGCAGTTCTGGCGACGATCGCCACCGGCGTCGTGATTTTCCTGCTCACGTATTTCATCCCGAGGTTTTCGGCCATCTTCAAGGAGTTCGGCGGCTCGCTGCCCTGGCTGACGCGCGCGATCGTTACAGCCAGCGAGATGGTGATGAAGCACGGCCTGATCGTCGCCATTGCCGCCTTCCTGCTCTTCCTGCTCATCCGCCGCGGCCTGCAAACCGATTCGGGCCGGCGCACGATCGAAAAAATACTCCTGAGTTCGCCGCTGCTGGGCGGAGTCATGGCGCGCTTTGCATTGATTCGATTCTTCCGAATGCTGGGAACGTTGATCGGCGCGGGCGTCGGTCTGATCGCATCGCTGCGCGTCGCCAAAGAAGCGATCGGCAACCAGACGCTCGCCGACACGGTTGCACTTGCCGTTGAAGACGTGCAGAGCGGCGCAAGTCTTTCTAAAAGCCTGGGGCGCAGCGCGCAGTTGTTTCCGCCGTCGGTCGTCGAGATGGTGGCTGTCGCCGAAGAAACCGGCCGGCTGGACCGGGAACTTCAGCGCATTTCCACCTCGTTCGAAACGGACCTGGACCGCCGGTTGAGAATGCTCGTCGCGCTGGCCGAACCGCTGCTGCTCTTTTGCATGGCCGCGGTGATCGGCGTGATTGTGGTGGGCATGTTGCTGCCGCTGTTCCAGTTGCAGGACTTGATCCACTAAGGGAGCTTTTTTTCAACGCAGAGACACAGAGGACGCAGAGATCGCAGAGTTTTCTTTGGGTTAGATTGAGGAAGATGCCATGAAACCAAGATGGGTCAGAACGATTCGCAGCACGCGGGCGTTTACGCTGGTTGAGCTGCTGCTGGTGCTGGTGATTCTGGCGGTGCTGGCGGCGGTTGTCGTGCCGAAATTCACCAAGCGGTCGGAACAGGCGCGCATCGCCGCTGCCACAACCGACATTGCGAACCTGGGTACCTCGCTCGACACCTTCGAGGTCGATACCGGGCGCTATCCGACCAGCGACGAAGGACTGCGCGCGCTGATGGAACCGCCTGGCAACGCGAAGGACTGGAAGGGCCCCTACCTGAAGCGCATGGTTCTCAATGACCCGTGGGGCAACGCCTACGTCTACCGCTGTCCGGGCTCGCACAACGCCAGCAGCTACGACCTGTATTCGTTCGGACCAGACGGCCAGGAAGGCGGCGGGGATGATATCGACAACTGGTCAACGCGGTAACATGTGGCACGCACGTGTCCGCGCCGTCCTTTTGGCGCGGACTCGTGCGTGCGGAGTCGCTGAGAGTGCACGCATGAGCTGGCGCAAACAAACGCGCCAGCACATGCGTGCCACCGGCTTCACCCTCCTCGAACTGGTGCTGGTGATGCTCATCGTCACGGTTCTGGCGGGAATCGCGGCGCCATCGCTGCGGGGATTTCTGGCGGGGCGCAAAAGCAGCGACGCGGCGGCGCAGGTCATCGCGCTGGCGCAGTACGGACGCGTGCAGGCCGTCAGCAGCGGCAACGTGTACCGGCTGAACCTCGACGCCGACGGCCTGGGTTACTGGCTGACGGTGCAAAGAGGCGCGGATTTTGGCGAACTGGGGACGGAGTTCGGCCGGCGGTTCACGTTGCCCGAGGGCATGACGGGCGCGTGGAACTCGCAAGCGAGCTCCGAGGGCCACATGGATTTCTTCCCCAACGGCCGCACAACGGCGACGACGCTGCTGCTGGTGGATGGGCAAGGGAAAGTCTTCGAGATCGGCTGCCGCTCGGAAACCGAACGCGTGGCGCTGATACAACGGGAGTAAAACCGGACGGGGAGACGGGGCGACGGGGAGACGGGGCGAAACAGCGACGCCGAGAATCAGAGGCTTTGGCCCTAAGGAGCGGCGAAAACATCAGAACCGCGACCGTAAGGGAGCGGCGGCAAAGCGCCACAGGCGCGACTGAAGGTCCGTGAAATCCTCGCGTTTCGCGAGAATGTTCTCTGTGACCTCTGTGGCAAAGGATGAACGTGGGAAAGCGCGGCTTCACCTTGATGGAAGTGCTCGCGGCGATCGTGCTGATGGCCATCGTGTTTCCCGTGGCCATGCACGCGATCTCCCTGTCCACTTCGCTCGCCAACAACGCGCGGCGCAAGGCTGAAGCGGCCGTTTTGGCGCGTTCGAAGCTGAACGAGCTGATCGTGCTGAAGTCGTGGCAAAACGGAGCGCTGAACGGCAGTTTTGACGAACCGTATGCCGGTTTCACCTGGGTGGCGGAAATCAGGGATTGGGATAGCAGCTCGATTCGGGAACTGGATTTGAAGGTGACGTGGATTGCGGGCAACCGCGAGCAGAACGTGCTGCTCGCGACGCTCATTGATGTGGAGTCGAACTGATGGGGCGGCTTAGAGATGGTGCCACGCATGTGCTGGCGCGGCCACTTGCGCCAGCTCATGCGTGCATTTCAGCCGGTCCGCACGCACGAGTCCGCGCCAAAAGGACGGCGCGAACACGTGCGTGCTACCCAGCCGGGTTCACCCTGCTCGAACTTCTCGTCGCAATTACGCTGATGGCGCTGCTGTGCGGAGCGCTCTACGGCGCGTTGTTCATCGGCACGAAGGCGCACGGTTCGGCCATGACGGCCATTGAACCGGCACGGCAGACGGCTTTGGCGCTCGACCTGCTGCGGCAGGACTTCAATGCGGCGATGCCGCCGACGGGGCTTTTTGCCGGATCGTTTGTAGGCACGAGCTACAGCGGCACCGATCAGGCGGATTCCCTGATCTTTTATTCCTGCGCGCACAACCCGGCGGAGTCGGAGACGGCGTGCAACATACGCAAGGTAGAACTCTCCGTGGAAACGATCACGGGAGAAACGCAGCCGGTGCTGATGCGTCGGATTACCACGAATCTGCTTGCGGCGGAGGATCCGTTGGTGCATGAACAGATCCTTTGCCGCAACGTGAAGACCTTGCGCCTGCGCTACTACGACGGATCCCTCTGGCAAGATTCCTGGGACTCGACGGGGCAGGACAACACGTTGCCGGTTGCGGTGGAAGCGACGCTCGAATTTTTGCCGGTAGCGCCGGCCTCCGCGCCGGCATTCGGCACGAATCAGCCGGGGCCAACGCGCGTTGTTTCGCACATTTACGCCATTCCGTGTGGGCAGTCGGTGACATCGACAACGGGGAACAGCAACTGATGCGGAATATAGCGCATACGAGTGCGCCCCCTCACCCCGCGTTCGCTTCGCTCACGTCGGCCCTCTCCCTCGAGGGGAGAGGGAGGCGCGGACCGCGCGGCAGCGTGCTGATCGTCACGATCGGGATCATGATTTTTTTGACGGGTCTGGCGCTGGTGTTTTCCCGCGAGATGCGCGTGGAAGTCCTCGCCTCGGGAAACCTGGTCGATGCAGCACAAGCGGAAGCGGTAGTCAGCGGCGCCGCCCAGCACGTGATCAACCGCCTGGCCAACAACACGGACCGCACGACGCTCGACACCGACATCCAGTCGCAAGCCGTCGCGGTGGGCGAAGGCCATTTCTGGCTGGTGCGGCCCGACTCGGACAACGAGCGCAAGTACGGCTTCGGCGTCAGCGACGAATCGGCCAAGCTGAACATCAACACGGCCAGCCTCGACATGCTGCTGTGCCTTCCGGGAATGACCTCTGACCTGGCGGCCTCTATCATCGATTGGCGCGATGCGGACGAAGAAGCCACGGAGAACGGCGCGGAAAGCGAGTTCTACCTGCTGCAGCCGGAGCCGTATTACTGCAAGAATGCGCCGTTCGAGACACTGGAGGAACTGCTGCTGGTCAAAGGCAGCTATCGCGAGATCCTTTTCGGCCTCGACGCCAACCGCAACGGTGTGCTGGATGAAAATGAAGGCACGACGACCACGATGCTCGGCGGCATCAACGGCCAGGCGCAGTGCGGCGTCATGAAGTACCTGACCGTCTACAGCATCGAACCGAATGTTTCGAGCACCGGCGGGCAGCGGATCTTCGTCGGCGACACGCGGACTTCCACACTGACGCAGCTCTCCAATTTCCTGCTGCGCTATTTTTCAGGAGACCGCGTCGCGAGCATCACCTTGCGCTTGCGCGGCGAGGCGGCGCCACAGAACGTGCTGGATTTCTATGTGAAGTCCGGCATGACGCTCGACGAATTCAAGAAGGTCGCCGATTCGCTCACGACCGACCGCCTGCCGATCCTGGTCGGCAAGGTGAACGTGAACACCGCGCCCAAAGAAGTCCTGCGCTGCCTTCCCGGACTGCTCGACAGCGACATCGATCAACTCATTGCGACGCGCTCGGGCAACGGCCCAGACCTGAATAGCATCGTATGGGTGCTGAGCGCACTGACGCCGCAGAAAGCCGCGCTGATCGGCGGCGCGATCACCACACGCTCCTACCAGTACTCGGCCGACATCCTTGGCGTCAGCGGCAACGGGCGCAGCTTCAGCCGAGCGCGGTACGTCTTCGACATGCGGAGCACGCCGCCGCGCGTGTTGTTCCGCCAGGATTTGACGCATCTGGGCTGGCCGCTGGACGCCGGCACGCGAGAATCAGTGCGCTCCACAGCATTGGCAAGCACGGAGAAGCGGTAATGGGCCTCTCGGCTCGAAAAAATATCGGCATCGCCATCGGCGCGCGCGCGCTGCATGTGACGGAAGCCCGAGCCAGCAACGGCGGTTGCCGCGTGGTCCGCTCCGCCGTGTTCCAGCTTGGCGAACAGGACTCGTATCAGAACGCCGCGGCTTTGGGCAAGAAGCTCGCGCAGTTCCTGAAGCAGAATCAGTTCTCGTGCAGCCAGGCCGTCTTCGGAATTCCGGCCCAATGGCTCATGTTTAAGGAAAAAACCGTCCCCGCCGCGTCATCGCAGATGCTCACCAGCATGCTGCGCATCCAAGCCGAAACGCAGTTCTCGCTCGAACCCGGCACGCTGGTGGTGGACTACACGACGGGCAGTGCTTCCAGCGAAGGCCAGGCTGTCGTCCTTGTCGCGGCGCTGCGCGAGCGCATCGAGCAACTGAGAACGCTCGCCGCGGCCGCCGGGCTGAAGCTGCAGAGCATCACGCCAACCGGGCTGGCCTTATCGGCCGCGAGCGGCAGCGCCAACGTCCTGCATTTTGGCGCCAACGGTGCGGAACTGATCACACGGGGCGCCGCCGGCCTGCCGCGCCTGTGCCACGTCTCGTCGGATTCCGTCGTGCGCAAGCAAATCGGCAGCAAGAGCACCACACCCGAACTCGCCGGCGAACTGCATCGCGCACTGACGCTCACGCAGCAGAACGGCAGCGCCGGGCCGCTCGACCTGTGGGACGACGTGGGGCTGCCGCCGGCGCTGGTCCAGGAATTTTCATCCGAGACGAAAATGCCGATCCGGCCCGGCCGCCACTTCTCGGGGATCCCGATCGAAGGCATGAGCGACGGCGCTGGGATTCCATCTGGCAGCGCCGCGCTGGCCGCGCTGGCGATCAAGCCCGCGCTGCTGGCGATCGATCTGCTGCATCCGCGATTGGCGGAGCCCAAGCCGCCGCTCATCAGTTCGCGGACGGCCCTGTTGGGGCTGGGCGCGGCCGCGCTGATCGCGATCGTGGCGATGTTTACGAGCGACTGGATTCGCAACGCGGCGGAAGTGGCCGACCTGCGCAGAAGCCGCGACGACATGAAGGAGAATACGGACAACGCCAAAGCGTTCATCAACCGCGTGAACACAGTGCGCGGCTGGTACGAGCGGCGGCCGAACTATCTGGAATCTCTGCGCGCCATCACGCTCACCTTCCCCGAAGAAGGCCGCATCTGGGTCTCGACGCTTAACTTGCACGAAGACATGCGCGGGGTTCTCTCCGGGAGAGCCGTGGACGAAAAGACCGTGCTGGAACTGCTCGACAAGCTGAAGTCCAAAAGTGATGATGCGCCCAAGAGCGACGCCCCATCTGCGGCGGCCGAGAAGCCGGCCGACAAGGCGAAGCCTGGCACTGAAGAATCGACCAAAGGTGGAGACCGGTCCGACGTCGCCGACAAGTCAAAGCCCAGCGCTGACGACGCGGCCAAGGATGAAAACCCGCTCAAAGTAACCGACTTGAAGCTGCTGCACATGCGCAGCAGCGGCCCGAAGAACAGCGAAGTCTCCTTCGCGCTCAGCTTCAAATTTGTGCCCAAGGATCAGAACCGCGACCGTAAGGGAGCGGCCGACGAGCCCGGAGCCAATCCGCCGCGAGACCGAAAAGGCGCGGCCTCCGGTTCCCCTCTCCCCCGCGAGGGAGAGGGGTTAGGGGTGAGGGGGCAACGCCGGCCCACAGGTGGAGTCTAGATGAATCTGTCGAAACGCGAAAAATGGCTGACGTTTGGAGTGTTGGGAGTCGTTGGGCTGCTCCTCGCGGACCGCTACGTTCTCGCACCGCTCCTGGATGAACAGGGCTTGCTGGAGACCCAGCGCGAACAGATCCTCTCGGACATCAGCCGCTCACGAAAGTTGGTTTCTGAGAGAAAGCAACTTCGCGAAAAATGGAAAGACATGGTCGCCTCCGGCTTGAAAGGCAGCCCCGCCGAAGCCGAAAGCCAGTTGCTGCACGCGTTGCGCGACTGGGCTCGAAACGCCGGGTTTTCCCTCGCGTCCGTCAAGCCCGAGCGCCCGGAATCGAAGGCGTCGTTGCGCGAGGTTCATGTGCAGGCCAGCGGCACGGGCACCATGGACGGCGTCGCGCGTTTTCTCTGCCAGGCGCAGGCGGCGCAGTTCCCCCTGAAGGTCACCGAACTTCAGATCGGCTCGCGCACCTCCGGCATTAACGATCTGACGCTCGACTTAAAGCTCTCCACCCTCTATACAGCGGCGGAGCAAAAGCCTGAAAAAGCCAAGGCGGGGGGAGTCGTTCAATGACGCGCGGCGCCATGCTGATTCTATTGCTTCTTTGCGCAAGCGCGCTGAGCGGCGAGGCGACCCCCGTGTCGCCGGCGACCACGCCGGCTGTAGACGCGCCGAAGACGACTCCCACAACGGAAACAGCGACGCCGTCCAACAAGCCCGAAACCAAGGACGCGACGACGACTCCTGCTGCAACGCCAGGAACTCCTTTTACGGCGCCTGTGACTCCGGCGAAAACGCTCGCAACCCCCGCAACAACGCCGGGGACGCCCGCTGCGGCGCCTGGCACTCCAGCGGTCGGAACGACACCGGCTCCCGCTGGCCCGACGGCGCCGCCAGTCTTCACGCCGCCAGTCTTCACGCCGCGAGCCAGCAGCACGCCGCCGCCGGGATGGGACCGCTACAAAATTCTGGTCGAGCGCAATGTGTTCTCAAAAACCCGGACGCGCGGGCGATACGAGGACCGGCCTGCGGAGGTTCAGGAGAAGCCCGCCGCGCCGCCGCCAACGCCGGAGCGCGACTTCCAGTTGCGCGGCATCGTTCAGAAAGATGGGCAGCTTGTCGCGTTCATCGAAAACGCGGCCGCGAAGACCATCCAACCTCTGCGCACGGGCGAGTCGATTGCGCGCGGCAAGGTCGGAGCCATCACGTTAGACAACATCGAGTACGTTTGTGACGACCAGCCAATCGTCGTCAGTGTAGGCCAGACGCTGGAAGGCGCCGCGGCGGTAGCGCCGGCCTCCGTGCCGGCCGGCAGGGACGCCGGCACCACCGGCCCGGCAGCCAGTACGGGTTCGCCGGAAGTGGACTCGATCGTGGAGCGACTGCGCAAGAGACGTCAGGAGGAGATGCGTAAATGAGGAGTCTGGAGTCTGGAGTCTGGAGTCTGGAGTCTCGAAGCAGGGGGTCGCTAACGGCGAAAGCCAAGCCGACGACTTCTCGACTTCTCGACTTCTGGACTTCTCGACTGTTTATTGCGCTCGTCTTCTCCGCCTGTTGTTTTGCTGAAGAACAACCCGTTCCGGTGCCGGAACCAAAGCCGGTGCCCACGCCGGACCAAAAGCCTGTTCCAGCGGCCGACCAGAAGCCGGTGCCGGCGCCCGAGCAAAAGCCCGTCCCGGCGGCCGACCAGAAGCCGTTGCCGTCCGCGGATGAGAAGCCGGTGCCGACGGCGCAGTCCATCGCGATGAACTTCAAGGACACGCCGTACGAAACGGTGCTCGAACAGCTTTCGGAGATGTCTGGCCTGGTCATCGTCAAAGACTTCACGCTGGAAGGGCGCGTCACGATCATCAGCAAGCAAAAGATGAACGTGGACGAAGCGATCGCGCTGCTGAACTCCATGCTTAAGGAGAAAGGTTACGTCGGCATTCGCACCGGCAAAATCCTGAAGCTGGTCAAGATCGACGAAGCCAAAAAACGCAACATCCCGGTGAAGACCGGGGCCGATCCGCTGCTGATCGAAGCCAACGATGACGTGATTACGCAAGTCATTCCGATCCGGTTTTTGGACGCCACACAGCTCAAGAAAGATTTCGCGCCGCTGATCCCCAGCTACGCCGACCTGTCGGCAAATTCGGGCAGCAACACGCTGATCCTCACCGATACCGGCGCGAACATCCGGCGCATCGTCGAAATCATCCGCGCGATGGACACCCAATCGACCGTCGTGGCGGAAGTGAAAGTCTTCCAGCTCAAGTACGCCAACGCGACCAGCGCCGCACGCCTGATCAACGACACGTTCAAGGTCGATGAACAGGGTGCTCAGCAGCAATCCAATTTGCCGCCATGGATGCGCGGCGGCGGAATGGGTTTCCGCGGCGGCGGCGGCGGGCCTTTCGGGCAACCGGGCGGCGGGGCCCAGGCGGACGGCGACAACAAAGCCGGCGCGCGCGTGCGCAAAGTCACCGCTTCGGCGGACGAGCGCACCAACACCGTCGTGGTTTCAGCCAGCCCCGAGACGCTGGTAGTGATCGGGCAGGTCATCAAGGATCTGGACTCCAACCCGGCCGAAGAACAGGGCGTGTTCACGTATCGCTGCAAGAATGCTCAGGCCGGGAATCTGGAGGCCGTGATCAACGCGCTGTTCAGCACCACCGGCAGCACTGTCAACCGGTCGGCCTCCACGCAGCGCTCGAACACCGGCGTCGGCCAGAACGTCCAGCGCTCGTCATCGTCCAGCCGCTTGCCAGGGTCGAGCACCACCTCGACGCTGGGCAGCAATACGTCAGGGCAACGCTCGTCGGGCTTCGGCCAGGGTGGTTTCGGCGGCTTTGGCGGCTTCGGCGGCGCGAACGCCAACAACCGCGGGACGACCGGCGGAAGCGATATGCTCGGACAAGTTTATGTCGTGGCCGATACGGACAGCAATTCGCTGATCGTGCTGACCTCGCCGAAGAATTTTGAACGCGTAAAAGTGATTTTGACCGAGCTCGACCGCCCCGTGCCGCAGGTTCTGATCAAGGTCCTCATCGCCGAAGTCACCCACGAAAAAGGCGACGACATCGGCGTCGAAGCTTCGGTCCTGAGCAAGGGCACGATCAAGAGCGCCCTGACTGATTTCGGCGTTGCCGCCGCCACGGGCGGGTTCATCACCAAGATCGTTTCCGGCGATGTGACCGTTGCGCTGCGCGCTCTGGAGACGATTGGCAAACTGGACATCCTGTCGCGGCCCTACATCCTGGCCAGCGACAACCAGCTTTCATCGATCACCGTCGGCCAGGAGGTGCCGTTCGTCATCAGCAGCCGCACGACGGACACAGGCCAGACGATCAACACGATCCAGTATCAGGACATCGGCATCATCCTCAACGTCACGGCGCACATCAACGACGAAGGCCTGGTCATTATGGACGTCGCGCCCGAAGTCTCCAGCCTGACCGGCACGACGGTCCCGATCTCCGACAACGTCAGCGCGCCGGTCTTCGCAAAACGTTCCGCTCAAAGCCGCGTGGGAATCAAAGACGGGCAGACGATCGTCATCGGCGGCATGATGGAAGACAGGAAAACAGAGAACGTCAAAGCCGTCCCGATTCTCGGCCGCTTGCCGGGCATCGGCACGCTCTTCCGCCGCCGGACCACGGACAAATCCAAAACCGAACTGCTGATTTTTCTCACGCCGCACGTGGCTCACGAACCGGGCCGTTTGAAGCCCATGACGAAAGACGAAGAAGCTGGCCTGAAGCTGGTGCCCAAAGCCGTCAAGCCCGGCGCTTACGAAGAGCACATGGAAGGCATGGAACGCGGTGGAGAATTCGTGCCGCTGGAAGAGGCGCCTGCCGTCCCGAAGCCCGCGCCGAGCATTGAGCCGCAGGGTTCGCCCGAGAAGTGAACAACAGCTCACCGCAGAGGACGCGGAGGTCGCAGAGGTGGGGAGGGGAAACGGCGAGGCGCATCCGAACCGCGACCGTAAGCGAGCGGCGCTCCGGTCCCCCTCTCCCCCGCGAGGGAGAGGGGTTAGGGGTGAGGGGGCGATAACTGCGGTTCAAGCAGTGCTCAGCAGATTCACTTCTTCGCCTCGGTCTTTGGGACGTCTTTCCAGCGGGACGTCTCGACAACCTTGATGCCGTCGGGAGTCTTCTGAGAAATGCGGCCGGCCGCGCCGTCGATGGAATCGACAAGCGGGACAGCTTTTTCGGGGCCGAGCAGACAGAGTGCTTTGGCGAGCCATTCGGAAGTGGAGCCCGTTGGCGAAACAATAGTGGAACTGAAGTGGCCGGTCATGCCAAGGCCGGTCCGGGGATCAACGATGTGCGCGTAGCTGACACCGTTTATTTCCACGTGCTGTTCGGCGTCGCCAGACGTTGAGCACGCGCAGTTGCTTAAGGAGAGAAAAAGTACCGGCTTCTTCTCGGGGTTCTCCACCTGAGCGATGCCAATGACCCACCCTTTGGCGTCGGGTGGCGGATCACCCATGGTCATTTCGCCGCCGCCAACGACCATTGCACGTGTGATTCCGCGCTTCTTGAGGACCTCCAGAGCTTTCTCGTTGGCGAAGCCTTTGCCAATTCCGCCGAGATCCAACTGCATGCCGGGCTTGGTGAGTTGCACAGTTTGAGCGGCTGCGTTGAGGATCATTTTATCGCTGCCGACCAGTTCTTTCTGTTGAGCGACCATGGCGGGCGGCGGAAGTTCACGCGTGCGCCGCGAGATGCGCCAGAGTTTGACCAATGGGCCAACCGTCACATCGAAGGTTCCGTCCGAGCGCTCACAGGCAAGCTTGGCGATCTGGAGAATTTCGAATAAATCCGTGCTGACCTTGACCGGCGGGCCGCCAGCTTTCGCGCACAAGAGCATCAGCTCGCTGCTCTCTTTATAGTCGCTCATGATCTTGTCGAGCTGCACGATCCGATCGAAGGCCGCTTGCGCCGCGGCATCGGCGGCGGCTTCGTCGGCGGAATACAGAACGATGCGGAAGCGCGTGCCCATGATGGGCTGCTCATATTCGTAGCGGGAGAGTTCGCCCGCGCCCGCCAGCGAGCAGAGGGCCAGAAGGAAAAGACAGAATTTCATCATTTTATGTTATCCGTTGTCAGCATGTCACTTACCAAGTACCAAGTACCGTTCACCAAGTACCCACTCACATGAACAAAATTCAGTTTCCATCCGTCACTCATGGTGTAGATATAGGCGGTCTTGGCAAGTCTTTTATTCATTCGGGGGGATTCGGATCAGGAGGACGAGTGGTGAAAGTTCAGTTCGCGATTCTGCTTGCAGCAATGACGATGCTGGGCCTTTGCGGTGGCGCTCGGGCCGGCGAAGACGTGAAACCGTACACCGAGACGATCCCTGGCTCGGAAATCACGTTCGACATGGTGCCCATCCCAGGCGGCAAGTTCATGATGGGAAGTCCCGACGGCGAGGCTGGCCGTGGCGCCGACGAAGGCCCGCAGCACGAAGTCCAGATCGCTCCGTTCTGGATGGGGAAGTGCGAGGTCACGTGGGACGAGTACGACATTTTCGCATTCAGCCGCGACCTTCGCATGAAGAAGCTCAAGAAAGTGGATCGCGAGACTCAGCCCGAAAACGAAAAGACCGCCGACGCCGTCAGCCGGCCGACTCCGCCCTATGTCGAAATGACCTTCGGCTATGGCCATGACGGTATGCCAGCCATTTGCTTCACGCACCATTCGGCGCTGAAGTATTGCGAATGGCTCGCGGCGAAGACCAACAAGGTCTACCGCCTGCCCACCGAAGCCGAATGGGAATACGCCTGCCGGGCCGGCACGACCACAATTTACAGCTTTGGCGCCGATGCCAAAGATTTGGATGCCAACGCCTGGTTTGCCGATAATTCGAACAAGAAGCCCCAGCCCGTTGGCAAGAAGAAGGCCAACCCTTGGGGTCTGCATGACATGCACGGCAACGTGGCCGAATGGTGCTTGG
This sequence comes from Planctomycetota bacterium, assembly GCA_036504595.1. Classification (GTDB taxonomy): domain Bacteria; phylum Planctomycetota; class SZUA-567; order H5-PLA8; family H5-PLA8; genus DASXUX01. Next base: position 314,238 of record DASXUX010000030.1, on the reverse strand, counting down.
ACCTGTACGCGAAGGACGCCTACACGAAGCTGACCGAGAAGTTGGGCCCCGTGCTGCTCCCGACGGCCGATGAATATCCGTACGTCTGCCGCGGCGGTTCCTGGCAGGACAAGCCGGAGAAGCTCCGTTCTGCATGCCGCGTGGGTTCGACGTTGGCCTTCAGCCAGCGCGATCCGCAGTTGCCGCAAAGCATCTGGTGGCATACCGATGCGCAATTCGTAGGCTTCCGCGTGGTGCGCCCGGTGGAAGAACAGGCGAACCTGAAAGGCTTCAAATCGCCGATCAAGAAAGTTGACCTGAAGATGGGACCGGAAAACTAGTTTAACAGCGAGCCTGGAGTCTGGAGTCTAGGAGTCTGGAGTCTTCGCGCCGAACGTGCTCGGTGCCAAGCCTCAAAGATTCCCGACCCCAGACTTACAGACTCAGAGAATGGGACCGGAAAACTAACGAGTCTTGAGTCAAGAGTCCTAAGAGTCTGGAGTCTTTGCGCTGAAACTGTTCGGTGCCAAGCCTCAAAGACTCCAGACTCCAGACTTCCAGACTCCAGACTCCTAGGAGGGGTAAAATGAAGGAAAGCAAGAATTCCAAGACTGACAAGTCCCGGCGCGACTTTCTGAAAGGCGCTGCAGCAGTGGCGGCTGGCGCCGTCATCGCCTCGCGCATCGGCGTGTTGCCACGCGCGTACGCAGGCGGCACCGACACGCTTAAGGTCGCACTCATCGGCGCGGGCGGCCGAGCCAATGGCGCAGCGGCCGATTGTCTGGCCGGCAGTGCAGCCAGTGGCGTAAAGTGCCAGTTCGTCGCCGTCGCCGATGCCTTCGAAGGCGCGGCCAAAGGTGGCGCGGGCAACCTGACCAAGCGAGGCAAGGACGTTGCCGATATTCCGGCGGAACGGGTTTTCTGGGGCTTGGACGCCTTCCAGAAGGCTATCGACGTCCCGGGCGTGGACATGGTCGTCACGGCCACCCCGCCAGGCTTCCGGCCGCAGCACTTTGAAGCAGCGATCAAAGCCGGCAAGCATGTGTTCATGGAAAAGCCGGTGTGCGTAGACGGCGCGGGCTACAAGAAGGTCATGGCCGCCGCGAAGTTGGCTGACGAGAAGAAGTTGAAGGTTGCCGTGGGTTTGCAGCGGCACCATGAGTCCGGTTACCAGGGCGGCATTCAGGCCATCGCCGATGGCAAGTACGGCGAGATCACCCTGCTGCGCGTGTACTGGAACGGCGGCGGAATCTGGAACCGCGGCCGCGCCAAGGACATGACCGAGATGCAGTACCAGGTCCACAACTGGTACCACTTCTGCTGGCTGAGCGGCGATAACATCACCGAACAGCACGTGCACAACCTGGACATCGGCAACTGGGTCATGTCCGCCGCTCTCAAGAAGACCGGCGCGGATTGGGCGCACCCGGTGGAAGCCAACGGCATGGGCGCGCTGTGGCATCGTGGCTATGGCGACTTCATCAAGACCATGCCCGGCAAGAACCTCGGCCAGATCCTCGACGGCCACTTTGTTGAATTCACCTACGAAAACGGCGTGAAGATGTACAGCCAGTGCCGCCACCAGGCCAACACGTTCGGCAGCGTCTCCGAAGCCTTCCATTCGACGACGAGCCCGGAAGGCAAGTCCAACGTCGGCGGTGGCCGCGGCGTTTCCGGCGCTGGCGAAGCCCCGAAGCTCAAGCTGGGCGCCTACCAGCAGGAACACCTGGACCTGCAGACGGCCATCAAGGAAGACAAGCCGATGAACGAGGCCTACTACGGCGCGACGGCCAGCATGACCGCCGCATTGGGCCGCATGGCTACGTATTCCGGCCAGATCGTCAAATGGGATGACGCCGTGAACAAGTCCGCCGACAGCTTCCCAACGAATCTGAACTGGGATGCGACGCCGCCGGTCAAGCCCGACGCCGATGGCAACTACCACACGTCCATCCCCGTCCCGGGCATCTGGATGCCGTTCGAAATGCCGAGCAAGAAGAAGAATAAGTAACGTCAGGCAGGAGAAATCTGGAAGGAGGGCCTGCGCTCAAAACGCGGGCCTTCTTTTTTAGGTGGCACGCACGTGATTGGCGCCGGCTTCTTTGGCGCCAATCTCGTGCGTGCAGAGGCGCCAAACAGCACGCTTGAGTTCGCGCCAAAGGAACGGCGCGAACACAAGCGTGCCACCTGGAAAACTCGCGTGACATTTGCGCCATCAAACTGTTTAATGCTGCAGAGCATTCGTTCACATAAGGAGATGCCATGGATCAGAAGCAGGATGCCAAAAGCTCGAATACGCGGCGCGACTTTCTAAAGACTTCCGCCGTGGTTGCCGCCGGCGCAGCAGTTGCCACGCGGCTGAGTGTATTGCCCAAGGCCTACGCCGCCGAGAACAATGCCATTCGCATCGGCATGATCGGCTCCGGCCAGCGCGGCTGTGGCGCGATCGTCAACGCGATCACCGCCTGTCCAGAAGCCAAGGTCATCGCGATGGCCGACGTGTTCAAGGATCGCTTGGAGAACAGCCGCGACACGCTCGCCAAAGCCCGCCCGCAGAACATCGACGTGACGCCCGAACGCAGCTTCGTCGGCTTCGACTCGTACAAGGAATTGCTGAAGCTGCCCGAAGTCAATTACGTGATTCTCTCCACCCCGCCAGGCTTCCGCTCGATGCACTTGCGCGCCGCCGTTGAGGCTGGCAAGAACATCTTCGCCGAAAAGCCGGTAGCTGTGGACGCTCCGACCGCTCGCGAATGCTTCGAAGTCGCCGAACTGGCCAAGACCAAGAACCTGGGCATCGTCTGCGGCACGCAGCGCCGGCATTCGAAGGCCTATCAGGAAATGATCAAGCGCGTTCAGGACGGCGACATCGGCCAGATCCTGTACTCGCGCGCACAGTGGCTCCAGGGCAAGCTCTGGTCCCGCAAGCGCGATCCGAAGTGGAGCGACCTGGAGTTCCAGCTCCGCGACTGGCTGTATTTCGCGTGGCTGTCGGGAGATTTCATCGTTGAACAGCACGTCCACAACATCGACGTGGTCAACTGGGCGATGGGGACGCACCCGGTGTCGGCGGTCTCCCTGGCCGGCCGGCAGGTGCGCATTGAGCCGGAGTATGGCCATACGTACGACCATTTCGCGACCGAGTTCGAATACGAGAACGGCGCGTACATGCTCAGCCGCTGCCGCCAGATCGAAGACTGCTGCGGCGATGTCAGCGAAGAGATCATCGGCACGACGGGCCGGGCCAAGCACACCGACGGCACGTTCATCAAGGGCGCCAAGCCTTGGACTTTCCAGGGCAAGGACGTCGATCCGTACACGCAGGAACACGTCGATCTGATCGAGAGCATTCGCGCCGGCAAGCCGCTCAATGAACTCAAGGCCTGCGCCGAAAGCTCCTTCACCGCCGTCATGGGGCGCATGTCCGCCTATACCGGCATGAAGATCACGTGGGCCGACGCCATCAAGTCCAAGGAAAAGCTGATGCCGGAGAAACTCGCCATGGACATGAAGCTGCCCGTTCCGGACGTCGCGATGCCGGGGCTGACGGAATTCAAGTAAAAGGTGGCACGCTTGTGTTCGCGCGTCCTTTTGCGCGAACTCAAGCGTGTTTTTTTTGCTTAACGGGGGCCGGCCAAACGCCGGCCCTCGTCGTTTATCGGAAACACTGTTCAGTCCCCTTGAAACCGCCAACACGTAAACCACTCCATTCCATTCCGTCCATCCCGTCCATGTTTGTCCCTACTGTCCATGCCTTCCAACATTCGTCGTTGCTGTTCGTAGCCGCGGAGCGGCGGCACACGGGTAGCCCGCAGCGCAAGCTGCGGGACCGCACGGCCGTGCATGCCACAAGCCCCGGAGGGGCGACAGAGCCTTCGCATGAGGACTGGACGCTTGCGTTCGTTGGAGGCGGGTTTCACGGGGCCGCGCGTTTCTTTAACGTGACTCCAGCGCTCCGGCGCGGTTGGAACTTCCATGCGCAAACGTGCGGCGCTACTCGCTCTGATTTTCGCTCTGCCGGTGATTGCCGCGGAAGCGGAGATGAAGCCCTACGCCGAGACGATCCCGGGAACCGAAGTGTCTTTCGAGATGCTGCCGATTCCCGGCGGCGTTTTTCTGATGGGCAGTCCGAAGAACGAGGCGGGACGCAGCGCGGACGAAGGGCCGCAACACCGGGTCGAACTGAAGCCCTTCTGGATGGGTAAGTATGAGGTCACGTGGGACGAGTTCGCGCTGTACGCTCTGCGGCACGACGAACTTCGAAAAAAACGCGCGAGGATTGATCTGAAGTCTCAATCCGAAACCGAGACGTTGGCCGACGCCATCACGCGGCCTACTCCGCCCTATGGAGACGTCGGCTTCGGTTATGGCCGCGAGCGCATGGCGGCCATCGCGATGACGCACCACACCGCGCTGGAGTATTGCCGGTGGCTTTCGACGAAAACAGGGAAGCACTACCGTCTGCCGACCGAAGCCGAATGGGAGTACGCCTGCCGTGCCGGCAGCCAGACGGCGTATCCTTTCGATGGCGACGCGAGCCGTCTCGCCGAGTATGCGTGGTTTGCGGAAAATGCCGAGGCGAAGCCCCATCCCGTTGGCACGAAGAGACCCAACGCGTGGGGTCTGTACGACATGCTCGGCAACGTGGCCGAATGGTGTGTCGATCGGTATGACAAGGATTTCTATGCCCAGTGCGGCCGAGAAAAGCTCGCGCGCTCGCCGGTTCTTCTCCCGAACGAAGACGAGTATGCGTACGTCGCGCGGGGCGGCTCTTGGAAGAACGCTGCGTTCCAGCTTCGTTCAGCGGCCCGCTTGCCCTCCAATCCAGCTTGGAACGCAAGCGACCCATCGTTCCCACACAGCATCTGGTGGCACCGCGATGCGCCATTTGTCGGTTTCAGGTTGGTGCGGTCGCAGGACGACAAGGATAAGTTGCGTGAATTCAAATCCCCAATCAAACCAAACAACCTGAGCGCCGGCACCGACAATTAACTGAGCTTACCAGACCACCGGACTCCAGACACCGGGTGCATCACCGGACCCGCCGTGACCTTCTCCCCCCGTGGGGAGAAGGCCGACGTGAGCGAAGCGAACGCGGGATGAGGGGGACGCGCAGGGTGGCCCCCCTCACCCGCCGCGCCTTGGGCGCGGCACCCTCTCCCCGCAGGGGAGAGGGAAACAGCATCCGCAGTTCCGGTTATGCACCACCATACCACCACTCACCAAGAAATAATGTTGTCCTTGTTCTCGGGATAAGCTTGGTCGTTCTTTCCGCTTACGCAATTCGAGCCTTCACGTTCCCGACCGTCCGAACCGTTTGACCAGATTTTGAAGTCTTCGGTTCTCTGCGAAAGAGGCGTGCCGGGCGGATACGGTTCGCCGCGTACGGTGACACTTCCGCTCTCCGTATTGATCTCCGAATGCATGGCGTCGAGGTGAATGGGATTGCCCCACGCATCGACAAGCGTCCGGCGATTGGGGCCCCTGAGTAAGGCGGGCGGACAGTAAAGGAACGGCCCGTGTGTGGCGCCTTGCTTGTCAACCCACGGCACGCCCAGGCATTTGAAGATAGATTCCGGGACGGCCGCCATTGTCTCGGGCGTGGTTCCCGTCGCGTAAACATCCGTATCCGGCGGATAGCAGTGGAACTCGGCGTAATAGGCAATGACCGCCGCGTGCACGTCGCTGATCAGCGTGGTTGTTTGGGTGATCCGTTTCTGCTGCATAACCGAATTGATGACTGCAATCAGCAGGGCCAGCAAAAGGAGAATGATGCCGACGACGACGAGCATTTCGATCAGCGTAAAGCCGCGCCGTCTGCTACCCATAGGTTTGTCCTCCGCCGACTGGTAGTGCCGGTTGCCCTGGAGAATCGTACCCGTTTTTCCGGGGAAAACGGTTCGCGCGGGCAATGCTCGCGTCGTGATGCTAGAAGCGGGATGCTGGATGCGTTTGACGCTACTGCTGGATCGGCGGTTCGGCGTTTGGGTAAAGGCTCAACGTGGCGCTTTCGACGGCCGCGCAGGACAGCAGGCGCAGAGAGTCCTCATCGCCAACGACCACATAACGCAGGTAAGGGTCGATGATCTCCGCTTCGTCCCGCAGTATGCCCACCTCGCGCCAATGTTTTTCGGTGAATTCATCCAGCGGAGTGCGCAAGAAACAATAGACCTTCAGTGGCTTGCCATCCGAAGGGAGTCTCAGGTCCGATGTTGGGACAAAATGCGGCGGCTTTCCTTCCACCGAAAGGCGGGCGAGCAGACGCTTGCGGCCAACGTCGTGATTCACTTCCGCCTCTTTGCGCGGCTGATCCTTCAGGCGCGGGTACTTACTTTCCAAAATTCGGGATTGCGTGTGGATGACAGCCACTTCGGCCGGTGGCAGCGGCGGCGCTGGAGGAGTGCTTTCAACTTCCGCCTGGACTTCGGGTGTGGTCCAAAGCGAGCTTAACGGAATGGCCAGGACTCCGAGAACGATCATGGCAACCGCCACGCGAAACAGGATGCGCTGCCTGCGCTGAACGCGCAGAAGCGCCTTGTGGTCCAGGTACGATGCCGGTTTCGCCTTTTTCTTGCGAAGCGGGGTTCCCGGAGCCGTGCCCGTGCGCAATCCCTGCACGATCTCAACAAGTTCTCTGGAAGAGTCCAATCTTTCGTTTACTTCACTCATCGCAGTGATCCCTAATGTTTAGTTCAGCGGCCACCAATCCAACTGGCGCCCGCGCCACCAGACGACGCGCGTCTCGCCCACGGCGCAGGGGAAGCCAGGGGGCCACTTGGCGGTGTTCAAGAAGTCAGTATCGAAATTCCAGTCGCGCTTGGGCGGCGTGTAATTGCCGCCCCATTTCCCCTGCGCGAACGCCGAAGTGAAGAGACTGACGAATGCGCCTCGAATCTTGAGGGTCTTTCCGGCGCCGGACCAGTCTTCGTGGAGCCGAACGAAGTTCTCGAAGCCACCATTGTATGTCCCCGATGCAGTTCCGTTAGCAGCTCTCGTCTCGTATGCGCCGGCCATGACTGCGGCGTTGAACTCCATGTCCCCGGTCGGCTGCGGCAAGCCACTACTCTTGGTCTTGCTGTCGTTCCATTGATTGGAAAGGATATTGACCGAGTCGCCCATGAGCACACAGGGCTGTTTGCCATTCGCGACGGTGTTGAAGTCTCCTTTCACGTACAACGGGTTTTCCGAAACGAACGTCAGGGCGTTGTTCAGCTTGGAGCCGTTGACAATGCGAATACCGTTGGGGCTCACGACGTTGGTGTCCGTGCGATAGGCATACATCAGCGTGCCGGTACTGCCCGTCGCCGGGAAAACCGGCGCGCCGCTGACCAGCGCGCTATCAAATTTCGCCATGTCGATCTCCAGCACCTTTACCATGCCATTCGTGGCGCCGTCTGTGGCGCTGTTGTATTCGCGTCCGTCGAACATCTGCTTCTCGGCAAAGGGCACCACGGCTTTTCCAGCGCTGTCCGTTAGCAGGTTTGTCGTGACCGTCCCTCCGTTCTGTTCGAAGAGCACCGTGCCCGAGCTGTTCTTCAACTGGACTTTGGAGCCGTTGCTCGCCAAAACCAGTTGGGCATTATTCAGGTAGTATCCGGGTACACTCGTGGCGTCGGTGGTGGCCGGCTCCCAGGTTTTTGTGGTCGGATTGAATTTGTGGGTGGCCTTTTCGCCGGACTGCGGCGCCCGGTAGGCGGAGATGTCGGTGGGTGCCTCCATGACGGGCACGCCATTGGCTCCGACCTGAACCGTGCCACCGTAGAGCGACTGCACGCCGTCCGCAAAGCCCGGCATGTCGCCGGCATCGGTCACGTCTCCGTCGTTGTTTGCATCGATGCCACCGAAGTTGCTGTCGTACCCTGTGGGCGCGAGGCTCAACGGCACCGTCGTGCCGCCGGGAGTCTTCAGGTTGCCCTGCGCCGGCAGGATGGGATAGTTCTTGTCGTTGACCGCGGCCGTGTCGGGCACCGTCTGCACGCGGATGCGTACGTCCCCCTTCATGGGGTAGTTGGATGCCGTGGTGGGCGCGTCCTTGCGGTGCCGCTGAACTGTACCGGCGGCCTTGACCGAGCCGCTGTTGATGGTCAGGCTGGCCCCAACTTCAGCGCCCATGTAGATGTCGCGGTTTGAATGAATCCGACCTTTGAGGTTCTGGGTGTTGCCGGGAAGCATTTCCAAATCAAAACGGTTGTAGAAGGCCAGGTACTGGAAGAGCGGCACCATATCCAGGTCCACCATCTTATTGACGTAGACCTCGCCGAAACGGGAAGGATTGGTTGGATCGGGCACCCAGCCGCGGCCGGTGACCGCATAACGCTGATAGGTGTGAGTGACTCCATCCCCATCGACGGTGGTGCGAATCGGCGTCGCCTCGATGCGCACGGCCTTGTAGTTGATGGTTGGTTTCGGTGGCTTGCCATCGGCCGCGGGTTCATACCCGGGCACAACGTCGTTCAGCACGATGGTATTGGCCCCCAAGGGTAAAGGATAGTTGTTGGCGACCTTCACCTTCAGTTGCCGGATGGCATATTCTGATCCGGATTCGGCGAGATAGCGGGCCTGGGCATCCAGAATCATGGAGTCGGTGCCCATGTTCTCCGACATGACATTCTGCACCAGGACGGCAACCAGCGTGGCGAGCAGGAAGGAAAACGTCAGGGCGACGAACAACGCGCTGCCGCGTGGGGCCGGTACATATTGAGTGGTCATGGCGATCTATCCTCCCAACGTTGGCGTCTACTCCAAGGTGTTGCTGTTGCGCATGTCCACGACGGTCGAGAGCACGACCGTGATCACGGAGTCGTTGTTTGTCCCCACCACGCGGGACAGGACGAGCGTCAGCCGCAATTGCCGGTGCGTCAGGCTGGGGTCGTTTTGCGGGGTGGTTGCATACGGGTTGCATTCGTCGATCTTCAAGCGGTCCACGTAGCGGGCGATGATTTCCCCTTGAACCGGCTGGCCGCTGTTCTTCTGTTGTTGTGAGACCGACGAATTGCGATATTCGAGATTGTTGTACCCGTTCGGGACAGGGTTGCCGCTGGCGTCCAATTGCGGCACGATGAAGAAGCCGTATTCGGCCGGATCCCAGTTGATGGCGCTGCCTGTAAACGACGGCATGCCGCTGAGATCGAGTTGCGGGACGCGGAAGATGATCTCGTCGGATGCAAGGGTTGGGTCGATGCCGTTAGCGTTCGAGCCTGGCTTTGCTTTTGGATTCTGCTTTGCCGGGTGTTGGTTGGCGTTCTTGTAGCCGTTGGGAATCTTTCCGTCGTTGAAGAGCTTGGGATAGCTCACGTTTGGGTTTGCACTGGTGTCCATGAAGCGGCCGGCGTTCTGGAGAATGCCGACCATTTGTTCCATGGCCTGCCGGGCTTCTTCCTGAAGCTCAACCTGCGTCGAGTTGGTGCGCAGGAATGCGCGCATCGAGAGCATTGCGCTGTAGGTGACGGTCAGAAACAGTGAGAAGATCGCCACGACCACGGCCAGTTCGAGCATGGACATGCCCCGTGGCATACGTGCGTAATGATTGCGTTCATAGCTATTCATCGTCGCGCCCCATCCGGCAACCGTGCCGGTCCCCACTCATTTAGCGACTTCGCACGAAAGTAATCCGCTGAAACATGTTGCGCTCAAACCCGCCTTTGCCGTCTGGAACCCTGTTGGTGGGTCCGAGCCAACTGACTTCGACGGTGATGTACAGCGGCTCAGGTGTAATGAACTCGTCGCCCAACGGCGAATTGTTCAGCGGCCGGTAACGTTCGCGGGGAACAGCGGTGTTGTCGTTGTTGTCGTACGTTGTGTTGTAGTCCAGCGGTTCGGCATCGGTGTAGTCGAGGTTCCCGTTCTTGTCGTTTACATCGAGACGGCTGCCATACCAGACGCGAATCTCTTCATAATCTAGCGGCGGCGGAAAAGCTTGGCCGGTCGCGGGGTCTTTTCCCCAGAGTTTGACGTGATCGACGTTCTGCAAATGCCGGTACCGCGGGTTGGGATAGTCGTAGCTTGGATAGTCGGGATCCATAATGGAGTCGAACGGGCAGCCTTGCAGCTCTTCGACGATGCTCTCGGCATGCAACAAGGCCATCTTTATTTGCTTGTTGGTTTCGCTGAGAATCAACGCGCGGCTCGACGTAACATAAAAAGCCAGCAATGCTGTCAGCAAGACCGACAGCGCAAGCAGCGTCTCCAGCAGCGTGAAGCCACGCTGAGTGGCTGCACCGCAAATTAACTTGTCCATTGAGCAAACCCCTTCCCGCCCCCGGGGAAAGATCAACCTGCACGCAAAGCAAAAACGAGTCCAGCGCTTTCGCGATAGATGACGCGCGTTATCGCCAAGTTGCTGTTACCTTTTCAGCTTCTTCCGAGTGGGCCGTTCCCGCCTCGTAACGAGAACTGCGGCCAGACGGTGACGCTACGCTTGATTACACTTGGTAGTATGGCTCATAGGAGTTTTAGGAAATAAAAGCAAGAAGAAAATATCATAGTTCTAATGTTAATAAAATCATGCACTTGGCGCAATTCGCATACCTTGTTATTAACCTATGATAGTGACGCTAAACGTCAGTATAATGACATTCTTTGTCAGCATGAGTGCCAATTTGCAACACAATAAAAACGTGCAATAACATTGTGCGTTTCTTTCCAGCGCGAAGCACTTCTACGACCTCACTCCGTTTTTCGGCGCTTCAATTGCAGCGCGCTCGCGGTACCCTTTCGTGCGGAGGAACTTTCGTCTGCAACTAGCCCGGAAGATCTTGCTCGCCATTTCAGCCTGGCGCCTGAATCAGCTTCGCGGGCGCTCCCTGCTTGTGCTTCTTCCGTTGTTGTCCGTCTTGGTATGGCTCAACCTGGATTACACTCGCGAAGCTTACGACGCTCACGGCGGCGGCGCCTGGAATGGCGGCGTGCGATATGGCTTCCCGATGGTGCTTTGGGACGGAGGCTTCGAGACACGCGTGACGATAACGCCGGACGGGCCGCGGATCGCGCGGCAGCACTATGGCGGACTCCAGCCAGCCGGTCTTGTTGTGGACTTGCTCGTCGCCTGCGGTGCACTTGCCTTGGTCGTTTGGCTCCTGCACCAAAGTCCGGTCCTGCCCGACGGAACCTCCTCCGCGCGCGCCCGGCTTGATATCCCTCTACATCCACTCACCTGTTTGCTCGCGCTCGCGCTCGGCGGAGGGCTGCTGTGGGCGAACCTGAGCACCGATGTCCAGGTCGTGCAGCAGCCGGACGGCGGGATCGATTATTGCCAGGAGATGGGCTGGCCGCTGTTCGTCTACCGTGCGCATCAGCCGCACTTGCGTCTGGCCGACTCCAAAGGAACTCCGCGCTTCACGCAATCGCAAGTTCTCAGCTATTTGCGCACGCATCCGAATAGCTGGTACCTAAACTCGCACTGGTTTTTCGGTCGGCTGACGCTGAATATCGTTTTGAATCTGGCGCTGATCGTCGCCGCCTCCGCGGCATGGGAGTTCGCTCACGTGCGGCTTCGTAGATCGCCCTACAACCAGTCCCAGGTTCCGAGCCGGCCCGACAGCAGCACGTCGCCTCCCTGAGTCTGCACGCTGACATTGCTGAGAGATTGTGCAGCGCTGATCTTTTCGGCGCCTTCGCCTCCGACGGGACCGGGCGCCTCGCTGCCGCCGATGATTTTCGGCGCGACAAAAATATAGGCGCGGTCCGCAAGGTTTTCGCCGACGAAAGAGCCCAGCACAGCGCTGCCGCCTTCGACCAGGACAGAAAGCACCCCGCGCTGGACCAGAGCCTCCAGGACGCCGCGCAGCGGCAGGCCGCGCGCCGTCGGGCGCAGGAGAATGACTTCAGCGCCGCGGGCTTGCAATGCCGAAACGCGCTCGCTGTCGGCGGTGCTCGCCGCAAACACGATCACCGGGCCGCCGTCGGCCTCTTCCCACAGCGGCGCATCGAGCGGCGTGCGAGCGGAACTATCTAGAATGACGCGGCGCGGCTGGCGCACCGTGTGGCACGGGCAGGCTGGCGGAGCGGCTTCTTGCTCCGCCAGATTGCCCGTGCCTCCCGGACCCATGTTCTTCTTTCGGCACGTCAAACGGGACCCGTCGGCCAGCAGCGTGCGGATGCCGACGAGAATCGCATCGTGTTCGGCGCGCAGACGGTGGCCGATCTCGCGCGACGCTTCGTTGGATATCCATTTGGAGTCGCCGGTCGCCGTCGCGATCTTGCCGTCGGCGCTCATCGCCCATTTCAGGCTGACCAGCGGCAGCCGTCTGCTGACAACTTTGAAAAACGCAGCGTTCAGCAGCTTGCAGGCGTCCTCGCCGACGCCGGTAATGACGTCGATGCCAGCTTCGCGCAGAGTGGCGATGCCGCCGGCGGCAACGGGATTTGGATCGCGCGCGCCAAGCACAACTGTCTTGATGCCGGCCTTGATCACCGCGTTCACACAGGGCGGCGTTTTGCCGGTGTGATCGCAGGGCTCGAGCGTGCAATAGAGCGTAGCGCCGCGGGCGCGCGGACCGGCATCCTGCAGCGCAAAGACTTCCGCATGCGGGCCGCCAAACTGCTGATGCCAGCCCCGCCCGGCGATCTGGCCATCGTGAACGACGAGCGCGCCGACCATGGGATTGGGGCTGACCCAGCCACGGCCCTGCTCGGCGAGGGTGAGAGCTTGCTCGATGAATTCCGCGTGCGTTGGCATCGAGAATGATGAATGATGAATGATGAATGATGAATGCGGCTAGCGACTGTTCATCCTTATTCCGCATTCAGCATTCATCATTCCGCATTCTCCGTCTTAAAGATTTCGTCCACAAACACGTCCGCGTCGAACGGTTCCAGGTCGGTCATTTTCTCGCCCAGGCCGATCCACTTCACGGGGATATCGACTTCAGCGCGCATGGAGATCACGGCGCCACCCTTGGCGGTGCCGTCGAGCTTGGTGATGATCAAACCCGTCACGCCGGCGGTGTGTTCGAAGTTCTTCGCCTGGCGCACGGCTGTCTGGCCGGTATTGCCGTCCAGCACGAGCAGGACTTCGTGCGGCGCGCCTGCGAGCTTTTTGCGAATCACGCGCGTGATCTTCTCGAGTTCATCCATCAGGTTCTTTTTGTTGTCGAGTCGCCCGGCGGTGTCCACGATGACGACATCGTTCTTCCGGGCCACCGCTCTCTCAACGGCCTGATGCGCCACCGAGGCCGCATCCTGGTTCTGCTTCGCCGGAACGTAATCCACGCCGACGCGATTAGCCCACGTGACGAGCTGTTCGACGGCAGCGGCGCGAAACGTATCGGCGGGCGCGAGCAGCACGCTCTTGCCCTCGTTTTTGAACCGGTGCGCAAGTTTGGCGATCGACGTCGTCTTGCCCGACCCATTCACGCCGACAACGAGGATCACGGTGGGTTCGCCGGCGGGAGCCCATCGGCAGGCGCTTTCCTGGGGAGGAAAGTCAGCCTTGATGGCGTCCTTCAAAAACTTCAGCACTTCGTCGGTGCTTTCGATCACATGATCTTTGAATGCTTCGCGGGCCTTCTCCACCAGTTGATCGGCCATGCTCGGCGACACATCGGCCGTGATCAGAACGTCGCGCAGCTTCTCCGTGTTCTCTTCGTCGAGTTTGCGGCCCTTCAGAAAATCCAAGCCGCTGCGGAAGACTTTGGCGGTCTTCTGCACGCCGGCGACAAGGGATTCGCTGGCTTTCTTTGCCAGCCCGACAACGGTCTGTTTTGCTCTTTTGAAGAAATCACCGAGCGCCACGATTTGCTCCGCCTGATGCTGCCCAACGCGCCGATTCAACGCCGCGATATAACGCCGCAATTATCGGCCTATGTTGTGGAACTGACAATGGACTTTCGGGGAACCGCCCAGGATAGGGCGCGTAGCCGCAGAGTATGCGGCCCAGCAAAACCCTCTCCCCCGCCGGAGATACCTACGTTCTCCAAAGCCTTGCGGGGCATGTAGTTAGACTTTGGCCGTTACAGGCCGTTTTTACCATCGAAAACAGGACGAAAAAAGCCCCGATTTCTCGCGGGGCTCGTCGCTCCTCTACTTGATCCGGTAGGCCCTGTTCATGGCCTCGCGTAGCCGAAAGAAGTAGGCCATGTCCTCCTGAGCCTTCGTCTTGCCGTACTTCTCTTGGGCCTCCCTGACGATGCCGTCCCGCTCGGTCGTCAACTTCTCCTCCGCCGCCTTTCTGGCCCGCTCAAGGTCGCGGAGTTTCGGCGTTTGCTGTACCCTGAACGTATCAAGGGCGGCGTTGTACTGTACCTCGTCCAATTGGTCGACGTACTGGCGGGCCTGCGAGTCATAGACTTGCTTCGTGAACCTCTTACGAACGGCGGGCTCTTGGGCGTTCCACAGTTGGTTGGCGTCCTTTATCCCGTCCTCATGGGCTTGGACGGTCCGCAGGTAGTCGTCAAAAAGCGGCTTCAGGCTGGCGACAAGCTCGTCCATCGTCTGGCCCTTGGCGGGGGCCTTCGCCTTCGGCTCCGGCTTGCTGTCCCTGACGGTCGTAACGGTCTCTATTACGATGGTCGCGGGCTCCATCTTCTCCACGTCGTCGTCGGCCACCGCGACGAAATCCCCGTCAAGCGTCGTAATGCTGTAGCGGCCCTCTGCGTTGGTGAATCGGGCTGCGGTCACGACCTTCTTGTCCTTCAGGTAGAACTTGGTGACCTTCTTGGTCGTCTTCTCGACCTTGGTATCGGCCTCCGGCTCGGCCTCCTTCTTCTTCGGCTTCTTGCCCGTGAACGTCCCGTCCCGCTCTATCCCGCTGGCGGGGTCCGGCTTGTCGGCCCTGTCTACCATCCGGTCGTCGCCATGCTCCTCCGGCTTGTCGGCCCCGAGGGCTGCGAGCGTCAGTACCATGGCAAGGGCTATAATGCTTTTCATGGGTCCCCTCCTAAAATAGTTGTTGCCCGTAGGTATATCCCGGCCGCTGGCGACGTCCAGGGTTTTGCGGGGTATTCTAGGGCATGCGACTTGGCCCCCGACTCCGCGACAGGCTCCTCTTCGGCCTCGTTGTTCTGGCCCTCGGGCTCCTCTACTGTCTCCTGTTCGCCCCGCAGGATTTGCCGACAAAAAAGCGGGGCGACAAGCCCCGCCCGGTCGGTCGGTGAATCCCTTTACTCCAAAGCCTTCAGGGCCGCTTTAAGATGCTCGCGGGCCTTCTCGACCTTGGCCTCCAGCCCCTCGTTGCGGGCCATCAGGCTGTCCATAAGGGCCATCATCTGGGCCTTGGGGTCGGCGGCGGTTGCCGCTGGCTTCGCGGTCGGCTTCGGGGTCGGCTTGGCCATCGCTGGCTTCGGCCCCGCCGCTGCGGCCTTCGGCGTCTGGCCCTTCGCGGCCCTCATCATCTGCTCTAAGCCGCCGATGCTCCCCTTGTATCCGGCCCCTATAGCGGCTCGAATGGCGGCCTTCCACTTGCCCCCGCCCCCCTTGAATGGGTTGCCAGGCCTCGTAGTCTCCAAGGCGTGGCTCGCGGCCTTGATGATCGCGGCCTTCACCTCTGGCGGGTATGGCTGAAACTTTCTCGGCATGTCTCCCCCTCCTTAATAGGTAGGGGCGACAGTATACCCGCTTAGGTCGTCGGCGTAAAGGCCCGCCAGTTTGATCCGTCGAAAACGTACAGGTTTGCGTTGCTCGGGTCGAAATAGGCGTCCCCGCTCGTAGGCGTGCCAAAGGGCGGCATGCTCCCCATAAAGGGGGCTGGGAAATGCCCGTTCAAGTACCACTGGCCGTCCGACGCCAGGTACTTGCGGTTGCCGTAGGGCTCGTAGCAGGCGGGCGTGGTTACGGCCCCGCCTACGCCGTCGGCCCCGTTGGTCGCGGGGGTCATCGTCGTGCCTCCGGCCCCCGCCGCACCGCTCCAGCCCGAATAGCCGCTGGTGGATGCCCCCTCGGGGCCGGGCTCTCCGGGGGCTCCTGCCGCCCCGCTGAATCCGCTCTGGGCTTCGCCGGGGTCTCCCTTGGCCCCGCTCCAGCCGCTTATGCCGCTACCATCGCCCCCCTTGGCCCCTGAGAATCCGCTGAAGCCGCTGCTTTGCACAAACTGGCTGGCCGATATCCTCGGCACCGTCACCTGTACTCTCATTCGCCCCCCGTCGCGGAGTGCCAGAAGGCAAGGTTTCGCCTCGCCTGCTCCGCCGTGTACTCCCGCCAGCGGCCCGCCGCCCCCCGGCGTATGCCGATGAGGTGGACGGTAGCCCACCCCCATGCCCCGCTGCATCTGACCCTGTCCCCGGCCACGTAGGCCGACACATGGCCCTCTGGGCTGTAGGCGGTCGCCACCCTGACGGTGCCGGGCTCGCAAGCCTCCAGGTAAAGCGGGTCGATGGCCGTCTCGCCGTTCGCGGCGGCCTCCAGCCAGTCCTCGAATATCGCCTCGGGGGCCTCGGGGCATATCAAGGCCCTCCAGCGGCCCCCTAGTTCAAGGATGGCCGCCTTGGCCCCGCTGAATCCGCTAAGGCCAGTGCCGCCCCGTATGCCGGACCAGCCGCTGGTGCCTATGCCGCTCCAGCCGCTCCACCCGCTATAGCCGCTCCGGCCGCTGTAGCCGCTGCCGCCTGCGGGCCCTGCCGCCCCGGTGAAGTCGTATCCGGCCTGCCCGCCCCTGCTCCATGCCTTGCTGAAGGCGAAACTCCCCACCACTGAGACGGGGCTGCTGCGGTCGGCGGTCGTCCCGTCCCCGAGGTTGCCCGTGGAGTTGGCCCCCCACGCCCATACGCTCCCGTCGGCCTTGATGGCACTACAGAAACCGGGGCCGGGGTGAACGTCGATGAAACTGTGGCCCCCGACAACGGACACGGGGCTGCTGCGGTCGGCGGCCGAGTTGTCGCCCAACTGGCCCTGCGTGCCCTGTGCCGCCGCGTTGCTGCCCCAAGCCCATAGGCTGCCGTCGCCCTTCAAGCCATACGAGGCGTTGCATCCCCCGTATACCGCCGTGAAAGTGTGGTTGCCGACGATGGCGGTAGGGGCTGAGCGGTTGGAGGCGGTGTTGTCCCCGACCTGTCCGTTTGCGTTCAAGCCCCACGCATAGGGCTTGCCGTCGCTGGTCTTTATGCCGACGCTGTGGTTAATGCCCGCACTGACTGAGGACATCACCACCGATGGGCTGACGGACATGGCGGACGATACCGCCGTCGTGACTGGCATGCCGATCTGGCCGTACTGGTTCGCTCCAAACCCGTACAGGTTGCCGCCGCTGTCGAGCCCGAGGGTAAAGGTCCCGCCCACGCTGACTGAGGCGGCCGTCAGGGTATAGGATGCGGCGGCTATCTGAATGGGGCTGCTACGGTCGCCCATAGCGTTTATGCCGAGGGCCTGGTTGGCGTTGCCGCCCCAAGTCCATACCGTGCCGTCTGCCTTGACTCCCGCCACGGCCTGTGCCGCCGATCCGGTCGTCAAATTGGCCCCGCAGGTGCTGATCTGCTTGAAGACATGCCCGCCCACCACGCTGACGGGGCTGGACCGTGAGGCGATGTTGTTGTCGCCTATCTGGCCGTTGGCGTTCGTCCCCCAAGCCCATACGGTGCCGTCGGCCTTCAGGCCCACGGTATTCATGCCGCCGCCGACCACCTGCTTGAACAAGTGCCCGCCGACTACGGATACGGGGCTGGTTCGGTTGGTGACCGTGTTGTCGCCCACGGCCCCTACGCTGTTGTCGCCCCACGCCCAAAACGAGGCCAATGCGAGGGCGGCGGCCGAGTAGCCGCTGTAGCCGCTGGACCCTATGCCGCTGAATCCGCTCCCGCCGTCCGCCCCGTTGGTGCCGTTGGTCCCGTTTTGGCCGCTGAATCCGCTCTGTCCTACCCCGCTGAATCCGCTGGCCCCGTCCTGGCCTTTTTGCCCGCTAAATCCGCTCTGGCCATCGGCTCCGTTGCCGCCGTTCTGGCCGCTGTAGCCGCTGGTCGACGCCCCGTCGGCTCCCTTGGCTCCCGACTGGCCGCTGAATCCGCTGGACCCTACCCCGCTGTAGCCGCTCCGGCCGCTGTAGGCACTGGCCCCGCTGTATCCCGACTGGCCCTCCACGCTGGCCCCCGAGAATCCGCTGCCGCCGCTCTGGCCGCTGGCTCCGCTGGTCCCGCTGAAGGCCGACCGTCCCGAGTATCCGCTGTTGCCGTTCAAGCCGGGCTGGCCCTGCTGTCCGCTGAATCCTGACTGGCCTACCCCGTCGGCTCCGTCGGCCCCGTCCTGGCCTTTTTGGCCGCTAAATCCGCTCTGGCCTGAGTCCGCCGCCTTGCCGCTGTAGCCGCTGATGGCCTGTCCTACGGCCCCGCTGTAGCCCGACTGGCCTACGGCGTCGGCCCCGGCGCTGCCCGACTGGCCCGAATAGCCGCTCCGGCCCTCGATGCTGGCCCCCGAGTAGCCGCTCTGGCCCCTGTCTCCGGAGTCCCCCTTCTGTCCAACCACGCCGCTGAAGCCGCTGGTCGACTGGCCGCTGGCCCCCGAGTATCCGGACTGGCCCCGCCCGCTGTACCCGCTCGCCCCGGCGTCGCCTTGGTCCCCTTTTTGCCCCTTGGCCCCGCTGTAGCCGCTGCTTGACTGGCCACTGTAGCCGCTGGCCCCGCTTTGGGCCTGTCCGTCGGTCCCCTTGGCCCCGCTCCAGCCGCTTATGCCTACCAATGAGACGGTGGCGGGGCTCGTCTGGGCCTGGACCACGACCCCGGCCGGGGCGTTGGCGACGGCCTCCGCTCGTGGTGTGGCCCTCGCCGTTATGACGGTCGCCACGGTCTCCGTTGCGGTCTGGGTCTCCGGCGTGCCGGGGTCCACCGATATGGACCTTACGGCGGCGGCGGCCTGCACGCTCTTGACGGTGGCCTGTCCCTGCATGTTAGCCCCTCGTAACGTCTGCCGACAGGGTTAGGGCCCCGCTCAAGACGGTATAGACGCTCCCGTCCTGGAGGGTCACCTGCACGTCATAGACCCCCGCCAACTTGTCGTCTGCAAGGTCCTTCGTGGCCTCGGGTGGCACGGTAACCACCATCTCCCCCGCCTCGGGGGTAGGGAAGGTGATGTCCCCGCCCGTGTCATCGATCTGAAACAGGGCGTTTTCGTCGGCGTCGGCGATGTTGGCCTTGGCGGTCATTATGGCATGGGCAGAGGCCAGATTTATGGGCTCGGCCCCGTCCGTCACGGTTATCGAAATTGCGAGGGTGTCCCCTCTGGTCCAGGTTAGGTCCATTCGTTGCTCCTCTTAGTAGAACTTCGCCCCGCCGGGGGCCTGCCCTTGCTATCCGGCTACGGGCTGGGTGGCGGGGTGCCTGAAATGCGGCTGGGCCACGCTCCCCGGCTGTAGGTTCTCCGTCGTCGGATCCTGCCAGTACGGGTCGATCTGGTAGTAGGGCCGGGGCGGGCTCCCCGCCCTGACGGGGTTGGTCGTCATCGTCTCGGGGTGTACTCGGCTCGCCCCCGCCATGCTGGCGGGCCGCTGGCTCCAGGGGCTCGCGAGGTCGGCTTGGTGCATAAACTTGGAGTCGGCCGGGCTGTTTTGCGAATACGGCCTCCCCATGCTACGCTCCATCAGGCTGCGGTAACTCATTCGCCCCTCATGTTCTCAAGGTCGATGTCCCGCCGACTGCGGCCCAAGGTATCCCGCCTCTGCGGCGTCGCGGGGCTCGGGGCCTGGCTCGGTGCGGCCTGTGTCGGTGCAGGCTGCGGCTCGGGCGTCGGCCTGTCTCCCCTGTAGTTGGGGTTCTGGATGGCCCGGCCCTTGGCGTCGGCCCCCGACCACATGTTGCGTGAGGTGTCGGGCTTGCCCGTATTGTCGAATATCCCCAAGCCCTCCATCGATCGCCCCGCCGTGCCGCCCCAGCCGGACTTGCTGAAACGCTCGCTGCTGGCGATGGCCCTGTCGTACTCGGCCTGCTTGTTCTGGCCGAAACGCTTCTCGCTCCAGGCCGATGCCTTCTTGGTGTCGAACTGGCCGCCCTCGCCTCCAGCCCCGCCCATCTTCGCGTCGAATCCTCGGGCGATGGCCGACTTCTTGCCGACCGTGTAGTCCTGCATCTTGTCCCAAGCCCCGAAACTCCGGCCGAAGCCCTTCGTGAAGTTGTCGGGGTCCCAGCCCTTCGTGAGGTTGCCGAGTTCTCCGGCCTTTATGCTCCGGCCGCTCGGGTCCCGCATGGCTCCGTGGCCGCTGTTAAGTTGGTCCATCTTCGCCCCGGCCTTGTCCCGCTTGGCCTCCGTCCGGTCCAGCATGCGTTGCAGTTTCTGGCGGCGGGGGTCGTCCTGGTCCATCTTCGACAGTTCGGCCTTCATGTTCTTGGCCCGGTTGTCGTAATAGTTGCCACGGTCGGCGTACTTCTTGTCGCCCCCCTCGTCGCTGGCCTTGTAGCGGGGCTCCGGCTTCTTCTCGGCCTGCGGCTTCTGCTCGGCCGCCTGCTTGGCCTTCTCGGCCTGCTGGGCCTTGAACTGCCAACTGTCCGGCCCGTAGGCGGTCCCCGTCGGGTTGCCGAACTGGTCGCTCCCGCTGGTGGTCGGCTGCTCCTCCTGCTTGCTGGTCGGCTCCTCGTAGGGCTTGTCGTACTTGTCGCCCCCGCCGCCGTAGGTCGGGGCACTGGTCCCCCCGCTCCCGCCGTAACTGTTGCTATGAAGCGGCCCGTCCCAGATGGTAGACAGGGCCGGGGGCCCTACCTCAAGCGTCGTGGTCTGGTTGTCCGCATGATAGACTATGCAGCGTATGACGCTGGTGGCCCCGTTAAGCCGATTGGGGGCCTCGTAGGTAATGACCTGCCCGACATGATAACAGGGCGAAATACGCTTGATTACGTAGGTGCCCTCCCACGATATCCTCTTCAGGTTCTGGAGGTAGGCGTCGGCGTGGCGGTCCAGGCGGTTGCGGCCGTCGGCGAGGTTGTGGTCCCCCAGGCAGTCGCTGAAAAGTTCGTTGCCCCTTGACTGCTTGGGCTGAAAACTCAACATGGTCCAGTTCTTCAGGTTGGTGGGCCACGCTATGCCGATGGGCCGGGACTTGTCGCCCCTAAGCCAGTCGATGTACTGGAGGGGCTCGTTTCGCTTCAAGAATGTGAACTTGGGGGCGGCGGGGTCAATGTGCTGCTCCGCAAGGTTGGGGTCTCCACCCCGGCGGGCCACAAGGCAAGCGTCCGACTCGGCTACGACCTGTATCCTGATCTGGCGGGGCTTGAAATAGGCCCCCTGCCATTCGGTGTAGTCGGGGGGCTTGGGGGAGCCGTCCTTCTTTCGCTCGGGGTCGGTGACATATGTCTGGGCCACGTCCCTGAGTGCTGGGAGCATGATGTAGCGGCCCGAGGGGTCCAGTTGCAACTCCGAATACCTGGAGGCCACCCGCCACCAGCCGTACTTCTCCCTATCCTCTGGGCTATACCTCTCGTACTCGTATTGGGTCAACTTGAACTCGACGACGATCTCGCGGTGGACGAGCCCCGCCGGGCTGGCCGGGTTCTCGTTGTAGGCGGTCAGTTGGTGGGGCTTTATACGCCAGTTGCCGCTCTCGGTTCGGGTGCCGTACTTCGACAGTTTGAAGGGGTCTATCCCGTGGGCCAGCCGATACCAGCAGTAGACGTTCGGCCTCAACTTGCATTGAAAATTGAACGTCAATGAGTCGCTCCCGGTCGGCAGGCCGATCTTGAACAGGGCCTCCTCTTGGGCGGACCAGCCGAAACTCAACGCCCCGCCGTAACTGTCGCCGTCGCCGGGGTCGGTCGAGGCCATGAACTCTATGGCGGGGCTGTCCCCGCAGTAGGCGATGTCGTAGGCGTAGCCGAGGGCGTGCTGCTTTATCTGCCCCTCTGCCGCCACGCTGGCGTTGTCGGCGTTGCCCTCAAGCGTCCCGATGTAGTCGGGGCCGTATATGGTCGCCCCCTTGTTGGCCCGCTTGCTGAAGTCGATGATCTGGAGGCGGCTCTTAACATCGTCCACGGGCTCCAAGTTCAACTCGTAGGGGCCTGCGTACTGGACGGTCTTTACGAGGGCCTCCAGAAGGTTGGCCCCCTCCAGGCTGAAGGTATGCGGGGTCTTGTCCTCAACTATCACGCTGGCCAAATCCTTGGGCCAGTCGAGGTACTGGCGGGGCAACTCCATCAGGCCGAAGTCCCCGCCTAGCGGGGGCCTGTAGCCGATACTGTAGAACATGTCCTCAAGGTACTTGATGATGTCGCTTACCCGCCACTTGCGGGTCATGCTGGTGGCGTAGCCGGGCTCGGGGTCGGGGCTGTCGGCCTCGCTGCTCCCTATGTGGCCGTAGCGGTGGCCCGGTGCGAAGCGGGGGCGGCCGTTGCGGTCCTCTATGCAGTCCCCGTGCCCCCACCTGTTGAATACCAGCGGGTCGTTGGGGTTGGATACGAAATAAGCCTTCTGCTGGCCGGGGTCCCAAGTCATCTTGCCGAAGCACGTGAAATAGGCGGCGAATATGTGGCGGTCGTCGAACACGCAACTTACTATGGAGTCCTCGCCCAAATTATGGCCGTGGCTGACCACCCAGCCGTTGACGAGTACGGCCTTGCCGTTGCCCTCGACATAGCCGCAACTGGCACGGGCCAAAAGCCTGATGCTGCCTGCCACGGCGGTCTTGAGGGCCACGCCCGGCAGTTGGTCCCAGGTCCCCGCCCCGAGGGCCTCCCGCATCGGTATGCCCACCATGGCATAGGACGGGTTGGTCCCGCACGACTTGACGATGGCCCCGCAATATCGCCCGCTGGTCAAAACGCTGCCGCTGCTGGCAGAATGAAAACTGGCATAAAGGGGCCGTGCGGCCCTGTCCTTGTTCGATCCGCCCCCCGGCACTGTCCTTGTAAGCATTAGCGTTTTACCTCTGCCGACAGGTCGGTCGGCCCGTCCGGCGTGTCGGCCGAAACGGATACCCAAGCGGTGCGTGACTGGCCGTAGGTCGTCGCGGTCTTCGCCCGCAGGTCGATCCTGTACCAGCCCAGCGTGACGGCGACGCCCGGCAGGGTCGCCTCGGCGTAGTTGGCCACTGCCCCCGGCAGGCTGGCCGTAACGGTCGCGGGGCTCCCGCCCTCGGGGGTGATGGCGGCCTCGATGGTCTGGGCCTCCTCGTATCCGTCATGCAGGACCCCGCCCCTTACCGTCAAGGCCCGCTCGGTGGCCAGCGTCCCCGCGTACAGCTCGGCCCCCCACGAGTACAGGTAGGCCCCGACGGTCGGCAGGGCTATCTGCAGCCCCACGGTGGCGTACAGGATGTCGGCGTCGCTGGTTATCGCCAGCCGGGTCCAGGTGCTGGATAGCCCCGTCACCCTGGCCTCGTTGCCGCTCCCGTTCGTTGCGAGCGTCACGCTGCCCGGCCCCGAAAGTATCTGGGCCGAAATGACGTAGGGGCTCGTAGGCCCCGCGTACAGGCGTAGCGTGCAACTGGTGGCCGTCCCCGCCTTCAGGTAGACGGTTGCCGTATACCGCTGGCTGGTCCCCGCCACGGACTGGAGGATGTCGGCGAAGGCGTTGGTGCTGGCCAGTTGGTCGGCCCCGCTGCCCCCCGTCGGGTCGGTCGTGGCGTTCGGGGTGACGGTCACATAGGTCTTCAGCCATGCGGCGTTGTCGAAAGCCTCGGGGGCCGTCAACAGGGTGGACGGGTTGTAGGCGGCGGGCCTGAACCCGAGGCTGGCCGAAACGATGGACGGCTGGGCCGGGGGGTCCCCGGCAAGGTTGCCGCTTGCGTCAAGCCGGACGGTCGCGGCCGTGTTGCTGTACTCCGGCGTGCCCGTCCCGCTGGCGTAACTGCGTAGGACGATGGTGACGTAGTTGGGCCTTGTGAACGGCTGGCCCCGGTCCCATAAACTCCCGCCCGTCTGCCCCGTCTGGGCCGCACTCGGGGGGCTCCCATCCGGCAGCAGGTAGCGGTTGGGCTCGTCCTCAAGGCAGGTGCCGACATACTCCAGCCATCGGGCGTAGTAGGGCTGGGACATGGCGGTCCAGTCCACTATGTCGAGCCCCTCCGGCAGTGACGCGATGGAGTCGGCGGTCTGGCTCGCCACTGCCTCCAGCCCCGCCAACTCCGCCGACATGTCCAGGCCGATGGCGGCCTGGTAGGTGCCCACTGCCGCCGTCAACGCTGAAAGGGCGGCCGCCATGCCGGGGGCGTAGGTCCCCTCCCCGTTGCCGTAGGCTGCGTTCAACGCTGACATTGCAGAGTCGAAGGTGGCCTCCAGCGTCGAGAAGTCGGCGGCATGGTCGGTGGTCGTGTATGCGGGTATCGTTATGGCCTGCGGGCTCGTCGCCCAAACTGAGGCGGGGCCGTCGCTGAGTTCGTCGAAGTTGACGGGCTCGTTCGGGTTGCCAAAGAATATCTTGTTGTCGGTCCCCTCGTCGGCGGTGAAGGTAACGACCAACTGGTACGGGGTCGTTTGCGTTATGCTGACTATCGTGGGGGCCGCTGGTATCGCCCGGACGGTCAACGGGCCAAAGGTCGCGGGGCTCGGGTCTGCGTCGCCCTCGTCGTCAATATCCTGTATGCCGTAGTAGTAGTCGCCCGGCGACAGGCTGGCCGACTGGTGGGAGAAGTCGGTCCCCCCTGAGTCGCTGACCGTGGCCTGCGGGGCCCCGCTGAAGTCGCAAGGGTTGGCGGTCCCATAAAACACCTTGTAGGACTTGGGCCACTTCAGGTCCAGCCATCCCTCGCCCCAAGGCAATTCTGCGGAGTATGCAAGGCTTAGCGTTGCGGACAATCCGCTGCCGTTGGCCTCCTGTAGCGTCACTGCCCCGCTGGCGGTGCGGCGGCTACCCTCCGCAACGAGCCGGGGGCCGTCCCATAGCCTGACCAAATACTCTGGGCTGACAAGTCGGGCACCTATGGCCATGGCCAGCCCCGCCGCCGTGGCGGTCAGGCCGACGTCAAGGTGCAGGGCGGCCGATTCGCTGGCCAGCCCGTCGGCTGTGAGGTAGCCAAGGTCCAGGTCGGCCATTTACGCCTCCGTTATGGTCAGCGAATAGGCAAGGAGTTTCGGGGTGTCCCCGTCGTTAATCGTCTTGGTGCTGCCCAGCGGGCCGTAGTACAGGAGGTTGCCCCCGGTGCTGTTGTCCCAGATGCCGAAGTGGGTCACATCGCCCCACCCCTCGCCGCTGGCGGTCGGGAAACTGATGTCGGCGTTGTTCTGCTTGCTGCCGCTGCTGGCTGCGTCCCAGTTGGTGCCGTCGTTGGTGACGCTGGCCCTCGCGTAACTGAAGCCCGAGCACTCCGTGCCCCCGCCTCCGGGGCCGGGGCTGGAGGTATACAGGGCCACGTATACGGTTGCGGGGCGGCTGTAGTCGCCTCCCCCAAGTACGTGGTCCAGAAGTGCGTTGTCCAAATAGGTGCCTTTTGCGGCCATTATGTCAACCTCTCATGGATGGTATAGAAAAGCCTCGCCCTGGTCGGCAACTCCCTGGAGGGCGTGCAGTTGGTCCCCCGCTTGGCCCCGCTGACGGCCACGCTCGATATCTGGGCTCCCGTGGGGTAGGGGTCGCTGACGCTGACGCTCTCGGCGTTGGTCCAGCGGATGGCGATCTTGTCGGCGTCCTGCTGGTCGTACCTTGCCGCCTCCAGGTCCATCGCCTGGTCGGCCGTATCGTCGGGCGGCTGGGGCCACTGCCCTAGGTCGCCTATCGACACGCTCACGGAGTCTTGGCCGGGCTTGACCGTAACGGCGACTTGTGCCTCGGCTTGCCCCGCCCAGAAACTGGTGTAATACTCGGCGTTCACGAACAGGGCAAGGTTTCGCCCGGCGTACTCGGGCCGCAACAGTACCCGCACCAATATGCCCCCGCCGAAGCGGTCGGCCTTGCAGTAGAGGGCCATGTTGGCCGGGTCGCCCCAGCATGCGGTGAACGGGTGCCCGAACATGCTTAGCCTATCATCCTCGCCCGTAGCCAACTGCCCGCCTTGACGGTGCTGGATGCCCCGTTGCTTGATGCCTGTGCGAAGCGGGGCACGAGGGTGCCCGTCGCCCCCGCCGCCGTGGCGGCTATGTAGCCGCTTACCCTTATGGCCATGACGCTGGTGGTACTGACGATGATCTCTGTATTGAGGGCGGTAGCCTGGTCCGTGGTAATGCCGCTCCCGTTGTAGGTATCCTGCTGGATGATGAAACTGGAGGCCCCGACGGTCCCGCCGTACCAGTCCATCTTGTGCCCCCCGTCGCCTATGGCGGTGAAGAATATGCCGTCGATGGCGTACTTCTTGCCCGCCACGAGGGTAAGCGACATGCCCGTTATGGGCTGCTGGCTGGTGGTGCTGGTCCGGCTATAGTCGGCCGTGCAGTAGGTCGTCTGGTCCTGCCTGATGAGTTGCAGAACCTCGTCGGCCAGCGGCTTGTAGTGCCACTTGGCGGAGCCGTAGTAGGGGCTGGCCGCAAGGGTAGCCTCCTCGCTTGCGGCTGGGAAGGTGCGGGCGTTGCCCGTCGCGTCGGCGGCCGATGGGGTGTAGGTCGTGAGGGCCATTTAGTTGGTGTCCGATAACTGGATGAAGGTGACTGGCACGAAAAGCAAGCAGCCCCCGCTGACGTTACGCCATGACGGGACGCCCACGTTCTGAAGTTTGCAGCCTTGAAACGTCGCCCCGTCCGGCAAGCCGACGGAGTAGCGGGCCTGCTGGCTTAGGGCGTCGAGGGCGTTCTTGCATCGGGTATGGCACTGGTTGACGCTGCCCGCGAATACCAGCGTGGCATAGATGGGCATGCCCCGAAAGCCCTTGCGGATGTGGGCCACGCCGTCAATGCCGACGAAAGTCACCGGGGCGTCGTCGTACATGCGTTGCCCGGCTGCGGGGGCGGTCCCGACCATGCCAACGTCGTAATAGTCGCCGGAGTCGAGGTGGGCGGGCCCCACGATGATGCCGTCCGGCAAGGGCTCGAAAGTGCAACTGCTTGCGGTCAGATAGGACAAGGGCGATACCTCTATGGCTCTGGAGGTATCTTCGTTGGGCGGCTGGCCTGCCCTGCCCTATTGGCCTATGCGTAGGGCGGGCAAAGGGCCCATTCTGAGGGCGTACTCGGCTTGGGCCTTGGTGGCTCCGTCGTTCTGGGTCCAGATGTTCAGGGGATCCCGCCAGGCGGCTGGCCTGCCTATCTCCTTGGCCCCCGCCGCGTATGACGCCTCTGCCCCCGCCATGTCGCCCATTATAGCCCTGCGGTTGCCCTCGCTGGTGAACTGCGAGAAGCGGTTTACGGCCTCCTGGTTCTTCTTGCTGATCTCCTCCCAATCCTTGCCCGTAAACTTCTCCTTGATGCGGGTCAGGAGGTTGTCCTTCATAATCGCCCCGACGGCGGCGTTGCCGTACTTGTCGGCGTAAAGCCTCATCTCGGCCCGCTCGGCTATGCCCGCCAGTTCTTTCTGGCCTACCCCCGCCTTCTGGGCGGTGTCCATTATCTCCAGTTCTGCCAGTTTCTTGCGGTCGTCGCTGGTTCGGGCCGACTGTATCCAGTCCAAGGGCTTGCCCAAAAGGCCCCCGACTAGCGGTATCTGGTTCAACAGGGCCGAGCCCCCGGTGTTGATGCGGCTGAAGGCGTCCATCTGCCGCTCGGCTATCCTCATCCGCTGGGCCTCGATCTGGCGGTGCATCGGGTCCACGAAGTCGCGGTCGGCCACCTTGGCGGCGTAGTCGTTTCGCCTCTGCCTCATGGCCTCGCTGTAGGGGTTGAACACGTACTGGCCCGCCTTGAACACCTCCCACGAGGCCGCTACGGTCCCCACGGCCATGCCCACGGGGGCCATCGCCCCGAGCATGGCCCCCGCCCCTCCGGTCTGGGCAAGGGTCGCGGCCCGGCCTGCAAGCCCCGCCGTCAGGCGGTTGGCGGTCTGGCTCT
Organism: Planctomycetota bacterium; assembly: GCA_036504595.1. Classification (GTDB taxonomy): domain Bacteria; phylum Planctomycetota; class SZUA-567; order H5-PLA8; family H5-PLA8; genus DASXUX01. The sequence continues at coordinate 286,513 of DASXUX010000030.1, read as the reverse complement.
GGAGAAACTTCTGGACGTTCTGGCCCTGCACGAAGCGGTTAAGCCCGCCCTCTATGCGGTCGCGGATGATCCCCGACAGGTCCAGGTTGCTGGCATGGTCGGCGGCCCTCGCGTTGAATCGCTCCTGAAAACGCAACTTGGCCCCGTCGGCCTTCAGTTTTGCCTCAAGTTGGCCCCGCTTGGCCTCCACCTCCCGCAACTTCTTCATGAGTTGGTCGGGCACGGCCTTGCCGTCCTTCTTGAGTTTGTCGACCTCCTTCTGGGCCTCGCGGGTCTCCTTGCGAAAGTCCTTCAGTTGCCTGGTAAGGTTCGTCCAGGGGCGGTCGTTGATGCCTATGTTGATGCCGACGGACATTGTTAGGCCCCCTGCTCCTGGCTGATGCGGTCAACCTCTGCCTGTAGGGCGGCTATGAATGCCGCCTCGATCTGGGCTATCTGCCCCGAGTCCAGCCCGAAATACGGGTGGGCCTGCACGAAGCCCCCGCTTGGTCCCTTGGTCACGCCGTACCGCTTGTGCTGCTCTGCGGCGTTGGCCTTCAGTTTCTGGATTGTCTTGCGGGTCTTCAAGCCCGTCCCGTGGATCGCCCCGTACTGGAGGGCCCCCGCCTTGGCGTACAGGTCGGGGTCCAGGTTGCGGGGTAGTCCGATCCTGATGCCCTTGGACGTGGGAAACACGATGGCCCCGCCCACTATCTTGGACAAGGCCATGCGTCGGCCCTTGCCACCGCCCAAGTGTAGGTTGGACTTGGCAAGGCTGGCCACTAACATCTTTTGAATCATGGGCTCAAGGCGGCGGCAGATGCGGGCATAGGCCCTGTTCTTCTGCTTGATGAAGTCCTCCAGTTTGGAGAACTCTGCCTCAAGGGCTAGAAGGGGGGCCGTGTCTATCTTGGTCCTTATGGTCTTGATGGCCACGGCGGCCCCCTGTTAGACGACGGTCGCGACGCAATAGACGGAGTCCTTGTAGGTCGCCGAGCCGTCGCTCGCGGTGTTCCACGTCTGGCTGGCCCCCGCGACTGCATCCAAGAAATTGACGATGCCGCTTGAGCCCTTGGTCGTGAGGGTCTTGGAGTCGGCCACGGTATCCGCCGCCCAAGCGGTCAGTACGGCGGCGGCCGAATTGCCGGCGGGCACGGTCGTGAGGTCGCCCGTGAAGTTGGGGTCGGTCAAGTACGCCTTGCAGGCGTTCACGGCCATGGTCTGAATGGCGGTGCTGCCGCTGCCGATGGCCCCCGACCAACTGGAGGTATAGGTCGGCATGAGGCGTATGGCGGCAAGGCTGGCGGGCGTCCCGTCGGCGTACTGGTCCACGAAGGCGGCCAGCAGGGCCTCCTGGGCGGTCGCGTCCGCCGTGGCGTTGTCGTATGCCTTCGCGAGTTTGCCGACGACCTTGAGGTGACGGATATGGTTTGCGTTGTCCATTTAGGATAATCCCTTTCGTTGGCACCAGCCTTCATACGACAGCACGGGGGCTGGCGATATCTGGGCGATGTCGTCCAGTTCGTGCAGCGGGGCCTCGGGGTCTATGAGCCCCGTCACGAGCCTAAGTCTTGCCACGAGGTAGCGGCGTACAAGGGCCTTGTCGATCTCCCTGTCTGCCTCCGCTGCCATCTCGTCGAGGTCGCTGTCGTCCTCGGGCATGGCGGGGCGGGCCTGCGGCTCCGGCTGGAGTGCAGGCCCGCTTGCGACGTTCGGGTCAAGGTCCGCGGCTCTCTTCACCGCTGCTGCGGCCTCGTCGAGGGATTGCCCGGCGGACAATGCCGCCGCCGCGATCTTCGCGGCCTCGAACGAGCACAGTATCGGCCCTTTCGTCGGGTTGGCTTCTGGGTCCATGCGTTAGCCCTGGGTCGTGATGAACTCGCCCGTGTCGCTGACGTTCGCGAACTCCTGGCTGATGACAACGAAGGTACGGTCGCTATGGACGGTGCTGGACCCAAGGGCCACCATGTTGGAGGCCGGGTAGTCCTGCGTGGCCCCTCCCTCGCAATCCTTGACGGTGAAGGCCAGCGGCCCCTTGGTGCCGTACTTGAACGGCCGGGCTCCCGCCCCGCCTACCCAAGTCACGACGCAATGGCCAGTCACCTGCGTAATCCCGAGGGCCGACACCCCCAGCTTGCCCTGCCCGCTGATAGGGGCGGTGCCCACGATCTGGGTCTCGTTGAAGTTCTGGACGACTCCGAAGGCGGTGCCGTTGAAGGTCCCGATGGTAAGGATAAGTGAGGCGTTCTGCTCGGCCATTATATTGCTCCCTTGAAGTCCAAAGTGCTCTCATAGGTAACTACGTGCGGGTCCTGGTCGGTCATCTCGTCGGCCACCTGCCAACTGATCGAGCCATACGGCACCGACTCGCCGGAGCCGTACTTGCTGAAGTCCAATAGGGCGGCGGTTATCTGCTCGATAAGGTCCTCGGGGGCCGTGTAGTCGAAGTCCTCGTTGGCTGAGTAGCCGTAGAACAACTTGACGGTGACCTCGAAGTCCTTTGTCTGCTGGTTGTACTCGGTCCCCGTCATGCGGGCGGGCTCGATGGTCGCGGCGGGGGCCGTCGCCAGGCCCTGCACAAACTCGCTGCCCTCGCTCATGTTGGCGAGGCCCAACTTGGTATTCGTCACGACGGCCCCGACGATGGCGGCAAGCCGCTGGCGGGTCTTCGCCATGTTGCCAGTAGCGGCCATTACTTCACGCTCCTGACTTGGCGGCGTACCGCATGGGCGGCAAAGCAAGCGGCTAGGCTGTCGCTGTCAATGGCCGTTATGCTGTAGCGGTGCCCCCCGTAGGTAATGGTGTCTTTCAGTTCGGGGCCTCCATCCGGCAGGCCCGCTTGAAAGGGTATGCTGAAACTCTGGCTGTCGGCCTGCGTCGGGCTCCCGACCACGACGGCCCGGCCCCTGCTGACCTTGCTGGGCACCGCCCAAACGGTCGCGGGGCTCCCGCCCCTGTGGCTGTAGCCGACCTGCACCCCGAGGGACTTGGCCACCTCAAGGGCGGCCGCCGCCGCTGCTGCTCTGATCTCTGCACGGGCGGCCATCGGGTTACCTCATTAGCGTGACGGTGGAGTTGTTGCCCTGCTGGCGGGCGATGACTTCGTGGTGCTTGAAGAATGGGACGATTACCCGCACGTACTTCGCGATGGCCTCCCGCTTGTCCTCTGCGGTATAGGTCACGTTGCTGATGTCGGACACGGCCCCGTTGTCGAGGCTGGTAACGTCGAACTTGATGAGGTCGTATTGGTCGAGTGCCGTCTTCAGCTCGTCGCCCACCGCCCCGGTGAGCCCGGCCACATAGGTCTCGATGGCCTGCTTCGCGGCCGACTGGCTGGCGTTGCTGACGGTATGCTGGGCCGCAAGGGTCCCCATTGGGTCGACGGTGCGGTAGCCCACGGCGTAGGGTACGTCCAGGCATCTGAAGAGGGCTAAGGTTTGCTTGGTCGATAGGGTCGCCACGGTCAGTCCCTTAGCATGAGTTTGTCGAGTTTCGCCGACATGTCGGCGAGTATCTGCCTGATCTCGTTGAAGCGGCGGTCGCTCTCGCCCTTGTTGTCCGTGATCCGGCGGTCCATGTCCCGCTGGCATGCGGCACAATTGCTGACGCATGAGTCCTTCACGGCCTGAATCTTCGTCTCCATCGCCTGGCTATCCCCGCGAATCTTTATGACCTGGTTGAAAAGCCAGCCGACGATGGGCACTAGGATGGCACAGGCTATCAGGGCTATGTTGGTCAAGGTCGCGGCGTCCGGCATTTTACTTGCCCTTCTTCTCTGGCTGCGGCATGGGGTACTTGCTGGCCGCTTGGGCGGCGTTCTGAATGAGGCTGCTAAGGGCCAGTTGGTGCGAGATGGCGGCGATGTCGGCCTTCTCCTTCTCGACCTTCAGCCGCTCGGCCTCCTCCGACTCAAGGCAAGCCCTAGCCTCGTCCGGGGTGGCGATCCGCCATGCGGTGCATACCTGCATGGTGTTGTTCAGGCATCCCGCATAGCCGGGGTTGAAGCTCAGTTTTCTGTGGTCGCCCTGCCGCTCCCTGCTGATGACGTACAGGCAGCCGTCCATAGCCTTCTGCTGCTTGCAATATTCGACGATGCGGGCGTGGATTATCTCGGCCATGCGGCTGGCCTGAATCGGGTTAAGGCCCTCGCCTATCGGCTTCTTGTCCGCCAGAAACGGGTCATACATGGTGAGCATTGGTAGTCCTCGGATGATGGTAACGGAGGGGGCGTACTGCCCCCTCCGCTTTCTGCTAGGGTATTAGGACTTGAACAGGCAGCCCCAGCTCTCCTTGACGACGGAGTAGCCGTACAGGGCATGGACGACGAACTCGTTCGCCAGCGTACTCGGGTTCCACTGCGTGAGGATTTGGAACACGATGCCGCTTTCGGCGTCGAAGATCGTCTCGGCAACGGGTCCGCCCGCCGGGGCGGCCATCGGCCTCATGGCCACGGCGATGGCCTGGGGGCAGAAGATGGCGTTGTCGATGTTGTTGGTGGCCTTCGGCATGGCCTGGGACTTGAACCACGAAACGTCCCGGTACATCCTGCCCTGACTGCCCTGCGGCAGAACGTTCGGGGAGGTCTGGCCGGTGTAGACGAACTGCTCCCACCCTGCCAACTGGCTCAGGGCTCCGTACGCCTTGGCGTCGTGCCTGACGAGGCCGACGCGGGGGTAGGGGGCCTTGGCGTCGTCCAGCTTCGCCACGCCCGCCACGATGTTGGCGACCGTGATGTCGCTGTTGTACGTGCCCACCACGTTGGTGGTGAATCCGCTGGTAATCGCCGAGAAAACGTCCTCTTCGATCCCGTTCAACAGGCTGGCCACGCTGGCCTGAATCATCACACGGGCGGTGTTGTTGCCGTCCAGTGCTGACGCAATCTGCGTATAGCCGAAGTTGACGGTGCGGTGCTTGTCGAGGGTGACATCCGCCGTTGTCGGGCCGGTGTCGTCCAAGACCTTGGCGTTGCCGTCGGTCAACAGGGCGGAGGTAAGGGTCGGGGCCACGATGACTCCGACCTTCTCGCCCTTGCTTGCTACTTGGGCGGATACGTCGGTAACGAACTTGAGGGGCGAGCCGATGTTGCGGCCTGCCTGCACGAACTCGTCGGCCAGAAACCGGAGCAAAACGTTTGCCCCTGAACTGTTCAGGCCACTGATTACGATCGGTGCGTCTGCCATGTTTGGCTTTTGCCTTTTCTATATCCTCTGTCCACGGCCGGGGGGCTAGGCCCCGCCTATTTCGGCCCGTGCGAGTTGCCTACGCTGTTCGGGGGTCAACGAAAGCCGCTCACTCTGCGACATCTCGCTGTAGCGGCGTCCGGTCGGGACAGCGTTCTGTTTGCCCGGCTGGATGCCTCGCACTGCTGGAGTCTGCTGCGGGGGCTTGAGGTAGTCGTAGGACGGTGCAAGGGCCTTCAGGTAGTCGGCTATCGGCGTCGCCTGCTTCTTCGCCGTGTCGTAGTAGACGACGGCGTCGTCGTCGGTAACCTGTATCTGCTGCCCGGCCTTGTCCTTGACGATGGCCAAAAAAGCCTCTGCCCTCTCGCCGTTGAAGCCTAGGTCGCTTGCCACGCTCCTTAGCGTGCTGACCTTCAGGCGGTCCTCGGCCTTCTGGGCCTTGCTCTTTAGCCCCTCGATCTCCCGCTGCATCCGGCTAACGTCCTCGGGGTTTATCCCGCTGCCGCTCGCCTTCTTGGACAGTCGCAAGGCCTTGGCGAGGTCGTTCTTCTCCTGAAGAATGGCCTCGTACTCCTCGCGGCTGACCGTCTCCTGCTCAATCGCCTGAGCGTGGGTAGTTGCCGCCCCGTTGTCGCGTTGGGCCTCGGTGTTTGTCGTTGCTGCTGCCGTTGTCGGCTGGGCTTTGTCGCCTTGCCCTTGGGTGTCTGTCTGTGCCATACCTCGTTACTTCGTTCTATAGTTTCGCTGCCCTGCTAGGCCCGCTCTTAGGCCAGTACCTTGGACATGCTGATGGACCATACCTGCATCGTCGGCGATGTAGCATCGTCCGGCGACACGCCGAAAAGCGGCTGGAGGCTGATGCCCGCTGCCATGGGCAGGTGCGGCCCGCTGGACACGGCCAGCGGCTTGTCGTTGATCTCGACGTGGGGCACGTTTTGCTTGTCGATGTTGATGGCCAGGCGGTAGAGGGTGTCCGGCAGGACGGGCTCGTCGCTGGTATAGACGTAATCGACCCCGTTCACGCTCTGGATGAACTGCCAGGTAGCGTCGGTCGTGTTGCAGTACCTGAAGAATGCGGCGTGGTCGTCGACGCCAGTGATGGCGGTATTCGACTGCTTCAGGCCAGCCCAAAAGATGCCCCCGCTAAGGTCGGAGCCCGTCTTGACGACGGCTGCGAAGCAAGTCTCGGTATCCGATTGCCAAGTGTAGGGATACCAACTGGTCCCGCTCTGGGTGTTGGGGGCAAGGATGGCCTGAGCCCCGCTGAATCCAAAGGGCTGCAACTGGACCCCGCCGAAGTACGACCTTTCGGCGGCGGCAAGGGTTGCACTGAAGCCCTGAATCTCGAAGTTGTTGTTTTGGTTGGCATACCCCGACCAATCGCTGGCGGGCACTGGCATGGCCTCGAACTTCTCGCTTACCTCGTATCTCATTTCTCGTCCTTTCGGCTATGGGTTTACTTCGTTGCGGTAGGTTGGCCCCCTGCTGGGTTCGGGGGCTGGTTGGCTGCTTGGGGCTGTCCGGTCGGCGGCTGGGGCGGGGCCTCGGGCTCCGGCTCCTCCTGCTCCGGCAACTTGTCGAAGGCCCTGTTGATCTCGGCCCGGATCGCTGGCGGGGCCTTGGCGGTGAAACTGCCCACCATCTCGCGGGCGATGTACCGCTTCGCCTCGTCGGGGACGGGTATGTCGAGGGCCAGAAGTTTCTGGAGGGCGTTCAGGTCGCTGTCGAGGTCCAGGGTGTCGAAGCGGTCGGCCCCCGCCACGGTAATGGACACCTCGGCGTCGCCCCTCGCTATGCGGATGATGTTGACGGCCTTCTCCAGGGCCTGTACGAGGGCGTCGGCATACGAGGCCAGAAGCACGGCTATGCTGCCGTGCTCCCGCAGCCGGGCTACCCCGCTAAGGCGGCTGGTGTTCTGGTCGGTGCTCGGGGTCCTCAAGGCCCCCGCCTGGATGGCCTTGAACAACTGGCGGTCCAGCCGCTCGCAGTCGGTGGCCAACTGCCCGAGGTGCTGCGGGTCCGGCCCCCGGTAAACGAGGTCCTCCCCCTCCCTGAGTTTGATAAGGGTGCTCTCGGCGATGACGATCTCTTGCAGGTTTCTTTCGGTCTTCAGGATGCCCTGCTGGTAGGCCGAAGCGTCGAGGCTGTACTCCAAGGAGCTCGTCCGGTTGAACAGCGAAATGGCCACGGGCCTTAGACGGTCGATGACGTAGGTAGGCAGGTCAACCTTGACAAGCGGCACGATGCCCGCCGGGTTGGGCCTCCGGCTGGTCTCCGTCGCGGTCGCCTCGTCGTCGAACGGTATCAACTGCCCCGCCTCGTTGGTCTCCTGGCGGGCCTCGTACTCCGTTATCTCGTCGGGGGTCAACAAAACCCAACTGTGAAGCATGGTAGACTTTGCCGCCAGCGGGTCGGACTTGTCCCAGCGGCAGGTGTGAATCTTGGCCCACTCCAGTTCGCCGTACTCGTCCTCTGCCCAATCCAAGACGCTGGTAGCGTCAACGGGGCACAACTTGGCGTCGAGGTAGCCGGACTCCCGCTGGGTCAACAGGTCCTGCACCTCGTCGGGGGTGACCGGGAACTTGATCCCGATAAACGAGCCCTTATGCAGTTGGGCGGCAAGGAGGCGGCTTTGCATCAACTTGCCGACCTCGCGGTTCAGGTCGGCGTAGTATGCCGCCTTTGCCTCCGGCCCCTCTGCCTCGATCCTGACAGGCTCCTGTAGGGTCGCCGAAGAAAGGTAGTCGAGAAGCCCCGCCAAGATGGGCTCGTATTGGGCGGCCGCCAGCCTGCTGGCCCTGAGTTTCTGCCCGCCCGGCAAGCCAGAGGTCTCGAACTCGCGGCGGCGGAGCAGCCCGTCCTTGATGCGGTCAAACTTGGCCCCGCCCTCGTACAGGGCCTCGTTGAGGGCGTAGTCCTCGCGGGCGTAGCATTCGTGGGTCTTGTTCAATACCTTTACGAGCATACTTATACTCCTGAGTAGGTGTGGCCATGCGATAGGCTGCGGCTGTCGTACCAGTGGTTGTGGCGTGCCCATAGGGCCATCTGTAGGGCAGATACGAGGTCGTCATGCTGGCCCCGAGGGGCTCCGTAACTGTAGAAGCCTCCGCTGCGGTACTTGTACTCGTAGGCAAGCAACTGGCTGATAAGATCCTTGGCGGCTGCGGGTATTCGGACGGTGCGGTTGCGTAACTCGATGCCCACATGGGTGGTCAAGTGGCCCTTGGATGTCATGTTGAACACGAAGGCCCTTAGGTCGCCGACATGCTGCCGAAACACCTCGCTTCGCGGGTCTTGCGTCCGGTACTTCGCCCCTCCGGCCGCTCCCCGCTCTCCGGTGCTATCGATGATGGCCGAGGCCCTGTTGAATCTGGCCTGAATCTCCGCACAGTCGCGGGCGGCCTGCGGGTAGGGGGTCCCCTTCGGCCATATGCGGGCGAATACTATCCGGCCCGTCTCCACGCATAGGACGACGGCGGCGGTATGGTCTATCTCCTTGGCGGGGTCGATCGCCAGAATGTAGGTATGGCGGGGGCTCTCGGCCTTCTCCAGCGGCTCGCCCCCGAGGCAGGCGGTAACGTCCTCATGGGAGTAGCAGGCCGACATGCTGGCGGTAGGGAGGCAAGCGTACTCCTGCTGGTACTGGTTAAGGGTCGTGGTCTGGCGGGCCTCCTCGATCTCGGCCCGGCCCAACTTGCCTTGAAACATCAGCCCCTCGTCGGTCGGCAAGTGCCAAGAGGCGTAGAGGCCGTCGTTCTTGCGGGGCTTGCCCCCGGCGTCCTTCAGCGGCTGGCCCTGGTTGTCCAAAAGCACGGGGCTCTGGCCCTGAAGATAAAACCGATAGTAGAGATAGTTCTGGCCGTTGAACTGCCCGAGGATTACCAGCCTCCCCCGCGTGTCGCGTATGCAGGCTTCGACGATGGGTAGAAACGTCTCGGGGAACAACTGGGCCTCGTCAACGTACACGACGTGGTACTTGAAGCCCCGTAGGCGGTGGATGTTGGCGAGGCTGTTTTTGAAGTCGATAACGGAGCCGTTCTTCAATGCCAGCCGATACGGCCCCTTGCGGTCGGTTGACTGTATGAGCGGGGTCAATGCGGCGTGGTAGGCTATCTGCTCGAACGTCTCCTTCGCCAGGCTGTTGGTGGGGGCGATATACAGGAGGCGGCGGTTCTTCTGCTTCAGGGCCTGGATGATGATGTCAACGGTAGTCGCCTGCGTCTTGCCAGCCCTCCGGCCGCCGAAAAAGGCACGGTATCTGGCTGTCGATTGCCAGAAATCTATCTGCTTGGCTACTCCGTATGCCTTCAACAACATGCTAGACGGGTCCTATACCGGACTTGAACGGGTCCCCCGAGGGGGTCGGGCTGGCGGTCGGCTTCGGCTCCTCCCGCTTCTCTGTCTTCGCCACGGCCCTAAGCGGGCCGCTGTTGTCCATCGGCGGGGCCGCTGGCCTGGTAACGGTCACGATATGCCCCTCGTCGTCCTGCTCGATCTCGATAAACTGCAGGTCGATGGTGTAGTCGTTGGTCGCCGTGCCCCCTGCCATGTCCAGCACGGCCTTTCGTGCCTGCATGGCGGCTATGCTCGATCCGTCCCCCATCGCCGTCTGCACGATCTTGGCGAAAACGTGCGGGGCCAGGCTCTCGGCCATCTTGCGTAGGTCGGCGGCCTTCTTCGGGGCCTCTGCCTTCTTCTTCGCTGCCATTAGCCCGCCAGTAGCCGGGTAACCTCGGCTGGCATCCTCGCCGGGGCCGCCTTCGGCGTGGCCTTCTGCTCCTCTGCCTCCCGCTTCAGCCCCAGAAGGCGGTTCAACTCGACCTGCACGGCGAGGGCTCCCTTGAAGTCGTTAATCTGCATGCTGCGGGCGTACAGGTGGTCAAGTCTCCTGAGTGCCACGGCGTACTGGTAGCCCTTGTCGCGGTTGGTCTCCGCAACTATGGCCCGCTTCGCCTGCCGCAATAGGTTGGCAAGGGTCGCGGCGTCCGGTGGGCTCTGCCATTCGGGCTTCTTCGCCCCCTGCTCCCCTATCCATTTGCGTATCTCGCCGGGGGTCAAGCCACAGGCCAGAAGGTCGGCAAGGTCGGCGGTCCGGGGGTCCTCCGGCGTGCGGGGCTTACTTGCCATTTCTGAACCTCTCCAGCGTCTCTTCGAGGTTCTCAAGGCGGGCCTTGGTATGCTCAATGAACTGGTCGGCGTTCTTTCTCGCCTCCTCCATGGCCTGGAGGAGCCCCCTCTTCAGGAGCCAGCGTTCGGCGTCCGGCTTGGCCATGCAGGCGGGGCACAGGTCGTAGGCCCCCGTCCCGGGGACCGATATGCGGTTCGTGGCGGGGCTGCTGCAACGCTCGCAGGCGGTAATGCAGATGGATTGCCCGAAGAGGCTAATTTGCTCTTTCATCCGTAAACATCTCCTCCAGCCAGCCCTTGTGAAACTCGTAGGTCTGGCGGTCGTTAAGCACTATATTTTGTTCGGTTCTCGGGTTGGCGGTCCAGTTGGCGGAGCCCTCTACGCTGTACCAGTCCTGCCCGTTGGTCATCAAAAGGACCTTGGCATGGTTCTCCCACGCCTTGAAACGCTGCCCACGCTCCCGTAGGCCCAACAGGATGGTGTTGGCTACGGCCTGCTCCCGCTTCAGAAAGTAGACGCCAGTGGCCACGGTTGCCCGCTTGATCTTGCCAGCGTCGATAAGGGCCAGTAGGTCGTTGGCGTTGTTTCGGTTCATGGTCCAGGTGCTGCCGTAGAACTCGTCGCAACTGCCCCCTAGCCAGTCCAAAAGGATGCCCACGAAGGTGTAATAGTCGAATTTGCCGTTGCTTATGAGGTGGATGCATTCTCCGGCCGCTGGCGGCTTGGGTAGCAACTCCTTCAGCGTCTCCCGCTTCAAGCCACGGACAAAACGCTCCTTCGCCTGTCGCTTCAAGGCTCTGGCGGTCGGCTGTTTCTGGCTCTGGGGCTCTGGGTTGCCAAAAAGGTCCAGGTGGAGGCCCTCAAGTCGCGTGTTGGTTGCGTCCGGTAGCCTCATGTCTTGGTTTCTGGCCCTTTTTTTTGGCTCGCTCCCGCTCTCTGGCGGTGCGGTCAGCCTACCCCCCGGAGGGGGTCCTCGGTCCCGCCGCTATTACGCTCCCAGGACGCCTATACCCTATGCGTTATGGGCTCCTATACAGCGGGCCTGTATCCGTATCTTCGTTGGGGCTGGTAGGCCCCCTGCGTCATGCCACAAGGCTGGGCTCTGGCTGGATGGTATTCGACAATCTTGTCCTGGCTGTCTGGGCGTAGTTCGGGTCGGCCTCGATCCCTACCCCCCGCCGCCCTTGGCGTATGGCCGCCACGAGCGTGGTGCCTGACCCCGCGAACGGGTCCAGTATGACCCCGCCGGGCGGCACGATGCGGCATAGGTCCTCCATTAGCGGCGTCGGCTTGCCAGTCATGTGGTGCTTGTCCGATCGCTTGACATGGTGGGCATAGACACCCGGCCACGGCCCGCCATGCTGGCAGGGCCGCGATACCCCCTTGGTGCCCCACAAAATGTATTCGCATTGGTGGCGAAAGTAGCCCGTATGCGGGGCCCGGCTACCAAGGCCCTTGTCCCACGGGATAAGGCCCCGCCATACCCACCCGGCCCCCTGTAGGGCGTCTGAGGCCAGCGGCAACATACGCCAGTCGCTGAACATGAGAAAGTAGCCCGAGGGCTTGACGATGCGTAAGCAAGCGGCCCCCCAGATGCTGACCCACTTGCACCAGCTCCGGCCGTCGCGGTTGTCGCCGCTGAATCCGCCCCAAGTAAGGGCTTGGCCCGACTGGACGTACTTCTCGCCGGGGGCCTGGTTGCGGTCGCTTCTCGTAAAGCCCCCCGATGAGTACGGCGGGTCGGTAATGACTGCGTCGACCGAATCGCTCGGCAACTCGTCGAGAATCCGTAGGCAGTCCCCGTGGTACAGCGTGACGGCGTCGTTCTGGTATATGGTCATACAATGGACTTCGGCGGGGCCGTAGCGGCCCCTGCTCGGCGGGCCTTCTTGCCAACCCAAACATAGGGGCTGAGACGCTGGGAGGCCAGTTTTCTGACGACCTGTGGCCCGCCTACGGCCTCCCATTGCCGCCTGGTCGGCATGGCCTCCACGATTTCGCGGACATCGTCGTACTCGGCTGGGAGTCGGCGTGCCTTGACGACGGCCCGATAGATGGCGTTGTCGGCCCGCTTGTACGCGATGCCTAGTTTGGCGGCTACCTCGGTGTAGTCCATGCCCGTAAGCCAGAGGGCCGCCGCCTGACGCTCGAAACTGGTAAGCCCCGCACGGTCCAGTACGGCCTCCCGCAGGCGTTCGTGGTCCCGGTGGGCCTCGCGGTCCGCCTCCGCCCCGTTGCGAGCATCGTACATGCTGATCACCCGCGACGGGTCGTAGGCCCGCAGGCGTCGGTTCTTTTGGGCTCGCTGTGCCTTCAGTACCGTGCAGATGGCCCCCTTGACCACCATGTAGAGCCAGCCCACGGCCCCGCACCGGGCCGGGTCGTAGGCCCCCAGGCTCTGCCATATCCTCCTCCATGCGTACTGGGCGATGTCGTCGGGCTGGAGCGTCGGGCACCACGTCTCGCGGGCCATCTGGCGGACGACGGGGCAGGCGGCCTGGTATACGGCGTCGAAAGCGGCGTCGCCGGGGGCCTTCTGGTAGGCCAGTATGGCCGCCTTCAGCGGCTCCTCTAGGGGGCTCATTTTCAATCCTCTATCAATTCTGCCACGTCCCAATATTTGGCCGTGAGTTTTCGGGCCTTGGCGGTTATACGCTGGAGACAGTTCTCGATGGTCTTGTAGCGTATCCCCGACACCCTCGAAATCTCGGTGGGCGGCTGGCCCTGGAGGTATAGCCTCAAGATCCGCCGCTCCAGGGGGCTGCATCGGCTCATTAGAGCCCCCCGTAGGTAGGGCGTGGCGTCGTCCGGCCCCTCGGGTATCTCGCGGGCCTCGGGGTCGTAGCCCTGCATCTGGTCCAGTGAATAGAACGAGGGGCACCCGCCGCCCCTGCATGTCGCGTGGCGTAGCATGTCGATGGCGGCACGGCGGGCGGCACTCCATAGGTAGCGGCGGGCCTGTCCCCGCTCGGGGTCGAACTTCTGCATCGCCTTCAAGACAGAGCACCAGAGGGCTTGCGTAACGTCCTCTTTCGGCGTGCCCGGTATGCGGTAGCGGTTGGCGGTGAGGTTCAAGACGGGCGACAGGATGCTGTCGATAACCGCCCACGCCTGCTCTGATCCGTCGGCCCTGTAGGCTATTACAGCCTCGCCCAAAACGTCCATATCTCGCGGCGGTTCATGTATACGGCGGCTGCGATATTGCAGGCGGCCACGACTGTGATAATTGAACTCGGATAGATGATGGCGGCCCCGACACTGAGGCCCCCGATAAGTCCGAATATGAGAAGCCAGATAGTTGAGGGGCTCACGGCATGTCCTCCAGGGCACTGGCCACGACGGTGGCCAAGGCCAGCATGTACCCCGCCGCCATCAACTCGGCCTCGGCCTCGTCCTTGCAGTCGGCGGAGTGCTGGCGGTCGCCGATGACGTAGGTGCCGTTGTCCTTCTTGAGCACGCGAAAACCGTACTCCTCCGCGGCAAGCCGGGCGTACTTCAGATAGTTGGCCATTAGCGTGCCCCCCACACGTTGCCAAAGACGTACTCGGTCTCCTCCGGCACCGTCCAGCCCCTGAGAAGGGCCTTAGTGGTGCCGTTTGCGTAGAACTCCACGGCGGTGACCAGCCCGACAAAGGCAAAGCCCCCGAAACCCTCGATGGCCAACTGGCCCACGGCCTGTACTGTCGCCTGTCCTGCGTCCATCGGTTGTCCCTCGCTTTCTATAGGTCAACGCCTACGGCCCGGACTTGCCCCGCAATATTTCTGCATTTTGTTAAAGGACCGACCCCCAAGTTTGCCCAACTCGCACCATAAGGGGGTTCGCTATGGATCATACGGAGTTGTACGAGGTCGCGGCCGACGTGGCCCGCGAAAGTTGGATAAGGGTCTCGGTCCACGACCGTGAGGACATCGCCCAAGAGTTGGCCTTGTTCGTCATACGCAAGGCGGGGTGGCTTACCTGTCGCAAGATCGCCTACGCTGCGTGCCGCCGCCGGGCGTGCGACATACTGAGGGCTGGCTCGCGGTATCGCCGACGAAGAGAACAGTACGGCCAGAACGTAGAGGCCCCGAGGCCCCCGGCCGACTCCCTGGAGTTGTCAGACCTCCGGCAAGCGGTCGCTCGTTTGGCCCCCGAACTGAGGGCCACCGTGGAGGCATACGAGGCGGGGGTCTCGCTCCGGGAGCAGGCAAGGGTCCTCGGGCTGGACGACGGCGTGGTCTTTAGACGATGGCAAAAAGCATGCGAACAACTCCGCCGGGCGATAGCGTAGCCCTCGCGTGGCAGGCCAGCCCCACCGATGAGAACTGGCTGGCGGTCGAGGCCCTCGTCGATGGCTATGTCGGGCGGCTGCTCAACTGTTGGGCTGGCCCCCGCGACGATCTCCGACAAGAACTCATGCTGGCCGCGTTCAAGGCTGCAAGGTCGTGGCGTCCAGGGCGGGGCACGAAGTTCACCTCCTACGCCATAGGCTGCGTACTCAACGCCTATCGCTCCGCTCTCAACGCCTCCAGAAAAGCGGGTCCGGTCCTCGATGTCCCCGAGGGGCTCGCGGCGGCTCACGACAATCCGGCCCTTCTCGTCGAGTATCGCGAGTCTTACCAGAAACTCCTCGCGGGACTCGTGCCCCGCCATGCTGCGGCCCTGGAGGCGGTCAGGCGGGGCGAAACTATCGACAGAAACGACAAATGCAACGCTCTGAGGGCGGCAAGGGCGGCCGCCCGATACCTCTAGCGACAAAAAAGCGGGGCTCAAGGCCCCGCTTAGCCCGTTGGCTCCCGCCTATCGCTTGCCCTTCTCGGCCTTCTTCAGCCAAAGCCAGCACTCGTAGGCGTTCATCCCGTGACGCTCCCTGAGGTCGAAACTGGCGTCCCGCTCGATGGCAAGCACGCTCATGCCGTTGGCCCCCTTGGTCCTGCGATAGGTCGCGTAAATCTCCCCGATGTTTCGCCGCTCGGCGTCGCTCAATTCGGCGTAGGTCCGGCCCTTCGCGGCCTTCGGCGTCCTGGCCTTGGGGGCGTTCTTGTCGGCCTTCTTGTCGGCCTTCTTGTCGTGGTTGTCGGCCCACTCCCGCAAGGCCCGCTTCTGGGCCTTCTTCAGTCCCCGCTTGTCGCCCCTCATGCTGGACTTTCGGGCTTCTCGTAGTTCTTGGCTGGCTGTCATCGTCTCACCTCCTAGGGGCAGGCCCTCGCGGCCCGCCTACGTAGGCACTATCCCATGGTCGGGGTAGGTAGTCCACGGTGAAACACATGGGAATCCGTGGGAGGCTGAGTTTGCGTGCAGAACACCAGCGGCCCTAGGCGTCCCGTGGGTGCGTGCGTGCAAAGCACCAACGAAAGGCGGCTACCATCGCCAAGCGTCGCCCCGCAGTCGGTCGTACAGGATGGCCACCTGATAGAAGCGGTTCACGTCCGGCACCCCTTCGCGGCAGTAGTCGGTCCAGCCCTCGTACAGCGGCTCGGCAAGGTCGATGGGCAGGCCGATGTACTCCAGTTGGGCGACGATGCTGTCCAGCCGTCTCTGTTGCCAGGGCTCCATGCCCGTATCTTCGGCGGGGCCCAAGCGGCCCCTGCGGCTAAAACCCGAGGTCCTCCACGTCCGCGACGGTCATCTTCGGCGGCTGGGTGTTGCGGCTGCCGCTGTAGCCCGGCGACGGCAGGCTGGGCCCGGCTGGCATCCGGTAGCCCCTCGCGTCGTTCACGGTCTCCGTGGTCGCCCTCTTTGCCGCCAGCCGCTCACGCATCGCCAGCCGCTCCACCACCTGCCGCCTGACCTCCTCCAGCGTCCCCTTGGGGATGGCGTAGTCCCTGTCCATCCGGTGCTCGTCGAGCATCGCCCGGCGGTCGGCCTCCGTGAGTTTCAGGAGGTAGTTCACCGTCCGGCTGGTCTCCGTCCCGTTGGCAAGGGGGTTGACGTTGCCCTTCTCGGCCAGCCAAAGCCCGGCGACGCCCACCTTCTTCGCCAGTTGCAGGTATCGGGGGGCGGTCCGGTCCTTCACGCGAAGCCACTCGACGATGCTGTCGGGGCTGCTGGCCTCGGTTATCGCCGAAAGGTCAAGGTCGGCGGGGTCGGTGTTGGGCTTCTTGTAGGCGGTCTCCGACCTGATGCCCAGGGCCTCCACCTGCTCGTCGGTCAACACCTTGGTCCTGTGGCGGCTGAAGTCGGTGCTGTCCTGGTAGCCGCACTCTATGTGCTCGGCCTCCTTCAGGGCCTTCAAGAACTTGGCGGTCTTGGCGGTCGGGGGGTCGGCCGGGCGACTGGAGGGGGCCTCCTGGCCGGGGGTCGGGCTGGCCGGGCTTGGCTTGAACAGGTCGTCTAGGTAGTCTTCACCCTTCTGCTGGCCTGTCTGGTCGGGATAGACTCCGCTCTTGGTTGCAGGGGTCGCGGGGGCGGCAGCCCCCGCAATAACCGCCTCCTCCTGCTGGCCTGCTGCCCCTGCCGCATCTGCGGCGGACGACGCCAAAAGCGAGGAGTCCGCCGCACTTCGCGGCTCGGGCACTACCTCCGGGGTTTGGGGTAAGCGAGCGGCGGCGGCCCGTGAGGTGCCGCCGCTCGCGTCTTTGTCTCTGTTCTCTTTGTCTTTACTACGCTGTCCAGTTTCTAGACTAGGTGAGTCCAGTTTCTGTACTAGGTGCGTATCAGTTTCTGTACTTTCTAGAATGTTAGGGTTAGTACCAGTTTCTGGACTTTGGCTACCCCCTGGGAGTTTACGCTTGGCCTCGTTGGCCTGTCGTTCGGCCGACCATTTCGCTACCACGGCGGCGTTCTGTTCGCTCACCTTCTGCCAGACAAGGCGGTAGCGGTTCGTCCCCCTGCCCTTGGTCGTCCAGGTGGTCGATACCTCCAGGACCCCCAGCCGCTGAAGCCAGTTCACGGCCTCGAAGACTTTCATGCGGCTGCATGCCGCCCGCTTGGCGATCGTGGCGGCCCCCGGCCTTATCCCGTCCTTGCGGCCCTTCTTTCGTTCGGCGAAGAGTTGAACGTCCTGGAGGTAGAGGTAGACGGCTATCCTCGTCCGTGACTCGCCATGCAAGAAACGTGGCAAGGGGGTCCAGTGCTTATAGGGTACGCTGTTGTCTTTCATATCCGCTCCAAACAAAAAGAAAGCCCACGGGGATAGGTCCGTGGGCTTAGAGGTTAAGCCGGGGAATCACTCCCGACCCTCTAAAATATCTGGTTTGCCCTATCCCTAGACTCGGGTGATTAGTCCGCCGTTGTTCTTCACTTCGTCGCTGGGGGGTCGGTTGGGGTCGATTGTCGGGCGGGTCGGTTTGGTCGGTTTACGCCGTTTCTCTATATAGTTAGACGCACCTAGGGCCTGTTTTGCTTGCCGAAATCCAGAAGAAAAGTAACACATGGCGGCTAGGACAAGATTGTCAAGACCCCGCCGTTTGCCGATTCATAAGGGGTTATGAGATTGGACAACCTTGTCCTGGCCGCTGGTCAAAAAACTTTCTTCACAACTGTTGACAGAAGGCCCCGCGAAATGGTAGGTACGATCCGGCACGGCTGCGGTGGGCACCGAGGATTACGTCACCCTCCCCGACCTGAACCGGGTCTGGGCCACGTTGCCCCGCGAGATCCGGCTGCTGGGGATGCCCGGCATGACCCCCGGCGTGGAGGTCTACTGCGAGACTGGCCCCGCTGCAAGGGCGGCGGGCTCTGGATTTTCGAGAAGACAAACCACCGTATCCCGCTGCGGGCCTTGCGGGCGATCCCTGGTTGCCATGTCAATTACCAGCGGGATTGCGGCGGCTAGGGGTGATTTTCTTGTGCTAGGGGCTTGACAAGGGGGCTCCCATGTGATATAAGCGTGTTTGCGACCGAGCAATGTCCAGCCCCGTGGGCTGTAATCAGCAATCCGTCGCTCTCCAAACAACCTGGTTTTCAGCCTACCCCCTCTGGGTGGTCGGCTGTCGTGCCCCGAGGGGCAAGGAGGATGGGTCATGGGCAAGAAGGCGAAAAAGGCGGCAGGCTACACGGGGGACCCCAAGTTGGCCAACAAATCGGCCAAGTGGTCGATGGAGGAGAAACCGGGCTCGATCCATTTTATCGACGGCGACCGCCCCACAGAAAGCGGGCTTGGGTTTGAGACGGAGACGGAGTTCGAGGCCAAGGTCGTTGTTAGGACTGACCCAAGCGGCACGCCGTTCTGCGTGGCAATCCATATCTCGGACGAGAACTGGGAGAATCGCGAGGTCGACGGCCAGTCCGTGGCCAAGTCGATGGACGAAGAATAGGCGTTTCGGCCCCGCTGTTTGGGCCGTGGGTTGAAACTACTACAGCTACATTATCGAGAAGCCCCGCAAGTCGGGGCTTTTTTGTTGCCCTCAACAAAGCACAGGCGTTTCGGCGGCGTTGTGCCTATGTACCCCGAGGGCCTACGCCATGTATACGCCACCCGCCGCTGTTGTTCACGACCTTGACGACTCCAGTTACGACTTCGCCCGGCTGGTCTGGCCAGCGGTCGCCCCGCTGCTCGGCGGCGGCGAACTTATCCAGGTGGAGACGGCGGCGTCGTCCGACTTCGCCATGAAACTGGATCGGCTCGCCGGGATAGACGCAATCCAGGCCCTCGACGGTCGTCTGTACGGGCTGGCGACTCGCGTGCAGTGGGGCAAGTCCTACGGCGGCTACTCCGTCCGGTGGTCGCGGGCCTCCGGCAACAGCACGGAGTTCGCGAAGCGTCTGGAGTCGATACGGGCCAGCGGGTCGCTTTACCCCCATTGGACCATACAAGCGTACTGCTCTGAGCCCCGCACAGGCCATCTGCTTGCGGCGGCCGCCTGTAGGACGGCCGACCTTATCGGCCTTCTGGCCGATGGCCAGCCCGGCCGGGACTTCAGGGTCATAACAAATAAGGACGGGGGCTCCAGTTTCGCGGCGGTCAGTTGGTCGGCGATGATTACCCGAGGGCTGGCGGTCCATGTCGTCGGCGGCGGGGCTCAAACGAAAACCGCCAGCGTTTCGCCAGCGGTTCAGGTCGCGGTCAATTTCGACGATTGGTTGGACGGGCCTACTTCGG
This sequence comes from Planctomycetota bacterium, assembly GCA_036504595.1. GTDB lineage: Bacteria > Planctomycetota > SZUA-567 > H5-PLA8 > H5-PLA8 > DASXUX01. Next base: position 267,203 of record DASXUX010000030.1, on the reverse strand, counting down.
CTTAGGCGGCAGTTTCGGCAGTCTCGGCAGTTTCGGCAACTTGGGTAACGTCGGCAGTTTGGGCAGTTTCGGCAGTGGCGGCTTTTCTTTCGGCATGTTCTCCCCCTCCTTTGCCCCAAGCATAGCGTCGGGGCGGCTTCTGGCAAGTCGCCCCGCTTGGGGTTACTTCTTGGCGTCCGGCTGCGTAACGTCGTCCGGCAGAATGCGGGCGTAATGCTTGCGAACCGTCTCCGGGGCGTCCCGTAGTACCGCCGCCGTCAACTTCAGGTCGTATCCGCTGTCCAGCAAAATCCGCTTACCCGCTGAACGGCGTAGCGTCCGGCTGTCCAGCCTTGGGTGGCCGCTGGCGTCGCTCCCAAGGTCGATCTTCGCCCCCTTCTCGTTGGCCTTCTTTGCCGCCGCCGTAATCTGGGCGAGGTACTGTTCGCACCAACTGTCCCCGCCCCAAAGTTTGCGGCTGGTCTGGTTGCGGGGGCTCTTGCCGCCATGTTGGGCGGGGTCGTTGGCGAACAGCAGAAACTCGTCCTTGTTCTCCGCCAGAATCTCCCGCATCGTCTCGCGGGCGAACTCCGGCAGATGGACCTTACCGTATCCGCCGTCGGTCTTCGGCCTCCAGACCAGCCCCCCGTCCTCGTCGCGGATGGCCGCAACTTCGAGGCGGATGTCGCCGTTCACGTATGCCTTCTCCCGCTGGAGGTTGGCCAGTTCTTCGGCCCTGAATCCCCCCGCCCACTGTACCATCGCGGCCCGTCTCCAGAAGGTCGGCATCTCGGCCAGCATCAACTCGACTTGGCGGGCGTCGAGCCATTGGGGGTTCTCGGGCTCCTCGTCGGTCCGGCCGTTGCAATTCTTCTTAATCCAGTATTCAACGCGGTCCTTGGAGAAAATGCCGTTGGTCTGGTGGGTCAGAAAACTCTCCATCGTCCGCCCGGCCTTCAGGACCGTCTCCCGCTGTAGGCCCTTGGCCAGCATGTCGGCAAGACAGTTGATGACCACATCGGGGGTAATCTCGTGGACGATGGCCGACTCCGGCAGCGTCGCGGCCAGTTTCTTCAGCCATGACTTGTAGGTGAGTTTCTTGCGGTCGCTGGCGTGGGTGCCGTTCTTTCGCTTGTCCTCTCCCAGCCAGTCCTCTATTGCGACGCTCAACAGTTTGGGGCTGTAGTCGTGCGACGAGCTCCAGCCGAGTTTCTTCAGAAGTCCGGTAAGGTTGCATACCTTGGCCTCGGCGGCTGCAAGGGCCTCGCGGAGTCGGCGTACCTCGTCGCCCTGGTCGGCGGCGGCTTGGACGGGCACCGCCACGACCGTCTCGCCATTGACCTGCAAGCGGCCCGCGAAAGCCCCCTGTTTTGCCGCCGCTGCGGTCTCCTGAAGTATCTGGTCTACTGCGTCGCCCTCCCAGATGGCCTTCAGGATGGGGGCGGTGTCGCCCGGCAGTTGACTCCATGCGGCGGGGTCGGCTAGAATGCCGCTCAATTGGATGGCCATCTTTTCGGCGGTCGCGGCGTCCGTCGTCCGCAGGCTTTGCTTGACCTGTTTTCTCTCCCGGAGCGGGTGCTTGAAGGATATCTGGATGGGGGCTCCGATGGCGGGCTGTACGAGGCTTACCCCTGGGTGGCGGCTGAGTTTCGGCATGGTTCTGGCCTCCGTTGGTGACGGAGTAACCTTACCATGCGAAAACAGTTTTACAAGTCTTTTTTACAGAAATACGAGGCGTACATAGGTGGGCGGGTATCCCCCGCCGGGGAGAGGGCCGACGTGAGCTATTCGGCTGCGGCACCGCCGCCGAACGTGGGGTGGGGTTGCTCGCGGCTTATTTCGTCAAATACTCCCCAATCGCCACCTTCGCCGGATCCAGCGCCGGCACGATTTCGGCGATCAACTGCTCCTCGTCCACAGGCAGCGTGTCCGCCTGCGATGACAGCCGGCTCAGCCAGGATTGCTCCATCGGTGGAATGCTCACCGCTCCGCTGGCGACAGCTTCGCGCAATAACGCCAGTGTCGCGATCGCGGCGCGCCGCGTGCGCAAGTACGGCGTCGGCTCCTGGATGATTTCCTTCGACAGTTTCAGCACCACGTCCGGCCGCAGCACGTACGCCTGCGGGTCGAACTTTGCATCCGACTCGACCAGCCAGTCGCGCAACATGCGAGCGCCCTGAGGCCCATGCTGGCTCGCGACGTTCATCAGGCGCGTGGCGAAGATAAGCTGTTCGACGCAAACCGTCGGCGCCATTCCGCCCAGTAGTTTCACATTCTGTACCGATTCGTTGCTCCACAAATCCGCCAGCGCCTGCGAAACGTTTCCCACTGGCGAAAGATGCGCGCACGCCGCAATGGCGCCTTCCATGGCGATCGGACAGCCGGTGATCGCCTTCAGGTACGGCCCTTCGTACGCGCAATCCTTGCTCGGGCCGACCGCCCCCCGTTCATACGCGACCAAGCTGCGCGCGACGGTCATCACGCGGATCGTCGCCGCGAACACGCGCGGCAGGTACTTGCGGTCCGCAAGCACCATCGCCGTGTTGCCGAACCCGCACGCCGTGTCACCGCTGGCAATCGCTCCGTTCTTGTCGCAGACCTTCACGATCTTGTCCCACAGGAACGCCATATCGCGGCTGGCCAGGGAGCCCAGCGCGAACGTCACCGTGCGGATGTCGCCGTCGAGCATGGCGTCGTCATTGACTTCCTTTCCGCCCGTCGATTCGATCGCCAGAAAATCCGCGCCGGCCTGGCAGCACAGTTCAAAGCTGCGCACCATCTTGTCCCACAGATGCCCCTTCATCTTCGGCGGCCGTTCATGGTCGCGAATGTCGTTGGGCGTGACACGCAGCGCGCTCTTCAGGCCGTCGTTGCGCGCGTATTCATTCAGCCGGTTGCGTAGAATGGCCGTGATCTCCGCGCCCCACTCCGGTTGCATGGTCATCGGCGGAAGCAATTCGAATTCAACCACCAGCCCCGGCGCCTGTAGCTCGACCGCGCGTGCGCACGCGCCTTCGATCATCTCCGTGTACTCCGCGCACACCTGCGGCATGGTTTCGGCGTTGATGTCGATCGGCGGCAGAGTGAAATTGAGCTCCGGATAGACCGTCCCTCCGCCGATGCTCAGCCCGTTCTTGAGCTGCACGGGCAGCGGAGCCCGGCCGTAAATGAAATCGTCCAGCTTGGTGATGGCGAGCTTGTCGAAACGCTTCATGTCCGTCCCTCCTCAGCCGTTGGCCCCATTCCTGTGCAGACTATATGTCGTGAACGCCCCAAATAGCTAGCAATCCAGTGCTAATGTTTAGGATTATCATGCTGAAGTGCCCCGCGCACAAAGATGGCCAAATTGTTATGTTCAAATAACTTAGCAGCTCGGCTGCACAGTAATCGGTATGCCTAACCGTTTCTGTTGAGATTTCTGCAATCCTGTAGATCAGTCGAAAAGCAGGCGCGCGTCCAAGAGCCAAGAGCCAAGAGCCAACAGCCAAGCACGTTCCTCGTCAAGTTCCGCCGGCGATGGCTTGCGTTCCTTCCGGTTGCGACAGAAAATGCCGCGTTGAAATGTAGTTGTTTGAAATCGAGGAGTGTCCGGCATGGCTATCAGCGCCGTTCAGCACGGCACGTTGGAAGCGCTCGCGGAGCATCTTTCAAACGCAATTCTCGCGCACCGCAAGGCCGAGCGCGATCCGTTCCTCAAGCCCCGCATTTTCGTCCCCAATCTCCAGCTTGAAAAATGGCTGCGCCTGCGCCTGGCCGGCACCGGCACCAAAGTCGCCGTGCATCTGCAGGCGGAGTACATCGAGTCCGGCCTCTGGAACCTGCTCGCCGAATGCGATCGTGAGCGCCGTAAAGACGAACCCGGCGTCGAAGCCGTGCCCGGCGAAACGCCCGTCGCCACGCGTCTGGTTCGCGAACCGTTGCTCATGATGATCTACGCGGTGCTCAACGACCGTAGCGCAATGCTCCCGGATTGCGGAGACTTGCGCCACCTCCAGGACTACATCCACGCGGATGACGGGCCCACCGGTCAGATCCGCCGGCAGTGGCAACTGGCCGATTACATCGCACGCCTGTTCCGCGATTACGAAATGTGGCAACCCGAACTCGTCAAGGCGTGGAAAGCCGGTCGTTTCGACGAGAAGGCCCCACAGAACCAATGCCAGGGACGCATCTATCACGCACTTTTCGCGACCGGTGGCCTGCGGGATCGCATCCGTGAGAAAACCGGCCGCGAGTACATCAGCCTGCCAGAATACGCCCGCCAGCTCCTCGGTTCCAAACGCTTCGACGCCTCCAAACTCGCAGACAAGCTCCCGCTTTATCTCTTCACTCTGCCAGACCCCGCGCCGGAGATGGAAACGATCCTGCGCACGCTGAGCGAGCATCGGGATCTTGTGATCTATGAGCTCGACTGGTCCGGCATAAAGAACTCCGGCGACGATCTGCGCGAGCAGTGGGGTAAGTTGGCTGAAAAGCGCCAGAAGATGCTGCAGCGCCTGAGTGGCGCAATCCTCCCGGATTGCGCCACTAACGCAATCGTCCCGGATTGCAGCAACACCCTCCTCTTTAGACTTCAGCGACACCTTCTCGGAGAGGCCGATCTTCCCGATGGCTTGGTTCAGGACACCAGCCTTCAAGTGGCCGGCTGTCCCAGCGTGCGGCACGAAGTCGAGACGGTCTACAACAGCATCGCGCAGAACGTCATCGACGGCTGGCCCGACGTCGAACTCACCGACATCGCGGTCCTGGTGCCGGACATGGCAACCTACAAGCCGGCAATCGAAGCTGTTTTCGGGCGCATTCCCCGGCTGCTCAAAAGACCGCTTCCGTACAATCTGCTGGATTCGTCAGCGGCCGAAGACAGCGCGTACGCTCAAGCCGCATTGGCGCTGCTGAATATCGGCGAGGAAGGTTTCACGCGCCGCGAAGTCTTCGACCTGGTTGGCAATCCATGCTTTCAGGCGCGCTTCGGAATGGATCGCGCCGATGCGGATTTGTGGTTGTCCTGGGCCGACAAGCTGAATATCTGCCGCGGCGGCGAAGACGACATCTCTCCCGGCCTGGAGGTTTATTCCTGGCTGCACGCCTTCAAACGCATGCGCATGGGCCGCGTCATGGATTGCAGCGACCCCGAGCGCGGGCTGCTTGCCGGCGACCAGTGCGTCGTGCCCTTCGCCGATATGCAAAGCGCCTCTGCCGCCGCCGACCTGCTCTTTGAAACCCTCGAAAGCTTGATCGAATGGCGCAGCGAGCTTCGCGAACCCCGCACCTTGGAACAATGGAGCGCCAGCCTGGAAAAGTACTTCGATACATTTCTGGATGTGCCGGCCGATCGCAAGGAAGAGCAGCCCGTGCGCAGCGCCTTGCGCAGAACGCTCGCGGCCCTGAAGAATGACGAGCAGATTCTTGCGATCTACGACCGGAACGGCCAATGCCCAAAGCTCAGCCTGGAAGTCGTCCGGCAACTCGTTCAAGATGGCTTGATCGAACTCAGCAGCCGCACCGGCAGCTACCTGCTCGGCGGCGTGACGATCTCCGCTCTGCGCCCCGGCCGCCCTGTGCCCTTCAAAATCGTCTATGTGCTCGGCCTGGGCGAAGGTTGTTACCCGCCCGCCGACAGCCGCACCATTCTGGACCTCGGCCGCGGCACGGGTCTGACGCAAGGCCAGCTCGGACGCCACGCGATGCTCGAGACCGTGCTCTCCGCGCGCAACAAACTGTACCTGACCTACGTGAACCAGGATTTGCAGAAGGCGGAAAAATTCGAGCCCTGCTCCATCGTAAACGAACTGCGCAGCTTCCTCGCGCCGAAAATGGCTGTAAAGAAAGGGGGGGAGTCGCAGTTTAAGATTCAGCACATTCCGCTCAAGAGCTGGCACGCTCGCTGTCTGCCGCCCGCGCAGAAACCACTCACCACTGACCCCTCACCCCTCACCACTCACCCCTCACCACCCTGGACCGACCTTCCCGCGCAAAGCTTCTTCCTGAATGACCGCCTGCTCGCCTTGCAGGATCTGAAGGCTCGTGGAAAGCAGCCGCCGGCGCCCTTTGAAGTCGTCGCCCAAAATGTCCAACGGGACATGCGCCTGTGGGTCACGGGGCCATCTGTTCCGAGCGAGCCCCTCACCGCGGCCGCGCCGACCGAGATCGTCGAAGTCAGCCTGAAGCAACTGGCCGGTTTTCTCGAGGACCCCATCCAGGCCATCTGCCAGTACCATCTCCATTTCAGCAAGTTCGGCGACGAAGAAGACGACGCCGCGATGGCCGAAGATATTCCCAGCCAGACGCAGTTCTTCCGCCAGCGGACCATCTGCAGCGACGCGGTTCGCCGGGTGCTTGAAACGCCCGCCAAGGACCTGAATACGCCCTCCGCCGTCTTTCAAGCCATGAAAGAAGGCACGCTCCAGGAACTGCATCAGCAGGCCTATTGGCGCGCGGAAACGCCGCCCGGGGGATTCAAGGCCTATGAGTACGAAAAGATCGCCGAGCAGATCCAGGTGTCGATGGGATTGATGGACGGACTGGACACGGAACTGCTGACTGCCTGCAAAACTCTGAAGAAGGACAGCTTGACGGCCGTCGTGCTCGGCCCGGCCTTCGTGCAGCACAAGACCGTGCAGACGTTTGATGAACTGCTGCTTGACGCGAGCATTCCCGGCAATCCCAAGCGCGATATCAAACTGAAGATCAGCGGTTCGTGCGACTTGATCGCCACCGACGCCGACGGCAACCGCCACGCGTTCATCGTCTGCATGGCAAAACATCGCGACGGACTGAAACTGACCCCGCACGTGTGTGCTCCATTCCTGCTGATGATGGCCGCCGCGGCCGGCGGCAACGGCGTGCACCCGAAGTTCTCGACGTGGTGGGGTGGGGGAACATTCTCGATCCACGTCATCTACCGCGACAAATCCCTCCGCTGCCGGTATTCGGTGCCGGAACCATCCGTCGCCCAGGAGTACTTGCGGCGCCTGGCGCTGGCGCTCATCGCGCCGCAGTGGGACGCCCTGGAAGACGTTCCGTTCAAGGCTGTCGCAGCGATCAAGCCGGAGTTGATGCCGGGCGGAAAAAACTTCGACGAACAGACGTTCCTCGCCACGTTGCGCGGCAACATCGAGCGCGATGCCGACGGCTTCGGCCAGAAGTCAAAGCCGCCGCGTTTCATGGAATTCGTAAAACGAAACACAACGACCAAAGCCATCGAGATGATCAAGCAGCATCTGACTGAAATTCTCAAAGGCGAGGTGAAAGCATGAGCGCTTCGGAATTAAACTCGCATCAGATTGTCGAAGCCTCCGCCGGCACCGGCAAGACCTACAAGATCAAGAATCTGGTCGTCAACTTGTTGGCCTCCAAAGAGGCCCGCTGCACCATCGACAAGCTCCTGGTGCTTACCTTTACCGAAGCCGCAACATCCGAGCTGAAAGCCGGCGTCCGCGAAAGCATCGAGAAGGCATTGCAGACCGGCAAAATCCAGGAGAACGGCCGCCCTCACACGTTGGACGTCGATCAGATCAAGCTTCTGCGCGATGCGCTGAACAACTACGATCAAGGCGCGATCAGCACCATCCACAGCTTCTGCCAGCGCGCGCTGCAGCAATACGCATTCGAAAACGGCGAGCAGTTCAAGCTGGAAGTGGTGGACGACACGCCGATCTTCGAGCGCTTCTTGAACGAACATATTCGTGAACGCTGGCCTGAGTTCGGCGCTCGCCTGCCGGCGCTGCTGAAGCTTTCTGGCTACGACGACACCTGCCGTGAACGCATGCTGAAGGTTCTCACCGTTTGGCAGCGCGGCGGCGAAAACGAAGACATGCTGGAACCCAGCGGCGAGAAGCCACCCGACGAAGCCGTCTTCTTTCCGGCCGTGCGAGAGGCGTGCGCTGAAATTGTTAGCCAGGTCAACGGCTTCGATCCGAACGACCCGGAGGCAAATCGTTTCACGGCCGACTACAGAGCGCTCAACATCAATGGCACGTCCACCAACTCGAAGGTGCCGAAGTTCATCACTCCGTTGCTGCTCCTGGCCCACAAAGCACCCCAGCGCGCTGACGGACTGTGGGAGTTTCTGTCCGAAAGCATTTCCGCGGAAGACTTCATCAAAGAGGGGTTTGAGCGCCCGTTGATCACCGAGGCGAAATGGAATAAGTCCGCCAACCGGGCCGTCGATTCAGCAACACACCTGCAGCGCTGGCGCAAACTCTACGACGCGGCCGAGCGCCTGCGCCCGGTGCTCTTCGCCGCGCCGCAGCTTCTCTATGCCTGGACCATCCGCGAAGTCTATGAAAAAACGCAGGCGTACAAGCGCGAGCACGGCGTGATCAGCTTCAACGATATGCTCATGCGCCTGGCCGAGGCGTTGCGCCGCGAGGATAAGCAATCCGTGCACTACTTGCGCGACGCGCTGCGAGCGCAGTTCCGCTATGGCCTGGTGGACGAGTTTCAGGACACCGATCGCATCCAGTGGGAGATACTTGAACGCATCTTCATCCGCGACAAGAAACCCAACCAGCCGCCGCATCTGCTGGTTGTCGGCGATCCGAAGCAAGCCATCTACCGCTTCCGCCAAGCGGATGTCGAAATCTACCTTGCCGCAAAACAATCGATGCAAGCCGGCGCGAAGGCGAAATTCACCTACCTCGATACCAACTGGCGCTCCGACAAGGATCTCCTCGACGCATTGGACCTGCTTTTCAAGCCCGCAAACGACGGCGGCGCCGGATGGTTTGACGCGGGCCAGGCTGCCAGCCTGCCAAGTTGTGAGTTTAAGTCAGTATCTGCGCGCCCCACTGAAAAGAATGCGTTGCCGAACGAAGGAAAGAACCTGCCAAGCGCCGTCACCGTTATCAACTGCAACAACTACGGGAACTGCGGCCCGGCGCGCGAGGACTACGCCACGTTTGTCGCCGCGGAGATCAAGGCGCTCCTGCGCGGAGGCATGCGGATTCGTGAAAAGGACGACGCCGCTTACCGGCCTCTGAACGCGCGCGACATCTTTATCCTGGTGCGCAAGCGCAGCGAAGCCGAGCCGTTCGAGAATGCGCTCGCCAGCGCGAAGATTCCATTCTCCTTCTACAAAAAAGACGGCATCTACGAATCCCAGGAAGCCACCAGCCTCAGCCTGATGCTCGATGCGCTCGCCGACCCACACAACACCGCACTCATGCGCCAGGCCCTGCTCACGCCATTCCTGCGGATCTACATGGGCGACCTTCCGCATTTCGACGAACTTCAGCCGGAACATCCCGTGAAGTACCGGCTCGCGCGCTGGCGCCATCTGGCCGAGCGCCGCGAGTGGAGTGTGCTGTTCCAGTCGCTGCTCGAAGACACCGGCGTGCTGTGGCTAAACGAGGAGCGCCACCTGGTAGCGCCACCGGGTCCCCCTCTCCCCTGGGAGGTGGCACGTTTGTGTTCGCCGCGTCCTTTCGCGGCGAACTCAAGCGTGCCGGCTCCGGACGCCGGCACTACCGCCCCTTCTGTGGCTGAGCGCCGCGCGGCGAATTACCTTCAGCTTACCGAGGCGCTTGAACGTGCGGCTCGCTGCGAACATTTGGACATCCACGAGCTGGCGCTGAAACTGCGCCGCTGGCGCGCGGGCAGCGAGAGCATGGGCCAGGATCAGGATCTGCACCGGATCGAAAGCGAAGACGCGAAGGTGCAGATCATGACCGTCCACGCCAGCAAAGGCTTGCAGGCGCCGATCGTGTTTCTGGCCGCGGGTTTCACGAGCGGCAAGCAGCGCCACGATTTCCGCAAGTACCATAGCGGCAATCGCGTCGTCTTCGATCTCACTAATTCGCCTGAAGCGAAGAACGCGGCTGACAGAGAGGACAAGTGTGAGGAAAGACGCCTGTTCTACGTGGCGCTCACGCGCGCCAAACACTGCCTCTATGTTCCCTTTCTGGAAGAACGACGATCCTCTGGCCCGCTCTGCAACGATCTCGCGCCTGCGATCAAAACGGCGTGGATCGACCGGAACCCTCGGCCGGCGCGGCTTGCGGTGCGTGAATTACGTGAAGAACTCTCGCGCATCCACGCTGAAAAAGAGCAAATAGGATCGACACCAGCCGCTGACGCTGCGGCAGTGCTCGAGTTCTCAGCCCAGTCGCTCCAGCCCGAAGCTGTCCCGCTGCACCGCCTCGCGCGGCGCATGCGCTCGTTCTCGCGGCTGAGCAAGTCGCACTCCGTCCGGTATTTTGGAGAGGAAAAGTGGCAGAGCAGGAACGACGAAGATCTGAAGGCGGTGGCGCTCCCAACGGGACCGGCCGCAAAAAATGATCCAGAAGAGGACATTGATCTGCCGGAACCGCCGGAGCTGCAGCCGGACGAATTGCCGCCGGGCGTGAATAGCGGGCAGGTACTGCATGACGTGCTTGAACGCGTGGACTTCAGAGAGGCGCTGAGCTTCCCCGGCGATTTGCCGGCGGACCGTTCGCCGATGGGCGGGCTGATCACGCAGGCGATGCAAGACTGGAACGTAAATGAGCCGCCGGAGGCTCAGAAGCAGCGCCCATACGCCAGACAGGTTGCACAGATGGTGCGCTCTGCGCTGAAGGTCGATCTTCTGGGTGATGGATGGCGGCTGGGGAATCTTGAGGAGAAGGACCGCGTCTCTGAACTCGAATTCCACTACCCGCTGCCGCAGCCAATTCGACAGCGTGCGGCGCCGGGAATCGAAATCGACGAGCTTGGGTTTCTGAACGGCTTCGTTGACCTCGTCTTCCGCCATGACGGAAAGTACTTCATCCTGGACTGGAAGAGCAATCGTCTGCTCAGCTACGAACACGACATGCTCGACCGCTGCATGAAAAAGCACCGCTACAAAATCCAGTACTGGCTCTACACGCTCGCCGTGGCGCGCTGGCTGGAACAGGCTGGATTGGACTACGAAAAAAGCTTCGGCGGAGTTGTCTACGTGTTTCTGCGCGGGCTGGGGAAGGGGCGTGCCGGCCTTTACGTGGATAGGGACGTAAAGCCGGTCCGCGAGATTGAGGACAAGCTTTTCACCATGCTTAATTATACGCGCGAGGAAGATGACAGCGGCTCAGAGGACGAAAAATGAACCGGATGCGTGTCAGCGACTATCGCGCGCTCTTGACTGAAAATCCCGGTGAATCGCGGCTGCGCCAGCTTCATGCGCTGGCCGTGCGCAAAGGCATGCTTTCGAGCAGCCAATTCTTGCTGCTGCGCGATCTGACGGACATCGCTGACGCCGAGAAGCTCAAGGAGGACGACGTCCTGTCGCTCCACGCGCTGCTCATTTGCATGCTCTCCGCGCTTTCAGAAGGCAATCTGTGTCTTCAACTGGAAGGCACCCCCGACGGCGCCACCGCCGATCCGGGCCTGCTCTTCTCCCGATTGCAGGAACTGCTCAGTGCCGAGGAAACGCCCGGCCTGGAAACGACGTTGCCGGCGCCGCCGAAGTTGCACCGTGACATCGCCGCTCTGGTGACGCGCGGCTGCTGCGGCCTGGTCGAAGAGAACGGGAATTTCAGGCCGCTGGTGTGTGTGCGCTCTGAAAAAGGCTCGTTCCTCTACTTCCAGCGCTACTACGCCTACGAGAGCGAACTAAAGGCAAACCTGATCGCGCGGCTGAAGGCGAAGCTCGAACTCCCTGGTGAAAAGCAGAGCGCCGAGTGCAAAAAGATTCTCCAGGAAGTTCTCGTCGGTTCCTCCGTGCTGCCGAAGGGCCAATTCACGCCGCAGCAGCGGCAGGCGGTCGCGCTGGCCATGGTGACGAACTTCCTGATCCTCTCCGGCGGACCCGGGACCGGAAAGACCGCCACCGTTTCCAGTATTTTGCGCGCGCTCCGGCGGCTGAACAGCAACGCCCGCATCATGATCGGCGCGCCCACCGGCCGCGCCGCCTTCCGCGTTGACGAATCCTTGCGAGCCGACTTCTCCCGAATACCGAAAGACAAAGCTGCCGATGCCGACAGAGATCTAGCCGCCGCGCCGCCGGAACCCAAAACGCTGCATCGCCTGCTGCGTTATCGGGAGCAGACGAACGACTTCGCCTATAACCGCGCCAATCCGCTGCCTGCGGACATCGTCATCGTGGACGAAGTCTCCATGGTGGACGTGTGCATGATGGCGCGTCTCTTCGATGCCGTTCGGCCGGACGCCAAGCTGATCCTCGTTGGCGACAAGGACCAGCTACCCTCCGTGGACGCCGGCGCGGTGTTATGCGACCTGGTCCCGCGCGATTGCAGCGCGAACTTCAGCGCCGGAGTTTTCGCGTGGCTGAAAAAAACGCTTGGGGACGGCGGGGTGGCCCCCTCACCCCTAACCCCTCTCCCTCGCGGGGGAGAGGGGGACCGGGGCGCGCCGGAAAACCCCGGCACCGGCAGCCTGCTGACCGATCATGTGATTCTGCTGGATTTTGCGAAGAGCATGCGCCTGCCCGCGGAAGTGCGGCAGCTTGCGACGACCGTCAATACAGGCCAAAGCGCCGCTGTGCTGAAAGCGTTGGCATCCAAAGAATTCGAGACCGTCAGCGATCCAAAAACGCGCAACCTGAGCGCCGCATGGCCCGGAAAAGAGCGGCCGCTGTCCTGGCTGAATCTTGAAGACCTGAAAACGTGGAAGTGGCTGAGTTTGCTGGCCAATTGGGCCGAGCACCAGTACGCGCGCGGCTACCTGGAACTCGTACAGAGCATCCAGCAGCAGTTCGACTTCACGCAGCCCAGGGGCGGGCTGCAGCCGGAAGAAATTAAAAAGCTCTCGGACGCCGCGATGAGCGCGCAGATTCTGTGCCTCGTGCGCGCCGGTCCCTATGGCTCCGACGGCATCAATCGCCATCTGGCGAAGACACTCTCGGAAAAGTTCGGAAAGCCCCAATACGGCGGATTTTTCGGCGGCGAGCCGATCCTGGTTACGAAGAACGATCCGGTGAATGAAGTCTATAACGGCGACGTCGGTATCGTTCTGCAAGACAGCAAGCGCCGCCAGCGCGTGGTGTTTTACCGGCCCAAAGCGGAAGGCCAGCAGGTCGTGCCCGATTTCCGCATGCTGCCGCTCGACGCGCTGGTCGGCCTGCAGCCCGCGTTTGCTCTGACCGTTCACAAAAGCCAGGGCTCGGAATACGGCCGCGTCCTGCTCGTCTTGCCGCCCGAACACCGTACCGCAGGCATCCCGCCTGCATCGCTCGCGCCTGATGATACTGACGAGCCCCGCGCTCCGGCCGCTGACGACCTTTCCGCCAGCCGTCTGCTCACGCGCGAAATCTTCTACACCGGCCTGACGCGGACGAAGGAGTCGGTCGTGATCTGCGCCACGAAGGCGGTGCTCGCGAAGACGATCGAAAGCAGCATCCGGCGCCAGTCGGGGATTGAAGTGCAGTAGCGCAATCCTCCTGGATTGCGTCACTCGCTACTCTTGTGAACGGTAGCGCTCAATGGTAGAAGAAACTGCTGTCTTCTTCTGAAAGGAATCCTCATGGCTCTCAAAGTCGGCATCATCGGCATGCGCGGCATCGGCGACACGCACTGCGCCGCTCACTCCAAAGACCCGCTCTCCAAGTTCGTGGCCGTCTGCGATGTGGTGAAGAAACGCGCGGACGACGCCGCCGCCAAGTACGGCGTGAAGGCCTACTACAGCCTCGCCGACATGCTGCGCAACGAGGATCTCGACATCGTCGATGTCACCACCGGCGGCTACGAAAACGGAAGCTGGCACTTTGAGCCCGCGATGCAGGCGCTGGATGCCGGCAAGCACGTGCTCGTCGAAAAGCCGCTCTCCAACGACGTCAACGAAGCGCGGCAAATGGTCGAGTACGCCACAAAGAAGAACCTGTATCTCGGCTGCAATCTCAACCACTACTTCACGCCGCCCGCGGAAAAAGCCAGACAGTACATGAACGAAGGCCACATCGGCGAACTCGTCTACTGCCTGCACAAGATGGGTTTCTCCTCCGGCGAACTGAACTACAAGCCTGGAAAATCCTCGCGCTGGTGGGGCTTCCCCTACGCGCATCTGAAAGCATTCCTCTCGCATCCCTTCAGCGTCATGCGCTACTTCTGCGGCGATGTCACGCATGTGCAAGCCTTCCTGAATCGCCCCGGCTGCCGCCGCAGCGCTCAAGACGTGATGGTCTCAAGCTGCTCGATCCACGTGCGCTTCGCCAACGAATGCTCGGGTTATCTGCTCAGCCAGCGCGGCGACGCGACCTATGGCCTGGGCGGCTGGTGGAGCCTGGAAGTGGCCGGCACGCGCGGCACGTTCTGCATCGAGAACTGCATCGAGAAATGCACGTTCTGGCCGGCGCCCGATCCGAACAAAGCCGCCAGCCCCGAGAAGATGTCCGGCGGCGCCGCCGGCGGACCCGAAGTGCTGAACACCGGCATCACCGATTTCGGCCAGACCTTCCCGCGCCGCATCCACGCGTTCCTGGAAGACATCAGCAACAAGGTTCCGCGCGAGTCGCTGCGCGCCTCCGGCCGCGACGCGCTGGCCGCGTTGGAATACACCTGGGCGGTGATGGAGTCGTACGAGAACGGCGGCGCGCTGGTCCGCCCGCACCCGCTCCCGCCGATCCACGGCGACCCGGCGACGATGCTGGACTAAATCTAGGGTTCAGGGTTCGGGGTCCGGGGTTCAGAACAGCAAGCCCCTGAACCCCGAACCCTTTTCTTTCCGCGTCTCTGCGTTTAGAATAAGCGTGTGGCTAACACAGAAACACTACTCAACGTCTCTGACCTCCGCACGCACTTCGACACCGACGTGGGCGTCGCGCGCGCGGTCGATGGCATCAGCTTCGACATCAAGCGCGGCGAGTGCGTCGCGCTCGTCGGCGAATCCGGCTGCGGAAAATCCGTCACCAGCCTGACGATCATGCGCCTGCTGGCCACGCCGCCCGCGCGAATCGCGTCCGGCCAGATTCTGTTCAAAGGCCGCGATCTGCTGAAGCTGACCGAAAAGCAGATGTGCGACGTGCGCGGCAAAGAGATCGCGATGATCTTCCAGGAGCCGCAGAGCGCGCTCAACCCAATCTTCGCCATTGGCGATCAGGTTTCCGAAGCCTACCTGACGCACAACCCGAAGGCCTCTCCCGAAGAGGCTTGGGAGAAAGCGGTCGATTCTCTGCGGCAGGTTGGGATTCCCGACCCCGAACGCCGCGCGATGGATTATCCGCATCAACTCTCCGGCGGCATGAAGCAGCGCGTGTGCATCGCGATGGCCTTGATCTGCGGGCCCGAACTGATCATTGCCGACGAACCGACGACGGCGCTGGACGTGACGATTCAGGCGCAGATTCTCGAACTGCTGCGCAGCCTGCAGCGCCAGCGCCACCTTTCTCTGCTGCTCATCACGCACGATCTGGGCATCGTCGCCGAAATGGCCGAACGCACCTGCGTGATGTACGCCGGCAAAATCATCGAATGCTGTGCGACCGCCGAAATCTACAGCCGCCCCCTGCACCCCTACACGCAAGGCCTGCTTCGCGCGCGGCCGGGCGGGATGAATGCAGTAGGGCGGGCGTCCCTGCCCGCCGAACAGAAGCCGCGCCTCGCGGTGATCCCCGGCATCGTCCCGGCAGCCACTCAATTTGAAGACAACTGCCGCTTCAACCCGCGCTGCCCGCTGCGCACATCCGTCTGCCTTGAAAAAGAGCCGCCATTGGTGGATTACGATTCCGATCACCGCGCCGCCTGTTGGCACACGAAGGCCGAAGGGATTGATGCGTGGGGTACGACAGACGCGGCGACGCGGGGACGCGGAGACGCGGAGAAATGAGCACACAAATCGCAGATCGAACGACACCGGCTCCCGCCGAAGGCGCCGCAGCTAAGCCGCTCCTCGATGTGGATCACGTCACCAAGCACTTCCCCATCAAGCACGGTCTCTTCGGCGCGCCGGGCGGTTTCGTCAAGGCCGTCAGCGACGTGTCGCTTACGGTGGGCGCGGGCGAAACGCTCGGCCTCGTCGGTGAATCCGGTTGCGGCAAGACGACGCTCGGCCGCGTGATCCTGCGCCTCATTGAGCCCACCAGGGGCCAGATTCGATTCGAAGGCCAGAACCTGGCCCCGCTTTCGCAAACGGAACTGCGCCCCTTCCGCAAGCAGATGCAGATCATTTTTCAGGACCCGTTTTCCAGTCTGAACCCCCGCATGACCGTCGAACAGATCATTGCCGAAGGCCTGATCGTCCACGGCATCGGTTCAGGCCCGCGCGAACGGCGGCAGAGGGTCCAGGAGCTTCTGCGCCGCGTGGGCTTGCCGGCCGCCGCGTTGGAACGCTACCCGCACGAATTCTCCGGCGGGCAGCGGCAGCGCGTGGGCATTGCGCGAGCGCTCGCGGTGCATCCGAAGTTCATTGTCTGCGATGAAGCCGTGAGCGCGCTCGATGTTTCGGTGCAGGCGCAAATCATCAACCTGCTGATGGACCTGCAGCAGGAGATGGGCATCAGCTACCTGTTCATCGCGCACGACCTGTCCGTCGTTCAGCACATCAGCCACCGCGTCGCGGTGATGTACCTCGGCCACGTGGTCGAACTCGCCGACACGAAGGATCTGTACTCCGATCCGCGCCACCCCTACACCCGCGCGCTGCTTTCCGCGGTGCCCAAACGCACGCCCGAGGAAGCGAAGACGCGTCAGGTTCCGGGCGGTGAGCCGCCCAGTCCGATCAACCCGCCGCCGGGCTGTCCCTTCGAACCTCGTTGTCCGCTGGCCATCGCAAGCTGCCGCGATGCTCTACCCGAATTGCAGCAAATGGGCGCGCCCGGCCATTGTGTGCGCTGTCCATTGGTGAAGTGAGTTCGATCGAGCATCGTCACAAACCATCGACTTCTGGACTCCTCGACTCTCGACTTCTTGACTCTATTTGTGCTGATATTGCTTCGGCATCCACCAATACTGCGAATATGCCTGCGCGCCGAAGATGGGGAGATAAAGGTTTCGAGTTTCGCCGGCTTTCAGCGGCAAAAACGCGTTCTGTATGTCGGCGTTCATCCCATACAGGTCCATCCGATTGAACATGAACGTATACGGCTGCTCATCATGCAGCAGCGCGTCAAAGCGGTTGCAAAGTTCGATGCGCTTTTTCGTCTCGAAGGTGCGCCGGAGCTGCTCGATGATCGCATCGGCCTCCGCATTGGCGAAGCTGCAGTGGTTGCTGCCTTCTCCGGCCGCCTGCGACGAATGCCAAAGCTGATAGGGGTCGGGATCCCACGCCAACTGCCAAGCCAGCGCAATGGCGTCGAAGTTCCGTTTGCGGATGCGCTCCAGCAGCACGGCCCACTCGATCGGGTCGAGCTCGAACTGCACGCCGGCTTTTTTCAAATCGTCCTGCGCGGCGATCAAGACCGTTTTGTACGTTTCCTGCCCCGCGGGAAAACTGACCCTGAGCCGCAGCGTCTTGCCGCCCTTCTCGAGAAAACCGCTGCTGTTGAGCGTCCATCCCGCATCCGCAAAGAGTTTCGCCGCGGCCGGCGGATCGTACGGCCACGGCTTGATGTTGGCGTCGTTATACGGGCCCAGTGCGAAAAACGTTCCGTGCGAGACTGAACCCAGGCCGCGCAGCACGCCGTTCAGAATTTTCTCGCGGTCGATCGACATCGTCAGTGCGCGCCGCACGCGTTTGTCGCTAAGCTCCGGCCGCAACAGGTTCCATCCAATGTAGCTGTAGACTGGCGCGTATTGCTTGAAGCGTATCAGCCCGTGTTCCTGGCCGAACGGCGGCTTTTCCGTTTCGTACATCCACTGCGTGGGCGTCAGCTCGCTGATATCCAGCTCCTTGCCGGCCAGATTTTGCAGCCGCGTGTTGCTCTCATGAATGATGTTGTATTGCACGCGGTCGAAATTCGGCTTCAGCCCCCAGTAGTATTCGTTCCGCACCAGCACCAGGCGCTGACCGCGCTTCCACTCCAGCAGCTTGTAGGGGCCCGTGCCGTACGCTTCGGTGCTGTGCGGACTGTTGTTGAAATCGTTGGGGTTCGTGTAGTGGTAGATATGTTCGGCCAACGGCCCAAACGCCGCCGACTGTTCAAAGGCGCCTTTGTAAAGCTTGCGCCACGTGAAGCGCAGCGTGCGGCTGTCCGGCGCTTCGAGCGATTCGCAATCCTGAAAGTAGTTCCGGGTCGCCTGGCAGTTGATGCCGGGATCTTTCATGGTCCGGAATCTGAATACGAAATCGCTTTCCTTCAGCGGCGTACCGTCGTTCCATCGCACGCCCGGCCGCAACGTAAACGTGAACAGCAGTTTGCTCTCAAAAACGAAGCTTTCGGTGCCGCTCACGCTCCACGCCGGCCCGCTCGGCCCCTGCTGTTCTTTTTGCGCGAGGAACTCGTTCACGAAGTTTTCTGCGTTTTCTTTTCCGCCCGGCACGCGAAACTTGAAGCCATCTTCCGAGAACCAAACCTGCTCGCCCGAGAGTTTCAGTTCCGGCCGGCTCGCCGCCCATTCACGAAAACGCGCTAGCACGCCCTTCGCATCCGGGCCGCCGGTTTGGTTTGATTTCACGGCGCGAGCCTGCACCCACTGCACCGGCGTGAAGGCCTCCACGGGGACGATCTTGGTTACTTCGGCCAAGTAATCGTCGCCGAGTTTCGTGATCTCCAGCCGCACGCGCCCGTCCGGTTCGAGTGATGGCTTAAGCCAACTCTTCACTTCAAGTGGCAAGTCTTTCTGAAGCTGCGCCAGAATCTGAGTGCCGCCATTCTTTGCCGGAATGCCCCACGAAACCTGTTGCTCGTCCCAGCTCGTCGCCAGCGAGGGAACATGGATGTCCGGATTTTTGTAGTCGCGTGTGAGCAGGCTCTGGCCGAGGGACTCATATATACGGCTGACCGTCGCATCGTTCTCGGTCAGCGGGTTCAGCGAGCCCGGATCGGAGGGAAACGCGCGATACAGCGTCCCGCCAGGTGCGGCCTTGGGATCGGCGTACTGCTGTTCCCATTTCGCGCGCGCATCGTCGAGTGATTGCGGCTGATTCGGCTGCACCGCCGGCGCTTTGCCAGACTTGAGCTGTGCCAACAGTTCCTGAACGGCCGCGCTTTGTTCTTCCAGGACGCGCTGCTGGTCGCGCTGCATTTTCGTCAGGTCGATCACGCGCTGCTCGTAGCGATCGTTCTGCCGTACAATGACGAAAAGCAGTCCGGCGACGACTAGCGCGAAGAGCACGATAAGGATGTCGCGTAAAATACTGCGCTGGCCCATTCAGCGCTTCTCCAATCAGTTCACAGAATCCTATTGCTCATCCCCTCAACGTCCACTCCTCAACGAAGCGCCTTGACCCAAAACAAACTCCGGGCATCATCTGTCCGCCGATTTCGCAACAGCACAGGAGCTCGGAGTTCAATGAAAGAGATTGTGGCAGTCGTTCTAGGTGGCGGTAAAGGCTCGCGCCTCTTTCCTCTGACGAAAGACCGTTCCAAGCCCGCCGTGCCGCTCGCCGGGCGCTACCGGTTGATTGACATTCCGCTCTCGAATTGCATCAACTCCGATATCCGCAGCATCTACGTTTTGACGATGTACCAGTCCGCCAGCCTGAACGCGCACGTCGCCAACACCTATCGCTTCGACAGTTTCTCCAAGGGCTTCGTCAGCATTCTCGCCGCCGAACAGACCGCCAAAGGCGGTGACTGGTTCCAGGGCACCGCGGACGCCGTGCGGCAGGCCTGGGTGCACATCGACGATCATGCGTCCAGCCACATCCTCGTTCTCTCCGGCGATCATCTTTACCGCATGGACTACCGCGATTTTCGCGCGGAGCACGAGAAGTCCGGCGCGGAAGTCACGATCGCGGTGCAGCCAGTCACTCGCGAAGAAGCCCCGGAACTTGGGATTCTGAAGATCTCACCCACCGGCCGCGTGATCAATTTTGTCGAGAAGCCAAAAGATGCTGCAGTGCTCGACGAGATGCGCTCCGACACAACCGCTCTCGGCCTGAGCACAGAAGAGGCCGCGAAGCGGCCCTACCTGGCCAGCATGGGGATCTACTTCTTCAACACGCCGGTCATGCAGGAAGTGCTCATGAGCGACCCCAAGCACACAGACTTCGGCAAGCACGTGATTCCGCTGGCCATTAAGGAGCGCCACGTCCAGGCGTACTGCTTCAAGGGTTACTGGGCGGATATCGGCACGGTCCGGGCATTCTACGACGCCAATATGGATCTGGTGCGGCCGCTGCCGCAGTTCGATCTTTTCGACGCCGAAATGCCGATCTACACGCACTCTCGTCCGCTGCCTGGCGCGAAGCTTAATCGCGCCTCAGTCGAAAATTCGATTCTTTGCGCGGGCGCGATTGTGGACGGCGGCAGCGTTCGGGATTCCATCGTCGGTGTGCGCACCCGCATCCTGCGCGGAGCGACCGTCGAACACACCGTGGTGATGGGCGCGGATTACTACCAGGCTTCTGGCGACAAAAAACCGCTCGTCGGAATCGGCGAAGGATCCTACGTCCGCCGCGCGATCATCGATAAGAACGCCTCGATCGGCAGCGGCGCGCAACTGGTTAACCGCAACGATGTGACGCACTACGACGACCCCGCGCAGCAGTTCTACGTCCGCGATGGCATCATCATCGTCGTGAAGAACGGTGTCATTCCCGCAGGCTTCGTCTTCTAAGTGCTGCTTCGCTCTTGGTTCTTGGCTCCCACCTCCGCTTGCGTGGCCAAGAGCTAAGAGCCAAGAGCTACGAGCGGAAGATTGGAAACACACGTCGAGGCCGATTTTTCATAAGCACTCAGCGCTACTTCTTTTTTCGCTTGGCTTCGGCCGTCAGCGGCATGCTCCAGACTTTGATGAAGCCTTTCGCCGCTTCGCTGTCCAGTTCCGCGCGCTGCCCCGTCGCACCCATCGAAAGCAGGGTGTAATCGCTGGAGCGCGCCACGGGCGTGGCCTGCCCTTTGTAGAGACGCAGCGTCACTTTGCCCGTGACGTTCTGGTTCGCCCGCTGGTAAAATGCGTCGAGCGACTCGCGCAGATCGCTGAACCACTGCCCGTTGTAGACGCAGCGGCCGTACGCAACCGCCAAGCCTTCCCGAACCTGCAGCGTTTCCCGCGAAAGCGTCATCTGTTCCAGCGCGCGCTTGGCGGCGTAGAGTGCCATCGCCGCGGGCGACTCATACACCTCGCGCGACTTGAAGCCCATCAGCCGGTCTTCGACCAAGTCCGTGCGGCCGATACCATGCGCCCCAGCCATCTGGTTCAGCCGTTCGATCAGCGTGACCGGGTTGGTTGGAACCCCGTTGAGGCCGATCGGGAGGCCTTCGGAAAATTCAATGTCCACGTCTTCGGGCTGGTTCGGGGCGTAAAGCGGATTGACGGTCATCGAGTATGCGTCTTCCGGCGGCGCTTTGGACGGGTCCTCCATGTAGCCCAGCTCGATCGACTGCCCCCACAGGTTCAGGTCATAGCCGAAGTTCATGTCGGTTCGCGTGCCCTTCGGCACCGGAAGATGCTTCTCGCGCGCGTACTTCACGCGCTGCTCGCGGTCGCGATACTCCCACTCCCGCAGCGGCGCGACAATCTTAAGGTGCGGAGCAAGCGTCGCGATCGCCGTTTCGAAGCGGACCTGATCATTGCCCCGTGCAGAGCACCCGTGCGCGACGAACGTGGCGCCTTCTTCGCTGGCCACGCGCACCAGCTCGCGCGCGATCAGCGGACGCGAAAGCGCGGCGGCGAGCAAATAATCCTTTTCGTAGTGAGCCAGCGCGCGCAAAGTGGGCGCGATGAAATCGCGGAAGAAGCTCTCTCGAAGATCCTCGACACGAGCTGAATACGCGCCGGCGCGCAGCGCGACTTCGCCGAGTTCCTCGAGATCCTGACCCTGGCCGAGATCCACCGCCAGAGCAATAACCTCCAGGTTGCGGCGCTCCTTAAGCCAGGAGATCGCGCAAAGCGTGTCCAGACCGCCTGAAAAGGCCAGCACACACTTGGGCATGGATTTACCTCCGACCGGTTATTATCCCTGCACAGGCGGGACGCTTCAATACAAATTCAAAGTGTGGCACGCATGTGACCGCGCCGTCTTTTTGGCGCGGTCTCATACGTGCGCGGGGCGAAGCGCACGCCCAGCGTTCGCACAAAAGAACCGCGCGAACACAAGCGTGCCACCTCAATACCTCTTCCCCGGCCGCATCGCATGCCCCCACGACAGCGTGTGCCCGTCCGGCAGATCGAACCGCGCTCCGGGAATCCGTTCCGCTTGGATAAGCGTGCCGAACTGGAAGTACACGGCGTCCATATCGGAGTGCCACTTCGGATAGTGTCCAAAACCGCCGTCGGGATTGCGGCAGCTCAGCGCCCACGCCGCAGCTTTCGCGATCGCGTCGCGACACTTCGCTTGTATGCCATTGCTGGCGGGCGCGGCCGTGCCGAGTTGCCTCAGCACAAAGACGGCATCGAAGCACGCGTGCACGTCCCAGTCGGGTTCGCGAATATTCCAGCCGCCCTCGGGCGTCTGGTCTTTGAGCGCCCGTTGCAGCATCTGTTGGCCGCGCGGAGTTTCTTCTCTGACCAAGCGGTAGAAGTGAGCCATGTGGAATGCGGCCGCGATGTGGTCCTGCAGATAGCCGTCTTCGGCCTGGTGCGACACCATGTAGTCGGAAAGCGCCTTCTGGTACTCCGCGGGAAAAGGCTGCTCGATCGCCGCGTAGCACAGCGGAAAAAAGCTGGTCGTGTACCACGGCAGCTTCTGGATCGCGCCCTGCTCAAAAAAGCGTTTCATCACCGGCGCGGGATCGACATTCGGTTTCTGCCCCAGCGCGCGCAACGCGACAACGCCCTGCGTCGTGTTGTAGAGAATCGCCAGATCTTCTTCGGCTTTCATCTTACCGCCGAGGTTCACGAACCGCCCATCGGGCTGCTGGTGCTTGTGCACGAACTCCGCGGACTTCTTCGCGTCCGGCAGTTCCCAGCCGACCGTTTTGGCCAGCGTCGCCGCGTACGTGACGGCTGCCAGATCGCTCAGGCCAGTATCCGAGTTGCCCAAATATTTCGGATCGGGCGAGGGCGCATAGCCGCCATCCTCGCGCACACACTTGCGGATGAACGCGAACGTGTCGTCCTTGATTTTCTGTCCGTCAGCGTCCGCCCGTGCGATCGTGGAACCCAGCGCAACGCCCACACTCGCGGCAGCGGCGGTCTTGAGGACTCTTCGGCGTGACATCATTTCTCCTCCTCAATCACCAAGAGATCAAAACGGTGCCAGTGACGTCGTCTGCTCGAAGTCTAACGCCTTGTCCATTTTCTTCGCGCTGCAGGTTCAGAAACTCGCCTTCAATGAACGGCCAGCGCGGATTGCGCAGGATCGTGGCTTTGCCGGCTCGCTCCGGGTCGGGATAAAATCGCAGCCGCGCATTCTGAAGCCCGCTGACGCGGAGCCGGCGCTGGTAGCGCATGTCCTCGGCCGTGAACTCGACGCACGAGACCTCCCCTTCTTTCTGCTCGATGAACACACGGCATTCGCGATGCCAGGCGCGCGGCATGTTGTACGTGGTGCGGCCGTCCACCAATTGCGTTTCGGCGCCGATCAGCAGTGGCGCTCCCTGCGGAAACCGGAAATGCAGCGGCGCAACCAACGTGTTCGGCACGTATCCCGAAAAGAAGAACCCGTTCGCGTGCCGGGCAACCACCGTGGCCGGGCTTTTCTCCCGCGGCTGAGCGGTCGTCACCAACAACTCGTAACCCATCCGCGCCAGCGCATAGCGCATGAGCAGCTCGGCGTGGAAAAACTGCTGCGCATCGAGAGGCTCCAGCAAGTGCGATGTGCTTTTCTCGCTGCAGCAGATCGATCCGCGCACCCACGCTGCCGCTCCGCCGTTCCACTGCGGTGGCGCGCAGTACACGGCCAGCACACGAGACTGCGTGCCACTGCTGGCTGGTCCAGCAGTGCACTTCATCTGCGCGAGTATCTCGGCGCCGGAACCGGGCCGCACGACCGTCTCAACTCCGCCAGTCGAAAGCAGCGCGCTGTGGACGAAGCGCTTAGGCAGCGCTTTGGACGAAAAGAAATCCGTCGCGCCATTCACCTGCGCTTCGCCTTCGCCGGACAAAGGCGCCGCCAAGTCCAGGCCCAGCAGTTCGCGAAACGCGGAGCTTGCGGCCTGCACCGGGCCGTAGAACAGCGCGTGTCCGCCCTGCCGCAGATGCGCGATGCACGTCTGCTCCCACGGCGAGTCGGCTTCTGGAACCGCCGTCACCAGGATCGTCTCGCGATACTTTGCGGGCTGCTCGCGAAGCAGCTTGTTCATCGTCGTCGTCGTGACGACCGTATTCAGCGGCAGGCCATGGTTGAATGCGCCGCGGATGAACCAGTCGCCGAAGAACACTTCGCTCAACCGCTCGGGCTGCTGGAACGTAATGCGGTGGTACTCGTCGAATGGATAGACCCAGATCAGCGGGCCGGCTTGATCGGGCCGGTGCGAACGGGCCATCAACAGATGCGGAATCACCTCATTGGGAACTTCCTCCGGCATTGTGCCGAATGAGTCGTCCACCGTCAGCAACTCGTAAGCTGCCGGCGTCTTCACTTCTCCGGCCGCATTGATTCGCGCCACGGCGAGCGGCAGGTAAATGTCGTGGGGCTGGCGACCATAGCGATCCAGCCAGGGGCTGTTCTTCCACCACGGGTCGTGCGTGTAGAAACGGTAGGGGAACACTTCGCCAGGCAAATCGGCGATGTGGCTCATCCAGCCGGTAATCTCCAGGCCGAAGTCGCCGTTGAGCGCCGCCCACGGCGAGTTTGGCGGCGGGACGAAATTGAAGCCGCCGTGATACAACTCGCTCAACGGAACGGCATCCGCGGACAGATCTCGGCCGGTGGAGAGATTCGTGCCGCGGGTCTCGACGCGGATGTCGGGGCATTCTTTCCGGAAGGCTTGCCAGAAGCCGAGAATCCGTTCCCGCACATCCTTGCATTTCTCGGGATAAAAACGCTGCCCGTCGAAAATCGCGCCGCGGTACGCCCAGGTTTCCATGCCGAAGCCCAGCCCGTTCGAGAGCCACAGGTAGTCGAAACCCATGTCCTTCAGGAAGTGGCGCGCTTGGCGGCCCAGGAACGCGCCGAACGGCAAACCCTCGGGGATACCGTCGGGAAAGCCGGCGTAACGCTGCGAATCGGCCTTGAGCGTCGCATAGCAGCACACGAAGCTCTTGTTGCCCATCGTGCCGGCCTGGCAGATTTCCCGGTGCCGTTCGTACTTGAATTTGGAAATGGCAAATTCCGGCCCGGGGTCCACGGTGGCTCCAACGCGAACTGGCAGGCCCGTCGCCTTCTCGCCTTCCTCCTTTAGAACACGCACGAGTTGCTTCAGCCGCTTGTAAGTCCAGCGCGCTGGATTCTCGGTGTACAGGTATGACCGGCTGTGCAGCGCGATGCCCTCTTTGTCGCCGGAAACCGGATGAGTCTTGTTTGCGATGCCGATGAACTTCGCCCACTCGAACTCCTGACTCATATCCCCGCTGTACTCGAAAAGCTCCGAACCGTCTGCGGTCCAGAGCAGCACCTGCAGCCCTTGCGCGTGGCGAGCCAGCGGCGACCATTGCCGGAACATTTCGCGGCTGACACGGCGCAGTCCGTCTTCGCTATTGTCTTTGAAGGGCTTGAGGCTGACTTCAAGCGTCAGCCAATCGAGTCGTTGGTTGGCGGAGTTCACGGCTCCCTCCGATTCAGCGGCTTGAGCATACGTCAGGCAAAGTGCCACCAGCACCGCAAGTTTCGCTGTCATCCATGCCCTCCACGAATTCCTTGGGATACCCAGCGTGACTTATACCACAAAATCGGCTGCCGCGAGTGCCGCGTGTGGCACGGGCACATTCGGCTGCGGCACCGCCGCCCGCGCCGCAAATTCAACGGATTATTGCGTGCTCAGGAGCGGTGGTCTGGCAGTCTGACGACGTTGTAGTATCGTTTGTCTGCTGCGAGACCCGACTGCAAGAGACCATGACATGTCCGAACACCCGCTTCTAATCAAGTACTATGATGGCCTGGTGGAGGAGCTGAACGCCCGCATTCCCCACGCGTTGAGCGGCGACGCAGAGGCCATTCACGATGCCCGCGTCGCGACGCGGCGGCTCTCAGCGATGCTGAACGTCTTCGAGCCGCAACTGTCGCGCGGTTTGCGCGAACGCTTCCAGCGCGGACTCAAAGCATTTCGGCGCGCGTTGGGACCGATGCGCGATCTGGACGTGATGATCGCCGAATTCCGCAGATTGCCGGACTCGCAGATGCAAGTCCGGGACTTTCTGTTGGAGAATCTTCAGCGTGCGCGCGCCGAAGGCCGGGCGCGGATGGACAAGCTCAACGCACCGAGGCTGCTCGGTATGCTCGGAAGCTGGTGGGGCCTGCGCGAAGAGTTGAAGGAACTCTCCGCGGGCGAAATGCTGCGGCAATCCCTGTCGGGCCAACTCGATGATTTTTGCCGCTGCGCGGCGCTGCATGTCTCGCCCAGCACCGCGGAAACACCCCAAGCCGTGGAACTGAACCCGCACGAACTGCGCATCGCCGGAAAGGCTCTGCGCTACACGCTGGAGGCCACGCTGGCCGACGGCGTCGCGATTCCCGCGCCCGTGATCCATTCATTCAAGAAGATGCAGGATCTGCTGGGCACATGGCACGACTTGGCCGTTCTGAGCAACCAGATCATGCAAATTTGCCTGGAGGAGGAGCTTGCTCTGAAAGACGCCGAACGGCTGCGAGCGTGCCTCACGCTGATGCGGAGAACCACTCGACGGGCCGCGGCTCGCCTGGAGAACTTCCGGACGCTGTGGCGGCAAGACGGCGAGCGGCTGCGGCAGGAAATCGTCCTGATTATTAACCAGAACCCCGACGCCCCGCCGGTAACGCCAATCAATGGGTAGCGGTTCGCGAAAGCTCGTCGTTCACCCGATCAGTCTGCGGAGCACGCGGCAGATGGCCAGCGTCACCCACAGTTTTCTCTCTTTGATTCTTGCGCTTTCCACTGCTGTGTTACATGGCTTTACATAGGAGACATTCCACAACCCGTCTTTGCCCTGGTGTTCGACGAACCAGTTCAACGCCGTGTTGATCGGTTCGTTCTTTGTATCGGTGCCGATCAACGAAACGGAGTCCAGTGCTGAAACCAGGTTGCTCCACCAGAATGGATACTCGAATCTCACCCAATAACTCGGCGAATGATACGAAGTATAAGCATCCGCCTGGAAGAATCGGGAGACAAGCAGGCGCGCGGCGGCTCGCGCAGCGTCGGATTTTCGATATCTCTCGTGCGCGGCAAATGCTCGCAGCACCATTCCCGTCCAGTTGTGCGAGAAAGGTTTCGAGCGGTCCGGTTCGAGCGGTTCGGCATATTCGCTGGTGACGCGATACAACGTCGCGCGGTCAAGCTTGTGCGTCAGCAAGGGAATGGTCCAACCGCCATCGGCTTGGCGCATCGCCAGCAGCCACTGAAAACCTCTCTCGATGCGCCGGTCGTTGCCAAAGCCAGCCTCTATCAACAGCGCCATGATCGCACCGCTGTAATACGTCGCGTACTGATTTGCGAGAAAACCACGGAAATCGCCTGCGCGGGTCTGGCATGAAAAGAGAAACTCCGCCGCCTTTGCGGCTTGCGGATGCTCGCGCGTATACCCGTATTGCCCGACCAGAAACCTGAAGTGTCGCCACGTCTCAATCAGACGGTAATTGATTGCAGGGTGTTTTTCCGCGCCCGCTCGCGGCCAGGATCCATCAGGCTGCTGCTTCTTCAACATCTTGCGCGCTTCGGGCAGATCCCAGAGCAGCCGAACGTCTCCGGCGCGCTCGCCCAGCAGATCGCGTCGTGCGAAGTAACGCAGAGCGTCGTCGCGGGAAGCCAGCAACGCCGGCAAGGGATCGAACCTGAGCTGTTTTCGCCAGCGGTCCAAATCGAGGCTCCTTCGTTCCACTACACCGAAGCGGTGGCGGCATGAGCCGCGATGGACTCTCGGCTTTCTCGACTCATCGATCCAGATTCGCCGGTGTGGGGGTTGCTCAGAATGGATACTGTCCTACTTCGCCGTGATCTCGTACCAGAGCGTCCTGCTCTGCGGGCCGATGTTGACGACTGCATTGCCATGATCGTCTGCCTGCACGGGAATATGCGCCTTGCGCTGCCCGCATTCATCCAAGGCCCACGCCTCCACGCGAGCAGCCGCCAGCGGAAAGGTGAGGCGCGCGGGAATGCCTTCGACGAGCGACGGGGCTTGGCCCCAGTTCTTCCCGACGCTGTTCTTCTCCGCGTCTTTCCATCCCATCTTCGTGTTCTCGACATAGCCCGTCGCCGTGACCAGCCATCGTGAAGGTAACGCCGTCGGCTCGCCCTCCATCAAAGTTACCGTGATCGCGCTCCACCCATCTTGCAGGGTCGGCCCAGGTTCGATGGTAACACCGTCCAGATCGAAGCGCTTGCCGCTGCCGTAGCCAATCACCGCTTTGCTGCGCGCCGTGTTCACCGTCACAACGCCACGTTCCTTCCGGCTCAAGTCCCACACAAGTTCCCCTGTGTCCGAGGCAAGCGTGTCGCCTTCCACTTTGGCCTGCTCTGGGCGCAGCGCTCCGGCAGGAATGGCTTGCCCTTCAGCGGCAATGGCCGTGCGATGCATCAACGTCGCTTCGCGCGGCACTCCCGCAGTTCCGGCATGCACCAACTCCCATGCGTGCGCGCGCCGCAAAGCGTCCACCTCACGCTCCTTGTCCAGGGCGGCGACGACGAGCTGCTGAGCGGGCTTCACGTCGCCGCGCAGGAACATGGCGGCGGCCGGAATCAAAGTCATCATCTTGGTTGGGTGCTGATCGATGTCGAAGAAGTTGCGGATGCGGCGCAGATCCCAGTCAGAGTGATGAGCATACCTGGACGTCGAGATGTAGTCCCAGTCCTGCAGCGCCGCGTATGCCCCGCGCAGCAGACTTCCTTCGCCCACGAAGCCGCTTGGCGCGCAGTGACCGTACTCCGTCACGCAGAAAGGCTTGCCCAACACACGCCGCAGCGCCAGGTCAGGCAGCGTGCCCCCGCGATCGTTGACCATCGTGCGGTTGCGCACGATCCAGTTCTCGGAATCCCACGGCCGCCCTGGGAAGATGGGATGCTGCCAGTACGCGTGCGTGTCCACGCAGTCCAGTTTCGCCATCATGTTCGGTGTGCTGCAGCCGACAACCGTGCCGATGACGAGCGCCTTCACCTTCAGGTCGTCCTTCACGTAGTGACACATCGTCTGCCAATACTGGTCTTCACTTTCCCACAGGAACCGCAGCCAGTCGCGCTGCGCTTCGGCCGTCCGTTCCCCGGCTCGCGTCCGCAGGACCGTCCGCACGCTGCCGTCTTCGAGGCGCTCGTCCTTTTCCAGCCCGCACGAACCACCGGGCCGAAGCGAAACGCCGGCTACCCAGTACGAATTCGCCTGCACCGCGGGATCGAACACCACCCGCGCGTTATCATCGCTCGGCCCCAACAAGGGAACGAAGCGGAACTGCTGCCACTGCTGCGTCAGCGCTAACGTCGTCCGCAGCCCCAGGTTCTGCCATGGCGCGTGGTACTGTTCGACACTCACGCCAATCGAACAAGGCTTTTCGGCCTTTGCCCAGAAGACCAGCGTGTACGGGCGCTCGGTCTGGACTTTGAGGCCCGGTTGCTCAAAGCGAACGTGCCAGCTCTGCGTGCCTGGTTTGGTTACCGTCACGCAGGCAGACTTGAAGCCACGCAATCCCTCGGGAACATCGTCCGTCCCTTTCGCGCTTGCCTCTGCGCCTTCGTGCCGTTCCACGACCCAGTCGTCCACGCCGCGAGCGAAATCAGCGTTTTTGAGCAACTCGTCGCCGAGGGCTTCATCCTTGATGTTCCAGGCCTGTCGCAGCTTCGCGCTTGAGGCGTACCGCTGGCGCAACCACTGGTTCCATTGCCGTTTCAACTCGGGTTGGAAGACCTCCCGCAGCTTATCGACCGTTTCTGCCAGCCATGCATGGATGAGCCCGTTCTCGTTGTTGATCTCCACAAATGCTACCGCTGGGTCTTCGGCATACGTCTGACCCGTGTACGCATTCTTGTGGCTCAGAAGCTGTCGCGCGTATTCCTTCTGCAATTCCAAAAGCCGTGCGTCATAAAACCCAATGACGTGCCGCCCCTGGAATGGGTCGCCTAACTGCTCAATCTCCTTCGGCAGGCCATCGGCAGCGTTGAACGCCCGGTAATTCAGCAGGCACAGATACACGTAGATTCCGTTGCGGTTCAACTGCGCTGCGAAGTAATCCAGCCGATCGAGCGCCTCCGGGTCAAACTCGCGCGTGTTAACTGAATTCCGTGCAAAGATGCCTTCTGGAAAGTGCCGCATATCCATGATGTGGAAGCGAACGATGTTGATGCCGAATTTTGCCATGCGCGCCGCGATCTTCTCGGCGTCTTCCTTTTGAGGGAAATTGGCGCTGAACGCCAGGTCCACGCCGAAGAAGCGAATGCGCTCTTTCCCCGCGTACAGGTGCCCGTCGTCGCCGGCTCGAACGTGCCCGAACTTTCCGGCGGGCTTGTGCAGCCATCCGCTTAGGTTGGCAACGCTCGGCGCCGCATCGTCCCAAGGCAGCACGAAGGGAAAGAGT
Organism: Planctomycetota bacterium; assembly: GCA_036504595.1. GTDB lineage: Bacteria > Planctomycetota > SZUA-567 > H5-PLA8 > H5-PLA8 > DASXUX01. Next base: position 236,696 of record DASXUX010000030.1, on the reverse strand, counting down.
GTGCTTTCCGGCGGCGTGCCCTCGCCCGCGATGGCGCCGACTGGCGGCCCGCCGACGAGTAGAATCAGCACGAGCGCGAGATAGGATCGTGTGCCTTGTTTCATGGGAGCCGCATTATGCCGCGGGGATACCAGCGCGGCAAGACGGCTGCCGCAGCATTCCAGGCGCCAGACTTCAGGTCGCGATCCGTGGCCTCAAGAAACGGTCACGGCCAGCGTCTCCCCAGCCTTGATCACGACCGGCGCACCCAGCGTGACCAGTATGCCGCCCGCGGCGGGTTGGAACTTGGCCTGAACTTCCGCTCCGCCGAGCGTGACTGCCACTTTCTGGGCTTGGGCCGCGACAGCCAAGCGCAGTTGCGCCACGGGCAGATGGCCTGTGACCACAGCAACTTCATTAACCTGGATCCCCCCGTCGCGGCGCTGCCGCAAGCTGCCCCAGCCTTCCGGACCGCAGAAGAAGCTGCGGAAAGCCTCGGGCGTGAGGTGCGGCGTGAACTTCAGCGCCTTGGCAGGGCCGTCATATTCGTAGCCCGACGCCGCCAGCAGCAGCGACCACGACGACATCGCCCGCGCGTAGTGCCCGCCGCACTCGATCTCGTTCCACGGATTGCGCGGGATCGGCTTGCGCGGAATGCCGTCGTAGCGGTCACGGACGCCCTTGACGATCGCTAGACCCTCTTCCAGCATGCCTTCGTAAAACATGTGCGCGGCTACTTGGTACTCAATTCCGGTCCAGACTTCGTCGGAGTACAGCATGACGTGCTCCGGCCGGCCGCCTTTGGGCCAGGTGCAGATGATCAGCCCCTTGTCCTTGGCTCCAGCGAACGCGCGCGGCATGTGTTTCCATCCGGTCAGATCGGGCATCCAGCAGTACTTGAAAACCGATCGTAACGCCGCCTGCACGCGCTCCTTGGGCAGCAGGTAACCCAGACCAAGCTGGTGCGCCCACCACTGGCCAATGAGCTGATCCGCCATGCAGCCGGGGCCCACTTCCCCATGCCGCTTCAGGTAGTCGTCGAGCTTCTGCTGGAAGTACTCACCGTTCCAGCAAAGCTTCAGCAGGTTCTCCTGTCCCTTGAGGAAGACCGCGTGGAAACGGTCGCCGGTGGCGGAATCGCCCATGCGGCGTGCCCATTCCTCACCCGCCCTCAGCGCCGCGAGATAGTAGACGCTGATGAACGTCGTGACGCCGTGCAGGGCTTCGTCATAGGTATTGTGCTGGTCGTCTTCGAGGTACCCGCCGGGCTGGCCGCCGTGAGACTTCGCGTCGCGCGCAATCAGGTACTCCACACCGCGCTTGGCGTGCGGCCAGTATTCCTTGAAAAACCCGTCGTCGGGCGAATTGAGCGCCTCGCGGTAGGCCTTGAGGATGCAGCTCGCGTGGCCGTCGGTGAACGGCTGTTCGCCAGTCGGACGTGGCGGCGATGGAACGTCGGTGCGGTTGTTGACGCCGCCGTCCTCGCGCTGCTGGTGCTTGAAATCAATCCGGCGCATGTCGCGTTCGAGGTCGGGGAAGAGCCGCGCAAGACTCTGCTCGTAACCCCACACGTGTGCACAGGTCGGCTGGCAACAACCGTTGGAGCCTTCCCAGCCGTACACGTCACCGTTGGCGATGCGGAAGACGACGCCGATGTGCCGGATGATGGCGGCTTGCGACGTCAGGCAGTCCAGCAGCCAGTATGGCAGCGTGCTGTCGTACATTGTCTTTTGAAACAACTCCGTCTTCGCGCGCAGCGCGGGCAGATTGGTGCTTGCTTCACGCAGTACGGCCGCGGCGTCGGGCCAGAGCGTGGTGTAGTGACAGCCCATCCACACGCCGGCCTGGTTATACTTGTTTGGATAATGCCAAGTGAGCAGGAACGGGACTTCCACCGTCTGCCCCGCGGCGACAGTGACGCTGGCCGCCACTGCGCCGATCACGCTGCGGCCCGATGGGGTCGGTGGCGCGGCAGGCGAACCAGGGAACTTACCATTGGCTGCGAACGCCTCCCACGCCTCTTTGAGATCTTCGCCGGCCGACTGCACGCTGGCTTTCTCCGCCAACGTGGCCAGCGCCAGCGTGCCGAAGCCCGGAGCCTTCGGCGGGATGCCTTCGGCCGGTATGTAGTTGACGCCGATCAGCTCGCACAAGCTCGCATACGCGCGTTGCCGAGATGCGGACGTTTCGGCAGTGCCGGGCTCCAGTAGCGATCCCATCGCGACGACAACTTGTCCTTTGCCGAGGGGCCGCTTCACGACGTTTAAACCGTTGCGCAGCGAAGCGCGCGCCGCGTCGGGCTTCAGTTCCAAGCCGACTAACTCCACCGTGCTCAGGTCGCCGGGCTGAGCGGGCTTTATTGCCCGCACGCTGCTGAAGCGCGCCGGGAGTATTTCATCCAGCAGCGCGATCGCGTCGCCGGCCTGGTCGGAGAACTCGATGTGGTCCACGTTGACGTGACCCCACGGGCCTTTCTGGTCGTCCACAATCTCGATATGAGCGGTCTTGCCCTGGAACTCGCGCACATCCCAGGACTCGGGCAGCAGCCGTTCGTCGTTGCGACCCGACGTCGCGCGCACCGTTTTTCCATCCATGACCAGGCGTATTTGAGTGGTGGCATGTTCCCCGCCGCCCACGAGGAAGCGGATGAGGTTGCGCTCGATCGTGAAATCCTGGCTGATCAACCGCCCGATCGTGTCGTCGCCGTTCAGGAACGTGTTAACCAGCCCCGTGCCGAGGAATCCGGCGACTTGCTGCTGGTTCGGCAGCGTGCCGTGAGCGGGCTCCTTGCCGAAAGCCTCGCCTTCGACCTTCCACTTGCCGTAGCCGTGTTCGAAGTCCTCGAACAGAATATCTGCCCGCACCGCTGCCTGAACGAGCGGCTTGCCGCCGGTGGCCTCGCCGTAACGCTTGAGCAGCGGCATGTTCTTGCCGGAAAAAACCAGTGTGGCTCCGGCATCGACTGCCGCGCGCGCGGAATGCAGAAACGCGTCCGAAAGGCCGGCCGGGGCGTCTTCCAGCCAGACGACTGTTTGCGCGGGAGCCGTGAGCTTATCGCTCGGCACTGGCCGCTTCTCCAGCACTTCGACCTTCAGTTCCGCGGGGCGGTCGGGCGGAGTGGAGGTGAGTACGCGGAGATTCTGCAGGACGTAGATGACGGCCGGCTTGTCGATCGCCGGCTCCTTGCCCGCAACGGCCCGCATAAGGAGGCCGGTCGCACCGGCTTCGTGGAAGACGTCGTTCACGTTCCCACAAAAGTTCGGGTGCGCGACGCCATTGATGCCGCCGGCCGCATCGTAGCCGACAGGGTTTACCATCAGCGCCGCCAGGGACACGGCCTGCTCCTGGCCGGTTGGGTTGTGAATCTTGAAGACGAACGCCGCCAGCGGCATGGAAGACAGTTTGGTATCCAGCGGTGCGAAGGGGCTAAAGGCTTTCAGTTCGATTTCGACCGGCAGATCGGCGTCGCGGAAGCGCAGGAGCGCAAAAGGGTACTCGCCAGTCGTCTCAATCTGTTTGACGCGCGGCCAGTTCGGTCCACCGGCGGTCTGCAGGATCTTTGTCGTCTGGCCGGCTTTGGCCAGGAAGTAGAGCGGCACGCTGCCGTCGCGGAGTGTGTTGAACAGTTGCCACGTTGTGAGCTGACCGTCGGCGCCGATCTCGATGTTGCCCGTGCCGATGCCCCCGAGGTGCAAACGCGCGTCGGTGTGGATATCTGAACGATACACGCGCGGCGAGGAGGGCTGGAACAATGCGCGCTTCCAACGCTCAAGATCCTCGAGCGACGCCGGCGCTGGTCCTTCGCCTGCCAGGGCAGCGTGACCCAGCGCGACGCCGGCTGCGCCCGCTCCGAAAATTTCGAGGAACGCGCGGCGGGTAACGCCCTCGTCCTGCGGCCCGCATCCTCCGGAACATTCGCACTTTCGTTTCATGCCTCGGCCCCCCCTGTCTGAAAACGGCGCCTGCTGTGCAGCGTCCGCATGCTGTCACAGCGCGCTTCCGACCGGAAACTCTAGACCCATCTATGAGGACATCGCGGCAAGCCTAGCACGCCAGACGGATCAGGTAAAGGAGGCGGATCGGTGGCAGGAGCGGAAGCAGGTGTTGAACGCCCAACAGTTAGAGTGGTGCGAACGCCGGCTGCTGGCGCGTATTCATCGCTATACCCTGGACCGTCTGCGCCGCGAAATCGAGCCTGTCACCGCGGCGGATTACCTGCGGTTCTTGTTCTCTTGGCAGCACGTGACCGAAGAGTCTCATCTGGAAGGACCAGCCGGCGTGCGACAGGCAATCCTGCAATTGCAGGGCTGCGACATTGCCGCCGCGGCTTGGGAAGGCGATGTTTTGCCATTGCGCGTGCGGCAGTACGACCATCGCTGGATTGACGAACTGACGCTCTCCGGCGCCATTGTCTGGGGCCGGCGTTTGCCTGCGCCCATTGATGTGGAAACGGGCCGCCGCAGCGCGCAGGTGCGTCAGACATCGGTCGGCTTGTTCTTGCGAGAGAACCTGCACGCCTGGCTAAAATTGGCGCCGTGTCGGACCCGGCACTGGAAATTGAGCATTTCCGAGGGTTGCGTGACCATCACGCACGGCTGAACTTGCGCATGCAGTTGAGGGACTTTGAGCCGTGCGCACTTGACTGGCGCGGACCGCAAACTGATCGTAACATCCGTACCCTTGCCGAACGTTGGCCGAGGAGTTCATCAATGATCGAGAAGTCTCTCATTACACGGCTATCGCTCGCTCTCTTTGCTTGGTGCTCTACCGTCTTGGCGGCAACCACTGGCCAGGAAATGGGGACGCTCATTCTTGACGAAAGCGCGTACTGCCGGGCGGCTTACCATTTCGATGCGCAGAAGGTCTCCGCAAAGGCGCTGAAAACTGAAGGCGAGAAAGTGCTGGGTCCGGGTTTGCTGGGCCGGCTTCAGAAGGACGTGCTTAAGCGTCTGGCGGGCGAAAACCACGACTGGACAAAAGAAGATTGGCGCGACCACGTGGCCGTCGAGGCCGAGTACAACAGTTTCGCTCGAAAGAACCGGATCTTCATCCGGCTCGGAAGCATCACCGACCCTCCCGCGGACGCATGGCGCAACTCGGATTTCGATGATTCAGCATGGCCCCATCTGCGCAAGCCGGACGGCGTGGGCTCCCCGGCACAGTACACTGTCAGCAGTACAGAGCGGAATGGTTGGATTCGCGGCGTCTATGTTCGCTTTCACTTCGAGATCCCCGACCCGGCCACCGTTGGAGCAGTTACCTTCAGCGCCGACTACATCGGCGGCTTGCGAGCCTTTGTGAACGGAAAGGAGATCGCGAGAGGGCACCTTCCGCCCGGGGAGATCAACGCAGAGACGATGGCGGAGGAGTATCCGCTAGATGCATATGTCGTTCCGCTTGAGGAACTGTCGGAGAAAGACAAGGCCAGGTACAAATCCTGGGCGGGGTATACGACGAGCGCCGACGAGGTCACCCCGGTGGGTTCGAAGCTGTACAAACTGCGCAACCGCACGATCAGTACGCTGAGCATTCCCGGCAACCTGCTGCGCAAGGGCACGAATGTGCTGGCTATCGAAGTGATCGCGTCGCCACTGCATCCATATGTGTTCAAGGAATGGTTCGGATACAGAGACGTTGTGGACCGGCAGTGGGAGCACGCGCGTCTCTCGCGGCTGGAACTGCGTAGCGCGGCGAAGAGCGTACCAACGGCTTTGAGCCGGCCCAGGGGCGTGCAGATCTGGACGGAGGACATGACCCGCCGCGTCTTCGCGCCGGAATACGTGGAACCGGGCGCGACGCCCGCAGCCATTCGGCTGGCCGGAGTCAGGAACGGAACGTACTCAGCGCAGGTGGCCATCGGAACCGATAAGGATTTGCCCGGTGTGAAGCTCACGGCCTCCGAGTTGAAGAGCCTCGGTAGCGCCGGCGTCCCTGCCGGTAACGTGATTCCGGCCGCGTGCATCAAGATCCTCGGGATGAACCCCCAGCCGGTGAGCGACATCAGTTCGCTGGGCGAAGGTCGCATCGTCGGCAACGAGACGATGGTTGAGATTGGCGGGGGCAACTCGCGGTACGGCGATTGGACCGCGCCGAAAGCTCGTGCGCTGGTCACCTTCGCGCCGGAGACGATCGGGAACAAAGCCGCCGAGACGGCGGCCCTGAGCAAGATTCTCTACTACGATTGGATTTCCCCGGCGCTACCGGAGCGCGTGCCGGCAAACTTCTGCCGACCATATTGGTTGTCGGTGAAGATTCCTGCCGATGCGGCGCCAGGATTCTATCACGGCACCGTGCGCGTCGAAGGTCCGGGTTTTGCGGCGATCTCGGTGCCGATGGAAGTGGAAGTGCTGGACTGGAAGCTGCCGGCGCCGCACGAGTTTCAGACGATCGTGGCGATTGAGCAATCTCCGTTCGGCGTTGCGAAGCAATACAAAACGCCGCTGTGGTCCGAGAAGCACTGGGCGCTGATCGAGGCCAGCCTGCGCCAACTCGCGCGCGCGGGCAACGGCGTGTGGTTCGTGCCGGTGATTTTGGACACGGAGTTTGGCAACCGCGATGCGTCGATGATCAAGTGGACGCGCAAGCGAGATGGGGCGCTCACCTTCGATTACGCCGCGCTGGACCGCTACGTGGACCTGATCGTCAAGAACTGCGGAACGCCTCGCGTCGTTACGTTTGTCGTCATGCACGGCTTCGGACCGGACGCCGAAGTCAAGGTTTTGGATGAAGCCTCGGGCAAAGAAGATCGCGTGCGCGTTGGCCCCAGCGCCCCGGACCGGGAGAAGTACTGGCAGCCCTTTGCGCGCACGTTGTACGGCCACATGACCGCCAAGGGACTGAATCAGGCGATGTACTGGGGTTATGGATGGGACGGTGACGGCGACGCGGCTCTCAAGCCGCTGTTGCGCCGTTGCGTGCCGGAGGTGTTCTGGATCTGCGGCTCGCACGACGCCAATATCGCGGTGTCGATCGCCAAACCCGACCCGGAGCTCAAGGATCTCTACAAGCAGACCTTCCACGCGGCCTACTGGGATGGCGTCGAGACAACCGGCACGGACGATTACTACAAAATCGTTGAGAACATCCAGAGCTTCCTGATTGGCGGGGAATCGCAGCAGGGCTGGAAGCCGCGCAACCAGGTTCTGCTCAGCACGCCGCGTACGGACAGCGGCGCGATCGTGGTGAATGGCACCAGCACGCCCTGGACGTTCCGCATTTTCCCTGAACGCGCCATCTTCACTGGATACCAGGGCTGCGGGCGCATGGGCGGAGACTACTGGGCTAAGTCGTATCACGACGGCTGCAAACACACGGGCGGAGCCCCCGGATTCTCTATCATGAAGTGCCTCTGGCCGGGGCAGGAGGGGGCGGAATCCAGCGCGCGCTTTGAGGCGATGATTGAAGGACTGCAGGAAACCGAGGCGCGCATCTTTGTGGAGCAGGCGCTGGACCGCGGCATCTTCCCCGCCGAGAAAGCCAAGGCCGTCGCCGCGCAGTTGGGCCGCCATTTCAAGGGCACCTTTGCCGACGGTCAGGATTGGCAGGCGCGCTCAAAGATGATGTACCAGTTGGCATCCGAAGCCGCGGCGCTGACGGGGTTGGATGTGGACAAGAGTGAACTCATCCTCAACGTTTCGCTGCAAGCGCAGGCGTCTGGAAAGTTGAAACTGCGCAACTGGACCGGCAAGCCGCGGCGCTGGAAGGCGGAGGCATCGGAGAAGTGGATTATCCCGGCCAAGACGGAGGGTGTGGCCAGCGGCTTCGAGGATCTTGAGGTTCGCATCGATGGGGCACTGTTGAAGCCCGAAGGGTTCAACAAGGGACTGCTGACCATCAGCGACGTAGAGTCAGGCCGTTCATATCCCGTGAGAATTGGCGCACGAACCGGGAAGCCGCTTCAGGGGAAGTGAAGCGACGCGCACCATCTCACTTCCCATCAACTGTCAGGATGACTTCCGTCGTGCGCTCGCCGACATTGACCTTCTTGGCGATGAGTTCTCCGCCGGGAAACCGATACTTGATGACGACGTCTCCTTTGTTGCGCACGGGGAGGGCCGCGCCGGGGCTGTAGCCACCGACCGCTGCAACGCCCGTTGCGACCGGGAACGGCTCATCCATCCAGCAGACGGCGGTCACCGGACCGGTCATCTCTTTGGGGAGGCGCAGGAGCAGCATGGGCGCGTCGGTGCGATCATTGAAATAGACGCGCAGTGTGCCATCGGCCAGCAACACCGCCAGGTCAAGGGACCCGTCGGCGTTGAAATCGCCTGTGGCAATCGAGTGCTGTCCAGCGCGCTCGTTGGCAGCTCCGGCATTCACGCCTGGCAGGCGTAGTTCTCCTTCTTCGCCAAACGAGCGGAAGCCACGGTTGAAGTGATACTGAATGTTGCCCACGGCATAGGCGAGGCACAAATCCGGCCGGCCGTCGTGATTCAGATCTAGCGCCTTCACGTCACTGGCCCCTGCGGGAGTCTTCTCACCCAGGGAGCCGCAGAACCGGAGCACCTCGGTGAAGCCGCCCTTCCCATCGTTGTCCCAGAGACTGTTCTTCTCCCGACCGGCGAGAAAGATGTCCAGGAACCCGTCCTGATTGTAGTCGGCGACGGCAGCCTTGTTCAACCCCGGCCCAGTGCAGACTTGCGAGCGCACGGGCGGCGCGAACCCGCCCCCTTGGCCGCGCCAAAGGATGCCGGCATTTTCGCCGGGTTGGAGGATGTCAACGAACCCGTCATTGTCGAGGTCGGCGACGATGCAGGCGGAGCGTGCGCCGATGTCTCCTTCAAACGCTGGAAGCGGGAGCCGCTTCCAGCCCTTCTCGTCACTGCTGAGGAGAACTGGATCTCCCTTTGTGCTGATCACGAGTCCTGGCTTGCTATTCGCCGAGCACGGCGCGATGCCCATGCAATCTTCGATGGGTAACGACCATCCGTCGCCGGCAGCATGGAACTCTTTGCCCGCGAGGAGAACGACAATGCTCTTGCCATTGAAGCTGACCAGGTCCGCCAAGCCGTCGCCATCAACGTCCATGAAAACGAATTGCACGCTCGCACTGGTGAGCTTCGCGGCTGCGGTGACATCGTCGAAGGCGCTGCCGTCGGCTTTGATCACAAAGAGCTTGTCGCCGGTTGGGCTGCCAGCAAAGAGCGCCGTTTTCCCTTGGGGATATTCGGTGGCTGCAAGCGTTGCGCGCGGGTCGAGCTTGGCCACCACACAGTTTTCGACCCAGTTCACGGCGGCCGAAACCGGCACATCCGCGTTGGGGGAGTTAACCAGGTACTTGCTCATGCGCACCAGCATGTCGGTGCCGCCGGCAAACGTGCCGGTCATTTGGTTGGCGAAACCGCTGACCTCCCAGTGATTCTTCGCGGACTCTTTTGCCGAAATCCATTTTCCCGCGACGTGCAGAGCGGCTAATCTCCCTGCCGGGTCGGCCTGCGCGAACAAGATCACCGGGGCGCTGCCATTTCCTGAAAGCAGTTCAACGATGGCTTTAAGATGATCCGGATGGCATTTCGCCAGATCGAGTTCTTGCCGCCCGGAGAGCTTCGCGCCGCCCTTGAGCGCCTCCGAGATGCTCAGCGTCCACGGCTTGTTCTCGTTTTCCCGAGCTACGCTTCCGACGACGATGCTCTCGGAAGCATTCACTAAATGCCTGGGCGTAAAGCGGATATTGATCAGTGCAAGGCTGGCGGGGCATGCCAGCAGGATGGCCAGAACGAATGCTGCTTTTCTCGACACTGACGCCTCGGTCTTGATGTTCAAAGCCATCGTTATCGACCAGTGCGTTATCGCCGCGAGTAGCTCGGGGTCAAGAAGAACATTTATGTGTCAGCAACTCAATGATTCCAAAAAGGCGGCGGCGCTGCGGCTTCGCAGTGGAAGGAGCATGAACAGTTGCGTTGTCCCAGCGCGCTGCAGTACCTGCCTCCAGCCGCGCTCGCAGCGGCTCGGTATGCCGTCAGTGATGATGAATTGTTCAATGCTCGAGGCGGCCTTGCGCAGTGCACGGACGCGGCGCAAGAATAAGTCCTGAAGCGCGCTTGAGGTGACCACAGAATCACACGTCGAGTTACTCAACTCCCCGTGATGGCGATGCTCGTCTTGCCTTTGGCCGTCAGCACGATGTGGGGCCTCATGATCGCGGCAAGGTCATTTGTGGAGATGACCAGCGGGACAGCGACAGGGCTGGTCGAGCCCTTCTTGATGGTCGTGTTGACCCCCGCGGCGTCCAGGTACTGCTTCAAAGGCGTCGTGATCTTGATCTGGAATGACGTCTTTCCGCCCGGCGTCTTCGGCGACACGAATTTCGCCGTTCCGATCGGCGAGGTGCCGATGCCTTTCGAGTTTACGTTGAATATTGTCTGCAGGCCGGCGAAGCTGACCGTGACCTGGCTTCCCGTCTTGATGTTCGCCGGTATCGTAAACGTCCCGGTAAAAGTGATCGTGTCCTTTGCGCTATGAGCGAGATTCAGCGAGCCCTTGGCGCTGCCAAACTGTGACGTGATCCGAGTTTCCGGTCCGACAACGACATCCACGGCACTGATCGCGACGTTAGTGAACACATCGGCGACGACGACTGTCACGGTGTTGACCCCCGGCGCTGTAAAGGTGAACTCGATGGTCTGGCCGGTCAGTATCTCCCCGCCGATGTGCCACTCGAAAAACACAGAGTCTCCGTCGGGATCATGTCCCTGCACGGTCAGCATGACCGGAACATTTGCTTCCGCGGGATTTGGCGTGGCACTGGCCGGGACGTCGATAACGGGCGCGGCCAGAACCTGGTCGGCGGACAGTGCAGCGATGAAGCTCAATAGAAGTGCACGATAGCTCATTTTCGGTTCTCCAGAAAGTAAAGTAAAACACGGCGCACCGGGGCGTGCGCCGCATCGCTAGAGCCCATAAAAGCAATTACTTCCCGCTGATGGCGGTGCCGGTCTTGCCTTTCGCGCTTAAGACGATCTTCGGCGCCATGATTCCAGCGATTTCACTTGTTGATATCACAAACGGGACGACGTGTGGGGCTGTCTTGCCCTTCGTGACCGTGAGGTCCACGCCGGCATGCGACAGAGCCTGAGCCAGAGGCGTTGTCAACCTAATCTGAAACGCAATCGTCGTCCCGGTCTTTGGCAGCTTGAATTTGGCCTTGCCCTGCGGATTGGTGGCCATGCCGTGCTTGTCGGCACTGAACTGCGTCTCCCCGTTGCTGAACAGGACTGTTACCGGGTTCGTTGGTTTGATGCCGGCTGGGAGCGTCAACGTTCCGTTAAATGTGATCGTATCTTTGTTGATATCCATCTTATTCAGAGAGCCTTTGACGGACTTCAGTGTCGCGGCCACTCCCACCTCCTGACCGATCACGACATCCACCGTGCTGATGGCGGTGTTCTTGGACTCATCCGAAATAGTAACCGTCACAGGATAAATTCCCGGCGCGGTAAACGTGAAATCCAATGTCGGTCCTAGCAGGACACGCCCCCCGATTGTCCATTCATAGAATACGGACCCACCGCTGGAATCGTGCGCGGCAACGCTCAATGCAACCGGCACATTCACCTCCGCCGGGTTCGGCGTGGCGGTCGCAGGCGTATCGATAACCGGGTTGGCGAAGAGGGGCCCTGCGGCCAACAGGTAAATAGAGGTTAAGAAGATCAAACGACAGTTCATTGTGAACTCTCCATTGCGCGGCCCTCCCCTGACCGCGCCGCGAACGCGAGCTTCGTGCCGCGTGGAATAGAAGCGCGAACAAAGGGCGTCAGAGGCCAACGCATGGCAAGTGCCGCGATGGTGGATGAGCGATACTGGACATCGCACGCCCGATTCGGCGTTTTTTTTCGCGCCACCGCAGCGCCGAGTTCAGAGTGACAATTCACCGGGTGACAAAAACGAAATCGTGCCGGGATCGCTGCGACGGTCCAGCCTTAAGCGCACAGTTTTTGCGAGCGCCGCGCCCAAGTGGGCGGACGCCGGGCGCCAACGCGCCGTATGACCCATGCAGCGAACGCCAATCTGAGTCTCTGAAAGGTGGCTATCCAAAATGTGCTCAAAACAATCACTCTACTCGGGCTTAGTTCTTCTTGCTGCGCTTGGATTTGCCGGCAACGCGTTGGCTGAGAGCCCCAGCCCCGTGGGCGACTGGGACTTTACCCCGCTCTGGGATCAGGACGAAGCCGATGCACCGTATACGATGACGTTCAATGCAGATGGGACCGGTAGCACCACACGCGGCGACACCTTAACGTGGTCCGTTTCTGGCAACAGCATCACGATCAATACGCAGAACCCCGCAACGGGCGACCCGGCGACCGCAACCTATATGGGGAACTTTGTCCAAAGCGGCGCCGGAATGCAGGGCACGGTGGTAGCGACCGACGGAGGGTTTAGCACGCCGAATGACAGCGGCAGGTGGATGGCGGTACGCGAAGGTGTGCCCATAGTATGGGTTTCAACCGGCAAATTCCCGGTGGCCTCAGAAGGTTCCCCGCCAACGACCGCTAGTTTCGCGATCAACCTGGATGTCGCCCGCACAAACGACACTGTCGTGTCCTACAGCGTCTCCGGCACGGCGATTCCCGGAACGGATTACGTGGCCTTAAGCGGGACGGTGACAATCCCCGCAGGCCAACTCAGCGCATTCGTCACCGTCACACCGCAAAATACGCGCTTCGACGATCAGCGGACTGTCCGCATCGATCTGCTGAGCGATCCAGCGTATGTGGTTAGCAGTGAAGATAACGCCACGATCAGAATTATTGGCGGCCCAGTCGTTGCAAACATTTCCGCCACGCAAGCCGACGCCAACGAAGGAATGCCACCCAAGAACGGCGTCTTTACCGTCTCCCTGAATGTAGCGCCAGCCAATCCGATCACCGTTTTCTATACGTTCGATCGGGGCACAGCCGTGCCGGGCACCGATTACACCACGTTGAGCGGTTCTGTCGTCATCCCGGCGGGCAATACCGATGCGACGATCACAGTCGTTCCTGACAACACCGTCTTTGATGGCATCCGCACGGTGATCGTTGACCTGGCCATCGACGCCAACAATCCGCCGGCCTATGTGCTGCTACCGGCGCTTTCGACTGACACGGTCAACATTGCCCCCGCCGGAGTCAAAGCTTCCATCGCGGCGAGCACGCCGCGCGCGCAGGAGGGCTCGCCGGCGGTAAACGGGCAGTTCACCGTGTTCGTGTCGGCGGCACCCGCCTCGGCGCTCACGATCAACTACACCGTCCTGGCGACGAGCACCGCCGTGGCTGGAACCGACTACAGCGCCTTAAGCGGCACTGTGACTATTCCCGCTGGCGCAACCAGCGCCACGATCGATGTGATCCCGGACAATACCGTTTACAGCGGCACGCGCAGCGTGAACGTGATGCTGCAATCCGGAACGGGCTACTCGCTGATTCCGGCCAATACCGCGACAGTGCTGATCGCCGGCGCGAGGGCCAACGCTACTATCGTAGCGACCGCGCCGCAAGCCCGCGAAGGCAACCCGCCCAGCGAGGGGGAGTTTACCGTTTATCTGGACCGCGCGTCCGGCAGCGATCTGACGATCAACCTCGCGGTCGATGCAGGCAGTTCGGCCATCAGCGGGACGGACTACGTGGCGCTGCCACCGACCGTCACGATCCCGATGGGACAGACCCAGGCGTCCGTGGTTGTCACGCCGATGAACAGCATTTTTGACGGCACGCGGGCGATCATTGTCAATCTGCAGCCGGGGACAGGCTACGTTGTCGGCGACCCCGGCACCGACACCGTCTATCTCAGCAGTCTGGGCTACCAGGCCGGCGTTATCGCGAACGATGCGATAGGCTTGGAAGGCAACCGCGTGGGCCTGTCTCCCGTCAACGGCCAGTTTACCGTTCAACTGAACGCCGCCTCGACAAACGACCTGCAGATTGATTACATTGTCGATCCGGCCAGCACAGGACGGGCGGGCGTGGACTATACGCCGCTCAGCGGCACCGTTACGGTCCCTGCGTTCTCGACATCCGCAACCATTGATGTCGTACCGGACCGATCGTTCTTCTTCAAGACTCGCAACGTGACGATCGTCCTGCAGGACGGCATCGGGTATACGGTGGGCGGGCCGAGCAGCGCCACGGTCACGCTGAGCAGCCCCTGGATTCCGCTGCCCACGATCGGCCTTCAGCCGGACCATCTGGAAGTGACGGCGGTAGTGGGCGTCAATCCGCTGGGCCAGCAGTTCGACGTCGTCAATATTGGCAGCGGTTTGTTCGATTACGATGTGAACTTCGTCAGCGACGGAAACTGGCTGACGGCCAACCCGTTGAAGGGAAATACGGCCGGCATCACCTCGACGGTATTTACCAGCTACAATACGGCGGCGTTAGCTGTAGGCGACCACCACGGTACGGTCCGCATCTCCTCACAGATCGCCATCAACAGCCCGCAGGACCTGCCGGTGTTACTGCATGTGATCCCTTCTACGCCGTGGGTCGGCTTAAGCCCCAACACGCTCAATCAACGCGCTCTGGCCGGCACGCGGGCGGCTTCGCAGACTTTTGTCGTGCGAAACTCTGGAACCGGCACGCTCAACTTCACCCTGCGCAACAACGCCCGATGGGTGCAGTTGTCCCCGACCTCCGGCAGCCTGGCGAGCACCGCTACACAGACGATCACGGTCAACTATGACACGTCCACCTTGGCGCCGGGACTGCACGCCGCCACGGTCTCCGTGGCCGCGCCGAGAGTCCCCTCGCAAGATGTTACCCTGATCCTCAAAGTGGCCCCCGGCGCCGTCATTGTCGCGCCGCTGATCACCAGCGCCCTTACGGCGAGCGGAACCGAGAACCAGGCCTTCAGCTACCAAATCACAGCGTCTGGAACAGCGCCTTTTACCTTCGGCGCCACGCCGCTGCCACCGGGACTGACGCTCAGCAACGACACGATCTCCGGCACGCCCACGCAGGGCGGAATTTTCAGCGTCAGCATTAGCGCATCCAATAGCGCCGGTTCCGATACGCAGACGCTGCAACTCACGATCATTGATCCCAACGCGCCGCCGCCGGTGTTTGAATCGCCGCCGACTGCAACCCCAGACCCTGCGAATACAGGCGATACCGTAACATTCAGCGCCTCCGCAGCCGATGCTCATGGAAACTCGCTGCAATACAGTTGGGATTTTGGCGATGGCACAACAGCGCTCGGGCAGCAAGTCACACACGTTTATGCCGCGCCCGGATTGTTCCACGTAAAAGTGAGCGCCAGCAATGGTACCCTCACAACGAACAGCGAAACCGATGTGGTGGTCAATGCCGCGGGCTCGTCGCCTCCCACGCTGACCATCAACAAGGTCCAGATCAAGTTCAACTTCATGAAGCCGGGCAATGATTCGATTGCTTTGAGCGGAACCGTGACGCTGACGGCAATCCCCAGCCCAGGCCAGACCATCACGGTCGCGATTGCCGATTACCAGCTCCAGGTGACCATTTCGGCGTCCGGCAAGTTCACGCTGCCAAAGGGCGCGACCTTCAAAGTCGGTGGAAAGGGGCCGACGTTTAAGTTCACGCTCGGACAATCGCACATCAGCCTGTTCCATCAACTGGCGCCGCTTGGCTTTACCAACGCGAACATCAGCAAACCCCAATCGATCGCGATGCTCGTTGTTCTGGAGGTCGGCACCACGGGCGCCACCGCCACGCCGGTCGTGAGCTACACAGCCAAAAAGGGGAAGCTCGGAATCGCGAAGAAATGAGTGCCGAATTGAGGGTAGAGTTGTGAAAATCTTCAAGTACTCCACGATCTTGTGCGCAGCGATCATCATATGTTGCGCCGTGGGCAATCAGGCAAAGGTTTTGAAGTAAAAGCCAGTGGCCACTTTTGAGACCTGGCGGACTACCTGGGCCGGAGAATTGCGACTTCCGGGCGAAAGTCGAAACGGGCGGGATGCCCTGGCGGATTTCTCGACAGAATTGTGCAACGTGGCGACATTTCCGGCAGACAACCATAGGCTTGTGGAGGGAACGTCATGAACAAGTCTTCACTACACGACTGGCTGGTCGTGATCTTTGTCGTGGGCATGGTTACGGTGGTTAGTCGGCCCGCATGGGCTGAGGCAGAGAAACACCCACACATTCGTGCTGCGGTGCGAGAACTTGCCGCCGCGAAGAAGGAACTGGAGGAGGCCGATCATGATTTCGGCGGCCACCGTGCTGAAGCGGTGAAGGCGGTCGAACGCGCACATAAGCAACTTGAGAAGGCGCTCGAATTCGATAAGGGCGGCGCGCCCGACAAGGCCAAGTCCGCGGAAGAGCCCAAAGCGAAAGCCAACACAGCCACCGAAGCGGAGCTCAAACATCCGCACATCCATGCGGCGCTGGATGCCTTGCGCGAAACGCGCAAAGACCTCAAGGAGGCGGCGCATGATTTTGGCGGTCATCGCGCCGACGCGCTTGAGGCCACGGACCACGCCATCAAGCAGTTGAAGACCGCTCTGGAATACGCCAAGAAGTAGTGGAGCCGGTCATCGCCGGAACAGCGCCAACTTGTGCTTGGCCAGCATCGGCAATGCGTCGGAATTCAGGTACGCCTTCGCTTTCGGGTCCGACTTCAGATGCGCATCCCAGAAGGCGATGCTCGCGCTTTTGGCCCAGTCCCGCTGGGTGGCGTCGTCTTGATCGCCCGCGGTGTCGGCGGCCCGGGTCACCCCGTTGATCCAGCGCTGCTGGCCATCGAAAGCTAACAGGTACTTGTCGCCGGCCGCCGCGCTACGGAAGGGCTCCCAACGCGGTTCGCTGCGCTGGCCGGAGGCCAACACAGGCGAGTTCAACGTCGCCATCATAGGCGAAGTCAGTTTCTTCCAGGACTCCGAAGCGGCACCTGGCGGCTCATAACCTTGCGGCGCCAGCAGCAGCAACGCGCCAATGCGACGCTCGCCGCTGAGCCCTTGAAGTCCGGCGCTCAGCGATAGCGCCGCAGCCGAAGCGTAGCCGTGTGCACACAGGGCCGCCTGCGTACCCTTCAGTTTTTCCTTGAGCGAAGGAGCTTTGCGCCGAATTTCCGGAAAAGAGTCCAGCGCGAGTACAATGTCGCGAACGCGGCTGTCGAGGTTCTTCTGATCGAGCTCTGCAGGAGTTCCTGTTTTTGACTTGAGCGGCGTATCGGAATGCTGCAGGTGCAGGCAGATGTAGCCATGCGTCGCCCAGAACTGGCTGATTAGATTGTACCATTCCTTCGAGCCGTTCAGCCCGTGCGAGATGAGGATAGCCGGAGTGCCGCCGGCCGAAAGTTCGGCGCCGCTGGGCTTGGGATAGTAGATGCGCAAATGCAGGTCTTTGTTCCGAGTGGCGTCGTGAAGCGCGAGATCCTCCATGCTTTCGACCGCGCAGGGTCCGTCGGCGAGTTTGTACCAATCCGGAACTGACAATGCTTCGTGAGCTACGGATTGGTACTTGTCGGCCGCCGAGCGGGCGATGTCGCCGAGCCGTGCGGCATCCTTGGTAGCCGCCGTAGCGGCTTGTTCGGCTTTCGCGCGCGCTTCCGTGCTGTGCTGCGCCGCTTGGGAGGCGGCTTGGGCCGCTTCGCTGGCTTTGTGGGCGGCGCCTTGCCGCTCCTGTTTCTCATCGCGGAGCTTCTGCCAGGCTTCGTCGGCGGACTTCAAGTTCTCCGCACGGAGCTTGGCCTGCTCGATGGTCTGGTGCGTGCGCGAACGTGCCAGCGCCTCCTCGGCCGCTTTGTTCCAGGCCCGCGCCTTCAGCACTTCCTCCCAGTGGCGGATGGCGTCGCCCTCCGCCTTCTTGGCGCCATCCTGGGCGGCATTGGCCTCTTGCGTCAATCGCTCGTTCTCCGCTTTTGCTTTCTTTTCGTCGGCCAGAAGACTGCGCAGTTCGTCGGCCCGGTGTGCCGCCTCCACGGTGGCCTTCGATGCGGCATCGATGGACGCTGAAGCCGTTTCGGCAAACGTCTGCTGCGCCTTCTTCTGCTCATCCACCAGGCGCGCGTTCTCGGCGGCAGTCTTGTCGGCGCTGTTGCGCAATGCCCGCGAGTCTACTCGCCGCGCGCGCAACGCCGCTTCGGCTTTCTTCTGCTCGGACTCCGCCGACTGGCGCGCTTCGTCGGCCACGCGAGCCTGCTCCGCCGATTGCTGTGCCTTCGCTTCCGCTTCGTGACGGCGCGCCTGTTCCAGGTTGTACTGCCAGCCCAGCCACGCCAGCACGCCGGCCGATGCCAGCACGCCCAGCGCCGCCGCGATCCACCCCAGCTTTCGGCTCTTCCGCGCTCCGGGCGGAGGACCGGACAACAGCGTCACCGAACTCGATGTGGCTGCCGTTTTGTCATCGAATTGTGCGCGGCAGGCGCGCAGCTCTTCCAGCAGCACGGCGGCATCGGCAGGGCGCTTCAGCGGGTTCTTCGCCAGGCAGCGGTCGATCAGCGCCGCGGTGGGTCGCGACACGCCGGCGCAAACCTGTTCGATCGGCTCGTGTGGCTGCTGGATGGTCGCCACAATGATCGTCATGACCGTCTTGCCGCTGAACGGCGCGCGCCCGGACAGCAGCGTATACAACGTGGCGCCCATGCTGAAGACGTCGGATGCCTTGCCGGCGTTCTTGGCGTCAGTGGCCTGCTCGGGCGCCATGTAGCCGGGCGTGCCCATCGCGGACTGGTTCTGCGTCAATCCCGGCCCGGCTTCCTCCATGCGCGCCAGGCCCAGGTCAGCCAGCTTCGCAGACTTGAACAGCAGCGCATCGCCGGCCTTCGACTTCGGAATGAGGATGTTGTCCGGCTTGATGTCGCGATGGATGATGTTCTCGCTGTGAGCGCACGCCAGCCCGTCGGTGGCGGCAATGCAGATGTCCAGCGCTGTCATTTCGTCGAGCCCAGGCGGCCCTGACTGCTTCATCTGCCGCAGGTGGCCGCCTGCGGACGGGCCGCCGACGTATTCCATCACCAGATAGAACAAGCCGCCTTCGCTGTTGACGTCGATGACGCTCACCAGATGCGGCGATTTGATCTTCGCCGCAAGCTGTGCCTCACGAAAGAAGCGCTGGATTGCATCGGGGCTATCATCGGCCAGTTGCGTGGGCAGTATCTTGACCGCAACCTCGACGTTCAGGCGCGGATGAATCCCAAAGTAAACGGCACCCATGCCACCCCTGCCGAGTCGCGAGAGCAGCGGAATGCCGCCAACTGCCGGAGTCGGACGTTCGCCGCGCGAAACGCGCGGCGCGTTGGCCAACAAGGTATCCTGCGTGAGATCGTCAGTGGGCGTTGGCGCGCTGGCGTCAATGGAAGCAGGGGATTTGTCTGAAACAATGGTGCGATCGTCCGAATCAAGGTCTCGCGTACTGTCCATGCAGACTGTCCCCGTTAGATACCAACAAAATACGGACCAGCGCCCGAGAGGCAAGCTTGCATGACGAAATCGGCATTTGACGCTGGTCCAGACCTTTACGGTTCGGGCCAGACAGCCGCTGGTGTCGCTGCCAAAGAATATGCACCACTGGTGGGTGAAGGACATTGAGAAGGCAGGTATCACGCCGGAGACTGCTGCCGGTAACGCCGTGATTCATTTACTCCGCAAGAGCTACACGACGCTGGTGCAGGAGCTTTCAGGGGCCAGCCTCAGTGAAGGCCAGCATCTCTCGCGGCACTCAACGCCGACACTTACGAGTAACGTCTACACGAAGTCGAGTCAGGAGCGGATGCTGTCGCTGGTGGATGCGCTCGGGGCGAAGCTGTTCGCTTGGTGTGGGACAGGATGTGGGACAAGCGGCTTGTTGCCGGGGGAGAAAAAAGCGGGTGAAGGGAATCGAACCCTCGTAGCCAGCTTGGAAGGCTGGCGCTCTACCATTGAGCTACACCCGCGTGGTGAGCGGCGCGAATCGAACGACTAAATCTACCCTTTTTCTCTGCCGTGCGCAAGCGCTTGCCTGGGTCTTTCATCCCCGGATTTGGTGCGCCGATTCTGAGCTGCGTATGCAATGGGCATCTCGATTGCATCACCCTTTAGCGGCAAAGTTCGCCCAATTTTGATTGGAGAATCACGTGAGAAGATATCTGGTTCTTGCCTTGTTTCTCTTCACCGCGACATGCGGTCGCGCCGCTGAGAGCGATGTGCGTATGTCGCCTGACGAGCGCGCAATGGTTGACGCAACGAATGAGCAGCGGAAGCAGCAGGAATTGCAGCCGCTAACGCCTGATGAAAAGCTTTTCGCGGCGGCGCGAAAGCATTCAGCCGATATGGCCAGCGAGAAGACGCTTTCGCATGACCTGCGCGGCAAAGGAGCCGCTGACAGGGTCAGGGATACTGGCTATCGATATTTCGAGGTCGGCGAAAATATCGCTTTTAACGATCCGACGCCGCAAGTCGCAGTCAATGCGTGGATGCACTCACCTCCGCATCGTGCGAACATTCTGCGAAACGATTTTACCGAGATCGGCGTCGGAATCGCGCGCAGCGCGGACGGGCAGCCCTACTACACACAGGTTTTCGGCCGGCCTCAGACCGCGGGAGCCACTGCGAAGGCCAGCTTCAGCATCCACAACGATACCGGCCAGGACTTGAGAGTGACGCTGCCGGGCGGCGGGGGTGCCTCCTCCATTCTTCCTGCTGGCGGCACGGGGCAGTTCACAGTCTCGGGCAGCGGCGACTTTCCGCCGGCGAAACTCAGCTTCGGGCTGGCTGAAAAGGAACTGAAATACGAAGATGGCGGGCGCTACGACGTGCTTGGCGGACCGGAGGGACTCGAGGTCAAAACCGAGCTGGGGTCCGCTCCTGCTTCACAACCGCGCTGAAGCGAGTTGTGAAAGGCGCGAAGAAGGTCTTGTTTTCAGGTTTCACTTTCACTCGGCGCGGTGATAATTGAAATATGTCTCTGTTCGTGTTTGCGGCGGAGAGCGGGCGGCTTTGAGGTCACACTATGGCTCATGATCAGATCTTCCACGGGACGACAGTCTTGGCGGTTCGACGCGGGAACGCCGTCGCGATTGGCGGCGACGGACAGGTGACTCACGCCAACACTGTGCTGAAAGCCAACGCGCACAAAATCCGCCGTTTGAAGAACGGCGCGATCATTGGCTTTGCCGGAGCGACGGCTGACGCGTTTGCACTGATGGAGCGCTTTGAAGGCAAGCTCGATCAGTTCAAGAACAACCTGCGCCGTGCGAGCGTGGAACTGGCGAAGGAATGGCGCACCGACCGGGCGTTGCGGCGGTTGGAAGCGATGCTGGTGGCTGCGGACAAGGAAGCGCTGTTGCTGCTCACGGGGCAGGGCGATGTCGTCGAACCAGACGACGGCGTGATCGGGATCGGGTCGGGCGGGCCATTCGCGCTCGCGGCTGCGCGCGCGCTGCTCAAACACACGCAGCTTACGCCGCGGCAGATCGTGGAAGAGTCGCTGAAAGAGGCGGCCGCAATTTGCATCTTCACGAACGACAAGATTGTGGTTGAGGAAATCTAGGAAGCTCACCGCAGAGGACGCGGAGGACGCAGAGGAAAAAGAAGGGTTCAGGGGTCGGGGTTCAGAAACGGCAATCCCTGAACCCTAGACCCTGAACCCTGTTCGTTCATAAAGGACAACAATGGCCGACAACTCGGACGAAACGCTTCCCACCATCGTGAACACTGACCTTTCCGAACTCTCGCCGCGGCAAATCGTGGCGGAGTTGGACCGCTACATCGTCGGGCAGGATGCGGCAAAGAAGGCGGTCGCGATTGCGCTGCGAAACCGCTGGCGGCGGCGGAAACTCGACCCGGCGATTCGCGAAGAGGTCGCGCCCAAGAACATTCTCATGATCGGGCCGACGGGCGTGGGCAAGACGGAGATCGCGCGCCGTTTGGCGTCGCTGGCCGGAGCGCCGTTCGTGAAAGTCGAAGCCACGCGCTACACGGAAGTGGGTTATCACGGCCGCGACGTGGAAAGCATGGTGCGCGACTTGGTCAAGCAGTCCGTGAACATGTTTCAGACGCGCGCGCGGGAAGAGGTCCGCGTCAAGGCGTCCGAAGCCGCGGAAGAGCGGTTGCTCGACGCGCTGCTGCCGGCGCCGACATCCTGGACCGAAAAAGAGGCCAAGGAATCCGGCGCGACCAGTGCGGCTCAGATGCACGAACGCACGCGCGGGAAACTGCGCAAGAAGTTGCGCGACGGCGCGCTGGATTCGCGCGAAGTGGAGATTGAGGTGCAGTCGGGCGATTCGGTCGCCGGCATTTTTGCGCCCTCGATGGGCGAAGAGATGGGGATGGAACTGCAGGACGCGCTCTCGCGCATGATGCCCAAACGCTCCAAACCGCGGAAGGTATCGGTCGCCGAAGCGCGAAGGCTGCTGGAGGCTGAGGAGGCTGAAAAGCTGATCGATCAGGAAGCGGTGTCGCGGCGCGCGGTCGAAGCGGCGGAGAATCTGGGCATCATTTTTGTTGATGAGATCGACAAGGTTGCCGGCGCGAAGAGCTCACACGGCCCGGATGTTTCGCGCGAAGGCGTGCAGCGCGATCTGCTTCCCATCGTCGAAGGCGCGTCGGTGAATTCGCGTTGGGGGTTGATCCGGACCGATCACATTCTGTTCATCGCGGCCGGCGCGTTTCACATGTCGAAGCCCAGCGACCTGCTGCCTGAATTGCAGGGGCGATTTCCCATCCGCGTCGAACTGCAGGACCTGACCGAGGAGGACTTCCGTCGAATCCTCACGGCGCCGAAGAATGCGTTGACCAAACAGTACACGGCGCTGTTGGGCACTGAAGGCATCGAACTGAAGTTTACCGAAGACGGTCTGCGCGCGTTGGCCCATCTGGCGGTCTTTGCGAACCAGCGCAGTCAGAACATCGGCGCGCGGCGCTTGCAGACGCTCATGGAGAAGGTGCTGGAAGACGCCAGCTTCAGTGCCGCTGAGATGACGGACAAGATGGTCGTCGTCGATGCCGAGATGGTTGAGGGCAAGCTCAAGCCGATCTTGGATGACGAGGACTTGACGCGGTACATACTCTAACTTTGGGCTTTAGGCTTTAGGCTTTGGACTTTGGTCCGAGGGCCGCTGCTGCGGCCCGCAGCCTAAAGCCCAAAGCCTGCTCTCACAGCGGCGTCCCGTTCACCTTCACCCAGGGCGAGAACGCGCCGATGGCGTGCTGCTTCACGGTGCGTTTCCAGATTTTTCCGCCGCAGAAGGCGTAAAGCGTGGTCAATTCCGGGCCGCCGAGACACACGCCGACGACGCGGCTGTGATCGGGTACGGGTAGAATCACCTGCGTGGGGCCGTCGTCGGCGCAGATCTGCACGCCTAGGCGCGTGGCGACGAACATCTGGCCTTCTTTCGCGTAGCAGACCGATTCGGCGCCGGCATCGTCGTCCCAATCGGCGACGTGAAGCCAGAAGAAGCGCTCCTTATTAATGAGCGTGCCGTCGGCGTTAATCTGATAGCTATAGAGCCACTTCGAGTGTCCGTCGGCGACCGAGAGCAGCCACTGATCGGGCCGGCAGGCGAGGCCGGTCGCGTGCTTCAGGCCGGAATCGACTTCCTTCTTCTGGCCGTCTTTCAGGAGCCAGATTTTGCTTCCCTCGCCGGGCTTTTCTTCATCGCTCGTGACATACAGGCTGCCGTCCGGACGTGCGAGAATGTAGCGGCCGCGAATTCCTTCCGTGTAGACGGAGCCTTTTCCGGTCGCGTCGTAGCACATCACTTTTCCGGTTGCGCTGGAGACAGTGTAGAGCTCGCCCTTGGGACCGACGGACAGCGCGTTGGCTTGCGCGGCGTCGGGGTGAAAGACGTCGATCTTTCCGTCCACGCCGATGCGGTGGAGTTTGTTGTTGTCGATGAAGAACACTTCGCCTTTTTCATTGCAGGCCGGGCCGCGCGCGTCGGTGAAACCTTGTCCCGCCAGCTCCCATTTCGATTCGGTGATGACGTCTCTCACGCGCGGAGCACTTTTGCCGGCTTGCACGGGCTCTGGCCAGCCTTTCCAGATGAATTTCATGGCCTCGGGGAAATGCTCGTTCCAGCCGGCGACGTGCGGGCCGTCGATCGCGTGGAACACGTAATCGTAGCCGGAGAACTTCATCGCCTTGTCCATCTCCTGGTCGAGCAGATACCAGTCGCCGGCGCAGTTCTCCATGTCGTGCATGCCGGTGGTCAGGTACGAACGGATCGGCTGCGCTTCGAATTTGCGGAGCAGGGTGGGGAACTCATGCCCGCCGCGAAACGCCACAAAGCTGCCGCTGTTGGCATACACGCGCGAGAACGCGTCCGGCCTTGACCATGCCGCAACAAAAGCCGCAATTCCGCCGCTGCTGCCGCCGGCGATGCAGCGATCGTTGCCGCTGTTCGAGAGCTTTAGATCAAACGTCTTCGCCACGTATGGCAGAAGTTCTTCGATAAGAAAGCGCACGTAGTTGTCGTTGACCGCGTCGTATTCGAAGCAACGGTTGCGGCGGCCCATCGTGCCTTTCACTGTTGCGGGCAGATCACCGGGGCGGACGAAGACGCCGATGGTCACCGGCATTTCCTTGGCTTCGATGAGCATCTCCAGCATGTGCTTTTCGCTCTTGTTGTAGCCGTCCTGCCGCACGTAAACGCACGCGGGCTTGGCGCCGTCGTACTGTGCGGGAATGAAAACGTGGCCGTTGCGCTTCGTTCCGGGAAAGATGGTGCTTTCAGCAAACGAGAATTCTTTGATCGTGCCTCGGGGTGCGTTCAGCAGGTTAAGATTGCCGACGGCTTCAGGCCAAGTGGCGCCTTGCAGCGGATTGAACTGCCACTGCACGTGTTCGTCTCCGGGTTTGTATTCCCACAGATCCTGGCGGGAGCCGGCTGTCTTCGCGCCGGCGAAATCGTCGAGCCCCTTATCGGGCGCGTGCTTTGGAACCAGGCCGAACGAGCCGTTCGGGTGCTTTTTGATGGACCAGAGTTGGGATGGCTTGCCGGCATTCTCCTGCAGCACGATCAACGTTCCGTTCTCGGTGCCGGCTTTGTCGGCGGCCAGGACGAGCTTTTCGCTGTAGGCGGGCCGGATCCTGTAGAAGGCGTCGCCGGCCGGCACGGAGGCCGGCGCTACCGGCGTGACGATCCATTTCTGGTTGTCTTTGCCGGTGGGAGCGCCGATCGAGACTTTGGTTCCTTCTGTGACGCCGGCATCGACGGCTTCAAGCACCATTTCAGGCGCGCTCATCGGGATGATGGTGAACGGTCCGCCCCAATCTTGTGCCTGCACGATTGTTCCCCCGAGAATCGAGAACAGAAGAAATCCGGCTGCCTGCAAGCTACGTGTTGATGTCCATCGCATGTTTTTTCCCTCTACTGGTGATCGGGAAGTAATATCACCAATTGAGAACCCCGCGAGGCGAGAACTGATAGCGCTTCGCTCTTGGCTCGTGCCCACGCACGCAGGACTCCAGACTCCAGACTCCAGACTCTTGACTTGTCCTTTGTTTCCGTCTCGACTCGACAGCCGCCAGCGGCTAAAATCCTCAGCTCGCTTCAGAAGGGGGATTCCCGGTTGGCACTCGATCCGAAGAAGAGCTCACGAAGAAACATTGGCGCTCCCGGCAGCACTCCTGCGCGGCCGAGCGAGTCCAGTCGGCAGGTGCGTCCGGCCAGTTCGCGGCAAGTCCCATCGCCGAGCCGTCAGCGCGATCCTGACACCGACACGCCGCCGCCCGGTCCGGCGCTGGTGGACAACCGCACCACCAAACGCTCTGCTTCCACCAAGCAGACCGTTCGCAGCGCAGCCAAAGCGCCGCTGTTGACGGTTAAGCAGATGATTCTGGGCGGCATCGCGCTTGTCGTGATCCTCGTGGTCGCGATCGGGTACGACCCGTTCATGTGCTACATGCACACGAAGAAGCTCGATGAAGGCCCGGGCCTGCAGGATCGGAAAGACGCCGCCGCGGCGCTGCTGGGACGCTACGAAAAAGGAGATGTCAGCCAGGTCTTTAGCGCGTTTTCGGTGCGGCTGAGTTCCACGACGCCAGATCTGCGCGAAGCCGCGGCATACGGGATCGAACTGATCGGTACGCGTTCGACGGGTCGCGGACCGGCCATTGAGCGTCTTGCGGATGAACTTTCGAAATGCGATGCGGCCGGCAAGGCGGTGATGATCCGCTCTCTGGCGGCGATCGGCAAAGCGGCGGCTGCGTCCGCTCAGCCCAGCGGCACGGGCGAACCGGACAAGGATGTCGCAAAAGCGGCGCAAGCGCTGATTCCGTGCAGTGCGGCGGCTGACCTGCCGGCAGAAGTGCGCGCAACCGCGGTCGAAGCGCTGAGCGAACTGGTTGCGCCGGGCGTCTGCAAGCAGCTCATATCTGTCGCCGCGAAGGACAAAGGAGAGGTGCGCGAGAAAGCTCTGCGTGCGTTGACGACCACCGCGTTGCCCGATGCCGTGCCGGACCTGCTTGAAGCGATGGCCGGCGGCGACAAGGACCTGGCCGCTGCGGCTAAAATTGCGTTTGGCAAAGTGCGCTCGCAGGCCAAGAGCGAGACGCTCGTGCCGCTGGTGACTCACGCAAAAGACGACGTTCGCCGGGAGATCGTGGATGCGCTGGCCGAGCGTAAAGGAGATGCCGTCGCGGCGAAGGGCATCACCACTGCGCTGAAAGACAAAGTGGTCGCGATTCGTCTTGCGGCGGTGAAAGCGGTTCCCGTTACGGGGCTGTCCGGTCCGATGGCGCAGCTTGGCGAGTTGGCTCGCGATCCGGAAGAGAGTGTGCGTATCGCCAACGCCGAAACGCTTGGCCAGCTCCGGGATCCCGACTCGCGCAACGTCATCCTCGAAGCCTTCAAGAATGACCTGCAAGGCAAGACGATGGAAGCCTATACGCTGGCGCTTGGAAGGCGCAGTTACGGAAAGGATCTGACGGCCATCGGCATGGTCATCGACCTGCTGAAGGCGAACCCTGGCGCGGAAGCTTCGCTGTGCCAGGCGCTGGTGCTGCTCTCCTTTAATGGGCAGCAAGGCCGCAAGGAGAAGCGTGCGGCCTGGAAGTCCGATCAATGGAACGCGTGGTTCAACAAGATCAGCGAGCGCGACAAGCTGCGCAAATCGGCCGAAGATAAGATCGAAGCCATTCGCAAGGGCAACATCGAGGATCGCTCCAAATATCCGCAGTTGAAGGATCAGATCGAGAAGGAGATGGACATTCTGGAGAAGTGCAAAGAGATGTGCAAACCCGACGACCTCGAAGATGTCGCGTCGCTCGATACTGCGTTGTCCCGCTATTCGAAGTATAAGGACTTTTTTATCAAAGGCGCGAGCTTCGATATGCGTCGGTAAGAGAGTCTTGAGTCTGCAGTCTGGAGTCGTGAGTCTGAAGGAGGCTGTATGATCGCGTTGCGGACCTGTTCTCTTGCGCTCTGCGCGCTGCTGCCTTTTGTGATTGGCGGCTGCACGACCACGGCGGCGAAGAAGGCGATGAACAAGCCTCAGTCCGATGACTCGTACGCCGCCTTTGGCCAGGGCGCGGCGGATGCGAGCAAGCGCAAGGCGGAGAAACTCGAGACGATCAAGGAAGACACCGATCCGGAAATCGCCGTGAGCAAGCTGGTTGATCAGATGCAGCACCAGGAACTCTCGCATATCGTCTCGGCCGAAGAGCAGCTTCGCGTGTGGGGCGGGCAACAGGGCGTGGACAAGATCGTCTACAACAAAGTCCGGCTGCTGCTGAAAAACCCGCGGATGGAAGTGCGCGCGCCAGCCCTGCGGCTCACCCGGCAATTCGGCGGCAAGGAGGCCGTCGGCGATCTGATTGAAGCGCTGGCTGATTCCGAACGTGGCATCCGGCAGGAGGCCTTCCGCTCGCTCGAAGCGCGGACACACCGTGATTTCGGCTACATGCCCGATGGCGGCGAAGTGGCTCGCTCCCGTGCGGTTGACGATTGGCGCAAGTGGTGGCAGGAGCAGCAGCGCGTGTCCGCCGTGCAGCCGCCGAGCGTATACGAGGACAAACGCCCGTCCGAACCGAAGATCATCACGCCCGGGCAGTAGCGCTTCGCTTTGCGGAGCCCAATACGATTCCAACGGAGGCAGGCTATGGCGATCATTCGACCGATAGTTCCCGCGACGGTGCAGGGCCCGCTGGGCCCGTACAGCCCGGCCGTGGTCTGCAACAACATGGTCTTCGTTTCGGGACAGATTCCGACCGATTCGTTCGGCACTATCGTCGGCAGCAGCATTGAGGCAGCCACGCAGCAGGCGCTGGACAATTTGCGCTCCGTTCTCGTCGCGGCCGGCTGCACTCCCGCCGCGGTGGTGAAGACGACCGTGTTCTTGACAGACCTGGCCGACTTCGACGGCATGAATCGCACCTACGCAACTTTCTTCGGCAGTCATCGTCCGGCGCGTTCGACCGTGCAAGTGTCCAAGCTTCCCGCCGGCGCGCGTGTCGAGATCGAATGCATCGCGGTACTGTAGCGTGTGTGGCACGGGCAGGCTGCGCCGCGTCCGTTTGCGGCGCAGATTGCCCGTGCGGCAGCGTCCCGGAATCACGGGCAATCCGCTGGAGCAAAAAGACGCTCCATCGGGCGGCGGTGCCGCAGCCGGATGTGCCCGTGCCACACATCCCTGTTCGGAGTTCCCATGCGCGTCATTGGCGGAAGTGCTCGCGGCGTTCCTCTTCTAACCGTGCCGGACATGGACACTCGGCCGATCCTCGACCGCATTAAAAAGAGCCTGTTCTCGATGCTCGATGCCGCCGGACTGCTCGCCGGCACGCGCGTGGCGGATTTGTACGCGGGCACCGGCACGCAAGGCATCGAAGCTCTTTCGCGCGGCGCCGCCTATTGTCTGTTCGTCGAACGACGCGCCGACGCCATCAAGCTGCTTAACCAGAACCTCCAGAAAACGCGGCTGGCTGAATTCGCCGACGTGCGCTGCGGGCTGGTGACGGGCGTGCTCAACCAGCTCGCCGCCGCCGCGTCGCCTCCGCCCTTCGATCTGATTCTCTACGATCCTCCCTTTGCGTTCAGCGCCGGCTCCGACACGCGCGCCGCTGCCGAAGCCGAAATGGCTCTGGCCGGAAAACTGCTGGCCCTCGCCCCCGCGCGCCTGGTGCTGCGTTTCGAGAAAAAAGCCGAACCGCCCGCGCCCGCCGGTCTGGTTCTCGCTCGCCACTGGACCGACGGTCCGCACGCGTTCGCGTTTTATCAGCGTTCGTAATTCTGAATCCTGCGCCGAAATGATGTGTGGCACGGGCAGGCCGCTGGAGCGTCTTTTTGCTCCAGCGGATTGCCCGTGAATTCGGCGCGTACCTGCACGGGCAATCCATCGGCGCAAGAAGCCGCGCCGATGGCCTGCCCGTGCCACACGTGCCACACATCTTTTCATCGTCTCCGGGTGGCGCACAGCGCCATAATCACTGCGCTCTGACGTCTGAATTCGTTCAAGCTCCCGCTGCCACGCGAGCCGCGCTGAAAATCAGTCCCTCGCCATTCGAGGCCGCATCCACTTCGATCGTCGTTCCTTCCGTGAAACTGCCGCCCAGCAGCTCTTTGGCCAGTGGGTCGCCCAGATGTTTCTCGATCGCCCGTTTCAGCGGCCGAGCTCCAAACACTGGATCGAAGCCGGCCTTCACCAGGTACTCCTTCGCTCCACGCGTCATCTTCAGGTGCAGGTTGCGGGCTTCCAGCATGCGCACAAACTTCTCCATCTGGATGTCAACGATCTTCATCAGGTCCGCCTTGCTCAAGCGTCGGAACACAACCTGTCCCGAGAGCCGGTTCAAGAACTCCGGCTTAAAGTGCTCGCGCACCGCCTCCAGCACTGCGGCCGTCGCTTTCTTTTCACCCAGCGTGTCCATTTCGGCGAGGTACTGCGCGCCAAGGTTGCTCGTGAAAACCAGAATCGCGTTGCGGAAATCGACCGTGCGGCCGTGGCCATCCGTCAAGCGGCCATCGTCCAGAAGCTGTAGGAAAACGTTCAGCACTTCCGGCGCGGCCTTCTCGACTTCGTCGCACAAGATCACGCTGTACGGCCGCCGCCGCACCGCTTCGGTCAACTGCCCGCCTTCCTCGAAGCCCACGTATCCCGGCGGAGCGCCGATCAGCCGCGAGACCGCATGCTTTTCCATGTACTCACTCAAGTCGATGCGCACGAGCGCCTGCTCGCTGTCAAAGAGGAACTCCGCCAGCGCCTTCGCCAGTTCCGTTTTGCCCACGCCCGTCGGCCCGAGGAACAGGAAACTCCCGATCGGCCGGTTCGGATCGGCCAGACCCGCGCGGCTTCTGCGCACCGCGTTGGAGACCAGTTCCACAGCCTCGTCCTGCCCGACGACGCGCCGGCGCATGTTGTCTTCCATGTGCAGCAGCTTCTCGCGCTCGCCTTCCAGCAGCTTCGAAACCGGAATGCCCGTCCAGCGCGAGATCACCTTCGCGATGTCTTCCTCGGTGACTTCCTCATTAAGGAGCGCGCCCTTGGCCTGCAGCTTCTTCAGTTCGTCCTGAGCGTGCGTCTGCTCTTTTTCGAGCTTCGGAATTTCTCCGTAACGAATCTCCGCCGCGCGCTCCAGGTTCCCCTTGCGCTTGGCCTGCGTCTCTTCCACCTTCAGATCGTCGATCTGCTGCTGAACGTCATGCAGCTTCGCAATGATCTTCTTCTCGTTCTCCCATCGCGTGCGCAGCGCCGCCGCCTCTTCGCGCAACGAAGACAGTTCCGCGCTCAGCTTTGCCAATCGCTCCTGGCTGGGCTTGTCTTTCTCCTTCTTCAACGCCGTCTGCTCGATTTCGAGCTGCATGATGCGGCGGTTGAGAATATCCAGTTCCACCGGCTGGCTGTCGATTTCCATCCGCAGCCCCGCGGCCGCTTCGTCGATCAAATCGATCGCCTTGTCCGGCAAGAAACGGTCGGCGATGTAGCGATGCGAAAGCGTTGCCGCCGCGACCAGCGACGAATCGGTGATGTGCACGCCGTGATGCAGTTCGTAGCGTTCTTTCAGTCCGCGCAGAATCGCAATCGTGTCTTCCACGCTCGGTTCTTCGACGTACACCGGCTGGAAGCGCCGCTCCAGTGCCGCGTCTTTCTCGACGTGCTTGCGGTACTCATCCAGAGTCGTCGCGCCCACGCAGCGCAGTTCGCCGCGCGCCAATGCCGGCTTCAGCATGTTCGCCGCGTCGGCCGCTCCTTCCGCCGCGCCCGCGCCAATGATCGTATGCAGCTCATCAATAAAGAGAATGATCCCGCCTTGAGCTTCCGTGATTTCGCGCAGCACGCCTTTCAGCCGCTCTTCGAACTCGCCGCGGAATTTCGTGCCGGCAATCAGCCCGCCCAGGTCCAGAACCAGCACGCGCTTGTCCTTCAGGCTTTCGGGAACGTCGCCGGCGATGATTCGCTGCGCCAGCCCTTCGACGATCGCCGTCTTGCCCACGCCCGGCTCGCCGATAAGCACCGGGTTGTTCTTGGTCCGCCGCGACAGCACCTGGATCACGCGGCGAATCTCGTTGTCGCGGCCGATCACCGGATCGAGCTTCCCTTGCCGCGCCAGAGTCGTCAGATCCTTGGTAAACTTCTCCAGCGCCTGCAAACTGGCTTCGGGATTTTGCGTGGTCACGCGCGCCGACCCGCGGATGGCCTGGATTGCCTTCAACAGTTCGCCGTGCTTGGCGCCAACGTCTTTCAGAATCCGGCCGACATCGTCGCGAGCATTCGACAGCGCCAGCAGAAAGTGCTCCGTCGAAATGTACTCGTCCTTTAACCGCTTGGCTTCGTCTTCGGCCGCTTGAAGCACGCGCCGCGTATCCGCTGACATGTGCAGATCGCCGCCGCGCTGCTTGGGCAACTTGTCGAGCATTTCGATAACTTGGATCTTAAGCTGCGCCGTATCGACGCCCGTCTTCTGCAAAACCGGCGTGACCAGCCCACCTTCCTGATCCAGCAGCGCCGCGAGCAAATGCGCGTTCGTCAGTTCCGGGTGCCCCGACGCGCTGGCCATCTGCTGAGCCGCCTGCAGCGCCTCTTGAGCCTTAATCGTATACCGGTCCATCGCCATAGTGGTTCTCCCCCGCGCGTTTTCGGCGCTGCGATAGCTATACACAACCCGCGTACCAGCGTTCGATAACGTAAGTCCCTACGAATCAACACTTTCTTACTTCGACCCAGTAGTAACGAACCCATTCCACCACGTCAAAACGACCAATGTCCCATATCCCGGCCATCCGCGGCCGCGCCAATCGTCTGTAAAAAATTGCACCTTGCATAGGTGCACGTCAGCACCGGAGCGCCTTCGCCCTGCCGATTACCTGTAAAAAAGTGCACACGTGCTGGTGTGTGCCACGGGCAGCCTCTGTTCGCCGTTGGCTGCCCGTGCTTTCAGCTATCTAATCGTCCAGCCCACCTCACCGCTCGTTCTGTCCAAAGCTGCACCGTGCGTCGTAGGACATTTTGCTAAATTGTCCGTCTTCACCAGTTCCCCATTCGTTTCTGTCCAAAACTGCACATGTGCAAACGCGCTCAGCTAGTCATCCTAAAGTGTTCCTAAAATAAGACGTAGATAGCCCGCATTTATTGCTCAGATTTTGAACTTTTTTTCCTCGGCCACCGCCGCGCGAGAACCTCGCTAATAAGACCTGCCAAGATCAAAATCCCCAGCGCCTCCGCGATCGTCAGCGCAACTCGCTTTCTCGTCCACGGCCGTACAATCTCAATCTCCACCGGCGCGCTGAGTATTGTTTGATTGCGCCAGACTACTTGCGACTGCGCCAGGTAACGGCCCGGTTCGACGTCGCTGTCTGCGCCTCGAAACAATGACGGAACCGCCCCTGGTTTGAAAGGCACGTTCAAGCCAACGGTCGTTGTCGTAGCGGGCTGCACCGTCACTAGCGGTATGACTGGCTCGGACTGTATGAATGGGAACTGCGGTCCCAGTTGACCCGACTCTTGCTCCAGCAACATCCCGTCCAGCCACTTACTCTCGGGGCGATGCAACGGCACAATTCGCAAGCGTGAGTCCACTCCTACATGCGCAGCTTCGTTCGTGTCGTTGCGCAGTTCAATGAAGAAGTTAGCGCACGCGTCAACGTTCCCGTCCATTGCCTCAACTCGTACTGACAAACCGTCTCTGCCAATCCACTCGGATACCGGCCACTCCCGCTTGCGCGGCACAAACCTCCCCACCAACACCCCCGCCACCACCATCAGCACCAGCGCCGTGCTCAGATGCACCTGAAACCACGCGCGCTTGGCCATCCCTGCCCCCGTCACAATCTATCATTTTGCGCTTTGAATTCTGGCAGCCGCTCAGTCCTCTGTTGCTTCGATGTCCGGTCTTCTGCCGAGCGCTCCTTAACTACCTTCAACACAGAGTCACAGAGAACACAGAGGTCGCGGAGAAAGAACAGAACCAAAAAGAGACTCTGTGAACTCTGTGCCTCTGTGTTGAAAGCTGTTCTGTTGCACCGGCCTGAACGCTTACAAATTCTGAATTCTTCGCCCGTACCACTCCACCACTCACCAAGTACCACTCACCGCTCCGTCGCCATATCGTAGCTCAACGTCGGAACCTGCAGATACCCCATCGCTCCATGAGCCACATCGATCCGGTAAATCGGGTCGCGCATCAGACACACGTGCCGGTCCGTTGCGGGAATCGGGCTGACGTAAATCCGCAGCTCGCCCGGCATCGTCGTGATGATCTCTTCGCGCCAGTCGCCGAGCACATCGGCCACGCCGATGATCTCGCCTTCGATTTGCCCGAGCTCCGCGCCTTTGTACTTCACGATCTTCTTTCCGAGGATGAGTTCGCGCTGCGGATCGGCGTCCCAATAGGCCGCTCGCGGAGCCAGCCCGCCCATGTACTTCGCGCAATTTCCGTCGTGAAGTTCGCCGTTTGATTTCCAAATCCAGCGCTTCTCTTTCTCGTCGCGCTCGCCGCTGTAGCACTCCGCGCCCGGGCTCGATGAATCCAGATCGGACACCAGCCCCGAACTGTGAATGTGCACCGTCGGCTCCTTGAAGCCCCACAGAATCTTTCCATTCGCCGCGTCCACCATGCCCATTCCGTTGCGGTCGTGGTGCGTCTCCATGCCGTAGTACATTTGCAGCCCCGGCCGGCTCGGGTCGAGGTGCCCCACATACGTGTGATCCGGATGCCCCAGCCCTGTCGTCCAAAGCTCCGCGCCGTTGTCGTCGATGCACGCCGAACCGATAATCACCTCGTCGCGCCCGTCGCCGTCCACGTCGGCCGCGTGCATCCAGTGAGCGCCCTGGCCCCAATAGTTCTTCTTCAGGTTCTCGTTGCTCCAACGCCACAATTCGCGCAGCTTGCCGTCGTGAAATTCGTACGCGACGAGAATGATCAAGTTGTACGTGCCGCGTTCGACAATCAAGCACGGCGTCTTGCCGTCCAGATACGCGATGCCCAGTTGATTGCGTGACGCATAGTTGTAGCCAAACTTTTCGAACAACGCGCGCGGCACCCAATCCGTTCGAGCCCGCACTTTGCCCGTCTGGCCATCCAGAATCGTCAGATACTCCGGCCCGCTCTGCACTTTTCCTTCCGCGTCGCGCGGATCGCCCTCGCCATCCTTGCAGATGACCTCCGCCTTCCCGTCGCCATCCAGATCGAAAACCACGTACGGCGAGTACCAGATCCCGCGCTCGACCGCCCAGCCCAGGTCGTACCGCCACATAAATTTCCCGTCGTTGTTGTACGCTTCGAGCTTGTACGTGTCGGGACTCTTGCTCCAATATTTCTCGTACGGATCGATGTTCTCAAACGGCTGCTTGATGACGTAATCAAGCTTCCCGTCGCCATCCAGGTCCGCAATCCCCACTTTCTGAGCCCGATAGTTCCCCTGCAGTGGAATGCGAACGAAATCCTGAGCCTTCTCCGTCTCGGCAACCTTCGCCGCCGCGCTCGCCTCCCCTTCCGCTCCGTTCACGACCGCCCGCACAAAGTACTCGCACGCCCCCGCCGGCGCCTTCGCATCCATAAAGTCCGTCGTCTCCTTTATCGGCTCCGAATTGAGCCTCGTCCCAGATGTGCCACGGGCAGCCTCTGTTAGCTGTTGGCTGCCCGTGCCGTCTGCACTGGCTACCCGCCGATACACATTGAATCCCGTCTCCGCCGCGTCTGTGTCGAGCAACCTCCAGCCGACGTGAACCTTCCCACCGCCAACCGGCATCGCGACCACCCCGCGATCCAGCTTCTCCCGCACGCGCTCTTTCCCGAACGCGTAGCCTTCCACTTTCGGTTTCGGCTGCGGCGGCGGCAGCGGCGCCGCCACCGCGATCGCCACATCGTCCACCCACGCCAGAGCCGGTCCCATCCCGACAAACCGCAGATAAATCTCGTCGCAAGGCTCCTCAATCTCCGCGCGAGCGTCCACCTTTAGCCACTTGTCTTGATTCCGAACCTCTGCGCCCGCCAGCGTCCAGTTGATCGTCTTTCCTTTGCTCAGAGCCACCACAGCCAGTTCCACGCGCCCCGTCTTCGGCCTGATCCACGCCGACACGGTATACGCCTGCCCCGCCTTCACGGAAAAGTGCGTGGAATTGACATACGCCCAGTCCTTTTCGTCGTCGTGCTTGATGCACACCCCGTGCTCGCCGCCATGCTTGTCGTCGCTCGTCCACTTCGCCGACCCGCCCCCATTGCGAGACCACCACTTCCAGTTCTCCGCACTCTCACCCTTCCCGCTTTCAAAGTCCGCATTCGCAATGACCAAATTCTCAGCCCAGCAAACCGCGCTCAGCGCAACGGCGCCCAGCAGCACAAGAAAATTCCGCATCGGTGTCGTCCCTCCCTCACATCGGACTACACCGTGTTGGTACTTGGTACTTGGTGAGTGGTGTAGCGCAATCCTCCCGGATTGCGTGCTGTTGCGGTTCGTAGCGCAATCCTCCCGGATTGCGTGCTGTTCTCCCCTCCCCGTCGAGGGGAGGGGTCGGGGGAGGGGTTTGCGGCAGCGCCGCAAGTTCTGCGCGCGCCCGTAGTGCGGGCGTCTCGCCCGCTGCTTCGGTCCCCCCTGTATGCTCTCCCCCGCGAGGGAGAGGGGTTAGGGGGGAGGGGGCGCTCCGATTCTGTTTCTCCGCGTCCCCGCGTCTCCGCGTCGTTGTTCGGAGCTCCTGCCTACTGCAGCTGCCAACTGCCTACTTCGTCTCCGCCGCCAGCTCTCCCCGTATCGCCACCGCGCTATCCCGGATGGCATCCTCCAACGATTTCCGCGGCTGATACCCAATCATGCGCCGGGCCTTCTCGATGCTCGGCAAGCGCCGCGTCATATCTTCGAAGCCTTCGACATAAGCTTCTGCATAAGGCACCAGTTGAATTTCGGACGCGCTGTCGCACACGCGTTTGACCATGCGCGCCACTTCCAGAATCGTCACTTCCTCGCTGCTGCCGATGTTGATCACTTCCCCGCGCGTGGCCGGCGTAGCCATCATTTTCGAAAGCGCTTCGACCACATCCGCCACGTGACAGAAACAGCGCGTCTGCTTTCCATCGCCGTAAACCGTCAGCGGCTGCCCCGTCAACGCCTGCCGCACGAAGTTCGGCAGCACCATTCCGTAGCGCCCCGTCTGCCGCGGCCCCACCGTATTGAACAGCCGCGTGACTATCACCGGCAGCCGCGTCTCGCGGAAATGCGCCAGCGCCAGAAACTCCTCGAGCGCCTTCGCCGACGCGTACGCCCAGCGCTGCTTGTCCGTCGCGCCCATCACCTGGTCGCCATCTTCGCGGAACGGCACCGCCGTCGATTTCCCGTACACTTCGCTCGTCGATGTCAGCAGCACCGGCCGCCGGTAGCGGCTGGCGAACCGCAGCACGCCGTTGGTGCCCTTGACGATCGTCTCGATCGATTGCACCGGCCGTTCCAGGATCAGCTTCACGCCGACCGCGCTGGCCAGATGAAAAATCTGCTCACAGTCGCGCACCAGCGGCTCCAGCAGAGCCTCATCCATCACATCGCCAATGAGCAGCCGCACGCGCGGATTGTTTTCCAAATGCGCGATGTTCTGGTAGCGCCCGGTCGAAAGATTATCGAGCAACGTCACCTGCGCGTCCGCGCTGGCCGCCAGCAGGAAATCCGCCAGATGCGACCCAATGAACCCCGCTCCACCCGTGATGAGATATCGCATGCGCTGCTCCATTTTGAACCGGCAAGTCACCGACTTGAACCGCAAAGTCGCAAAGGCGCAAAGAACTTACCTTCTGCGCCATCATTACGTCCCGATTCTACCGACGGTTCACCCAAATGTCGCGGGTAAGGGCAGGGTTCAGGGTTCCGCCTTCAGGGCTCAGTGGTTTCTCGTCATCGCGGGAGTTTCGCCGTTCGTAGCCGCGGAGCGGCGGCACACGGGTAGCCCACAGCGCAAGCTGTGGGGACGAAGCGATGCGCGCCCCGAGAGCCCCGGACGGGGCGACACAACGTTTCGGAACGAATTCAACGAACCGCCGCGCCGCTCCCCGCGTAACGCAACTGTGCGACCGAATATAAAGGAACCGAACCCATGCTAAAGCCGCGCGGCCTGACCTTGCTGGAAGTGATCGTGGTGCTGGTGATGATCGCGGTTCTGGCGGGACTTCTCCTGCCCACGTTGCAGCGCACCCGCTGCGGAGGCAGCCGATCGTCGTGCTCCTCCAATCTGAACCAGATCGCCAAAGCCTGCTTCATGTACGCCGACGTTCCCGCCAACGGCGGCTACTTTCCAGTCCTCGGCACCGGCGACGAAATCTACAAAGAAGGCATGTCCATGCGCGCGCTCAGCCTTGTTTACAACAGCTACGTTGCGGACGTGCGCGTCTTCTCGTGCGATAAAAAGCCGATTCCACCCGCAACTCTGGCTTCGATCACGCCGGTGCGCGACGGCAAGTTGGACCCCGGCGGAACTTATCTCAGCGCCGCGAATTGCTCCTACGAGTACGATGCCGGCCACCCCAGCGACCATGCCCTCGCCGCGATCCTTGCCGACAAAAAAGGCTCGGGCCACAATTCCGACAATCACGGCCCCAACGCGGGCCAGAACGTCGTCATCGGCGCCGGCACGACGGAATGGATGCCCACCGTGTACCGAAACCTGGGGAATGGTCACGAAGATCAGGACATCCATGCTCTTGATGCGAAGCTGTCGCGCGAGATGGACGGCTACATCCGGCAGTGATAAGAGGTGCACATGAGAACACGCGCGCGCGGCCTGACCTTGCTCGAAGTAATGGTGCTTCTCTTGATCGCAGCCGTGCTGGCCGGACTGTTGTTGCCACTGTTCGCACGAACGCGAAACTATAGTCGTCATACCACCTGCTCGAACAATCTGAGCTCGATCGGTAAAGGTATGACGATGTATGCGGACGTGCCGTCGAACAACGGCTATTTTCCGACGCGGGGGTCGAAGGACGATCCCTACAACGACCATGAGCCGCTTGCAGCGATGAATTTGCTGTTCCGGGAGTACGTTGCCGACCCTCGATTCTTCTCGTGTCCGTCGAAGCCCGTCTCGCCAACAGCGCAGGCTCGCATCAGCGCGACCCGCGACCATGCTCTGGTTCCGGGCGGGCCGTTTCTTTCACCGTCGAGTTGCTCGTACGGCTACGATCCTGGTCACAAACCCGACTCGCGAAGCGCGAATCTCGCAGATGTGAAAGGACCTCACGGGAACTCCGAAAACCACGGCATCCAGCCTAATGGCCTTGGCGTAGGCCAGAACGTCGTATTCGGCGACGGCATGACGGAGTGGATGATGACCCCGTATCGCGACCTCGGCAACAATCAGGCCGATCAGGATATCTACGCCCTCGACCCCAAACTTCCCCGCGAACTCGACGGCTACATCCGGCAATAAAAAACCACTGCTGGACAAGCCAACAGCGGCACACCTTCCCAACCACAACCCCCAAGAAGTCCGTTCTTCGAGCCTTCGCGTCTTTGCGGTTCAAGAAATCCGCAATCCGAATTCCGCAATCCGCAATCGAATCACTTCGGCCCGCGTTCTTTCAGCAGCGTGATGTACTCGGCGATGCCCTGCTCGATGTCCACCTTCGGATTGTAGCCCAGCAGTTTCTTCGCCTTCTCGATTGACAGCGTGCCACGTTCCGGCCGACTCGTGTCACTGGGTTTTTCGATCAGTTCGGCTTTCGGGAAGTGCTTCTTCACTTCGGTGGCGAATTCCAGCACCGATCGAGCGTTCCCGCGCGTGATGTTGAACGTCTGGTTCGCGCCTTCCGGCACCAGCAGCGCCCGCCGGAAGCCATCGGCCACGTCGGTCGCATAAGTGAAATCGATCTTCGAATGCCCGCCGCCGTGCAAGATCAGCGGCTTGCCGCGCATCGCGTTGTCGATGAGGATCTGCGTCACGCGCCGGTTGCAGTCGCCGAAGCCGTAGACCGCCGACGGCCGCACGATCACGTACTGGAAGTCGTGCTGGCTCGCGTAAGACTTCGTCAGAATCTCGCCGGTCAGCTTCGTGCCGCCGTAAACGTCAATGGGATCGGTGGGATGTTCCTCGTCCGCGATCGGCCGCTTGAAATGTCCGTAAACAAAGCTGGAACTCGTGAAGACGAACCGCTTCACGCTGCCGCAGGCCTTGATGCCTTCCAGCACGGAGAGCGTTCCGTCCACATTGATCTGCAAAGCCTCCGTCGGATACATCGTGGATTCTTTCGCGCTGGGCAGAGCCGCCAGATGCACGACGCCTTCGGGCTTCCAGTCGTTCATGATCTGCTGGATGCGCTTCTGCACGCGAATGTCCCCGCGTTCGATGCGCACCTTCCCGATCAGGTCCTTCATGCGCTCTTTCAGGAAGTGCTGATAGTTGCTCGTGAACGGATCGATGTAGTTGAGGAACGCGTCAAAGAGCAGCACCTCGCACCCTTCTTTGAGCAATTCGCGCGCGAGATACGACCCCACAAACCCACACCCGCCGGTAATGAAAACTCTCTTGATCTTTTCTGCCACAATCGCCTCCCTTGTTGAGCACTTCTCACAGACGCCCACCGCTGCCATGTCTTCACTGTTTCGCGCAGCGGCGGGAATGGATACTTTTAAGCTCACCCGGTATGCTCTCCAAGAGCAAATCCTGTCGGCGCACGGAAGGATTCCGGTTTATCCAATGATCGGGATAGTTAGCGGACCAGCGAGGCGAACATGACGCAACGAAAAGCGGGTATGGGGTATGGGGTATGGGGTATCGGGCGTGGCTTGCGACAAAAATCCTTCCCGATACCCCATACCCGATACCCGATACCCGTTCTTTTCGCAGTGCTTTTCGCAGCGGGAGCAGCTATGGCAGAGACTACCCTGATTGAAGCTGAAAGCTTCAAAGACCGCGGCGGCTGGGAAGTGGACACGCAGTTCATCCACAGCATGGGCTCGCCCTACCTCCTCGCCCACGGCTTGGGCCAGCCCGTCAAAGACGCCACGACCACCATTACGCTCCCCAAAGTCGGCGCGTACAAAGTTTTCGTCCGCACCAAAGACTGGGTCGCTCGCTGGAAAGCTGCCGGAGCGCCCGGCAAGTTCCAGCTTCTCGTCAACGGCAAGGCGTTACCTGAGACCTTCGGCACGCAAAACGCCGAATGGTTCTGGCAGCCCGGCGGCTCCGTCGAAATCACCGACACGAAGGTGAACCTCGCCCTGCACGACCTCACCGGCTTCGATGGCCGCTGCGATGCAATCCTCTTCACCACCGATCAGGCTTTTGCGCCGCCCAACGACAACGCCCCGATGGCCGCCTGGCGCCGGCAGCTCCTTGGCCTGCCCGAACAGCCCGTGGACGGCGGCAGCTACGATCTGGTCGTCATCGGCGGCGGCTACGGCGGCCTGGGCGCGGCCATCGCCGCGGCGCGCATGGGCTGTAAAGTCGCGCTGATTCAGGAACGCCCCGTCCTCGGCGGAAACGGCAGTTCCGAAGTCCGCGTCTGGGCGATGGGCGGCATTCGCATGCAGCCTTACCCGCACGTCGGCGACATCATTGAAGAAATTTCCGACAAGGCGAAAAAATCGCCGGGCACCGCCGAAGAATTCTGCGACGACAAGAAGGAGGCGGTCGTCAAAGCGGAAAAGAACCTCGCGCTCTTCCTCAACACACACGCCTACGCGGTGGAGAAAGGCGGCACCCGCATCAAGGCTGTGCTGGGCCTCAACACGATGACCAGCGAAGTAAAGCGCTTCACCGGCGCGCTCTTTGCCGACTGCACCGGCCACGCCAGCATCGGCGCGTTGGCCGGAGCGGAACTCACCATAAAGGAGGACGGCCACATGGGCATGAGCAACATGTGGCGCTGGACGCAGACCGACACGCCGCAAACTTTCCCCGAAGTGCCTTGGGCGCTGGACATGGATATGGCCGATTTCCCGTACCCCAACCGCAACGGCGAATGGTTCTGGGAAACCGGCTTCAACAAGCATCCGATCAACGATCTCGAATACATGCGCGACTGGAATCTGCGCGCGGTCTTCGGCGCCTTCAACGCCATGAAGAACAAAGGCGGCAAGGAAAAACACGTCAACGCGAAAATCGAATGGGTCGCCTACGTCGGAGGCACGCGCGAATCCCGCCAGCTCCTCGGCGACGTCGTTCTCACGCGCGATGACATGGTCAACAAGCAGTCGTTCCCGGACGCCTGCGTCCCGACAACCTGGGGCATCGACCTGCATTACCCGAAAGAACAGTACGCCAAGAAGTTCCCTGAAGATCCGTTCATCTCCCGAGCGGAATTCGGCAAAGGCATCGACAAGAAGGTCGGCTATCCCGTCCCGTACCGCTGCTTCTACTCGAAGAACATCGAAAACCTCTTCATGGCCGGCCGCAACATATCCGTCACGCATGAAGCGCTCGGCACCGTGCGCGTGATGAAGACGGGCGGCATGATGGGCGAAGTCGTCGGCAAGGCCGCGTCGCTCTGCACCAAACACAAATGCACTCCGCGCGCCGTGTACACCTCGCACTTTGATGAACTCAAGGACCTGCTGAAACTCCCCGGCAAAGCGCGGCGAGTCACCGTCAACGACACGCCGGACCTGCCGCCGGACTCGGTGGTGCCGGCGTCTATCCCGGCCGGCACGGAGGCCGGCGCTACCAAGCTTCCCGGCATTGTGATCGATGATCGGCAGGCGAAGTTCGAAGGCGACTGGCACGAAGGTGAAAGCCTGAGCGGCTACGTCGGCGACCGCTACCTGTATCACGGCAAGAGCGGCAAGGGTTCGGCGCGCTTCGAATTCAAAGTCCCAAAGACCGGCAAGTACGAAGTCCGCGTCGCGCATCAGCCTCACGAAAACCGCGCCACGAACACGCCCGTGACAGTGGTCAGCAGGGACGGCAGCAAAACGCAGAAGGTGAACCAGCGCGTCAAAGCCCCGCTCCCCGGCGGCTTCGTATCGCTGGGCGTGTTCACCTTCGACGCCGAAAAAACCGGAGCCGTGATCATCAGTAACGAAGGTGTGGACGGCAACGTTCACGCCGACGCGGTGCAGGTGTTGCCGGCGGAGTAGGGTCTGATTTGCCGGACGCGCAAGTTGCAGCACAAGAACGGGTATGGGGTATGGGGTATCGGGTATAGGGGCGGCTGATGACGCAGGACCATCGCAATCCTTCCCCATACCCGATACCCCATACCCCATACCCCCGTTGGCGACCGATCCTCCTCCAGAGCTACCGCCTCGGCATCATCGTCTGCGTCGCGCTGCTCCTCCGTCAGCACACGTTGCGGCAGCGCATTGGCGGGGACGCCCCGATCAAGCTGTCTGAAGTTCAGCGCTTCTACGAGAATGCCACGCGGCTGATTCCCGACGCCGAACGCTTTGGCTTCGTCGTTGGCGGGACCGGCGGCAAGCGCGAAGGCTACGTCGTCCGCACGATGCCGATCTCCGATCAGTGCACCGGCTACAATGGTCCGACCGATGTGCTGATCTGCTTCGATGCGGGAATGCGCGTCATCGGCTGCAAAATCCGCAGCAGCGCCGACACCTATCACTACGTTGACGATCTCGCCAGCGACCCGACGTTCCTGAAAACCTGGAACGGCAAAAGCTGGGACGAACTCTCCAAGTGGAACCGCCAGAAAGCCGGGTTCGATGGCCTTTCCGGCGCGACCGTCACCAGCCTTGCGATCGCCGACGCCATCGTCTACCGCCTGGCGCACGCCAGCCCCGACGCCGGCAAAGCTGTGCCGCTGAAGCTTCGCGCGCACGATTACGCGCTCGGTGCGTTTGTTCTGGCTGCCGTGCTGCTGGCCTTCACGCCGCTGCGTACGTCCAAGTGGCTGCGTCGCGTGTGGCTCGCGATCTTGATTGCCGCGGGCCTTTACTCCGGCGGCGATCTGCTCGCTCTGCCTTTGCTGCGAAGTTGGGCCACCGGCGGCCTGGTGTGGCGCTCCGCGCCGGGTCTGGCTGTGCTCACCGCCGCCGCGCTGCTGATCCCCTGGCTCGCTCGCCGCCCGCTG
The DNA here is from genome assembly GCA_036504595.1 of Planctomycetota bacterium. Classification (GTDB taxonomy): domain Bacteria; phylum Planctomycetota; class SZUA-567; order H5-PLA8; family H5-PLA8; genus DASXUX01. The sequence continues at coordinate 193,407 of DASXUX010000030.1, read as the reverse complement.
TACTGCAGTTACCTCTGTCCGCACGGCGCCGCGCAGGAGTTGGTCAGCGTTTTCGGCCCGAAGTGGCTTCACCTCAACTTGCCCGCATCCGTCAGCAAAGGTCTGCGCTGGATTCCGGGCCTGCTGTTGTGCGGTGGACTCGTGCTCTTCTATTTGTCCATGCCGCAGGAACTGGCCACGCTCGAACCCTTCGCCGCGTACAACCTGAAAGTCGCAAGCACGTTCGTCATCGCGTTCGCAATCGTGAGCGTTCTGCTGGCCGCAATCCTGCCGCGTGGCTACTGCAAATACGGCTGCCCCACCGGAGCGCTGCTCGAATTCGTCCGCGGCCAGGACCGCACCGACCATTTCGGCCGCCGCGACGTTGCCGCCGCCATGCTGCTGGGTATCGCATGGCTGTTGTATCGATACGCCGAACCGATCGGGGTGTGGATGGCCGGCGGATGACCTGTGTGGCACGGGCAGGCCGCGCCGCGTATGGTGCGTCGGTATCAAGGACCGACGGCTGTTTGCGGCGCGGATTGCCCGTGAATCCGGCGCGCCTCCGCACGGGCAATCCGCTGGCGCAAGAAGCCGCGCCAGCGGCCTGCCCGTGCCACACTTGCCACTAACCCTAGTCAGTGGTAGGAATTGTACTCCCCCACGGGAGGAGCCGAAGAGTGCCAGCGTCGAAGGCCGAACTTGTCGTTGTGTCCGGTCGCTATAAGGGGCACCGCATCCCCCTGCGGCCGGAGGCGCTCCGCATCGGGCGCGACCGCGCCTGCGACGTGGCTCTGGATGACGAAGCTGCCAGCCGCATTCATTCCGAAATCGTCATGCAGGGCGACCAGTACATTCTGCGCGACCTGAAGAGCACCAACGGCACGTTCCTCAACGAAGCCCGCATTACCGAATCCCCGCTGCAGAACGGCGATCGCATCGGCGTCGGCGACACCGTGATGATGCTGCGCCTGGAGCCGCGCGAGGACAAACAGACCACGCAAGTCGTCTTCTCCAAGGAACGCGTCGCGCCGCCGGCCCGGATGAGCTTGAGCCTGGATGACACCAAGTTCCTCGAAATTCGCGAAGGCACCAGCATTCCCGACGCGCAGCGCCGGCTTTCGCTGCTGTATGAGTTCATGGTGGATATTGCCGGCGTGCTGCACATGTCCGCGCTGCTGGAACGAGCGTTGGAGCATTTCTTCAATGCCTTCCCGGCCGATCGCGGACTGATCCTGCTGCTCACCGCCGACGGCGCTCCGGGCTTGAAGGTCACCAAAGTCCGCGCCCCGCAGCCGGGCGACGAAAACATCACCATTTCGCGCACGATGGCGCACCAGCTCCTGCAAAAGAAAGAAAGTTTCATCTCCATGGACGCGGACAGCGACCCGCGTCTGGCCGGCGCCCAATCGCTTCACGACATGCGCGTCAAATCCATCATGGGATCGCCGCTGAAGGTGAAAGATAAAGTCACCGGGATGATGTATTTCGATACCCGCGCCTCGGCGACCGCGTTCTCTGAGACCGACCTGCGGCTCTGCACCGCGATGGCCCTGCAGCTTGCCGTGTGCGTGGAGAACAGCCGGCTCTACAACGAACTGCTCGATGCCACCGAATTCAACCAGTCCATCCTTCGCTCGCTGCAATCCGGCATCATCGTCGTGGACGTCAGCGGGCGGGTTCTGCGAGTCAACCATGCGACGCAGGCCATTCTGGGCAAGGCCGACGCCGTGCTGCTCGGCCGCAAACTCAGCGAAGTGCCGGAGCTCGCCGAACTCGGCCGAATCGTCGAGACCACGCTGACCACGGGCACGCCCGAAGACCGTTACGAAATCCTCGTCAAGGTCGGCGACGAGACGATCCCGCTGGGCTTGAGCACCTCCGTGTTGAGCGATCACACCAGCAAAATCGTCGGCGTCGTGGCGAACTTCCGCAATCTCGCCGTGATCCGCAAGCTTGAGGAACAGGTGCGGCGCTCGCAGCATCTGGCGGCGCTCGGACAAATGGCCGCCGGCGTGGCGCACGAGATCCGCAACCCGTTGAATTCCATTCGCGGTTTCGCGCAGCTTCTGCAGGAAAAGCACGGCGACGACAAGGCGCGCACCGAGTACACGCAGGTCATCCTGGAAGAAGTGGACCGTATGAACGGCATCGTCCAGGACCTGCTGGACTTCTCCCGCCAGCGCGATCTGACGCTGAATTCAGTGTTGGTGCAGGAAGTGCTTCCCGCGCTCATCCGCGACATGCAGCACGACGCGGAGCAGGCCGGGGTGACGCTGGCGCTTGACATGGGCCACGGCAACTGGCCGCCGCTGCTCGGCAATGGCGACAAACTGCGCCAGGTGTTCCGCAACATCATCCTCAACGGCATCCAGGCGTGTGCGAAGGGCGGAAGCGTCGCCGTCAGCGTCGCCGCCGTCGAAGAAGCGATTCTTATCAAAGGCAAGACGGGCACCATCGCGCCCATGCAGCGCAAGCTGGCGATCATCGTCAAAGACACCGGTTGCGGCATCGAGCCGGGCATCGTGCAGAAGATCTTCGATCCGTTCTTCACTCAGAAAGACACCGGCACCGGCCTGGGGCTGTCGATCTCGCAGAAGATCGTCGATCAGCACGGCGGCCGCATTGAAGTGCAAAGCCAGCCCGGCCAAGGCGCCACCTTCACCGTCTTCCTTCCCGCCGCCCAGCAGTCGCCCGCGGACCTGTCGTAAGTACCCCAGGCTTTCGGCAGGCATCCGTAGCGAGAACCGCAAGGCTTGACTCGTAGCAAAAGAGTGTCATAATTTTGCTATGGGCGCGTTCAACGTCGTGTTGAAACCCTCGGCTGTCGCGGACCTGGACCGGCTCAGAAAGTTTGACTCGACCGCTATTCTCGATGCGATTCAGATGCTTGCTAACGAGCCGACTCGAGAGAGCAAAAGCCGAATCAAGAAGTTGCGCGGCGAACAGCAGGCTGAGTATCGGCTTCGAGTGGGACATTACCGCGTATTCTATACGGTCGATGAGCAAGAAGAACGCGTGAGCGTGCTCAGAGTGCTCCACAAGGCACAAACAAATCAGTTTTACGAGGAGACGTAGCATGAAAGTCGCGCCGATGGGAGAAGTGAGAAATAACTTCGCCAAGTACCTGGAAGCCTGCACGCGCGAACCGGTGTTTGTAACCCGAAACGGAAAGATCACTGCAGTCATAGAGAGAATGGAAGATGCCGATGTCGAGGATTTTCTGCTCGAACGCAGCCGCCGCTTTCGGCGCATGCTGAATGCGGTCAAACGCGAGAAGGGTGGCCTGACGCTGGCAGAGTACCGGAAATCGAGAGGTGTTTAAGCGAGGCAATGAAGAGAAGCAGACGACAACCTCTTCCGAAGGGCTGGTCCGCGAAGGACGTCGCCGAGGAAGCCGCGTACTACGACAACCAGACCGACGAAGAGGCTATTGCTGAAATGGAAGAAGGCTTTAAGAAAGGGAGCGAGGTCATCGTCGTTATCCCCAAGAAGCTCCTTCCAGCGGTGAAGCGGCTGATTGCAAGAGCGGGATAGAACCGATTCAGAGCAACTGACAACGGACCACTGACTACGGACAAAATGACCACCGAACCAGAAATCCACGCCGCCGGAGCGATCTGTTACGCGCGCGAAAAGAAGAAAGTGCTCTTTCTGCTGCTGCGCTCAGCCAAACATGGCGAGTGGGGGCCGCCGAAGGGCAAGGCCGAGCCCAACGAGACGGAACTCGAAACGGCCATGCGCGAGCTCTACGAAGAAGCCGGCCTGCGGCGGGCGAGTTTTGCGGCCGATTTTCGTGAAACGCTGCGTTACGAAGTCTTCAAGAAAGGAAAGACCTGTCCAAAGGAAGTCATCTTCTTCCTCTGCGACATGGGTGAGGACGAGATTCGCCTTTCGCACGAACATACCGAGGCGCATCTGGCTACAATGGACGAAGTCGAAGTGCTGATTCCACACGAGGGTCTAAAAGAGGTTTTCAGAAACGCGCTGAAGCACATTGAAAAGAAGTGCTGAGTACTGAGGCGCAAGTGAACAGCGGGTGCGCTTTGGATGCTCAGCACTCAGTACTCAGCACTCAGGACTATTCGTCGTGGGCGAACTTAATCTCATCCAGAAATTCCGCGCCGGCGCGCCGACACATCCGTGGCTGATTGTCGGCCCCGGACATGATTGCGCCGTCCTGCGCTGGCCGGGCGACCGCGACCAGGCGTACAAGATCGACCAAGTTGTCGAGGGGACGCATTTTGTTCTAGGCGGGGTAGCGCCGGCCTCCGTGCCGGCCGGCAATGTCGTCTGTGCTACCTCGGCCGGCACCACCGCCGCGACGCCCAAGCAAGTGGGTTGGAAGGCGATGGCCAAAGCCTGTTCGGACATCGCCGCGGTCGGCTTCTGGCCCGTGGCGGCGACCGTGGCGGTGAACCTGCGCGCGGGCAGTGACGAGCGATTGGCGCTGGAACTTTACGACGGCCTCTGCGACTGCTGCCGGCGTTTTGGTTTCGGGCTCGCGGGCGGAGACGTTGCCGTTTCCACGCAAGGCTTAAGCGTCGCCGTGTCGCTCGTCGGCGAAGGCCCGAAGGACGGCGCTTGGTTACGCAGCGGCGCGAAAGATGGAGACGCGCTGCTGGTCACGGGAACACTGGGCGGATCGCTGCGGACGGGGAAGCATTTGGACTTTGTTCCGCGACTGGAAGAGGCTCGGCAGATCCGAAAAATTGCGCCCAACGGCGTGCACGCGTGCATTGACATTACGGATGGTCTTAGTCGCGATCTGCATCACATTTGTGACGAGAGCGGCTGCGGTGCGGCTGTTTTCGAGCAGCAGCTTCCGCGAGCAGATATTTTAGGTAATCCTGCAAGCACTGAGGACATCTTATGTAACGGTGAGGACTTCGAGCTGCTGCTGGCTGTTGCGCCGAATGCGGCGGACAAATTGCTTGCACAATGGGGCGCACCGGTGCAGTTGACAAAAATAGGCACCATCGAGCCGCTACGAAATGGTTGCACACTGATCAGCGCCGACGGAAGTCGCAGACCGATGCCGAACGTTGGGTATGAGCATCGAACCTGAGCACTCAGGGAAACGCACATGAGCTACCACACGTCGCTCACATTGGAAACCACTTCCGCGCAGGAAACCGAGCAGCTCGGAATCCGTCTGGCTTGCGCGCTGTCCGGCGGCACGCTGATCACTTTGGCCGGCGAACTGGGCGCGGGAAAAACCGTGCTCGTGCGCGGCATCGCCTGTGGCCTCAACGTTCCGCCCGGTGTGGTGGTGACCAGCCCGACGTATGTGCTCCAGCACATTTACCGCGGCGGGCGGTTGACGCTTTATCACATCGACATTTACCGAGTAGTCGGCGGCGCTGAAGAACTGGACGCCAGCGGCCTGGCGGATTGCCTGAGCGACGCGCACGGCGTTGTGTGTCTGGAGTGGTCGGAGCGCGTGGCGGACTACTCATGGCCTGCGGATCACTTAAACGTGCGAATTGAGCATCTTGAGCCGAGTCGGCGCCGCATGACGGTAACCGCCACAGGGCCGCGAGCGGCTGAAGTCGTCAAGCAGCTCAGTAACCACAAACACTAGCCAGTCTATGAAGTAGCTTGCCGTGGCCTGAATTATGCGCTTCTTTCCACGATGTTATTTGGAGGTGCGCATGGTTCATATTATCGGCTGGATAGTTTTCGGGCTGGTCGTCGGCGTCATTGCAAAACTGCTCATGCCCGGCCGCGATCTCGGCGGCTGCATCGTGACAATGCTGCTGGGCATTGGCGGCTCGCTGCTGGGTGGTTTTATCGGCCGTATGCTGGGCGGAGAAGGCCACCCCGCCGGCTGGATCGGCTCAGTGGTCTGCGCGATCCTGATTCTGTGGATCTACCGGATGGTTATGAAGAAGAACGGAACCGAGTAGTGCTTCTCTTTGATTGGCGCCACGCTGTTGACACTCCGGTCGCCATTCCGATATCATCTGTACGTTTTCATCTTACCGGGGTGGAAGGGGTTAACCAGCCGTGCCAAGTACCGACCGCCATATTGACGTACCACTTTACAGCGTTGGCGACGTCGCACGTTACCTCGCGCTGCCTCCTTCCACAGTCAGATCCTGGATAGCGGGGGGCAGCCGATTTCGACCCGTGATTGAGCCTGTGGGCGAGGATCCGTGGGTGCTCTCGTTCCGAAATCTGGTCGAAGTTTTCGTGCTCAGTTCTCTGCGCCGCAAACATGGCGTCCGGTTGCCGGCGGTGCGTCAGGCCATTGACTACATGCGGAAGAAGTTCCGCGCGAAGCATCCGCTGACGGACAACAGTTTCTTCACGGACGGCCATGACGTTTTTGTCGAGCACTATGGGCGTTTGATCAGCGTCTCGGAAGACGGGCAACTTGCGATGAAGGATGTGCTGACCCGCTATCTGAGCCGCGTGGACAAAGAGGACGGAATGCCCGTCCGTCTGTTCCCGCTGTCCACAGACCGGCTTGATGGCCCGAAAATAGTCGCCATTGACCCGGAGATTGTCTTTGGCCAGCCGTGCATTGTTGGCACACGCATTCCGACAGCAATCATCGCGGAACGCTACAAAGCTGGCGACCGGATAGCCGACCTGGCGCTGGACTACGGATGCGAACCGGACAAGGTCGAGGAAGCGGTGCGATACGAGTTCCCCGGAAGAGCGGCCTGAGCCGCTCATCTTTTACGTTGATGAGTGTCTCGGCAGAGGCGTTGGCGAAGCGCTGCAGAAAGCCGGCGCGCAGGTGCGCATCTTCGGCGAGGCGATCCCAAGGGGAGCACGAGACGCCGATTGGTTGGCCGCTATCGGGAAAGAAAATTGGATCTGCCTGACAAAAGACAAGCATATTCGCCGGCGTCTAGCGGAGCGGAACGCGTTATTAGCGGCGCGCGTCCGGGCGTTCGTGCTTACCTCCGGCAATCTGACGGGTGCGGAAATGGCCGAAATTTTCGCCAGCAATGTCCGCCGGATCGAGCGTTTCGCACGTCGCACCAAGCCGCCCTTCATTGCCAAGATCACACGAAATGGGGTGATCGAAGAGTATCCTGACATCACGTAGCCACGCGATGCGCAATCCAGGAGGATTGCGTTACTTCGAATACTGCGGCCTCGCTCCATGCGCGGCCTGCTGCGGTGTGGCGGGCTTGCCCTGGCGAAGCTGTTCGCACGCGGTGCGGTGGCGCGCGGAGTACTGATCGACCGATTCGAAGGCGCACTCCTTCTGGATTTGCGCGGACGTCAGGCCATCGGCCTGCGGTTCGATCAGCAGGAACGCTTCGCTGGGGTAGGAGCGCAGCGAGACCTTGTCGCCGTAGCGAGCCTGGACGGCTTCGGGGATGCGGTAGTTGAAATCGGTGTGCGCGATGACGAAATCCAGGCTCACGTCCCGCCAGACGACTTCGACATACGGGTCCGTCTGCGTGAGCACTTCGCCGCATGGATTGATGATCTGCGAACAGTTGCTGCGAACGGAGGACATCACGTAGTACTGGTGCAGGGAGGCGTACGCTCGCAGCGGGAAGCCGCCGTTGTAGGCCGAGGGCCAGAGCACCAGCTTGGCGCCTTTTTCGCCGAGCATGCGCCAGTCTTCGCGGAAGTTCAGGTCGAAACAAATCTGGATGCCGATGCGGCCGATGTCGAGATCGAAAACGGGAATGTCGTGGCCGGGGGTCAGGCCATCTTCCAGCAGCGTGTAGTCCGGCGTCGTCGTGACCGGCCAGAGCTTATCGTAAACGCCCGCAATGTTGCCGGTGCGGTCGATGACGACCGCGCTGTTCCAGTACGTGCCATCGCGCTTGGTCAGCAGCGAACAGACGATGTTGCAGCGCTTGTCTTTTGCGCGCGCGGCGACGATGTCGGTCGTCGGTCCGGGAAGCGGCTCGCAAAGCTTCTCTTTCGGCTGACGAACGCCGACGCTTGGAAACGCTTCGGGCAAACAGACCAGGTCCGGTTTCTGCAACAGCGCATGGTCGAGCAGCGCGAGCACGCGCTGGCGGTTGCCGTCGATGTTTCCGGGGTTGCGGTTGTTCGTGCAAACGGTGGCGATGCGGGCCTTCGATTGCATTTAGATTCTCCTTCGTGCTGAGTACGCGCGCTCCGTTACCGCAGCTTGGTCATTGGTCATTCGTCATTGGTCATTGCGCAAGCGCGATGCGGAAGCGAAGCCATCAATGACGAATGACTCTCTGTATTGATTACCCCGCAGATTCAGCCTTCGCCCTGAACCCTGAACCCCGAACCCTGAACCCTAGTGCGCCGGCAGCGCCGGCACATCCAGCGGTTGCCCGCCGTTGCGCATGGACATCGTGGCTTGGTAGCCGGTCGCCACAGACATGCGCGCGGCTTCGGGCGTTGCGGTTGTTTTGATTCCTTTGCGCACGAAATCAAGGAACTCCTGGACGATTAGCGGATCGGCTCCGCCATGGCCGCCGCCCGCAACGTCTTCACCGCGATGCACCTGATCGCCGATGATGCGGTAGTCGTCCACGCGTTTGTTCCAGACAAAGACGGGCGAGTCTGGGCCGTCGCCGAGGTTCTCCAGCCGGCCGTGCGTGCCGATGACGGTGTAGTTTCGGCAGGCGTCCGGCGCGAAGTGGCACTGCGTGTACGAGCCGAGAATGCCCTTTTCCATCGTCATGATGACGACGCTCTGGTCTTCGACGTCGATCTTGGGCGAGAAGCCGGTCTGCTTCAGCGGCGGCCAATGTGTCGCGTTGAAGGCCGTCTCGCCTTCGTCCTTCTCGGCGCGCTTCGGAAGCTTATCGTAAACGGCGATGTTGCCGAAGGCCGCCACGCGCGTGGTGTAGGCACCGGTCAGCCAGTGCATCACGTCGATGTCGTGTGCGGCCTTTTGGAGCAGCAGTCCGGTCGAAAACCGGCGCTCCGAATGCCAGTCCCGGAAGTAGGCATCGCCGCCGTAGGAAATGAAGTGCCGGCACCAGATGGATTTGACGTCGCCGATCGCGCCTTCATCGATGAGCTGCTTCATCTTGCGAATAATGTTCATGTAGCGCATGTTGTGGCCGACAAACAGCGGCGCGCGTTTCTGCCGTGCTCGGCGCAGGATGTTGTCGCAGCCCTCGATGGTGATGGCCATCGGTTTTTCCAGGTACACGCCGGCGCCGGTGTCGAGCGCTGCCAGAGCGTGCTCTTCGTGGAAGTTGTCGGGCGTGCAGACGAAGATCGCGTCCAGCTTCTTGTCCAGGAGCCGGCGGTAGTCTTCGCAGACAAAAATGTCGGGGCCATACCACTGCTTATTTTTCTCGAGCACCGCGGGAACGATGTCGCAGCAGGCCACCACGCGGGAGCCTTTTTGCGGCTGGTGACCGTGCCGGGCGAGGCCGCCGCGCCCGCCTGAACCAATGACGCCAATGCGCAGATCGGACATGAGGAATCTCCGAAAAGAAGCCTGGAGTCCAGAAGTTTGGAGTCCAGAGACGCACGTTACGGCAACGAACGGGGACTATCTGATACCACTGTTGGCCTTTTCCGGACAGCGCAAATAACGTGTGCCATTGGGTAGCGCCGGCCTCCGTGCCGGCCGGGCCGGAACTGGCCGGCACGGAGGCCGCTGCTACAGCAGCACGGGCAGCCAACAGCAAACAGAGGCTGCCCGTGCCACATAATTCGACCCGAAATCCGCAATATCCCGGCGTCCCTGCGCGGTATAATATTCGTCGTGAGATTGAGGTATCATGGCAGAGTCCATCATCATCGTTGAGACCCCCCGGGACGCGTTCCAGGGCCTCAGCGGATTCATACCCACAGACGAAAAGATCCGCTACATCCGCGCTCTGATCCAGGCTGGGTACCGGCATATTGATCTCGGCAGTTTCGTGCCGGCCAAGAACGTGCCGCAGATGGCTGACAGCGAAGAGATTGTCGAGGCTTTCAAAAACGATCATGCGATCGAACGGATCGCCATTGTCGTCAATCTCCAGGGCGTCACGCGGGCTATCAACGTCGGCGGACTGGATGCGCTGGGTTTTCCGTTCAGCCTGTCGTCGCGCTTTCAGATGCAGAATACGCGCAAGAGCACGCGCCATAGCTGGCCGCTGATCGAGCGGATGATCGAGAGCACCGAACAGAACGACATGTCATTCATACTTTATCTTTCGATGGCGTTCGGCAACCCGTATGACGAGCCCTGGAACGAAGAGGAGCTCTTTGCGCTTATTCGCAGGCTCGCCTTGATGGGCGTGCGGCACATTTCGCTGGCCGACACGGTCGCGGTCGCTCAGCCGGCGCAGGTCGAACACGTCTTTTCGCGAGCCCAAGCGGAGTACCCGCAGATCGAATTCAGCGCGCATTTTCATGGCCGGCCGGAAAACTGGTTTGATTGCGTGCAAGCCGCGCTGAAGGCCGGCTGCCGGCGCTTCGATGCTGCGGGCGGAGGGCTGGGCGGTTGTCCGTTCGCGACCGACAAGTTGATCGCCAACATTCCTTCTGATGAACTGGCGGCGCGTCTGTCAGAACTGGGCTTTGAGACTGGCGTGGATCTGCTCCAGGCCAAGCGCTGTGCAGCCGTGGCGCGGGAGTTTCAGCAGCGGTACGGGTGAAGTGTGGCACGCCAAGGGTGGCACGCATGCGATTGGCGCAGGTTTCTTTGCGCCAATCTCATGCGTGCAGATGGCTTGGTGCCACTGGCTCAGCCGGCCGTCTTTTTGGCCGGCTTAGCCAGTGCGGATTTGCGTTTAGAATCCCGCACTGGCAAGCGCCCGCAAGAAGCCGCGTGCGCGTGCCAGTGGCACCAGGAGAGTCCAGCACGCTTGAGTTCGCGCCAAAAGGACGGCGCGAACGCAAGCGTGCCACCCGTAGCCTAACGGTAACACTCGGTCGGCACCCGCCGGTAGCGCTGTCACCCAATCCGCCCGGTGCATCGCGGGTTTTGGGCGCAGCAGCGAGGATCGGCCGAAATAAGCGTTGGCACAATGTGTGCTTCTGAGCGGTCCTGCGAAGCTGTTTGGGGTTTGTGCGCACGTGCAATCACACTCCCTACAGTTTCCCTGAAGTGGCTAAGAGGCAGGAGCCTATCCCATGACAAGTCGCACCGCGATGACCTCGGCCCAGCGTAAAGCTCGCGGCTTGACTTTGCTCGAAGTGGCAATGGCTATGGCGATCCTCTCCCTGGCGATCACCGGCACGTACATGGCATGGGTGAATTCGCAGCGCTTGGCGTCCTTGCAGCGCGAGGAGTCGCTGGTTCAGGCGGCCATTCAGCGTTACATCAACATGATGCGCAGTCTGCCGTTTCCCCAGGTGGACAACGCCATGTGGTCGGGCACCAACGCGTACTCCAAGAATCAAGTCTACACGGGAATCTACAACCCGACGGAGTTCGACGGAACGAACTACACCGACCACGGTTTCTCCGGCGGTTCTTATGACGCCTCCGGTTCCTTCCGGCTTCGGCCGGGTTGGATCAAGCTCTACTTGGGCTGGAGCGGCAGTGGCATCCCCGCGGACGCGACCTTGCGCGGCGTAAAAGTCTCAAAGACGAATTTTCCGGGCGCGACCCAGGTTGGGAACAGCTATTGGGCGCCCATGCTCGGGGTCGCTCCGGAGATGCGCATCATCTTCATCAACAATGAAGTTCCGACAGAAGCGCGGATGGGCGAAGATTACGATGGGAACATTGTGGGAAGCGGCTACAAAGTCAGCGGACCGTGGGTCTCGGCCTCCGATGGCATCGATTTGAACGGCGATGGCAGGATCGATGAGACCCCAATGGTCTATAATCCAACGGCTCGCCAAGCTTTTGGCGATGCTCTAGCGGCGCCGCTGTTCCCGCGGCTGCTCAGTGTGCCGGTAGCCAACCCGCCGCGCGTGCCAATCGACGTGTATCTCAATACGAGCTTGCAGATTGCCGTGTATCCCGTGGTCATTCAAGTGCGCTGGTGGAGCGCATCGGGGTTGCCCCGCGAGATCACGGTGATCACGTTCCTGACCAATCGTGCTGGAAGCGTCACCGCTGCGCAGGATTCATCGGTGTGAGTGTGAGGCGGGTGTGCCATGGGTGCCGGAGCAGGAGGGTAAGTCATGCGGACGCAACGAACACGGGGCATGACCTTGATGGAAGTCATGGTCGCTTCTGCCATCTTCGCGCTGTTGATTCTGATGGCGCTGGCCATTACTCACCGCACGATGGTCTCGTTCCAGGAGCAGATCTACGAGGCGACGCTGACGCACAAAGGTGAGCGCACGCTGAAAGCGCTGCAGGACGATCTTTCGGATGCCACACTTATTCCCGTCGGCAGCAATGTCACCGGTTCGGCCTCCGATGTCGTTTGGACGGACCCCAACGGCGGTGGCACGTACACATTTAAGAACGCTCAGATCAACTACAAAGTTCCGGTTCGCTTCTACAACCCGACCATCAACCAGCTCAACTTGTCGGTGCAGATCAATCAGACACCCGTCCAGCCTCTTGACGTCAACGGCCTGGTGGACATAGGGCATGGTGCGGGCTCCTCCCCACCGACCTTCACCGGAGACTTCAATTTCAACATGCTTTACGGCTGGCGCGACACGGCGCGCTTCGTTCCCAACACGGACGACGGCAGCAAGACGGTTGCGCTGCAGGGCCCCGGGTTGCACTGTAGCGGGACGTTGCCGACCGGGGTCACGGGCAATCCCACGCCCAACGGCTATTGCTGCTACCGGTTTCAGCCCAATCCGAAGATGTTCATTGGCAAGTTCGGTGCGACCGGCATCTACGACGAGGCGCTCGAAGGCAATGACCTTGACGGCGACGGCTTCAAAACCAGCAAGTACATCATTGGGTATCTGGAGCGCTGTTACTTCGTCGGAAATCCGGGTGTGGAGGTGCTGGTTCCCGAATCCCGGCAGGCCTATAGCGATACCTGTGTGCTGCAGCCCTGTACGAGCGTTACCGGCGCCGCCGACCAATTGATAAGCAATCGCATCTTCGATTCGGAAGCCAATGATTTTGGAAGCATCGAACAGTACATGTCCGGGGGCGCCAACTATAGCTTGGGCAGCCAGACCCTCGATCCCTTTGTCCGCCTGCGCGTGTGCCTGTGGCTGCTAAAATCCGCCGCCGATGGCCGGCCGCATTTGATGAAGTGCACGACCACCGCCTTCATGCGCAACAATGCCGCGTACGTCATTGCCACGTCGGCGACGGGCAACAACTAGTCTGGCCTGCTTATTGCGAAGCGAGAGGCGAACGGCAGCAAAAGGAGTTTTGGCGATGAACCCCACAACGCAGCTTGAACCAAACAGCGCTCATCCCCGCGGCAGCGCTCTGATTGTCGCTCTGGCCGTCGTGGCGCTGCTGGCCAGCATCAGCACCGCGCTCCTGATGGAGATGACCAATCGCGCCAAGGCGGTCGAGGTGGACTTGGAAGACATCAAGGCCTTTGAGGCCGCTGAGGCCGGCTTGGACGCCGCGCTCAACGACATCAATTCCGCGCCGGTCTACCAGCCCAAGATGAGTGCGGTCGTCAAGGATTATCCGGCCGCCACCCGCCTGAGCAACGGTCAATTAACCGATGCCGGGACTCTGGATACCAGTTTCACTGGCAACGTTTCCGGCACCCCGCTGACGGCGCCGCAATCCGGCAAGCCGGTGTCCGTGCACGTGACGCGCAAAGCTGGCGACAACAACAGCACCATCGACATTAACAACCGAATTCCTGGCTGCCTTGGCACTTCGGAATGGAAGCGCATCTATAAAATGGGCGGAAGCTACAAGAATACGGTGGACTTGGATGGCAACGGACGGCCGAGCTGGCGTTCATCCGGCCTGGTCAACAATTCTGGCTTAGCGGTGACGGATACGCAAGGCAAACCTGTTTATTTTGAGCCGTTCATTGTGCCGCAGGCGCTGGGAAACGTGGCCTTTTACACCTATGCGATTGATTGGTTCCACGATGATACCACCGTGGTCGGCCAAGGCTACAACACAGCGGCTCTGCCTTCAATTAATCCGGTCAACAAGCGCAACAAGTACACGATCTACAGCACGGGCATCCATCGCGGTCTAGCGCAAAGCGGCGTCACGACAGCCGGCCGCGTAGTGACCCTGGAAGTCGTTGTGCAAGCTATGGACAAGGATTTTGAGCAGCTCCCGTGGGGCGCACTGGACATTCAGATCAAGGCGAGATAGCCAATTCGGACCTGTGGCGTTTGAGCAAATGAATGGAGGGCATGGACATGACACACGCGAATCGGACTGGGCGGATCATCTGTGGCCTGGCAACGCTGCTCGTGTTGCTGGTTTCGGGGCCAGTTCAAGCCTCTGGTTCCGGCAAGAAGACCGGCACTGGGACGGACGGCACGCTGTATGTGCAGACGACCTATTTGGATGCAAACTCGGTCAACCTGGGCTTCAATGGCACCCCGTGCTATTTGGAGGGAAGGGACATCAACGTAGCGCCAACGGGTCCAGGCGATTTTAACTACGTAACCGCCCAGCCGTCGCCCGGCACGGTGCTTACGCCAATGACCATCGGCGCCAACAACTATCTGGTCGAACAGGCCCCGGACTTAAGTGGAAACATGGTCAGCACGGGCAAGGCGTTCTGGGTTGACCCCAGCGTGAATGGGGCTGGTCAGCCGAACACGGTGAGAATCGTACCAGGGGCGGCCTTTGAAACCCTTTCGGTGGGGCAAATCAATGGCACGTCAAGTACCGCTGCGACGGGCATCGACGTCGGCGGCATTCATAGCGATGCCTCGCAACTTTTCGCCGGCCTGTCGAACATCGAGATCAATCGCACCACAGCGCTGGACGGCTTGATCGCCGCCGTCAAAGCGGCGGCCACTGGAACGATCAATCTGGCCACGGGCGCCACGTCCGGGTCTATGGGCACGATCGCCAGTCCCGCGCTGGTGTATGCTGGGGGCGTAAAGAACGCTGATGGAACCGTGACTGAAAATACGGGCATCCACTGGTCTGGCAACCAGACGGGCGCGGGTATTCTGGTGATGGAGATCGACGACCCCAATAATGTGCAGTTCGAAATGTCCGGCCAGTCGCGCTGGACCGGGCTCATTATCATCGCCTGCAACAAGAATCCGTCCTCGAACAAAGAGGTCTTGACCTTCGTCGGCGGCGGCGGCACGCAGTCGCGCCCGCACATCGTCGGTGGCGCGTTCTTCTATATGCGCAACATGAGGCGTAACGCCACCGATACGACCTCGCCCCTCGGCCAGACACTCGTGAAACTCGCCGGCAACGGGGACATCAACTTCTGCGATGGCGCGATCGATGCGGCCTTCAAGTGCAAGCCGTCCGCCATGCAGGTGCGGTCCTGGCGGAAGTTGCAGGAAAACGAATAACGCAGTACGTAGTTCCTGTGAAAGTCACGCGTGCACGGGGGCCCCGTGCACGCTTTCATGATGTAAGGAGACATTACTCGTGAGCACTCGGCCGCCGAGCCATCCGCCCGCCCCCGTCGCGAAAAAGGTGCGCCGCCGTCCCAGCGCGACCACGCCGCGCCAGCGCAAGATGATGCTGGGCGGCGCCGCGCTGCTGATCGTGATTGCCGTTCTGCTGCCGTCCTTTGGCGGGCCTGAGGAACAGGCCGAGGTCAAGCCCCAGATTCCACCACCACCGCCGCCGCCGCCAGGCGTTGTTACAGGCCCCCAGGCGGTGCGCACCAGGCCGGCCGCTGCCGCACGGGACAGCGCCGGTTCGTTGCCGCTGCTGACCTCCTTGGCCCCTGGGGTTGCTTCGAACGCTGAGGAAACCAAACTGCGCGTGGCAACCCTTCAGCCCTATTTCGAACAACAGAGTTCGAAACAGAGGGAACTGGCCTACAAGCATCTGGTCGAGCTGGGGCCGCTGCTGTCCGAACTGCTTCCCAAACTGATCGAAGAGAGTGAAGGGCCCGCATTGTATCACTATGTCCGCGCCGCGCGGGAACTGAAGGCAGTGGCCACCGTGCCGGCTCTGATTGCCCGCATGGAGAATCCTGACAAGCGGCAGACGCCACGCACCGCGCTGTTCGAGGCGCTTGCGGGATTCGACGATCCGCGGGCGCAGGCCTATGTGCTCACGGCCATGGAAGGAAAATCGAAGCTGCCCAGCGACGTGGTGTGGGACACGGTTGGCGAGAAGTTCGACGAGAAGCAATTGGCGCTCGCGATCGCGAAGGTTGCCGAAGGTGGCCCGGACAGCCCTGCGGCGGCCAAGGCGGTTGGGCGATACGGAAACAACAACGAGAAGGCACGGGCGGTGATCGAGCGGTTGCAGCCACTGATCCAGGAAAAGAAAGGAGCCGCCCGCCTGGCGGTGCTCGCAGCCGTGGCCAGCGTGGACCCGGCCACGGCCGCAAACGCGCTCATCGGCTACGGCTACGACCCGGACCCCGCGGTGCGCGCCATTGTCCAAGGCACGTTGGCGCGTTCGCCCACCCATCGGCCGACGGCCATCGCGGCGCTGCAGAACGAGAAGGACGCCACGGTGAGGGGCGCGATTGTCGAGGGGTTGGCGCAGAAACCCGACGAGCTGACGCTTCCGGTGCTCGTGCAGTTGCTGAAGGATCCCCAGGTCTCCTCTATCGCCCACCGTGCGCTCGTGCTGGAGACCAAGGGTCAGGACTTCGGCAACCAGGAACTCGTCTGGCGCCAGTGGCTGCTGTTGAGGCTGCCTCAATTGCAGTCCCGGCCAAAGCAGGGCTTGGACCCGCTGGACGTGCCCGACTTCTCCCCGGATGCGGAGCCCGAGACAAGCAAATAGCCGAAGTTTCTGTCGCGTGCACGCAAGCAGTCCGTTGAAAGAGGCTGTACCGCAGGCGTCCTCGCCTGCAGACGGCGGCTTCCGCCGCCGCCCTTCTTCGACGGGCTGCTGGACGTTTCGTTGTGACCTTCCAGCTTTTTCAAAGGTTTTCCTCCACGAACCGTCACTAGATAAGCACGGTGCGCCGGAGTAGACATGCACGTGAAGAAAAACGTGCACGGGGTTGGAGCGATAGCAGTGGCTGAGCGAAATCTGAAAACTCTGTGGGCGTGGCTGGCGGGAATCGCGCTGATCGCTGGGGCGGTGACACTGGCCGCGACGCGCCGTGCCCCTGGGTCGGCCTCCGAGCGCGATTCCATTCCCGGCGCCGAGAACCTCCGTGAGCGCCAGCCCAAGGCGGCGCCGAACGAGTGGGTGCCAGCGATCGTGCCCACGAACCAGCCGATGGTGCGCGGCTTCGTGGGCGACCTGGTGGCGGGCGGGTTCAAGGCGGGCGATGAGCAGATTCCGTTTCTGATTGGCGATTACGTGCACCTGGAAGCCGACGCAGTCAACGCGATCGAATACCGCTGGACCGCAAACGGCGAGGTGCTCAAGGAAAAAGGCGCGGAGTGGAGCAAGCGTGCGGACCGCGAGTACGAGGTCAAATCCGCGGGCGAACTGCATTTTACGGTGGAAGTGCGCGGTGACGATCCGAGCGGGGTATCGGCGCCAAAAGAAGCCGTGCTGCAGACCAAGGCCGTCCACATCCTTGATTTCGACAAGGCGCTGGTGCAGGAAGAAGACCGCGCGCTGACCGGCGACGATTTTCGTGTCGAGGCCAATCTGGCGGAAGCTCTGAGCGCCGACCTGGATTTTTATGAGCTGCGGTACAGCGTTAACGATGTCCCCATGAAGCACCCCGACGATGGAAAAGAGTGGACGACGGAGCGGGACTTCACGTACCGGTTCCCCTCGCCAGGACAATACTCCTTTAAGGTAGAAGTGCGCCGTGCCGGACAGCCGCAGGCCGAGGAGACGCGGACGCTGCTGGAGACGATCACGGTGGCCGACGCCGTCGCTCTGACGTTTGATGCCTATCCCGAGAAGAGTGCGCCGCTGGGCGCCACGATAAGTTTGGACGTTTTCCCACAGAGCCTATTCGGCAAGGCTGAAGTGCGCTTTGGCTATAAGAAAGTGGTCGAGCCGAATTTTTCGTGGATTCCAGAAGACGATGGAGCGAGCTGGGGCGCGGGCGAGCGGAACTGGCTGCCCACGGAACCGGGCAACTATATTCTTCGCACAGAGGTTCGCGATACTGGCAAACAGCAGGCCGACGACTTCCGCGAGTTGCTCTACACGATAACTGAAGGCAACTTCTAGGTTTGCCAGATAGCCTTTTTTTTCATTTTCTGAGGTAAACGGAATAGACTCGGCAAGCACCAAGTTATACGCTAATTGAAAATGACGAGCCAATCGTTATGCGGGAAGGGGGTGCCAATTTTCATGTCGAAAATATTCAGAAATGGTGTTGACGCCCCGAACGGAAAGCCATATATTTTGACGGTGCTAGCCGGACTTTATTTTTTTACAGGTGTTTTTGCACCTGAAGAATAAGGGCGGCGATGTGAATGCCCTTTAAGTAGAAACGTTGAGAAATTTTTTGGGGGAGTAATCAAGAGGAGGGGGACACAGGAATGTCAAAGTTAGCCGGAAACACCCGTGCAGCACTTTTGGGCGTCTTGTTCGCGATGCTCGGGTTCACCTTTGCCTTGGCCAATTATCAGGGAGACGATAATGGGCAGGCGAACGACAAGAGCGCGCAGGCTCGCTCGCTTGTCGGCAGCGTTCCGCTGCAGTTCACCAATCCGTTGGTCGTTCCGCTGAAAGCCGGCGAGAGCGCGTTGGATGCGAAACTCACTCGTGATCTGGGCGACGCCGTTCTTGGCAGCCAGTTCACCCGCTTCGTCACCGCCACGGGCGGCGTGGTTCCTTACGTCTTCACCGGCGCTGCGACCAGCAACTTACCGGCTTTCGGCAACACGGTGCCAGGCCTGTCGGCGACCGGTTTGACCAACTTCCCGACTTACGGTTCGTTGACCGGCACGGTGGCTGACACCTTTGCCGCCAACTTCATCGCCTTCGGCATCAAGGTCACCGATGCCTGCGGCAGCAACGTCACCAGCCCCTTCCGGCTGTCGATCATCGCCGACCGGAACACCGTCCGCTTCGGAACCAACGTTTGCTCCGATGCCATCCAGAACCAGGAATATGCGTTCCAGATTCCGATCCTGAACGGCAAGGGCGCAGAAGTCTTCACCGCCGTCACCGCTCTCCCCACTGGCCTCGTGCTTGGCACAGATGGAAAGATCTCCGGTAAAGCGGTGGTCTCTGGCGCGCAGACCTTCAAGATCAGCGCGACCAAGGGCGGCGTTGCGGTGCTCGGCCGCATCGGCACGTCAGAAGCAACGTCCACGACCACGACGATGAGCATCAACGTTCAGGCCAGCGTTGGAACCGCTTCGAAGTTCGTCACGACCGCTGTGACAGTGAAGGCCGGCAACCCGCTGTCGAAGGGCATCGGCAAGGACAGCGTCAGCTTCGCGGCCCAGGTCGATCTGGCTGGCGCTTCGGTCTCCACGCTTGACGGTGTGGCCACGCTGCGCATCAACAACACCGTTTTCCCGAGCGTCACGCTGGCCGGTGGCAAGGGTGCCTCGCCCAAGGGAACGACCGCCAACGTCGTCAAGGCTACGCTTTCCAGCAAGGGTCAGTTGAAGATTTCGATTGGCAAAGCCGTGATCGGCGCTGAACTGAACGTTGACAACTACACGATTCAGTTGACGCTGGGCGCGAACTTCAAGGCGAACGAAGTGATCAAGACGACCAACAAGCCTGGCAAGGGCAACGCCTTCCAGCGGACCTACAAGCTCGGCGTCGGCAGCCTTTCTGGTGCGTTCCTGATCACCTCCGTCCAGGGTAAGGATGACAAGGCGAACACGGGCGACGCATGGAAGGTTGCATTCATCGCCGTGCCCGCAAGCGGCAGCTTCGCCGGTACCGCCAACGCGACCGTCGCCATTCAGGGTGACACCTCCAAGGCTGGTTTCTCGGATACGTTGGCTGCGACCGAATCCAAGGGCTCCGTCAAGGGCGGTCTGAAGGGTAAGCCGACTGGCGCCAAGCTGACGAAGATCCAGATGAGCACCAAGGGCAAGGGCGCCCTCCAGACTTCGCTGGTTCCGGCCGCCACCTCCAACATCAAGACGGCCCCCGCTGGCACAGCAGACTTCTGCCTCACCGTCGAGCTCGACGATGCGAGCAGCAAAGCTGTATACGTCGGCCAGGGCGGCACGGCGATCAACGGCAGCAAGACGAGCTGGACGAACGCCAAGAAGTAACAGAACGATTCTGCAGCAAGAAAACCCCGGCCCACTGGCCGGGGTTTTTTCATGCCTTGGGTTCTGATCGCGAAGGAGGGCAAACGATGCTGTATTTGAGCCGCGAGCAGGTTCGGCGCGTGGACCGCCTGGCGATCGAAGAGCTTTGCATCCCAGGCGTGGTGCTCATGGAAAACGCCGGACGCTCTGTGGCGGAAGAAACGCTGGCGCTGGCCCGGAACAGCGGATTGAACGAGCAAAGCCTCACCGTTGCGGTCCTGTGCGGCGGAGGCAACAATGGCGGCGACGGCTACGTCATCGCGCGCCATCTGCATAACGCGGGCGCCACGGTCCGGATTTATTCCGCCGTGGACGCCGCGCACTTAACTGGCGACGCGGCAATCAACCGCGCGATCATCGATAAGATGAACCTGCCCTGCCGTGAGATCCTCGACCAGGCGCAACTCGATGCTTTCCGCTCTGAAATGGAGCAGGCGCAGATTCTGATCGACGCGCTGCTGGGCACGGGCTTCAGCGGGCAGCTCCGGCCACACCTGGCGGCGTGCATTCGCCGCTGCAATGAGCTTTCCGCGGGTAACGCGCGCAAGGTCGTCGCCGTCGATTTGCCCTCAGGATTGGACTGCGACACGGGCCAGCCTTCGGACCCTACGGTGCGTGCCGACCTGACGGTAACCTTTGTGGCGCAGAAGGTGGGGTTTTCAAAGTCCGAAGCGCAGCCATTTCTGGGGCGGATTGTGGTAGCGGGGATTGGGACGCCGCCGGAACTGCTTGGGCGAGTGCAACTTTAGGGGTCGTGCCGCTCGCGCATGACATCCTCAACTTCAACTCCCGCCGGTGCCTTGAAGACAAACCGCTCGTCGGCAATCGGCAGATTGATTTTGATTTTCTTAAGTCGGACCAAGCCTACGAGCTTGTCCTCCGAATCGAGGGTTTCCGCCAGTATGTTTAGTGCGGTCTCTTTGCTCATGTAGTACTTTACAGTGCTGCACGCCTTGGTCGGGAACCTTGGAACAGCTTTAAAGACGTAACATGGCGTGCCATCAATCTCCTTCTCCGGAAGCAGTTTCAGATCATTGCCGGCACGCACGCCATTCAAAAAGTCCGATCCCCCGGAAACGTCAGGGTTGTCTTCAACTTTTCTCCTGAACGCGGACTTTTTTCCAAACGTTTCCGTAAGCGTGTAGCAGTACTCGCCATCAAGCACTTTGAGTTCTTTTGTCTCAACGTTTGTTTCGTGCCCTGCTTGTCTGAACGTTGCGACCATCGTACTTTCGACTCGCATCTGCCAATGCGTCTGGTCCTTGCGTTTTGCCTCCACATTGCCGCTGATCGTGCTGGACATCGAAAAACCCTGGCCTGCCGACGTGCCCCTGGATTCCAAATCGTATGCCACGGACTTGACTTCAACCCATTTCTTACTGAGCTCTACCAGAATACCGTCCAACTCGGCGCCGACGGCGCGCAATGAGACACAGAGCAAAGCAACGACAACAACAGTTGAGGTCCGTATCATTGGCTCCCCTACCTGGCGACGCCATAGTAATGTACAACTCTCTTGTTCAGTTTGCGCCCTCTCTTTCGCTTGCACACATCGCCGACCTGTGACAACGTAGCGTTCATCACAATCAAAACGGGAGGGGAGCCGTGCCGAAATTTCCGCTGCGCTCACGACAGATTCATCTGGACTTTCACACGGGCCTCTGGATTCCCGACGTCGGATCGGACTTCGACGCGAAGGAGTTCGCGCAGACGATGAAGCGCGCGCACGTCAACAGCGTGACCGTCTTCGCCAAATGCCACCACGGCCATCTGTACTATGCGACCAAGCGGCCGGAGCGGCACCCGGGCCTGAAAGCTGGGCTCAATCTTCTCGGCGAGCAAGTTGAGGCACTGCATCGCGAAGGCATTCGCGCGCCCATCTACATCAGCGTGCAGTGCGACGAATACGCCGCGGACAACTACCCGCAGTGGATCGCGCGCAAGCCGGACGGCGCGCCCGTCGGCGCCGGACCGCTTTCGCCGGGCTGGCAGATCCTCGACATGAGCAGCCCGTACCAGGACTACCTCGCCGAACAGACCAAGGAGGTGCTCAAACTCTTCAAGCCCGTGGACGGCATCTTTTTCGATATGTGCTGGGATCAGCCGAGTCTCAATAACTACACGGTCGAAGCGATGCAGAAAGAGAATCTCGACCCGGAGAACGAAGAGCACCGCAAGAAGTTCGCGCATGAGGTCACGCGCCGGTACATGAAGCGCTTCTACGACATGGTGAAAGCCGCGAGCAAAAATGCGACGGTCTACTTCAACAGCCGGCCGCTTCACAATCTCGCGGACGAAATCCAGTGGCAGTTCCAGGTCGAGATCGAAGCCTTGCCGACCGGCGGCTGGGGCTACATGTATTTTCCGAAAAACGTCCGCTTCGCGCGCACCTTCGGCAAGCCTTACCTCGGCATGACCGCGCGCTTCCACAAAAGCTGGGCGGACTTCGGCGGCCTGAAGCCATACGCCGCGCTGGAATATGAGACAAGCCAGATGATGGCGCATGGCGCGCGCTGCAGCATCGGGGACCAACTTCATCCGCGCGGGACGCTCGACAAAGCCGCCTACGACCTGATCGGCAAAGTGTACGCTCGCGTGGAAGAGCGCGAGCCGTGGCTGGAGGACGCCGTTCCCGTTGCGCAGATTGGGTTGTTCCAGGTTCCGACGCGGTCGGCGGACGTGCTGGCTGGAGCGGAAGGCGCGGACGAAGGCGCGACGCGCATGCTGACGCAGCTCAAGCAGCAGTTCGATGTCGTCATCCCGGACAGCGATCTCGGCCGCTACGAACTGCTTATCCTGCCCGACTGCATTCCCGTCGATGCCAATCTCGCGGCGAAGCTGCGCCAGTACGTTCGCAAAGGCGGCGCGCTGCTGGCCAGCGGCACCAGCGGCTTGACTGACGACGGAGAATCCGCGCTTCTCAACGATCTGGGGATCAAGCCCGAGGGCCGCTCGGAGTACACGACGACGTATCTGCGCTTCGGCCCGGAGATCGCTGCCGACGTTCCTGCGACCGATCACGTCATGTACGAGCCGCCGATCAACGTGACGCCGGCGGCGGGCGCAGTGAGCCTTTCGCGCATCGTTGAGCCTTACTTCCAGCGCTCGTGGCGGCACTTCAGCTCGCACAACCAGACGCCGCAGGCGCGGATGAGCCGGTTCTCCGGCGCGGTGCGCAAAGGCAACGTTGCGTACATCGCCTATCCGATCTTCAGCGCGTTTGCGAATCACGGGAATGTCCCGTGCAGGCTGCTGGTGCGGAATATTCTCAGTCTGCTACTGCCCGAGCCGCTGCTGAAAGTGGACGCGCCTACGAGCACCGAAGCGACGGTCACGCGCCAGGTGGGGCGGGCCTCTGTGCCCGCCGGCGGGCAGGGACGCCCGCCCTACCGCACGATTGTCCACCTGCTTCAATACTGTCCCGAACGCCGCACGCCGAAGCTCGACATCGTCGAAGACATCGTCCCGCTCTACAACGTGCCCCTTTCGCTCAAGCTGCCGCGCAAGCCCACGAGCGTTTACCTCGCTCCCGGCCGCGAACCGGTCAGTTTCACCTATGACGAAGGCCGCGTCAGCCTGTACGTGCCGGAAGTGCGCGGGCATCAGATGATTGTGTTTGAGTAACGGAGTGACGCAGATGACTCCCAGAGAACGCGTCGAAATCGCTCTTCACGGCGGCCGAACTGATTGCGTCCCGTTCACGATGTATGAAGGGTTTATCGTGGCGTGCGAGGCTGAGCGGCGGCTGCGCAATCGCGGCATGTGCATTCTGCACCGGATGGATGTGATTCGCACGCATCAGCCGAATGTGAAAGTGACGCAGCACGTTTATTGGGAGAATGGCAAGAAACTCGTCCGCACCTTCCTTGATACGCCGGTTGGACAAGTCACGACGCTCACCGAACCATCCGGCTTCACGTCGTGGACGCACGAGAAAATGTTCAAGCGGCCGGAGGACTACAAGGTTCTCCTCTTTCTGATTCAGGACGAACAGTACGAGGCGGATTACGAACCGTTCGTGCAGAAACAGAAACTGCTTGGCGGCGATGGCTTGCTGCGCGCGGGGATCGGGCTTGAACCGCTGCAGATGATGATCAGCAGCCACCTGATGAGCATGGAGACGTTCTGCGAAGAGTGGATGGAGAATCGCGACGAGATTTTGCGCCTGTACGAGGCGATTGTGGCGCAGCGGCGCAAGATGTATCCCATCGTCGCGCAATCGCCGGCCACGCACGCGAACTATGGCGGAAACGTGACACCGGAGATCATCGGGCTCGAAAATTTCCGCAAATATTATTTGCCGCACTACCACGAAGCAGCGGAGATTTTCCATCGGCACGGGAAGTTGCTGGGCTGCCACTTTGATGCGAACTGCCGATTGCTTGCCGGAGCAATCGCTGAATCGGGCCTCGATTACATCGAAGCCTTCACGCCCGCGCCGGACACGGACCTGACGATGGCCGAAGCGCGCAAGGCGTGGCCGAAGCAGGTGCTCTGGTTGAATTTCCCGTCCTCCGTCCACCTCAGTTCAGATGCGGAGGTCGAGCAGACCGCGTTCGACTTGATCGAACAGGCTGGCAAGCCCGACGGCATTATCATGGGCATCACCGAGAACATTCCCGAGCACCGCTGGCAGGAAAGCTGCCACGCCATCATGGATGGCCTGGAGCGCCACGTTCGCGAGCGGCCCGGGCTGTACAGCAAATCTTCTTCTCAACGCAGAGACGCAGAGTGACGCAGAGTTCGCAGAGTTCGTGTTCTTTCTCTGCGGACTCTGCGATCTCTGCGTCTCTGCGGTGAAATCAGCTCACTCTTTTCGGACGACGCGAATCGCCTTGACCGTCTCCACCGGGCAGACGGCTTCGCACGCGCCGCAGCCGTTACATTTGCCTTTGTCCAGCGCCGGAATGGCCGAGAAGCCGCCGTCGCGGTCCTCGCGCGTCAACGCTCCGTACGGGCACTGCCGGATGCACGCGGTACATTCGCGCCCATTGGCGAGCAAGCAGGTGTCGAGGTCAATGCGCGCCAAGCCGATGAGCTGCCGCCGCTTTTGATCCAGCGGCAAGCGCGCGATGGCTCCGCTCGGACAGACCTGCCCGCACGCACTGCAATCTTCGCGGCAATAGTCGCGTTCGAAGCGCAGCACCGGCGCGAGCACACCGGCAATTCCATTCGCGGCGGAATCGGCGTGGATGATTCCCGCCGGGCACGCGCGCGCGCAATTTCCGCAGCGGACGCACGCGCCGACAAAGGCGCTCTCTTCGGCCGCACCCGGGGGACGCAGCGGGGGTGTCGATTTCGCGCCCAATTTTCGTTGCGCGAAGGCGATTCCAGCGCCGAGTACGCCGCAAAACAGAGCGCGCCGCCGAACCGCGAGCCCCCTCACCCTAACCCCTCTCCCTCGGGGGGGAGAGGGGAACCGGAGAGCGCGTCTCCCGCGTCCGTCCGAGAGGGTGGAGGGTTAGGTTTGCGGAGCAGTGCGAGCAGTTCCTGCGCCGCGCCCAGCGGGCAGATGCGCATGCACCAGGCGTTGGGCAGAATGATCGCGAGCAGCACGATCAGCGGAAGCAGCAGCCCGGCGCTCACCAGAATCCCGCTGAGCGGTTGATGCAACGCACTGACGAACGCCGCGAAAACCGCGAGTGGATCAAGCCAGAGCAGAAAGGGATATCCCAGGCACGCGCCGCCAATCGTCAGCAGCAGCGCCCAATGGCCGAGCGGCGGCAACGGCCGCCATTTTTGCGCCGCCGCCGGCCGCAGTTTTCCGCAAAGATCTTGCAGAAGCCCTGTCGGGCACGCGTAGCGGCAGAACCCACGCGGGGTGAGCAGCGCAAGGATCAGCGCGGGTAAGCAGAGCAGCGTCAGGACGCCGGCGCTGCGCAAGGCGATGGCGGAGAGAATGCCGATGAACGGGCTAAGCGCGGGGAAGTACGCGAGCGTGGCGTCGGCGCGAAAGAGTGGCCACGCGAGAATGATGGCGGCCGCTAACGCGGTGAAGCGGAGTATCCAGCGCAAGCGGGCGCGCGAGGGTGGGGTGGGGATGTCGTTCATCGAAGGAGAGAATAACGTTGCCAATGCGGCGGTGCAAACTCGACGGAAAACCTACCGTTGTTTCTCGTGTTGTTCTCAGCTTGGGGAACGCTGCTACTTCTTCGCCGTCCCTGACGCGTAGATCTTTGACTTGTACAGCAGTTTTACGCTGGGATCGGCGTACGTACCTTTGTTGAAGAGCACGGTTACAGGCAGCGCTACCACCGCAGTTGTGGTAGTGGTGACGTTGGCCAGATTGTACGGGGCCAGCGTTTTTGCATAGGTGCCCTTGCTCAGCTTGATCGAAAATTTGGACGTGTTGGTCTTGGAGGGCTTCGAGACCACGATCTTGGCGTTGCCTTTCGGCCCCTTGCCCTTCGGATCGAGCTTGAAGGCTTGGATGACGCCGCCGACGTCGAGCACGATTTGCTGATTGGCCAACGAAGTGCCCGGCGGAACAGGCAACGTGCCCGAGAGGGAAATGCTGTCGTTGCCGAAGGGCGACTTGAAGTTCAGCTTGATGCCCATCGCCGTTAACGTCAGCGCTTGCGGTGCGGGCGCCGGAGCGCCAGCAAAGGGTGTGGAGGTGGAATCGGTGGCTGACGTGCCCGCGGCTGTCTCGATCGCGTCGGAGAACCCATCGCCGTCGCTGTCGTTGCCTTCTCCCGTCAGGGTGGCCTTTACCGTCACAGAAACGCTGGAGGTCACGCTCAACGCGTCGTCGGTGATCGTCACCTCGGCGGTATAGGTTCCGGCGGCGGTATAGCCGTGGGTCGTCGTCGCGCCAGTGCCGCTGCTGCTGTCGCCAAAGTTCCAGAGGTAAGCCAGCGGCGCGCCTCCGCCCGTGGCCGCCGCGGTAAACGTGACGGGCTGCCCGATCCCTGCCACAACGGGTGTCGCCGCGGCGGCACTTTGCAGGGCAACGGGCTTTTCTTCGGGCGCGAAGACGATGCCGCGCAACGACGTATTGGCTGTCGCAGTGGCCAGCGTGGTGAATGTTCCGGTGAGGGGCATGTTCCAGGCCGCGGTATCGGTCAGCGCCGCCAGTGTGTCGCCGGAGGCAGTGCCGATCGTGGCATAGAGATCGACGCCGCCGGAGCGCAGCGCTCCAGTCAATCCCACGAGTGCTCCAGCGACGGAGCCGCGCGCAGTCCATGTGGTGGCGTCGGTTGAGGAGTACTTCAACAACCCATGAGTTTGGTCCGCGACATACAGAACGAACTGGCCGCTCGCCGGCGAAGAAAAGAAAACGCCGCCAGGCTTGTCGAGCGTCAGACCGGCGAGGTTTGCGATATTGGTGACGACCGTGGGCAGTCCGTCGCTCGTGATGGAAATACCGCCTGTGTCTGTTGTGGGCATGCCGAACGCGGCGTAAAGCTGATTTCGGAAGATGGCCAGCGTGCGCATTCCGCTGATGCCTGCCACGCGCGTGCTGGCGCCGGTGCTGCCAAGCGTCACGTATCGCACGCCGCCCGTGTTATTGGTGCTTTGTCCCCCGGCCCAAAACACGCTGCCGTCGGTGGTGATCGCGGCGCGCACGCCATCGCTATCGAAGCCATCGCTGATCCGGGTTGTCGTGTCGATCGCAGCGTGAAAATCAACACGGGCGACCACGCGATTGCAGGTCGCGGACGTGGCGTATTTGAAGGCGCTCGCCGCATCGCCCGGCGAGGCGGCGTAGCCGGCCAGAGTGAGATAACGCCCGTTGGCGGAGAGGGCCAGCGCGCCCTCGTATTCCGCTCCGCTCCGGCCGGGCTCGTTGCTGCCGGCGACGGCGAACTTGCTATTCGAGCCGCTGTCGGCCGTGGGCAGCGAAATGGTTTGCACCAACGCTCCCGCCGGCGTGTACTCATCCAGAAAAACGGCAACGGCCGTCCCGCCGGATAGAGGAGCGGCGCCAGTTCCGGCGCGGGAAACGATCAGGTTGCCAGATGTGAAGTCGGCGGCGGAAGCGGCGGTGGCCGCGAGAATGAGTGCCGACAAGAGTGCTCGATAGAAGTTTTGGGAATGCATTCGCGACATGGCCAGCCCCTCCCGAACGTCCCCCTAGCCCCTAACCCCTCTCCCGCGGGGAGCGGAGAGATGGATCGAACGGCACGCAATCCAGGAGGATTGCGCTACTATCCCAGATACGCGCCTTGTTCGATCAGCAGCTTCTGCACTTTCGATATCTGGACTTCGCGCGGGCGGCAGTTGTCTTTGACGGCGACGGCGGCGGCGACGCCGGCGGCGTGACCGGTGGTCAGGCAGGAGCCGATCAGGCGCATGTCTTCGATCACTTTCTCTTCCACATCGATCGAACGACCGGCGGTCAGCAGGCCTTCCAGCTTTTGTGGGAGCAGCGTGCCGTAGGGAATCGGCCAGCCGCAGTGTTGAGCGCCCTGCGCGCCGCCGACGGCGATGGTGTCGGGGAACTTGGTGCCGGCTTTGAACTCCTTGTACGTGAGCTTCTGCGTGCCGGTGATCATGCGGGTAATGCGCACGCCAAGCTGCGGGGCGGTGTTGAGCAAGAAGACCTGTTCGCCGCCGGGCGTCTTGCGAATCTTTTGCACCAGATTCCAGATGCTCTTGCGGTGCTCGATTTCCATGCGCGTCATGTCCTCGACTGATAGAGCGTTGGTGCTCGGCCCGCGCAAGTTGACCCAATGAACGCTGGGCAGCGGGGTGGCCGCGCCGGGGAGCTTGACCTTCGCTTCCTTGAGCTTCTCTTTATCGACTCGGTCCACGTTGCCCATGCGGTGGACCAAACCGATGGCGTGCAGCCGCTGTTCGTGTTCGGCGCCGGCCGCGGCGAAAATGTCGCCGTCGCCGGTCGTGTCGATGACGACTTTGGCTAGAATTGCCTGGCGGCCGGCTTTGCTTTCGAAGACCGCGCCGCGCACGGCTCCGTTTTCCATCACGGCGTCGGCGCCCCAGCAGTGGAAGAACATCTTCACGCCGGCTTCGCGGATCATTTCGTCCATCACGAACTTGCAGGCTTCCGGATCGACGGTCGGATTGTGGCTGCCCTCTTTCTGGTTGATCACACCGCCATCAATCTTATTCAGGCGTTCGAGCAATTCGTCGCCGATGCCGCGCACGACCTTCACTTTCTTGCCGTCTTCCTTCGCGTGCGTGCTGATGACGAGTAGAACCATGCCGCCGGTCCACAGGCCGCCGATGTAGCCGTAGCGTTCGACCAGCGCCGTCTTCGCTCCGGTGCGAGCCGCCGCGATGGCCGCCGTGAATCCGGCCGGCCCGGCGCCGACAACGAGGACATCGGCCTCATGGAAGACGGTCAGCGGCCGTTCAGGCTGAATGACTTTTCCATTGGCGAACACCGCCGGATAACGCGGCGCGGTGCTGGAGGGTATCAGTTTGTTTTCAGGAACCGCGCCCGGCTTGGCTCCGCCTTCCGCGGCTTCGTCGGCGACCACACGTGTAGAGAACGCCGCGCCGAATCCCGCGGCGGCCATTAGCTGCATCAGCTCTCGGCGAGTCATGAACCCCTCCTTGGTGGTCTGGTGGTCTGGTAGTCTGGTGGTCTGGTTAATAATGCCAGCACACCAGGCGACCAGACACCAGACACCAGACAACCAGACACCAGCCGTTACTTCACTTCTCGCTGCGCTTGCCCGTTGACGATGCGCACGACAGTGGTTCGATTCACGCGGCGGTGATCGGGAGAGATGTACTTTGCGTCCAGCGTATTGCGCTGCGGATGCAGGGCCAGCGGCACGTCGCGCTCGATGAGCGTAAACTCGCCGGTACAGGCCGCGCCTGCGCCGGACCAATTGCCGAGCAGTTCGACCTTCCACAGCTTCGCCACACCAGCAGTGACGGTGATTTCGGAGCGATTCTTTTCCTGGTTGCGGGTGTGCTGCGCCGTCAGGGTAATCTCCGCGACACCCAACTCAGTGTTCAGATCGGCATAAGAGAGTGTTCCGGATGACAGCTTAAAGTTCTTCACTCCGGTCATTTGCCAGCTCAGATCCGGTCCGAACTGAACGAAGGCATTGCCGCGCAATGAAATATCCTGGATCGTCCAGGGCTTAGGCGTGCCGAAGAACGCTTCGACCGCTTTCCACAGCCCGCCGAACTCGGTGGAGGTCGCGGAGGCGGGCTGTTTGGGCGCGCCGTAAATGAAGGCGCTGTGATCGTCAAAGGTAATGTTGTCCAAACGCAGGCACAGCGTGTCGGTGAAACGTCCCTTGGCATAAATGTGGCCGGCGAGGTCGCGCATGCCCGGCGGCAGCAGTTCGGGCGACGGGAAGTGCCGCGCGTCGCTTTCCATCTCGAAGGCGACTTTGGGGCGTTCAAGGAATTCGTCGGCCGGCGGAAGCGGTTTGGCGTCGAAGTAATCCTGCACGCGCGAAGCGAAGCGCCAGAGCGGCTTGCCGAAGACGACTTTGTCGGCGCTGCCCGGGCGGGGCTCCAGGAGCAGCTCATAAGCGCGCTCACCGCTGGCCGCGCGGGTGATGCGCGTTTCGAAGTTCATCATATCGCCCAGAAAGCCGCGCAGAACGATGTGCTGCGGCTGGCCTTCGGCGTCGGTTTCGACGGAGCCTTTCAGCGATTCGAGCGGCGGAAGCTCCGACCCTTGCCTCACGCCGGTGAACGCGCTGGCGGGGCCTTCGTCGCACGCGAAATTCAGGACATGGTCGGCCATGTGGAATGAAACGCGCCCGTTGGCGCCGGTGCGAATCGAATCCACCTGCATCCAGCGCGGCCAGAGATTTTCGCCGGCGCCCAGCAACGAACTGATCCACCAGGGAACGACGGTTCCTGAAGACTGTTCGGGCTTGGGCAGAGCAAGCTCCAGATTTCGGTAGCCGACTTCGCCATCGCAGACGAACTTGCGCTTGTCCGTCGCCGGCTGCACAACCAGCCGCAGCGAAGAGACGGTGCCTTTGGCTCCCATTTCGCCGGCAAACAGGGCTTTGACGAGCAGTCCGACGGGATCGAGTTTGCCGGCAAAGGGATTCTCTTTGGCGCGGAGCGTGGACGTTGTGTCGATGTGGATTTCGTCGCCGGTAAAGACCCAGCGGCCGTCTTCGAGCGTTTCGAGCTTGAAGTTGAAGGGCTTGCCGTTGAGCTGGCGCAGGCTGAAGCTTCCGCGCGGCTCATTGTCTTTCCCTCGGCGCAACTGGCCGCTGCAACCGCTCAGCGCGATGGGACCGACGTTGCCGATGGTGATGTTGACGTTGCAGTTTTCGAAATTGATAGGCGGAATGGCGGCCGCTTCCAGTTCCTGAAGCTGGCCGGACTGCAGCAGGCCTTCGGAGACGGCGATGTTGATGTTCGGCATGTCGCGGACCGTGATGCTTTCGATGGCCGGCGGCCAGGGAAGCAGTTCCAAATTGATGGACATCTCACGGGCTTCCAGGCCCGTGAGGCGTGCCAGCGGCTGCTGCTTGGGCCATTGGAAATCCGCATGGCGCAGGTTGGTGACGGTCATGCGCCCGGACTTCCAGTTGAGGCTGATCGCGTCGAACTGCGCCTTGCCGTATTTCAGCTTGGCGAGCGCTCCGCGCAGGACTTCTTCACCGCCGCCGGCCTGGATGTACCCGGCGAAGGCAGCGAGAACGCTGATGATGCCGGCGAG
This sequence comes from Planctomycetota bacterium, assembly GCA_036504595.1. GTDB lineage: Bacteria > Planctomycetota > SZUA-567 > H5-PLA8 > H5-PLA8 > DASXUX01. The sequence continues at coordinate 161,684 of DASXUX010000030.1, read as the reverse complement.
GAACATGAGCAGTCCCTGCCAGGCGTGCATGTAATAGCGGATCGTCAAATCAGAAGCCTCGCCATCTTGGTCTTTCTTGCCAGAGAATCTAAGATGGCAATACGCAAAAGTAAAGCGGTGAGAGTGGCGGGTGACGAGTGGCAACTGGCGGATCTTGTGTTTTGCGCTTTGTGTTCTGAATTATTCGCGGACTGCTGCGGAAGAACGCGGCGTTTCTGTCTTCGCGACATCTCCGCCGATCTGCAGGAATCCCTTCAGCGCCGCGCCTTCTTCGACTTCCAGGCTGCGGGCTTTGAGTTCTCCGATAAGCTGCGCGCCGGCGGCGATGTGGGCGCAGTCGTAAATGACGCTGTTGCCTTTCAGAGAGCCCATCAACATCAGGTTCGATGCGACGACGCGTTTCTGGACGACCAGCGCGCCTTTTTTCTCGATCGTGACCGAACCGCTGGTCTCCAACGAAACGGTGGCCGAGTATGCGGAGATCTTCTGATCGGTGACTTTGACCGTGGTGTTGCAGGAACGGCAGACGACCGATTGTGCCGAGGCAGACACTTCCTGCCGCGCGCCGCAATTGGGGCACTGGATCAGACGCGGCCCAGATTCTTTCTTCTTAAAAAACGCCATAGTGGATTCCGGGTGGCAGAGCAGTAGGCAGGCGCCGTCGTGCGGCCCCTGCCTACTGCCTAGTGCTTACTGCCGACTGTTCGTTTAGTGCCTGCCGTTGCCGGCCGGTTGAGCGGCCATGCGGTTTGCAACCGGGGCCGGAACCGTCACCTTTTCGGGCGTATGGCTGGCTGCCGCGCCCTTAACGGCTTCCGGACCGACGTTGACCTTGCCGACGAACGTCGCGCCTTCGTTGACGATCAGTTTCGTGGCGTTCAGGTCGCCGTAGACGCTGCTGGTGGCTTCCAGCGTCACGCGGTCGCTGGCGGTGATGTTGCCTTTGACCTTGCCTTCGACTACGACGGAGCCGCTGGTGACTTCAGCGCTGAGCTGGCCGGTTTTCCCGACATGCACGCGGCCTTTGGTGGTGACGGCCCCTTCGATCTGGCCATCGACGCGCAGACCTTTTTCCACAGTGATCTCGCCCTTGATCACGACATCGTTGCCGATCACGGTTGAGCATTCGGCAGTTTCGACTGCTGGCATAGTAAAGCCTCCCCGCTGCTTCCCGCAGCTTTCTCTCTCCACAGTTTTTTCACGTTGTGGCCCAAGACAGTTCGGGCCGACGGTTATTGAAAGTATCGGCTCGCTGCCGGAGGCGACTTGAGCTGATTCTCAGGAAAATTATCGGACAGCGAAGAACGGGTATCGGGTATAGGGTATAGGGTATGGGGATGGCTTCATGCCGACGATTGTCTCAAGCCGCACCCGATACCCGATACCCGATACCCCATACCCCCGCGCCTTCGCGCGACGGAAGCTCAATCTCGCGCCCGGTCCGGCCGATAATATAGGAGCACTTGGAGGGTTCAGGCGCTGTGTATCCGGCGTTTTTTATCGATGGGTTGATCCTGGCGTTTCTGCTGCTGCAGACGTTTCTGGGATTTCGGCGCGGACTGCTGTGGCAGGCGGCGGGTGTCGCGAGTCTGGCGTTCGGGGTCATTCTCGGATGGTTTCTCGCGCCCGCTCTGGCGCCGTATCTGACGGAGCGGATTACGTCGGACTTGTTCCGTGCCAAGTTGATCGTGTTCCTTTTCGTGCTGGCCAGCGTGGGCTTCACCTTGCGGCTGATTGCTGCGTGGGCGGAAGTGCGTTCGGAGAGCGGAGTGCCGTCAAAGGTACGCGAGGCGCGGCGCGCCGACGATCGAATTCTGGGCGGGATTTTCGGCGCAATGAAGGGCTGCGTTCTGAGCATGTTGATCATTGCCGGCCTGGTGTCGATCTACCCGGACAGCAAGATCTGGCCGCGCTCGAATCTGGCCGGGCCGTTGGCGACTGCGGGCTTGCGCCTGCTGCCTGCGGGCGCGATTCAGGACGCTAAGCGCTGGGCTCTGGAGTCTGCTTCGGACATGCAGAAGGGGCTGGATATCCGGTAGGGCGGTAGTCAGTAGTCAGTAGCCAGTAGTCAGTAGTCTTCCGAACGGTTTTGTTTAAGTGGACCCTCTTGACATCGGAAACTCAACCGTTTCAATAACAGCTTGAGACCACGAGCACGAGAGATCGCTTTATAGGGCTCTTTGGCGTAAAAATGCACAGGCGGGACGTAACGCACAGGCCGGGTAAATTCGCTACCGTTTCATCTAGAATTCATCGGAAAATTTGCCAATTTGAACGTGGGGTGCCTATAATGGCTTGTTTGATTTGCTGCAACATTGCCTTGGCTTGGGAATTGCAGTCTTAGGCGAGACCTGTTTTGACCCTTTTAGCACGCGCCGCGGGAGGCTTTCGAGGATGCGAATTGCTCTGTTTGCATGGGAATCCCTGCACTCGATTCCCGTGGGTGGAGTAGGCGTACATGTAACGGAACTTGGGGCCGCATTGCAGCGCCGCGGGCACGAAGTGCACGTCTTCACACGGCTGGGCCAGGGCCAGGGTCAATACGATTGCATTCACGGAGTGCATTACCACCGCTGCGGCTTTCAGCTCTGCCCGAACTTCGTCGATGAAATCAACAACATGTGCCGGGCGTTCGTGAAGTGCTGCTATGACGTTGAAGACGGATTGCACGGCAAGTTCGACATCGTTCACGGCCACGACTGGCTGGCTTCCAACGCGGCCATCTGGATCAAGGAAGGCCGCGGCCGGCGAGCCGTCGTCACGATGCATTCCACCGAATACGGTCGCAACGGCAACCGCTTCTTCCACGGTCAATCGCAGCGCGTGCAGGATCACGAACGCCACGGCACCTACTGCGCCGATCGCGTGATCACCGTCTCCAACCAGCTTCGCGATGAGATCAAGTGGCTCTACCAGGTGCCCGACCACAAGTCGCGCGTGATTTACAACGGAGTCAATGCGCAACAGTTCGACTACGAAATCGATCCCGGGGGCATCAAGCGCCAGTACTCAGTGGGCCCGATGGATCCGATGATCCTCTTCGTCGGCCGCATGGTGGTGCAGAAGGGGCCGGACATTCTGGTTCGCACGATGCCCTCGGTTCTGAAGTTCTATCCGAGCACCAAATTCGTCATGGTCGGCGATGGTCACATGAAGAGCGAAGTCGCCGGACTGGCCAACAGTCTCGGTTGCGGGCACGCTCTGCGCATGCTTGGCATGAAGCAGGGACGCGAGGTTCAGGATCTGTTTAAGGCCTGCGACGTCCTGGCGGTGCCCAGCCGGAACGAGCCGTTCGGCATTGTGATTCTGGAAGGCTGGAGCGCTTCGAAGCCGGTCGTCAGCACCAAGCGCGGCGGCCCGGCAGAGTTCGTGTGGCATGGCGTCAACGGGCTGCATGTGGATGACAATCCCGATTCGGTGGCGTGGGGCCTGGGAACTTTATTGGCCGATCACGCTCGGTGTCAGTGGATGGGAATGAACGGGCGCGCCGCCGTGGACGCTGCCTTCAGTTGGGACCGTATCGCTGAGCAGACCGAAGGCGTCTATTGCAGCGTGGCGTGATGCACGCGTACAGGAACGAAATGCAGGCCGGAGGCCTGCGGTACACATGAGCAACGCCGTCAAAGTCAAGCCAGCCCACAGCCCGCGCCTTGAGCGGCGGTATGCGCAGCCTGCGCCAGCTGCCAGCCCGCCCACGCCGTTGCCGGCGGCACCCGACGCGGACATGCTTCGCCGCTGTGCGTGGGATATCGGTTCGGCTCGCCCCGCGGAGAAATATCAACCCAGCGGCAATCACGCCGCGCTGATGTACGTTTCGCCGCGACAGGGCTTCGCGCACTGGCGGATGCTGCCGCCATGGGTCGATCAGATTGCGGCAAGCCGCGGTGGAGCGTGGAATGGCTCGCGCCCGGTGTTGCGGCTCTACGACACGACTAGCATATTGTTCAACGGCTTCAACGCGCGGCGGTTCTTTGATATCGCGCTCTCCGGATTGGCGGGACAGCAGCTTTTTGGTCTGCCGCAAGGCGGCACGACGCAAGTGGCTGAGGCTGGTTTTCTGCTGCGCAACGGCGAGTTCATTCCCGCGGCGCGCTCGCAATTCGTCCAGTTCCCGCCCGACGGGCCTTCGCTGCGCGCCGACCAGGCGGCGTTGCTGGTCGATGAGAAACTCCAGGTGCGGCCGGTGGCCAGCCTGTGGGAGCATGAGTCGTTTACGCGGCATAAACGTATTCTGAGGCTGAAAACGCCGCTGCGCATCGCCGCGCTGGCGATGGAAGCGTCCGCGTGCGGGCAAAGTGGTTTGTTGCCGACGTTCGTGTCGGAACTCGCCAGTGCGCAGCAGCAACTTGGGCATGAGGTCAGTGTCTTTGTGCCCGTAGGGCGGGCCTCCGTGCCCGCCGCGGTTGAAAATGGCGGGCAGGGACGCCCGCCCTACCGTGATGGTTCCGGCGTCCATTACCATTTCCTGGATGTAGCGCTCGACGGTTCGCCGGTCGAAGTGGCGCTGCGGTTTTCGCGCGCGGTGCAGCAGTGCCTGGCGAAACTGCCGGCCTTCGATCTGATTCACTTGCACGAATGGCAGACCGGGATGGCGTCGTGGCTGGGCACGCGGCCGGCGGTCGTTTCGCTCAGTTCGATCGAAGCCTCGCGCTTGAATGGGACTCCGGCGGCTGGCATTTCGCTGGAGATCCAGAAGGCCGAACGCGAACTGCTGAAAGCCGCCGAATGCGTGCTGGCGCCGGCGTGGCTGCGCGAGAGGATCAGCGCTGAATACGGCGTGGATCAGGCGCGTGTGCGTGAGATTGCGCTCGACGGCCGCGTGCCGAACGAATGGGAACGGCCGCTGGATGCCGCGGCGGCGCGCAAGGAATTCGGGTTCGAGCCGAATGCGCGCGTGCTGAGTTTTATCGGCCCGCTGGAGTACGCGGCCGGGGCCGATCTGCTGGTCGAATCCTGGCCGACGGTGGTCGGCCGCTGCCCGATGGCGCGTCTGGCTCTGATCGGGCTGGGCGGCATGCAGCAATCGTTGCAAGATCGTGCAAACCAGATGGGCATCGGGCACGCGGTCCGGCTGTTTGGGCATCTGGAAGGCCAGCCGCTGATCAAGCTGCTGCGCAGCAGCGAGGCGCTGGTGCTGCCATCGCGGCAACGAGTGCAAAACGACGAAGCGGTTGTCGATCTGGCTCGTCGCGCCGGTGTGCCGGTCGTGACGACGCACGGCGGGCCGGGGCATTTGGTGCGGCATGAAGAAACGGGCGTGGTGACGTACGACAATCCGGGCTCGATGGTGTGGGCGATGGACCGCATTTTGGGAGACCCTCTTCACGCGGCACGCATGGGACAGGTGGGCAAGCGCGGCGGAGCGTATGGGCAGAGCTGGCCGGAGGTGGCGCGTTACTATCTGGATGTGTGTGCAGAGTTTTTCCCTGAACTGACGAAATGACGGGGTCTGGTGGTCTGGTAGCTGGTGGCTGGTTGTCGCGCAGATCTGTGGGCTTACTGCCAAGGAGTGAGATATGAAAGGCGCTAAGAGGACGTACCAGGAGCGCAAACACGTCGTCACCGATGATCTGATTCGCCAGGTCAGCGAAATGGTCGTCGCTCGCCGAGGCGGTGCGCGGCGCAGTCGCCGTGCAGTTCGCGCGGACGGAAACGGCGAGTCGGTCATCGCCGCACCTGAGCAGAAAACGTTGGCTCAGCCGCGCGTGCTGGCAAAGAAGACAGAGCCGCCTGCGCCCGTGATCGTTCCGGTGCAAGAACCGCTCGCCGAGGCCACACCGGCAGTGCAGGCGCAGCCGCAGTTCATGGCCGAGACGGTGGGCCGCAATCTGCAATCGGCAGAGCCGGTCGCGCCATCCGCGACGACGGAAGGCGCTCCCCGGCGGGCGGTGCTGGCGGTGTTCTGCTATTACGATCCGCAATGCGCGATCGGGCGCTACGTGGCGCGTGTGGCTCCGCAACTGGGTGCGAATCAGACGCGCGTGCACCTGTTCTCGCGCAAGCCGTTCAACCTGAACGCGCCGGGCGTGCTGGAGCACATCGTGGCCAGCGGAGAAAGCGCCAACTTGCTCGAATCGGCGGAGCAGTTCGCCAATTGCGCGTTGGCGGAATTCGAGACGCAATGCGCGGCGGAAGGTTCGAACGTGACGGCGCTCGGCTTCGAATGGGTGTCGGTGAAGATTTTGCAAGAACTGGCCAAACGGCGGCACGCGCCGGGACTGCTCTCGCTGCATTCGTTGGAATGCCAGCGCAGCGATCTGAGCAGCCCGCTGAGCCGGTCCATTCAATCGATTGAACTGCAAGGCCTGGAGAAAGCGCAGGCCATCTTGATTCACAATTCGGCGACGGCCGGCGCGGCGGGCAAACTTCTGCCCCCGTGCAAGGACCGGCTGGTGCAGGTGGCGAGCACCTTCCCGATTGACGAATTCAGCAGCGGTCTGGATGCCGGAGAGGTGAAGAAGCGTTATCAGGTCGGGCCGATCGATCCGACGGTACTGTTCATCGGAAATCTGGATGAACGTCACGGGCCGGACATCATGATGAAATCGGTCCCAGGCGTGCTGAAGAACCACCCGCAGGCGCGCTTCATTTTCGTGGGGGATGGCAAGCTGATCTGGCCGCTGCGGGTGCATGCGCGGTATCTCGGGCTGGAATACGCCGTGCGCCTGGTGGGGCATCTGGAAGGCAAACCGCTGCGCGAGTTGGTCGAAGCCTGCGACGTCATGTGCGTGCCCAGCCGCGAGCGCACCGAAGACTGGCCGATCTTCGCCGCATGGGCCGCGAAGAAGCCGCTGGTCGTCACGCATCAGGGTGCGGGCACACTGGTCAAACATGAGCAGGAAGGCGTGCTCGTTTACGCGCAAGAGAATAGCTGCGTGTGGGGCATCGAACGCTACCTGTTCGACGAAAAGCTGCGCAAGAAATGCAGTGAGGCCGGCAACAAGAAGCTCATCGAATCGTGCGACTCCGCGCGCGCGACGCTGCAGCTTGAGGAATTGATTGCAGGGAAGCACGCGAGCGCAGTAACAAAATAGGTCATTAGTCATTAGTCATTGGTCATTAACGTCAGCGGTGTCTGGTAGAAAAAATGACAAATGACCAATGACTCGTTGCGGTACGGGAAATGCGATATCGGAAACAGAGATGCCAAAGGGTTACCTTCAGTTTGTCCTTCACGCGCACTTGCCCTATGTGCGGCACCCGGAGTACGAGCGCTTTCTCGAAGAGCGCTGGTTCTTCGAAGGCGTCACGGACACGTACATCCCGCTGATCAAGTTTCTTGACCAGCTTCGGGATGAGGGTACGCCATTCAAGTTGACGCTGTCGATCTCGCCGACTTTGGCAAACATGATGGAAGACCGGCTGCTGCAGGAGAGGTATCTGCAGCACCTCGATCTATCGCTGCGGCTGACTCAGCGGGAGATCGACCGCACCCGGCACTGGCCGGAGATGAATGCTCTGGCCTGCATGTACCACCGGCTGTTCCAGGAGGCGCGGGATGTCTTCACGCGCTGCGGAAACCGGTTGCTCAGCGTGTTTCGCCAGTATGCGGATTCTGGAAATCTCGAGATCATTACCTGTGCCGCAACGCATGGCTTTTTGCCGGGGCTGGCTCCGGAGCCCACGGCGGTGCGGGCGCAGATTTTTTCCGCCATTCGCGAACACGAACGGCTTTTTGGCGGCCGGCCCAAAGGCATGTGGCTGCCGGAGTGCGGCTACTATCCGGGGCTGGATGCGCTGCTGGCCGAGGCTGGAATCCGCTACTTCTTTGTCGATTCGCACGGGATTGAGCACGCCGACCCGCGGCCGCTCTCCGGCGTTTACGCGCCGCTGTACTGCCCCTCGGGCGTGGCGGCCTTTGGGCGCTGTCCGGCCACGTCGCGGCTGGTGTGGAGCCACAAGATCGGGTACCCGGCCGATCCGAGCTACCGCGAGTATCATCGGGACATCGGCTACGATCTGGAGCAGGGGTATCTGCACGAATTTCAGTACGCGCCGGGGGTGCGCTCGCATACGGGCATCAAGTACCATCGCATCACCGGTCCGACAAACGACAAGCAGCTTTACAATCCCGATCGTGGCCGCGAGACGGCTCAGCGCCACGCCAGCGACTTCGTCCATCGCTGCCGCGACCAGATCGCGCGCCTGGGAAGCCGCATGCCGTTTCCCGGGGTGATCGTTTCGCCTTACGACGCCGAATTGTTCGGGCACTGGTGGTTTGAAGGGCCGCAGTGGCTGTACTTCGTGCTGCGCCAGGTGGCTGCGAGCGGCGACGAGTTGGCTTTGTGCACGCCGAGCGAGTACCTGGGCCAGTACCCGGTTCAGCAGAAAGCCACGCCCGCGGCCAGCACGTGGGGACACAACGGCTACAACGAACATTGGATCAACAACAAGACCAGCGCGCAATGGCGGCCGTTGCATGAAGCGGCGGTGCGTATGAAGCAGACGGTGGAGAAGGCGCTGGGCGCCGCTAGCCCCCTCACCCCCAACCCCTCTCCCTCGCGGGGGAGAGGGGAGCCGGACGCCGGCGCTGCCTTGCGCGACCGTGTGTTGCGGCAGGCGGGGCGCGAGCTGCTGCTGGCTCAAGCGTCGGATTGGCCGTTCATTATCACCGACGGCACGACGGAACAGTATGCGCGGCGGCGGGTGGAAGATCACATCAACCGCTTTCATTATTTGCTCAATGAACACGACGCGAAGCAGATCGATGAGCAGAAGCTGGGCGCTCTGGAATACATGGATGCGATTTTTCCGGAGCTGGACTATAAGGTGTTTGCGGAACGCGTGACGGGTGACGAGTGACGAGTGGAAAGGCTAAAACGCACAGGGAGATTGAACTTTAATGCAAGCTATTCCGGAAATCGTCAATGGACTACCGAACATTTCGGGCGCGGAGCCGCAGGTCGAGGAGGTGACCCGCTCGCGGCGGCCGGTTTATCTGCACGAGACGACTTTACGGTTGGACAAGTTGCAGGCGGTGTTTGCGATCGCGTTGCACATGCAGCAGCCGCTGATTCCGGCGGGGAGCGAAGATGTTCAGAAGGCGGAGATGATCAGCAATCTGGACTACATGCTGAAGCACACGGGCAGCGGCGATAACCACAACGCGTCGGTGTTCGCGGAGTGCTACGCGCGGATCGGCGACATCGTGTCGGAACTGGTGGCTCAGGGGAAAAATCCGCGGGTGATGCTGGACTATTCGGGCGAGCTCTTCTTTGGCCTGCGTAAGATGGGGCGCGGCGATGTCCTGGAGCGCCTGCGGCCGGTGACGTGCGAGCCCAAGTTGCGCCGCTATGTGGAATGGCTCGGAACGATGTGGGGGCACGCGGTGGCCTCGTCCACGCCGCTGCCGGATCTCAAGCTTCACATGCGCGCCTGGCAGCAGCACTTCGCGGCGATTTTCGGATGGGATGCGCTGGAGCGCGTGCGGGGATTTTCGCCGCCGGAAATGCATCTGCCGAATCATCCCGACGCTGCCTATCAGTACGTAAAGGCGCTGAAGGAGTGCGGCTACCAGTGGCTGATGGTGCAGGAGCATTCGGTCGAAACCCTGGACGGAAAAGGCTTGCAGCAGAAACACATGCCGATGCGGCTGCTGGCGCGGAATTCCTGCGGCGAAGAGCTGTCGATCATCGCGATCATCAAGACGCAGGGATCGGACACGAAGCTAGTCGCGCAGATGCAGCCGTTTTATGAGGCGCGGGGTTTACGACGTCAAGAAATTGGCGGGCTGTCCATTCCGCCCATCGTGACGCAGATTGGCGATGGCGAGAACGGCGGCGTGATGATGAACGAGTTCCCGCAGTGCTACAAGCAGGCGGTCGGGCGCTACGGCGAGGAAGGCGCGGTCGGGGCGAACGTGACGGAGTACTTGGAGCTGATCGAACAGGCTGGCGTGACGGAAAGCATGCTGCCGGCGATTCGGCCGATCAACCAGGGACGCGTGTTCGCTCAGATCAAGACGTGGGAACCGGGAGCGGCGGACAAGGCCGTGGAGGAGATTCGCAAGAAGGACCGGAACTTCAGCTTGGACGGCGGATCGTGGACTAATAACATCAGTTGGGTCCGCGGCTACGACAATGTGCTGACGCCGATGAACAAACTCAGCGCGAAATTTCACGAGACTTTGGATGGGCGCTTGGCCGGCAGGGACGCCGGCCCCACCCAGATCGACACCAGCAGCCACGCTTACCGCAACGCGCTGTTTCATTTGCTGGTGTCGCAGACGAGTTGCTTCCGGTACTGGGGGCAAGGCCGCTGGACCGACTATGCGAAGGAAATCAGCCGCCGGGGGAGCGACATTCTAACCTATGACTTCAAGTGACTCGGACCCCCTCATCAGCGGCATTCCCGAGACGCGCGGTAACGCCACGGCGGTGGATGGGGCAGGGCGGGCGTCCCTGCCCGTCGTCTCCTTGCCTGCCGGTTCCCTGCCGGCCGGCACAGAGGCCGGCGCGACTCCGCAGTTCCGCACGGCGCGGGGCGATTGCCGTCCGTTCGGCGCGGCGCGGCGGGTGGGCGGCGTCAACTTTGCGGTTTTTTCGCGGAACGCGACCGCTGTGACGCTGTGCTTGTTCCGGCCGGGCGAGGAAGATCCGTTCTGCGAAATCAAGCTCGACCCCCGGCACAACAAAACCGGCGATGTCTGGCACATTCTGGTTTACGATCTGCCGGCAAATCTGCGCTATGGTTTTCGTGTGGCGGGCTCGATGGCGCCGAAGGCCGGGCATCGCTTCGATCCGGCAGTCGTGGTGCTCGACCCGTACGCTCGCGCGATCAGCGGCGGGCACAAGTGGGGCGTGCCGGATATTCCACGGGATGCGGCGGCCGGCACGCTGACGCGCCGCGGGCGGTTGGACCTGGATGATTTCGACTGGGAAGGGGACGTGCCGCTTTCGACGCCGATGGGCAGCACGGTTATTTATGAGCTTCACGTGCGCGGCTACACGCAGCACGCCTCGTCGGAAGTCGCCAACCCGGGCACGTTTCTTGGCGTGTGCGAGAAGATTCCGCATCTGAAATCGCTGGGAGTGACGGCGGTGGAACTGATGCCGGTCCTGGAATTCGACGAACAGGACCAGACGCACAAGAATCCGCTGACCGGCGAGGCGCTGAAGAACTACTGGGGCTATTCGCCGATCTCGTTTTTTGCGCCAAAGGCGTCTTATGCCACGCGGGCGGGCGACCAAGTCCGCGAATTCAAGCAGATGGTGAAGCAGTTTCACGAGGCGGGCATCGAAGTCATTCTCGACGTCGTCTACAATCACACGGGCGAAGGGAACGAAAACGGGCCGACGATCAGTTTCCGCGGTCTGGACAATGTCATCTATTACATGCTCGACAAGCAGGGCCGGTACTACAATTTCTCCGGGTGCGGCAATACGCTGAACTGCAACCATCCGCTGGTGCGCGATCTGATCATCGACAGCTTGTGCTATCTGGTGGCAGAGATGCACGTGGACGGCTTCCGCTTCGATCTGGCGTCGATTCTGGGGCGCGGGCCGGACGGCGCGGTGCTGCAAGACCCGCCGCTAATCCGGCACATTGCCGAGCATCCGCTGCTGGCTGGGACGAAGCTGGTGGCCGAAGCGTGGGACGCGGCGGGGCTTTCTCAACTGGGGAAGTTTCCGGCGTGGGGCCGCTGGGCGGAACTCAACGGCATGTATCGCGACGATATCCGGCGCTTCATGCGGGGCGAACCGAGCGCGGTGGCGGCCATGGCCAAGCGCATCTGCGGGAGCCTGGATATTTACGGCGATTCGTCGCGGCATCCGTATCACTCGATCAACTTTGTGACCTGCCACGACGGCTTCACGCTGCATGATCTGGTTGCGTACAATCAGAAACACAATTGGGCCAACGGCGAGAACAATCGCGACGGGTGGAACGAGAACTACAGCTTCAACTGCGGCGCGGAAGGGCCGACGAGCGATCCGTACATCCAGGCGCAGCGGCAGCGGCAGATGCGCAACTTCCTGGTGATGCTGCTGATCTCGCAAGGCGTGCCGCTGCTTTCGCAAGGCGACGAATTCGGCCGCACGCAGCAGGGGAACAACAACGCGTACTGCCAGGACAACGAGATTTCGTGGATGGACTGGTCGCAGGCCGACACGAACGCGGGCTTGCTGCGCTTTACGAAAATGATGATCGATCTGCGCAGCCGGTACTTCGCGCTCAACCGCGAGCAGTTCTGCAACCGGGTGAGCTGGCACGGCACGAAGGTGGGCGATCCGGACTGGACGGGGCAGAGCCGCACGCTGGCTTTCCAGATGCATGGCTGGCATTCGCAGCCGGACATTTACGTGATGTTCAATTCGCACTGGGAACACCGGAAGTTCATGATTCCGCCGCACGAGGGACGCTGGCAATGGCAGCGCCTGGTGGACACGGCGCTGCAGTCGCCGGACGACATGGTGGACGAGCGTAGCGCGGTGCCGCTGAAGCCCGCGGATCATTATGTGTTGTCGCCGCGTTCGTCGGTGATTTTGTTTTCGGCGCCCCACGCCTGAACGGCAGGTGGCGACGAGTGACGGGTGACGGGTGACGGGTGATAGGGCTAAATCGATTTAGGTGGTGCCACAGGAGCAAGTTATGGCAGTCAGAACTGGACGCAAACAAAGCAAGAAAGACAAGCGCGCCGCGGCGGCCCGCGCAAACCTAACCCCCCGGCCCGCTTCCCTGGAAGGGAAGGGGGAGAACAGCGGCCCGCCCGCGCCGCCAGTGATCTCGTCGCCACCGGCGGTCGAGAAGAAGGCGGCTCCGAAGGCGGCGGAGATTGCGCCGGCGGTGCCGTCGGCGGCGAGCGCGCCGGTGGCGGCTCGCGACAAGGCTGTTTCGGGCGCCGTCGCCGCAGAAAGTTCGGCGGTTCCGGTGCAGCCGGCCGCGGCGGAGAACAAGCCGGGTTCGCAGGTGCCGGCGAGCGCGGCGACGAAAGCTCCGTTGGCCGATCAAGGTCCCGCGGAAGACAAGCAGCGCGCGGAAGACACGCTGAAGATCGTGCGATCGTCAGCGGAGACTCCGGATGCCAAGGAAGAGCGTGAAGCCATTGACCTGAAGATTCTGCATCACGAGCCCTTCATCGACGAGCATTACAACCAGACCTATTGCTACGCGCTCCCGCGCAATTCGCGGTCGATGCATGTGTTCTTTGAAGTCAGTTCCGGCACGAAGGACCACCTGCAGTACCGGTTCGGGCAGCAGTTCCTGAAGAACAACTACCTGGTGCTGCGCGTGCGCCGCGTGGACACGGGGCACTGGTGGGACATCGAAGATTACATCGACGGCAAGAACAATTACTGGGTCGGCACGGAGCCGAACGCGGAGTACGAAGTCGAACTGGGCTACCGCAGCAAGGGCACGAAGTACTTCGAGCGCGTGGCGGTCTCGAATCGCTGCCGCACGCAGCCGGAAGCCGAAACGCGGCATGAATCGCAGAACGAGACGCGTGAGATACAGGTTCCCAACTACGCCAAGGAACACCCGGTTCATCCGAACGACTGGCGCTGGAATCTGTATGAATACTGGAAGCGCGGGAAAGCTCACCGCGGCGAAGAGAGCGGCTACTGGGCTCTGGTGCTGCACATGCATCTGCCGTTTGTGCGGCATTTGGAATGGGACGTGGCTCTGGAAGAGCAGTGGCTGTTCGAAGCGATCACGTCCTGTTACGCGCCGATGCTGCATATGTTCTGGAACCTGGAGCGCGAGAAGATCGATTTCCGCATGACGGTGGCGATCTCTCCGCCTCTGATCAGCATGCTCACCGACCCGGCGTTGCAGCTGCGCTACCGGCGCTATCTGGACGAGTGTCTCACGCTGGCGTCGCGCGAATTTCAGAACCACAAAGGGCGGCCGTTCCAGCACACGATCCAGACGATCATCGACCGGTTGGACGCGGCCAAACGTGTCTTCAATGCGTACGGCGGGAACATCCTGAACGGCTTCCGCGATTTCCAGAACATGGAGAAAGTGGAAGTCATCTCCTGCGCGGGCACGCATCCGATTTTGCCATACTACATGCACTATCCGGAAATCATTCGCGGACACATCCAGATGGCCTGCCGGCAGTATCAGCGCGTGTTCGGGCGCTGGCCGCGCGGTATGTGGCTGCCGGAAAACGCGTTCTGTCCGGGCGTCGATAAGTTCCTGGCCGACGAAGGCATCAAGTGGACGGTGTGCAATTCGACGGGACTGACGCGCGGGAACACGAGGGTGTGGTACGGCACGCACCGGCCGGTGATCACGCATCACGGCCTGGCGATGTTCGGAATCGACGAAGACACGCGGGCTCAAGTGTGGAGCCGCGAGGCGGGTTACCCGGGCGCTGCCGCCTACAAGGAGTGGTACCGCGACCTGGGGTACGATTCGAGTTGGGACTATCTACCGCAATACTGGAAGGTCGGCAATTGCCGGCGCAACACGGGCTTGAAGTATTACCGCATCACCGGCAAGAATGTGGCGCTGCACGAAAAGCAGCCGTACAACCCGGACTGGGCACGGATGGCGGTTGCGGATCAGGCGGGGCAGTTCGTGTGCCACCGGGGCGCTCAGGCGTACCACTGGCGGAACAAGTACCAGACCAAGCCGATCGCGGTGTCGGCGTACGATGCGGAATTGTTCGGGCATTGGTGGGAAGAAGGGCCGTCGTGGATCGAGATGGTTTTCCGCAAGATGGCCTACGATCAGCAGAACGTGCGGCTGGTCACGCCGGGCGAATTCCTGTATGAGCAGCCCAAGCACCAGTTGCTGATGCCCGGCATGTCCACCTGGGGCTCGAAGGCGACGTTCGAGACGTGGATGGACGGACGCGCGTACCGGCCGAACTGCTGGATTTACCGGCATCTGTTCAGGCTTTCGGAGCAGATGATCAAGCTGGCCACCGAACGCAAGGATGCGCAAGGCATCGAAAAGCGCGCTCTAAACCAGGCCGCTCGCGAACTGATGCTGGCTCAGGCCAGCGACTGGCCGTTCCTGATTTCGATGGACCAGTCTTCGCGTTACGCCGAGGTGCGGCTGATCAAGCACATTGATCGCGCCAAGGAATTGATGCGGCAGGTTGAGGCGAAGGATATCAACGCGGCTTACCTGAAGACGATCGAAACGACGGACACGCTGCTGGCAGAGGATATGGATTTCAGGGTGTTCTGCAGAGGGTAGAACGGCAGGGTTCAGGGTCCAGGGTTTAGGGTTCAGAGTCCAGGGGTTAGGCATTCGGCCAAGTGGCATAGCGCTGCCTTTGTGGATGAGTTGACGGGGCAGCCGACATGCATACACTGCGCAATCGTGTGCGGTGAACCGCACGGGCGGTGTGGAGGCATCACATGAAAGTGGGTATTTCGTACGGGATGATTGCGGCGGTACTGTGCGCTGTGATCTTCTCGGCGGCAAATAGTGCTGCCGATGAAGGCAAAGCGACGACCGAGACCGTGAAACTCAAAGTTTCGGGGATGGGGTGATGCGATAAGGCGGCAGTGGTCACTGCCTTCAAGAAGATCGACGGCGTGAGCGACGTTGATGCGGACTGCGGCGGCGGAGTAGTGAAGGTGACGTTCGATCCCAAGAAGACGAATGTCGATACGCTGCTGAAGGATGGCCTGAAAGGAACGAAGTACACCGCCAGCAAGGTTGAAGAGGATAAGGACAAGAAGGGGACGTAGGCCGCACCCCTGAAAACCCGCGAATTGCGATTGACCCTCTTCGTTGATGCGGAGAGGGTTGTTTTTTATGCGTACTTCTAAGGAACAGCTCGGCTATTTCCGCACGCCGCTGGCGGCGGGGATGATCAGCGGGGTGCTGGCGGGGGCGTTTTCCTCAATTGGTCGGGGCCTGCTGATGGGCGGCGGCTATCCGCCGCCATCGGCCGCAGGAGTTTGCGCGCAGCGATGTACGCGGTTGGCTGGGCTTTGCTGATCGGGGTTCTCGCCATTCTGACTAACGTTGTGACAGTGCTGATTGGCATGCGCGGAGGGGTTGGGCTGATCATGTTGGCAACATGGGTGAGCATGACCGGATCGGGAGCGCTGCGAGGGTTTGCGCTGGCGCGGCTTTGGGAAGTCAAATCAGCCACGCGCAAGGCGGTTTGGCTTGGGGTGGCTGCCGCAGTTGTCGCGGCGGCAATCAGCGGTGGGATGACAGTGGCTTTTGCAGGGCCAACGCTGCAACGCGGATTTGACTATCCGGATTTCATGGCGGTCACCTACTTCAGCAGCACTATCACGGGCATGGTGCTGACGACCCTTCCTGCGCTTGCGATCGAGAAGGAAATGCAGAAGCAGCGGTCAGCCGCCGCGCGCGAGGCGCTTCAGGAAGCGGAGGCGTTCGAGCAGGGTGGGGTGTGAGTAGTGCCAGGCGCTGTAGGCGGGGTGCGGGTCGGCGGTCGAGAGATTTTCTTTGTACAGGTTGAGCAGCGCGGAGGACATGGCGTCCCTCCCGGCCGGCACGGAGGCCGGCGCTACGACCGGCACGGAGGCCGGCGCTACGACCGGCACGGAGGCTGGCGCTACCACCGGCACGGAGGCCGGCGCTACCTGTTCGAAGGCGTAGCGGTCGGCCTGGTATTCGTAGTGGCGCGAGAGTTTATGGAAGAGCGGGCCGACCCAGAAGGTGAAGGCTCCGGCGATGAGCATGCAGACGAGCAGTCCGAGCGCTTTGTCCTCACGATTGGTGATCGCGAAGGCCTGGTACAGCGGCACCCAATCGAGCACCAGGCTGAGCACGTAAAAGCCCGCCAGCGTCAACAGCGACGAGAGAATGAGCGACTTGAGGATGTGCTTCTTTTTGTAGTGGCCGATTTCGTGCGCGAGGACCGCGGTAAGCTGCGGCACGCTAAGCTGCTGAATGAGCGTGTCGTAGAGAACGATGCGGCGCGACTTTCCGATTCCGGTGAAGTACGCGTTGGAGTGGCCGGAGCGGCGCGAGCCGTCCACGACGAAAATCCCGCGCGCGGCAAAGTCGCATTTCCTGGCCAGTTCTTCCAGCGACGTCTTGAGTTCGCCGTCGGGCAGCGGCGTGAACTTGTTGAAGAGCGGCGCGATGATCAGCGGGAAGAGCAGCATCATCAGGAACTGGAAGGCGATCACGAACAGAGTCGCCCACATCCACCAGAGCGGCCCGCCGAACATGATCAGCGCGAGAATCGCGTAGAGGAACGGAATGCCGATCACGGCCGAAACCAGCAGGCCCTTGATCTTGTCTATCCAAAACGTGCGCGCGGTGGTCTTGTTGAAGCCGAAGCGCGCTTCCAGCCAGAACGTTTCGTAAATTTCCAGCGGCAGACCGAGAGCCATGCTGATGAGCGTGAAGAGGCAGATCTCCGCGACGCCGGTGCTGATCGGTGAAAGGCCCCAATACCACACCAGCGACAGGCTCAGCAGAAAACACGTCCACGGCAGCACGAAGACGAGCGTCAGGCCGGCGCCGTAGAGCGCGCTGACGTGGCCGAAGCGCGTGCGTGCGAGCGCGTAATCGACGCTGCGGGTGTGTTCTTCGGGGGAGACGGAACCGGCCAGAGCGTCCGGCACGGTGCCGCGTTGGCGAGCGATGTAATTCGCATTGATGAGCGCGAGCGTTCGGCCCAGCAAAAACTGCACGGCGAAGAGAACCAGGAATGTGAGCAGGACAATTTCGTGATCAGCCATACAGACTCAGGGTAGAACAGCGTGACGGAAAAGTAAAGGTGGGGCAGGGTTCAGGGTTCGGGGTTCAGGGTTCAGGGTTTGGGGTTTGTGATTCTTGATCGGCGGGGTATGTATTCCGGACCGCAAGAGCGGACTTGGATGAGGAGACGGTTCTTAGATGAGTTTTTCACGACGGGAGTGGATGGCTGGGGCGGGGGCGGTGATGGCGGCGGCGGCGCTGCCGGTTGGCGCGGAAGACAAGGCGAAGAGCGGGTTTCGGTACAGCTTGAACACCGCGACGATCATGGGGCAGAAGCAGCCGCTGACCGCTGAGATCGAGATGGTGTCGAAGGCGGGGTACGATGCGATCGAGCCGTGGGTTCGCGAGATCGATGGCTACGTGAAGGGCGGCGGCACGCTGAAGGATCTGCGCAAACTGCTCGCCGACAGCAAGCTGACGGTCGAGAACGCGATTGGGTTTTTCGACTGGGTCGTCGATGACGAGGTCAAGCGCGCGAAGGGCTTGGAAGAAGCCAAGCGCGTGATGGACATGATCGCTCAGATCGGCTGCACGCATGTGGCCGCGCCGCCGTGCGGAGCGACGAACGTCGCCATTCCCGTGGAGAAAGCGGCGGAGCGCTATAAGGCTTTGCTGGAATTGGGCGACAAGGCCGGCGTGATTCCGATGTTGGAACTGTGGGGCACATCGAAGACGCTGAGCAAAATCGACGAAGGTGTTGCGATCGCCAAGGCCAGCGGCCATGCGAAGGCGAGCCTGCTGCTGGATGTTTTTCATTTGTACAAAGCGGGGTGCGATTTCAACGAGATCAAGAAGCTCGATGGCGCGATGCTGCCGGTCTTCCACATGAATGATTACCCGGCCGAACCGCCGCGCGACAAAGCCAACGACAGCATGCGCGTGTATCCCGGCGACGGAGCCGCGCCGCTGAAACAACTCATGGCGGATTTGCGCGCGATCGGCTTCAAGGGGATCTTGTCGCTCGAGATTTTCAACCGAGCGGAATGGGCAAAGGATGCGGGCGCGGTGGTGAAGACGGGACTGGAAAAGATGAAGAGTCTGGGGTCTGGAGTCTAGAGTCTGGAGTCTGCGACGCTGAAGAAGCAGGCGGGCGGCAGGAACAGCAACTGCGCGCGCGGTGTATGCAGGTCTGGAAATGAGAGCATAAGGGGAATGGCCATGTTCAATCCTGCGCGAGTTGTGATTCTGAGTCTGGTGATCTTTGGCGCGGCGGCTGTCGCGGCGGAGGCTGACGCGGACGGGTTCGTCAGCATTTTTAATGGGAAGGACCTGACCGATTGGGACAGCGCGCCGGATTGGTGGAAAGTTGAGGACGGGGCGCTGACGTGTGAAAGCACGGCGGAGAAGCCGTGCAAAGCGTGCAATTATCTAATCTGGAAGGGCGGGAAGCCGGCGGACTTTGAACTGCTGGCCGACTTCAAGCTCAGCGCAAAAGGCAACTCGGGCATCCAGATTCGTTCCGAGACGCGGCCCAAGTGGGATACCTTTGGCTATCAGGCCGATATGTCTGGCGACGGGCAGTACCTGGGCGCGGTGTATCACCACGCGCGCGGACTGATCGCCGGGCGGGGCACAAAGGTCGCGATTGCCGCGGATGGAAAGAAGACGGTCGAGAAGATCGCCGATCCGGCGGAGTTGCTCAAGAGCTACAAGAACGAAGACTGGAATACGTACCGGGTCGTCTGCAAAGGGCCGGAGATCACGCTGTACATCAACGGGACGCTGATGTGCCAGTTCACGGACAATGATGCCAAGATGGCCGCGGCCAGCGGCATCATCGCGTTGCAGATGCACCCCGGCCCGCCGATGAAGATTCAGTTCAAGAATCTGCGGCTGAAAGAGCTGAAGAAGTAGACGTTGGTCGTTGGTGAGTGGTGTCATGGGTTCCTGCCGGCAACGAGCGTGTTTCGAGTCTTCATTTTCCACGTGTACTTACTAGCTATTTTACCCCCCGCTTATATGCTCCTCACCTCACGCAGGGGAAAGTGTCTGATGTGCAGATTCAGGTGGTTGCTCGCGAGCGCGCTGTTGTGCTGTGGTTTTGGCGTGCTCGCTTCTGAAGGCTTCGACGACATCGTTAAGCTGGTGAAGCGCGGGATGAAGGAAGAACTCATCCTGTCGTATGTGGAAACTTCGCCGGTCGCGTATAACCTTTCGGCTGAAGAAATCATCTCGCTGCGCGATCTGCATGTTTCGGACGGCGTCGTCACGGCGATCATCAAGCGAGGGATGAGCGTCCGCGGCAAGACCAGCAAGCCCGCGTCCGAACTCCCGGCTGTCACGCAGAACCCGGGGACACCCCCGAAAGAACTTCCGGCTCCGCCAACGCCGCCGGCGCCCACTCCACCGCAACCTTCCGTCGCTGAGCCGGAGATTGTCGGCGAAACGGACGTGTGGGCGGAGGACACCGAACCGGCTGGCGGCCCCATGCCGCCGTACCAGTTCCGTTATCGCAACGCTCTGTACGGGACGCTGGCCGGGTATTTTCAGACGCAGAACAAGGACATCAAGGTTGCGAATGACAATTCGATCGAGCTGAATGTGCCGGGCTTCAAGAAGCCGATGCCGGTGCATGTCGTGCCGCGCCATGAGCGCGCGCCGCTGGTGGTCGTGCTGCTGGGAATCGACGGGCGGGCGGACAGCAGTTTCGGGCGGCTCTGGCCGAGCTGGCTGGCGAATGCCGGTTGCCACGTGCTGTGGTTCGATTCGACGTTTGCGCCGTCCTTCATCAGCATCAGCGGCCGCGGAGTCACGGGAAATCTTCGTGCTGAAAGCGCGGCGGTGGCCGACATCATCGCGGCATTTCTGGAGCGGAACGACTTCAAGGAGAAGGTCAGCGGCATCGGCGTGGTTGGGATGAGCTATGGCGGGATCGAAGCGCTCGTCCTGGGCGAACTGGCGGCGGCGGGAAAGCTGCCGTTCAAGATCGATGCGATCCAATCCTACTGTCCGCCGATCAACCTGGGCAGCAGCGGAGCTCTGATCGATCGCTGGTACGCTGAAGACCGCTGGAACTTCACGCTGGTGGAGTTGGCGCGGAAGTTCAGCGGCCACAAGCCGGCTCACAGCGACAAAGACATTCCTTTTGATGACGAAATGATGCGAGCGGCGATCGCGCTGGCCTTCCGCATGGGGCTGGCGGATGTGATTATTCGCAACGATCAGCGCTTCAAACTGAAGCTGCTGCCGCAGGGCAACCAGTTCGACGAGCAGTACGTTCAGCGCGATTTCGCGGAGACCTGGGGCTTCCAGCGCTTCCTGACCGAGCTGGCGTTTCCGTACTGGAACAAGAAAGGCGAGTACGAAAATGTCGGCGACATGCTCACGCGCATGTCGGTCCCGTACTTGTTTGCACGGCAGCCGGCCTGCACGGAACTGATCATGGCCGATGACGATCCGCTGAATGTTCCGGACGATCTGGCGGCGCTCAAGGCACTGCCCGAAGCCAAGCGGATCCTGTTCCTTCCCAACGGCGGCCACCTGGGCTTTGTCGCCAACCGCTGGACCAAGGCCAAGCTGCTGCGCTTTGTGGAGCAGATTGAGAAGAAGGAAGCAAAAGCACGGCCCTAGGCAATTTAGGTTGATATTTGGAATATCGGTGATATACAAAATGTGGAGATCGTGCTGACTCATATTGATCTCGGACCAGCGTGATTACGCTGGCGAGGGAAACCAGGCGATCTCGAATATCGCAGGACTGATCCACCATTTTCAATGAACGCCAGAATCGTCACGGAGGCGCCACGTGCTTTCGTGGCGTGGCGAGTGAGGCGTGACGGGTGACGGGTGGAAAGGTTTGCGATGAAGTGGAGGGCAGGGCTGTGGGAGATCAGAATTCAGAAGTCAGAATGCAGAATGACGGTAGCACGAACGAATCCAGTAGTGCTACCCGTCGCATCCAGGAGGAAGGGGGCGCAAACCTAACCCCCCGGCCCCCTTCCCTCGAAGGGAAGGGGGAGAACGGCGGGGCGGCAAAGGATGCGGAGGCGCAAGCGCAAGGCCGGGAACACAAGGCGGCCCCCTCACCCCTAACCCCTCTCCCTCGCGGGGGAGAGGGGGACCGAAGCGGCGCTTCGATCAACGATGCGATTCGCGAGGGGATGAAGTATGGGTTGACGGACGAGGAGATGAAGGATCCGTATGAGGCGATGTTCAGCGGTGGCGTGATGAAGATGTGGAACGCTCGGCAGGCGATTGTGGCTCAGCAGATGGAGGAAGGGGACACGATCGACGACGACGTGAAGTACGAGAACGAGTACGAGGAACTCGGCAAGGACGCGGCGGGGGCTCGGCAGAAGGATCGCGAGTGGCGACGGCGGCGGGCGGAGAGGCTTCTGGAGGTGCCGCTGTGGCAGCAGGTCAGCGAATTGTTTCCCGAGACGGAAGAGGCGATGAATCCGAATGAGCGCGCGGGCGGCATTCTCGCGCTGATCAAGAAAGTCGAGTGGATGCTGCGGTATGAGATCAAGTTTGCTCGGGAACATCCGATGGAGTTCAGGACGTACCTTTGGGATCCGCTGCGGGTGGTTTGCTTTCATCTGGGGATTTCGCAGCGAAGGTTGACGATGTACTCCCGAGAACTCACCGGCATGTCGGCGATGGAGATGGTGGATCGTCTGAAGGCGGAGGGCGTGAGAGGGAAACTTAAGGAGGAGTTGAGGAAGTTTATACGGCTCACCGCGGAGGACGCGGAGGACGCAGAGGAACGGATGGGGGACGGAGCAGATCGGATTTTTGCGGAGTTGAAGGCGTCACGGCGGGATGGGCGGTGGCATCGGACGACTTGGGCGATGGGGCTGGGGTTTTCTAGCTATCAGAGGTTTTTCAGGGCGTGTTTGTTGTGCTTTGGGAAGACGCCGCATGAAGTGGAGATGGAGATTATCGAGGAGATTTTGAAGGAGGCGGAGCGCGAAACTGAAAGCGTGACCACCGGGAGTGCGGTGGCGGTGCGGAAGGGCGAGGAACAGCGAGAAGAGAAACGCGAAGCCGGAGTCTCGGTGACGTAGCGAGAACGAAGGCAGGGCTCAGTTTTGCGATTCGGGCTGGGGTTGGTGAGACTGGCGGGGGGGCAGTGTTGGGTGAGCGCGAAGAACGGGGCGCGGAAGGCGGAAATTCGAGGGGGAAATGGGCAGTTGGAAGCCAGCCGGCCGGGGAAGCGGGCGGGAAGCCCGCACTACGAAGCGGCGGGCAGGCCGGAGGCCTGCGGTACAGGGGCTGTGCACACAGGTGCAGCGGTGGACAGCACTCACGGGCAATCTGGCGGAGGAACTGCAGCGGGGCCGGTTCAGAAAAAGGGCGCGGGCTCTGCGGCACGGGCCTCTCTTAAGGGCTTCTTGTGCCTTCGGCACACACCCGGCACGATGGCCGGGTGTGCCACCCGCGTTATCGGCCGCTCCCTGACGGTCGCGGTTCTGATGCGCAGGGCGTGATTGGAAATGCAGGGATAGGCGGCATCGGTCTAGTTCGGTCAGCAAACGGAAAAGGCGCTGGCCGAGCTAGGCCGATGACACCCTCGAAGGGCGCAAGGCGACGTCGGCGGTGCAAAGGGGGAATGTGCACGGATGTGCAAGATTGGACAACGGCGGGGCGCCCGCGCGATGGGACGGGGGGCAGGTCGGAGGCCTGCGGTACATCAAAGAAATTTCCCGTTTGCGGAGTTGGGTTTTGGCATTATGGTCAAGTGGCGGCAGGCGAGGTTTGGGGCTAGCGCATGACGGTTCATTTCGATGAAAAACCAGTTCCCGCCGAAGCGGTGCGGAAGGCGATTCAGGAGAGCAGCTTTCTGAAGGGCGTGGCTGCGGTCCGGGAGATGACGCCTGCGTCGCGGGGATTGCGTCAGCTTAGCTCAACGGAGATCGACGCGCTGAAGGCTGAGAACAACGCGGCGGAAGACTGGACGCGTGTGTGGGTTCCCAAAACCTTCAACCCGCGAAAGATCATCGACTGCTATTTCTGCGGCGACGTTTCGCTGGGGGAGTTCCGGGACAAGGTCGTCCTGGATCACGGACTGCAACTCGGTTCGGGCGTTTACAACTGCACGCTGCAAGACGTCAGCGTCGGCGACAACGCTCTGCTGCGCAATACCGGGTTGATCGCCAATTACCATATCGGCGCGCGCGCGGTTGTGCAGAGCTGCGGACGGATTGTGTGTTCGGGGCGGACTTCTTTTGGCAACGGGCAGCACATTTCGCTGGGCCTGGAGACGCAGGGGCGCGATACGGCGTTGTACGCGGAGATCACCTGCGACGTGGCCGCGCAGATCGCCGCGGATCGCGTTCCGGCTCAGGTGGAAGCGTACGAGCGCGCGATCGCCGAGTACGTCGTCAACGCGACCTCCGGCAAAGGCGTCATCGAAGCGGGCGCGGTGGTTCAGAACACGCTCAAACTGCTGGACGTGTATGTCGGACCGGAAACGGTGATCGATGCGGCGGTATCGATCGAGAACTCGACGATCCTCAGCGGCAGCGACGAAGGCGTCTACATCGGCGCCGGCGCGGCGATCCGGAATTCGCTGATCCAGT
Organism: Planctomycetota bacterium; assembly: GCA_036504595.1. GTDB lineage: Bacteria > Planctomycetota > SZUA-567 > H5-PLA8 > H5-PLA8 > DASXUX01. The sequence continues at coordinate 137,511 of DASXUX010000030.1, read as the reverse complement.
GGGGCTGCCGGGTCGAAAACCACGCTGTGGTTGAAAGTTCAGTGTGCTGCGAATTCAGTTCGGTGGATACGCACGCCTCGCTCAAGCACTCCTTGTGGGGACAGAATTCCGTGCTGAGTTCCGGCGAGTGCGTCAACTCGCTGGTCGGGCCGTTCGTCGGGATGCATCACCAGAGCCTGCTGATTTCGGCGTTCTGGCCGCAGGGCAAAGGGAATCTCGGCTACGGCGCAAACGTGGGTTCGAATCACACGGGCAAAGCGCCGGACCAGGAAATCTGGCCGGGCGAAGGCGTGTTCTTCGGGCTGGGCGTGAATGTCAAATTTCCGGCTGATTTTTCGAGCGCGCCGTACAGCCTGATCGCCGCGGGCGTGACGCTGATGCCGCAGCGCGTGGAGATGCCGTTCAGCCTGATCAACGTGCGCGCGGAGAGCATTCCGGGCGTTTCACCGGCGTACAACGAGATTTTCCCGGGCTGGGTGTTGAGCGACAACATCTACGCGATCCGGCGCAACGAACGCAAGTACGCCGTGCGCAACCGAGCCAGCCGGGCGCTCTCCGGGTTCGAAGTCTTCCGCCCCGATATCGTGGACCAGATGGTCCGCGCCCGGACCGCTCTGCAAAATGCCGAGCGGGCTCTGACGCCCGCGCGCGCAGCCGCTCAGCGGGCGGTTGGAGCCGTGGATGCGGCGCAGCGTCCGGTCTACACGGACAAGGATATTCCGGGGTTGGGCAAGAACTTCATGCGCGAGATCGCGCGCGCGCAGGGCATCAAAGCCTACACGTTCTACATTCGCTACTACGCGCTGAAGGGGCTGTATTTTGGCGTGAAGTTCTGCCTGGAACACGATCGCGATTTGAGCAAGGTGCTGGAGCCCGGCTACATCGGCGACCATCGCTACGAGCACGAGCTGGCTCTGCTGCTGGCCGAATTCCCCGGCCTGAGCGTCAAGGCCATGCTGCGGGAACTGGCCGACGCCTACCACAAGATGGCTCACGACACGCTGCTGGCCAAAGAGAAGGACGATTTCCGCGGCGTGCGGATTATCCCGGATTACGCGAGCATCCACCTGCCGGCGAAGGACGACACGTTTGTGCGGATTACTGTGCAGGAAGCCGCAGAGTATAGCGAAGAGATCGACGGACTGATGAAACAAATTAAAAATTAAAAAGTCAAAATTAAAATTAGTGGTCGGCTCCAATTTTTACTTTTTACTTTTGAATTACTCCCAGTCGTCGCTGTTGTCCTGCTGGCCGACGCGGATGAAGCCGAGGTTGTAGCCGCCTTTGTCGCCTTTGGCTTTGCGCGCGGCTTTGTCCTTCATCTTTTCGCAGACATCGCGCGCATCTTTGTAGCGCTGCGTCTTGACCTTGTCCTTGCGCTCGTCGGCGTCCTCCTTCAGCTTGGAATAAATCTGGTGCGCTCGGCGGTAAAGCTTTTCGGCGTTGGCGTAGCGGTGAGCCAGCGCCTCCTCGCGAGCCAAATCGTGCAGGCTTGTCGCGTCGGCGGCCTCGACCTTGGCCGCGTCGGCCGCAATGGCCGTCAGCAGGTCGCGCACGCGGCGGTAGGCGTCGTCCTTGTCCGGCTTGGCCTCCCGCAACGCGGGAAGAGCCGCCGCGCCGAGTACCCGCAGTTTTCGCGCCGCGTCCTCGCGAGCCTCTTCGGTATCGGCGGTGATGAAATGCGTGACCAGTTCGGACGGGCTTTTTTCGTCCGCCGCGCGAACGCATCCCACGAGCACACAGGACAAGAGAGCGAGAATGAAGCGAGATGCGCGCATGCCGATTCCGATGTTCCAGCCTTCCCTATACCCTATACCCCAGACCCCATACCCTGCCGTTCACGTGGGCCGCTGCTGCTGCTCGATCTTTTGGGCGCTGAGCTTGCGGCTGCCGAGCAGTTCGCCGTCGGCCCAGAATTCGATTGCATAAACCCCGGGGTGTTCAAAGCGGATTTGCTGAAGTTGGAAAACCAGTTCGCTGATGCTCGTCGGCCCGCTGAATTCAATCTGGCCGGGCAGATCGAAGATCAGCTTGTTGGAGTCCAGCGACGTCATGCGCAGTTTGCACGGCACGACGCCGCGGCCTTCGGTGATCGCGATGTAAATACTGAGGCTGTAGTGCGTGCACGGAAATGTGTTCGCATAGATGCCGTTGAAGGTGCCGATCAGCGAAACCTTGTTGGTACTGGCTTCGCGAATGATGGTGTCGCACAATACCAGAGCGAGCAGGATGGGCTTAACCATAGTTGCGTCCTTTGTCATTGGTCATTGGTCATTAGTCATTGGTCTCGCAGCCGCACCAATGACCAATGGCTAATGACCAATGACGATCTGTTACCGCTTCCAGTCCGCGCATTTCTTGGCGATCAGTTTCCGCTTCAACCGCACATATTCCGGCAGGCCGTCTTTGCCCATCGGAACTTTCACTTCGCCCTGGACGAGCGGGATGAGGTACTCGCGGAACTTCTTCGAAATCTGCGTCCCGGTTTCGTCCATAAATTGCCGCGGCAGGAGGGACTCGCCATTAGCTACGTCGCTCAGCCTGGCCAGACCCGTCACGCAGGTGTACGGCTTATTGCTCTTGCGCACCAGCGTCACCATGTAACCGCTGCTTCCGTTCACGGCCGCGCGCACCGCCGCCTGTCCGCACATGAAGGCTTCATCCGCGTCGGTCTTGCTCGCCCAGTGCATGCCGTTGCGCTGGAGCGTGCCGGGCTTGTTGCGGCGAGCCTTCGCGCCCAGTTCCTTCTCAATAAATGTGCCCAGCATCTCGGCAATTCCGCCAAGCTGTTTGTGGCCGAAGGCGTCCTGTCCAAACGCGCCGCCGATTTCCGCCAGGTACTCGCCCTTCTCGTTCTTGCAGCCTTCGCAAACGACCATCACGCAGCGGCCCAGACGGCGCAGGCAGTCGCGGACTTGGCTGGCCATCTTGTCGAGCGACACGGGAATTTCCGGCACGTAGACGAGGTGCGGGGCGTCTTCTTCGTTGCGGTGAGCCAGCCCGCAGGAGGCGGCGATCCAGCCGGCGTTGCGGCCCATGACTTCCTGGACCGTGATCGTGTCGTGCGTGTAGAGCGCTTCGGTGTCGCGGCCGGCTTCCATCACCATCGTCGCATTGTATTTGGCGACGCTTCCGAATCCGGGGCAGTGATCGGTGCAGGCCAGGTCGTTGTCGATCGTCTTGGGGATGCCGACGGCGCACAGTTCGTAGTGCTTGTCGCCGGCCAGGCGGGAGACTTTGTCGGCCGTGTCCATGCTGTCGTTTCCGCCGGCATAGAAGAAGTAGCGGATGTTGTGCGCCTGGAAAATTTCGACGATGCGCCCGTAGTCGGCCTCGTTCTTCACCTTGTAGCGGCAGGAGCCGGCGGCGGCGGCAGGCGTGGTGCGCAGCGCTTTCAAGTCGTGCGGATTCTCCTTGCGGAAATCAAAGAGTTCCTCATTCAGCACGCCCAGAATGCCGTTCTTCGCGCCGTAGAGGTTCTTGAAAACCTTGCCGTGCTTCAGCGCTTCGAGCACCGCGCCTGTCATCGATGCGTTGATGACCGTCGTCGGCCCGCCCGATTGCGCGAAGACCGCGTTGCCCACCAACCCGCTGGAGATCGACACGCTGCCATTCCCTTTCGCCATCTGAATTCCCTCCTCCTGCCAGATATCAACGCGTTCACTGTACGGCGCAGCAGCCGAAGTTCAACCGCAGAGGTCGCGTGTCTTTGTGGCGCAATCCTCCCGGATTGCGTGCCGCTCGTAGTGCGGACGCCAAAGCCCGCTGCTGTTCTCCCCTCCCCGTCGAGGGGAGGGGCCGGGGGAGGGGTTTGCGGCGGAGCCGCAACTCTCGGCCGCAAACCTAACCCCCCGGCCCCCTTCCCTACAAGGGAAGGGGGAGACGGAGAAGCGCGCAACCTGGACTCTTGACAGTGCCAGCCGACCGAATAGAAGTAGTCCAGTGCTTGTATGGGGCCGCAGGGGATAAGAGAGGAGTATTCGTGATCGTTCATCGGCTGTGTATTGTGGGGCTGGGCATGATGGGCGGGGCGATCGGCCTGGCCGCTCGGCGAGCCGGCAGCGCCACGCGCGTGATCGGTGTCGCGGATAACCTGGACACTGTGCAGAAGGCTCGAGCCAAGGGCACCGTGGACGACGCCACGCTGGATTTGCGAGCCGGCGTACAGGATGCGGACCTGGTGATTCTGTGTGTGCCGGTCAAGACGATCCTCGATGCCGCCGCCGCTGTCATTCCCGCATGCCGGGAAGGCACGATCATTACCGATATTGGCTCCTCTAAAGCCGTGATCGTCCAGCAAGTGGACGCGATGATTCACAGGCTGAAGTCCAAGTGTTACTTCGTCGGAAGCCATCCGATTACCGGCAGCGAAAAGAAAGGCATCGAAGCCGCCGACCAGGTGATTCTGGCTGGAGCGTCCTGCGCGATCACGCCGACTCCGCATACAGACAACGAAGCGTACCACAAGGTCGAGGAGTTCTGGAAGAGCCTGGACCTGAAGACCGTTCGGCTTTCTCCGGAAGACCACGACGCGTTTCTCGCGCGTTCGAGCCACCTGCCGCACCTTCTTTCGGCAGCGCTGATCGGCGTTCAGTCCGACCGCTCGTTGCAGATTTCCGGCCCGGGCTTGCGCGATATGACCAGGCTGGCCGCCGCCGATCCAGCGATGTGGGTCGATATCGCCGAACAGAATGCGACGGAACTCAGCCGCGCGCTGAAGGATCTTTCGCAGGAAGTCGCGCGCTTGTCGCAAGACGTCGAAATGCTCGCCGCACAAGGCACGCCAGGCGCCGAATCCGCTCGCGAGCGCATCTTCCGTTATCTCGCCGACGCCCGCCAGCGCCACGACAAGCGCTTCGCCCCGCCCGAAGTCGCTCCCGAACCGGAGGTCGCAGAAGCCGAAGATGGCGAGAGCCCAGGGCCGGGGCTCGGAATTTCAGTCTAGTATTTGTCCGGGTCCACGGCGCCCGGCTGCGGCCAGCCTTCCACAATCCGGACCGCACTGTCCATCGTCAGCAATTTGTCGAGCACGCCGCGTGACGCACGGCCTTTGAGCACGACTTCTTCGCCGTTCATCTCGCGAGCGTCTTCAAAAAAGTGCGTGGCCAGAAACGCCAGCGTTTTGCCGTCGCCTGCATGAACGGACAACGTCAGCGGATGAGCTTCGGCACGGGCACGCTCGCGGATCTCGCCTTTCAGGCGTTCGAGGCCCTGCGAATGCAGCGCGGAGACCGGAATGGCTTCGGGGTAATCGGAACGCAGCAGCTTGTAGTCGATGGCGACGTCCTCGGAAACAGCATCGACCTTGTTGAGCACCAGCAGCGTTTCGCGGTCGCTGGCGCCGATCTCCTTCAACACGTTGTTGACGGCGTCGATCTGCCCGCGCACCAGCGGCGACGAGGCATCGGCCACGTGCAGCAGTAGATCGGCGGTGCGCGCCTCTTCAAGGGTCGCGTGGAAGCTCGCCACCAGGTGATGCGGCAAGCGGCGGATGAAACCAACGGTGTCCGACAACAGCGCCTGGACACCATTCCCCAGACGCAACAGGCTGGTCTTTGTGTCGAGCGTTGCGAAGAGCCTGTCTTCGATCAATACGTCCTCGCCCGTCAGCGCCTTCATCAGCGTGCTTTTGCCGGCGTTTGTGTAGCCGACCAGCGAGACGAGATAATGGTCCCTTGCGCGCGAACGGACCATGCGTTCTTTGCGCGCTTCAATGTCCTTGAGTTCCTGACGCAAATCGTAAAGGTGCTTTTCGATCTTGCGGCGGTCCACTTCCATCTGCCGCTCGCCCGGGCCGCCGCGCAGACCGATGCCGCCCGTCTGCCGCTCCAGATGCGTCCACAAGCGTTTCAAACGCGGCAAGCGGTACTCGAGCAGAGCGATGCCGACTTGCACGATCGCCGCTCGTGTTCGTGCCCGGCTGGCGAAGATGTCGAGGATCAGTTCGGTCCGATCCATGACCTTGAGGCCAGTCACTTGATCGAGCGTCTTGGCTTGCCCCGGCTGCAGGTCGTGGTCAAAAAGGATACACTTTGCTCCATGTACAAGTGCCAATTCGCGCACTTCTTCGGCTTTGCCCTTGCCGATGTACGTGGCTGGCGAGACCTGTTTGAGGTTCTGGACAACCCGCCCGACGATGTCCGCGCCGGCACTTTCAGCCAACCGGCCCAGTTCCTCCAGCGGCTCTTCTCCGGCCAGCAAATCGCCTGATCGATAACCGCCGACCAAGACCACCTTCTCGCGTTCTGCTGTGAGCTTAACGTCGCGTGCTTTGGGTACAGCCATGAGGTTTGTTCGAACTCCTTTTTCCAAACTGACATTCTACTTCCTGCATAGCGGAAACCAAGCCCGACCACAAAATTGCTGAGACCCCCGGATGTTTTTTTCTTTCGGCGCGTGTTTATGGCGTATTCTTTGCACCTCTGCTTGAATGGGGATGATATGGAAGGCAGCAAACCTCTAATTACTTCTGAAAAACACTTCCAACTGTTGGTCGAGACCGTCCGGGACTACGCCATCTTCATGTTGGATACGGACGGCAACGTCGTCTCTTGGAACGTGGGCGCCGAACGCATCAAAGGCTATCGCCGGGACGAAATCCTCGGCAAGAACTTTTCAACATTCTACCTGCCGGAGGATCTCGCGAGCGGCAAGCCTCAGAACGAGCTCAAAGTCGCCGCTGAAGTTGGGCGCTTTGAGGATGAAGGCTGGCGCTTGCGCAAGGGCGGCACGCGCTTTTGGGCAAGTGTAATCATCACGGCCCTTCATGACCCTTCCGGCAGCTTGATTGGTTTTGCCAAGGTGACACGCGACCTCACCGAACGTAAAGAAGCCGAAGAGGCGCTGCGCCGGGCAAATGTGGACCTTGAAGCGCGCGTGGCCGAGCGCACCACACAGCTTGAGCGCACGATCCACCAGATGGAAGAAGTCTCGCGCGAGCGCGACGAGTGGATTTCAGTTCTGTCGCACGAACTGCGCACGCCGCTCACGCCCATTCTGGGTTGGACCAGCCTGCTCCGCGCGGCCCCTGGCGATCTCGAGAACGTCTCCCGCGGCCTGGCCGTGATCGACCGCAACGTCCGCGCGCAGATTCACCTCATCGAAGACCTGCTCGACGTGTCCCGAATTATCACCGGACGGCTTCAGCTCGATATGCGCGCGATCGAACTGCGCCCGATCATTGAAGCCGCCATCGCGTCCGTCCGCCCAGCCGCGGATGCCAAATCCATCCCGATCCACACAACCTACGAAGGCGACGTCGGCCCGATCATCGGCGATGCGGAACGCTTGCAGCAAGTCGTGTGGAATCTCGCCAGCAACGCGGTGAAGTTCACGCCGCGTCACGGACAGGTGGAAGTGGACCTCTCGCGAGCCGGCTCGTTGGTGCGGCTTACGGTGCATGACACCGGCCAGGGAATGGACGCGGACCTCCTCACTCGCATCTTCAGCCGTTTTCGCCAGGGCGACAGTTCCACGACCCGGGCGTTCGGCGGGCTGGGAATGGGACTGGCCATTGCGCGCCATATTGTTGAACTGCACGGCGGAGTCGTTCGCGCCGAAAGTGGCGGGCTTGGCAAAGGCGCGACGTTCTCGGTGCTGCTGCCCGTTCAGGCCCTCAGGGAGTCCCACAGCCAGGGCAGCCTACCGAGCGGCGCCGCCGCTCATGACGGCGCGCAAAAAGATCAGCGGCTGGACGGCCAGACTATTCTTGTCGTTGAAGACGAACCCGACACGCTGGAGTTGATCGCTTATGCCCTCAGCCGGTTTGGCGCTCGCGTGCTGAAAGCATCCAGCGTCGCCGCCGCGATGAAGATAATCCGAGGCGATCCTATCAACATCCTGATCGCGGACCTCGGTATGCCGGATGCAGACGGCTATTCGCTCATCCGCCAGGTGCGCAGCTTGGGCCAGCCCAATGCAAACGTGCCCGCCATCGCTCTGACGGCGTATGCTCAGGACATCGACCGTGAAAAGGTTCTTCGCGCGGGTTTCCAATTGCACCTGTCCAAGCCCATCGAACCCGAACAACTCGCCGCCCACATCCTGAAACTCACCGGCCCCGCCATCCACGCCTAAAGTGTTCCACGGCCTAAAGTGTGCCACAGGCTAAACTGTGCCACGGGCAGCCTCTGTTTGCTGTTGGCTGCCCGTGCCGTACGTCGTGCGGGCGTCTCGCCCGCTTCTGTTCTCCCCTCCCCGCCGAGGGGAGGGGCCGGGGGAGGGGTCTGCGGCAGCGCCGCAGTTTCTCCGCACCCCTCGTTTTTCCTCAGTAGACACCACAACGAAAACTGTAATTATGTCTCCGTCCAACGAGGAACCGCGCGATGCCAACTCCGATGACAACTCACGAGCGTTTCTCCCGCATGTTCGCGCACAAGGAAGCCGACCGCGTGCCGATCATTGACAGCCCGTGGGGCGCGACGATCGAACGCTGGCAGGCCGAAGGCATGCCGCAGAATGTGGACTGGGTAGACTTCTTCGACATCGACCACGTCGTCGGCGTGGGCGGCGATAACAGTCCGCGCTACGAAACCAAGACGCTTGAGGAGACCGACGAGTACACGGTTTTTACGACCAGTTGGGGCGCGACGATGAAGAACTGGAAGCACATCGCGTCCACGCCCGAATTTCTCGACTTCAAAGTGAAAGACCGTCAGACCTGGGCCGACGCCAAAGCCCGCATGACGCCCACGCGTGACCGCATCAACTGGAGACGGCTCGATAAAGAATACAAAGACTGGCGCAAAAAAGGCTACTGGATCGAAGGCGGCCTCTGGTTCGGCTTCGACGTGACCCACTCCTGGTTTATCGGCACCGAACGCTTGCTGATGGCTTTGATTGACGATCCGGAATGGTGCGTCGAAATGTTCAACCACTACCTGGATGTAAGCATCGCGCTCCTCGAAATGATCTGGGACGCCGGGTACCATTTCGATTCAGTGAAGTGGCCCGACGACATGGGCTACAAGCACAGCCAGTTCTTCTCGCTCAAAACGTACCGTGAACTGCTCAAGCCCGTTCACAAGCGCGCCGTCGATTGGGCGCACGCCAAAGGCATCAAGGCCCATCTGCATTCGTGCGGTGACGTCAATCCCTTCGTCCCCGAACTGATCGAAATCGGAGTCGATGCGCTCAACCCTCTGGAAGTCAAAGCCGGCATGGACCCGGTGCATTTGAAGAAAACGTACGGCGACAAACTTGTTTTCCACGGTGGAATCAATGCCGCGCTGTGGGACGATCTGGATGCGATCGAAGCCGAGATGCGCAAGACTTTGCCCGCCATGAAAGTCGGCGGCGGCTACATCTTCTCGTCCGATCATTCCGTCCCCAGCAGCGTGAGCCTGAAAGGCTTCAAACGCATCGTGGAACTCGCGAAGGAGTTGGGGAGCTACGAATGAAGTCATTGGTCATTTGTCATTAGTCATTTACTGCCCGCCGAAGCGCTTGCGCAATGACCAATGACTGATGACCAATGACCCAGTTTGGCATCGAACGTGCCGCAAAGGAGGCAAGTGATGAACGGTCGCGAACGCATTCTCGCCATGCTCGACGGCAAACCGGTGGACCACCTGCCGTTCATGCCGATCACCATGATGTTCGCCGGCGATCATGCTGGTGTGAAGTATAAGGATTACGCCACCACGCACCGCGTGCTGGTCGAAAGCCAGATTCGCGCCGCCGAAAAGTTCGACTTCGATTACGTGAACACCATGTCCGACCCCGCCTGCGAAGCGGCCGACTGCGGCGCGAAGGTCAACTTCTACCCCGACCAGCCGCCGGCGCTCGATGAAGCCAACGCACTGCTCGCCGAAAAAAGCACGCTCTCGACGCTGAAGGTTCCCGACCCGGCTTCATCTCCGCGCATGAGCAACCGTGTCCAGGCCCTGGAACTCTACAAGCGCCGCGTTGGCGGCCAGTTGATGATCGAAGGCTGGATCGAAGGTCCGATCGCGCAGTCCGCCGACCTGCGTGGCATCAACACCGTCATGCTCGACTTCTACGACGATCCGCCGTTCGTCCGCGATCTCTTTGAGTTCGTTCTGGAGCTCGAATTGCGCTTCGCCAAAGCTCAGATCCAGGCCGGCGCCGAAGTCATCGGCATCGGCGATGCCGCCGCCTCGCTCATCGGCCCGCAGCTCTACAATGAGTTCGTCTGGCCCTACGAAAAACGCATGGTCGATGGCGTGAAAGCGCTCGGCGGCCGCCCGCGCCTGCACATCTGCGGCAACACGCGCCCGATCCTCGAAGGCATGGGCAAACTCGGCTGCGACATCGTGGACTTGGACTTCCTCGCGCCCGTGCACGAAGGCCGCGCCGCGATGGGCCCTAACCAGGTCATCCTCGGCAACATCGACCCCGTCCGCGTCCTTCGCGACGGCACCCCGCAGCAGGTCTACGACGCCGTCGCTCAATGCCACAAAGAAGCCGGAACCCGTTTCATCGTCAGCGCCGGCTGCGAAGTCCCCCGCGACACCGAGCCCGAAAACGTGATGGCCATGGCGCGCTATGCGAAAGAGCACAAGTAGAGCCAGCAGCAGTAGGCAGCGGCAGTAGGCAGGAACGGCAGAGTGAGCGTCAGCCGTATCAGAACCGCGACCGTAAGGGAGCGGCCTTCGGTCCCCCTCTCCCCCGCGCGGGAGAGGGGTTAGGGGTGAGGGGGCTTCTCCTTGTTCCATTCGCCATCGGATGGACGGTCAGTCAGCGCGTGATAGAAATAAATCACCGGTCCGGCAGCAATCATCTGAATGACCGTCGTGCTCAGATGTATCTGAAACCACGCGCGCTTCTTCAATGCCTCTGGCATGGCTTTTTGCCCGCCGTTTCCTGCCCCCCGTCTCCCCGTCGCCGTTCCTGCCTACTGCCGCTGCTTAGTGCCTACTCGCCGTTCGCAATCCAGGAGGATTGCGCTACTTGTTCCCCACGCAGTACATCTTCCTCTGCCCCTTAAAAATAATCTTCCCGTCCGACACCGCCGGCGTGCACGAACTCAAGTCCTCCAGTTCGCCTTCGCCGAGCAGTTCATACTTCGGCCCAGCCTTGATCACCCACGAGTGCCCCGAACTGGCGTAGTAGATCCGTCCGTCGGGCGTCGCGAAGGGGCTCGGGTTGAAGTCCCCGCCCAACCGCTGCGACCAGACCTCCTCGCCCGTCGCCAGCTTGTAGCACCGCAAGTTCGACGATACGCGGTACAAATACTCGCCCACGATCAGCGGCGAATTGAACCCGTTGGTCGCCGCCTTCTGCGTCCACTTCACGTGCGTCTTCGTCACATCCCCGCTGCCGCTTGCGTCCACGCACACTCCCGGCATTCCGCGCCCGTCATCGCTATAGACCAAGCCTGAACCAAACGCAGGTGTCGGCACGTCGCCGCGAGCCGCACACTTCCACAGCACTTCGCCGTTCTCCGGATCAACGCCTTGCAGCTCGCTAAACGCCGCGATGATCATCTGCGGCTTCCCGCCAACTGTAACGATCAACGGAGTGCTGTGATTGAAGAACTGCGTCGGCCGCTTCTGCCGCCAGCGCTCCTCGCCCGTCTTTCGGTCATACGCCAGCAGATACGACTGCTTGTCGCGCTGGTCGCAAAGCAGAATCACGGTGTCCTTGTAGATAACGGGGCTGCTCGAAATCGCCACGTCAAAGGCCCGCGGATTCAGCTCCTTGCTCCACACCGTTTTCCCGTCAAAATCCAGCGCCGCGATCAGGGCCGATCCGAACACGACATAAACGCGCTCGCCATCCGTCGCGGGCGTGGCGCAGCAATATCCCCCGCGCATATCGGTCAGAATCCACGGTCCCGGCGGCACGACAACATCCCAAAGCTGCTTGCCATCGCTCTTCTGGAAACACGTAACGTGCTGTTCGAGCGGCTTTGCGGCGGCAGTCATCGCAAAGACGCGATCGCGCCAGACGATCGGCGACGACGGCGAGTTGTCCGACTTCGGCAGCGGCGCGCTCCAGACCACGTTTTCACCGGTCTTGGTGTTCCACCTCAGCGGCAGCCCCGAATCCTCGCTGATTCCTTGCCCCGACGGCCCCCGAAACTGCGGCCAGTCGCTGGCCGATAGCCAGCCCGTAACAGTCAAAACACAAACCAGCGCTACTCGGTGCATAGCCGCTCCTCTGCTGAATCCCACGTGCCACAACACTACAGCATACACCGCCCGCACTATTCGCCGAAAGTGGCATGCAGTAAGCACATGTGCATTATGGCGCTTTTTGACAGAGATCGAAATGTGGAGTCTACTTGATAGTGAGACACCCTGTTGGACCACGGGTGTATATATGGCTGCTGGAGAGCTGTTTCGTTCGGATCGAGGCGTCGGATGCCATTGCTGAGCCCACCTTCTCGCGCGCTCCGTTGGGCCGCTGAATGCGCGGCCCTCGCGGGACTGATAGCCGCCGGATTCCTTCTGCTTCCGTCCGCACATCGCGTCGTGGTCTGGAGCTATTGGTGTGGCTGGGCGCTGATCGCCGCGCGTTTCGCCTGGCGCACCAAGCTGCGCGCCTTGGCCGCTCGCTGGAAACTCCAGGCACGCATCCGCGCCGCCATGCCCGGCACCGGCAGCCAGCTCAACGGATTGACCGCTGCTTCGTTGGCCATCAAACAAGGTCATGAAGAGCGCGCCCTGTATATTCTTGAGAACCTCTCGATCAAGCCTGATCAGCAGGACGTGTTGTTGACGCGTCGCTGGCTCGCCGCGCTCGCCAGCACCAGTTGGATGGCTCGCCAGCGTCCCAGCCGTCCGCTCGCTGCCTCGCATCACCCCTTCCCACAGCTTCAGGCGCTGGCGCTCAGTTCCAACAGCCAACGCATGCCGCTGCGTTTGCAGGCGCTGGAACGCGAGTTGTCGCAAGCCTCCTCGTCCGACCTGGACGTGCTCGCGCAGGACTACATCAGTCTGGTGGATGTGCTGATTTCGTCGCTCGGCCGCAGGGAAATGCCGTTCTCCGGCGAGGCCGAAGACCTGCTCGAATTCACGACAGGCCGCGTTTTCATCCTGAGCTCTCGCGAACGCTTCACCGCTTGGTGGAAGACGTTGCGGCCCGTGCTGGTGCGAGGCGGCGGCGCATTGCTGATCGGCTTGCGCCTCCTGCAGCGCGAATGCTACAGCCAGGCCGCGCAACTTCTCGGCGGCCTGTCTCGAGACGGGATGCTCTCGTCCGAGTCCGACACGCTGCGGCGCGCCGCCGCATTCCTCACGCTCTTCGGCCACCCGCACTGGCGCATGAGCAGTTCGGACATTCCGCGCTACTTCACCGAAGGCTGCTACCACATGGCCACGGACATGGGTGTGCTGCGCTTCCCCATGGCGGAGCTGCCCGAAGTGGTCGCATGCTGCCGGCGTGGCGTCTTCCTGCGCGAAAGCAAGCGCGCGCTCATCAACGATACTCTGCAACTCTGGGAACTGTTCGGCGACGAAGTCTCCCAGCCCATGGCGCTGCTGCTGAAGCGCCTGCTGGAGCACAAAGGCAGGCAGTGCCCGCCGCGGTTGCCGTACTGGAAGCAGCTTTGGGCGGCGAGTGAAGCGGGTTTTGAGCGTCACATCGAACTGCTCATGGACGGCATCGTCGCGACCGCGGCCAGAAGGCTGGACGATGCGGAGCGTCTGTTCAACGAAGTGGCGAAGCTTCAGCCCGGTATGAGCCTGCCGCTGGTGAACCTGGTCCATGTGCTGTTGCTGAAGAACGACCGCCCGGCCGCGCGCAAGCTGGCCGCCGACATTGAGGCGCGTTTCCCCACCGACGGACACGCGTTTATTTCGCTCGGCCGTTTCCTGGTCACGGACATGGAAGATTCCAGCGAAGCCGAGCGCCTGTTCCGTCTGGCCCGGCGTCTGACCGATCCGTCCACCGAAGCGCTGATCTGCCTGGGCGAACTGAAGTTCATGGAAGGCCAGTACATGGAAGCCCAGGAATTCTTCAGCGACGCCAAACAGAACGACCCCGACCAGCCCGGCCCGAAGCTGGAGCTTGCCCGCGTGTACATGGAAACCAAGCGCTTTGATCTGGCCATCGAGAACCTGGACGCCGTCGTCCGCGACGGTCATCCGGACGCACGCGACCTGGCGCACTACCTGTTGTATCGCACCTATCGCGAAATGGGCGAAGACAAGCGCGCTTTCGAGTCCCTCGACAAAGTCCCGCCGCGCTTCTTCAAGGAACCCGACGTGCTGGATGACATCGCCGGCCACCTCGAAAGCGAACACCGCTACGCCAAGGCCCGCGAGTTCGCCGAACGAGCCATGATCCTCCGCGCCAAAGGCGGCAGTCAGACCGACGACAGCGACATGCTCGGCGCATTCTAGCGTCGTTCCGTAGTCGAAGGGTAAGCGGCCTGGTATAACCCTCTCCCCCGCGAGGGAGAGGGTGGCGAGCGAAGCGAGCCGGGTGAGGGGGCCGCCTGCGCCACCGATTTTTGCCTAATCCACTGACCACGAACCACTGATCACAGACCACCGACCACTGGCGTGCATGACAGTAACTGCGCGGTTGCCTCGTAGCGCGGGCGTCCCGCCCGCTAAGGCCCCCGAAGAAGCGGGCAAGATGCCCGCACGACGACGCTCACGGATTCGCAAATACGGTTATGCATTCTGACCACTGACAAGCCAGCACCGCAACTTGACTTCCGCGCCCCACGTTGTTAAATGCCACTTCCCGGGCGCTTAGCTCAGCTGGTTAGAGCGCGTGGATCACACCCACGAGGTCACTGGTTCGAATCCAGTAGCGCCCACCATCCAAAATCAGCGCAGGTCAGCACTTCGAGTCCGAGCTGAACGCCTCGGGCCAGCCGCCGTACCGGTCGATCGTCGGATCGATCTGCTTCATCAAGCAAATGGTTTCGGAAAGGGCCACAATGATTTTGCCGTAGTGCTCTATGTCCGCCTTCAGAAGCTTGCGGCCTTTGCGATCCTTCAGCCATTTCTCGCACACCTGGTAGCCGCCGACGTGGAAATTCCAGACCTCTTCCGGGACGCCGCGGAATCCCGCGCTTTCCTCCCGGTCGATCCACACCGCGTTTCGAGCGTAAGTGATCTTCTCGATCTCGGGCTCTCGCGCGCCGGCGAATTCTGTCATTGAACGTTCCAACCGCGCTGATTCGAGAAGATGCAATTCCACCAGTTCGGCGCCGATCGTCGCCAGTGCGCCGAATAACTCCGGCTTCTCGGTTAACGGCAGGCGCGGGAAATCATCTTTCAGCAGCGAGGCGTACCGCGTGCGATACGCCGGGCTATGCACGACCGCATAAACGTAGTGCAGCCACGCTTCCGAATTCTCCTCAGCACGCTTGCCGGAGATGCTCGCCAGCCATTGCTGTCCTTCTGGCGAAAGATTTGGCACAAACGCAGCGGCGTCTTCGCATCCACGCGGCGCCTCTTCGCGCACTGCCAGCGGGAACTGATAGTCCTGGCCTTTGTTCCCCAGAAAAAAACACCCGTGGCAGCAGATGCCGCGGCAAACACCAAAGTGTGAAATGTCGGCGTTGACGATCTGCCGCATTGCGATGAGCGATATGGTTCGCCCATCGAGCACGTGCCGGGCAAGCTCGGGTCGTGGCCTGCCCAGACGCACAGGATCGTAGTAGAGCCACCTCCAATCCAGCGGACGATATAGCGAGCGCATTGCGTATCCAGGATCCCATCCGATGCCCTCCGCGATCACCTGCTCACGAAGCTCCTCTTTTGTAAAGGCGTAGAATGCGGCATCGTTGCTCGTCTTCACGCCGGGCGACGAGACGGGCATCAGCGTCCGCAGCGATGGGAACCGCTCGTACTCCGCATGAACGCTTTGGTCTTGCGGCGTCAGCAGGAATTCATTGGCCGTTGGCGCGATGCTCGACCAGCTTTCTATACTTCGCGCGGCAAGAGCATCGTACTTGGCGGCGCGCTTGCCTTTCAGCCGCGCATAAGCCTGCTTCTGCCCCACGCAAGAACTGCACCCAAGCGAAACCGCGACGCCCTGTGTTATGTCGAAGACGTTGTCGTCGCGCTGAGTTTCGCCAGAACGCGTGTCCCCGCCGAGGTCAAGTATGGAAATCGCCGGGTACAGCTTCACGAGCAATTCGCGAAGACCGCGGTGAATCTTGCCGTTGATGAATGAGCGATTCGTGATCATCCCCAGCACTCCGCATCCGGCCATCGATCGCAAGTGTTGCGCGAGGGCGAGGAACTTGACGTAGTCGTCGTTGAGTGGCTGGATATTGCGCTCGCATTGAACGCGTTCTTTAAGCGCCGCGCAGAGCCCATCGATCCACGGGTTCTTGTTTTGACTGGACACGCTGTATGGCGGGTTGCCAATGATCGCCGTGAACCGCTGCGTGCGTTTGACATTGTTTACTGCTCTGGCTTCGTGAGCCAGCGCCAGTGCATCTTCAAAAAGCCGCCGGGGCACCTCGACTGCGGGCTCAAGAGCGTTGGTTAGGTAAATCCGTGCGCGTCCCTCGCTGCGGAAGCGATAACCTGTTTCGCGGAGCTTCATTCCGATCTTGATATGGGCGATCATATACGGTGCCAGCATTAGCTCATAGCCAAACAGCCGCGGCAGCAGGTGCTGTGGAACGTACTTATTCCACTCGGCCACCTGATCGCTTGGCGCCAGCTTTTGTCTCTCCCATTTCGATTTCAGTGCGCGGTGAATGACCTCGATCGCTTCGACCAGGAACGTGCCCGTGCCGGTCGCCGGATCGAGGAGGGTGACGAAATGTGAGTGCGGCGACGTGCCCTCCGGAACCTCGAGCCCCGGCATTTGCTTCACCATCTCGCCCCAAGTGATCGTACTCGCGAGACCATCCTCCAGGCCGACGTTCGTCTGCAGCAATTCGTGCACGCCCGAGACAACGTACGAAACCACAGGCCTCGGCGTGTAGAACACGCCCCGCCGCATGCGTTTGGCTGAGTCGTATTCCTTCAGAAAACCTTCGTAGAAATGGATGAACGGATCTTCCCGCGGGTTCTTCTCGCCAAAGTCGCGCAGCACCGCTTCCATATCAATCGCGCGCAGCGCCTCGACGGTCGCTTCGATGCGCAGTTCGTCCGGACCGATCTTCGCGCTGCGACTGCCGATACTGAGGAATGTCTGAAGCAGTTCTTCTAAAAACGGGTTGCCGCACGGCACAATCCGCGCGAGTTCACGGGACACAAGATCTCCGGGCTGAAACATGCGAGCCGAAAGCAACGCGCACGCGATCGTCTGCCCGCACATGTCCGAGAAATCGTCTTCTGAAAGATCGTGGACCACTGCGTCTCTGAACGCCGCGTGCAACTTCCGCAGTGGCCCCCCTTTGGTTTCGGCTGCAATCGCTTGGTTCACCCGCCTGCGGATGCCTGTCGCCAGTTCCGCCAGGCGTTGTGACATCCGCTGCGTGGTCGTGATCGAGTCGCCGCCGTCGGTTGTTGAGGTCGTGCCCATTCGTGTGCGGTCTCGGTATTGCAGCCGGCAAACGCAGCAGCGTTCAGAACACAAAAGTGTGCCCGACCGGCTTATAGACTCGGATGCGAAAAGTCGCAAAGGCCAAATCGTGGAGAAACGCCGAGAAGATCTAACCGGCGGTGGTGGGTGGACTCTTAACTGTTGCGCGGAGTCTTGCTTGCTCGTTCAGGATCCCGTTCCACGCAGCACCACGCTGACGGTTCTCAGAAGAATGTGGGCATCGAGCCACGGCGACCAGTTGCGCACGTAGCACACATCGAGTTGCACTCTATCGTGAAAACTGGCCCGTCCGCGGTCGCTGATCTGCCACATTCCGGTCAGGCCCGGAGGCGCCTTCAGGATGATCTCCTCCTTCGTTTCCATCGCTCCCAGTTCGCGCTCAAGGTATGGCCGCGGGCCGACAAGGCTCATTTCGCCGCGCAGGACATTCCAGAGTTGTGGCAGTTCATCCAGGCGATACTTCCGGAGAAAGTATCCTATGCGTGTCACACGCGGATCTTTCTCCAACTTATGGTAGCGCTCGTATTCCTCGCGCAGGACCGGATCTTGCGCCAGAATCCCCGCCAGTCGCTGCTCGCCATCTCCGTGCATCGTGCGGAACTTTACGGCATTGAAGAAACACTTATTCCGCCCCAGCCGTTGCTGGATGTAGAAGGCCGGGCCCCGGGAATCCAGTTTGACAAGCAATCCAATAATGGCCAGCAACGGCAAGCATGGAATGCCGCCGATGACGGTCGCCAGGACGTCCAGCACGCGTTTGAGAATCCTCGGCCCGGGCAACAGCAGTTGCTGCCTCACTTCGATGCCAAGCGTTCCGCCCAGATCCGTGCACGTGACAGGTAGCTTCAGGTAGTCCTCAAGGTTGGGAACGGCCAGCAATCGCGAGAACGCGGCCGTATGAGGATCAGAGCCCGCCTGCAGACTTTCCAGGCATGCAGTCGGCGTCGCCAGAATCCCCACCGAAATCCCCAGTTCGCTGGCCAGCAGCGATGCCAAATGCAGTTCTCCGATGATCGGCACGCCCGATAGATGCGTGGGCCGGCCGCCCCGGCCGCGCAGCGCTCCGTCATCCAGAACCGCAACGGGCTTCAAGCCCAGGCCGGGTTCGCGGCGCAAAATCTCGATGATCGAGCGCGCCGATTTTCCAGTGCCCAGCACCACCGCGGGATAGCCCCACCACGGCCGAGCCGCGAAAAGCCGCCGCGTGAACGATCGGCCGACAGGCACGGCGATAACGGAACTTATCCATGCCACAAGCACGTAATGGTAGTACGCGGCTCCCGAGCCGCTGATCATCGCCGCCACTGACAGGCTCAGGTACACCAGGCTCACAGCCACCGCCGCCCGCCGGAATTCCTCCGCCGCGCTGAATGCAATAGCCGGATAGAGCTGTTGTGCAATGAAGGTCAGCACGAATAGCGCGAGCACCGGAAGTTGCTGGCGGAAAAGCGTTGCATCGACCAGCCACGCAGCAAGGACTGAGGCGGCACACAAGCACAATAAGTCCGACGTCCCCAGCACCAACGCCGTCAGCCTGGGGTGAACACGAAACTGCGGACGAGTGGCGCCGATATCGACAATGGTGCGGGATGATGCCAGCGAATGCAGCACCCTCGATTGCCGCAGTAGCGCCTGCGCCACGTTCATCTCGGAGCACATCCCCATGTCGCACAAAATCCGGCCGATCTGGCCGCCCCGAAACCGCTGTATCCGAAGCGCATGGGAAAGATCCGCGGCGCGGACATCTCCACTCTCAAGGAGCAACTGGCCAAGCTGCTTCGTAATCATCCGCCGTGAAAGCCTTATGTTACCTTCCATCATGGCTGTGCCATCCTCAATGTGGACTGCCGGCGCTGCAACCTCGCAGCCGCTCCGGTGTGTTCCTCATCCCGCATGGCCGGAGTCTCCGTCAATGGTCGCAGCGCTTTTGACAGGACTTTTCTTTTGTCTAGAAATTCCAAGGCAAACTGCCGCGCCTGCTCGCGCATCCACAACCGGCCGCGCAGGTCGCCCGCCAGCCGCAGAAGTCGAGACGCCATCTCGTTCGCGTCGCCCGGGGCACAGACTTCACCGCCTGCGGCACGTGTGACCTCCGCCAGTTCTGTCTGTGGCGCCGCCGTGACGACCACAGCTCCCCCACACGCCAGGATGGCAGTGAGCTTGGAAGGCATCACCAGGTCCGCCATGTCAGCACGTTGCGGCAGGATGTGAATATCCGCCATCGAGAGCAGTTCGTTGAGACGCTCGGCCGGCTGCAGCGGCAGAAAACGCACGTTTTCCTGCCCGGTGGCCAGTTGCTTCAGCCGCTCGCGCGCGCTCCCGTCGCCACACAATACGAAGCGCAACTCGCGCTTGTGCGTAAGCTGTTGCGCCACTTCGACAATGATCTCCAGGCCCTGCTTGTCGCCCATGCTGCCCGAGTAAAGCACAACCACATCCGTAGGCTCAATTCCCAACTCACGCCGCAGACCCCCCGTTACCATTGCCGGCCGGATCACGCTAGTGTCTACCCAATTGGGCAGGTAGCGCAGTTTGCTGGCATGCGCGCCTTTCTCCCGCACCTTGCCTAGCATTCGCCTGGAGATGGTGGATACGCAATCGAACCGGCGCAGCAGCAGCCGCTCCAGCATGTGCGCCAAACGGGCCGCAAAAGGCGGCACCAAACCCAGCCGGATTGCTGCATCCGTCTCGAGGTCCTGCAGGTGTAACCAGGCCTGCGCACCGCAGCATCGCGCCGCAAGCCAGCCGACAGGAGCGCACATCAGTGCGGGTGCGACGACGATCACGTGTGTGGGCCGCCATGTGAGGCACTGAAGCATCACAATGGGCGCACTACAAATGA
This sequence comes from Planctomycetota bacterium, assembly GCA_036504595.1. Lineage (GTDB taxonomy): Bacteria > Planctomycetota > SZUA-567 > H5-PLA8 > H5-PLA8 > DASXUX01. The sequence goes on along the minus strand of DASXUX010000030.1, from coordinate 117,239 downwards.
CAAATGTCAGGTAATGCAGCAGGCGCTTGATCCCAGAGGGCTGCCGCGGAACGAACAGCGGACAGCGCCAGATACTTACCGCGCTGGAGCGCTCGTGACGATATGCGTGTGCTGAGTATCCCGGGCTGATCTTCCAGGCCGGATAGTGCGGTGGCGCGGTAACGACTCTGACCTCGGCCCCGTTCTCTGCAAGCCACTCGCACATTTCCGCCGTGTACTTCCCAATTCCGGTGGGCTCGGGCGCGTAGTTGATGCCGTATACCAAGACACGCATTTGATTCTCCTGCCCTCTAAAGCGTTAGCGTGGAGCGCAACGCTCGTGCCGCGGTACTGCTCGGGTACGAAAGCGGACCCGCTCAAGCCAAAGCCAAGGCTGGCGTCCGTTGCGGGGCAGGGGCGCTATCACTCTGCGCCCGCGCCAGGCAACTCCTAAGGTGCTCGGCAAGGGTGACTACGCGTGGGGCGATAAAGATTGAAGAGTGGTAGCCCGGTATTACATAGACCTCCAGACCCCCTTCGGGAATGCCGTCCCAGCCCATGTGTGGATCCGGCTTGAACTCATGCCAAGGGTGGCTCGCCCGAAACAAGGTGATTCGTCCCGGGTAGGGTTTCACGACATACCGCCGCCCGGCTTCGCGCGCGCTGGCCTCAAACCTCGCCAAGGTATCCGGAATCGCCGAAGTCCTATGGAACAGTTCGGTAAACTTCTCCAAAGCCCTGAACTTTGCCCACTTCGCTTTTCGCATCAGGTACACGCCCGCCTCACGTGGAGTAAGGCGCGCCAGATTGCCACAGTGATTGTCCAGAATCTCTCCAATGCGCTGCAGTGCAGCCGCGAGTGGGCGCCGCTGAGCGTTTCGAACTAGATGAGGGCCGCAGGTATCGAACATCGCCAACAGGCCCACTTTCTGGCCCTGACGGACAAGTTGCTGGGCCATTTCGAAAGCCACCATGCCGCCCATCGACGCGCCGCACAGATAGTACGGGCCTTCGGGTTGGAACATGCGCATTTCACGAATATGATGACGCGCCAATTCCTCAACGGACATATCGAAGACTTGATTGCCGTCCAGCCCTGGAGCTTGGAGACCATAGACGGGCTGGTCCTCTCCAAGGCTTTGCGCGAGATCGTAGTAGCACAATACGTTGCCTCCTACTGGATGCACGCAGTAGAAGGGTGGACGCGAGCCTTTCGTCTGCACAGGGACAAGCGACGACCACGATGCCGACCAGCCGCTCTGCCTGAGAATGACAGCCAGGTCCGCGATCGTGGGTGCCTGAAACAGCGTGGCAAGCGGCAGGTTCTTGCCGTAGAGCCTCTCGATGTGTGCAACCAGGCGCACCGCAATAATTGAGTGTCCACCCAGCTCAAAAAAGTTATCCGTGACTCCCATTTCGGATGTCCCTAGCATCTGCTTCCAGACCTCTACCAACTCGGCCTCCATTTTGTCTCGAGGTGGAACGCGACTTCCCTTGCGGCCAGTTGACAGGTCATGCGCCGGCAAGGCCTTGCGGTCAACCTTGCCCGTGGGGCCGAGCGGCAGCGACTCAAGGCGCACGATCACGGGCGGCACCATGTATTCGGGTAATTTGCTTTTCAGAAACGCCTGGAGGTCGGCGGGATCTGCAGGCTTGCCTTCTCGTGGCACCACGTAGGCCACAAGCCTCTTGTCGCCTCCGGCATCAGCCTGTGCTGCGACCGCCGCGTGGGAAATGTCGGGGTGCTGGGCAAACACCGCTTCGATCTCACCGAGTTCGATGCGGAAGCCGCGAATCTTGACCTGTGAATCGATGCGTCCTAGATACTCGATGGAGCCATCAGCCAGATACCGCCCCAAGTCACCGGTGGCGTACATGCGCGCGCCGGGGCCGGCGGCAAAGGGATCGGCAACGAACTTCTCAGCGGTCAATTCCGGCCAGTTGAAATACCCACGGGCCAGTCCGACTCCCGCGATGTATATCTCACCCGGCACGCCGACTGGCACCGGCTGATGGCACGAGTCCAGGATGTAAACAAGTGTGTTATTGATCGGTCGGCCAATGGTAACACGCTCGTCATCTCGTTTAATCCTGCATGCGGTGGAGTAGATCGTGGTCTCCGTCGGGCCGTACATATTCCAGCATTCCGCGGTGCGCTCGGCAAGCTGGACCGCCAGGTCGCTCGGGAGCGCCTCGCCTCCCGTAATCACGCGCAGCTTGTCGTTGCCTTTCCATCCGGCCTCCACTAGCATGCGCCAGGTGATCGGAGTAGCCTGCAGAATACTGGCTCCGCTAGAGTCAATCAGGTTCGCCAATGATTTTCCGTCAGTGTAAATATTGCGTGGCACAACGATGACGCGTGCGCCAGTTGTGAGCGGCAGGAACATCTCCAAGGTAGCAATGTCGAACGAGATCGTAGCAATGGCAAGCATCAGATCCCTATCCGTGCACCGGATCAGGCTCGCAATCGATGTGAGCAGGTTCACCGCTGACCGGTTAGAAATGAGCACGCCTTTCGGTTTGCCCGTGGACCCCGAGGTGTACATGACATAAGCGATGTCCTCAGGCCTGCTGCACCCTTGCATATCCAGTTCAGGAGCATCCAGAGGTGGCTTGTCAAGAATATCCTCGATCAGCACAATGCCTGCGGTCGTGGATGGCACGCGCGATAACGCCGGCTTGTGCGTCAAAACGACCTTGGCCGCGCAATCCTGCATGATAAACGCAAGACGGTCCCGTGGATGAGATGGGTCCAATGGGAGATACGCTCCTCCAGCTTTCAGAATACCAAGCAGCGCAACAACCATCTCCGCGGAACGCTCCATGCAAAGCGGCACAATCGTGTCGCGCTCGACACCCAGGCGGCGCAGATGTGCGGCCACCCGGTTGGCACGCGCGTTCAGTTCCGAGTAGGTCAGTTTCTGATTGAGGAACTCTACTGCGACAGCATCGGGCCGCCCTGCAATTTGGGCCTCAACAAGCTCATGTACGGCGAGCGGGCCAGGCAGGGGTTTATGTGTAGCATTCCATTCCATTAATACCTTTCTCCGTTCGGAATCCGGGAGCATGGGAATACGCGAGATAGCTTGATCGGGATTTTCCGCGATTTCCGCAAGGATCCTCAGCAAGTGCCCGGCTATGCGCTCAATCGAAGCCGGATCGAAAATGTCCGTGCTATAGTCAAATGAACACGAGAGTCCTGCGGGTGCGTCGGTGACCTGCAGCATAAGGTCGCAGAGCGCTCCTCCGGGGTAGGCCAGTGATGTTTCCACTTGCAGACCCGGGACTTTTACCAAGGGAAGAGGATTTTGTAGGGCAAACATCACTTGGAAGAGCGGTGTGTAGCTAGGGTCTCGCGCGGGCTGCAACTCTTCAACCAGTCGCTCGAACGGGACCTCCTGGTGCGTGTAGCTCTCCAGAGCCGTGCTCCGCACCCTCTTCAGCAGCGCGCGGAACGTCATGTCGCCGGACAGGTCGGTCCGCATCACCAGCATGTTCAGGAAGCAGCCGATCAAGCCTTCGAGTTCGCTGCGGTTGCGGCCTGCTGCTGGGGAACCAACCAGGATCTGCTTGTGATCGGTGTAGCGAAACAGAAGAACGTTGAATGCCGACAGCAATAACATGTACAGCGAAACGTTCTCATCTCGGCAGAGTTTCTTCAGCGCCAGACCCAGCGGCGCAGGAATGGCAAAGCAGTGCTGCGCGCCTTTGTAGGAGAAGACCGCCGGCCGAGCGCGATCGGCCGGCAGCTCCAGAACGTGCGGAACTCCGGAAAGTCTCTGCTTCCAGTAGCTCAGATGTTTGGCAAAGCTTTCGGTGCCGGCCTGCCCCCGCTGCCAAAGGGCAAAGTCCGCGTACTGGATCGGCAGCGACGGCAGGACCGGCCTGCGGCCATTCATCCGAGCATCGTAAAGCGCGAAGAGTTCTCGCAAAAACACGCGGAGCGACCAGCCGTCAAAGACGATATGGTGAAACGTGAACGACACCAGGTGCTCTGTCTCTGACAGATCCATGCAGCGCGCGCGAACCAGTGGCCCGCTTTCCAGATTGAATACCTGGCGCGCCTCCTCCGCCGCCATCTTTTGGGCGCAACCTTCGCGCTCGGTGGGACAGTAGTGGCGCAGATCGGCGGTCTCGATTCTGACCGCCAAGGAGGGCGCGATTCTCTGCACTGCGGATTCCCCGCCGGCGCTGAAGGTCGTGCGGAGCGCCTCGTGCCTTTCGATAATCTGGTTCAGGGCGGATTCGAGAGCCTGGATGTTTACGCGGCCCAGTATGCGCAGCAGTACGGGGGTGTTGTAAGCGGCGCGATAAGGCGCCATATGGTCGAGAATCCAGAGCCGCTGTTGCGGAAACGACAGTGGCGGGTCGTCTGTCCTTTGCCTCGCAAGAATCGCCGGCCCAATGGCATTTCTCCTTTGAACGACAGGTTTCAGGCCAGGTGAAGAACTGCCCGTTTGCTCACAGTTCATGAATGTTCCTCGCCATACTTTCTACAGCGTCGCGGTTCAGCCGCGTCTCGGCGCACCCCCTTGCACAGCCAAGGCCAGTCGCAACCGGTCCTAGAGCGACCATTGCTCAAGCGAAGTTGCCGCGGCCTCACCCGCCGTTTGCAGTGTCAGAACGGGGTCGGTATTGGCGCCCAGCAACTCTTCCGCAGTCTGCTGGATTTGACCTGCTGTGGCAGGGTCGCTGAGCAGCAGCTCGGATAAGTGCGCGATCGTTGTTGCATCGAACACGCTCGCGATGTCCAATTCGACCCGGAACGCATCGCGAATGCGCGAAATCATCTGAATAGCGAGCAGGGAATTTCCTCCCAAATTGAAGAAATTGTCGCAAACGCCAATGTCCGCAATCCCCAGCAATTCGGTCAGGAAGAACACCAGAACGTGTTCCACCGCGTTTCGCGGCGCCAGCCCCGGCGGCGCGGTGGCAATTTCGGCGCCCGTTGGGGGCGGAAGCATCCGGCGGTCTACCTTGCCATTGGCGGTCAGCGGCAGAGCGCGCAGCGGCACAAAGTTGAGCGGTATCATGTATTCGGGCAATTTCTGCCGCAGGAATTTCTGCAGCTCCGTTTTTTCAATCGCTGTATCCGCCTCGATGTATGCCGCCAGCCACTTGCCGCTGCGCTCGCCGGCGGCGACGGCCAGAGCCGCTCGGACACCTGGATACGACAGTAGCGCAGACTCGATCTCGCCCAGTTCGATGCGGTGGCCGTTGACCTTCACCTGGAAATCGTCTCGCCCGAGGAACTCGATGTTTCCGTCCGGCAGGTAGCGGCCCAAGTCGCCCGTTCGATACAGCCGCTCGCCCGTCTTGGGGTGCACGACAAAACTGTTGCGCGTCTTTTCTTCGTCGCGCCAGTAGCCCTTGGCCAGACCCACGCCCCCTATGTATAGATCGCCCGCCACCCACATGGGCACCGGTTCCATCTGCGAATCCAAAACATGGAAACGCTGGTTCAGCATGGGGCGCCCGTACGGGATGCTCTTCCAATTTGGATCGACCTCTTCGATCGGATAGAGAATCGACCAGATCGACGCTTCTGTCGCGCCGCCCAAGCTGATCACTTTCGCTTCCGGAAGCAGTGCGCGGATTCGATCTGGCAGCGCTACCGGAATCCAATCGCCGCTCATCATCACGACGCGCAGACTGGTCAATTCGATTGCATGCGTCTCCACGTGATCGACGAGCAGTTGTGCCAGCGCCGGAACGGAGTTCCAGATCGTCACTCCCGCCTGAGCCACCCAGTTCGCCCAATGCCCTGGATTGCGCAGCTTGTCTGCGTCCGGAATTACGATCGTCCCGCCCGCGGCCAGCGTTCCAAAGATGTCGTAGACAGACAGGTCGAAATTCAGCGCCGACAACGCCAGCACACGGTCACCCGATCCCACGGCGAAGCGCTGGTTGATGTCCACGATCGTGTTGAGCGCTCCGCGATGATCGATCGCGACGCCCTTCGGCAATCCCGTAGAACCCGAGGTGTAGATCACATACGCCAGGTCTTCTTGTTTCTGAACCGGCTCCAGCGGCTCGGACAGAACGGCCGGCGCACTCTCGTCGTCCACGCAGAGGCGTTCGACGCCGTCGGGCCACGCCAGTTGTGAGTCCAGCCGCGTGGTCGTCAAGACCCGCCTGCACATCCCGTGCTCCAGCAAGTACCACAGGCGCTCACGAGGAAGCGCCGGGTCGATCGGCAGGTATGCTGCGCCCGACTTCAGAACCGCAAGCACGGCGATGGGCTGCTCCCAGCCTTTTTCAAGAACGACAGCGACCAGTTCATTGCGGCCAGAGCCAAGGCTTCGAAGTTTCCGGCCCAGGCTCGTCGAGCGTTGGTCCAGTTCGCCATACGTCAGCGTTTTGCTGCTGCTTACGACTGCCGTCTGATGCGGGCGCAGCGCAACCTGCTCCAGGAAGCCGCTGTGCAGCAGCCCGTCGGGCACCGGCGCCTCCGTGGCGTTGAGCTCGGCTCGTTGCTTAAGCTGGCGATCAGGGAACAGCCGGTGGCGTATTTCTGATCGCGTGGCGCGCCAGCAGTCATCTTCTTCAGCCAGGCTGGCGAGCAGCTTTCCATAGGCGGCGAACATGTCGTCCAACAGGCCTTGCGGGAACAGCTCATCAATCGCATCCCAATTGCAGATAAGTTCGCCCGCATTCTGGAACACATGGTGATCCAGCCACACCTGTGGCGTCTGACTGATGCTATAGGCGACTCTGCCAGCGCGCAGCAGAGCGGGCGTCGAGTCGCTGGAGCCGGGCAGGTCCAATGCACTCGTAAAGACAATCGGCATCATCGGGGCCGGGCCGCCTCGCACGCGTGTCCACTCCTGCAGGACTCGCACGCCGCTGAACAGGCGGTGATCCAGATCTTCCCAGAGTTGCTCCTGCAGTCTTCGCGTGCGCGTCTCGAAGCACCCCGGCTGGCTGGCATCTACAGTGAGCAAGTCGGAGGAGGTGAAGTCGCCGACAAGCTGGTTTACCTGCGGGTGCAACGGCAACCGGTTGAACAACGTGAGATTCAATGTGAAGCGCGAATTCTTGCTCCAGAGCGCGAGCGTTTCCGCAAACGCTCCCAGAACGACGTCCGAAGGCGTGATTCCCGCCTGTGCAGCGCGTGCTTTCAGTCGTGACCACGCGGCAGCATTCAGCCTTATACTGCGGCGGACGAAGCGCGGGTGTTTGATGGCTGCCGGACTCTTTGCCGTGGGCAGGTCGGGAGCCAATGGCAGTTCCGGCAGCCGTTCAAGCCAATACTGTTGTGCGCGCCGCCACGCTTCAGTCTCCCGCAACGTGGCAACGGCGAACACGTAATCGCGGAATGTCAGATCCAGCGGCGGAAGAACCGCATCGCCATCCTCGTAAAACGCAGACAGCTCCTCGGCCATGATCTGCAAGCTGCGCGCATCCGCGATCATCATGTCCAGGTTGCAGTGCAAGCGCGTCTTGCCGTCCATTTGTGTCGCTTGAATCCTGAACAGCGGCGCCTGGTCCGCGGGAAGCACTTGATGTGACAGTGCTTCGCGCATCGCTGCAAGCTTTGCGCTCACGGCTTGCGGGTCGTTTCCGCGCAGATCAATGACCTCGACTTGCCACGGCCGCGCTCGCGGCAGGACGCGCTGCGTGCCATAAGGAAGGATCGCACTCCACAACATCGGATGCCGGTCAATCAGTCGCTCGACGGCTGAATTCAGTCGCTCCAAATTCAGATCCTGGAAGTCCAGCTCCACGTAGATCTGACAGGGCACACTGCCCAATTCGAACGCATCGGTGCGCCCCAGCCAATAGGCGTGCTGAATATCGGTGAGCGGAAAAGGCTCGTGTCTGCTAGCGTCATCTTTTACGATCTGCGCCGGCGCCGGCGCGGGCCTATCCAGTTGTTTTTGACGAGCCACCTTTGCGGCCATACCTTTTATTGTGGGGGCCTCAAAGAGGCTGCGCAGCGGCAGTTCGACGTTGAACAGGTTCTGCATCCGGTTGGCGATCTGTGCGGCCAAGAGCGAGTGTCCACCCAGTTCAAAGAAGTTGTCCTCCAACGCAAGATCAGAGACTCCAAATGCTTCATGCCATACCGCCGCAATTTGTTTCTCGATTTCGGTCTGGGGTGCGCTGCGCTCGCGGCTCTCGCGCCCTGCGCGGCTCAGCTTCTCACGATTTACATCGCCGTTTGCCGTCAGTGGCAAAGACTTGAGGTGCTGGAACCTGCACACGCTTCGAGTGCCAAACGCGTCCCGCAAATCCAACGTTCCTAGCATTTCACAACCGTCCCGGCCGGATGCTGTGCTGAAATAGGCGCACATCCGTTGCATAGCAATGTTCTCACACTCCAGATGCTGCCGGATTCGTTCATTCTCTATATCCAGGCCGATCACCAGTTCATGCTGCGCATGCGCAAATGCCGCAAATAGGGAGGCTATCCCCTGTCGGACTCCGATCGCGCAATAGCCACGCGCTCGCGAGACCGATTTAAGCTGATAGCCGCGACTCATGCCGATGTCATCCCATTGACTCCAGGCATAGCAATAGGCGCGCTGATGAGAGCGGGCGAAACCATCAACGAAGCTGTTGGCAGCCGCATAAGCGCTGACCAGCGCGCCGCCGAAAATACTATTGGCCGACGAGAAGCAGAGCAGGAATGCGTTCTTGTTTTGCTTGATCAAATCGTGCAGGATCAGCGTGCCGGTGACCTTCGCCTTCAGCACTGCGCCAAAGCTATCCCAAGTCTCCTCAACGAGTGGTCGCTCGACAAATGTGCCGGCTAGGTGAATCACGCCATCCAGTTCGCAACTCCAGCGCTGCCGCGCAGCCGCCACGATCTCTTGCATCTGAAGCGCATCGGCAACATCCGCGGTTTCATAACGTATGCTGCCCGGCAGCTTCTCCAGCTCTGACAACAAGCGCACCCGCTGCGAGAGGGTGTCGTCGTCCTTCAGGTGCTGCGCCCACGTGTCGCGGCTCGGCAACTGAGTTCGTCCGACCAGGAGCAGCTTGGCGCCGTACTTCTGCAGGAGATGTCTCGCCAGTTCTCCGCCGATTCCGCCCAAGCCTCCACTGAGCAGGTATAGCCCGCCGTTCTTGAATGGCGCCGGCTGGTTAGGCTGCCGCAACAGATCGACGCGCTCGAGCCGTGGAACCATGCGCCGGCAGTCGCGGTAAGCCACATCAACATCGCTGGCAATCAGGTTCAGTTCGCGAAGCACGACTGCCGAGAGCGCAGCCTGATCTTCGACAGGCGAATCGATGTGGCAACACTTCAGCCAGGGCAGCTCCTGGGGAATGCTCTTCAGGAAGCCGAAAAGCATCGCACGGGTGGGTACGACCTTATCTTCCGTTGCGATTGGCTTGGCGTAACTCGACAAAACGTAGAGACGGGCTGCGGCCGCGGGCCGACGAGCGAGAGCTTGCACGAGCGCCAACACGCTTCGTATCCCACAGTCTTGTCCGGCTTCAACTGTTTCGATGTTGTTTTCGTCAACGAATGAATCATAGGTCCAGAGATGCAGCACCAGATCCACAGGTTGCGGGCTCTGCTCCAGCACCTGGCGATAATGTGCCGGGTTCTTCGGATCGATGCGATATCGGGCTTTGCTGATTTCAGCAAAGGAAGTTCCTTGCTCTACGCTGATACAGCTCATGCCGCGCTGCTCAAGCAACTGCCGAAGTTGCGCGCCAAGCCCAAGAGAATCCAGAAAGATGAGGCAACGACTATGGCGTGCTTCGAGAACTTCCGGGCCCGTCTGCTTTTGCCGCCACACCTGTCGCATGAACCAGTCAGGCACTGTGTTTGAATTACCAAGTTGAATGTCTAGCTTCTTGATAACCTCTGCATAGCTGCCAGCTTCAAGCGCCTTTTTGAGTTGAGAGCGCTGTATCTTTCCGCTGGTCGTCTTTGGGAAGTCTTTTCGCGCCATTGGAATGACATGCATCGGTGTCAATCCCATAGCTGAGGCGACTCGGGTTCTGATTGTTTTGATGAGTGCGACTATTTCGGCATCGAGTGCAGGCACAAAAAATATCGCCAATCCTTCCGAACCGCTCGACGGATCGGCGACACCGCAGGCCGCAACAAAAGTGGGTTCGACGCCCTCCAGTTGGTTGACCACGTCCTCGATTTCGTAGCAGTAGAAGTTCGCGCCACGAACGATTATCATCTCCTTCTCGCGTCCCGTGAGCGTCAACCGCCCGTTGGCGATGAAACCCAGATCGCCGGAGTTGAACCATCCTTCGCCGACAAAAGCCTCCCGGTTGGCGCTCTCGTTATTGAGATAACCAGGAGTGACGACATCGCCTTTGATTTGCAGGCGGCCGATTACCCGTTCCGGCAGCAGTTTGTTCTGCTGGTCCGTGATGCGAATTTGCACCCCGGGCGTAGGCGGACCCAGGTCCACAAAAGTGATGACGTCCCGGTCGTCGCGCTTGGCCTCCTTGAGCGTCGTGGAGAGGGAAGTCTTTGTGACGCGGTGCACACCGCTCTCGACATCAAACGTATTCTGATACGTCATGCAGGTGCAGACTTCCGCCATTCCGAAGGCCGGTTGCATCGCTTGCGGAGCAACGCCGAACGGCGCCAATGCCTTCAGGAAAGCGCTGACGACCGGTAGAGTGACCTGCTCGCCAGCATTCATGAAGAACTTCATGGACCCTAGATCCCAATGCCGGCCGGCGGTCTTGGCCAGCGCATCCGTCAGCAGCTTAAATCCGAAATTGGGCGACCATGAATGTGTCGCACGATGTTTCTCTATGTAATCCAGCCACTTCGTCGGTTCCGACAGGACGACGTCGGTCTTGATGTGCACTTGCGAGCAGCTCAGGTACACGTCTTTCAGGTGGCAGGTAAGTATCGGTACCACGTGATCGACGGGCAGCCAATTCAGATCAACGTCGTTCGGCGTGTAACCATTGAACTGCTGCGCACTGTGAATATGCGCAATGATCCCGCGGTGCGTCTCCTGAATGCACTTTGGCATTCCCGTGCTGCCGGACGTAAGCTGGAAAAACACGAGATCCTCGGGCCGGCTCTCGTAAGTGTTGTCGTCAGGCGCGAACGTCGTCAGATCGCTGACGGCCAGCAGCTTCAGATCCGGCATCGGCAGGATCTTCTTCAATCCCTCGATCGGCTCCATCATGCTGTTGCTGGCGAGAATGACGGGGTGTTCGAGGAGCTTCCACGTATTGTGCAGCTTGCCTACCACACCATTGACTTCGTTATAGGTAGGCGCGATCGCAACGGTAACCGGCGTGATGCCACCGAGCACGCACGCCCAGAACGTCGTGAAATGTTCCCGCAGGGAATCCAACTGCAAAATGACTCGATCGTGCGCCTTCAGACCGCCCGCGCGCAGACCGGCGAGAACTACTTTGGCGTCGTTCAACAGGTTGCGGTACGAAAGAAGTACCTCAGAGCCATTTCGCTGAATGAATGTAATACCTCTATCGCCGCTTTGTATAGCAGTCCGTTGAAGGGCCTCAGAGAGAGTCTTAGGCGAGCCCTCCGGAATCACCAGCGGGCCGCCGTCGCTGAGTGCCATCGCAGACGGCGCCTGCTCGCACGGCGATGGCTCGACCGAGGAGCTTTCGCTGGCAAGCTGGGGAACACTGTTGAGGGAAAGCTCAGCGCAAAGATCGGAAATATGCAAGGGTGGCCGTACCTCGGCAGCGGCTTCCAACATCACCGCGGCTTGCTTAATGTCCGCCTGCGCACGCAGTTGCTGTTCCCAACGCAGCAGCAAGTCTGGATCGTGAACTTCTTGACTCAATAAGGCCGCAGTATCAACCATGCCCTGCGCGTCTCGTGGCAAAGAGAATAACGGCACAAAGAACGCCGGCGCCAATTCACCAGGCAGCACCGAATTTGCATATGCGCACAAGCGTTCCACATTGAGCGGTCCATCAGGAACGATGTAAGCGACCCAGCAGTGTCCACCGTCGGCTTTTCGACGACAAAGCACAGCGCAATCTTTGACAAGCGAGCTTGCGAGCAGCGCGGCTAGGATGCGGGTTTCAGCAGCAATGCTTCGATTCTCTTCCATGGTGCCCCCTTCCATAATGTCTTCTGTACGACTCATGCGACTTCGCTCCTCGTCCTGCTGCAAGGTAATGCGATCTCCGGATTGCGCTGGGCACTTCCGAGCTCGCGCGGTTTCAAGGGTTTGGCCGGCGAGCCCACGCAGACCATCATTTGCGGCAGACTCTTCAGCACGCTGCTACGTGCGCCGACGACCGTCCCTCTGCCGATCGTGACACCCGGGCCCACGAACACGTCCGTGGCGATCCAAACTTCGTCCTCAATACTGATCTTCTTGGCGAAGATATCGAAGCTTGGAACGCTGAAATCGTGGCTCCCGGTGCACAGATACGACCGCTGGGAAATGACTGTGTTAGCGCCGATGTTGATCTCCCCCAGGCTATACAGGACGGCGTCATCGCCCACCCAACTGTTGTCGCCAATGCGCACTTTCCATGGAAACGTAATGCGTGCGGTGGGGCGTATCAGCACGTCTTTGCCCACCTCAGCGCCAAAGCAACGCAACAGGAATCGCCGCCAGCCAAATAGGAACTGGGGCGACCAGCGAAACAGCGTGTCCTGCACAATCCACCAGAGCTGCACGTACCAACCGGGGCGCCCGCGAAAAGCTTCGGGCACGCGGAAGCGCGGCAAGTCTTGTACACACGGGTTCATATGCCCTCCTTCTCCCCACGGCCCAAGGCGCGGCACTAGTATTCGCCCTCGCCAATCAACGCATTCATGATCGAGCGAACCGACGACCGTCTGGTCCTGAGGGCTTTTGCCCAGCGATCTTCGCGGAGTTGTTGGGTGGATGTATAAAGGACGTACACGGCCATCACGCAGTCGCCAACGAGCACCGCGCAGGCCGCGCCCGTGACTTCCCATATCGAAATCAGGGCGAATGCCAGAACCAGCGATAAAAGCATAAGACTTAGGTACACTATGCCTAGCTTCTGATGCCTGTTGCTTGCCATGGGCACTACCGCGCTGGAGTACCACACGGAACTGGCCAGCACGCTGAGCAGCAGGGCCATGAACATAGGCGCAACGAACTCCACTTTGTCTTGCGTCCAGACGGCCAGCGCCCATTTTCCGAATATGGCCAGTGCCAATAGGACAACGGATGTTACGCCGACCGCGGCAGCTACGCATTTCGCATGCAGCTTGCGCGCGAGCGAACGATCCCGGATGCCCCATGCGCGAGACATCTCGGGGCTGAACGAAAGAAATATCATGTTTGTCATCTGAAAGCCCCAGCGCGTCAGAGTCCGGGACGTGGAGAAGATGACGACGCCGGCCGGACCGCATAGGGCGCCGATAACCATGAGCATTCCCTGCAAGCTCACCGCATGCCCGAGCGGCATGCATAGGAATCCAAAGGCGGGCGCCAACATTGCCTTCAGCACGTCGATGCGGAAGTGCCTCCACCCGTAAACCAACCAGGGAGAACGAGATCTCAGGGCTAACCTGAGAACCACGGCCCCGATCGACCTTGAGACAAGCAAGGTAAAAGCCGCCTGCACTGGGCCGGCGCCGTGCATCACTACAGCGCACACGGCCAGAAATTCAGCGAGGCGGATGACGTTGAACAGAATGGATGAAAAGGCGTAGTGCATTTCGCAGCGAAAGCCGGCTGCCAGCAGTTGCATCTGTTGATCAAGGAGCACATACACCGTCAGCAGGATCAGAACCCAGCCCATTTCCTTCCGGGAGAGCGATCCGATGTGAAACCAGTGCGTGATGGGAAGGAACTCTATCAGCAAAAAAGAAATCAAGCCTAGCATGAATGATAGCGCTGTGATCATTAACCATGTGCTTTGGAATGTTTCGAGGGCGCGATCTTTGTCGCCGCTGGCCACCTGAATCGTCATTTCGTTTGCGGATCCGTTACAGAAGCCCAGGTCGCACATCGTCAGGTATGCCGGAACCGCGCTGAGAACGAGCCATTCGCCATATAGGGTGACGCCCCAATATTTCAGGAACACCGGCACACTGCAAAGCTGGATGATCGCAGTGACGAGTGGGAGCATCGCATTGGCGCTTAAGCCCCTTAGCAGTCGAGATTGCACATCCTTGTTCATGAAACAGCTCCAAAGACCCGCGGTCGCAACTAGTTTGCGATCGTTGATCTACATTCGTGACTGGCGTACAGCTCCTCCAGCCGGTCCACCACGTTGGTGAGCGACAACCGCTCGGCCACGAGTCGCTGCCCTGCAGTTGAGCGTTGCTGTGCTTCGGCAGGATGCGCCAATAGACGCGTCACCGCTTCTGCCAAGTTCATCGGTCCGGGGTCTACAATTTCGGCCGCGGAATGCCGCTCCAGCAAGTCTTTGATATGCAGACTGGTCGTAACAACGGTCGGTACTCCGACGGCCAACGCTTCGAGCACCGAAATGGGAAAAGGTTCATCCACCGAGGGCAGCACGTACACCGATGCACGGGCCATTTCCTGAAGCGCTGCAGAATGATTCACTGGCCCCTCGAAATATAGGCAAGCGCTGAGGCCAAGGGCCGCGGCCTTGGCGCGGGCGACCTGAAGATCGCCGCCGTCGGGGCCGACGACCCGGAACGTGAGCTCGGGGTGTTTCACATGGAGAAGGGACGCCATCTCAATGAAGTCCAGCACCCGCTTGCGTGGGTGGAGACGCGATAGGAAAAGAACGACAGGAGGATAGATCCTATGCCATTGCGGCATGTCCGGGTGCAACGTGATACCATTGCCAAGCTCAACCGTTCTTGTGCCCGGGGCGATGGTCTGGATGACCTGCCGCTCATGATCTTGCAGAACCAGGACGGCGGCGGCGCTTCTTAGGATGTTCTGGAGAACCATCTGGTCAACCGCCCGCTTGATGAGACTGCGGCGATTGAGCATGCCGTGGGGTTGCAGAAAGACAGGCACCTCGGCGTGCAACGCGCAACGTGCGGCCAGCGTGGGGATCCACTCTCTGGCGAAGTGAATGTGCACTGCATCAAAGTTCCGCACGTTCGCGTGCAGCCATGTGACGAGATCCGGCGAGCGTACTAGTGAGAAGTGTGGGACAACGTAGCTGGATGGAAAGTAGCGAACGGTCACTCCATCCACGACATTCGTCGTTTCAGCGATCCAAGCCGGTGGGCGGAACGCGAGCACATTGCTGCTTATCACGGTGACATGATGTCCCCGTTTCTGCAATTCTCTCGCATGATCCATCGCCGCTGTTACGGGACCGCCATATTCCACATTTGGCAGAAATGCTGTGCACACGATCAAAACGTTCATGGTGCTCTCCTAACGTGCAAACCTGCGTGTGGCAGCAAGCATATAGAGCACCACAGGCGTGGAGTAGGCGACACCGTTCATCAAGTCGCCTCTTAACAGGAACATTTGGAATGCGGCGAGCACGGGCACGAGTACGTTTGTGAAGAGCACTTTATGTGAACGTGTGCAATATAGGGCCCGCTCCAGGAAAGCTGTACCATAACCGTATAAAAAGAAGACAAGCATGATGCCGATGGCGCCCCCGGCAATATAGGCTTCGGCCCACAGGGGTTCGGAAAAATTCAAAAAGTGTTGCCCGAGTTCACGCCCAATCATCGCCCCTGTACCGGCAGGCTTGTCGGGCCAGACGCTGCGAGGCATCCAAAAGAGCGCGGCGCCAGCCATCTGTTTCCCATAGTCAACGCCTTTGATATCGACGTACCATGCGGCATTCATCGTCTGCTGGAACGCGTCATAGTCTCCCTTAAGCACCATCTGCTCATAGGCAGGCTGTATCTCAATGCCGCGTCCCTCACGGCTAAAACGGAATAGATCGGTGTATGGGAAGATCACCGCCATCAGAACGGCAAAGCTGACGAAGAAGGAAATCAAGACGGACCGGGAGCGCTGGACGAAGATGAAGACGAACGCCAGGACGATTGTTCCCAGCCAATATCTCGGCAACGCGGGGGGAAAGTTCGCAACCAAGTTCACCGGAACCAGTGCTGCCACTAGAAGGCACAGTATGCCTGTGTCCATTCGCGAAAGGCTGAACTGCTCGCGATGGCGCAGGATGTACGCGCCGAGAACCAATGCAACGAACGGCGGCACGCGCATCATCATGGTCCAGATCAACAGGCCAGCCTTGCTTCCCGCTTCGCTTTCCATCATGAACGCAAGTTCGTCACGGGTAATCATAACCGCGGCAGGACCGCCGGCTTTAAAGACTCCGATGGACGCGACAACGATGGCCGCGGCGCAAAGTACCTGTACGTTTCTGGGGGCAATGACTCTCCGTGCAGGAAAGTCTTGAGTGCGGGACTGCAGTTTTGAGTAGACAATGCGCCCCGCGTCGTAAGCGGCCACGCCAATGATGACAAGCAGCAACGAAAAGAGGATTTCGGCGGACGTGTGCTCCTGTCGCCAGGCGTAGCGTCCGGTGAGCGCGTGAGCAGCAGGCGCCATGCCCAGAAATATGTACACAAACATCCAGAACGTGTACTGAAGAAGCGCATCTTGGCCTCGCGATAGTAGCAGGCTGATTCGGAAGGCGGAGTACTGCACAACGGCCAAGGATAGGACCGCCGCCTCATCCCAAGTGGGCCTAGGGATACCGTAGAGCACCAGCGCCGGAAGCATCGTTCCCAGGAAGACGTAACAAAGGATCAGCAGCGCATTCGCGGAGACGATGGCGCCTCCCCGAGTGACTTTCGGCCAACATAAAGGCGCTGCATACATGACCTGTCGTTTCCCGCTCAAGACCACTCAGCGTCCTTGGTTACTTCACAACCTTGACAAGGCTGCGGCCACTCATGTTTCGTTCAGGCATGAACGCAAGCTGTGAACTCGCGGCCTCGGCCGACCAGCGCTCCAGCGCCATGCCTTCAGAAATCGCTGTGTTGGCACAAGTGGCCATATCCGTCGCGCTGTCCAGCTTGCTGATTGCGTTAATCAGGACGAACAAGCGCTTGGCAGAAGCGAGAGACATGCTCGCCTGCTCCAGAGCGCCCAGGCTTGTCACGCGGCTGCGGGCCAGGAGCAGAGTCAAATCGGAATACTGCGCAAAGAGCGTAGCGTCCGCCTGTTCGAGCACGGCGGGCGTGTCCAGAAGGATCACATCGAACTGGTTTTTCAATTCCGCCAGAGCCCGCGCGAACTGAGCAGGTTGCGTCCAGCATTTGCCTTGTTGCGACGGGTCGCCCGCAACCAGCAATTGATACCCAGGCGCAACGTTGTGCACGCGTTGCTGAGGCCAACCCTCAGGGTTGGCCACAGAGGGCACTTCGGGCGGAGCAGCGCACCGGAACACGCGGGACAAGGAGGAATGCTGATGGCCGACATCGATGACCAGCACCCGGCGGCCGATGGAATGGAATAGCGCGGCCAGATTCGAGGCCACAAACGATTTGCCCTCAGAGCGGCCTGGACTGGTAATGGTGATGACCAGTGGCTGCGCGTTTGAGCGAAGCTGTTGCGCGAGAACAGCAATCTGCGTATTGCGGAGAGCGGCAGCCGCCGGGCTTGCCGGCTTGCTCTGGACCAGCCGGTAGATTTCCTCGTGCTTCAGTCGTCCGCGGAACAGCGGAATGCTGCCGATCGCGGGGCATTTCAGCAGCACCTCCGTCTCTTTGGGGCCTTTCACGGTGCTGTCGGTCCGTTCAATGAGCGCGGTGAGAGCGACTGCGGCAAGCATTCCGAGGATCAGGGCTGCGGCGAGGTTGCGGACCCACGGGCGGGGAAGCAGCGCCATGTTTGCGGAGGCGCGCGCCCAGGAACGTACGCGCGAGAAGTCATTGCCTGTGCTGAATTCAGTATCGCCTTTGCGCTGCGCCCAATCGGAGTAGGCCTTCTCGGCCATCTGCGCATCGGCAGTCAGCAGCTTGTGGCGCGCGGATTTCGTTTTAAGTTCGTCGTACTCTGCGGCCACCTTGTTGAACAAAGTCTGGATGTGGTCGCGCTCTGCTTTGCTTTGTGCGGCCTCGAACTCGACGCCTTTCGGTAGGCTGCGGGCAGATTCCAGGAGCGCGAGCCGCGCCCGCTTCAAGCTTTGTTCGGCGGCGGTGACCTCCGGGCCGCCCTCGCGGAAGTTTTCGCGCGCTTCGGTCAAATGCGCCTGCAGGGTCTCAAGCTGTTTTTGATGTCCCTGGAAGACCGGGCTGTTTCTGGCTCGCGAGAGTTGCAGAATTTCTTCGGCTGAGCCGGCCTGTATTGCGTGAAGTAGAGTTTCGCGTTCGGCTTCGAGGCCCGCTAGAGTGACGTTGAGCGAACTGAGCTTGCTGTTGAGTTCTTCGTAGCGCTTGACAACCGGATGTGACTCCAAGGGCCGCGGGTCGTAGCCGACGTCGCGCTCGAATTTGCGCAACGCATCCTCTTTATCGATCCAGTCTTGCTTCAGGCCGGCGAGGGAGGTTTTGACAAATTGGCGCGAGTCGCGGGTGCGGCGCGAGACTTCGTCAATGAAGGCGTCGGCCCAGGCATTCACAAGGCGCGCGGCACGTTCTGCGGAAGCGTCTTCGACATAGAAATAGAGGATCTGTCCCTCCACGCGGCTTTCAAATCCGCGCGGCAGTTTTCGATCCAGGTCCACAGACTCAAAACTCGCCGTTTCCCCCGCGGCCGAAATGGCACCTTTCAACACAGGGCGACTTTCGGCGAGAACGCGATAGGCGCGCGTTACATCCTGTGCGTTGGTCATGCCTTCAGACTGGAAGTTCACCGCCTGCGGGTTTGGATTTTCGATCAGAACGCTGGCTGTGCCTCTGTAGAAGAGAGGTCGGTAGTATGTATACGCTGCCGACAGACCCAGAATCACAGCGGGAATCGTGAGACTCAAGAAGAGGTGATTCCGCAAGGCAGTCGTAAGCGCATTGTTCCAAATGAGTGACGTGATTCCGTGTCGCCTGCGCATCGCCGTGATCCTCTATTCCTGCGCGAGTTTCTCCCGCCACACCGGTCGCCGGTGGGCAGAACTTAGCACCCGCAAGGTTGACGCCCGGAATGCAAGCATCACGCCATAGCTCTTTTATTGCGATATAGGCAGCACAGGTAACAGCGCGTTACACACTTTCGTTTCGCGAAGTTTTTCAATTTTCAATTCGGCGTAGGGTGCTTTCGCATTAATCGGTCATCTTACCGAAAGACAGTGCAATAGTGATGTGACCGCATGGCCATCGAAGGGCACCGCGAGTAAGTGCGCCTTCCCATGTGCCCGCCCGCGTCCCGGACGAGCCAGATGCGTCGTGCCACGTTCTTGAACCGGAACCATCGTTTGAAGGGAGATCCGATGCAAGAGAACAGCGTTCGAACAGGCCACGTGGGCGGAAGTGAATGGTTGCGAGGCGGGCTTTTCGCGGTCGCACTGATTGCTTTCTCGTCTGGACTTCAGGCGACCGAGCATAAAGTTTTCGCGCACTACATGGTGGCGCTCCCGACATATGGGACCTCTGAGGCGGCCTTCCAACACGACATTCAAGATGCGCAGGCCGCGGGCATCGATGGGTTTGCTCTCAATTGCGGAAGCTGGAGCGTCGAGCCGCGCTACCAGACGCAATCGGCAACGCTCTTTCAAGCAGCGAAAGATCTGGGCACAAACTTTCAGCTTTTCTTCTCGGCGGACGTGACGACCAATCTCACGGCGACCGACATCGTGAATATGATCAAGACGTACGGTAATCATCCAAATTACTTCCGCTACAACAATCAGCCGGTGCTCTCGACGTTCTCGGGACAATCCTGGGGCCAGACCACATGGCAGAACAGTGTGCTCACACCGCTGGCGAACGCGGGCTTCAATGTGTTCTTTACGCCGTTCTTCTATCCTTCGCCCATCACCGAGACGCCGGATTACACGAGCGTCCTGAACAACTTCAACGGCTGGTGGCAGGCTGTCGATAATGGCATGTTCTACTTCGGAGCGGCGGGGCTTCCCTTCTACGGCTCGATGTCTCTGCTGACCGCCAATGAAGCGTATGCAAAAGTATGCCGCGACAACGGGCGAATGTGCATGTCCAGCTACACGCCACAGTACTGGGGCGTGATTCAGTCCGGCCGGCGCTACATGGAATTCCAGGGAGGCGAAGGCACGGCGGCGCAGTGGAATTCCATCATTGGCGTGCAGAATCCGCCGTGGGTCGAAATCGTTACGTGGAACGATTTCAATGAAGCGTCATACATGACCCCCGTGGACGATGCCAACAAGTATCAGTCGTACCTGATCGGCGGATTGGGCTTCCACAAGACCCACGCGGGCCTTTTGGAAATGAACAAGTACTACATCAACTGGTTCAAGAGTGGCGTGCAGCCGGCGATCACGCAGGACGCGATGTTCTACGCCTACCGCACGCACCCGAAGGATCTGGTCGCGTCCAACGATCCGCAAGGCGCAGTCAGCTACAAATATGGGAATGTGCAGGACGTCATCTACGTGACTACTCGGTTAACGCAGCCGGCCGTGCTCCAGGTCACCACCGGCGGCGCTGTCAAGAGCTACAATGTGGGTGCTGGAATCGTCCACACTCAGGTGCCGTTCAATACGGGAACGCAGAGTTTTGCACTGTCCCGAAACGGCGCAGTGATCGCGAGCAAAGCGGGCGATCCGATACAGTCCTCAATCACCATATATAATTTCAACTATACGTCGGGCTTTGCTTACGGTTCCGTTGTGACGCCTCCGCCAGCGGCCCCGACGAATCTGACGGCAACCGCCGGAAATGCGCAGGTCAGCTTGTCGTGGGGCAGTTCTTCAGGCGCGACCAGCTATAACGTGAAGCGCTCCACCTCCAGCGGCGGACCGTACACGACGATTTCGAACGTGACGGCCACGAGCAGCGTGGACACCGGCGTCATCAGCGGCACCGCCTACTACTACGTGGTTTCCGCAATCAACGCCAACGGCGAGAGCGTTAATTCAAATCAGGCCAGCGCGACGCCCGCCGGTGTGCCGGCGGCTCCCACGAACCTGACGGCGACCGCCGGAAACGCACAGGTCAATTTGTCCTGGAGCGCGTCCAGTGGCGCGACCAGCTACAACGTGAGGCGCGCCACGACCAGCGGCGGGCCGTACACCGCTGTTGCCACGACAGTAACCACGACGAGCTACGTAGACACCGCTCTGACGAACGGCACGGTCTACTACTACGTAACCAACGCCGTGAACGCTTCTGGCACGAGTGGCAATTCGAATGAAGTCAGCGCGACCCCCGCCGGTGCGCCGGCGGCGCCCACGAACTTGACGGCGACCGCCGGGAACTCTCAGGTCAGCTTGTCTTGGAGCGCGTCCAGTGGCGCGACCAGCTATAGCGTCGAGCGCTCCACTACCAGCGGGGGGCCCTATACCGCAGTGGCCAACGGCTTGACGACAGCCAGCTACGCCGACACCGCCTTGGCCAACGGCACCACCTACTACTATGTGGCGTGCGCCTGGAATGCCGCCGGCGAGAGCGCTGATTCGAATCAAGCCAGCGCGACGCCCGCCGGTGTGCCGGCGGCGCCCGCGAACTTGACGGCCAGCGCCGGAACCGCACAGGTCAGCTTGTCCTGGAGCGCGTGCAGCGGCGCCACCAGTTATAGCGTCGAGCGCTCCACCACCAGCGGCGGGCCGTATACCGCGGTTGCCAACGGCTTGACGACAGCCAGCTACGCCGACACCGCCGTGACCAATGGCACCACCTACTACTATGTGGCCTGCGCCTGGAATGCCGTCGGAGAGAGCCCCGACTCGAATCAAGCAACGGCGACACCGACCGGAGGCACGTTGCCGCCGCCCTGGATCGACTTGGACATCGGCAGCGTTGGCTTCAAGGGCAGCGGTTCACTGAGCGGTTCCACCTTCAGCGTCAGCGGTTCGGGCGCAGACATCTGGGGCACGGCGGACGCGTTCAACTTCACCTATCAGCCGCTGAACGGCGATGGCCAGATCGTGGCTCGCGTCGTGACGGTGCAGAATACCGATCCGTGGGCTAAGGCCGGCGTGATGATCCGTGAAACGACCGCGGTCGATTCAAAGTTCGCGCTGATGGCCGTGACACCCGGATACGGCACTGCATTTCAGCGGCGCCTCGCAACGACCGGCACCTGCACGAACACGAGCGGCGCAACGGCTGTTGCGCCGTACTGGGTAAAGCTGGTGCGCGCGGGCACAATGCTGACTGCGTACCAGTCGGCAGACGGCGTGACCTGGGCGACGGTGGGATCGGACACGCTCTCGATGACCACCAGCGTTTACGCCGGGCTGGCCGTGACTGCCCATAATAATACGCTGCTGAATGCATCCACCTTCGACAACGTGACCGTCAGCACAAGCACTCCTCCGCCACCCGGCGGGCTTCCGGCGCCGTGGGTGGACAAGGACATTGGCACGGTGAACGTAGCGGGTACGGCGACGTACTCCAACGGGGTGTTCACGGTGAAGGGTTCGGGCGGGGACATCTGGAACACGTCGGACGCGTTCAACTACTGCTATCAGCCGATGAGCGGCGATGCCACGATTGTCGCCCGCGTGACGGGGATTCAATCCACGAATAGCTGGGCCAAGGCCGGATTGATGATCCGCGAGACGCTGGCGAACAATTCGACTTTCATGGACGTCGTCATGACGCCCAGCAACGGAATCGTAATGCAGTATCGCGGCAAGACGGGTGGAAGCTGTTCGGGTACTTCCAGCAACACGATGCGCGTTCCCTATTGGGTGAAACTCACGCGCAGCGGCACGACGCTCACGGCCTATGCATCTTCAAACGGCACGTCGTGGGCAACAGTGGGCAGCGCAAATATCGTGATGGCCAGCAACGTCTATGTTGGAATGGCCGTGACATCACACAGCAATTCTGCGCTGAATACGTCCACCTTTGACAACGTTTCGTTCGGTGCGGGAATCCGGACCGCCATGATGGAGAGCGAAATTCCGGCGCAGGCCTTCAATTTGACCACGCTGAAGATGAAGACGGACTTCACGCGTCCCGGCCGGGATTCCAGCGTCGTCGAAGGCAAACTGCAGAATCTTGAGCCGGTACTGAAAGTGAGCGGGGCACTGGTGACGCTGGACGTTGGCGGCGCGTCCGTCTCGTTTACGCTCGATGACAGCGGCTCCGCGACGAGCAACAATGGCCGCTTCTGCATCACGTACAATCAGACGGCCGATACGTGGACCTTCAAAGCCCTCTTGAGCCACGGCAACTGGTCGGACGTCTGGGCCGCGGCTGGAATGAGCCGCGACGTGCGGTCTGATACCCTGCAAGTTCCGGTGACACTGACCATCGGCGACCGGTCCTTTGAAGCCGCGAAGACCGTGCGGTACACCAGCGCCCGTCGGAAAGTCGGTTTCGCACGTTAACTGCTAACAAAAACAGGGATGTAACGCTCGCCAGCAGAAACTGCTGGCGAGTTTTCTTCGGTGGCAGAGCACAACTGTCGCACGCCCCATTTGGAGCGCCAAAAAGCCTTGCCATACGGCGGAAAACTATATAATAGCTCAACTTTCGCTACGAGGGGCGTGCTTTGGTTAAGCCTTTTTTGAGAGTGCTTTCTATCGTCGGGCTCGCTTTCGTCGCGACGGCGGTCGCGCAAGATACCCCCGACGAACCTGAGCCCTTGACACCTGTTCTGCGCCCCACCGAGCAGCCGATCTTCGCGAATGACCCGGTTGAGCTGCCTTTGCGCGCGCCCGAGCCGCGCTTTCCGGAAGAGTACTTCAAGCCCGAAGGCTTGAAGTTCGGCACGCTGGAAATGTATCCCACATTCAAGTACGAGCTGACCTACGACGACAATCCAGCGCGCTCGCACCTGCGGCCGAAGGCGGATTTCGTTGAAGACTTCTTTGGCGGATGGGGCTTTAAGCAGGAAGCGACGCCGAATATAAGTTGGCGCGCGAACTACCAGTTCGGCTACCGCGATTACGCTCGTGGCGTGGTCGATAATTATCTGACCCACCGGGCGGACGGCGAGTTAGTGCTTACGGATGTGCTGACCCAAGGCCTGGAGTTCGGCTTTGGCGACAACTTTTCGCAATCCGGAAATACGGATGTCCTTGAGGCGAATCTGCTGCAATTCGCGCGTTATGAGAACAATCAGGCGTACTCCGTTGTTCGATATCAGTTCAACCGGCTGACGCTTTCCGGCCGCTACGCGTATGGCTTGGTGGACTATCTCCGGCAGCAGTTGTCGCCAGCGGACTCAAACACACACTTGGGCCAGGTGGACGCGGTTTACGATCTTCTGCCCGAGAATCGGCTCGCGTTCTTCAGCAGCTACCAGATCGTGCGCACGCTGCGGCCGCACCAGACCGATCAGGATTTTGATGCGCACACGGCGTTGGCGGGCATTCGCGGGGAGTACGGGAAACTGGATTACTCCGCGGGCTTGGGTTGGAGCAAGTCCTTTGGGCTGCAGCACGACCAGCAAAACGAGGGGCCGGTGGCTCAGGCCAGAGTGCTGTATCGCCCGCAGGAAAGGATGGCGTTCGAGCTGGAAGCGTCGCGCCGTTTCGTGCCGGGAGTCCTGACCGGCGCATCAACCGAAACGCGATTGGCCCTGACTGGCGACGTGCGCCTGACTGAGCACGGACACCTGTTCCTGCGCGGCGGCATGACAGATATTGATCCGTACAAAGGCAATCGCTTTACGGCTTTTGTCGGAGACGTAGGCTACCGTTACCATTTCACCCGTTTCGCGGCGCTGAGTGCGTTCTACACGCGCACGGGACGGACAGCCGATGTACCTGACGTACGCTTCACTGCCAATCAAGCACACCTTTCGTTTACCTTCGCGTGGTAAAACACGCCGTCCACCGCGCTTTGTAGCTATCCCGCGGCAAATCCGCAAGTTTGGAACAATTCGTGCTCACGCGTAAGTTCCTGAAGGAACCGAGCTTGCCCCTCGAGGAGGAACTTATGCTTGCGCGATGTCAGACCCTCTCAGTGCTACTCTTTTCGTGTGCCGTGGTACTCGGCGCCGAAGAGGCCAATAGTGGAAAGTCAGCCTTCCGTTTTTCTGGAGGTGAGCGCATCCGGCTGCTTGTCTCCGGCATGTCCGGCGATCCGGTGGAACAGCTTGTTTCAGACGACGGGTTCATCGCGCTGCCGATTGGTGCGACGCTGAACATCAAAGGCAAGACCATCAGCGAGGCGCACCAACTCCTAAAGGAGGCGCTGAAAGAGGAGGCCGCGACCAAACGCGTTGTCGGCTCCATCGCCATTGTCAGCGTTCCTGAGCGGCGCGTTTACATCTCCGGAGAAGTGCGCACGCCCCAGTCCGTCGTCCTTCCGCCGGGGCAACGGTTGAGCATGGGCGCTGCGGTCGCCGCTGCCGGCGGCCCCACAAATGAGGCGGACCTCAGCCGGGTGCGTTTGGCGCGTGGCGACTGCGGCGACAAATGCAGGATCTACGATCTCTCGCAGATCGAAGTGAATGGAAGCACGGAACTGGGGCCGGTGTTGGAGATGGGCGACGTCGTTCACGTGCCGCGCGCCGAGATATTCATCGTCGCTGGCGAAGTGGCGACGCCGGGAGCATACACGCGGCGGCAGTTGTCGCTTACGCCCTCCGAGCCGGCCCGTTTCTCCCGCGTATTGCTGGGCGCCGGCGGCCTAAAGACGGCCGCAAACACCGGAGACCTTCGTCTGATCCGGACCAATCCGGATGGCACGCAGCAGATTGTTTCAGTCAAGCTGCACCGCGCCCTTGAAGCCTCCCAGAGCGGTGCGATTCCCGTGAGCGCCACAAACGGCGATGCGGCAGATCCGATCCTGAAGAGCGGAGACGTGATCGTCGCCAGCGCGACGGGCGGCGTTTCGGTCTTCGGACAGGTCCAGCGTCCCGGCGTGTATCCCACCGGTGGAAAGCCCATGAAACTCACGCGCGTGCTTGCCGCGGCTGGCGGATTCACACGTTTTGCGAAGACCTCCGCGGTCACGGTCGTGCGAGCGTCGGCGCCGAACTCCCCGGAGCGCATCGACGTGAATTCGATCACCAAAGACGGCGCCGTCGATAGAGACATCCTGCTGGACGACGGTGACATGGCGTTTATCGGCGAGCGAACGCTCTAGCCCGGATTATTCGTATCGCGGGCGCCAAAGCGCGAACGGTGCCAGGCTCCGGCGCCCGCGATAAGTGAGTAAGGCAGCCAGACCAAAACCCTGGACCCTGAACCCCGAACCCTGGACCCTGGACCGGTGTGGATGCGGAGAGGACTATGAAGCGCGCGCTGATCACAGGCGTTACGGGACAGGACGGTTCGTATTTGTCGGAACTCCTGCTGTCGAAGGGCTATGAAGTTCACGGAATCATGCGGCGCGCTTCCACGTTCAATACGGCTCGCATCAACTCCCTCTATCGCGACCCACACGACGCCGGCGCGCGGCTATTCCTGCACTATGGCGATCTCAGCGATGGCACCGGCATTCGGCGAATTCTGGAGAAGGTGCGCCCCGACGAGGTCTATAACCTGGGCGCGCAATCGCATGTGAAGGTCTCCTTCGATCAGCCAGAGTACACCGCCGACGTCGTGGCCTGCGGCACGCTGCGGCTTCTGGAAGCCATTCGCGATCATATGCTGGTTTCCGGAGGAAAAGTTCGCGTGTATCAGGCCGGTTCGTCCGAAATGTTCGGCAGCGCCCTGCCGCCGCAGCGGGAGGATACCCCGTTTCATCCGCGCAGCCCGTATGCGGCGAGCAAAGTCGCGGCGCACTGGTACGCCGTCAATTATCGCGAGTCGTACGGACTTTTTATCTGCAACGGAATATTGTTTAACCACGAGTCTCCACGGCGCGGCGAGACGTTCGTGACGCGCAAGATCACTCGCGCTGCGACGCGGATAAAACTTGGTTTGCAGAAAAAGCTGTTTCTGGGCAATGTCGAATCGAAGCGCGATTGGGGATTCGCGGGCGACTATGTTGAGGCGATGTGGCTGATGCTGCAACAGGCCAGCCCGGACGATTTCGTCGTCAGCACAGGCGAGTCGCACTCCGTAAAAGACTTCCTGTCTGAAACGTTCGGCATCCTGGGGTTGGACTGGCAGGAATTCGTGGAGATTGACCGGCGCTATTTCCGCCCAGCGGAGGTGGACCATCTGCAGGGAGATTCAGCCAAAGCGCGACGCGCGTTGAACTGGAAGCCGAAAGTCACATTCTCGCAACTCGTAAAAACGATGGTTGACCACGATCTGGAACGAGCCCGCCAGGAGCAGCTTCTTAAGCAGGCCGGCCACACGGTTGATTGGGGTGAGGCCGCCGAGTTGGCGTCCGCACCGCGGTGAGCCAAGCCACTTCTTCCATTACTCCGTCGCCTGTATTACAGCCTGAATCAAAGTAATATAAATATCTGTACATTATGAGTTTACATTAACAATACAGGCGCATTTCACTACTCACACATATCGTGAGCTCCAACACGAAGCATCTGCTCGCATCAAATGTATTCGTTATTTTGTGCACGATTTAGCTTGACACGTTGGCCAATTGGACGTACGGTGTAATCGAGAAAAGTTTATCGATAACGATTTATCGGTACTTTTCGTTTTGGGAGCGGCAGCCATGGCGAACACCGGACCGATCTCCGAAGCAACGCTCAGGCGGATGCCCACGTACCTGCACCTGCTCTACCGGTATCTTGAGCGCGGCGAAGAGAACGTATCTTGCAGCGCGATTGGTGCCGAACTCAACCTCGACCCCACTCAAGTCCGCAAGGACATTGAGGCGACCGGCGTGATCGGCAAGCCCCGCGTTGGCTTTGCCGTCGTCGGCCTGATTGGCGCAATCGAAGAGTTTCTCGGCTGGAACAAAGTCAACGAAGCCTTCCTGGTCGGCGTCGGGCATCTTGGAACCGCGTTGCTCGGTTATCAACGGATGCAGAATTACGGTGTCAGCATCATCGCGGCGTTCGACGCGGACCTCTCCAAAGTTGGAACACAGATTCACGGCCGCGAAGTGCTCGCCATTGAACGTCTAACCGACCTCGCCAAGCGCATGCATGTTCACGTCGGGATCATCACCGTTCCGGCAGAACACGCGCAGAAGGTCGCCGATGTCATGGTCGCCGGCGGCATTCAGGCGATCTGGAATTTTGCCCCCGTCAGCCTGCGAGTTCCGGAGCACGTGCTGGTCCGCAACGAGGAGCTGTATTACTCGCTGGCCGCACTCTCCCGCAAGCTCGCTCAGAACTTCAACATGAACAACGCTCATCGACAGGAGGTGTCAACCCATGGAAACGATGCAAGCGCGGCCGCAGAGCCGCTCACACAAGTTTGAAGCGGTTTGCGAAATCGTTGACCGCTACCACCGTCAGCCTTCGAAGCTGATTCCGATACTGCAAGCCGTGCAGGACCAGTATCGGTATCTGCCGGAAGAAGTGCTCAACTACGTCGCCACCGCGCTGAACATTCCGCCTGCGCGCGTCTTCGGCGTCGCGACGTTCTACGCATACTTCGCTCTGGAGCCCAAGGGCAAGCACGTGATCCGGCTCTGCGACGGGACGGCCTGCCACGTCAAGCAGTCGATTCCGATTCTCGAAGCACTACGCGCCAAACTGAAGGTGACCGAGAAGCGCAAGACGACGCCCGACATGCTCTTCACCGTCGAGACCGTTGCCTGCCTGGGCGCATGCGGGCTGGCGCCAGTCGTCATGGTGGATGGCGAAGTCCACAGCCGCATGACGCCAGAAGCTGCTGTGAAAGTAGTCGAAGAGATCCAGAAGCGAGAAGAGAAGACCAGCCAGATCGCTGAAATGAAGGAGTCTGCATAATGAGCAACAATGGTGGAGTGGCGGAGCAGCCTGCGAGCACGACGGACAATTCGGCGAAATGTCCTACGACGCGCCGTGTGATCGTGTGCGCGGGCACCGGTTGCCGGGCCAATGGCGCCGAACCGGTCTACTTCGCGTTCAAAAATCGCATTGAAGCCGCCGGCATGAAAGTGGCCGTCGAGTTCAAACCGGAAGAGAACAATGGCCACGTTACGCT
Organism: Planctomycetota bacterium; assembly: GCA_036504595.1. Lineage (GTDB taxonomy): Bacteria > Planctomycetota > SZUA-567 > H5-PLA8 > H5-PLA8 > DASXUX01. The sequence continues at coordinate 88,349 of DASXUX010000030.1, read as the reverse complement.
GACGCGCAGCGGCTGCCAAGGAATCTGTTCGCAGGCGCCGCTGGTGACGATTCTGCCGGAAAAAATACTCTACATGCGCGTTCGGCCGGACGACGTGGATGAGATCGTCCGCGAAACGTTGGTCGGCGGGAAGATCGTCGATCGGCTGCTCTACCAGAAGCCGGACGGCTCCACCTGCCGCGGCGCGGCGGAAATTCCATTCCTGAACCGCCAGACCCACGTGGTCCTCAGCGACGTCGGCTATCTCGACCCGGAGAACATGAAGGAGTACGTAGCCGGCGGCGGCTACGAGGCGGCACAAAAAGCTTTTACCGGAATGACGCAGGAAGACATCTGCGCCGAAATCACACGTTCCGGCCTGCGCGGCCGCGGCGGTGGCGGGTTTCCCACGGGCAGAAAGTGGGAAGCTGCGCGCAAGCAGCCGGGCGCCAAGAAGTACGTCATCTGCAACGCCGACGAAGGCGATCCCGGCGCGTTCATGAACTGTTCAGTCATGGAAGGCAGCCCGCACAGCGTCATCGAAGGGCTGATGATCGCCGCGCGAGCCATCGGCGCCGACGAAGCGTACCTCTATATCCGCGCTGAGTACCCGCTCGCGGTCAAACGCATGAAACAGGCCGTCGCCGATGCCGAAAAAGCCGGCATCCTCGGCGAGAACGTCTTCGGCAGCGGCCTGCGCATCCACTGCGAATTGAAGGAAGGCGCCGGCGCGTTCGTCTGCGGCGAAGAGACGGCGATGATCGCCTCGATCGAAGGACTGCGCGGCATGCCGCGGCCCAAGCCGCCATTTCCGGCGCAAAGCGGGCTGTGGGGCAAGCCGACGATCATCAACAACGTCGAAACCCTCGCTCAGGTCACGCGCATCATTCGCTTTGGCGCGGAGCAGTTCCGGCGCGTGGGCACGCCGAGTTCACCGGGCACGAAGACCTTCGCGTTGACCGGTCACGTCGCAAATACGGGCCTGATCGAAGTGCCATTCGGAACAACGCTGCGCGAAGTCATCTTCGGCATCGGCGGCGGCGTAACGGACGACAAAGGCGTGATCGATCCGGACGGATTCAAAGCCGTGCAGATCGGCGGGCCGTCGGGCGGCTGTCTCACCAAAGAGCACCTCGACCTGCCGTTGGATTTCGACTCGCTGCGCTCGGTGGGCGCGATGGTCGGCTCCGGCGGCCTGGTCGTCATGAACCGCCGCACCTGCATGGTCAGCGTAGCCCGGTTCTTCATGGATTTCACGCAGCGCGAGTCCTGCGGCAAGTGCGTGCTGTGCCGCGAAGGCACCCGGCAGATGCTTGCCCTGCTCGACGACATCATCGAAGGCCGCGCCGATGCCGGAACACTGGCTCTGATGGAAAAACTGGGCGGGGCGGTGCAAAAAGGCTCGCTCTGCGGCCTGGGCAAGACCGCGCCCAACCCGGTGCTCTCCACGATGCGCCTCTTCAAGGAAGAATACGAAGCGCACGTGTTCCAGAAGACCTGCCCGGCGGGGCGCTGCGCCGCGCTGCGCAAGATCACGATCAACGCCGAGAAATGCAAAGGCTGCACGGCTTGTGTGCGCAAGTGTCCGGTCAATGCGATCGTCGGCGAGAAGAAGAAGCCGCACCGAATCAAAGAAGAGCTCTGCATCAAGTGCGGGGCCTGCGCAACCGCGTGCAAGTTCGCTGCAGTGGAGGGATGAATCAGAACCGCGACCGTAAGGGAGCGGCCCTCCGGTCCCCCTCTCCCCCGCGAGGGAGAGGGGTTAGGGGTGAAGGGCCAGTTAAGTTTGAGGGAGCAAAGACATGATCAAACCAGCTACTGTTAACATCGACGGACGCGACATCGAGATCAACGGCGAGCGCAACCTGCTGGAACTGGTACGCAAGGCGCACATCGAACTGCCCACGTTCTGCTACCACTCGGAACTGAGCATCTACGGCGCGTGCCGCCTGTGCCTGGTTCAGGTGGAAGGCCGCGGCATTATGGGCGCGTGCTCCACGCCGCCTGAAGCCGGCATGAAGATTCGCACGAGCACGGAAGAGCTGCGCGAAATCCGGCGCATCACGCTCGAATTGCTGCTGGCCAACCACGACCAGAATTGTCCGACGTGTCCCAAGAGCGCGGCGTGCAAGCTGCAAAGCCTCGCGCGGCGGATGGGCGTGCAAAAGGTGCGCTTCAAGCCCACGCAGAAATTTGCCGATGTGGACGACTCATCGGCATCGCTGGTCCGCGATCCCAGCAAATGCGTGCTGTGTGGCGATTGTGTCCGAGTCTGCAACGAACTCCAGGGCATCGGCGCGATCGATTTTGCGTTTCGCGGCAGTCAGGCCGCGGTGATCCCGGCCTTCAACCGCCATTTGGCCGATGTGGAGTGCATCAACTGCGGCCAGTGCGCGGCGTTCTGCCCGACTGGCGCTCTGACGCCGAAGTCGGAGATCGCCGAGGTGTGGAAGGCGATCGACAATCCGAAGAAGAAAGTGATCGCGCAGATCGCTCCAGCCGTGCGTGTGGCGCTCGGCGAATCCTTCGGTGCGAAGCCGGGCGCGGAGACGACCGGGCGGATCGTGGCGGCTTTGAAGGCGCTGGGATTCGATCAAGTCTACGACACCTCGTTCACCGCCGACTTGACGATCATGGAAGAAGGCACCGAGTTCCTCGAACGCAAGATGAAGGGTGAGAAGCTGCCGCAGTTCACATCCTGCTGCCCCGGTTGGGTGAAGTATGCAGAACAGTATTATCCGGAACTGCTGCCGAATCTGTCGAGCTGCAAGTCTCCGCAGCAGATGTTTGGTTCGCTGGCGAAGGACACGCTGCCGAAGCAACTTGGCGTCGCACGGGAGGATCTGTTTGTCGTCTCGATCATGCCCTGCACGGCCAAGAAGTTCGAGGCGCGGCGGCCCGAATTCACTCACGACGGCCAGCGGGACGTCGATTGCGTGCTCACAACACAAGAACTGGCGCGGATGATTGAAGAGGCCGGCCTGGATTTCTGCTCACTGGAGCCCGAAAGCCTCGACATGCCGCTGGGTTTCCACACCGGAGCCGGAGTGATCTTCGGCAATTCGGGCGGCGTAATGGAAGCCGCGCTGCGCTTCGCCGCGGAGAAGATCACGGGCGAGCCGCTCGCCAAGGTCGATTTCATGGACGTGCGCGGCGAAGGCGGCTTGCGTGAAGCCAGCGTCACCGTCAAGGGAATCACCGTAAAGATGGCGATCGTTCACGGGCTGGCGAACGCGAAACTCGTGGCCGAAAAAGTCAAAGCCGGCAAGGCAGATTACGATCTCATCGAGGTCATGTCCTGCCCCGGCGGCTGCATCGGTGGCGCCGGACAGCCGGTCAGCTTCAACGGCACGGCCAAGCGGCTGCGGACGAAGGCGCTGTACGATGCGGACAAGAGCCTGCCGCTGCACAAATCGCAGGACAATCCGTTCGTCACCAAGTGCTACGAAACGCACCTGGGCGCGATCGGCGGCGAGAAAGCTCACCATCTGCTGCACACGCATTACCAGAACCGCCGGAGACTGGACGCGGTGGACATTCCGCTGTCGGATGGGCCTGCTGAGAACAAGATCCCGGTGAAAGTGTGCGCGGGCACGAGCTGCTTCGTGCGAGGGTCACAGAAGCTGTTGCACGAATTGATGAGCTATGTCGAAGAGCACAGTTTGCACAACGCGGTGGATGTCAGCGCGAACTTCTGTTCGGAAAACTGCAGCAACGGACCGACCGTGCAGATCGGCGGGGAAATGCTGCAACAGTGCACGTTCGAGAAGGCGCGCGAGATTCTCGACCGGCAACTCGCCGAACACAAGTGAGGGAGCGCGTCATGCAGGCACAACGGGAAGACGTTGCGCAGGCCATCGCGCCCAACGTGTCGTCGCACGAAGCATGGCTGCGTGAGAACCAGCCGCAGGCGCTGGAGCAACTGTGGCTGATGGCCGACGCCACCCGCGCGCGTTTCGTCGGCAACGACGTCGAACTCTGCGGCACGATCAAAATATCTAACCACTGCATGCAGCCGTGTGGCTACTGCGGTTTGCGCATGAATTACGACCGCGTCGCGCGGTACCGCATGAGTTCCGTGCAGATGCTCAGTTGCGCCCGACAGGCCGTCGAACTGGAGTACCGCAGCGTGCTGCTCCAGGCCGCTGGCGACAAGTTGATCTCCGCGGAATGGCTGGCGGATATCATTCGCCTGATTCGCACGGAGACGGGCCTCTCCGTGGGGCTGAGCCTGGGCGAGCGAAGTGAAGCCGATCTGGCCATGCTGCGCGAAGCCGGCGCAGATGCCTATTTTCTGCGCTTTCAGACGTCGGATCCGGCCCTCTACAAAATGTTGCACGCGCTTCCTGCGGACGAGACGCCGCAGCGCCTGAAACTGCTCGAATCATTGCGCCGGCTGGGGTACAGGCTCGGCAGCGGTCTGCTTGTTGGACTGCCGGGGCAGACGTACGCGGGTTTGGCAACGGATGTCGATCTCATGCGCTCGCTCGACCTGGATTGGGCAATCATCAGCCCGTATGTTCCCGATCCGACCACGCCCATCGGCCGCGGCGACTGGCGCTTTGTGACGCCCGAAGCTGAACAGGTTCCCAACTCGGATATTGAGACCTTCAAAGTGATGGCAGCACTACGGCTGTTGTGCCCGGAAATCAGCATTCCCGCCACGGCGGCGCTGGCAACCATCGGGCAGCCCGACGCGCTGACGTTGGCGCTCAGGCGCGGCGCCAACGCGCTTTTCATGGAGCTCACGCCAAACCGCAACCGGATGCATTATCGCTGCTATCCGGAACGGTACGTACTGGAAGACGCCAGCCATCTTTCTGGCGAAAGCGAAGTGCGCCAGCTTCTTATTCAGATTGGACGCCATCCGGCAACCAATGGCGCCGCCAATGCCGTGGTGGAGCGGGCCTCCGTGCCCGCTTCGGCCAATAGTTCGGAGGAGCAGGCGGGCAGGGACGCCCGCCCCACCGGGGTGTTGCCGATCGGCGTGTGCATGGGGAGTTCGTGCTTTTCACGCGGCAACAATCAGATCGTGATGGCGGTGAAGGATTTCATTCGCCGCCACAAGCTGGAGGAACGCGTCGCCTTGGAGGGCCACTTGTGCCAGGGCATGTGCAAGAACGGGCCTAATCTAACCATCGGCTGCGAGCAACATCAGCCTGCCGACGCCGTCACGATCATTGGGATGTTGAAGCGTCATTTCCGCTTGAAAGATTAGAGCGTAGAATTGAGTTGGCGACCCGAAACGAACTCCGCTGCGGAGCTCTTCATGGAAAAGTCAGCGCCGATCTTTACTGAAAAGAACGAGTGCCAGGACTGCTTCAAATGCGTCCGTGAATGCCCCGTCAAGGCGGTGCGCATCGAAAACGCCTGCGCCACCGTCATTCCGCAACTCTGCATGGCCTGCGGTCACTGCGTCGGCGTGTGCCCCAGTGGGGCCAAACGCGTTCGCGACGACCTTCCGCGCGCGCAGGAACTGCTGCGAAGCAAAAAGCGGGTGATCGTGTCTCTGGCGCCGTCCTTTGTGTCGGAGTTTGCCGGCGTCGGACACAGCGACCTGATTGGCGCACTCAAAACGCTTGGATTCATGGGCGTGTCGGAGACGGCGCTGGGCGCGCAGCAAGTTTCAGGCAGCGTCGCGGCGATGCTTAAGGAGCCGCAGCCGCGGCTGATCGTCTCGTCGGCCTGCCCGGCGATCGTTGACTACCTGCAGAAGTATGAGCCGTCCTACGCCGCCGCGATCACGCCGGTGGCCTCGCCCGTGCTCGCTCACTGCCACTTGCTCCGCAACATTTATGGCAAAGATATCGGAATTGTTTTCGTCTCTCCGTGTATCGCCAAGAAGCGAGAGGCGGATGCACACGCCGGCGTTCTCGACGTTGCGATTACGTTTGAGGATCTGCGGCGCTGGCTGGCTCAGCAGAAAATCAGCTTGGGGAACGGCAAGGACGCCGGTGTTACGTCCGGCACGGAGGATGGAGCTACTGCGAATGCAGCCTTCATCCCGGAAGCTTCTGAAGAGGGCGCGCTGTACCCGATCGACGGCGGCATGATGGCCAGCGTGAAGGCTGGCTGCACGTCCGCCGAAGCACAGTGCATGTCATTCTCGGGAATCTCGGCGATCCGCAAAGCGCTCGATGGCCTGCGGGACGCGCCGCTCACACAGCCGCTGTTCCTCGAACTGCTCGCCTGCGAGGGCGGCTGCATTAACGGGCCGAAAGCCTTTCGGCGCGGAGCAACCGCCGCCAAGCGCTACCAGATAATCCATTACGCCAAACTTCAGCCCGAGCGCCTGCCGCGTGCGGCCAGCGCTCCGGCGATGCCGTTGGCCAAGGTCGAGCCGGTGACGGTCAAGCCGCATACCGAGGCCCAGATTCAGGAATGTCTGCGGAGCATTGGAAAGCAGCGCCTTGAAGACGAGCTTAACTGCGGCGGCTGCGGGTATGACAACTGCCGGGAGTTTGCCACAGCGCTGGCCGACGGCAAGGCCGAGCGCGTCATGTGTGTGACGTACATGCGCAAACTCGCGCAGAAGAAGGCCAATGCGTTGATGTCCAAGACGCCAAACGCCGTAGTGCTTGTGGACGCGAACCTGAAGATCATCGAGTGCAACATCAACTTCGCGCAAATCCTGGGGCCGGACGCAGCGGCTGCATTCAAGTCACGTCCGGGCCTGGATGGAACGCCGCTGCGCACGCTTTTGCCTTTCCATCATCTGTTCCAGTCGGTGCTTCAGACCGGCGAGGACATCCTGGGTCGCGAGATCCGCTTTCAGCAATCCATTTTGCAGGTCTCCATCTTCACCATCGAAAAGGGACAGGTGGCGTGTGCGATCATGCAGGACATCACACAGCCGGCCGTGCGCAAAGAGCGCATCATCCAGCAAACGCAGGAGGTGATTCGCAAAAACCTGGAGACAGTTCAACAGATCGCGTATCTGCTCGGCGAAAATGCCGCGGAATCCGAAGTCATGCTAAACGCCATCATCAAGTCGTTCTCGAACACGGACGCAAATCAGAATGCTAATGAACAGTGAGCACTTTGTTGAAGTCGATTATTGGCAGCATCGCAAGCACTGCGAGCATGTCCCGGGCGATTATTTCCTCAGCCGCAAACTGCGCGAAGAACATCGCGTGATCTCCGTGCTCTCCGATGGGCTGGGCAGCGGCGTGAAGGCCTGCGTGCTGGCGACGCTGACCGCCACGATGGCGGCGAAGTACACCGAGAACTACACGGACGTGACAAAGACCGCGCAGGTGGTCATGGACACGCTTCCCATCTGCAAGGTCCGCCAGATCAGCTACTCGACGTTCACCATCGTCGATGTCGATGGCCGCGGACATGCGCGCGTCGTTGAGCACGGCAACCCGCCGTATCTGTTGTTGCGCGGCAGCGAGATCGTGGACGTGCAGAAGGATCTTGTCACGCTGCCGAAGTGGAACGACCGCGAAGTTCTTTTCTCGGAATTCGACGCTCAAGTGGGCGACCGCATCATCGTGTTCTCGGACGGCATCACACAGGCCGGCATGGGCCATAAACAACTTCCCCTCGGGTGGGGTAGCGAGAACGTCGTCCAGTACGTGCGCGGCGTGGTCTCGCGGCAACCGGCCGTCTCCGCGCGCGATCTGGCTCGCAAGTTGGCGAACTCCGCCCGCGAACTGGATGATTTCGCGCCTAAGGACGATATTACCTGTGCGACGATCTACCTGCGGCAACCGCGGCCGCTGCTGATTGTCACCGGCCCGCCTTTCGCAAAAGACAAGGATAGCGAACTGGCCAAGACGCTGGTCGAGTTCTCCGGCCGCAAGGTCATCTGTGGCGGAACCACGGCAAAAATCGCCGCGCGCGAACTCAAGCGCAAGCTGACGATGTCACTGGATGAACTGGACCCCGAAGTGCCTCCCGCCGCAGTCATGGATGGCGTCGATCTGATCACCGAAGGCACGTTGACGCTTAGCCGCGTGGCTGAAATCTTGGAGCAAGGCCGCAACCCGGAGGCCTTGCCGCGCAACGCCGCGACCCAGCTTGCCTCCATGCTGATCAGCAGCGATCAGATCCAGTTCGTCGTCGGCACGCGCATTAACGAAGCTCACCAGGATCCGAACATTCCCGTGGAACTGGAGATGCGCCGCAACGTCGTCGCGCGCATCACGCGGGTGCTCGAAGAAAAATACCTGAAGGAAGTATACCGGCGCTACGTGTGAGTCTCACCAGCCCCCACCCAGGGCTTTAATCAGGCGAATGGTTGAAAGCAGGCGCTCGCCTGCCAGTTGGGGCGCTTGCTGTTCCACTTCGAGCTGGCGGCGCTGCGCATCGACTACATCGAGAGAGCTGACCTGTCCTTGCTCGTAGCGCGTGGTCGCGAGCTTGGTCACTTCGCGAGCGGACGCGATCGCCTCGTCGAGCGCCTTAGCCTGTTCGGCGCGGAACTTGATGTCGATCAGCGCATCCTCGACATCTTTGAACGCGACAAGAACCTGCTGGCGATAGGCGGCCTGAGCCTGATCGTAGCGCGCTCGCGCGGCCTCAAGTTCTGCTTTGTTGCGGCCGCCGGTGAAAACGGGTTGAACGATGTTCGCGGCGACATTCCACGCCGTGCTGTTCCAGTTGAGCAAGGAGGTCAGATCCTGGCTCTGGAAACCTGCGGCACCTGTTAGAGCCAAACGCGGGAAGAACGCGGCCTGCGCGACGCCGATCTCTTCGTTGGCTGCCATCAGCGTGCGTTCGGCGCGAATGACATCCGGGCGGCGCTGGAGCAACGCCGACGGAAGGCCGGCCGGGATCTCCGGCGCGCCGGCGGGCAGCGGTTGCGCCGCCACTGTGAATTCAGAGGCTGGCTTCCCGCACAAAATGGCGAGGACATTTACGGCTGCTTCGCGGCGCCGTTTCGCATCGGCAATGGCGGCTTCGGTCGTGGAGACATCCGTCTTGGCACGCGCGACATCGAGCGCGTCGATGGCGCCGAATTTGAACTTTGAGCTTACAAGCTTCAGGGATTCCTCGCGGAGTTTGAGTGTGTTTTGCAGCACTTCCACTTCGGCGTCGAGGGATCGCAACAGGAAGTAGTTTACTGCCGTGTCGGAGGTCACGGTCAGGAGCACGAACGTGTAATCGGCAACACTTGCTTCGGCGCGGTTGCGTGCGGCATCAAACGAGCGGCGCACCCGGCCCCACACGTCGGCTTCGTACGAAACGTCCAGAGGGAGGCTGAAGAAGTTGTGCGGTTGCCGCACGCCGCTGATGCCGCCGGCGGGCGCGCCCGGCAGGAAGGTGTTTGCGGAGTCTCCAGAGCGCATGAAACTTGGCGTCGTCGATAGGCCCGGATAGAAATCGGCTTTTCGCACTCGGGCCAGCGCGCGCGCCTCGTCCACTCGTGCCAACGCCTGCTGGATGTCCTGATTGTATTGCAGCGCCTGTGCGACCAGCTCGTCGAGCTTGGGATCCTTGAACGCCTGCCACCAATGGTCGTCAAGAACTACGCTGGCAGTCTGCGCTTGTTGCCAATGCCAGTTCGTCGGCGTCTCAATCACAGGGCGCTCGTATTTTGGACCCACTTTGCAGCCTGCGCAGGCCAGCAGCGCGGCGATCAGCAGAAGCCCCCTCCCCGGTCCCCTCATTCGTCACTCTCCTTCAGGACGGGTTCGGGCGTCACGGGCGCTGGCGTGGCATCAGAAGCAACTCGGTGCTGCCGGAAGAAAGATGTCCGGTCGAGCACCTTCTCCTGGAAAGCTTCCAGGTACAGATAGAGAGCTGGCGTGATGTAGAGCGTGACGAGTTGGGAGACGACCAGACCGCCGACGATGAGCAGTCCCAGCGGGCGGCGCGACTCGCCGTCAGAGCCGTAGCCCAGCGCGATGGGTAACGCGCCCATCAACGCGGCAAGTGTGGTCATGATGATCGGACGAAAACGGTTGATGCTCGCTTCGTGAATGGCGTCAATGCTGGAGCGGCCTTCGGCGAGCCGCTGCAGGGCGAAGTCGATCATCATGATTCCATTCTTCTTCACGATGCCCATCAGCATAAACATCCCGATGAACGCGTAGAGCGATGCTTGTGCGCTGAAGAGGTGCAGCGTCAGCAGTCCGCCCACCAGCGCCACCGGCAAGGACGATAGCACGGTGATCGGGTGGATGTAACTTTCGTACAGAATGCCGAGGATGACGTACATCACGAACACCGCGAGCGCCATTTGCAGCGTCAGATCTTTGACGGTGTTCTGAAAATCTTTGGCCTCACCCTGCAGATCGCCGCGGATTGTTGCCGGCAGGATTTCCTTCGCCGCTTGATCCACAAACGCCGTGGCATCGCCCACCGCAACATCCGGCTTGATATTGAAGAACAGTGTGACGGACGTGAATTGGTTAAGGTGATTGACGGATTGCGGCCCCAGCGTTTCGCGCCATTTGGCGACAGCTTTCAGCGGCACCATGCGCTTGCCGTCATCGGACTTCACGTACAGAAGGTCGAGGTCCTCCGGTCGCGCGCGGACTTTGTCGGCCACCTCCATGATGACCTGGTATTGATCCTCGGGCCGCTTGATCAGGTAGATATAATTTTGCGAATACGACTGGCGCAGCAGCGACTCAATCGCGCTGACCGAAACGCCGTAGCTCGACGCTTGATCGCGCAGGATGTCGATCTCCAGGTTGGGCGTGTTGTTGAACAAGTCGCTGCTGACACTGGCAAATCCCTCGTACTGACGCAAGCGCGACAGCATCTTGTTGGCCGTCGCGTATGTCTCCTCCGGGTCGATCCCAGAGAGCGCATAGGAAAATTGGCCCTGTAGCTTGCCGACTGCGCCGGTGCTGATTTCCAGAACCGGGTTCGGCCGCAAGAATGACATCGTGCCCTGGACGGCGCCGAGTTGCTGCATTAAGTCGCCTGCGACGTACGGAATCGGCCCGCGCTGCTCGCGCGGATAGAGAAAGCTCAGAATCAAACATTGGTTGGACGGCAAGAAGCCCGTCACGCCGGTCAACGTAAAATTCACCTGCGTCGCGGGATTGGCCTGCAGGATCTTATCGGCCTGCTCCTGGTAGGCGCGCATCTGCGCGGGAGAGGAACCTTCCTGCCCGATCAGCACGCCGACGATGAAGCTGCTATCGCCAATCGGCAAAAAGGTTTTCGGCACGGTGATGAACAGCCAGATCGTCCCGGCCATGCACGCCATCCAGATCAGCGCTGCAATCCACTTGTGCCGGAGCTGCCAGCGCAGCGTGCGGCTGTAGAAGGAGACGATCGGGCTGAGGATGGAGTTCGCGAGCCGTTCCGTCAGAGTCTGCTTGAGATGCTTTCCACGATTCTTCAGCAGCCGCGAACACATCAGCGGCGTCAGCGTCAGCGAAACCAGACCCGATGCGAAAATCGAGACGATGATCGTGACGGCAAATTCACGGAAGATGCGGCCGATCAGCCCGGACATGAACACCAGCGGCAAAAACACAGAGGCCAGCGAGAGCGTCATCGCCAGGATCGTGAAGCTGATCTCGCCGGCGCTGTTCAGCGTCGCCTGCAAGGCCTCTTCGCCATGCTCCATTCGGCGCACGGTATTCTCAAGGAACACAATGGCATCGTCCACCAGGAAGCCGATGGCCAGCGTCAGCGCCATCAACGAAAGATTGTCCAGGCTGTAGCCCAAAACGGACATGCAGATGAAGGTCAACAGCAGAGACAGCGGCAGCGCCAGAGCCGGAATCAGCGTGTCCGATGCGCGGCCCAGAAAAGCGAAAATCACCGCGACGACCAGCACGAACGCGATCAGCAGCGTCTCCTGCACGTCTTTCAGCGAGTTTACGATGGTCAACGAGCGGTCATAGATGGGCGTTAATTTTATTCCTGGCGGCAAACTCATCGAAATCTGCGGCAGTACGTTGCGCACGGATGCGGCCACCTCGACCGCGTTCGCGCCCGCTTGCCGGTAGACGGCCAGCACGCCCGTTGCCGCGGGGATTTTCACGCCGCGCACCCAGAAGTGTGGCGTGTCGCGTTCGTCTGAAACGCTGTCCAGGACTTCGGCCACGTCGCGCAAATAGATCGGCGCGCCATTTTTCACCGCGACAATGAGCTCGCTGTACTGCGCGGCGGTTTCAAGCTGTCCTTGGGGCTGCAAAAGAAAGGTGCGATAAGGGCCGTCAAATTGTCCGGCCGCTTGATACGTCGAACCGGCGTTGATCGCCTTCGACAAGTCGTCCATCGTCATCCCGCGAGTGGCCAGCGCGGAAGGATCGACTTTGATCCGCACGGCTGTCTTGGCGCCGTAAACGTCAACGCGCGAGACGCCGGCCAGAATGCTGATGCGTTGCGCCACCTGCGTGTTGCCGTAATCGTGGAGCTTCCCGGCGGTGACGGAGTCGCTCGTTAATGCAATGTACAGAATCGCCTGGTCGTTCGGATTCGTTTTTGAGAAAGTGGGCGGGGATGGCAAATCGACCGGCAAACTTCCGGATGCCTGCGTAATGGCGGTCTGCACGTCGGTGGCGGCCGCGTCGATGCTTTTGCTCAGAGCGAACTGCAGCGTGAAGCTGGTGTTTCCCTGCGTGCTGGTGGAAGTCACCATCTCCAGGCCGTTGATCTGCATGAACTGGCGTTCGAGCGGCGTCGCCACATTGGCGGCCATCGTGGCCGGGCTGGCGCCAGGGTAGCCGACGCGCACCTGGATCACGGGGTAATCGACGGCGGGCAAGTCGTTCACCGCCAGCTTCGTGTACGCCAGGACACCGAAGAGAATCGCCGAGACCGTGAGCAGCGTTGTCATCGCCGGCCGGCGAACAAACGGGGCAGACAGGCTCATTTTGCGGGGCCTTCCTGAGCCGTGACCTGCGCGCCCGGAAACAACATCAACTGGCCGGCGATCACCACGCTTTCTCCCGCGGCGACGCCTTCCTCAACGACAACCAGATCGCCTTGACGCTGCCCCAGTTTCACCAGGCGCAGTTCCGCCGTGGCGTTCTTCACGGCGTAGACGAACGGGCCGTTCTGGCCGACTTGCGTCGCGACGCCGGGAATCAAGACCGCGTTCTTCTTCGTCCCCAGCAGCAGGCGCGCGTTGACGTATTGTCCCGGCCAGAAGCAGCGATCGGCATTCGCGACGCGAGCGCGCAGTTTCACGGTTCCGGTCGCTTCTTGTACTGCGTTGTCTAGAAAGGACACCTGTCCGGTGCGCACTGCGGGCTGCAGGCCCGGCACGCGGCATTCGACCTGCAGCGCGCCATCGTTCATCGCTCCCCGCACGCGAGCGAGTTCGCGCTCCGGCAGCGAGAAATCGACGTACAGCGGGTCCATGCGCTGAATGACGACAAGCGCTCCGGCGTTGGCGGTGACTACGTTTCCGGCATGAACCAGGCGTTGGCCGGTTTTGCCGTCCAGGGGTGAAGTGATCGTTGCGTACGAAAGGTTGATTTCCGCGCCTTCGATGCTGGCCAGGCTGGTCTGTACGCGAGCCTTGGCCATCGCGGCGGCGGCGACGCTTTGTTTCATCTGCGCTTCGACGACGTTGATGGCCGCTGTCGCCGACCGGATTTGCGCCTCGCCGACTTCGACGGCCATTTTCTTGCTGTCGAATTCCTGCTTCGAAACGGCGTTTGTTTCCAGCAGGTTCTTGGCTCGGGCGAGCTCCATATTGGCCAGTTCCAGCCGCGACTTGCTTTGCTGCAAATCGGCCTGAGCCTGCTCTTTGGCGGCCTGATACTGAGCCAGTGAAGCTTCGCTCTGCTGCAAAGAGGCGCGGTTGAGATCGAGTTCAGCCTTGGCCTGATCCAGTTGCACCTGAAAGGGGCGCGCATCGATAGCGAAAAGGCGATCGCCTTTCTTCAACTCCGCGCCTTCCTCAAAGCAGACCTCCGTCACTTTTCCGGAGACTTGCGGCTGGATAGAGACGATCTCGGGGGACGCGCAGCGGGCGATCTCGTCCAGATAAATCGGAGCGTCTCGCGCGATAGCTGGCACAACCGTTACAGCCGCTGGCGGACGGGTAGCGCCGGCGTCCTTGCCCGCCGTTGCCGGAGCCTCTTTCTTGCACCCGGCGCTCGCGGCCAGCAGCAACAACGCAACCAGCAGGAATTTCCTTTTGCACTCGAAGAACAAACGCAGTTCCTTTCCAGGCAAGTGGCAGATCGAACAGCAGCGACTCATGGCGGGCTTAGTAGGCAGGGCTTTCAAAGTCGGTAGGGCGGGCGTCCCTGCCCGCCTCGTTGACGCTCTTCTCCTCTACCTGAGCAGACTTCTAATTATCGCGATTTGCACTGATGTCGCAACAGCAAGCTTGCAGCCGCCCACGCTGAGGACATAGACTTCCGCGATGCCTTCCAGCGTCTGGAAATCCTTGAGCTTCGCGCACTCGGGAGACCGCAGGCGCAAGATAAGCCGCAGTTTCCAGCAGTGCTTCGTTCTGTAAAAAATTGCACGTGTGGTGATGGGTTCCATCAGCCGGCTAATTTCGTCCAAGACTGCACCGTGCACCGTAGGACATTTCGCCGAATTGTCCCGCTCTCGCGTCTGTAAAAAAGTGCACATGTGCACACTTCCAACAGGCAGACGATCTCAATAAGCACTTTCGTCAAGACAGAGCCTCTAAGGCACCTCCAATTATATAGACGTACGAGCGCCTATTTTGTTTCAAAGAATTTGTATTTTATTTGGTTAAGCGTTCTATCTACAGACGTCGCGCTTCGGCACCCCTCGCCTTCGACTCTAGACCGTTCACCTCTTCTCCCCTTCGCGGTGTACCCCAATTAAAAGGACTCCCCCCATGCGCCTCACACCGCTCTGCCTTCTCGCTCTCGCCTTCTCCTCTTTCGCCGCCGACCTCGCCATCGCTCCCGCCCCGCCCGGCGAAGCCCTCAGCGAAGACTACCAACTCACCGTCGCCGGCCAGCCCGTCCCGGTCTACGCCTGCCGCGTCTCCGCCGTCCCGCTCAACCAGGTCTGGCCCGGATACCAGCGCCCGCTCGATCAGACCGAACTCGCCGCCTTCGCCTGCTGGGACATGGCCGCGCCCGTCGCCGTCGAAGTCCGCTGCCGCAAAGCCCCCAAGTCCGTCGTCGTTCGCCCCTCCTCGTTTGGAATCACTCCGAAGCTCGACGGCGAGCGCATCTCCTTTACGCTCGATAAGCCGCGCCCGGTCATCGTCGAAGTGGACGGCACCCACAACGCGCTGCATCTTTTCGCCAGTCCGCCCGAGAAAGACGTTCCCGCGCCCGACGCGCCCGGCGTCCGTTACTTCGGCCCCGGCGTCCACAAGCCCGGCCGCATCACGCTTGAGAATAATCAGACCGTCTACATCGCCGCTGGAGCCGTCGTCTACGGCAGCATCCAGGCCACGGGCGCCTCCAAAATCCGCATCGCCGGCCGTGGCATTCTCGATGTCGCCCCGTACGAACGCGGCAAGGGCGGCGGCGCCATCCGCCTCGTGGGCTGTTCCGACGTGACGATCGACGGCATCGTCATGCGCGACCCCGACGTGTGGTGCTGCGCCCTCTTCGGCTGCCGCGACGCGACGATTTCTGGCGTGAAACTCGTCGGCCTCTGGCGCTACAACGCCGACGGCATCGACATCTGCAACAGTGAACGCATCGCCGTAAAGGACTGCTTTGTGCGAGCCTACGACGACGCGCTCGTGCTCAAGGGCCTCAAGTTCGCCAAAGACTCCTTCGATGACCGCCCGGTCAAAGACGTCCGCTTCAGCCGCTGCGTGATCTGGTGCGACTGGGGCCGAGCCATGGAAATCGGCGCCGAAACCTGCGCGCCCGAAATCAGCGGCATTATTTTCGAAGACTGCGACATCGTCCGCACCACGCACATCGCCATGGACATTCAGCACGGCGACCGAGCCCTCGTGCGCGACATCCGCTTTGAAAACATCCGCGTCGAAATCGACGAGTGGAACCCGCCCCCGCGCATGCAGAGCAAAAAGGACGAAAAGTATCCCGAGAAGCCCGGCGACACCTATTGCCCCACGCTGCTCGAAATCGTCATTCGCAAAAACTTCTATTCCAAAGATGAAGCCCGCGGCACCGTGCGCGACATTCTCTTCAAAGACATCTCCGTCACCGGCCGCCGCGATGCGCCCCGCTCATCCTTCCGCGGCCTCGACCCCGACCACACCGTCGAAGCCGTGACCATCCAAAACCTCCGCTTCAACGGCAAACCCGTGACAAATGCCCAGGAAGCCCGCCTCACCATCGCCCCAAACGTGAAAGACATCCGCTTCCCGTAGCACGGGCATCCCTGCCGTGCCCCCGTTCCGCAGTGCGGGCGTCCCGCCCGCTCCTCCGGTCCCCCTCTCCCCCGCGAGGGAGAGGGGCTAGGGGTGAGGGGGCTCTCGCACCGATTCCATTTCGCTGGGTGGCCCACTCCGAAAGCAACGCTTTCGGGTGGGCGCCGCAGGCGCAAGAAGCCCCTCCTTGCACGCCCGAATTCACGTAAAATACCAGCCCGCACATGCCCATGTACTCTATCGTGCCGCTCAATCCATACTTCGCCCCTCGTACTTCGCACTTCGTCCTTCCTTCGCGGTTTATACAGAAGTAACCTCCGGAGCTTACGCCCATGCGTCCTTATCTCCTTCTCGTCTTCCTCTGCACCGCCATCTTCTCCGCCGAATCCCGCTTCGACTTCCCCCTCGAACGCCCCGCGCCGACGAGCGCCGGAATCTACGACGAAAAACACCGCCTCGTCCGAGTCCTCTGGACGATGGTCGAAAAACAAGCCGGCACGCACTCTGCCGAGTGGGACGGCAAGGACGATCTCGGCCAGGAGGTGGTGGGGCGGGCCTCCGTGCCCGCCGAGAAATACACCTTCAAAGTCGTCGCCAACTACGCGAAATACGAAAACGTCGGCGCGATCGGCAACAGCGGCCTGCCCGCCAACGCCGCCAACCACACGCCCACGAACATGGAATCCGTCGCGGTCGATTCGACCGGAGCGATCTACACCGCCAACTGGTGGGACGAAGCCGGCGCCGACTTCAAGAAATGGGACGCCGACGGCAAATCCGTCTACGACGCCAAGTACCAGATCCGCAACGGCAAGCCCAACGGTGCGCCGTACGCCATCGCCGTCGATGAGGAGCACATCTACTGTACGATGGGCGGCTGGGCCCGTGAGCCCAACAACGCCAAAGCCCAAATCCAGAAGTTCACGCTCAAAGACGGCAAGCACGTCAAGTTCACCAAAGTCCCCGACCCCGCCGGCCACATCCAACTCTACGAATGGCCCGGCAAACAAATGCCGCCCAATACCCCCGAATGGGAACGCGACTACTACGAACGCCCGCTAAGGGCGATTGCGGTGATGGGCGAGCACATTTTCGTTGCGGATTATCTCGGCAACCGGATTGTGCGCTTCAATAAGGAAACAGGTGAGGCCGCGGGCGAGTTCAAGGTGAGCAAACCGGTAGCACTTGCGGTTGGCCCAGCTAACCGCGTTTGGATCGGGCATGATCACCGGAAGCTCAAGGTGTTGACGGTTGGTCACCAGAACGAAGACATGAGAGAAATGGCAGAGGCTTGGCTTCTGAAAGAACCGGAGGACGAAGGCCGCATTGAGGCGATTGCGTTTGCACCGGATGGCAAACTCATGATTGCAGACAGCGAAACGGGAGAGGTTGAGATCTGCAAGATTGGTCGATCGGAACTAGTATTAGGGCGGAAAGGGCCCGATGGAAAGAGCGGGAGGAGATACGAACTTATAGACCACGCTAGGGTTGTCTCCACCCTCGGCCAGAAAGCCCGCCCCGGCGACCGCGCCCCCGACCGCTTCTTCCGCCTGCGCGGTGTCGCCTGCGACAAGGACGGCAACATCATCACCATCCAGACCGAACCGCTCGGCGGCGCGCGCCTGGCCAAGTGGTCGCCCGACAAAAAGCTGCTCTGGGAACACTTCGGCGCCGAATTCGTCTCGCTCGGCAACTACGGCGGCAGCGACCCCGAAACATTTTACTCCTTCTCCTTCCACCGCTACAAGCTGAAAGACCACAAAACCGGCCAGTGGGAAATGGACGCGAACTGCTACTCCCCAGTGGGGCGGGCGTCCCTGCCCGCCCAGGCGGGCGATAAGGCGGGCGCGGAGATGGCGGGCACGGAGGCCCGCCCCACGCCGCGTTACGCCAGCGACCCGCACGGCGCGCTGCGCGTCCTAAAGATCGACGGCCACGACTTCGTCTACATGCCCACCGGCGACGGCGTGCAAATCTACCGCGTGGACGGCAAAGTCCTGCGCCTGTGCTCCATGATCGGCGGCAACGACCCCGCGCCCGATGGCAGCCGCAAAAACAAAGGCCCGCTCGCCCAGTGGAGTTGGAGCGACGCCGACGGCAGCGGCACGCCAAAGCCCGAAGACATCAGGTACTTCAAAAAGCCCGGCGAAGCCAAGTACGCCGTCTTCGGCATGGACGTGGAGTGGTCCTCTGGCTCGATCCTGTTCGGCGAATTGCACAGCAAAGCGATCTGGGAAATCCCCCGCGGCCCGCTCGACAAAAAAGGCAACCCGACCTACGACTGGGCCGACGCCAAAATTGTCGTTCCGCGCGACACCTCGCCCCTGAAATTCGAACCGCAGATGGCACAGATGGGAGACGGCATCTATTCCTTCGGCTGGAGCGCCCCCTGGCCGCAGCCGAAGAACAACCCGTTCTGGATGGGCGGCACGACGCTGGCCAAGTTCGGCCCCAACGGCGAGCGCGAATGGGCCGTCAAGCTCCCCGAAGTCTGCGTCGGCCTCGACGCCGTCCCCAACGGCTGCTTCGTCGGCAGCGGCAAGAGCGCCAAGATTTACCACTACACCCACGACGGCCTGCTGGTCGGCGTGCTCTCCCCCGGCGAAGCCATGTGCAAAGAAAGCGGCTGGATGGACAACCATGCCTCCGTCGCCGTCAGCCGCAACCCCAAAGACAAAATCCTCGACATCTTCGCCGAAGACGATTACGTCCTCCGCATCGGCTGGTACCGCGTGGACGACATGAACATGAAGACAATTTCGGGAGAGATCAAGTTTCCGTAGCTGTACGACAGAAACTACAAACCACAGAGGACACGGAGGACACAGAGTACGGAAAAAAACAAAATCAAACCTCTGTGTCCTCTGCGTCCTCTGTGGTGAGATGTTTCAGCACTTCACTTCTTCCCCAAACTCCCAATCAACTCCGCCGTCACAGCCGTCATCGCCGCCGCATAATTCTCTTTGTCGAGCACCTCGAACCGCATCACCTTTCGCGACGTTGCCGTCTTCGCATAACTGGTCGCCGCGTCGTCGCTGATCGCCACCTCCGCCTCACTGAACCCGAACACCGGCTTGGAACCGGCCGGCACGGAGGCCGGCGCTACCCCCGCCGGCGCCGCCGCCCATTTCTCGCCCGAACGCACAATCTCTTTTCCTACGAGCGACTCAAATACCGACGCGCACCACAGATTCCGCACGCCTTTGAAAAGCCGTGTGCGCTCCGCCTCGCCCACCGGCTTCGAAAGAAATGCCAGCGGCTCTTCCGTCGCCGGACTCTTTTTCTCCAACGCATAAATGAAGAACTGCACCACTTCCGAAGCGCTGCCGCTCAGCACGTCCGAATGTTTCGCGCGCCAGAACGACGCCTTGCCGTTATTCTTCATCGCGCCGCCGTCCATGCACGGCACCCAGTACACCGGCAGGCCCGAGCGCATCACGCAGATGTACGCGTTGCGGTCCAGGTCCACGTTGTATTCGCGGTAGTTCTGCTTCGCCTCGTCCGCCTCGCCAATGAAAATCATCAGCTTGCCGATTTTGCTGCGCAGCAGCTCCGGCTCGCGATTGTACGCCGCCGCCACATCGCGGCACGATCCCAGCGTCACAATCGACACCGGCCGCGGCGAGTCTTTCAGAACCTTCAGGATCAACTCGACGCCCTGCTGATACTCCGCCTTGTCGTCCAGCACCTTGTCGTCGGGCTTACTCAGATTCTTCGCCAGCCCGATCGCGCACGGCACGTCGCGCCCGGTGATCTTGTTCATCTGCGACACCGGAATCCGTCCCGGCGCCTTCTCTTGCCGGCTTCCCTTGTCGAGAATAATCGCCTTCACCTCGACTTCCGGAATCGCGTACATTGTTGCCAGATCAAAATGATCGTCCGGATCTTCATGCGGATGGTACAGATCCGTGCAGTGAATCACCGGCACTTTGTCTCCTGCCATGGCGGCGACGGCAAGCAGCGCGACGACAGCAATCATCCGTTTCATGTTCATCTCCCCAATGAGTGACGGGTGACGTGTGACGCGTGACGGGTGAATTGGCTTGTCTCATCCATTCCACTCGTCACCCGTCACACGTCACTCGCCACACAATCTGTGCTTAACGAACAGTCGGAAACGCCCGCAACAGCGCATTCAATGCCTCGGCCATCGCCGCCGTGTGCTGCGGCCCCGGCGTGCGCTGAAAGAGCTGCACTGGCGATACGCCCGCCGCCTTCGACCACGCCGGCTGAGCCGCGTCGGTGATGGACAGCTCGATAGGAATCATGCTCAGCGCCTCAACCTGCCCATTCGCAGGGACAGTGCCCTGTGGAACAAAACGCCAGCCGTCGGCCGTCTTCGCGAGCGTCCTTCCGCTGGTGATCATGAACGACGCCGTGGACCACAGGTTCCGCTCGCCGCGGCTAAGCACCGCATCGGTTTGAGCGTTCGGCGGTTCGATCAGCGCGCGCAGGATATCGCCACGGTTGCTGCGGCCGAGCGCATACGCCAGCCAGTTGCGCAGCGCCGGCGGCAGCCCTGCATAAAGTTGCTGCTGCGGCACGCGGTAGAAAGTATTGTTCGGCCCCGACGCTTCCGGCGAGTTCCAGTTGGTCGTGCTGCCGGCGCAGGGAAACCAGAGTATCGGCAGGCCGCTGCGCATGACGATCACATACGAAAGCGGGTCCACTTCGACGTTGTGTTCCAGCGGGCCCGCGCCGCTCGAACCGGCATTGATCACCAACGCCTTGACTTTCTCCTTGAACAGTGCGGGCTCGCGCAAAAACGCCGCCGCGATAATCCGGCACGTGCCCGTCGTGTTCACCAGCACCTTCTCGCGGCTCTCCCGCAGCACCTTCAGCAACAGCGTGATCGCCGCCTGTTCGGAAGCCGGGCGATCCACGCCCGAATCCTGGGTGGAACGCAGTTTTTCCGCGGGCCCGACCGCGATGGGAATCGCTCTGCCCGTCAGGTAGCACAACTGGCTGATGGGAATGTAGCCGGGGTCGTAGGGATTGGCATCCGGCCGGCGCGGCGGCCGCACATCGATCAAGACGGCGCGAATGTCAAACTCCGGTAGCGCCAACAGTGTCGCCAGATCGACATGGTCGTCCGGGTCGCCCGGACTGTGATAGAGATCCGTAATATAGACAAGCGGAATCGCCGCGTTTTCCGCCGCCCACGTGCTGAAGAAAACCACGCCGCACAACATCAGCGCGAGCACGGCACTCTTTGCGTTCCGCCCCATACGCGCGCTCCTAGCCACTAGACCACTCCGCCACTCACCACTCACCACTCACCAACATCACAAGCTCCACCCCGCCCGATACTCCCGATGCAGGAATCGGTTCGCCCCCGTATCGCTCGTCACCTTCATCGCAGGCCCATCCCACGCCAGCTTCTTCCCCGAGCGCAACGCCACATTGCCGAGCAGACACGTCTCCGTCAGCAGCCCCGCGTGATCCACAAAATTCGCTCCCGCCGGAGCCCCGCCGCGGCACGCGTCCACAAATTCCTTCTGATGCCCCGGCGACCGCGGCAGCTTTTCCGGCGGCTTGCCATACCTCCGTTGAGCCGCCTCCGGAATGATCCGGTGATCCATCAGCACGCCTTTGTCGCCGTAATAAATCACGCCGCCCCAGCCGCGATCCGCTTCCAGTTCCTTCGGCCGAATTGGCTTCAGCCCGCCGTCGTACCAGTTGAGCGTCAGCGGCGGCATGTCTCCGCGCGCCGGGAACTCCCAATGCACGATCACGCCCATCGGATAATTCTCGCCATTGTCGCGCGAACAAGACGCTTCCACGGTGATCGGATGCGCCAGCTTCAGCGCCTTGAAAATCGACGACATCCGGTGGCAGCCCATGTCGCCGAGTAATCCCGTGCCGAAGTCCCACCAGTTCCGCCACACCCACGGATGATACGCCGGGTGATAAGCGCGCTGCGGCGCCGGCCCCAGCCACAAATCCCAATCCAGCCCGTCCGGCACCGGCGGCGTTTCCTTCGGCCGCCCATCGAACAGCGCCGGAGCCCAAAATCGCGCCGGCACCTGCACATCGACTTGGCGCACCGCCCCGATCGCCCCGTCCATGATGTACTCGGCTTCCAACCGAGCGTCCTGCGAAGCCTGCCCCTGGTTGCCAAGCTGCGTGGCAACCTTCGCGCGCTTCGCCTCCTCCGCGACCATCCGCGCCTCTTGCACCGTATACGTCATCGGCTTCTCGCAGTAGACGTGCTTCTTTTTCTTCAGCGCCGCCATCGTGATCACGGCGTGCGTGTGATCCGGCGTCGCAACGATGACCGCGTCCACATCCTCTTTGTCGAGCAACTCGCGATAGTCCGAATACGCCTTGCACCCCTTGTACGTCCCCGACGGCTTGTCCTTCGCGTAACGTTCTTCGGTCAGCTTCCGAGCGGGCTCGCGGCCCGCCGAACGCTGTTCTTTTCCCGACCCCCAGTTCCACGACAGAAACCCGTCGGCCTCGCGATGCACGTCGCACACCGCCACGACCTGTATTTCAGGAAACTCCAGGAATGCAGCCAAGTCTTGCAGCCCCTGCCCGCCCATGCCAATTCCCGCGAGCGTGATCTTCGAGCTCGCCGCCGGCTTGCCTTCCTCGCCCAGCACATGCCGCGGAATAATGTTGAACGCCGCCACCGCCGCCGCCGCCTTCGCAACGAACGCCCGCCGCGAGATCCCGCCAGAACGTTTTGTAGAAGCCGCATCGCCGCCCATGAGCTCGCCCCTCCCCAAGTCAGTTGTTGTCTGCTTGGCAAATCAGGCTAGGAGCGTTGGAGCAGGTGTCAATGACATACGGGGATTGATCGGTGACACAAAGAACGAACCGAGAGCTCCCACAGAGAGCTCTTCTCTGCGCCCTCTGCGTTCTCTGTGCCGCTGTGTTGAAAGCTGTTTTTAGCGCACCGCAGAAAATTGCGCACCTGGATGCGCTTCCTGCCTAGTGCCGCTGCCAACTGCCTACTCTTTCTTCTCCCCGGCTTCGACAACAGGTGTGGGCTCCGCCTTCGGCACACCCACAATCGCCTCCGGTTGCGCGCCATTCATCGCCTGCGGCCGAATCGCCGCCAGCCGCCCGGATTTATTGGCGCTGGTCGGTGCCGGAATGGTCGTCGGCGCCGGGCCCGCGGCCTTACCGGCCGCTTCGGCTTTCTTCTTGGCGTCCATCGCGGCCTTTGAAGCCGCGGCGGCTTTCTTCTTCGCTTCGGCCGCTTCGAAGCGCTTGCGCTCGACTTCGATCTTCTCTTCGGGTGAATAATATCCGACGCCGAAGTGCCGCATCTGCCCGTGAACGTTCGTGCCATCGTCGCGGCTGAACGTGGAACCCCACCATTCCTTCGTCATCGTCAGACAACCGGTCGGGCAAACGTTCACGCACAGCCCGCAGTACATGCACTTCAGCAAGTCGATGTCGAAGCGGCTCGGGCGGAACTTGCCGGCCTCCGTCTTCTCGCCGTCGATCCAGAAGCAGTCGATCGGGCAGGCCTTCGCGCACGCTTTGCAGACGATGCAGCGCTCGATGTCGTTGTGCAGATGTCCGCGAAAGCGGTCGGCGACTTTCACTTCCCGAGCCAACGCTTCGCTGCCGTCGTAGGCAATCGTGATGACCGTCTCGGTATCGCTGGGCGTGTTTGCGCCCTTCAGGTAGCCGGCCGTGACTTTCATCCCCGTCATGAAGGTTGAAAGCCCATCGTAAACTTCATTCATGAACTCGATCATCTGCCGCTCCGAACTCCCTCGCCCGCAATTATAACTCTGACTGCCGAGCTACCGCGACCCCCATTCCCAATTTCCGAACGCAGTTTTCTTGTCCAGCGGGCATCCGGCCTGTTTCAGGATCAATGCGATCTGGCCGCGGTGGTGAGACTCGTGCGAAATGATATATCCGAGGAATCCCGCCGCGTGCGGCTTGAATCCCTTGATCTTCCCGCCCGGAGCGCCAGCTTTCTTCAGCAACGCCTCAATCGCCTCACCCGACTTCTCCAGCGCCTGCTCGACCTCTTTCCGCTCGATTTCCTTTTCCGTATCAATCTTCGAAACGCCCTTGGCCAGTTCCGGCGCCGCCGCGTTCAACCACATCAGCCGCACGTTATGAATGTGCGCGAACTGTTTCCCGACCGAACGCCCCTTCCCCAGCGCCGCCGCCCACCCCTCCGCCGCGACCGCATTCAGCACGTACAAATTGATACGATTGTTGATCTGCCAAGTCTCAATCAGTTCCTGCATGAATCCTCACTCCGTCATTAGTCATTAGTCATTGGTCATTAACAGCAAAGCACCAATGACTAATGACCGCTGACTACTTTGCCGGACTGACACTCAAGTTGGCCCGTGCGATCACTTCCCGCTGCGTCTTTTCCTGCGGCGTCATCGGCTTCTTGAAGTACCACACCAGCCAGGCCAGCACGCTCACGGCAAACACGGCTCGCAGCACGAACGTCGCCTGTGCGATGGTCTGCTCGCCGAATTTCTTGGCCAGGCCCATGCGCACCAGCATCCACACCGCCATCGCCAGGAAGCACATCAGTCCCAGTGGAATCAGCTTCTTCCAGCACAGTGTCATCATCTGATCGACTCGGAATCGCGGAATCGTCCAGCGTATCCACATCATCAGCAAAATCAGCAAATAGGTCTTTGCACCAAAAGCAGCGAGGTGAATGATCGTTCCCCACACATTGAACACCGGCAGCTTGTTCGCATCGAATCCCGTCGTCAGCACCCGTTCCAGTGGCGCGATTCCGGTGCTCCACCCGCCGAGGAACAGCGTGACCGCAATCCCACAGACCACGATCATCATCGTGTATTCAGCCAGGAAGAAGAACGCGAAGCGCATCCCCGAATACTCGGTGTGATACCCCGACACCAGCTCCGACTCCGCTTCCGGAATATCGAACGGCGTGCGGTTGCACTCCGCCAAAGCCGCCAGGAAGTATATCGGCGCCAGGATGAACATCACCGGGTGGAACACATTCCACTGGAAGAACCAGCCGTTTAACCACCACTGACGTGGCCACGTTTCCCACACACCGCCATTCGCACTTATCCCGAGCTGATCGTAAACCATGCCCTGCATCGACATCGTCCCGCAGACCAGCATGCCCGTAGCGATCGCCAGACCCACCGGCAGCTCGTACGAAACAATCTGCGCCGCTGACCGCATTCCGCCCAGCAGCGACCACTTGTTGTTGCTCGCCCAGCCTGACATCAAGATGCCCAGTACTTCCAGGCTGGTGATCGCGGCGATGAAGAAGATGCCAATGTTGAAGTCCGCCACGTACCAGGCGCTCGAATACGGCAGCGCCACCAGAGCGCCAAACGCGGAAGCCAGCACGATCGCCGGCGCCAGCTTGAATAGCGGCTTGTCCACGGCGTCCGGAACGATGTCTTCTTTCAGAATCAGCTTCAGCCCATCCGCCATGAAGATCACAGCGCCCGGCGCCAGCTTGAGCACGATCTTGTCCACGACGTCCACCAGCGGCAGCAGCAGCTTCGAGCCCAGTCCCATCAGCTTCGAGAAAACTCCCGCGCGCGAATCGGACGCGTTCTTCACCATCGCGCGCATGAACGCGCCGAAGAACGATCCCACGTTGCACTGATTCGGCCCGATGCGGCGCTGAATGTCCGCCGCCAGTTTGCGCTCGATGTACGTGCTCGCCCCCGCCACGCCCATCACCAGGCCGAGCGCGATCAAACATGGAATCACCACCGCCAGCACCGCCGCAACCGGCGAGGCCACGTCGGGCGACAGCCCCGGCCCCGGCAGTTCCCACCAGCGTGGCGCCTGCAGAATTCCATTCAGTAATTGGTACAAGCCTTCGATTGGTCGCATGTCGCCGCCCCAGTGCTACTTCTTCTTTTCCCCAGACGCCTTCAGTATGACCTTGTCGTTCATCAACTGGAAAACGACCTCGCCATCAGAACCCTTATACGTCCACGTCTCGTTCCTAACCGACAGAACTTCGACGCTGTCAATCTTGTCCGGTTTTCCCAGCGCCGCCCGCAGTTCCTTGGCATTCTTCGCTTCCTTGGCCTTCTCCATAATATCCTGCCGTGACCCATTCCCACAGCCGGCAAGGGCAAAAATCAACGTGCACGCAGCCAGGATTCGCAACAGACCTGTTATCATTGGCTCAAGCCTCCTCATACGCGCGGAGAAACTCGTCACGTGGGATGCGCGTCTGCGTCAGAATCATCCGCAACGTTGACCTCTTGATCAAGCGATGGTTTGGCAAGGTCAAGGGTGTGCGAGTGCCATCGGCATTCTCCCGGGCCATATAGATGTGCTCGTGCTCCCGAACGATTATGAAGCCGAGGCTGCCAAAAGCCTTAAGCACGCGAGCGCGCGGTGCGTCCGCTGGGAACCTATCCATGCGGCTAACGCCTCACGCCCGTTTCTGCGACGAATACCTCGACGGGCGACTCATCGTCGAAGTCTTCGAATGCTTCCTCGCCGAACGTCTCAACGTGTCCCTTGATTGCCGACTTTACATCCGCCAAAGCTTCCTCATAGGTATCGCCCTGTCCAACGACGCCGCCGCGCAACCCGAGAGGATATGCGATGTAACAGTCGGGATGCTTTTCGACGATAATTTTTATGATTCGTTGTGCTTTCTTGCTCTTCGCCCTTGCTCTCATACATCAACCCTCAAATCCTGTTGGGCATCCAGCTCGAACACAAAGCCCCGATCATCGGTCCACCTCCGGCAATACGATATCGAAGCTTCCGATCACCGCCACCACGTCGCCGATCAGCAGCCCGCGCGTGACCTGTTCAAATGAGTTGATCGCGCTGAACGATCCGGTGCGGATCTTCACGCGCACCGGCACGTCCGTCCCGTCGCTGACGATGTAATAGCCCGTTTCGCCGCGCGGGTTCTCGCTGCGCATATACACTTCGCCGCGCTTGACCTTGATCCGCGCCGGAACTTTGGCCTGGAACAGCCGGTCCGGATGATCGCTCGCCAGCTTTTCGTTCTCACGCAACATAGCGCAAACCTGCTTGATCATCTTGACCGATTCAAAGACTTCTTTCGCCCGGACAAGGTAGCGGTCGTAGCTGTCGCCAAGCTGGCCGTTCGGATTGGTGCCTTTCGGATCACCGCCGTCACCCACGGGAATGTGCGGATCCAATTCGCCCGGGCCATCCCAGTTGAAGCGGCCATAGATCGAGTATGGTTCGTCGCGCCGCAAGTCCCAGCTCACGCCCGACGCGCGCAGGTTCGGCCCGACCAGGCCTTCATCGATGGCCTGCTCCGGCGGAATGGTCCCCACGCCGCACAGCCGCTGCTGGAAAATCGAATTACCCGTGATGAGCTGGTTAAATTCAATCATCTTCGGGCCGAGATAGTCCGCGAACTTCTGGCACTTCTCGATGAACCCCGGCGAAGCGTCATACTGCACGCCGCCGATCGTCAGATAGTTGTACGTCAACCGCGCGCCGCAGACGTCCTCGAAGATGTCGTTCACCAGCTCGCGGTGAGCGATCCCGTGCAGAAACGGCGTGTACGCGCCCATGTCCATCGCCAGAGCACCCAGGCAGACCATGTGGCTGGAAATGCGGTTGAGCTCCGCCACCATCACGCGCATCAGCTCCGCGCGCAACGGCACCTGGATTCCCGCGAGTTTCTCCACGGCCAGCGCGTACGCGTGGTTGGAATTCATCGCGCAGACGTAGTCCACGCGGTCCGTGTACGGCATGAACTGCCGGTAGTCGATGTACTCGGCGATTTTCTCGATCGCGCGGTGCAGATACCCGATGTCCGGCCGCGCCGCCACAACCACCTCGCCGTCGCCGACCACCTCCAGCCGCAGCACGCCGTGCGTCGAAGGATGATGCGGCCCCATCGACAAAATCATCTCGTCGGTGTGCACGCGATCGCCTTTTACCGCCACTTCCACATCGCTCATAACAAAGTCCTGAGGCTTGAGTCCTGAGGCTTGAGGGTTTCGCTTATTTCTTCTCGCCCAAACCCAGCTTGGCCTGCAATTCCTTCTCCGCTTCTTCGCGCTTGGTCACGCCAGCATCCACCGCTTCGCTAAAAAACTGGTCTTCGCGCAGCGTCGCCACGCCGTGGTAATCGACCGGGTACTCGTAATCCTTCCGCCCCGGCCAGCCCACCCAATCTGGCGGATTGATCAGCCGCCGCAAGTCCGGATGATTCCTGAACACGATGCCGTAAAGGTCGTACGCTTCGCGCTCGAAAAAATCCGCCGCTCGCCACACGCTCACCACCGAATCAATGACACTGTTCTCGCGCGGCAGCACAGCCTTCACCGTCAGCTTGTGCCGATGCTTCAGACTGTGCAGCGGATAAACAACCCAGAACTCCCGCCCGGTGTCCACCCCTGCCAGGCTCATCAGGCTGTTGAACTGCAGTTCCGGATCGTCCTTGAGAAAGCGGGCGATCTCGAGAACGCGCTCCGCCGGCACCAGAACAAATGGGTCGCCCAGATCGACCTTCGGCGCCTCCACATCCGGCCATCTTGCTTTCAGCTTGCTGACGATTGAATTGAAATCCATGCGTGCTTTCTCAGGTTAAGTTTTCTACCTCATCGTATTCCCGGCCGCATTTCCAACGACGATGGCCGTCCGCGCCGGAACGGGCTTGCCTTCCTTGCGCAGCCATGCTTCCGTGCGGATCTTCTCGCGCAGCTTCATCACGCCGTCGATCAAAGCTTCCGGCCGCGGCGGACACCCCGGCACGTACACGTCCACCGGAATATATTTATCGATGCCCCTTAGCACCGAGTAGCTGTACTTGCAGAACGGCCCGCCCGCGTTCGCGCACGAACCCATCGAGATTACCCACTTGGGCTCCGGCATCTGCTCGTAGAGACGCTTCACGCGGCTGGCCATCTTATGCGTAATCGTGCCCGCCACGATCATCAGGTCCGCTTGCCGCGGCGTTGAGCGCGGGATCATCCCGAAGCGGTCCACGTCGAAGCGGCTCGCGCCCGTCTGCATCAGTTCGATTCCGCAGCAGGCGGTCGCGAACAACAGGTACCACAGCGAGTTTTCTTTCGTCAGGTTGAGCAACGCGTCGATATTGGTGCAGACGATGTTGTCCTGATCGGCCCAGTTCTTTAGTGTGGCCATTGCCTTTCCCTTCAACAGTGCCGCGCCCGCACGCCTTCACGCGCTTTGTTTGCTCGAATCGCCGGCTTCTCAGGCTTAGCCTTTTTTCGCCGTCTCCGGCTCCCGCGGAGAGAGCGAAGGCCAGGAGCGCATCCCGGACTGGGTCGCGGGGCGGAACGATCTGATCCAACCCAGATCGCCCTTGCGCCAGACATAGATCAATCCCAGCGCCAGAACGCCGACAAAAAAGAACAATTCGCCAAAAACAATGAGTGCCGGACGCCAGTCGGCGGCCGCGGTTGTCAAACTCCTGAAAATCGGCGCTACCGGAAACACCAACGCCATTTCGACGTCGAAAAGCACGAAGATCAGCGCCACGATATAGAAGCGGATATTGAAGCGCAGCCACCCCGAACCGATCGGATCCTCGCCGCATTCATACGTAAGCTGTTTCTCTCGCGTCGGCTTTTGCGGACTGATCAGATGGTTGAGCGCCATCACTCCAAACGCGAATCCTAACGCCACCAGCAACA
This sequence comes from Planctomycetota bacterium, assembly GCA_036504595.1. Lineage (GTDB taxonomy): Bacteria > Planctomycetota > SZUA-567 > H5-PLA8 > H5-PLA8 > DASXUX01. The sequence continues at coordinate 58,553 of DASXUX010000030.1, read as the reverse complement.
GAAACAGCGCTGCGGCGTATTGCGAAATCTCCGGATCTGTCGGCATCTATTCTCCAGACGGAATATGGACTTGGCGGCCGCTTAGCTGCAACGCGGCCACGCGAAACCATCCACCTCGCTTATAGCGCTTCGAAATGGGAGTGTCAACGCGGCTTGGCTGAACCGGAAAGTGTTTCCCCAAGGGGTTTTACCGCCACGTCCAAGTCACCCGAAACCCGACACCAGACCACCAGACCACCAATCGCCAAGTACCAATCACCAAGTACCAAGTACCAACAAAAAAGGCGCACATCTGTGCGCCTTTTTTGGGGAGAAGTCTTAAGCTTTAGAACATGACCTGGTAGTTGATCACGAAGACGTTGTTCTTGGCTTCGCGCAGGCCGCGGAACTTGTTCTCGGGCTCGTCCACCCACAGGTAGTTGGCTTGCACGCGGGCATCGTAACCCTTGATGTAGTAGTTGATGCCGGCCGTCCACACTTTCGTGTTGAACACGTTCTGCGAGAAGTCCGGGTTCGATGGGTTCTCGGTCGTAATGTTGCCGTACTGCTCGAAGCGGAACGCAAATTCCGTATCGTGCAGGATCTTCTGGCACGTATTTCCGCCCTTCAGGCTGGAAGCGAAGCAACTATCCGAAAGCCTGTATCCGATTGCGCCGTAGTAGCCCCAAATCGTTTGTGGAGCCATGCGGACTGGAGCGACTGGATCCAGAGTGTTGCCGCTGCCCAAGTACAGCAGTTCGGTCGGCGGAAGCGTCGCGGTTCCGCCGATGCGATCTTTGCCTGAACCCCATTCGCCGCGCAGCCACATGCCCTTGACCGGGCCGTTCGGCCGGTACCAGATCCAGGCTGCCTGGCGGTTGATGGCGGTCTTATCCAAGTTCTCGCCGGCCACCCACTGCGCTTCATCCGTCCGCGAACCCGACTTGCCGCGCCAGCCGTCCGTGCGAGCGTAGCCCAATTCGAGCCGGCCATACCAGCATTCGGGGCTCCACACCGGGCGAACCTGAATGCGCCAAGCGATATCTTTCTTATCGTTGTCGTCCGTGCGATTTCCACCTTCGGTGATTTCCGGATCGGTCAGGACTGTGCCGCCCGGGCCGTTGAACACGCCGACCAGGTACTGCACGCGGCCATCAACCCAACTGCCGTGCATCATCGCGCCGATGTCGCGGATCTTGCCGACCTGCGTCACCATCGCGCGTTCGACGAAATCCAGGTACGCATTGCCACGGCTGGCTTCTTCGCCCGTCGGCGGAATGAACTGGCCGATGGTGAAGTCGTGGTGCGGGACGACGCCGTGGTAGCTGATGTAGGCGTCCTGTAGAAGCTGCGGAACGATGTTGTTGCCGGCCTGAAGAGCCCGGCCGGTCTGCAGGAACTTTTCCTGCGCGAAGTTGGCATCGTGGCGAACAAACGTCGGCAACGGATAGAATCCGATGTTTCCTTCGCGGGCCGGATCGATCATCACCACCGCCGCGATATTCTCGTGAATGTCGATCGTGAACTTCAGTTCCGTGCGGCGGATGCGGAAGGTATCGTTATCGTTCGAGCGGCCGGATTCCACCGGGGTGCCACTGGTCGGATCAAAAGTGGCGTTGTTGTTGCCGCCCGGCCGCAGAATGCTCAGGTTGTCGTTCTGAACGTTCTGATACCAGACCTGCAGCAATCCGTCGATCTGCAGCTTGCCCGCGCGCGTTGTGACAGGCGAGTTTGGACCGTACTTGGCGCCCGTAAGCGCATCCACGCGGCCGATGGCATGGCCATCGTCCTTCTTGTTGATCTCCTTGCGGAGCTTCTCGACCTCTTTCTTGAGGTCATCGACCTGTGTCGCAGCGGTGGCCATTCCCACGCTCAAGACAAAGGCTAAACAAACAAAGAATCTGGTAACGCGTACCATGAGTCCCCTCCCAGGATTACCGCATTCGTTGAAACGCTAAAAACTTAATGCGTAACGCCGTTCTGTCAACCCAGTTTTCCGAAATACGCCTGAATACGCATATTATTCAAACGCAAGTCATTTATGTTGATGCACTTATACAAACGACGTGTTTTTGCACAGCCCTGCTATTTTCATTCAAGGTGATATAAAACTGAGCGTCCAGATGAGTTGCCGCTAAGGAATGATGTCGGCGCCGCTCAGCATCTGCTTGAACAAATCTGCCAAAGCGGGCGTGTCTTGCAATCGCATGGTCGTATCGTGCTGAGGCTTGTTGTCGTTCTCCCAGCGCTCGTTCCACCACGAGAAGCCAATCACGCGCGAATAACGATGCCCCAGAATATCGCTGAGCGCCGCGGCAGCCCAATCTGCGGGCGCAACCAGAGCGTTTCCAGCCGTGCAACCAAACTCAGCCACGATGACAGGCTTGCTTGGCGCCAAAGAATCCAGCCGCGCGTAACACGGGTCCATCTGATCCCGGAACGAAGCAACCTCCGTTTCCATCGGAGTCAGCGCGCCGTAATCGCTGACTGCCACCCAATCCACCACGTCGTCGCCTGGATAGTAGTTCTCAAAAGCGTTCCAGGCCAATTCGGGCGAATCCGTGCTGTTGATGTGCCACACCCACGTGATGTTGCTCGCGCCCGCTGCGCGCATGAGTCCAACAATGTGCCGGTACGCGGCGACGAAACGCTCCGGCCCGTCAGGCTTCAGTTTGTCGCCAAATCCGCGCGTGTTTCTCCCGCCACTCCACTTTCCATTCCATGAGAACCATGAGCCGTTGCACTCGGTTCCCCATTCCACCAGCAGCGGCGATCCAAAATCGCGCGCCTGCTGCGCCCACGCGCTCAGATCAGCGTCAAACTTCCCCTTTAAGATGTTCTTTATGTTGAACACTCGCTCGGCGCGGTTCTCGTTTGTGTTCGAACGCAGCATCAGACGAATGAATGGAATCGAGCCGTGCTCGCGAATCCACGTTGCCATATCAAGTGGAAACGCGCGGCTTGCGTACCAGTTGTTCGAGAAATAGACCCACGCCACCCGCCGGCCCGCCGCAGCTTCGTAGCTGGTCACGTCCGCCAGCGTGATGTCATCCTCTGCGCCCGTCACGCCACCCGGATAAACGCCATGATACAGCGTATCGCCAGCCGGAACCGGCACGGATGGCTCCTGCGCCAGTACCAAGGCGGTCAGAAACAGCGCGAACGCATTCAGAAGATGTTTCATCGTTTCCTGACTGGTTTGTGACGCTTGCGCGCGGAACGTTTACGCGCGCCGTACGTGGCGGGACTTTCCTCGGCGTTATCAGGCGCGCGTTGGGCATTCTCGATACGGCCTGGATCATTCTTAACTTCGGTGCGAGCTTGCACCAGCAAGGATTCATATTTCTCTCGCAACTCCGGCGGAAGCTTCTCGGTGACAGCAGCCATTTTCTGCGGCTTTACCTTAGCCAGTTCGACCAAATCAACCAAATCCTTGCCGCGCCCGGAAACGAGTTTCAACCAAGCGAGCCCAACCAGCGAAATAATGCCTTTTTCGCCACCGACAACGTGCGGTCCCGGGATGAAACCATATGTTGTGAGCCCGCCCTCAGGAATCAACTCCAACCGAACTTTGGTGCGGCGATGTTCGAGATGGTGCCAGCCGTTGCTCGCTTTCAGGACGATCTTAAAATCCTTCTTGAGGGCTCTCAGCAGCGGGAACTCCGCGTTGTTTGGATAGAGGATATCGACATCATGCGTCGCGCGCTCATAGCCGTGGTGCCCTACAGCCAGCCCGCCAATTATCAAGGCGTCGCCTTGCACTTTTTGAAGGTCTTCCACGGTCTTCAGCAGTTCCTCGGGAGTCGGCGTCTTCATGAGACCAAATGCCCTCGCGAAATTGAAGACAGATAGGTGCGACGGTTTCAGAATCGTTTCACGCATATCTCCCCCGCCGGCAGCGCAATTCACACTATCCCCCTCCTGCCGCCTGCGCAAGCTATTGCACTCCATGCCTTCCAACGCTATCGTCAATGCTTCACCAATATTAAGGAGTGCCAATATGGCCGACCGAAAAGTCCGCTTCGCCGCCATCGGTTTCAATCACGGCCACATCTACGGTCAGATCGCACTGTTGCTACGCAGCGGCGCTGAATTGGTCTCCTGTTACGCCCCCGAACCTGAACTGGTTGCCGAATTCCATAAGCAGTACCCGCAGGTTCCGCTGGCGCGCTCCATTAGCGAAATCCTCGACGATCCGTCCATCGACCTGGTCACCAGCGCCGGCATCCCCTGCGAGCGCGCGCCGCTCGGCCTTGACGTCATGCGCCATGGCAAAGACTTTTTTGTCGATAAGCCGGGATTCACAACACTCGAGCAACTCGAACGCGTTCGTTGCGTTCAAGCCGAACAAAAGCGGATTTACTCGGTCTTCTACGGTGAGCGCCTCGAGAATCCATCCTCGGTGAAGGCGGCGGAACTTGTCAACTCCGGCGCCATCGGAGACGTCGTGCAGACTATTGGCCTGGGGCCGCATCGCGCCGCGCCGTCCAGCCGGCCGCCGTGGTTTTTTAAGCGCCAGCAGTACGGCGGCATCCTCTGCGACATCGGCTCACATCAATTCGACCAGTTCCTCTTCTATTTGGGTTGCGAAGGCGCACAGGTGATCAGTGCTCAAGTGGCAAACTACCGCTACCCGCAGCACCCCGAACTGGAGGACTTCGGCGATGTCGTCCTGCGCAGCAATCGCGGTTGTGGATACCTGCGCGTCGATTGGTACAGCCCCGACGGACTCAATACCTGGGGCGACGGCCGCCTGACGATCCTCGGTACCGAAGGCTACATTGAAATCCGCAAGAACTGCGATCTCGCCGGCCGCTCAGGCGGCCATCACCTGTTCCTGATTAACCAGAAGGGCACGCACTACTTTGATTGCCAGCACGTCGATCTGCCGTTCGGCCCGGCTTTGCTCCGCGACGTCGTCAACCGCACCGAAGCAGCCATGCCGCAGGCGCACTGCTTCCTGGCCTCGGAATTGGCCCTGCGCGCGCAAGCATCCGCCGTACGCTTGGGGAATCTGAAGCAGATGTTTTGATCTGTGGAAACCTGTGAACTGTGCAAGGAGCGTCTGTGTGCCGTCGTTGTTCCTGCCTAGCCCGGACCAACCGGAAACAGCGAGATCCGAACCTGCATCCGAATGATGAATGATGAATGCGGAATGATGAATATGGCTGCGGCGGCGCAAGAGGCAACGCCATAGACCAAATTCCGCATTCATCATTCCTCATTCATCATTTCTTCGAGTTTCAAAATCTTGTCCAAAAAGCACAAGATTCAAGCACGAAGGGACTACTGCCTACTGCCGTTACTGTGCGGGGGCAAACCAGAGTGCTGGGTCGGGGTCGTATGCGGTCAGATGAACGTTGTTGGTGCCGCGGTCGGCCTGGAACGCCACCCCCGCTCCATTGATAGTCAGCGTATTGCGCCCTGTGCCATCGTATGCGCCGGGGATCGCACTTATCGCATAGCCCAGCATCATGCGACTACCCCTCATATAGCTCTTGGCACCGCCTGATGCAAACTTCGTCTGCGAAGTCAACACTGTGAACACATACCCCGCCTTGATCGTGGCACTGCCAGGGTCGCCTTCAGCCGCGCCGAAGGCGGTATCGATGAACGCCAGATCGCCACTTCCGGCGCTGCGTTCCAAAAGGCTGTCGTTTCCGGAAAGATGCCTGGAGTACTCCAGAATACCATCGCCGTTGTAGTCCGTCCGACGATAGGTTTCTTCGGATTCAGCGAACGACTTGCAAGCAGCGACCGTTGCTGTTTCATTAGCCGACATGCGGGCTCGCAACAAACTGGGGATAACGATGGTGGCGATGATCCCTATAATTGCCAGAACGATCATCAGTTCGATCAGGGTAAACCCTTGCCGTCTCATCTTGAGCCCCTTGTATTCCGCCATTTGGTCAGACCGTCCCCGCACAATTTACGCCACCGTCGATGCATTTTGCACTAACTCCGTAACTTGTTTCAACCACGCGATGTGCGTGATTGAGCGCACTTGTGCGAAGCATTCTTGATGCCAATTAATGTCAGCAACTCTGACAACAAGCGGGGTTCTTGATTCCGAAGAATGGCGCAACACATTGTGCGTTTTGACCCGCGAGATTATGCTTGTTTTCAATATGCAAGCGCTTGACGTACACGGTCCATCGAAGCTATAGTGGTCGCCCCTTGTCAATCGTGTGCAATCCCTAAGCGGAAAGGAGCGAAGAGAATGGCCAAAGAGAAATCCCTGCACAGCATCTGCCGGTGGACCTTCAACGCTGGCAAAGGCGGATTTGTCCCTGCCGACGCACGCCCGGATTGGGTCGGTTCCGGAATGGACACCGTCAAAATGATCGAGCTCACGCGGAAGAAAATCGCCCCGCGCATGCCCGACAATGTGCTCCTCGGCATTGAAATGCATTACGACAGTGAAGTGTCCGAGAAGAGCGCCGGCGCAATCGTAGACGCTCTCGTTTCGAACAAACTTTACCTGGCCATGAGCACTCCCGGCGCCCACAGCCATTTCGCTTACGGCGGCATCACCTCGATGGACCCCAAGGAACGCGCGGAAGCCGACGCGTTCGGAGCAAAAGCCCTCGATCTGACTTACGGCACGCTGAAGAAAGCCTGGCACCCCGACGCTGACAAGGTTCCTTCCTTTATTCTCTGGAACGGCTCCTTCGGCTACGACCTGGCCTCTCCCTTCGTCGCGCAGATGTACAAGAACCTGAAGGAGAGCGTGGCGAACCTGTGCAAGTACGAACAGAAGCTCGGCGGCAAGCTCTACATCGGCTTCGAACCCAAGCCCAATGAAGGCCATCCGGCGATGTTGATCCCCACCGTCGCCAGCGCCATCACCTTCTGGAACAAGCTCGAAGAAGAGTACGGAATTCCGAAGGCCAAGAAGGGCGTCAACAAAGAATTCGGCCACAGCGAAATGGTCGGCCTCGACCACGTTCACGACACAGTCGAAGAAATCGACAACAACATGATCGTCCACATGCATCTCAACAGCCAGGGCTACAACGACGGCATCATTCTCGGCGGCCCCGGCAAGTACGACATCGACCACGGCTGCCGCGTCAACGGCATGAACATCGCCATCGCCCGCCTGGTCCAGGATGCCAAGTTCGGTCGCTGGAAGGGCCACGACATGCAGGCCCGCGCTTACGACAACAACGAACAGGCCGTCGATCGCGTCATCCGCAGCGTGCTGAGCTGGGAAGCCTGCGCCGTCGCCGCTCGCGACCTCGATATGAAGACCTTGGGCAAGACTCTGGCCGCCCGCGAAACCGCCAAAGCCGAAGACATCATGCGCGGCGCCATGGTCCAGGCGCAGCAGACCTTCGACAAGATGTATAAGGCCTAACGGCAGGTACTTGGTGAATGGTATTTGGTGAGTGGTGAAGGGCGCGGGAGACGAAGAGTCTTCCGCGCCCTTTGTACGTTACATGCAAACGGCCCCGGCGGCTCCTCTCACACGCTTGATTCGTTCATCTCGCGGAGTTAATCTGCGCTCATAATGAGATCTCGTCTTCAGTGACGCGAAACTGTTCGCACACAACGGGCGAGCCCAGCGAGAGGGGGGAACATGTTTCTTCGAACGATCTGCTTGGCAGGCGTAATGGCCGTTGCTTCAACGTCGGTATTCGCGGCCGATAGCGAGAAACCAAAAGACAAGGAAAAGCTGTACCACATCGTTGCGGTGAAGTTCAAAGAGGGAACCAGCGATGCGGACAAGAAGGTCATTGGCGCCGCATTCGGCGAGCTCAAGAAGAAAATCAAGGAAGTAAAGGACTTCGCCGGTGGCGAAAGCGTCAGTGTCGAGAAACTAAACAAGGACTTTGAATATTGCGCGGTGCTGACCTTCAAGGACATTGCCTCGTTGAAGGTGTACCTGGAGCACGAAGAGCACAAGGCTTTTGTGGAAAAACTGAAGAAGCACATGGCGGATGTTTTCGTCTTTGACTTCTGGGACTAAGACAACTGGCGACGGGTGCGTCCTATTGTGACAGGCGGAAATTTATCCAGCAGGCTTCAGCCTGCTTCCCGACGTTGTTAGGCCCCAGCTTTAGCTGGGGTTTTGCGGTGCCCGAACAATCCCACAGCCGGCTTCGAGCCGGCTTCAGCGGTCGGGCTTGGGCTTAAGCCCGCCTATGGGCAAGCCGACTAAAGTCGGCTGAGAGATCACGTGTGCGCCGCGTACCCCTGCTGAAGCAGGGGCCTAACAACATCTTGAACCCGGCTGAAAGCCGGGTGGGCTGTCACAATACGACCACGCACTCACTGACGACGGTCGGTCGTCGCCGCCCCTTGACTTCCAAAGCTCCCACAACATACTTGCTTCTACGGAGCCCCTCTGTACTCTGTTTGCTCCGTTTCGGGTACGTCCCGCGAATGCCTGTGAGTCATTCGCTAGACCGCTGCCCAGGGCTGCGGGTGTCCATCAGCCTTTGCGCCGGACGCCGCACTGCTTAAACAAGGAGTAATTGTCCCATGGCTGTAACAGGTATTCTGGGCCGCAAAGTCGGCATGACGCAAGTTTGGGCAGAGGGCGGTCTTCGCGTTCCAGTAACGGTGATCGAAGCTGGCCCGTGCAAAGTCCTTCAGGTTAAGACCCCGCAGACCGACGGCTACAACGCCGTGCAGCTCGGCTTCGCCGACGCCAAAGAAAAGAACGCCTCCAAGCCCGTCGTCGGACACTGCGACAAAGCCGGCTCCGGCCCCAAGCATTTCATCCGCGAAATCCGCCTCGAAAGCGCGCCCGAAGAGAAGATCGGCGGCGAAGTCACCGTCAAGATCCTCGAAGGCATCAAGTACGTCGATGTCACCGGCATCACCAAGGGCAAAGGTTTCGCCGGTGTGATGAAGCGCCATCACTTCCACGGCCTGCCAGCCTCGCACGGCTGTTCCAAGCGCCACCGCTCGCCGGGCGGTCTGGGCCGTCAGAACTCGATCAACAAAGGCGTGCCGAAGGGCAAGCATATGGCCGGCCACATGGGCGTGGACCGCGTCACGATTCAGGCTCTTCAAGTCGTCAAGATCGATGAAGCCAACAACATCGTCCTGATCAAAGGCGCCGTCCCCGGCCCCAACGGCGGATTCGTCATCATCAACAAGGGCATCCGCGAAAAAGTCATCGCCGACGCCGCCAAACGCCACAAGTAATACGTGGCACGCTTGCGTTCGCGCCGTCTTTTTGGCGCGAACTCAAGCGTGCAATCTCGGATTTTACTTAAGCGCGGGCGAAAGCCCGCGCTTTGTTTTGCGCGGCCGACGACGGCAAGTAGCGGCACTTCAGCGCTGGAGCAGCCCGCATCGCCGCAGGATGCTATCGGTGTTGATGGAATAAAAGCCGTTTCTGGCACGCTCTCCTTAAGTGAGGGCGGATTGTTAAGCGACACCCCATGCCAGATACCACGAAACCACACACCAGACCACCAGACACCAGACTACCCGACCACCAGCCTGTGGAGTACAATAGGCATATGAAAACGATGGCGATCACTCTGGCGGTTTTGACTTGGAGTTGCTCGCTTATTGCGGAGGAGCCCGTGAAACCAAGAGAATCCGAACCCTCGCCCAAACTTAACTCGCTTACGTCCGAAGAAAAACGCGTGATTATCGATAAGGGCACTGAACGGCCCTTTACCGGCGAATATTGGAACCACAAAGCCAAAGGCACCTATGTCTGCCGCCAATGCGGCGCGCCCTTGTACCGGTCCGACGAGAAGTTCGATTCCCACTGCGGCTGGCCCAGCTTCGACGCCGAAATCCCCGGCGCCGTAAAGCGCGAGGTTGACGCCGACGGTCGCCGCACCGAAATCATGTGCGCCAAATGCGGCGGTCATCTCGGCCACGTCTTCGTCGGCGAGAACCTGACACCCAAAAACGTGCGCCACTGCGTAAACTCCATCTCAATCAAGTTCGTCCCTGGCGAGGTGGGGCCGGCCTCCGCGCCGGCCGCCACAGACGCCGGCGCCACCCCCGCCGCAAAAACCGAGCGCGCCATCTTTGCCGGCGGCTGTTTCTGGGGCGTGGAGCACCACTTCAAGAAGGCGCCCGGCGTGCTTTCGACCGCCGTCGGCTACATCGGCGGCGCCAAGGAAACGCCCACCTACCGCGAAGTCTGCCACAAGGACACCGGCCACGCCGAAGCTGTGGAAGTCGTCTTTGATCCAGCAAAAACCAGTTTTGAAACGCTGGCGAAGCTCTTCTTTGAGATTCACGACCCGACCGAAGTCGATCGGCAAGGACCGGACGTCGGAGACCAGTACCGTTCCGAAATCTTCTACACAAGCGATGAGCAAAAAGCCGTGGCGGAGAAACTAATCAAAATCCTGAAGGACAAGGGCCTGAAAGTCGCGACAAAGCTCGCTCCTGCTCCGAAGTTCTGGAAGGCTGAAGACTACCACCAGGACTATTACACCAAAACCGGCAAACAGCCCTACTGCCACATCTACACGAAACGCTTTTAGTAGCGCAATCCTCCTGGATTGCGTCGGGCAGTTGCGCAATCCAGGAGGATTGCGTTACTTCGCCCGCATCTCCGCCACAATAAGTTCGAGCGCAGCCGGATCGGTGGGTTTGGTGAGATGCACGTCGAAACCCGCCTCGCTCGCACGCCGCTTGTCCTCGTGCTGCCCGAATCCTGAGAGCGCAACGAGAAAAACGTGTTTCGTGTCCGGATTCTGCCGTACCGCGCGGGCGACGGCGTAGCCGTCAAGCTGCCCTTTCAGAGTAATGTCGCTGATGATGATCTCTGGCCGGAAATCCCGCGCCGCCTTCAATGCGCTCGCACCGTCATAGGTCTGAGAGACGGTATGCCCGGCGGCCTGAAGCAGCAGGGCCAGCGTGTCCGCTGAATCCACATCGTCGTCGATAACCAGAACGCGCCGCGACGGAGCGTCTTCAAAGGCACCCTCGCTCTGACTCTCGTTTTCTTCGTGTGGCAACGACATAACCCTTGATCCCGGTTGCAGGCGAAGCGGACTCCATATAACACTTTTCTTTTCAGACCGCCAACCGTTTTCGCCAACCCGCCAAGTCCGCAAAGAATAGGGTTCAGGGTTCATTAAAGGCCTTTACCCTAGACCCTGACCCCTGAACCCTAGACCCTGGTGTATGTGAGTAAGCATAGTCAAAAAGAAGGTGCTGTGCGGCGCCAATCGAGGAGTCTCTAGCGGAGAACCCCCCGAGCGCCTTGCCCGCGGGCCGATTCGGAACCAACGCCTTTCGGACGGAGGAGACACCGGATGTCGCAGGTCGAGCCCGCACCGTCCGGACCCGCCCCGACAAGCGATCCTTCTGCTGGCGCCACCCCGGACCAGCCGCGCCTGCACTGGAGAATTGCCACACTCGTCCTCTCGATCGCCGTGGCCACCGCCGCGGGTCAAGGCTTGGCATGGTCCCGCGTTGAGTGGCGCACGCTCCTGCCGATCCTCTGCGTCAGTTCCCTGTACGTTATCTCTGTCCTGATACGCTGGTACCGCCGTGAAGCGGCCTCGCCGGACGCCAACAAGGTCATCGCAACCGTCGGCACGCTGGCCTATACGAAGATTGGCCTGTTCTGGGTGTTCTTCTGGTTGTTGTGGGGCGACTTCATCTGGACGCTCCTGGATCAGAACGTTCCGCAGATCCTGCCCCTGAAGCTGCGTGACATGGGCGCCGGCGATACGACCAACCAGGCTCTCAATCGCACGCTGGCCTATACGATCGCCTTCCTTTTCGCACCCGCCGTAAGCGTGCTCAGCGATCGCCACCGCGGCCCGCGCGGCCGGCGAATCCCCTTTCTGCTCTGGTCCACTCCTTTTGTCGGCATCTTCCTGATCCTGATTGGCTACTACGACAGCTTTACCAACGCGATGCTCGGCAGCGCGGAATCGATGCGCATCCTGGGCATGGAAATCAGCCGGGGCACCCTGGCACTGCTCGTGCTCGGCGCTCTATTCATCGGCTTCGACTTTGCGAATATCTTCGCAAACACCATCTACTGGTACCTGTTCAACGACGTTGTTCCCGAGAAATTCATTACGCGCTTCTACGCTCTGTTCCGGATGGTCGGCCTGATCGCCAGTGCGATTTATAACAAGATTATCTTCCCCAGTTCGCTGACGCACTTCCGCCTCATCTTCGGGGTTGCAGGAATCTGTTACGTCATCGGCTTCGTCATCATGTGCGTGAAGATCAAGGAGGGCGGCTATCCGGCCCCGGCAGAAGACGCCGGAAAAACCGAGGAAGCCGCAGTCCATTTCGGTTCTCACATGCCGGCATTGGTGGAGTCGATCGTGAACGCTGTGCTTGGCAGCGTTCGCCGCTTGCTCGCCTCGATCAAAACCTTCGGCAAGGAGTGCTTCACGCACCGTTTCTACTGGTACTTCTTCCTGACGAGCTGTTTCATGTTCATGTCCTACCAGTCCGCGCCCTTTTTCATTTTGCGCAACCGCGATTCCCTGCACATGAACATGGATCAGATCGGCGACCTTGCATTCTGGAACAATGCCGTAGCCATTATCGTTGTGCCCGTATGCGGTTGGTACGCGGACAAGTTTCATCCCATCCGCATCTTCATACTCGCAACGTTCATCTGTCTTCTGCAACCGCTTCTGCAATGTATCTGGATCTTCACCGACTTCGGCCCGCAGGGCAATCTGACCGGCCAGTACATCATTGCGCTGGCCATCTTGCCTTTCGGACAGGTGCGCGAGACGACCGAGATCCCCATGTACATGCGCTTGTTGCCCAAAGACCGCTATGGCCAGTTCTGTGCGGCCAACGCGATGATCCGCTCCTTCGCCATGATCTTCGGCAGCCTTGCTGCGGGTATGATGATGGAGGCGTTGGAGAAATACGCGCACATGGACGCCTGGCGCTATCGGTACTACTCGCTTTGGGCTCTCGTCTGGCAGATCCCATCCGTAATATGTCTGCTCCTTCTCTACCGGGAGTGGAAACGTCTCGGCGGCGATAAAGCCTTTAAGCCGCCCGAGGCAGGCGCGTGAATTTTCCGCTGCATAGATTCCCAATTCACCTCATGGCACGCTCATTGCGCTCTTAGCCATCGCCGGATCCCATCGGGCTCGATGTTCGCGGGGGTTTTCTCCGCACGTCGAAGGGACTGCGTGTGCCCAGCCTGGAGGGATCCAGCCAATGAGCGGTCGGTTCAGCGGTTCCCATTTCGGCAAAATGCCTGTTCCGCTGCGCAACGACCGCTCACACCCGTTGGGCATTACCTGAACGGAGCGGAGAATGGACCATTCACCTTCGTGGACAGCGGGACACGGAGACTTTCGCCCGGAAATCAGCCGCCGCTACCTCGCTCGCCGCAATTCCCAACTGCTTTCCCAGCGCCGGAACGTCGCTCAGGTTCCGCGTATGCCTTGGTCCTGGCATGTCGGACAACTCGCCGGGATAGACATCTATATCCATTCCACATTCTTGCTTTTGCTGATCTGGCTGGTGGCGGTCTATGCTCAGCACGGCAGCACCGTGACGGAAACCATCGTCGGCGTCAGCTTCGTCATGGTCCTGTTCGCTTGCGTCGTCCTGCATGAACTCGGTCACGCCCTCACGGCGCGGCGTTTCGGCGTGCAAACGCGCGATATCACGCTTCTGCCCATCGGAGGCGTTGCCCGGCTGGAACGCATTCCGCAGGTTCCCATTCAGGAGTTGCTCGTCGCGATCGCCGGCCCGGCTGTCAACATCGCCATCGCCGGCGTGCTTTGGATCGTTCTGTTTTTCTCCGGCTTTGAACCCACCGCATTCGACGGCCTTTTTGTCAGCTCCGGACTGGGCGCAATCTACGACCTGATGCAACTAAACATCGTCCTTGCCGTCTTCAATCTGCTGCCGGCCTTCCCAATGGATGGCGGCCGCGTGTTGCGCGCCCTGCTGGCCATGAAAGTCCCCCGCCTGAAAGCCACGCGCATCGCCAGCTTGCTCGGCGAAGGCATGGCCATCGTCTTCGGCCTTATCGGCTTCGGCATCTTCGGCCCGCCGCAACCGGTGCTGCTCTTCATCGCCTTGTTCGTGTACATGGGCGCCAGCCAGGAATACAAAGCCACGCGCTGGGAAGCGTCCGTCGAAGGCCTGCTGGTGAGCGACGCGATGATCACCAACTTCCGCACGCTGGTGACGACCGACCCGCTCTCCCGCGCCGTGACGCTGCTGCTGCAAAGCACGCAGCACGATTTCCCGGTCCTCGACGACCAGATGCGCGTCGTTGGCCTGCTGCTGCGGCAGGATCTCATCGCCGCACTCAGCCAGGAAGGCGGCGCAGAGCTCCCCGTCGCCAAAGCTATGCGCAAAGTTCAGTCGTTCGCCAAACCCGATGAACCGCTGATCCTGGTGTTCGAACGGATGCAAAACTCGCAGTTGCCCATCCTGCCCGTCTTCGAGCAAGACGGCCGGCTCGTCGGCCTGTTGACGATGGAAAACGTCGCCGAAGTCGTCATGGTCCGCAACGCGCTGCAAGCCGCGCAGAGCGAACACGTGCAGCACGCGCCGCATCCAGGTTATATGTGAGCCACTGACGTCTGGACTTCTCGACTTCTGGACTGCAGTTTTAAGGTTTCTCTCCCACGCACGAACACGGCACCGTCCCGCACCCGCAGCAGCCGCTGCCATATTTCTTCAGCGCCACCTGCATATCCACGCCGGCCAGGTTCGCAAGCGTCATCAGCCATGCATACACATCGGCGAACTCGCCTTCCTGCTCCTCTTTGGTCCCCTCGCGCAAAGCGGTGGATAGCTCGCCGACTTCCTCCATGAACCACATGAACGTCGCCGGCGTGCCGCGAGCACGGTCCTTCGCTAGGTAAGTCTTCGCCATCAGTTCTTGAAATTCGCGAATTTGCATGGTTTTCCTCAGGTCCCGGTAAACTCGGCTCATGAGTTTATCCGAGCCGGCGACGCGTGACGAGTGACGGCCGGTTTCAGCCGCTCCACCCGTCACTCGCCACTCATCACCCGTCACCCTTACGTCAGTGACGCCATGATTTCGTCTAAAACTTGCCGGGAAGGCCGCACGCGTTCCGGCGGCAACGCGGCCAGAGGTTCGTCCACGAGATTGCACTGGTCCTGGAAGGACCGCCGCGATTTATCCAGGTAAAGCAGTCCGGTCAGAAAGGTCTGCTCCCGACGCGATTTCTCCATCTCCATCATCGCCGCGGCACGACTTGTCGGATCGTAGCCTTCGTGCAGCTTGCGCAACCGAACAATCGACCCGTCATACATCTCGATATCCCGGACCTCGCCTGCCGAAATATCCACAGGATCCTGCGGCGGAAAATGCTCGATAAAGTCGATCTCGTGCAGCGGGATCTCGTGGTCCTTGGCATACCGGTACGACTTCGTTGACCCTTCATGGTTGTTGAAGGTGACGCATGGCGAAACCACGTCGATAAGCGCCAATCCGTTATGATGCATCGCGGCCTTGATCAGAGCACAAAGCTGCTTCATGTCGGCGGAAAAGGAGCGAGCCACGAATGTGCCGCCGAGTTCGATCGCCAGACCGCAGCAGTCGATCGGAACCATCTCGTTGACTTCACCCTTCTTCTGCGCCGAACCCATGTCGGCCGTCGCGGAGAACTGCCCCTTCGTCAAGCCATACACGCCATTGTTCTCGATGAGATAAATCATCCCAACGTTGCGCCGAATCGTATGGACGAAATGTCCCATTCCGATGGAGGCCGTATCGCCATCCCCGGAAACGCCGATGGTCTTCAGCGTGCGATTAGCCAGCGCCGCGCCCAGCGCCACGACAGGCATGCGGCCGTGCACGCCATTGAATCCGTGCGCCTGCCCCAGGAAGTACGCCGGCGTTTTCGACGAGCACCCGATGCCCGAAAACTTGATGACGCTTTGCGGGTCGATCCCAAGCTCATAGCACGCCTTGATGATCTGTCCCGTAACCGAATCATGCCCGCATCCCGAGCACAACGTCGATTCGCTGCCCTTGTAGGCATCCACGGCAAGCCCAATCCGGTTGGTTTTTGGCGCTTCTGGCATGACTAGCTCCTAGTTCAGCACTCTCTTCCGTCCAACGCAAACCCCTCCCCCGGCCCCTCCCCTCGATGGGGAGGGGAGCACAACCTCCGGCTCCCCCTTCCCTCCGAGGGAAGGGGGTTTGGGGGTTAGGTTTGCGGCGAGAGCCGCAACTTTTCCCCTTCCGCCACCGCATCGCTCACGAACCTCGCATGAATCGGCAGCCCATCGAAATGCAGCACGCTGCGCAGCTTTGGGTGCAGTTCCGGCGGAGTATCCAGCGAGAGCAACTGCCGCATCTGCCCATCGCGGTTCTGCTCGACGACGTACACACGTTGCTTGCGCGCGATGAAATCCCTGACCTGTTCGTTAAACGGATACGCCCGCAGCCGCAGGTACTCGGCGTTGATTCCTTTCTCCTTAAGCTGCATGAGCACTTCGCTCATCACCAGATCTGTCGAACCAAACGCGATCAGCCCGACGGGCGCAGCCGGGTCTCCGCTCAGCACCGGAGTGGGCACGGCTTTGCGCGCCGTCTCGAATTTGCGAGCCAGCCGCTGCATGTTGCGCTCGTACTCCTCGGGGTTTTCGCTATACAGCGCCTGCTCGTTGTGGCCGCTGCCGCGCGTAAAGTACTGCGACATCCGGTGCCGCGTGCCCGGCAACGTGCGATACGGAACCCCGTCGCCATCGACATCGCGATAGCGATTGAAGACCTTGCCTTGCTGAGCCAGCGCTTCGAGCTGCTCGGCGTTGAGCACTTTCCCGCGCGCCATCGCCTTGTCTGGATACGGGAAGGGATCGGCCATCCAGTTGTTCATGCCCAGATCCAGATCCATCATCACAATCACCGGCGTCTGGAACTGTTCGGCCAGATTGAACGCGTCCATCGCCAGTTCGTAGCATTCCTGCACGCTGCCCGGATAAAGACAGATGTGCTTTGTGTCGCCGTGACTTGCGAATGCCGCCGATAATAGGTCCGACTGCTGCGTGCGCGTCGGCAACCCCGTTGACGGCCCCACGCGCTGGACGTCAATGAGAACTCCGGGCAGCTCGGTGTAATAGCCCAGCCCCAAAAATTCCTGCATCAAGCTAAGCCCCGGCCCCGACGTCGCCGTCATCGATCGCGCTCCCGCCCAACCTGCGCCCAGCACCATGCCGATGCTGGCGAGTTCGTCTTCGGCCTGCACGATTGCGTAGGCCGCTTTGCCCGTCGCCGGATCGGTGCGGTATTTCTTGCACAGTCCGATGAAGTATTCGATGAGACTGGAGGATGGCGTGATCGGATACCACGCCGCAACCGTGCAACCGCCGAAAAGGCACCCAATCGCCGCGGCCATGTTGCCTTCGACGATGATCTTGCCCGCCGTCTTGTCCATGCGCTGCACGCGATAAGCCGCAAGCTTCGGCAGATTTGCTCGCGCGTAATCGGCGCCGGCTTTGATCGCCAGCACGTTGACGTTCACCGCTTTGGCTTTGCCTTTGAACTGCTTGCTGATCGCCTTCTCAATCTCCGAGGTCTCAATGCCGATCAGTTCTGCAAGGACGCCCACGTAACACATGTTTGCGAGCAGCTTCCGAATGCGCGCTTCCGTGTCCGGAATGCCGGCCGACAACTTCGCGAAGGGCACTTCGAAAAACTGAATGTCCTCGCGCACTTTGCTGAGCCGCAGCGGCGCGTCGTAGATGCAGACCTTTCCCGGTTCCAGCGCCTTCACGTCTTCGACTGCGGTCTCGGGATTCATGCAAATAAGGATGTCGCTATCCTTTTTGCGCCCGACAAAGCCGTCCTTATTCACGCGGATCGTGAACCACGTCGGCAAGCCCTGGATGTTCGATGGAAACAAGTTCTTCCCGTTGACTGGGATGCCCATCTGGAAGATCGCACGCATCAGGACGGTGTTCGATGTCTGGCTGCCCGAACCGTTCGCCGTGGCGACCTGGATTGAGAAATCATTGACGATCGCCTGCTGTTGCCCCGGCGCCCGCTGAATCGCGCCTACCTCAATCGCCATGTCTCAAACTCCTTCCTGGCCGCCCCATCCGGGCTCCGCATTTGAAGCCGAAAGGGTTCAAGGTGGGATGAAAATGCCCCGTTGCTCGGCGCGCGCTCAATCCCGCGCACACCCCTATTATAATGTGTGTTAACGGGAACTGTCTTTCCGTTTTTCGCTCAGGCGCATCTGCCTCACCTGTGCCCTGCGAAAATGCACCCCATGCACACTAAACCACAGCTCGCAAAGATCGCGCCGCACAACGCGCACGCGAAGTTCACGGCTCCCTTCCCGATCCCCGGCCAGCGATCCTCGATCGTTGCACCAAGCAAACTGTCGATCAACGTGCCGGCCACTCCCGCAACGGTAACCATTTCGGCGATTTCACCTACTGAATACGTGCTTGGAGCATTGGCACTCTTAAGAATCAAAGCCCAGAAACCGCTATACCACCCCGCGGCCGCAACCAGAGCGCTTGCGGCAACCGCGGCGAAAGTCCCGAGGATACTGACCGCCCCGTTCGTCCCGTGCGCAACCGGCTTGAAGTTCGTGATCAGCACCGGCTGCCGGGCCGACAGCGTGCCGATTTCCGAACTGGCCGTGTCTGCCAGTACCGCGGCGATGGCTCCGCCGTATGCAATCAGATATAGCGGATTTCCGCCGGAGGCAGGATAGGCAAGGCAGCACAGCGCCGGCACGCTCAAATTCGCCGCCACGTTGTTGATTCCGCGACGTCCTTCGCGCGCCTCGACGACGCCGCGCGCCGCCTTAGTTTTCATCCCCAGCTTGCTCAGCGCGCTTCCCAGCGCCACGAAAAGGAAAAAAAGCACGTATCCCTGCCAGCCCGTAAAGAAGTAAATCACCACGCCCAGCGCCGCGCCCAAAAGCGTCCCGGGAATGTCCGCGAAACGCATCACGATGACGGTAAACGCCAGAATGCCATTCACGATCAGCGCGTGCAGAAAGATCTCGGGTTGAACATGCGTCAGAGCCGGCAGGTTGCGCGTGGAATAGCTCAGGAACCCGCCGGCGAGCCACAGCAGAACGCTCACCCCCAGCGGCACGCGCACGTTGTCGTTGAGCGGCCCCTCCGCGCTTTCAAGCAACGCGCCCGCATCAGCCGCCAACACGCCGAGCGTCCACACAAACGGCCACTCCGGCACACCGCTGCGTCGCAAGAACTGCTGCGAGGGGCACCACCACAGCGCCAGCAAGCACATCGGCAAGGCGGCCAGCACGAAGCCCACCAGACCCGCCAACGATTTGTTGCGGTTCCACGGTAAGCGTGGTTTCGGAAAACGCCGACCGACCAGCGACGCCGCCGCATCGCCCGCAGCCATCGCCGCCCATGCCCCCATCGCCGCAAACGGCGGAAACATCCAGAAACAGAACGCCAGCGTCAACGGATACAGCCACGGCCCGTTGTCCGCGCCCTCGCCAAAGTAGCGCGGGCGTCCCTGCCCGCCTCGTCGGATCAGCCGCCCGCTGCTGGTCCGCGGCAGAATCAGCAGGTTCACCAGCGTGATCAGCACCAGAAATCCGGCGACCTTTTCGCGGGCATGCGGAACATGATTCCGCGGGTCCGCCAGCCACCCCAACACCGGCGCAAAAACCACGAACGCGCTGAAGTGAACGAAGTTGCGGTACAGCGGTGAGTGCTGAGTTGTGGGTGATGAGTGGTTCGTAGTCAGTCTTTCGATCCGCAATCCGCAATCCGAAATCCGCAATCGTCAGAGTTCCCTCTTCAACACCTTCCCGCTTGGGTTGCGTGGAAGTCTGTCAAGAAAACGGATCGTGCGCGGGAGCTTGAACGCGGCGAGGCGCTCATTCGCAAATGCTCTCAACTCGCGTTCGCTCACTTCCTGGCCGGGGCGCAGCACCACGGCCGCGTGAACGACCTCGCCCAGGGCGGCGTCTGGCCGGCCGAAAACAGCGGCTTCCTGCACAGCCGGGTGAGCACACAGAACGTTCTCGACTTCAATGGGATACACGTTCTCGCCGGCGACGATAATCATTTCTTTCTTGCGCCCGCGCAGGAACACGTAGCCTTCGGCATCGATGTACGCGGTGTCCCCGGTGTGAAACCACCCGGCGCGCAGAGCGTCCGCCGTCGCCTCCGCGCGCTTGAAGTAGCCTTTGAAAACGCTCGGCCCTTTGACGCACAACTCGCCCACACCACCGCTGCGCAGCGGCTGGTCGTGGTCGTCCATCACGCAGAGTTCCACGCCCGGCGGCGGCTTGCCTACGGATTCCGCTCGCGGCAACGCCTGCTCATCGGGCAGCACGGTGGTCACCGACGTGGTCTCGGTCAGCCCGTAGAAGTTGTGCAGTTCGACGCGCGGGAGAAGCTCTCGCAGGCGCTGAATCGTCAGAGCCGACATGGGCGCGCCGGAGTAGCAGACCAGGCGCAGCGACTTCAGTTTCCCGAAGTCGAGCCCGCGCACGTTGGCGAGCAGATAAAAGGTCGTGGGCACGCCGAAAAATGTTGTGCAGCTATAGCGCTCAATCGTGTCGGCGATTTCTTCCGGATCAATGCTTGATGAAACCACCAAGCAGCCGCCCTGTTGCAGCGCCGTCGGCATGATCGTGTTCAGCCCGGTGACATGAAAAAGCGGCACGACCAGCAGATGCACATCGCTGCCGGTCAGGCCGTGACCGGCCTTCGTCGATTCCACGTTGAACAGAATATTGCCGTGAGTCAGCATCGCGCCTTTTGGCCGGCCCGTCGTGCCTGACGTATAGATGATGGCTGCAACATCCTCGCGCGTGGGCGTGTGCTTTGGCAGAACCTCGCTCGATAGCTGAACGCTACCGGAGCTTGATCGCGGCCGCATCTCCCAGCGCCGGCTCGTCCGGATGCCCGCGACTTCTGAAAAGGGCGTTGTTCCCTTCGGAACAATGTCGAAGCCGGTCGCAATCACCGGCTTGTCCCAACGCAACGCGCGCAAGGCTTCCTGCGCCGGCTTCCAGGTCGCCGGATGCACGAAGCACGCCTGCGCTTCGCAATCGCCCAGGATGAACTGCAGTTCGTCGGCTTTCAAGCGAGCGTTAATCGGAACCGCCACGCACCCCGCGTGCAGGATGCCAAAATACGCCGGCAAAAGCTCCAGGCAGTTCGGCAACAGGAGTGCGACTTGCTGTCGCGGCTGGATGCGGAAGCGGCGCACAAGCGTGTTAGCCACCGCTTCACTTGCGGATTTCAGCCCCGCGAACGACAGCGTGGCGCCGGTCGCTGCATCGACGGCAAAACGCTTCCCGCCGAATTCAGCGGCGGCCTTGTCGAGCAAGGCGGTCAGTTCGCTGGCGGCGTCCTGCATACGCGCAATGTCTTAAGCGCTTTCACCGCCGCGCGCAAACGACAATACCGAGCGGCGGCCTAACCTGCATGGCTGCCCGTTATTGTTGGTAAATGCTGCGATGCCCCGCAACGAACGCTTCGAACGAGAACTCGCGCGCAACGCGCTCCCGTCCGGCCCGTCCCATCTGCTCTCGCAAGTTCGCATCGCCCAGCAGCCGAATGATGCATTCGGCAATGTGTTCTGAATCCTTTACGCGTGCAAGAAATCCAGTCTCGCCTTCCACAACCACATCGCGCGAGCCGAGCACATCCGTCGCGACCACCGGCACGCCGCGCGCCATGGCCTCCAGCAGCACGTACGGCAGCCCTTCGTACAGACTGGACAGCGCGACGACATCGAACGCGGCGTAAAGCTTGTCTGCGTCCTCGCGATGGCCCAGCAAGCGGAAGCGCGACTCCGGCACGCCGAGCTCGGCCATCCGCCGCCGCACGCTGCCTTCCAACGGACCGCCACCCACAACGAAGAACACCGCGTCCGCACGCTCGCGCAGGACGTTCGCGGCCGCCTTCACCAAAGCTCCAATTCCCTTTTGCGGCGCCAAACGGCCCACCATGCCGACGGCGAGCGCGCTTTCCGGCAGACCCAACGTCGCGCGAGCCGCCGCGCGTTGCGATGCGGCCGTTTGCTCCGGCAATTCGATGCCGTTCCGGACAACAACGAGCTTGGCTGGATCGGTCAGTTTGCGCGCGACGGCGTCCGCGCGCTGACTTTCGCCCACGCAGATCAGCGTTTCGCTGAACCGCGCGACTTGGCGTTCCAGGCCCAGGTAAACACGGCCCGTCACACCGCCAGCCCATTGAAACGGAAAGACGTGAGCCGTGTGGATGACGCGTTCAATATCAAGGTTGTGCGCGGCGTAACGGCCGAGGAACCCCGCTTTGGCGCTGTGCGTGTGAACGATGTCTGGCTTAATCGAGCGCAGCAGTTCTTTCATCTGGCTGTACGCGGCCGCATCTCGCCAAGGCCGCAGCGCGCGTCGAAGCTGCGGCACGAGGGTGTACCGCACGTTTCCGGCCTTCGCCAACTGCTCCATTTCGTCCCGAAAGCCGGGCTCGCCGCGGTCGCCGAGAATCGCGTGGACTTCAAACCCTTCCTGCGCCTGCGAGAACACGCGCAGCAAATCGCGCAGGTGCTTGCGCACGCCGCCCTGAGTCGCCTCGCAGATGTAGCAGAGTTTCTTCACGGAATGTCAGTTGTCAGTGGTCCGTGGTCCGTTGTCAATCGTCCGCAGTCACTTGTCTGGATCGAAAGTTCCTCGGAGGCGTAGATGCTTGCCCGCGTGGTCACTCCTGCCAACTGCCACTGCCTACTGCTTACTTGTTCCCGCGCCCTCGCAGTTTGTCCTTCGTCCACCGCCAGCACAGCCCCGGCTCTTCCATCCGCAGCAGCAGCGACAGCGCCAGATACACGACCGCTCCCGCCACCGCAATCAGCGCGACCTCCAGCAGATTGCCAGCGATAACTTTCAGTTCGCCACCCTGAAATTTCTTCGCGATGAACGACAGCGGATGGTGATAAGCCCAGCGCACGGCCAGGCCCGCCGCCGCCGCCGCGCCGCCGGCCAGCAGCACTCGCAGCGCGTAGCCCAGTGTCTGGGCTGCCGGCAGTACCGGCACGGTGGACTTCAGCAGAGCGACAAGGATCACGCACTTGATGGCTCGCAACGCGACCAGTGTGATACACACGACCAGCAGAATTCCAGTCGGACTCTTGACGCCGCCGTACGTCACTGCCCCATAGGCCACTGCCGAACCGACCAGTGAGAGGACAATTCCCGCCGTGGTCGGTGCGACCATCCGGCGGCTGGAGAAGAACGCCTGGTTCACCATCATCTCGGTCGCCAGGAACGGCAGTTGTATGCAGAAAAGCTGCATGACCAAAGCGACCAGTTCCGCCTGCACTGGCGTGATCACCTTTCCGCCATACGCCGCCATGCACGCTGGCTGCGCGGAAACCGCCATGACCACTCCCAGCGGCACGAAGAACCACACCAAGACTCGGATGGTTTGCGTCAGCAGCCGGCCAAGGCGCTCGCGATCTTCGCGCGCAACCATGTCGCAGAAGAACGGCAGCAGCGCGATCGACAGCGCGAGCGGGATCACGAAGCCCACGCTGTCCACCACGCCGCGGCCCATGTCGTAGTACGTCGGCAGGCCCGCCGCCGCGGTCAGGACGTTTCGCACCACGCCGTCCCGCCATTGCGACACGACAATGCCGGTCAGCAGCGGCAGCACCAGCAGGCAGAAATCGCGCAAGTATGCGTCTTTCAGGTTGAGCGACGGCGTGTACATGCGCAAACGCTGCCGGCCGATGACGAAGATGTGCAACAGCAGCTTCAGCGTGCCGCCCAGCACCGCGCCGATGACGATGTAGCGCCAGCTTCCCTGCTCTCGGGAAGCGCCCAGCACCGCTCCAACGGCCGCGCCGCCCAAAATCGAAAAGCGCAGCAACGCGTCGCCAAACGCCGCAAAGAAGAAGCGCTTGTAAGCCACCAGCACCCAGTACGTCAGACTCGCCAACGACATGCCGATCAGCGCCGGCGCCAAGTACGGCAGCATCGCGCGAGCCAGATCGCGGCGCTGATTTTTGTCGTAGACGACGCCCGGGTCCGGCAGCGCGTCGCTCCCGCTCACGTCCGCCGGACTCAAAACGACCTCGCCTTGCGAAGTGCGCACCGCGTAGGTGAACTCGGCGCCGGTCAGCGTTCCCTGGACCACTCCGCCACTGGTCTGCAGGCGCACGGCTGGCGGCGTCTTCAGCTTCTTCCAGTTGAATAAATCGCGCTCGGGCAGGTCGGACGACTGGATGTCCTTGGCGGGGACGCGGATTTCGTTTCCACCGGAGTTCACGATCAGGACGGACGAATCGACGCGCAGCAGTTCTCCCTGCACCTTGCCATTCCGAGTCATCACATTGACGTCCACGTCCCACTGCGTGAACAGATCGATCACCGGCGCCGGGAACAGAATCAGCGCGGCGGTAATGACCAGCAGAAGAACCAACTGCGCGTTGAACAGCACGGACGTAAAGCGCAGCGCGCGCGCCTCGCCTTCTTTCTCGCGCGCGCCGGCAAAGACCGGCATGTACGCGGGGCCGAGACAGTTCTCGCCAATAGAAAACGCTGTTCCGAGCACTGTGTTATTGACCACCGAAAAGGCGTCGCTGATGGGCAGGCCGTAACCGTTGGCGATCACTCTCTTGATGAAGAAGCCGACCAGCTTGATGACCAGATTCGCGGCCAGAACGGCAACGCCCGCCTTGATCACGCGCTCTCCCACCGGATGGCTGACTGCAGGCTGGATCGCGGGCGCCGGAGCGGCGGCAGCGGAATTTGTATCTGGACTCGTCTCCAAATTCAGAATTGACACCTTTCGTCAGTGACGCAATCCTCCCGGATTGCGAGTGCCCTTCGTCGCAATCCAGGAGGATTGCGCTACATCTTTTTTCGCTTCAGGCGCAACTCCGGATCGCTGGCGCGCAGGTACAGCGGGCGAGCGGCGTGGATTTCAGCCGCAGTCCGCCACGCCTGCCCCGCCTCCAGTCGGCGCCAGCCGCACTCCGCAACGGCGCCGGCCGAAACATGCTCACATCCGGGCAACAGCACCCAACCGTTTTCTCGCGCCGCGGCGGACAACGCTTCCTGACATACACCGTCGCCGCCAATGGCCAGCGTCGTTCCCGGATGTTGCGCCAGTTCCTGCTTCACCGTGGCGATCAACTCTGACGCCTTCAGCACTGTCTCCTCTATCCACCGCTGAGGCGCCCCGTCGGTCTCACCAAAAAGCGCTGCAAAACAACCTTCGCTCCGCGCATCGCGCAACAGCAGCCAGGCGCGCTGGTGTGGCACGGGCAGGCTGCCGGAGCGTCCGTTTGCTCCGGCAGATTGCCCGTGCGGTAACGCGCCGGATTCACGGGCAATCTGCGCCACAAACGGACGTGGCGCAGCCTGCCCGTGCCACACGGCGTCGAGCGCCATTGCTTCGAAGCTGGGCACGCCGATCAGCGGAATTCCCGCGCCCCACGCCAAGGCTTTCGCCGCGCTTATGCCAATGCGCAACCCCGTCCACGACCCGGGCCCCAGCGAGACTGCCACGCCGCTCAACTCTGCCGGCTTCAGCCCATTAACGGACAGCGCTTGCTGAATCAGCGGCGCGAGCGCCTTGCCATGCACGGAACCGGCGACAACGTTTTCGTTGAAGAGCATGCCGCGCTCGGCGCGAAGCGCTACGCCGAGTGACTTTCCAGACGTTTCAATGGCCAGGAGCGGAGAAGGCATCATGCATGACAGCCGGCGAATTTCACTTCTCGCCGTGGCTCTTCCTTTCGTTCGCGGGGTCGGGCATCTCGATACGCGGAAGGAGGGCGGACTGCCCCGCCATAGTTACCAGATTCCGACCGCGTTCCTTCGACCGGTACAAAGCAACGTCGGCAGCCGCCAGCATGGCTTCCGGTGTAACGAACCGGCCGCTGAAACAAACACCGCCGGCCGAAAGGGTCACGTGGAAGATCCTTGAGGCGTCGGCGCGAGGACTGAAGGGCAACTCAGCAACAGCCATCCGCAGTTTCTCAGCGACGGCCAGAATGTCCGCGGATCCGGTTTCGGGCAAGATCACCGCGAACTCCTCGCCACCGATTCGCGCCGCCAGATCGGTTTCGCGAATGTTCGCGGCAATCGTCTTTCCAACGTATTTCAGCACGTCGTCACCGGTCGGATGCCCGAACTGATCGTTCACGTTCTTGAACTTGTCCAGGTCCAGCATGATCAGCCCAAAAGGGTGCTCGTACCGGCGGCAGCGCGCGGCTTCCGACGCCAGGCGCTCGTCGAAAACGCGCCGGTTGGGCAACGCCGTCAGGTGGTCGTGCGTGGCGAGCGCTTCGATCTGCGCGAAAGCCGCTTTCAAACGCGCCGCGGTCACGTTGAACACTCGCGCGATGCGGCCAATTTCGTCGCGCGTGGTCACAGGCACTTCGTACTGCAGGTCGCCAGCCGCCAATGCTCGCAAACCCAGATGAATATCGCGCAGCGGCTTCAGGATAAAGCCGAGCAGGACAATCAGACCCGTGACAATGAATGCGGTTCCCAGGAGCAGGTAGGCCGCCAATTCACTCAACAAACGCGGTATGTCCCCTCGCGTGAGCGAGTCGAAATTCACGCCGATGCGGAGGTAATTGACTTCTTCGCGCAAATCGTGCAGCGTGGCTCGGCGCGGATCTTCAACCAGCGGCACGAAGATATCGACGCCCTTCCCTTTGTTGTCGCCGCTCCACGGCTCGGCCAATGCCGTGCGCCCAAGCTTCCACTTCTCCTGAAGCTGGTTGACCCAGCCTTCCGGGAGTGGCGGCGCCACCCGGTCTTGCGGCGTCGGCTCATTGGTCAGTTGCTCGCCTTCATCCCCGCGCACGGTCCGTCCGCTGGAATCGACGACTTGCACGTAATCGATGTCATCGGCTCTGGAAATCTGATTGAAGAGGTTTCGCAACTCTATCGTGTCCTTGCTTCTGATCTCATGTATCACCATGGGGACCAACGCGCCGGCGACGGTGCGGCCCTTCTCCACCGCGCCCCGCTCGATCTCGCGAATGGTCTCGCGCAATTGCTGATACGTCAGCACGGACATCGCCAACAGCACGAATATCGCCAGCAGAAAGCCGATCTTGACCCACAGCCGCGAAAAAAACGGCACGCGCCCCGGCCACTCGAAATGGCCGCTCATCAGCGTCGTCACCGAACTGTTCATCGGCCGGCCGTTTGACGGAGACTGCGCCTGGCCGTTGGCGTGATGAATGTGATTGTGATTGGATTCCGGCATGCTCGCCACACTTCGGGACAACGCTCACTTCAGTTCCGGACGCGCGCGCGCCTTCCGCTCGACCTTCACGCCACATTCGCCTGCCAGCGCCGGCAACTCGATATGTATGAGACCTTCCTTCGAGGCGATTTCCTGCGTGCTGGCGATCTTTCCCGAGCGCGCATCCCAGAACTCGACTTTGTACGTGCCCTCCAGCATCCCGCTCAACTCCAGCGGCGCCGGCGCGGCCAACAGTTGCGGGCCTCTGGATTCAGGAACGCGCGTCCAAGACGGGTTGTGGATGTACAGCCGCGCGCCCTGCTGGTCCATGATACCGCACGCCTCAACGCCATTTCCAAAGCTTTTCCGCACGTACTCCTGAAGACGCTCGCGCCGGTCATCGCCCGCCACGAATTTTGCCGCCGACGCCATCACCGGATACAGCCCGCGCGCTTCGATATACGTATCCCACCACCAGGGCAGAGCCAGGCCACAGCTTTGTGAACAGGCCGTCAGCCACAAAGCCGATTGCAGCCGGGCGCCATCCTTATCGGGAATATCGTCTGCCGCTTCCCATCCGCCGCCAAATTCCGCGAGCAGCACCGGTTTTCCAAGCTGAAGGTACGGCGTCAACGAGCGGCTTACCACGTCGGGAACCGCGGTGCCGTAGCCGTGAATCGAAACGAAATCAAGGCGGCCGTCCTGCCACACTTCAGGCTGGAATCCGGGATTCGTCACGCTGGCCGTGACTAGATGCCCATGCGCGTCGGCCCCCTTCAGGTGTCCGGCCATTTCGCGCACCCAATTTGATGCGTCCTCCGGCGTTTCATAGCGAGCCAGATCGAACTCATTCATCAACTCCCAGGCCAGCAGCGCCGGCGAAGCACCCCAGCGCGCTGTGGCGTACGAGAGCATCCGCTTGAACTGCCGTTTGGCTCGGCCGTCGGTGAAGAATTCCTGCGGCCGCATGCACGGCCCGCCGTTAGCCTGGTTATACGGCGAACGATACCATTCGATCGTGTTCATGCCGTGGAACGTCAGGCAGAAAATCAGCCGCACGCCAGTGGCTTCCGCCTTGGCGACGAGTTTGTCAATGCGCTCGGCTTCTTTCAGATCGTACGTGCCGGGTTCCTGCAAGCGCTCCAGGTTCAGTCCCCACGGACACAGCCAAACGCGGCACGTGTTGCCGCCGTACGCCTTGATCTTGTCGAAGTACGAATCGAAGTCCTGGCTCCAGCACACATTCTGTCCGACGATAAAGAACGGCGTTCCATCCTGTAGCTCAAGCTGGCGGCCATCGCGCTTGGCGATGCGCACGTTTCCGCCCTTGCGCCCCGGCAAGCTCGGATCGGCTTGCTCCGGCGCCACGACAAGCGAACGCTCCATCGCGCGTGTTTCGCCGGCGGAGTTCCGCACGTAAATCTGCAGCGTGTAGCGGCCTGTTTCCTGCGGCGTAAACCGAATCAGCCACAACGGCAGAACGTTTTCGGGAAGCTTGAAGTTTTCGCTGTCGCCGTTCTGTGCACTGCCGGACTCCGCGCCCAAGGCTTCGGGACTCGGCGGCGGCGTGTCTTTCTTCTTCTTGCCTTTCTTGTCCTTCTCCCTATTGAGCGGCGTAAACGGTCCAATCAGCGGCTTGGGCGCGGCGCCTTCGTCTGCCTGCACCAGAGCGGTCTCTGAGCGATACAGTCCGCCAAAGAAACCGCGGATATCCAGCTTCTTGTCGCTGGGCGTAAGAACCCGCGCGCCGACCGCAATGTCGCCGCTGTCAAAGATGTCGCGGTAGCTCGCCCGGAAGGCGACCTGCAACTCCATCGTCGAAAATTGCGTGGCCGCGTTTGGCGAGCGCGTGACCGCCATGATCTCCGGCCGCCACTCGCGATAGACGCTCGCCGCATCTTCCGGCTTCTCGATCAGCGGCCCGTCTATGCGCATGTTGTCAACCAGGAAGCTGCCGCGCGATTCTTCACCGTTCCCCAGCAGCAAAATGATCCGCCGCACGCACTGCAAGTTGATCGGCGGCCCGCTGTATTCCCAATTGCTCTTGTGGCTCTTCCAGATCGATTGGTCGAGCGCGAATTTCACGTCCTTGTTCAGCCCCGAATGCAACGTGGTCGGACGCGCCTCCTGGTAGATGTCGCCCGGCGCGCACTTGAACGCCAGCGCAGCCGTCATGTCGTCAGCCGGCGCGGTGATATCCAAAACAACCGTGCTCGCCTGCGAAAGATTCATGTCCACTTCGCGCCGCAAGTGCAGCTTGCTCTTTGCGCCTTTGCCTTTCAGGGTGATCCGCAGCGCTTTGTTCCCTTGCGTCGCGCCGTCGCTCACGTAATCGGCGATCCCTTCATCGTCCGCCGAATCGAACGCCCAGACCGTGCTCTGCGGTCCTTCAAACCCGTCGAGCAGCGCGCCCGGAATCGTCGGGATTTCGCTCTTGTCCGGAACTTTGTCGGAAGTCTTGTTCTCACGCTTATCGTTCTCTTTGTCCTTGTCCCGGTCTTTCTCCTTTTCCTTCTCTTTGTCTTTGGACTCTTTCTCTTTCTGCTTTTCTTTTTCCTTCTCGCTCTCCCCGTTCTTGTCCTCCGGCTTCGCACTTGGCTCGATGGAAACCTTCGGCTTCTCGGCCTGAGCGCGCGGCACGCTGGTGTCGCAGCCGCTCAGCAGCAGCCCAGCCGCGAGCAAAAGAACGAGAGAAAGCAGATTCGAAGCGTCAGTTTTCATGGGGGCAATATGGTACGGGCATTTCGCTCCGGACGCCAGTGAGGGACCGCGTCCAGCGGCCGGTTCCAGCGTGCCAGGCTCGGCCAAATGTGGTATACTCATTTTTCGGAGGAATGTCCCGTGCTGATGCTGCAAGAAGAGCCCCTTGTTATCCCTGCCGGCATTGTCGATCTCGACTCCTTTCGACGTTGGAGCCTGAGCCCCGATTTTCCTCAGACCGGAAAAATCGACTTCATCGCCGGCAACATCGAGGTGGACATGAGCCCAGCTAACGTCTGGAAACATAGCAGCCTGAAGACTGATCTTGGGATAGAGCTAGGAGGTCTGGTCAGGCAACTCGGCAAGCTCTTCATTGACCAGACCCGCGTCGTCTCTCCCGCTGCCGGCCTGTCCCGCGAACCCGACATCGTCTTCGTCTCCTGGGAAAGCCTCAAATCCGGCCGCGTGGTCCTCCGCCCGGGTGCAGCCGGCCCGCAGGAGTTCATGGAGCTCGAAGGCGGACCGGACTTGATTGTCGAGGTCGTCAGCCCCTCCTCCGTCACCAAAGACACCCGCCGTTTGCCGCCAATCTACTTCCTGGCTGGCGTCGGCGAATACTGGATTGCCGACGCGCGCGCAGACGAGCCGACGCTGACCATCATGCATCGCGGCAAACAAAAATTCGAAGCCGCCAAGTCCGACGCCGAAGGCTTCCAACACAGCAAAGTCCTTGGCAGTTCCTTCCGCCTAACCAGCCAACCCGGCCCCGTGCCCCATTCCATCGTCTACACGCTGCACCGCCGCTGAAGCATTTTGGATTTTGGATTGGGACCGCCTCCTTAATCCAAAATCGGCAATCTAAAATCCAAAATCAACCGCGCGGGTCTCCTTGCGCCAGCACCGCCGCCGACTGCTTCTTCCGGTACTGCTCGACCGCCGCCTTGATCGCCGGATCCTTCAGCGCCAGAATCGCCGCCGCGAAGAGCGCCGCGTTGATCGCGCCGGCCTTCCCGATCGCCAGCGTGCCCACCGGAATTCCCGCCGGCATCTGCACCATCGAGAGCAGCGAATCCAGTCCGTGCAGCGATTTCGATTCCATCGGCACGCCCAGCACCGGCTTGGCCGTCTTCGCCGCGACGACGCCCGCCAGGTGAGCCGCGCCGCCCGCCGCCGCGATGAACACCTCCACTCCGCGCGAATCGGCCGACGCAACATACTCCAGCAGTTGATCCGGCGTCCGGTGAGCCGACAGAATGCGGACCTCGTGCGCGATCTTCAGTCCGTCGAGCGTCGTTGAGGCATTCGACAGTACTTCCCAATCAGATTTGGAACCCATGATGACGGCGACACGTGCGGACATAACCCCTCCTGGAAAAAGATGTTTCTGGTTTCTAGTTTCTGGTTTCTGGTTCGCAAGCGATTAAGTGTCGATATCTTGCGGCTGCAGCAGAAACGCAAGCTTAACATCGCCCTTCACGACTTGGCCGTGGAGCTCCACCGGAATCTTCAGCAGCCGCCCGGCAAAAATGGCGATCTCCACGGCGCCGGCCAGTTCCGACTTTTTCGTCTCGCCCTCGCAGAACGTTTCAATGACTTTGTCCTTCTCATCGCGAATCTGAATGACAATCTTCTCGCTTTGCCAGAACGAGCCCGGCTGAATGATGATGACGATGCGCCGAAGCATCTCGCGCGTCCAGGATTTCGGGCGCTGAAAGCGCCGCTGACAGTGCAGCGTGCCGGTCAGACCATCGACCGTATAGAGAAGCCCGTAGCGCGTCAGCCCGGACATCGCCAAACCGATACCGACCATCGCCAGCCAGATATGCGTATGCCGGGGTCGATAGCCGATCATGCCGCCCAAGCCCAGCCAGATAACGAGCGCCAGTGCGACGAGCGCGAATCCGCCGATCAGATTCAGAAGTTCCAGCGTGTCGCTGGCCTTGAGCATCAGCGCTTCGTCTTGCGCCAGCGCGACCGCGAGCGTTCCGGTACGCGTGCCGGTTTCAGGCGGCTGACAGCCGCTGCAATCCAGATCGCGCGTCCAGGGAATCTTCTTGCTCGCGTACTCGATCGGCTCGCGCGCGACGTTGGTTTCAGGCGTCTGCTGCACAGCGCTCCCTCCGAACGCTTCTTGCCTGCGGTCGCAATGACCAATGACGCGTTACGCCGTCGGTATCGCCTTGATCTCTTCGTCCGTCAAATAGCATCCCGGATCCGATGCCCACGGGTCGCCCGTCGCGTTGAACGCCCGGCTGCGCATCGCGCCTCCGCACATGTCGAACCAGCAGCAGGTCGCGCAACGGCCGGTGACCTTGCCCTTGCGGTTCTTCAGGCCAGCCATGATCGGATCGGAAACGTCCTGCCAGATTTCGCTAAAGCGGCGCTCGCGCACGTTGCCAAAGCTGTACGTCATCCAGAACTGGTCTGCGTGCACGTTGCCGTTGAAATCGACATCCGCGATGCCCACGCCCGAACTGTACAGCCCCCCGCCGTTCCAGCGCATGAAGTCCAGCACCTTCTTCGCGTGCTCCGTGCGCCCTTCAGCGATCAGCTTCAAGTACAGGTACGGCCCGTCGCAGTGGTTATCGACCGTCAACAGTTCGATGCTGCGGTTCTGCTCCGCCCATTTCTTCGTGCGAGCCAAAATCGCATCGATCACCCCGCGCGACTCGCTCAGCGTCAGATCCTCGACGCCCTTCCCGCGCCCCGCCGGCACCAAGTGGTAGAAGCACACGCGCTGAATGCCTTCGGCCTCGATGAAGTCGAAGATCCCCGGCAAGTCGCGCGCCGTGCTCTTGGTCAGAGTCAGGCGCAGGCCGACTTTCTGCCCAACCTTCATGCAGTTGCGGAAACCAGCAACGGTGAGATCGAACGCGCCCTGTTTGCGGCGGAAATGATCGTGGACTTCGCGCAGCCCGTCGAGACTGATGCCCACATACGTGAAGCCCGTCTTCTTCAGCCGCTCGGCGACCTCCGGCGTGATCAGCGTCCCGTTCGTCGAAACCACCAGCCGCAGCTTTTTGCTCACCGCATACTCGGCCAATTCGAAGAAGTCCGGCCGCAGAATCGGCTCGCCGCCGGACAGCAGCAACGCGGGAATCTTGAACTCCGCCAGATCGTCGATCATCCGCTTGCCTTCGTCGGTCGTCAGTTCGCCCTTATACGCCATCGGCCCCGACGCCGTGTAGCAGTGCTCGCACGTCAGATTGCACGTGCGGCTGATGTTCCACACAACGATCGGCTTGCGCGAGGAAGCGCTCTGAGCCACCGCGTGGCGCTGCTCGGACGGAATGGACTGCGCCGCCTTGAGCGCCTGCCCGTAGCGGTGCGGCGTCGAACCCGATTCGCGCCCGGCGTAGAGATAGCTGAAATCGATCACGCTTTAGCTCCGATTCTCTTTTTGAACCGCAAAGACGCAAAGGCGCAAAGAACGACCGGGTATGGGGTATAGGGTATCGGGTCTCGGGATTGGCCAGCTAGAACCTTCACCATACCCGATACCCCATACCCGAGACCCCGCTGTTCTCCGCGTCTTCGCGTCTTCGCGGTTAGCTCAATCCGGCCTTCGACGGTCGCGGCGGCGGCTTGTACGAACAGTACGGATCTTCGGCCAGCGAGTTTCCGTACACCCCGAGTGCCCGCGCGCGACAACCGGCGCAAACCACGCGGAAGCCGCAATCTCCGCATTTTCCTTCCAGCAACTCCGGGTCGCGGAACTGCCCGAACACTTTGGAACTCGTCCAGATCTCGCGCAACGGCGTTTCTTTGACGTTACCCGCGATCAGCGGCAAATACCCGCACGGGAACACTTCGCCGCGATTGGAAATAAAGCACACGCCCGTCCCCGCCAGACACCCGCGCGTCATCGCCTGCATCCGAGCCATCACCGCCGGATCGATCCCGCCCGCACCCTGCGGATGGCCGCCGGGATGTCCGCCCGGATGCCCGGCCTGAGCATGGTGCGCCGGCGCCTGATGATGCATCGGCGGCTTCCCGCGCCCCTTCATTAAGCCCTTTTGATTCAAGATTCTGAAGTACTGCGGCGCGCACGTCGCCTTCACATGCATCGACGAATCCACCGAACGATCCGCCAGCCACTGCAGAAAATCTTCGACCTGATCGGCGTTCAGTCTGTGGCTTTCGGCAATCTCCAGCCCACACCCGACCGGCACCAGCACAAAGAAGTGCAGCGCGTCAGCGCCCTCGCGCGTGGCCAGATCGTAGAACGCTTCCCGCTGAGCGATATTGCGGTTGGTCATCGTGCAGTTGATCTGCATGCTGACCCCGCGCGCTTTCAGCCGGCGGAATCCGTTCAGAGCCATCTCCAGCGAACCCGGCAGGCCGCGGAACTCGTCATGCGTCTTCGCGTCTACGCCGTCAATCGAGATCGACACGCGTCGGATTCCCGCCGCCGCGATCTTGTCGGCCATCGCGTCGTCAACGAGCGTTCCGTTCGTCGCCAGCGAAACGATCAGCCCGCGCTGGACCCCGTGCCGAGCGATCTCGAACACGTCCTTGCGCATGAGCGGCTCGCCGCCGGACAACACGAGAATAGGATTGCCGCAATCGGCAACCTGATCGACAACGTTCAGCGCATCAGCCGTGCTGAACAGGTCCGCCGCGTTGTCCACATCCAGCCGCCGGCAGTGCCGGCAGGTCAGATTGCAGCGCGCGGTAAGTTCCCAAAACACAAGGAAGAGAGGCGGTTCGACCGCTTGAGGGTTCATTATTGTCGCCACTGGGAGCAGAATTTTACACAAAGAGCGCTGCTAATCAATGTCTCTCGCAACAATCGAATTCCTACCACTTATGTAGCGCAGGCTTCCAGCCTGCACTGTGGGGCAGGCTGTCCAGCCTGCCACCCGTTCCGTAGTGCGGGCGTCTCGCCCGCTTCTCCGTGCTGTAAAAAACTGCACCTGTGGTGGGTGGGTGCCATCGGTCTGCGCCCTTTCTGTTTACAGACCGGTGCCGACCGCACCCCAGCGTCCTGTAAAAAACTGCACCTGTGGTGGTTTCCTGCCGCTCCTCTACATCAATCTTGTCCAGAACTGCACCGTGCGCATCAGAACCGCGACCTTAAGAGAGCGGCCGAGCTCAGTTTTGTCTAAGAATGCACATGTGCAGAAGTCCCGCTTCCAACCACGTCGCCCCCTAATATTATATGACGTTCAACACCCGAAAAGTTTGCAAAAATCGTCGTTATTTTTCGTTTTTTCCCTCCCGCGCCTCACGAGGAAAGATGCTCTTCGGCTTCTCCGATGTTTGTGACATTCTCTTCTTCTTAACTGTGAGGACGAGTAAATGGCGTGGCTTACTCTGCGTTAGTCAGCATTGGAGAAAGGGCGACTGGCATGCAAAGAAAGAAGATCGCCATTTGTGCCGTCGCTGTCGCCGCTTTGGCGGCACTGCTGCTATATCAATATGCCCGCGCTCGCTCCCTGCAGCAAGAACTTCAGACAGCAAATGCGCAGATCACTTCGCTGCGTCAGCAAATTGAAGAAGCTGCAAAGAAGCCCGGTCTCAATGACCTGGATGCCAA
This sequence comes from Planctomycetota bacterium, assembly GCA_036504595.1. Classification (GTDB taxonomy): domain Bacteria; phylum Planctomycetota; class SZUA-567; order H5-PLA8; family H5-PLA8; genus DASXUX01. Next base: position 23,218 of record DASXUX010000030.1, on the reverse strand, counting down.
GGTTCTGGAACTTTCTCAGCCGGGCACGACAGCGGAGCAAGTCATCGGTCGATTGGGAGATCCCCCAAAATACGTCTGGGGCGACGCGATCTTGACCAAGGGGCACTTACCCGAAACCTATGTCCTCTGGTATTCAGATTCGGTCATGGCCCTGATCAGCAAAGGAATGCTCGTGGAAATCCGTAATGAAGGAATCGCGGAATTCAGCTACCGCCAGCTTCGAAACGGCAGTTCGCTGGAAGACGTAATAAAGGTGTGTGGTCTCCCGGATAATGTGATCGTCGGCCAGCCCAATAAGTTTCTCCCGCGCACCCTGTACAAAGACATCGACGGGCGAGAAGGATACTGCTACTACTGCCGGCCGGATCAGCACGTCAGGCTCTTTTTCCGTGATTACAGGCTCTGTGCTTTGTATGTTACAGCAGAGGACGGAACATCCGGGAAGAATAAAACCGGCGCCACCAGACAGGCTGGCGAGTTTTAATGAGTGATGTCACGGCAGTCCCACCATCTTGTGCGTCTGCAAACTCAACCTCCACTTCGGATGCTCCAGACAATACTGCGCCGCCAAAGCCGTGTTCTTCTCCCGCTCCGCTCCATCCATCGGCTGCAGGAAAAAATGAGTGAACGCCAGCCCCTCCAACCGTTCCGGCTCCGCCCCCACTTGCGGAAAGACCAGCTTCAATTCCTGCCCCGCTCGCACCACCAGTTCCGCGCCAACCTTCGGGCTCACCGTCAGCCAATCGATCCCGCGCGGCGGCTCCTGCGTCCCGTTCGTCTCGACAGCGACTTCGAACCCCTTCGCGTGCAACGCCCCAATCAACGGCTCATCAAGCTGCAACAGCGGCTCGCCGCCCGTACAGACCACCAGCTTCCGCCCGCCCGAATTCGTCCACTGCGCGTCAATCGCCGCCGCCAGTTCCGCCGCCTTCGTAAACCTTCCGCCGCCCGGCCCGTCCGTCCCGCGAAAATCCGTATCGCAGAACTTGCACACCGCCTTCGCCCGATCTTCCTCGCGCCCATTCCACAGGTTGCATCCCGCAAACCGGCAAAATACCGCCGCCCGCCCCGTGTTGGCGCCTTCGCCCTGCAACGTATAGAAGATTTCTTTGACCGAGTAGTTCATCGTACCAAGCCGCCACCGTAAGCCCAGGAAAGTGATGAATGCGGAATGATGAATGATGAATAAGGCCTAAGTCGCTGCTCAATCAGCCAAATTCATCATTCCGCATTCCTCATTCATCATTTCGTTTATATGACCCGCGCGTACCGTACCGGATCAACACCGCCCGCCTCCGCAAATCCCTTCATCCGCAGCAAACACGCATCGCACGCCCCGCACGCTTCGCCGCTGGAACTCGGATCGTAGCAGCTCGTCGTCATGCCGTAATCCACGCCAAGCTCCAGCCCTTTCTGGATAATCTGAGCTTTGCTCAAGCAGATCAAAGGCGTGTGAACTTCCAGCTTCTGCTTTCCTTCCACGCCGGCCTTCGTCGCCAGATTTGCCATCGCCTGATACGCCGCAATGTACTCCGGCCGGCAATCGGGATAGCCGCTGTAATCCAGAGCGTTCACACCGATAAAGATATCGTTTGCGGCAAGCACTTCCGCCCAGGCCAGAGCGAACGATAAAAAAATCGTGTTGCGAGCCGGCACGTATGTCACCGGTATGCCGTGCCCCATTTCGGCAAGCGAACGCCCTTTCGGCACTGAAATGTCACTCGTCAAAGCCGACCCGCCAAAAAGCCGTAGATCAAACGCCGTAACGACGTGTTGAGCCACCTGCATTTTCGCGGCAATCCGCCGCGCCGCCTCGATCTCGATGTCATGTCGCTGCCCATAACGAAACGTCAGAGCATAAAGCTCGAACCCATCGCTTTTGGCAATCGCCAGCGTAGTCGTCGAATCCAGCCCGCCGCTCAGCAACACCACCGCTTTGTTCTTGTCTGCCACTGGTGCGCCCCCCGTCCGTAGCAAGTTTACGTCACACACTTCCAGCAGTGCAAACAGATGTTTCTGGTTTCTCGTGAACCACGAACTAGGAACCACGAACTAGAAACCAGGAACCGCCCTTCTGGCACATGCTTTGAGCCTTTCCCCACCAAGTGCCGTTGGGGAGAGTGCAAATATGAGCAAGCGCGAATGGCTGAAGATGGTCGGCCTCCTTACTGCCGTGGTGCTGGGCGTCAGCCTCAGCAAAGTCGTGGACCACTGGGTGCTGCCGGTTCGAGCCGTCGCAGGCAACGAAGGCAAGCGCATCGCCACCGAACAGGCCGAAACCTTCCGCCGCGCCGCCAAAACCATCGCCCCGTCCGTCGTGAGCATCGTCACACTGGAACGCGTGCGCTACGCCGACCACGGCGGCCTCTCCCTCGACGGCTTCGGAATGCCCTTCTATAAAGCACCCTCCGTGCGAGAAGGCCTCACGCCCCAGGGCCTCGGTTCCGGGTTCGTCTTCGATTCAAAAAACGGTTATGTCATGACCAACGCGCACGTCGTCTCGGACGGCACCGCATGGGTCGTGCGCTTGCCCGATAAACGCGAATTGGAAGCGCACTTGGTCGGAACGGACCCGCGCACCGATATTGCCGTGCTCCAGATCAACGCCCGGAGCCTGGTGGCCGCCGGTTTCGGAGACTCCTCCAAGCTCGAAGTCGGCGACTGGGTTCTGGCCTGCGGCGACCCCTTCGGCTTCCTCGAACAAACCGTCACCGCCGGCATCATCTCCGCTAAAGGCCGCCAGCTTGGCATCTCGAACTACGAAGACTACCTGCAGACCGACGCCGCCATTAACGTCGGCAACTCCGGCGGCCCGCTCGTCGATCTGGATGGAAACGTTATCGGCATCAACACTGCCATTCTTTCCCGCAGCGGTGGCTACCAGGGCGTCGGCTTCGCGATCCCGATCAATCCCGCGCGCAAAGTTGCGGAAAAACTGATCGCTCACGGCGCCGTCGTCCGCGGCTGGATGGGCGTCGAAGCCAAAGACCTGACGCCCGCCGAAGCCCGAACGTTGAACGTGGCCGGCGGCGTCACCGTCACCGGTATTCAAAAAAACGGCCCCGCCCTCACCGCCGGCCTGCTCCCCGACGACGTCCTCGTTTCCATCAACGGAACGCCCGTCAAATCCGCTCAGGAGCTCAGCACGCGCATCGCCGACGTCACTCCCGGCACCGCCCTCAAACTCACCATCCGCCGCCGCGAAGAAACCAAAACAATTTCCCTCACCATCGGCTCCCAGCCCAAAAACCTCAGCGAGTAGCACGGCGGGTGTTGGGTATGGGGTATCGGGTATCGGGTATCGGGTATGAGGTGTGGCCTGCAACTAGTCAGTGGCTATTGGTCATTAGTTAGTCATTAAAATCTTCGGCACCACGTGGGGCGCGTCCCGCCGCTCCCGGTCCCCCCCCGCGAGGGAGAGGGGTTAGGGGTGAGGGGGCCTTCCGCGTGGTGCAGTCTGCCTCATCTTGCATCCTGCTGTTTCCCCCCGTCCCCCCGTCTCCCAGTCTCCCCGTCCCTTGCATCCCTCCCCACGCCTGCGAAAATCTCCCCCGTGGACAATCTCGCAGCCCTCAAGAAGACTCTCCCCGCCCAACCTGAGCCCCCCTCGGAACTCGACGAAGAAGTCCTCCCCGTTCCCGCGCGAGTCCCCGCGGGTCTGCGCACCGACCTTTCTCTCCCGCGCCAAGTCGCCGCGCTCGCGATCTGGCCTTTCTGCGAACAACTGCTCGCCTTCCTCGTCCTCTTCGTCGATACCGTCGTCGCCGGCTGGATGCTCAGCACCGAAGCGCTCTCCGCCGTCAGCACCGCCGTCTACGTCCTGTGGCTGATGAACCTCGTCGTCGGCTCCGCATCGGTCGGAGCTACCGCGATGATCGCCCGCTCGGTTGGAGCGGGCCGCTGGCGCCGAGCCAACTCTGTCCTCGGCCAGGCCGTTACCTTCGCCGCCGCATGGGGCGCGTCGATCGGCCTGCTCTTCTATCCCGCCGCCCCGCTGATCGCCGCCATCAGCGGCCTCCAGGGTGAAACGCTCTCCCTCTGCACGCAATACCTCCACATCATGGCCATTGCCGCGCCACTCAACACCCTTTTAGGAATTTCCAACGCCTGCCTGAGAGGCTCCGGCAACACGCGCCGCCCGTTTCTGGTCGGGGGCCTCGTCAACATCGTCAATATGGCCGCCTGCACTTTGTTGGTCTGGCCGGCTTCGCCCATCGGAGGCCACGGCATCCGCGGCCTCGCCTTCGGTTCGCTGATCGCGTGGACGGTCGGAGTCACCGTGCTGCTGGCCTCGCTCGCCCTTTCGCGCAAAGGCCTGCACTTGCGGACGCGTTACCTGGTCCCGCGCTGGCACGTGATCGGCCGCATCATCCGCGTCGGCCTCCCCAATTTGCTTGAAGGCAGCGGCATGTGGATCGGAAACTATTTGATCATCATGGTCGTCGGCCGCCTGCCAGACACCGCCGCGCTCGCCTCGCACCTCGTCGCCGTGCGCATCGAAGCCCTCAGCTACATGCCCGGCTTCGCTCTCGCCATCGCCGCCGCCACGCTCACGGGCCAGTACCTTGGAGCGAAGGATCCACGCTCCGCCCGCCGAGCTGCCTGGTGGTGCTGGGCCTACGGCGTCGGCACCATGACCTTCATCGGCCTGCTCTTCATCTTCTTCGCCGAACGTTTCGTCGGCATCGTCACCGACAAACAAGTCGTCCTCGACACCGCCCCGCACCTGCTCCGCACCGCCGGAATTGTCCAGTGCGGCTTCGGCACCGCGATCGTCTTCAGCGCCGTCCTCCGCGGAGCCGGCGACACACTAACCGCCATGATGCTGACCTACGGCTCCACGTTCCTGGTGCGATTGCCTCTGGTCTGGCTGCTGGCGATCCACCTGAACCTCGGCCTGCGCGGCGTCTGGTACGGCCTCTGTTCCGAACTGATGTTCCGCGGCGTCCTCTTTCTTTTCGCCTTCCTCCGCGGCCGCTGGATCCACGCCAAGGTGTAGCCATTGTTTTGTGCCACGGGCAGCCTCTGTTAGCCGTTGGCTGCCCGTGCATCGTGATGTGTGCCACTGCTGGCCTGCCCAGCAGTGCGAGTCAGCCCCCGGTAATCAGGCAGCGGCCCTCCGGTTCCCCTCTCCCCCGCGAGGGAGAGGGGTTAGGGGTGAGGGGGCGGCCGCGCACGTGACCAGAACCGCGACTTGCGCCTTCGCCACCCTTGCGATAGCCGTACACACCGTCAAACGGAGACGCAACGATGCCCCGCCCATTCCGCAATCCGCAATCCGCAATCCGCAATCGGCCCGTCCGCAATCCAAAATCCAAAATCCAAAATCCAAAATTGACGCATCTCGATTCCCACGGCCGCGCCCACATGGTCAACGTCGGCGGCAAACCCGTGACGCACCGCGAAGCCCTCGCCGAAGCCACCGTGCAGATGAAGCCCGCAACCCTCGCCCTGATCGCCGGTGGCAAAGCCCCGAAAGGCGACGTCCTCGCCGTCGCACGCATCGCCGCCATCCAGGCCGCCAAGCGCACACACGAACTCATCCCGCTCTGCCACCAGCTTTCGCTCTCCGCCATCAGCGTCGATTTTCAGCCAAAAGGTAAACGCGCACTGCGCATCCAAACCCGCGTCTGCTGCTTCGCCAAGACCGGCGTCGAAATGGAAGCCCTCGTCGCCGCCAACGTCGCCGGCCTGACCGTCTACGACATGCTCAAAGCCGTAGACCGCGGCATGGAACTGACCGGCGTGCGCCTCCTCGAAAAATCCGGCGGCCGCAGCGGCACCTGGCGCCGCAAGTCATGAAAAGCAGGGTGCGGGGTTCAGGGTTCAGGGTTCAGTGAAGGCCTTTACCCTGAACCCTGACCGCCGAACCCTAGACCCTGCTGTTCCCCGCGTCTCTGCGTTGAACTTGAGCCCCCACAAAATCGCGTTGACCTCCTCCCCCCTCCTTCTTATCCTAAAATCAGTCCAGCGGGTGCCGAACGTTTTTCCGGCCACCGCCGCAGTTCTGCCCAGGTTCTGGAACGCTCCAGCTCGCGGGAGTACCGATTCACTTGCGCTACGGAATCTTCGGCGACATCCACGGTAACCACGATAGCTTGGACGCTGTTCTCAAGGCGATGGAGCAGGAAGGCGTCGAAGTCTTCCTCTGCACCGGTGACATCGTCGGTTACGGCGCTGAACCCAGCCGCTGCATCGCTACCGTGCGTGAGAAATGCGTTGTCTGCCTGGCCGGCAATCACGATCACGCCGCCTGCGGCAAGCTCGACACCGAATTCTTCAACATTTTCGCCAAGCAGGTTGCGCGCTGGACGGAAGGCCATCTTTCCGAGGACGAAAAGAAATGGCTCGCCAGCCTGCCCTTCGTCTGTCACTTTGAAGACTTCACCCTCGCCCACGGAAGCGCCCACAGCCCCGAAGTCTTCAATTACATCACCACGATTTTCGACGCCGAACTGTCCTTCGAATGCCTCGATAAGCCCGTTCTCTTCTACGGCCACACGCACATTCCGCTGGCGTTTTTCGACACCGTCCCGATGACCTACACGATGGACCAGGAAATCCGCATCAACCCGGACGGCAAGACCCTGGTGAACATCGGCTCCGTCGGCCAGCCGCGCAACGAAGACCCGCGCGCCAGTTTCGCGATCTACGATTCCGACCAGCAGCTCGTCTATCTCCGCCGAGTGCCCTACGACGTCAAAGCCGCCGGCCGCAAAATTATCGACGCCGGCCTCCCCGAAGCTCTCGCCATCCGCCTCGAACTCGGCAAGTAGTCACTGGCCCGTAGCTCTGCGTCCGCTTGAGAACCCCCGACATTTCACCACTCGGCAACCGCGACCACTCACCACTCACCACTCACCACTCCACCACTCCACCACTCCACCACTCACCCCAGCACCGCACACCAGACACCAGACACCAAACCACCAGACACCAAACAACCAAAAACTCCGCGACCTATTTGACAGCGCGCGCCCTTGTGTTAAAAGGGTTCTTCCTATCGGAGACGAGGCATTCAGCCCCGTTCCCGCCTGTGCGTCCTTAGCTCAGTTGGTAGAGCAGGTGACTCTTAATCACCGGGTCGAAGGTTCAAGTCCTTCAGGACGCATTTTTAATAATCAATGCAGACCAGTGCAAAGCTCTGAATGCCAAAGCAGCTCCGGCAGTGAAGAGTCATGCCCCGGAACTGTTGCCGATTGCACCCCAACGCAAAACAACGCTGAACTTGAGCACCCGTTCCCAACAAGGAACCAACAAGGAAATTCACGTACAGCAGCGCCCGCTGACTTCGCTGCCGCGTGGCTCGCGTAGCTGGATCGTTCAATATGCACGCCCAGTTCGATAATCGCACACGAGCGGAACGGTGTGCCCAACGAACCGCCTCAGGCTAGTCAGATGAATTCGCTGACAAGGGGTTCTGTCGTGGGTTAGTGTATGGAGATGACGTGATCGCCGCTGCTCGAAAACCAGAGAAGGAAAGGTCGCAAATGAGGATTGCCCGCCTTGTTCTCACCGCCCTGCTGCTGGCGCCGCTGACAGCATTACACGCTGCTGACACAACCACGATTTCCGTTGATTCGCCAGCGGTTGTTTTTTCGCCGGGCAACTGGACCGGCGATGAGGGGCGCGGCGGGAAACTCTTCCGCCAGGCGTGGAATCCGGGGGCCTACTTCCGAGTCGCATGGGAGACCAGCAATCCCAAACCAGCGGCGAAGATCCTCCTGGACACCTCGACCTATCCTCCCAAATACAAGCCGCCTCTGATCGCTTACTGTATCGATGGAATCTGGAAATCCAAGATTCCGTGCGCAAATGAAGTCGTCATCGATGAAATCAATGGCGCGGGGAAACATGAGTTGAGCGTTTATCTGCATCAGTCGCAGCAGATAGAGCGCTGGGGTAGCGAAGGGAAAAGCGGAGTGAACGTGCTTCGGGTCACCGGCCTTCAAGTCGATGCGGAGAGCAAGCCGGTGCCTGCCACGCCAGGATCAAAATGGGCGTTGATCATCGGCGACAGCATCACCGAGGGCTGTGGGGCCAGCGAGCTTTCCGCGTACTCTCATCTGGTGGGACAGGCGCTCCAGACGCAGGGCTACGAGTACTGCGTCAACGCCTGCGGGTGGAGCGGATGGATCAACAAGGGTGATAACCCGCCGGGCGACGTCCCTGGCTTCTATGTCATCACGAATTCGAACAACAGTGCTGGCGGGCAGTACGATGATGCGGCCAGTCGTTGGAACAAGATCGACGGGAACCGGCATTCGCTGCTCGATTCCAAGGGGCACATCAGCGCCTATGGCGAAACCGGACAGGAACCAGCGCTGATCATGATGAACTATGGAACAAATGATTCACTGCACAAATCCAATCCGAGCGACACTCTCGCCAGCATCATCCAGAGCCTGGCGGCACTGCGGAAGAGCGCGCCCGACGCGCAGATCATCCTGATCATCCCGTTTGGCCAGTATTACGCAAAGGAATTGAAGGAAGCAGTCGCAATCCATAAGAAGAATCATCCCGCGGAGACCAAGCTCGCCATCATCGACTTGGGACGAGCGGTGGCGAATACCTTGTCGGCGAAGAATGGCCTGATGGGCGGCTTGCATCCCAATGACCGGGGGCATGCGATCTTTGCGGCAAAAATCATCCCGCAAATGATGACGATCCTCAATCCTGTTCGAGGTGAATAATGAACCGGAACAGTTCACTCAGCCTCGCCGCCCTGCTGCTGATGCCGCTCGCCGTGTGCATGGCCTGCGCGGCGGCGGCGGAACCTCCCGGTGACAAGCAAGCCTGGATTGTTGATCTTGGCTGGTATGTGGTCGCGAAACCAAATGGGTCGATGTCGATAAGGGACAGATCGGGTATGTGAGTGTCGATCTGCAGAAGGTGTCAGGCTGGAAGGGCACTCGCGATCTTTCGTTGGCCATAGATCCGGTGGCAAGCTGGGGGGACGCGTTGCATTTACGCCGTGTGACATTGTGCTACCGCAAGTGACGTGTGATCCAGAACGTGAGGCGGCCCAGGACGGAGAGCTCTGCGCATGCACAGTGATATCCTTGTGCTCGTCGCCCTGCTGCTGGCGCCGCTCGTGATCTACGCCGCCGATGCACCCACGCAAGGCGGAATCACGCTCACCTCCAGCAGCCCGTATCTGGTTGACGGTTTCGCTTGGGCCAAGTCGACCGCCCTCAGCAAGGTCCATCCCGAAAACGGCGGCTGCTACCAGGCAGCCCTGCAGGATAGGGGTGGGTATTGCCAGCGGGACTTTGTCCACCAGATTGACGGCGCGGCTCTGCTCGGACTGCACCGCGAGAACCTTGCGATGCTCAAATGCTTCGCTTCAAACCAGACCAAGGCCAGGGGCTGGTTCACCCTCTGGGAGATCAACTACGACGGCACCCCGATGGCCTGCGATTACCGTGATGATGGGAACTTCTGGAGGAACACAGCGGGCATGTTCGATCTGCTCCACGGCGCCTATCGCATGTTTTGCTGGACCGGGGAGCCCGCGTTGGTCCAGGACCCGCTCCTGCAGGGTTTCTACGCCCGCACCGTCAACGAGTTTGTCGCCGAGCATGATCGCGATGGAAACGGCATCGTGGAAGGCCGTGCGGGGACCGGATGGGGTATCGCTTGTACCTACAACGAAATGTCGGGCGTTGTTCTTGTGGAATCCGCCGACAGTCTGGGCACCCAGGTTCGGGCCTTCCAGGCTTACGCGAGCATCTTGCAGGCTCGCGGCGAGCACTCTGGGTCCAGAGCGTGGGACAGGAAAGCCGAACAGTTAAAGAACGTATTCAATAGCACATGGATTGATGCCGCGGCGAACCGCTACCTGATTGGATTTGAGCGCTCAGGACGGAAGCCGGTTTCTGCTTTCGGATACGAGACAAGCTGGTTCATTCCCTACACCTCGCTATGTCAACCTGGCCCTTTGGCGACCGCCTACCTGGATTTCGTGCATAACAGTTTCCAAGCCAAACCCAGTCCCAACATTGAGGCGTGGACCTATTTGCCCGACGTCTTCTATGCCTGGAACCAAAACGAACGGGGTTGGCATTACTTCAAGCGCGTTCTGGACAGTCGTTCCCGTTACCCTGAAATCTCATTCACGATTATCAGCCACATCGCCACTCGCATCATGGGAATAGAACCCGACGCACCCGGACAGTCGCTGAGCACCCTGGGACGACTGCCTGCGGACATGGTCTGGCTACAACTGGATCATGTGCCGCTGGGGCGGAATGATCTACTCGTTCGCCACGAGGACGGCAACCGGTCCACGACAGTCGCAAACAACGCAGGTCCAAGCATCACGTGGGAAGCCCTGTTCCCTGGTACGCATACCGTCATCCATGTCGATGGTGCGCCCATGACCGCGGTCGCCAAGAGCATCAACGGTGTGCCGGTCAGTGGCGTCACCATCACGCTCAAGCCCGGACAGCGCCGCGTTGCCACCGTGCCGAAACCATGACCACCTACGGCGCCAACGGCATCGCCGCGCTCACCTTCTGCAACGTACCGTTGGAGCCCGCGAGATAGACATTGAGACAAACCTCAGGGAAAGGCAGTAGCCATGAATAGAGCAATAACAAAATGGGCATCGGCGTGTGCGGTGCTGCTCGCGGTCGTGACGAGCAGTAAGGCCGAGTCGGCAAATGTCGATGATCCCACCGGGATACTCCGAAAACCTATTCCGGACAAACTGGTGGTGCTCACCTTCGACGATGGCCCCGCCAGCGGCTATACGGTCGTGGCACCCATCCTGAAGTCTCTGGGATTCAGCGGTTCGTTCTATGTCTGCGACTTCGATTCGTTCAAGACGCGCAAGGACTGGTACCTGACCTGGCGGCAGATGAAGGAGATGGCGGATCAGGGGTTCGAGATCGGCAACCACTCAGCAGGTCATTCGCCGGGCTTTAACGAAATGATGAGGATGGAGGATGAATTGCTGGCGAATAATGTTCCCAAGCCAACGACCATCGCCTGGCCGCTCCATCAGGCGAATGTGAAGTCCTTCGCCGACCTGGCAACGAACGGATATGTTTTCGCACGGGGCGGCCACAACCGCCCCTACCGGCCGACGGTGGACAATCCCTTCGAGATCCCTTCCATGTGGTGCGGCGATATAGAGGGTTTCGTCAAAATGGTGCGACAGGCCGCCGGCGGCAGGATCGTAGCCATCTGCTACCATGGCGTGCCGGATATGGAGCATCCCCCCGTCTCCACGGCCCCAGAGCTCTTCAAGGTGCAGATGCAGTATTTGAAGGACAATGATTACAAGGTCATCGCCCTGCGCGATCTGGCCGAGTACATCGATCCGGTGAAAGCCGCGAGACTGCCGCCGACGGCAGGGGGATCCAAGGATGCAGGCCCCGCCGCCCTGGCGGAAGAGAAAAAACCATGCGGTGTCGTCAACCTGGCAAAACCTGAAGCCAAGAATGTGCGCAAGACGTCCGAGCGTAAGGCCATGGAGAAGCCCCCGGCCCTACTGGGAGAGGTGAAGCCTATCGACCGCAACCGGCCGAATGTCTTCACCTGGGGCAAGGCGGAGGCCGGGAATTGGAGCGATGCCGCAAAGTGGTCGAATAATCTGAACGGCACATCCGCCCCGCTGGCCACTGGCCAAGCTGACTATGTCGTCCATTTCAATCAACGCGGCTCCTGTGCCGTCAAGAATGATCTGAACGCGGGATTTCTGCTCAACCGGCTCATCCTCGGGGATGGCTGCGGGGGCATGACCGTGAGCGGCAACGGCATAGCCTTCATCAAGAACCCTGCCAACGGGGTTCCGCCTGTGATCCATGCGGGCAAGTGCCAAAGGGTTGATTTCAAAGTGCCGGTTACACTCGAGGATGATCTTCAGGTAAATACGTCTTCTGACCGAGACCCCAATTGCTTCATCAGCTTCCATGACGTGATCTCCGGTCCGTATACCTTGATACTCAACAGCAGCGGCGAGCCCGACGTCGCCAGGATCAACTTCCATGATGCGCACTTCGGCATCCTGCAAATCAACAATGCTAACACCTACAGTGGCGGGACCATCATCAACGGCGGGAAGATCAACGTGAGGAAAACCGATGGGCTGGGAACAGGACCCGTAACGCTGGACAATTTCGGCACATTATGCTCCGATGGCGCCCTCGCCAACCCGCTGACGATTAGCAACGGGACACTCTTTCATTGCTCTTCGAGCGGTCCCGTTCGACTGAACGGAATCGCCCGTTTCATCGGCAACTGCACTCTTTCCGGCGGAATGAGCGGAGCCGGCGGCTTCACCGTGCTTGGCACAAATGGAACCTACCTCAATATAGTGCCCGGTGGCACCGTGACCCTCCTTGGCACTAACACCTACAGCGGTCCGACCGAGGTCTTTCCGGGCACACTGATCGTGAAGAAGGCCGCAGGGCTTTACAATGCTGATACAACGAAATGGACGCCGGCGAACATTGCTCTGCACAAGGCGGCGACGCTGCGTCTCAGCGTCGGCGGCCCGGGCGAATTCACCGGCGAGCAAGTCGGCATACTGCTGAAAAATCTCACGACCACGATCAACGAGAATGGCCTCATGGGAGGTTCGTTCCTTTGCCTGGATACTGCCAACGCCAAGGATCAGGTCACCGTTTCGGCTGACATCTCTGATTCAAAAGGGCCAGGTGGAGGCTCGTTCCTCATCAAGAAGTGCGGGGCGGGCACGCTGCAGCTCTCAGGCGCGAATACCTACACCGGCCAGACAATTCTGGAAGGCGGTGCGCTGAGCGTGGCCTCGCTCAACAGCTTCGCCAAAGGAAATGGCAAGGCCAGCAGCAGCCTCGGCGTGCCGATGGACATTGAGGCTGGCGAGATCGTTATGGGCGAAGAAGGGAAGGAAGGTGAGTGCTCTCTGGTCTATACGGGCACGGGTGAAATCTCCGACCGCGTGATGAATCTTGCCGGAAAGAAGTCCACCGTGACCTTCGATCAATCCGGTACCGGACTCCTGAAACTCACCAGCACCTTCGTGATCTCCGGCTACGGTGCCAACAAGACTATCGTCCTCAAGGGCGATACTTCCGGCAAGGGTGAGCTTGCCGGGAATATCGTCGATCCCTATGACCGGGCAGGCAAGGCGACCACCGCGCTCACCAAGTCCGGCACTGGCACCTGGACGCTCTCCGGCACTAACAGCTATAGCGGTCTGACAACAGTGAAGCAGGGCACGCTGTCGATTGCGAACGCGCGAAGCCTTGGCGACAAGACTGAGGTCTACTTATCCGAAGGTGCCATGCTTGATCTGAGCTTCAAGGGCGAGAGGCGGATCGGCAAGCTCTATCTCGACGGCAAACTTCAGCCCCGTGGTGCCTATACCGCGGAGAATACGCCCAGCTTTATCAAAGGAAATGGAACATTGAAAACTCAGTAATCAGTAAGAGGGGATGGCGTACTGTTCAAAAGCCCGGCCGACCCGATAACCCCAAGAATGTGGTCACAAGCCATTGCAGCGGCAGCCAATTCGGCCGCTTTCCCCGAAAAATGCCATATAGTCAGGTGCGCCGTTCCGTCAGACCCCCAGATGGCAATTGGCGATCTCGGCGCCAAGGAAGGTGGGTCTGGCTAAAGGCATGGTCTCACGGTTTGGGTTTTCCGGTTTTCATGCAAACAGCGGCAGATCCTTGAGTCTTCAAGAGCACAGGTACCACTTGGGAAACCGGATGAGGTCCACAATAATGAGGCAACCAAACCCGATCACCAATGCCCACTTAGCGGCGCTTCTTGGCGTCACTGCGCTGTTGCTTTCTGTGCAGACCGCGCTCAGCGCCGAGCCCGCGCCGAAAGCGGTCAAGGTCTTCATTCTCGCCGGCCAATCGAACATGGTCGGCCACGGCAAGGCGGAAGAGGGTCGCAATCCAAACTACGATCCTAAGGGGCCGAAAGGAAAAGAGAACCCGGAGTATATTCCCGGCGGCCTAGGCAGCATGCGTGCGATGGTCAAAGAAAACCCGACCAAGTTTGGTCCCAAGGGCACGACTCCGCTGGTGGATATCGATGGGAATTGGCTCGTGCGAAAAGATGTGATGATCCATGCATACTGCGACGAGAAGACCAAGAAGGGCGGTCTGACAGTCGGTTTCGCCGCGCCAGGCGCCTCAACATGGATCGGACCGGAATTCGGCTTCGGTCATGCAGTGGGAAATGCGCTCGCGGAAGACGTGCTCATCATCAAGGTATCGACCGGCGGGACGAGTCTGGCCAAGAACTGGCGTCCGCCCGGTGCGGTCACCAAGCGCGGCGGCGAGGTCGGACCACAATACGCCCACATGGTTAAAACGGTCAAAGAAGTTCTGGCGAGTCTCGACAAGGAGTTTCCCGAATTCGCCGGACGTAGTTATCAGGTCGTCGGCTTCGGCTGGCATCAAGGCTGGCAGGACGGCGGTGACCAGAATATGGCAAACGAGTATGAAGCCAATATCGCCGACTTTATTCAGGATGTCCGCAAGGAATTCAATCCCAACCTGGCGTTGGTGATCGCTAACAGCGGTTTCTTTGGCGACAAACTCAAGGGCACCAGGCTGGACGTGCTCAAGGCGCAGAACGCGATGGAGAACGCGGAGAAATATCCCCAATTCAAGGGCAGCGTGGCGGTTGTTGACACCCGGCCCATGTGGCGCGACGAGAGCGTCTCGCCCTCGAACTTCGGCTACCACTGGAACCACAACGGCTATACCCATTTCGAGATAGGGTTTGGCATGGGCGAGGCAATGATCAAACTGTTGAGAAGTCCTTAGCCGCTTGAAGACGGCGCTGCCCTTCATAACCAGATACGTCCCCGGCTGTCGCCGTGCCGCGTTTATCGGCGACAACGACGGCCTCGAACCTGGCACCCCGGCTGCAAAGAAACGTAACCGGAGAGACAAATGAACACGCGCACCAGCCGAATGTCTGCTCTTCTGACGTTCGCGCTTTTGTCAGTCCCCGGCGCACTGCATGCCAGTGCGGAGAATAAAGAACCGCCGCCGCCCGACGCCAAGTCGGTCATCTCTGGCACGGACGCGCGGCGCGATGCCGTGATGCGCCTGCAACTGTCCAAGCCGTATCCGCCGGACGGTTGCAGCCGTTATCAGGACTTCGCGCTCGCGGCTTATTGGCTCAACGAACGTACGGCCGAGTCCGACCAAGCGATCCTCACCGAGCGCGAGAAGGAATATTCCGAATCGCTGAAGAAAGGTGATTTTCACTGGAACGCCTACATCCTGGAGCGGATTTATTTTCTCTTCGGCCACGCTAGCAAACACTTTCCTGGCCGGATGAGCACGGCGGCCGAGGCGGCGTTGCTCGATATGCTCTGGCAATGGGCGGAGCCAAACTGCCGGCTGGAGATGACACTGCAGGAACGCGACGGGTGGCGCTGGGGGAGCGAAAACCATCACGCGCAGGCTTGGTCCAGTTTCTGGGGCGCGGCGCAGATTTTCGCGCAGCACTCCGAGTATAAGAATCGCCGCTACGCCGATGGCACGACGCCCGCACAGATGGCCGTGGCGTTCAATGAATATTACAAACGATTTGCCCGCACTGATGTATGCGCATTCTCATGATCCCTCAGTTGTCCTTAATCCCTTACACTTCGAATGCGCGAACACAACGGGTCTGATCAGGCCAACCCCGTGGATTTATCTGCTGAAACAGACCGATGCACCGTGTGTAAGCGCTTCAGGAAGTTTCCTGACTTTTCTGAACGAGTTGTGGCGATGCGTCGCCGATGACCGTGAAGTCCTTCGCGGCGCGATGTTCCCATGGATTAGGAATTCACAGCGCCATCGGACTCATCCAGGTCGCACGCCTTCTGATACTGGTGTTATTCTTCGTCGTAACGTCAGCCTCGAACCTGGCATCCCAGGTGGCAGTAATCGTGGTCATGAGATCCGGCTGGCTTACCGTAGACGTCAAGCCCTTGATATCATTCCACATTATTTCCACTGAAAAGAGATCTTTCCAGGGAGTCATCTGGGTCCATTGATATGCGTGCCTGTCTTCGTGGACCGACCGCCGGGGTACGACGACAGAACTACTTCGCGTCCTCGATCAGTTCCTGCCGTTTTCGTGCTTCCTCCAGGAGTTTCGCGCCGGTCGCGCGCTCCTGTTCTGTCGGCAGAGCCTTCAATTCCGCCGACAAGCTGGCGATCACCGAGTCTGGCGCCTGCGCTAGCGCCTTCAGTGCACCGGCACGCAGAATTGCGTCAGTGCTGGCCAACCGTTTCCTCAGGTCCGCGAGCAGCGCGGCGTGATCCCCAGAGAAGACCTGCCGATTCTCGCCTGCGGACTCAGTGCCGGTGGGTTGCAGCAGCCGCAAGAGTAGCGCCGCCTGCTCCCGGATCTTGACGGGCTCAACGCGCATTTTGCTCGCCAGCCCCGGCAGTGTGAAACTTGCCACATCGCGCCAGCGCTGGAGATCGACAACCTTCACCGTCATTTTGCGCGGCGGAGTGGCGGTCTCATACAGTGTAGACGCTGCGCGGTTGCTGATGCCGGGCACGGGGTCATACATGTATCCTTTTCCGACCGTGTGACGGCGCGTGATCTTCCCGTCCTTCAACGAGAACGCGATGCAGCCGGCACCGTCATCCTGCAGCACATATGGGAGCGGCGCGACCACCTCGTCGCCGATGATGCCGATCAACTGCGGCGTGGGCAGCGATGTGCCAAATGTCCGCCAACCCTCGCCATTCTCGGGGTACTTCCAGACGAGCTTGCCTGTCCGGGATTCGAGGCAGCAAATGGCGCCATCGCGGATTCCGACGAGCATCTCACCGGCCGGCAGAATCTCCGAGAAGAAATCAGGACCGCCGCCGGTCTTGCATTCCCAAACGAGCCGTGCCGAGTTCGGATCCTCTATTTCGACAAGCGGAGGTTCTACAGGCTGGGGCAACTCTGCTGGCGGGACGACTGTCGGCATCTTGCGAGCGTCAGCCGGTCCGACTATTGGTGGTGAGATAGGTACTGTCGTGGTTCTGTTTCTGAATGCGATCAGGCAGGCGATGATTACCAGGAGGCCGAGCACGACGAAGATGTACCAGCGTCGGCGCATATCCACAGTCACTCTTTCGGAGCCGGTTGCTCCACAGGCACTTTTTGCGCGTCTAGCCGCTCCATCGCGGCTTTTCCGGCACGCTGAAGACGCACTGTCTTAGATTGCGCGGCCTCCTCGAACGCCGGGCGGCTTTCCTCGTCACCCCATTGAGAAAGCGCGACGATCGCGGCGATGCGAATGACGTTGTCCGGGTGGCGGACGTATTTGCGTACCGCCGGAATCTGATCGCGCAGGTCAAGATCGTGGACGCACCGGATGGCTAGGTCGCGGGTCGCGCCGGCCTCCAAAGCCGCCGAATTTAAGAGCTCGACAGCCAGCTTCGCTGCTTGCGGGTCTTTCACGCGGACCAGGGCCAGCAGCGCCTCGCGGCGGACCTCGACGTGCCGGTCGGAAAGGCACTCGTGGAGCTTGGCTTTGGCCTCCTCGCGCTGGACCGCGTCCTCTCCTGCGGCCAGTAGGCCCAAGTGCTGTGCGACAAAGGAACGGAACCGCGGTTTCTCGGCGGGATTGTCGAGGACCTTACAGAGTGCATCAGCTAGTCTGGGATATTTTGAGCGCTGCAGCAGGTTGGCAACTTCGTTGCGTGCGGTGTCGTCGTCACTTGCGTCGTTAAGCACCGATACGAGGAGTAGGTAATCTTCTGGGTGCTCGACCTTCGGGACACCAGAGTTCACGTCGGGATTCACCCGATCTCGGAGTGCTGAATTGCGGTCCACTAACAGCCCAAGAGCCGGGTCATGAGGTGCGTGCCGCGGCTCATCGGGATGACTTGCCGTTGGAGCTAAGCGACCGCCCGAAGCGGACTGAGGCGGCTCATTTCGTTGCTGCGGCCGCAGAAAGAACAGCATACACGCCATCACGGCAGCAAGAAGTAGTACGCAAAGAAGTACTATGCGTCTGCTCAATCAGTTCCTTCCTTCGCTCTTGTCCTGCATGGGCCGCTCGAAGACGTTCAGTGTAAACTTCTTCGAAGGAGGATCATAGAGCAATTGCCAAGTTAGATTGCGCCTGAATCTATCCAGAATAGACAACAGACAAGCCCGGGCATGTGAATGTTTGGCATCGAACGTATAGGCAACGCCGCCGCCTAAGCCGGAGGGAGCATCCCCAAGCGACACCGGAACTCCGCAGCTAGCCGAGACTGCTTGGCAGAAAGCATCAAGCAATTCCTTGCCAGTCTTGGCCACGACAGAGAACGACACGTCCTCCTCAAGTGGAGACGTCTTGCCGTTGAAGCAGTTGTGGGCGTCGAGTGCGGCTATTGGGACAACATGACGATATTTGCCGGAGGCCGTGACCGCAAAGCGAACGGGCCGCTGATCGCTTTCCGACGCGCGGAGGAGTATGGCGACCACAGGCTCATCCCTGTTGAAAGATAATTCACATTGGCCGTATGACGCGTGCTTATTTTGCACTGCGGCGAGTGACTCTAGCCCGGTCTTGTGTTCAGATTCTTCGTAGGTGATTGGCAACCCCATGAATTGACAGAGAAACTGAGCCGCCGTTGCGGTGGGACGCTCGCCCTCAATGTATAGTGACGTGTTGTCGCTCGGAGGTGCAACTAATTCATAGACGATAGACGGCTTGCTTCTCCAAATTGTCAAAAACCAAGCGATTCTCCTTACGGTGCTTGCTTGATTAAACTGCCGGATCAACTTGGTCAGTACCAATCGTGCTTGTTCGTCCTTCACGGCCAGAACCATCTTGCCTTGAAAGCTGTTTCCGATCTGCATTCCGGGATCACCGATGGAGCGATCGCCAAATACAAGGGAGGCGATCTCTTGCGAAACTTCTGCATAGGTTTTGCTGGTATCACTGAGCGAAATCTGTTTCTCGAGAGGTGATGTCCAGGAACTCCACCTACCATCGGGTGATTTCCGCTCGACGGCAAAGACGTTGAAAAACGTCTGGTCACCAAAAGCGTCGTTCACTTTGTATCGTGTCTCGCTATCATGCTGTTCGTATTGCCTCAGCAGCTTTTCGACAATATCCTTCTTGCTCGCTTGATCGGCAGCATACTCAAAGAAGAACGTTGTACCGAACTTGTCTGCATGTTCTTTCGCGCGGGGAACAGGGAGGAGTGGGTAGTCAGGCTCTTCGCATGTGATAAGGCAGCCCATCTGCTGCGAGAGCAGTCTCAACAAAAGCGGCAATCTGGACGATCCCACGGTTACTAGGCGGCGGGAAGCCCCAGTCGCCTCCTCGCCGGAAAGCGCTGAAACAACATGCATTAGGATCAGCATAGCAATGCAAATCGCAAGGGAGCGCGTTCTCCCGTTACATTGGGGCCCCTCCCGGAGGGCGAGCGATGGGCTTCTGTTAATCATAGTATATCTCGCTGAACTCTCCTGAACGCGGCACAATCAGGGGGCGTTCACATGCCCCGTAAAATCCTGTCCGCCAACGTCTCCGTTGGTGATTGTGGTGTCGTGGCTGGAGGGGTCAAACCAGTATCCACTCAGGCTGGGAGATACTTTATATGTGCTAGGCGCATGCCCTGGTATCGAATAACTCCCATCCGAGCCGGTCACGGCAGAACCCTCTGACGTCGTTACCGTAACACCAGCTAATCCCACGCCCTGAAACGTGATTTTGCCAGAGATCGCATACGCACCCGTAGCAGTGAAGTCCTGGCCGCTAACATCGCCGACGTCAAAGGTGACGTAGTGATTCGCAGGCTCAAAGTTGTACCCGGCCAGCGATGGTGTGACAGTTGGTATTCCCGCAGGCAGATTGCTGATGGCATAACTACCAGCAGCATCGTCACGGTACTCTCATTCCCTGCCGACACGGATACGTTCGCCAGCCGATTGCCCTTGAATGTTATAGCCCCAGAAACGGTAAACCTGCTAACCGTTACTGTGACGGTCGCAGTATTCGAGTTTGCTGCTCCGTCATTCGCTGTAAACGTAAACGAATCGTCCGCTGCCGCTTGCACAGCGTTCGCCGTATATGTCGCAGTCGAACCGTTCAAGCTGACTTGGCCTATTCCAGTAGGTTGACTGACACTGAAGGTCAAAGGGTCCCCATCGGGGTCTTGCGCAACCAGCACGAGCTGAACGCTCTGGCCGGCGCGAACTTGGACTCCTGAGATATTGGATGCAACAGGCGGTTGGTTGCCAGGCCAAGTACACGTTCTTCTGTCGCGAGCACGTTCGCTGTAAATTCTTCGGCCATCAATTCCGGCACGCAGGACGTTCTTACAATACTCCTGAAAACCATTCTTGGTCTTGATTTGCATGGACTGATACATGGTAAAACCGCCGGATCGGCCGATGCTCTGGTAGTAGCGAATTACATCCGGTTTCCAATAAACGTTGTCGGTTGGGTTCAAGTCGTTGTCATCTCCGACGGACCAGCTACTGCCGCTTGTCTTGACTAACGGTTCGGTATGGCCCGGCGCATGCGGCAGGCCCGGATCCCAAAGGAGATCTACGCCTGTTTGATACGAGTCTTCGGTCACACTCTGGCCGCTAAAGCTAACATCCGTCGGAAGTAGGTGGACTTGCCACTGGCCAACATTTCCCTGGCCTCCCCATCCGGCCCACTCATTCCTTTCTCCCGTAGGCAATATGACGTTGAACTGCTGCGTGCAGCTCTCGACGTCATCCGGATAGAGCAACGCAGTCACAGTAGCGTCGGCGGCTGGCACATCGGCCGTAAACGTTATGCTCGCGACTATATCGTTAGGAACCGTCCCTACTGGTGTGGACCACGAAGCCGGCACCGAAGGCTCAGTCCACATCGCAACTTGCTCGCCGACACCAAGCTTCGTCCTTGCAGAATTAGAATCCGATGGTGCGGCCTTCAATGTTCGCCATTTCAGTTCGACCCAAGTGGCATCAGCGGAACCAGAAGCCTGTGTGCCGTCCCAAGTGGCAGTGGCGGTGATTGACCTTTTGCCCGACGTGGCGAACAACAAGATCCTCGCTGGGTCTAATAAAGCGTGCGACACTTTTGTCTGGGGACCCTTGAGAGCTTGTCAGAACCCGCCCGACAAGGCGCTCTTGAACGCCGACGGTTCGCTCAGAAATGCCGATCAAATTCCGTTTGCCACTACAGACGTTTCCTGGTCGCCGCAGTTTGCCTTCCGCTCGCGATTTTTTGCGATTTATGTACTCGGGATCAGCCAGACGCGCGGCAGCGCAAACCCGGAAACTCCGGATGCGTACGGCGGGGACGTGCCGGCGGATTCGCAATGGGCGGCTATACCGTCGGCCGCGACACCGCCGACCTTCGATCGCCGAATCTGGGTGGAACGGATGGCCGTGCGCGGCTACAAGCCCACGACGCTGGACCCAGCTCTGAAAACGGTTCCGCCCAACGAATGGCCAACCGTTCCCATCTGGGTGCCCATGCCCAGCCCCGCCACCGAGCGCCGCATCGAGGCCGTGTACGACGCGCTGAAGGACAAGATTATCTGGCAGCGCTCGCCGGTGTCCGCAAAGCATTCACTGGCCGAACCGTAACGGCACGGAAAATCCGAAATCCGACGCTCGAAATTCGAAAGAAAAGGACAAACAGCAAAACGGAAAACAGCGAACCGGGGCGGCAACGCTCCGGTTTCTGTTTTGCTGTTTCGTCGTTTGGTGTTTCCTTCGACTTTCGAATTTCGCAACCGCTCAGCCCCGGAGGGGTGCAACACGGGTAGCCCACGGCGTAAGCCATTAGTTTCTACACAACTACCCGGTCTCGCAGCCAGAAAGTTGCCAGGTTCCGGGGACGACTTGGCGGGCGAGGCGTTTGAGTTCCTCCGGGCTGTACTGTTCGAGCAAGTGCAGCATCGGCAGGAGAATTCCCAGACCTGCCAGTAGCGCCGGCTTGGTGAAGGCCGGGTGCCCGCGGCCGCGTTTGATCTGGCGCCCGCTCAAGCTCACCAGGATCTGACGCATCTCTGCAGCTTCGGGGCGCGCATCGCCGGCCAAGCGCCAGACCAGCACAATCGCCATCGCGGCCACCGCGAGCCGTCGCGCAAGCTGCTCCGCGTCGTCTTGCTGCCAGCTCTCCAGATGCTGGCCGGCCTGTTTGAGCAGCTTGTGATAGGACTCAATGTCCCAGCGCCAGTAATACCACAAGGCGATGGATTCGGCCGGTATATCCATCGGTAGATTGCTCAGCAACAGCCAGCGCGCCAGCACAGTGCCGTGCGCGTCCCGAATCTCGCTAACGATCAGACGCAGCGCCAGTGGCGGCCCGGCAATATTGTGATGCTGTTTCTGGCCATCTCTCACCCGATGCGTGCGTGCCGGACGCTCAATCACGACGTGGGTTTCGCCCACAAATTGTGTCGCGAGGACGCCCTTGTGCCGCACCTCTTGGGTGCGTGCCAGCGGCACTTGGCGGGCGACTTCGCGCAGTGGTTGCACGCGGCCATCATGGCGCACGCGCGGCGAATCGTTGGCACGCACGATAAAAAGCTGCCGGTCCGCCGCCCAGGCGCGCAGGTGCTGAATGGAATCGGCCTCGCGATCGATGATCGCGACCGTAGGACGGCCCAGTTTCAGCCCGCTTACATACGCGAGCACCGGTGTCAGTCCGTCCAGAGGCGAAAGTGTTTTCTGCGGCTCTTTTTCGCGCGTCGTGTGTAGACCATCGGCTGCCTCCAGTTCAAGACAGACGGGCGCCAACGGCCGGCCATCGACATCCGAAATGGCCAGGGCGGTGAGCAGTTTGTAGCCCACGTCCTGCCGGTGGGCCAGTTCAACGCGGTCTACCTTCGAGGGGTGATGATTGAAGTGCAGCAGGGACCAGTCCAGTGCGACGAGCGCGTAGTCCCGGCACTCCTGGCGCACTGCCAACCGCGCCGCGTCGATCAAAGGTTCTGCCAGCACAGGCAAACTCACCGCCTCGTTATCGTAGAATCGCCACGCTGCTTGCGCCGCAGCAAAGGGCTTTGCCGCACTGGGCAGGGCCCGCAGCCCCGCCGCCAAACGATCTGCCTTCGAAAGGTGCGCGGCGAGTAAGCGCCCATACCGCCGCCGCAGCTTCTTGCTCAGCCTAATCTTAACCCGCATTTCTCACCACTCCGGATTTTTTGCGCCTGCGTGTCGATAAACCGCGTTCGGGCAGACTCGTGCCCTCAAAGAGGTCATGACGCGTGCGGCTGCAGCTTCGATGACGGTCAAAGAAGGCGGTTTTGCGACG
>DASXUX010000029.1:0-5341 GCA_036504595.1 Planctomycetota bacterium | reverse complement strand
CGCTGGGCACACTGAAACTCTTGATCCCGAAGACGCACACGCCAGCCCGCAGACCAAACGGGGAAAGGGGTCTTATGCCCCTACATCGATGCACGGCGCGACAGACTTGAGATGCTGGGGACGCGCTTGTTTTGGGTCTAGCGTCACGCCGCCGCCCAGATCGAGCGTCTTCGTCGGCTCCAGGCCAGCGCGCCGGGCGTAGTCGGCGATTGTCTCTTTGCCGTCCCAGAGGGGCCAGGGATGCGCGGGCTTGGTGTCCTGCGCGTCGGCGGCGGCGCAGAGGGATACCGTTGTGCAGGCCAGCAGCAGAAGCAGAGCACGGAGCGTCAAGCTCATGGGCGGCGCTCCCTGCGGCGTATAGGCCATTCGCATAGGCCCGCGCATGCTGAGATTGCCATCAGTGCCACCAGAACGTCAAGAAAAGCCGCACCGAGGTCACATTCGAGCTTCTCTGGCGTCGGAAGCACTTGCGCGCTGTCCGTGTGAACAATGGTCTCAGGAATTACGCCCTTCTCGTTGTAGTTTCCACGACCCCATAGCGTGGCAGGGATTCCGCGGCAGCACGTCCACGGCCATCCATAGGCAGGTCCGCAGTAGACATCGCAAACGCCCAAATCCCCTTCGCCTTGAAAATAATAGGTGCGGACGACAAGGTTGACCCCGAGCACTGCGCCCGCCACGAACATCAGCGCCACCGCGGTCGAAAGATGAATCTGGAACAGTCCGCGCTTCTTCGGCTGCTCGCTCATAGCGTCTTCCTGTCCCGCGGCACGCTCCAGACCAGCCCAAACGAGAAGGTCACCGTCAGCCAGAACTCAGGAAGTCAGGCGATGGCCACCAATAGGCGGCTGGACAGTCACTTTCTCAGCTCAAGTTCGATCAGCTTGAATGTCACTTGTCCGAAGAGCCATGTGTTATTCCATTTCTCGCCCGCAGCAAAACGAATATGTGCGCCATCCACCTCGGTCTCATTCCAGGTAGAATCGACCGGCACCCAGCAGCCATCAAGCACCACCTCGTTCCACGCATGCCCGCCAAAGGAGCGAGCATCGTCGCCCATATACGCAAGCCCGTGAACCTCACGCGCCGAAATACCGCTGGCGCGTGCCAGCGCTGTGAAAAGTCGCGCATGATGTGAGCAGTCACCCTTCTTAAGAGCGATGATTTCCTTTACAGTGAGGTGTCCGAGCACGGTCTGCTTTTTCAGATAACCATATACAAAGCGCACCAGCCGTTGCACCTTATCCTTTGCATCGTTGGCATCTCCGCAGGCTTGCCTCGCCAGTTCTTTCACTTCTAAATCGTTGACAGGATATGTCGGCGTTTCCTTGAGATCGCTCTGAATCTCCAGCGAGGTAGCCTTCTGGGACTCTCCGTTGCCCTTTCCGGTTCTCAAGATACACGAGCTGTTCTTCTCGTCCCGCACGATGGTCTGCTCGGGCGAGTTCGGAAATTTATCGACGTGCGGGCCGGTCGCCTCAACGCTCATGCGCAAGATCTTGTGCGGGTCGCCAAGAGGCTTGTCAATGCGTGCGATGCCAAAAACGAACAAGTCCGAACTGTACTCGATCTTCTGAGCGAATTCCTCCGGTTCGAGACGGGCCTCAAACATGGCGCCGAGCTTCATGCAGATCATCGTCCCATCGGTAGCTACGCGGGCCGTGCCCATGTCGCCATGTTCTGCGGAATAGCAGCTGAATTCGTAATACTTCACAGTTGTACCGGCGACAATACTCTCCCTGACAGCCGTGATCTTGTAGATTGCAGTGCTCGACGCAAGATTCTGCAACGAAAAGCTGCGAGTCTGGAAGTTTTCGCCGAGAGTGCGAGTTTTTCGGCGCACCCAGACTTCCCCGCCCAAAAACTCCGACAACGTTTCCGCGATTTGGGGCACTGGTATCTGGCGTTGACTGTCGCCTTGTTTGACCGTTGCCATGTAGGCTGTCCCTGTGTGCTGGACCGAGACCGACAGCTCTGGCGTGTTACCAGTTGTGGTCGTCTCTACGCCGCTGATCAATCCAAACGGCGCCGTCGCGGCAAAAGTCTTCTCCTGCTTCATACGGGCTTCGACCTGTTTCCCTTTGGCGGCGAGTTTGATCCGCACATCCATGGCGACACGGAACGAATCGTCCGTTTTGCCGAACAGTTCCATCCGGCAACAGCCCAATTTTACACCGTCAGGGCCGTATAGGCCGTACCAGTGTATATACGGCTGCGGGATCTCGTCCGCCGTCAGCGTAAGGACTTCCGCTTCCTCGCCCGCGGTCAGCAACTGCAGGAAGAGGAAACTAAGCAAAACCAGAACGCGATTAGTTCGTGTCATCATCAGCCCTCAAGATGAAACCGCCCCGGATGATGAATGCGGACGGCGAGGAGCGTAGCACGGGGTGGGCGGCGGGTAAAGGCGGGGCTCAGGCATTCAGCACCGGGAACCGGCGAGAGCGTCGCGGACGTGGGAATGCGTATCCTTGCTACAGTTCTGATTGCGACCGCGGGGTAAGTATTGTCGGGAGGGGCGCGACGATGAAGAATTCCCTTATGGTTGTCCTTGCGGGCTTAGTGTTCGTTTGTGCCCAGGTACAGGCCGAAGATGCCGATAAGGCGGCCGAAACGACCGATGCCCCGAAAGGCAACGCAGAGGAATGGGAGGGCGTCCTTGGCGAAAAGCCGACGACAGCCGCGGCGGACGTGATCGCGGCGTTGACAGTGTCGAAGGAAAACGCTCCCGACAAGGAGAACGCCAAGAAGGTGAAAAGAAAAGGTCCAGCCCCGATGCTGTACTTGGTTGCAACCGGGGACATCGCGGCGAAATTGACCGCGCTGAAGAACAACAGGGCTCACGTCAAAGTGACGGGACGGGTCACGGCAGGAACGATGACGGTAGCTACGATCACCGAAATCAAGCAATCGGAAGATGGCACCGCGAAAAGCAAGCGCAATAAGTAAGCCTGCAGCATGGCGAAAGCCCATGAAGCGCACCCGGGGGCTGGGGCGAGTCCCCCTGGCTGAAGCATCGCTCATAGGCTCCGCCTGTCCCGCCACGCGCTCCAGATCAGCCATCGGCGGCTCTGCAAGAGGTTCCCTGAGACCCAGCTACTCCAGAAGTTCCCTGTGGATCTCGAACGTTCCGCGCCCCAGCCATGAGATTCTCCAGGCGCCAGCTATAACGTTGCCATCTGGTGAAATCGAGCCCTCATACGTGACCCGATGCCTCGCTCCGCCCATGCCGTTGTACTTCTTGATGAACCTTACGCCGTTATCGAGGAATTCGAAATCCAGTATTTCTGCCTCCAGGTGCTCAGCAGGTAGCAGACCGAACGTCTTCGGCTCATAGATGTCTCCAAAAATCTGGCCGCTGCTGTCCTGCTTGAAGACGGCGGTGAACTTTACGGGTTGGCTAATCTCGATCCCGAGCAGAGGGATTTTTGGATAGTAGTAATAGCCGCTCCAGACTCCTGCGATGCCAAAGCCCTCGACCATGCTGGTGAACTCCAAGCCTTGACTGCTCCTGACCGCATCGGGTTAAGTACCGAATGCCTGCAACATGGCCATCTTGCGGCAATTGTCTCAAGCGTATTACCGCTCGTGCTCACAGCCATGGTATAGGGTCACGAGAGTAGCACGTCCGGAAGGCCGGGCAAATCTCGGTTCAGCTCGATAATTGCCGAGGCCAGGCCCTCATGACCGGCGTCAGATGACACCGGATGGATGTGCTCCCGCATGCAGGAAGGAACGTGGTCCGTACACGCACGAACAATGAACCCAATCGCGAAAGCAGTGCTCGTCTTAGTCGTGCTTCTGGTGGCAGCGACCAACTTCTACATGGGTTGGCGCTTGGGACGCAGCAGCAAGCCGACCGCGCAGGTCGCCATCACGCAGCAAGCTGCGCCACTCCCGCCCGTTCCCAAGAAGCGCACCTATCCGCCCGGCTACAATCACGCGCTGTACACGCATGGCGCCACGATTACCGGTGGGCGCAATGCACTGATGATTATCGACGGCGTTGCGACCGGGTACGACTGGTACTCGGGATTCGGCTATTCGTGCTGGACCACGAATCCGCCTGAGCCATTTCTCATCACACTAAGAGAGCCCGTCGAGATCGACTGCGTGCGCTTCCTGCTCTGGGACGGCGATGATCGTTTCCAGCGGTACAAGCTGGAAGTTTGTGCCGACGAAAAAGCTGAGCACTGGATCGTGGCGGCGGACCGGAGCGGCCCGAATGAGCAGTGTAGGGGCTGGCAGACGATCCGATTTCAGCCGCAGATGGTGAAATTGATCCGGCTGACCGGCACGTTCAACTCGTACAATCCGAGCTTCTATGTCGTGGAACTGCAGGCCAGCCTGGGAATGCCTTCCGAAAGTCAGCCCATCGAGCAGACGGCGGAATTCTGAAGCGGGTGTGCGCTCGCCCAGTAGAGCTGCATCTTGACACCATCCTCCCGCTCTGGCACCATCCCAGCCTACTTGGTCGCTGCGATTGACAACGCCAATCTGCGAGTTGCAGATGTTGAAGCCGCAGTATGCCGGGTAGTTTGCCGCGGGAAGGCTCCATCCAAGGGCCGGGATATCCCGGCCTTCGTTGTTTCTGGTATGCCCTGTCAGCGGCTCGCAGATCCGAACAAGTCCATGGGGATCACCCAGGGAATTCGGGCCGATACACTGGAGCCCCAAGACATGTGCAAATGCAGTCGTTTGCTTTCACTCTGGATGAAAATGTTTCTGTTCGTGACAGTTTTGCCGCCAGCCGTTTTGGCTGCTGGCGAAGAGAATGTGCCTTGGGACAAGCTGCGGGACGTGGCAGGCCGCTATCTTTCCGCGTGCAGTTCTCCCGAGACGGTCAAGGCGCTGAACCAGAAACTCAAAGAGCGCGTGGCGCAGCGGGTCGCCGACAATAGCGTCCTGGACGATGACAGTGCCTTGCGTTCTTTGATGCTCGACTGGGCCGCCGGTAGCGAAGCTGCGATCAAAAGCAAAGATGCCAAAGCCCTCACGCAAGCGTGCGTTTATCTGATCACGTTCCTCGACAAGGGATACCATCTGCCGGGGCAGGTTCAAACTCGTCTGACGCCGTTGTCAGCGCCGGTGTGAAAATGCGGTAAATCAGCCGGTTTGAAAATGTGGTGAATGCGCCGGTTTGAACGTGCGGTGGCTGCATGGCGTCTGCGCGGGCGGTGGGTGTAAGCTGGCATGGTACGGCGGCTTCAGGGGTCGATGCGGTCTTTCATGCGGTAGCTTTTCCCATCGATAACGATGGTTTCGGCGTGATGGAGGACGCGGTCGAGGATCGCCGAGGTGAGAGTGCTATCGTTATTGAAGATGGACGGCCAGTGTTTGTAAG
>DASXUX010000028.1:0-103310 GCA_036504595.1 Planctomycetota bacterium | reverse complement strand
TTGAACATCTGTTCGTACGCGACCTTCGCCTCCGCTAAAAAGGCCGCCAAACCTTCGTCGTAGCTGTTCGTCATTAGCCCATCCCTCCCTTTAAGAGAGGTTTCGGCTATTTAGATATGCGCATTCAGCGACGTGCACCCGTGGTCTGGTGGTCTGGTGTCTGGTGTCTGGTGTCTGCTCTCCGGTATCTGGTGTGCACTACCAGACACCGCTCACCCATTCATCTTCCCTGTTGCCATGCGGTCAGGTACGGTTATAGCTTCATATAGAGGAGGACGTAGATGGATTTGATCTTTGAACAGATTCGCGTGGGCGGGGACCGCAACTTCGGCTATCTGCTGGCGGACCGCCCGTCCAAGACGGGCGTCTTCATCGATCCCTCCTACGCGCCGGAGATGCTGGTGCAGCGCGCTCGCGAACAGGAGCTGAAGATTACGCACGTCATCAACACGCATGGCCATGCTGACCACACGAACGGAAACGAGACGGCTGTGCAACTGACGGGTGCGCTCGTCGCGGCTCACCCGGACTGTTCATGCGCGCCGGCCCTCAAGCTGCGCGACGAAGCGGAACTGCCCATCGGTTCGCTGCGCCTGAAGTTCTATCACGTGCCCGGTCACTGCGACGACCACATCGTCATTCACGAGCAGACCTACGACTTGCTGATCACCGGCGACCTGCTCTTTGTCGGAAAAATCGGCGGCACGCGCAACGATCATGACGCACGGATCGAGTTCAACAGTCTGCGCCGATTGCTCTCGCTGGTTCCCGGACAGGCCACCGTCTGGCCGGGACACGATTACGGTTCGCGGCCGTCCTCAACCATTTTCCTTGAACAGCACAGCAACCCATTCCTCCAGTGCGCCGATTTACCGGCGTTTCTGCGGCTGAAAGATGACTGGCCGATTTTCAAGAAAATGCACGGGCTGAGATAACGGCGGGGTTCAGGGTTTAGGGGCTCTGTTTTTAGCGAAACGCCGTGAGCAGCGCTTCGACATTGGCGAACGGGAAGCCGTTGTCGATTTCGCCATGGAAGAAGTAACCGCCGTGGGCATCGCCAAACGTACGGCGCGCTTGGGCGACGGCGGCGTGAATTTCTGAAGGAGTGCCCAGCGGCAGCAAGCGCTGGCGATCCAGGTGCAGTTCAACGCAAACGTGGCGCTCCCGGCATTTTTGCGCGAGCTGCGCGTTATCGTTGCAGCCCAGTTGGGGCCAGAGCACGTCGATGTTCAGTTCGATCAGATCGTCCAGCAGCGGCAGAATGTGGCCGCAACTGTGAAAGAACACATCAACGCCCGCTTGCTTCATGGGTTCGATCAGCCGCAGGTATCGCGGCCGAAAGAAACGGCGCCAAACCGCGGGCGACAAGAGCAGCGCCGACTGCGAGCCCCAATCGTCGGCCAGCATGACCCCGTCCGCGCCGGTGGCGATGTAATAGCGGATCATCTGCACCTGATAGTCCGTGATCAGATCCGCCAGTTGGTTGATCTCCGGGCTATCGTCCATCAGATCCATCAACACGTCTTCAAAATTGCGGACCGAGTGGAGAATTTCGAAGATGTTGATCCACCCGGAAATCAGATACCCGTTGCGCTTGTGCTGCTGGGCGTCGGCGCAAGCCTTTTCAAAGTCCGGACCGGAAAGCAGCGGTGATCTCGGCGCTTTGTAGGCGCGCAGGTTCTGCCAGTCGTCGAGCGGCCGCTTTGTCGGATGGCCAGCAATGCCAAACTGAACAAATTCCCATTCCACGCCCCACTCGTCTATTTCGGTACGGAAGTAGGTTCCGTCTAAGCGGCGGTCGCGAGGGTCGGGTTGCGGGATCGGGCTCGTAGAAGGGTCGCCGAAATCACCGGGCAGGCGTTTCCAAAGCTGCCGCAGGCGGTCGCCATGTTCGTAAAGGGCTGCCGGCAACGCCATGTTGCGGATCGGCGGCCGGTCGGGATCGTGGAAATGGATGGCACGCTGAACGCGTTCGCGAGATGTCATGGACGCCCTCGGAGCAAAAGAAGTCTTTGAGACGCCTCCCGGTACTCTACCGTCGTCCACGGCAGTTTTCGCAGGTGAAAATCAAGATTTCGAGAATTCTGACAGCATGCCGCGGGCGTCCGCCGAGGCAAACACGGTAAGAGAATTCGCAAGTGGGCGAGAGCACTACTCTAGTCCCGTCATTGTTTATTGACTGCCCCTTCATCCGGTGTAGCTGAATAGATCAACCTTCGGGAGGAAACGATGAGCGCATTGACTCGCCGTTCACTGCTGGCAGCAGCCAGCGTCATGATCGTCACCGCCTGCATGTGGGCGCAGGCTGTCGAACTGGAAGCAAAGCCGGCCGATCCCGCCTTTGAGAAATTTCAGCCGCGCAAAGCGCCCGCGCCCGGTTCGCTTCTGCTGCAAGAAGGCGACCGGCTGGCGATCTGCGGCGATTCGATCACGCAGCAGAAGATTTACTCCCGCATGATGGAAACGTACCTGACCGTCTGCGTGCCGGAACTGAAAATCACGATCCGTCAATATGGATGGAGCGGGGAGACAGCCGAAGGCTTTCTGCGCCGCATGGAAAACGACTGTCTGCGTTTTAAGCCGACGATCGCGACGACCTGCTACGGGATGAACGACTATAGATACAAGCCTTACGATGAAGCCACTGCCCGCTGGTATCGTGAGAAATACAGTGCGGTGGTAAAGGCTTTCAAGTCCGCAGGCGCGCGGGTCGTCCTGGGTTCGCCCGGGTGCGTCGGCAAAGTCGCAAGCTGGGTCAAGACGGCATCGGGCACGCTCGAAGAACACAACCTGCACCTATGCGCTCTGCGCAACATCGATATTGAAATCGCCGCCGATGAGAACGTCCGCTTTGCCGATGTGTTCTGGCCCATGTTCACGGCCAGCTTCGCCGCCCGCCAGAAATACGGGCCCGAGTACGCGGTCGCCGGTAAAGATGGCGTGCATCCCGACATGGCCGGCCACCTCATCATGGTCTACTGCTATCTGAAGGCGCTGGGCCTGAGCGGAGACATTGGGACTTTGACCGTCGATCTGGCGAAAGGCAGCGCAACGGCGTCCGCCGGGCACGAAGTGAAAGAATTCAAAGACGGGGTGCTCACGTTGGTCAGCAGCCGCTATCCCTTCTGCGCTACCGGTGATCTGGACAAGCAGAACTCTGTTCGGTCCGGGATGACGCTGGTCCCGTTCAATGCAGAACTCAACCGCCTGAAGTTACTCGTCAGCGGGGCCAAGGCAGCGAAGTACAAGGTGACGTGGGGCGAAAGCTCGCACGAATACACGGCCGAGCAGCTCAGCAAAGGCATCAATCTGGCAGATGACTTTGCCGTCAATCCGTTCAGCGCCGCCTTTGCGAAAGTGGACGCGGCCGTTGGGGCGAAGCAGGCCTATGAAACGACACAGATCCAGCAAGCCTTCCACGGCCGCGACGCCAAAGCCGACATGGAAGCCGTCGTCAAGAAGACCGAGGCTGAACGCGCACCGCTGGCCGCTGCCGTCGCTGCCGCACTTGTGCCAGTGACTCACTCGTTGCGCATCGAAGCGCAGCCGTAAGCCGCCGATAAACGAAACGCGGGTGCCCACGGAAGCCGGCTGCGGCGCAACATGACGTTGTCCGTCATCCCCGCGTGGAGATGGTTTGCATATGATAGCGGACATGGACGAGAAGCCCAAGAAGCGGCCTTGGTATCAGATCTCGCTGGTCACAGTGGCCGTTTTTATGTTCGTGCTCATGTTCGTGGCGACATGGCTTCCGTTTGGCGGGCCGAGTGTTACTGGATTCGATTACTCGTCCGACGTAGAAACGTATCTATTCTTACACGATCCGACACTCCACTTGTTGATTGGCGTAGCCTTCCGAGTGGCGCTCTTACTTAGCCCTGCCGTGACTTTTGAACTACTGATCCGCCGCAAGGTGTGGATCGGATGCTGGCGATGTATGCGGTCATGGTCAATATTGACTTGGTGTTGTTGTGGGACTTTCTCTGGACTCATTGGTGGTGTCTGGTTCATTGCCGCTCACAGCGACGCACCCTTGGGTGCAGGTCCAACGCTTGTCGGGTGCGCACTCGCCCTGTGTTTTTTAGGCCTGATTCTCGGCTTCGGAGTGGGCGTTCGCCTCAACAACCCGGAAACCAAGGCCCCCAAGTCGCCGAAGGACGGTGGAGCATGATCATTGTCCGGCCTCCTTGGCCACGCAAGAGCATGTTGTGACACGGGTCGTGCCGGGTGGGCCAACCGCGCGCGCGTCCGCGAATCTCCATGAGCGATCTCCGCCAAAAAAGGCGTTGTGTTGGGAACGGCGCGTGTAAACTGCACGCACAGCGCGCGATGGGCGTGGCCAGGCAGTGATCCGCAGCGAGTGAAAAAACGCATGAACAAAAGTAACTTCAGTTGGGTGACGATCTGGAGCTTTTTGCTTGCGCTGAATTTTGGCGCAGGGAAGGCGGGGAATGCCGCCGAGGTTCTCGATGAGCTTCGATCTTATCTGGCTCAGCCGGTGGAAAAGCGGGAGCCACTTGAGAAGCAGCCGTTCGCGAATGCCGCTCTTTCAAAAGCCGATGCAGACGCCGCGCAGAAGCTGCTCTGGGCCGACCACGTCGAGTTCATTCGCAAAACGCGCTCGGAGGAAATCAAGAATTGCGAGCTGAAGGACGGCGCGTTGTCCATGAAGTTCTATTACAAAGTCTTCGGGCAGAAGCCGAACAACGGGCGCAGTCTTTTTATCTCGATGCACGGCGGCGGCGGCGCGCCCAAGGAAGTGAACGACCAGCAGTGGGAGAATCAGAAGCGGCTCTATCAGCCGGAAGAAGGCGTCTATCTGGCGCCGCGTGCGCCGACGAACACCTGGAATCTCTGGCATGAATCGCACATCGACCGCTTGTACGACCGCCTGATCGAAGATCTGATTGTGCTCGAAGACGTCGATCCCAACCGCGTGTACATCATGGGCTATTCGGCCGGCGGCGACGGCGTGTATCAACTGGCGCCGCGCATGGCCGACCGCCTGGCAGCCGCCTCGATGATGGCCGGCCACCCCAACGATGCGTCTCCGCTGGGCCTGCGCAACATCGCGTTCTCGCTCCAGGTGGGCGGAAACGATAACGGCTACAACCGCAACAAAATCGCGAAAGAATGGGCCGAGAAACTGGACGCGCTGCAGAAGACCGACCCGGACGGATACGTGCACTTCGTCAAGATCCATGAAGGCAAGGGGCACTGGATGGATCGCCAGGATGCAATCGCGGTGCCCTGGATGGCCAAGGTCACGCGCACGCCGTTCCCCACACGCGTGGTGTGGCATCAGTCCAGCACGACGCATGACCGCTTCTATTGGCTCGCCGTAGACGCTACCAATAAGAAGGCGGGCAGCGATGTGGTCGCGTCATACTCCAAAGAAAAGAATGCGATCACGGTGGAGAAATCAACCCTGGACCGCCTCAGCATCCGAGCTAACGATGCCATGCTCGATCTGGATCAGCCGGTGACGGTGTTCTTTGGCGGGCAGCAGCTTGTGCAGAACAAGCTCAATCGAACCATTGCTGTGATCGCGAAAACGCTGGCTGAACGCGGTGACCCGGTAAGTGTTTTCAGCGCAACGATGGACATCGCGCTACCGGCGCCAAAATAACTCCGCCGGCCTGGGTCGTTCTTGAGATCACTTAGCGAACAGCGGCAGGCCCACAACGACGGCGTTGTAGACCATGTGGGCGAGAATGGGCGCAATGATCAGGCGCGATTTTTCAAACGCCACGGCCGCCATCGCTCCGAGTACGAAAACCGGCAACGCCGAGATGGGCGGGTGAACGATCGCAAAGATCGCCGCACTGGCCAGGATCGCGACGGCCGGGCGCATGGTGCTGCGCATTCCGCGGTAGACCAGGCCGCGGAAAATGTATTCTTCAAAAAGCGGCGCTGCAAAAACGGCCAGACCGGCGAGCCACCAGGCGCTACTATCGTCGCGCGGCAGGAACCGGGGCGTCTGATCCCGCAGAGCACGCAATAGATCGCTGTGCTCCAAACACCAGAGATACAGCACCGCAAAGACGCTCGCGACCAGCCCGCATCCAACGCCTGTGGCAATCGAGCGCAGGAAGGAAGCCGGCGGGCCGTCTTTGGCAGCGCAAAAACCCAGTGTGGACCACAAACGCGGCACTTTGGCGCGCCAATAGATGTACAGCGTTAGAGTCGTGACGAGCAGACCAGCCGACAGGAACGCGATCAACACCTTTGCGCCGTCCGGCATAGACGGATCAGCGGCGAAAATCAGCAGTGCCGTGATTCCCTGAAGCACGAAGAAGGCGAGCGCGGCAATCAGACCGTCCGACAGGCCGATGCTTGGCGGGGGCGATTCAGTCGGGTCGAGCAGATAGGGAATGCGCTCGCGCACCTTCTGCCAGAGCGCGAGAGCCAGCAGAATCGAAAGAATGACTTGGACGACCTTGGTCCAGATGAGCGGGCTGTAAATGGCGTGGGCATACATCGCCGCCAGCAAGAGATAAAGCTGCATCATCATCGGATCGACGCGGCGCTGCAGTTCCAGTTCAAAGGGTTCGGTGGCCAGCGCGCCCAATCCTGCGGCGATAAAGGCGTAGATGACCACGCCGACGAGCGCCGTCACGCCGAACGAAAGCGCGCTCCAGTTCAGCGCCGGGTTATACGCCGCGCAGACCGCCAGCGTGACCAGCGTGTATAACACCGCGAACGCGGACCAGAGGATCGCCTTTTGCAGAAGGATCGTGCAGATGTCACGCGGAAACGTGTACAGCAGCCAGAGCGCCTGGCCTTCGACCGCGAGCACATTGAACGCGCTGAAAGCCAGGACATACGCGCCCAGGCCGTAGGCCAGCGTGGCCCCATGCTGGATGTTTCCGGCCGCGCCTCTGAGCAACTGGGGATTGATGGCGATCTGAAAGCCGAGAATCAACACCGGCATCAGCAGCGCCTGGACCAGAAAAGTGCGATCTCGCAGCAGCAGCCGCAGTTCCTTGCCGCTGATGCCGCGCATCCAGTTCGGGAGCGAGCGCGCTGGAGCAGTGGCCAGTGAACCTTCTTTGCGCACGCCTTCGTAAGCACCGCCAGCTCGAATGAGGCCGCCGGCGACGAGCCGCTCGCATACACGGGTGCTCAGCAGTACGGCGACCGTCGCCACCATAAGCATGATCGCGCCAATCAATCCCCACGCGAGGGAGCCCTCGCTGAAGAGAGCGGGCAGTGAAAATGGATTCCAGAGTGCAATCGCGGGAAAGTAGCTGCACGCATGGACGAGGTAAACAGGCCCGGCTTCCGAACACGCCAACCACATGAGCACAAAGAACACCAACGTGCCCAGCACAACAATGCACGCCTGGATGTTCCTCAACCTGCCCGCAGCAAACGTCTTCTTGAACCAGGTTTCTGCGATCGTGTGCAAACAGCCGATGAGCGCGCCGGTGTACAGCGTCACCAGCAGCGCAACAGGCGCCGACCACCAGCCCATTCCGACGGTGATGCACATCATCAGGCTCAATGGAAACGTAATAAACAGGTTAAAGAAGTTTCCTGCGACCAGCTCAGCGATCTGGGAAAGAAAAATGACGCGTGCGGGCACGGGCAGTGTGTACAGCCATTCCATGCTCCAGTCGGTGGTGCCGATGTGTTGCTGGTGCTGTCCGAGCATCATCAGCGTCAGTGCCGCCCCAAGCAGCAGATAGGTCATTCCCAGCGCGTGCGCCAATGGCTTGCCAGGAGTGGCTGAACACTCCCAAAGAGCGGCGGCGCCCCGTTGTCGGGCACGAAATCCGCCTAGCCCCTTTTCAACAAATACGCTGCGCAACTGCGCAATCTGCGCCGGCCGTTCTGGCTCCGGAGACTGAATAATTCGCCCTTCCTGTGCGAACACCTTGTCGAGATGTTCAAGCCATTGCTGGCGCCCTTTGCTGCGCTCAGAGGAACCTTCCGGCCACTGGTCGGCAATGTGGAGCGAGTTAGCGACCGTCTCCAGTTGCTGGTACACGTGGCGATCGACCAGCACATACGTTCTGGCCGCATCGCGGTCTGTAATTGCCTGTGACAAGCGGCCCAGGAACAGCGAGCACACCATCGTTCCGTTCAACAGGAAGATGCCGCCGAGGAAAAGCATGCCCAGAACGCTGCCGCGCGATCTGCGCGCTGTGGCTGTGCGTTTTTCGGGCGCGTCAGCTTTCTTCTTGCGCAGCGCCCGGTTCATGTTGTGGCTGAAGCGATTGAGCCGGCGGCGCAAGGCCGCCTTGCACAGGATCGCGATCGCGCGAAAGACGCTGGGCGGCGCAGTCATTGCGGCAGACTCGCCGGCGGCGCCGAGGCCGCGTCCGCGGTATGCGCGGGCTCGCCGCGCGAGGGATCCTGTGTAACCGAGAAGAAGATCTCCTCCAGCGACGAGTCTTGGGAGAGTTTCGCCCGCAGGTCCGCCAGCGTGCCAACGGCGGTCAGGGCGCCCTTATAGATAATGCCGACGCGGTCGCACAGCCGCTCGGCCTGGTCGAGCAGGTGCGTGCTGAAGAACACGGTCTTGCCCTCGCTCGCCTTCGCGCGAATCAACTCGTGAAGCGTGCGCGTGGCGTAAGGGTCGAGGCCATTGGTCGGTTCGTCGAGGATCAACACCTGCGGGTCGTGCAGGAGAGCACAGATCAGCGCCAGCTTCTTCTTCATGCCTTTGGAGTAATTGACGGCGTACTCTTCCGTCGCGCTGGCCAGATCGAGGGATTGCAGGAGCGGTTGTGTGCGCTCGGCAATTTCCGCGCGTTTGAGACCATGCATTTCCCCCACAAAATTCAGAATCTCGCGGCCGCGCAAATAATCGTAGAAGATCGGTTCATCCGGCAGATAACCGACGAGTTGCTTTACGCGCACGCGATCGGCAAAACAGTCCAACCCGCCGATGCGAGCCGACCCGGCGCTTGGCTGCAGGATGCCCATCAACATGCGGATGGTCGTGGTCTTGCCCGCGCCATTGGGTCCCAGAAGCGCAAAAATTTCGTGGCTTGGCACCTGGAGGTACAGATCGCTCAATGCCGCGAAATCGCCGTAACGTTTGGAGAGCCCGCAGATTTCGACCACTGTCTCGTGCGTTGAACGCTGTTGCGAGTCATCTAGCATAAAGCGAACTGTAAAGACCGGTGCCTGAATGTCAAAGCGCCCGCGCCAGTGCCGACGCGACACTCTGCGCCAATTCCTCCAGACGGTAGGGCTTGCCGACAAACGCTAGTACGCCCTCGTCCAGGATGTCTTGCGCCTCACCGTCCAGGCTGTAGCCCGACGACAGAAGCGCGCGAACGCCTGGATTGATCTGGCGCATGGCTAGAAATGCGTCGCGGCCTCCCATTTGAGGCATGACCATGTCCAGAATCACCAAATCCACCTGTTGCCAATGCGCGCGATAGTACTCCACCGCCTCATGGCCATCGGCGCAAGTTTCAACGCGATAGCCGAAACTCCGCAGCATCTTCGCGGCCACGTTGCGTATCATTTCTTCGTCGTCAACAATCAGGAGCCTCGCCGTGCCCCGTGGCGTATGCATCTCGGGATGCAATTCGACCGGTGTGAGAGCAGCAGTCCCCAGCGGCAGGCAGAGGCGGACCGTCGTGCCATGTCCGACTTCGCTGTAAACGGAAATCGTGCCGCGGTGGTTGCGCACCGCCCCATATACACTTGCCAGGCCCATCCCGGTTCCCTGGCCGGGCTTCTTGGTCGTGAAGAACGGTTCGAAGAGGTGTTTCTTCACCTCGTCGCTCATGCCGCAGCCCGTGTCCGTAATGGCAACCCGTAGGTACTGCCCGGGAGCAATCTCGTAAGGATTGTCGCGGCATTGCTCCTCGTTAAGCGTCATCACCTCCGTCTCGAACGTCAGTTCCCCTCCCTCTGGCATGGCATCGCGGCCGTTCAGGGCGAGGTTGAGGATCGCGTTCTCAAGCTGGCTGGGGTCACCCAGGACAACGGCCGGTTCAGCCTTCAGGATCGGGCGGATGCGAATCCGTTTGTCGATGGATCGCTCCAGGATCGCCACGGCTTCGCCGAGGAGTTGATGCACGCCCACGGGCACAGACAGGTACTTGCCCTTGCGGCCAAAGGCCAGGAGTTTCTGCGTCAGGTCCGCGGCTCGGCGCGTAGCCACAACGATGTTTTGCGCAAACTGCCGTAGGTCGCCATCCTCCATGCGAGCGGCCAGCATGTCCGCGTAGCCCATGATGCCGGTGAGCTGGTTGTTGAAATCGTGCGCGATGCCGCCCGCGAGCTGGCCAATGGCCGTCATCTTCTCGGATTGGCGTAGGCGCGCCTCGCTTTCTTTCAGTATCTCTTCTGCTCGCTTGCGATCCGTGATGTCCGAGCCGATGCTGAAGATTTCCTTCACCTGGCCGCTCTCGTCGAAGACCGTTTTGTTGGTCCAAGCGATCCATACGCGCTCGCCGTTGCGGCGCATGTTTTCGTTCACATTGCGTTCGAACTTTTTCGGGTCGGCGCAGATCTCGTCCATCAATGGCCGCAGGTCGCGGCCGGTGCTCTCGGTTTGCGGGACAATCGCGCCCACGACGTGCCGGCCAATCAGTTCGGCCTCGGTGTAGCCGAAGAACGTCGAACCGAATTCGTTGATGAAGGTGATGTGCCCGTCACACGCCCAGCGCAGGATGATGCAGTTGGCGTTCTCCACCAGTTCACGGTACTTCTCCTCGCTGGCTCGGCGCGCATCCTCCGTGCGCCTGCGTTCGGTGATGTCTCTGCAAACGGAGAGGATGCTGATGCTATTCGACGCGCGGAGAACGGAGGCGTTGATCTCGACAGGCGTCACGCGCCCATCCTTCGCAACGTAGCTGATCTCCAGATTGCGGACCATCCCTCGGGCGAAGCACTCCTCGACTTTCGCCGCGTTGCGCTGGCGGTCTGGTTCCGCGGTCCACTCAACGACGTTTCTCCCCAGGATCTCGTCGAGACGCGCATAACCTGTCATGCGAACGTACTCATTGTTCGCGTCCAGCACGTTCCCTTGGGCGTCAAGAATGACATAGCCGGTGCCGGTCGTTTCAATAAGGAGCTTGTACTTGTCCAACTCGGCACGCAGCCGTTGGACATCCTGTGACACAACAGAGGACATAGCTCCCCCTTGCGCACGCGCGCACCCAGAGTGTGCCGATAAACTTGGCACAGCGTATCGTCGTGAAGCGTGTTTACGACATCAGAACGGCCAGAAAACAGGTCGCTGGTCCACTGCAGTTCCTTGCCGGCGCGTTCGAGCAGCGGTTCACCCGTCGCCTGAAACAACCCATCGCGTTCCTGCAGAGCGCTAGCCTCATCCGGCGTGAGCGTCTCCGTCCCCTTCTGGCGTTTCTGCGTCTGCCGCGCCAGCCATCCGCCGGGCGCCCCATTTCAGCAGCCCGAAAGCAACTAGCGCGATGAGCAGCAGCGATCCGAGATCGCCAAAGAAGACAATTCCGAAATGCATCCGATGCAGCGCGAAGGCAATCCCGAAGCTGACGACCAGCATCACCATCAGGCCCGAGAGGCGGTCAAAGCCCGGAATCGGATCGAACGACCCCGCATTGCGATAGATCAGCGCGAGCGTTACGCCCATTGAAACGATGGGCAGGAAGAACAGCAGGACGTTCAGCTTCATCAGGTCTGCGTTTTGGAAGAGCAGCAGATAAGACGTGAACACCGCGCTGAACATACCTGGCACGCTCGTCCAGTAGATCAGCACCGAATAGACGTATTTCCAGGGCGCATGGTGGCCTTGCCCCTTTGCATGGGCCAGCATCAGCAGCAGGCAGAGCAGCGGCGGCGTAATGATCGCAGACAGCAAATGCCACGGGTAATGTTCCAGCCAGCCCGCCAACTCTGCAAAGGTCATATCGTGATTATAGGCAGTCAGCCGCCTCAGGCAACCCGTTTGACATTGTTAAGACTTCAACTTGACTTTGCTCGTTTTCTGCGGTCTAGTATGAATCCCGTTTGACGGGCGCTTAGCTCAGCTGGCTAGAGCACCACCTCGACAAGGTGGGGGTCACTGGTTCAAGTCCAGTAGCGCCCAGTTTTCCCACCAACGACTTGCGAGAATCCCGACTTGGCTCCAAGAGGAGCCTTTTCGACGCAGCCGCTTGACCAAGGCCTCGACAACCTTGCGTTTGGCGGCCCGCGCCGCAGGCTTCCCAGGGATCTTTAGCCGACGCCCCATCGAACCCTGATACCGGCCCCGCCGTTCTGAGGCTGTGCATCAACGCACACACAATCCTGTTCTTATTATCACGGTTTTGCGACCGCTCAAAGTTGGCTGCAACCTTCTTGTGATCCGGTAGAGCGGCATATCAGATTGTTCGGCAAGCAGTTCCATACCGACCGCACACTCAACCGCAGCGCCCGTCACTACCGCGCTCACCGCTGGACAAAGATCCGCGCCCACAACTGCTCCCGCCACGTCAACGCCGTCAAGCATTGGCCGGGCGAGTCCGTCGCCCACGCGGCCGTTTAAGGAACCCGTTCAATGCATCATTACACTTCTGCAACTTTATGCCTTGACTTAATTATATGCCCCCTTAGGGTAATGCGCGATCACCAAGCATAGGAGCTGTCGCACCATTTTTGTTGTGGCACTCGGTCCCCAAGTTTCTAAAACCCGCCTTTGGCCTAAGGGCCAAGTAGGGAGGTAGTACGTGCACACGAACGCTCTGCCCTCTCCCTTGCACTGGATTTCCCGTGCAGCCCTGCTCACCGTTGCATGTGCAGTACTGGCCGCACAGGTGCATGCGTCGGAACCCACCGCTGATCTGACTGCGAGTCCCAGCACAGTCACCGAAGGCACCACACAGACTGTAACGGTCGCCTTCCGCAACCAGTCCGACGACCCCGCCGATATGGCGGCGGGTTTCCGCTACAGCTTCGATTTCGACAATGATGGCACGTGGGATGTCGGCGATGGCACGTTGGCAGGCTCCGTGAAACAAGCCTGGGCGATTGTTCCGCCGGCCTTCCTGCAAAGCGACGGCATTTGGGTTCTCGGCCGTATCTTAGATCCGAGCGGCGCATACAATGACTACTGGTTCCCGATCACCGTGAACAACGTCGCGCCGGTCATCAGCAATCTCGCCATCTCAAAAACGACGATCAACGAAGGCGAAACGGTCACGCTCACGGGCGCCATCATTGATCCCGGTACGCGGGACTACTTCTCGATCCTGGTCGATTTCGGCGATGGCACGGGAGAAAGTTGGTACGACATCCCTGTTGGCTCAACCCATTTCAGCGTCGATCACGCGTACGTCTATAGCCCCAACAACGGTGAAGCCACGCAGCAGTGCACGATCTCGGTGCTCAACTTCCAAGATAGCTCTGGCGCGGAAGACACCACTGGATACAGCTTCGAC
This sequence comes from Planctomycetota bacterium, assembly GCA_036504595.1. GTDB lineage: Bacteria > Planctomycetota > SZUA-567 > H5-PLA8 > H5-PLA8 > DASXUX01. The sequence goes on along the minus strand of DASXUX010000028.1, from coordinate 89,943 downwards.
GTCACCGTCAACAACGTCGTCCCGACCGTCGCGATATCGACCGGTGGCTTGCTGGGCAAATACTACGATGGCGGGGGCAACCTGGTCCTCACTCGCGTTGATCCAGTTGTCGATTTCTACTGGTACAGTGGCTCCCCGTCGCCCAGCGTGCCCAGCGATTACTTCTCGGCAAACTGGACCGGAACGTTCACCGCACCGGCAAGCGGGGACTACGTGTTCGCCACGGTTTCGGATGATGGGTCGAATTTGTGGGTCGACGGGACACATGTTGTTGACAGTTGGTACGATCACGGCAACACGTGGACCGAGGGTCACATCACCCTGACTGCTGGTCAGAGCTACCCGCTGCAGATGGACTTCTATGAGGCGTCGGGGGATAGCACGGCGCGATTGCTTTGGCTTGTACCCGGCGCCGCGGATTGGGAGACCATGCCGGGCCAGGTATTCCGCAACCCAGCGCTCGATACCACTCAGCCCGTCTGGTCAGCCCCCGAGAGCATTTCGGCTATCGGAGTTATGGCAGACGTAACAGACCCCGGCGTGGATGAGAGCTTCACATACGCGTGGAGTGTTACGAAAAACGACTCGGAGTACACCAACTCGACTTTCAATCCCGGCCCGTTCGACCAGCGTGGTTTCTTTTTCACGCCAGACGATCATGGCACTTACGTCGTCACGCTGACAGTAAACGACGGCAACGGCGGTGAAGCGACGACTACGCGGACCATCGATATCCTCGCCTCAGGGCCGCAAGTTCAGATCACCAGCGCGCCGGCCACGATGGATGAGGGCTCGACGGTGACGTTGAACAGTTCCGTGCTTGATAGTGTCGCCGACATGGATGCGGGCTTCACATATGTCTGGGGCGTCACGAAGAACGGCAGCACGTATCCGGTGAGCGTGCCGACGGACGGCAGCAGCTTCGATTTCAGCCCCGAGGACAATGGAACCTACGTGGTTACGTTGAACGTGACCGACATGGGCAATGTGACCGGCAGCGCCAGCGTGACGATTTTCGTGCTGAACATTTCGCCTTCCATAGACACCTACTCGCTCCTTGACTCCGTCACGGACGACGACCCCTTCGAGGGCGGCACTACAGTTCTGACCGCCACCTTTGTCGATCCGGGCATTCTCGACACGCACGAGGTGACGGTAGACTGGGGCGATGGGACGCCGCCAACGGTAATCAATCTGGCCGCCGGCATATTGGAAATCGTCAAGACGGACAACGTGAGCCACGTTTACACGCAAGACGGCTACTATAACTTCGCTCTTACGATCAAAGATAAAGACTACTGCGATCCTTTTCCTGCGCTGGCGAACCGAAGCTTCGAGACGGGTGACTTGACGGGTTGGACGCGGATCCCTGGCGACAACGGCTACGGCAGCACTGTTACTGTCACGAGCAGTGAGACATCGGACGGCAAGTACTGCGTCCAATTTGACGTGCCCGATCAGGACTCCGATGACGGTTGGAAAGGGTATACCGACAGCCTGCGCAGTTCCACTTTCCACGGCGTCGCAGGCACTTCCGTTAGCTTCGACTGGTACGACTATAGCGACGACTGGAGTTTCCGGCGCGCTCAACTCTTCAGCTCGACCGGCGCGCTCGTCCACACCTTCTTCAACGACTTCTACGAGTACACTGAGGAATGGACCACTGAGTCCTTTGTCCTGTCTGCTGATGGCGACTACTACCTCGAGTTCCAGGGCGGAACCTTCGACGAGAGCTATGAGGGCGCGGCGGGCGGATATCTCCTGATTGACAATATAGCGCCAATTCAAGGATTCGGAATTGCGACAGATGATGAGTTCTGGATCGACAACGTCACACCGTCCGATATCACGCTGGCGCTCAAAACGGACTCAAATGGGGACGACAACAATTTTTCGAACCCCGTCAACGAAGGTCAATCGGTAACGCTGATCTGCACCTTTGCGGACCCAGGCACTCTGGACACGCACGTCGTGACCATCGAATGGGGTGACGACACGGACGACACGGTCATCGAGCTAGCCGCCGGCGTGCTGACGATCCCGGCCACTCAACACACCTACGCCGACAATTGGAATCTGGATCCCGGGACGATCACTGTCACCGTTGAAGACGACTACGGCGACAGCGACAGCAACACGATTGACGTGTACGTCAACAACGTAATTCCGACGATCGACTCGCTGACCATCACCGATCCGGCTGCGGCCCCTTACAACGAAGGCGTGGCCATCACGGTGACGCCAGCGGTGACCGATCCGGGCAATGACGGCAGCGGCAACGATGGTTTGAGCTACGCCTGGGACGTCTCCAAGGACGGGACAAGCGGGTTCGCGACGGGCTCGGAAGCGACCTTCACCTTCACGCCCGACGATCAAGGCGCGTATGTCGTCAGCCTGACGGTGACCGACAACGACGGCGATTCCGATACCAAGACGCTTCCGGTAACGGTTCTCGAGGTGGCTCCTTCGCCAGAGATCATTCCCGCCGCCGGCAATTCGAACGTGGTGAACACGGCACAAAGCTTCACGATCAACCCGCATGATGGCGCGGCCGATGGGCCCTTTACCTACACATGGACCATCACCGAGAATGCAACGAGCAACACCACCACTGGCGACCAGACGGCTCCGATCACCTTTACCCCGACAAAGTTTGGCATTGATGCCTACACGATCACCGTCACGAACTTCAAAGATAAGAACCTGGTCGCTGGCAGCGACGCCTCGCTGAACCTGACGATTACGCGCGATCCGCCGGTTGTGACAATCGTCACCGATCAGGCGCCGACTGATCCGGCCGTGATTGACGAGAGCGGCTCGGTCACTGTCAGCGGCACCTTCACGGATGCCAGTGGCGCGACCAGCCATACCGCCACGATCGATTGGGGCGATGGCAGCCCGATCGAGAACATGCAAGTCGTCGGCACCGTTCTTGGGAGCATCACGCACACCTACGTTCACACGGGATCGTATACAGCGCAGGTGGCCGTCACCGCCACGGACCTGGGCACCCCGGGCAGCACGACGACTAATGTGGTGGTCAATAATGTCCTGCCCAGCGTTACCATTGACCCGGTTACAGGAACGCTGGAACAGAGACAGACCATCACCTTCACCGCTACCGTCACAGATCCCGGCAACGACATCACGAACTATTACTGGGAAGTGGTTGATTCGAATGGCTACTATTGGTACGGCTACGACAGCACCTTCGATTTCTCGCTGCCTCATGGGGGCACGTATACGGTGTACCTGGAGGTTTACGACGAAAATGACGATTATACCGACGCCGACCCGATAGAATTTACCGTGAATGCGCCGCCTGTGATCACCGATATCTGGACCAACAGCGCCTACGAAGGGGGCACGGCAGAGCTGTGGTTCGACCTCGATCAGCCGCCGGCGGACGATCTGACGCTGACGGTGGACTGGGGCGACGGCAGTGCGCCGGAGGCGATCACGCTGACCGCCGATGGCAGCACGTACGAGTTCGTCGCACAGCACAAATACGTCGATGACAAGCCGAGCGGCACCTTCAAAATCCGCGCCACCGTGGCGGACAAAGACGGCCGTTCCACTCCGCTGGCCACCGACAACCTATACAGCGCAAGCGTCGGGGCTCTGCAAGGAACGCCTCTAACCGTTGATGATCCCGACGTAACCAGCGTCCTCGAAGGCATCGATGATAGCACGTCCTACATCGACTTCGATGGCCGCACGTTCACGCTCTATGGCACCACCTATAGCGGCCTTTGGGTATCCTCCAACGGCGCGCTCTGGAGCGGCGATAATAGCGTATACAGCAACGACGACCTGGCGGACGGTCCTCACGAGGCCGGCATCGCCGTGCTCTGGGATGACTTGGTCACTTATGGAGATATTGGCGCAGTGCTGTACAAGATCTCCGGCAGCACCCTGATTGTGCAGTGGAACGCCCGGTATATCAGCAGCGACAGCGACGCGGGATCCGATATTCAGTTCCAGGCAGTCCTGGGGCTGGACACGGGCAACACGAATGGATCGATCACGCTGAACTACTTCAACATTGATAGCCATGACGAATACGCGAACGGCGCCGAATCCACGTTTGGCGTGAAGGACGACTCGTCAAGTCAATACACCACCTACTCCAATGAGAAGGCGGTCCCGGGATTGCAGGGCAAATCCTTGACCTGGGCATCCGAAGGCTGGGTGCCCGTCGAGATCTATAACTCTTCGCCGTCTATCACGAATCTGACGGCCAATCCCACGACCGTGGCCCAGGGCGCACCGCTGCAGTTGACGGTGAACTTCACCGACGACGGCATCCAGGACGCCCACACGATCCACATCGACTGGAATGACGACACCGAGGAGACGTTTGAGGTAGCGGCCGGGGTGACGAGCTATACGGCCACGCACATCTATACGTCCGAGGTCGATTCGTACGAAATCGACGTGGAGGTCTACGACGACAGCGGTGATTACGACGACGACTACGTGTATGTCGAGGTCATCAACGCCGCCCCGACCGTTACGAATCTGGCGGTGGCCAACGCCTACGAAGCGGCGGAGATCACGCTCACCGGCACGCTCGCCGATACATACGTGGACGACGATTTCAACGTGCAGATCGATTGGGGCGATGGTTGCGTAACGCAAGACTTTTATGACGCGGACGAAACGGACCTTTCCGAAACGCACACCTATGTAGATAGCGGAACGTACACGATTGCTGTGATGCTGTGGAACAGCTCCGATGAGGACACCTGGAGCCTGACGACCTACGACGCGGTGATTGCCAACGTGGCGCCCGTGGTCACGGCCACGCTGACGCAAGCCGGCACACTTGAAGGCTCCAAGGTCGTGGCAACGGTCTCCGGGAGCTTCACGGATGTGGGCGTCCTGGATTATTCGTGGGCGGTCTCGATCGACTGGGGCGATGGCAGCAATTTCGCAACGGAATTCGTGAACGAAGGCGATCCGCAGAAGTTCGGCCCCTTCACGCATACCTATACGAACGAACCGGTCGTCGGCGGGGTCTACGCCGTGAAGGTCACCGTCACGGACAAGGACGGCGGCGCAGGAACGACGCTCGCCGGCAACGTGGCGATCACCAACGTGGCGCCGACAGTGGCGATCACTGGCGTGCCGAGCGCTCCGACCAAAGGCACGAACGTTTCGCTGACAGCCACTGCGACCGATCCAGGCGCGACGGACACCTTCACCTATCAGTGGACCGTGCTGAAGGACGGCGCCGCCTATAAGACCGGCTCGGGCGCAGTCCTCGCGTTCGTGCTGCCTGATTATGGCCAGTACGATGTCACCTGCACCGCGACCGACGATGGCGGCGCCACGGGAAGCGCCACGGTAAGCCTCAACGCCGCGGACCTTACGCCCGCGCCAACCATCGCCAGCCTGACGGCCAATCCGAATCCGGCCACCGTTGGGCAAGCGGTGCAGTTCTCCGTCGCGGCGGCCGAAAACATCACGGTCTCCTGGAAATGGGACTTCGGCGATGGCGTGACGGACAGCAGCGGAAGCGATTCCGTGCAGCACACGTTCACACCAGCCGGAACCTACACCGTGACCGTCAGCGGCACCTCAAGCGGTGGAACCACGACCAAGACCATCAGTCTCGTGGTTCAGGCGGCGACGGGCGGCGCGGCGTCAGCGCCGGGCGAGAACGATTCGGATGGCGATGGCATCAGCGATGCCGTGGAGATCGCGATGGGCAGCGACCCGAGCAATGCGAAGAGCTACCCGACGGCCTCGAGCAACCCGACTCCGGAAGCGCTGCTGATCAGCAAGATGTCGATCAAGCTGAGCTTTGTCAAGCCGGGCTCGGACAGCATCCAGATCAGCGGCCTGCTGCCGATGAAGGCTGGCGTGAAGCTCTCCGGCCAGAAACTGCTGCTGAACGTCGGCGGCGTGCTCAAGACCTTCACGCTCAACGAGAAGGGCTCCGCCGTGTCCGGTGGCAGTGCCATCAAGCTGGGTGTGAAGCTGCAAGCCGGCGTCACGGTGGACCAGACGGCGAAGTTCGCCGTGAAGCTGAGCAAGGGTGGCTTCGCCGCCGCTCTCGCAGACGACGGGTTCACCAAGTCAGAAGCCGCTTCGGCTCTGCGGAAACTCCTGGTGCAGATGCTGTTCGACGGAACGATCTATCAGGACACGAAGACCCTGTTCTATACCGCTAAGGCTAACGTGTCTGGCTCGGCGAAGTAATCGAGCAACTACAATTGCAACACAGGGCCGGAGCGCAAGCTCCGGCCTTTCTTGCGTGTCAGGATAACGAAGGACGAAGTGCGAAGGACGAGGTGTGGCTCGTCCCGCAGGCACAATGAAACCACACTTCGCACTTCCCACTTCCTCTTACCGTCGCCACGTAACGGTGACGGGCGATGGGCCGGGGACGACATCGAGTACAATGCGGTCCGCTTCAACGATGACGGGCAAGGCAGCGCCGTCGCGTTTGGCTTCGGCGGAGGCGGCGCCTTTGGCGTCGATCACAATCGTCAGCGGGACGCAGAAGAGTTTGGCGTCCAGATCGGTGGTTAGAGTGAAACTGACGCTGGTATCGGACTTCTTCGCGTCCAACTTGGCGGCGTCGCGCTCCTTTACGTAGCGGCCGACATTGCCGAAGGTGTCCACCCAGAGTCGATTCTTCAAACTTTGCACGTACTTCAGGTGTTCGTCGAGCACGGAGGCGCTGGGGAAGGCGGCGTAGCCGTTTTCGATGGCGTGGAGCATCGCGACCATCCAGCGTTTGTCCTTTAGCGTGCGATCCACCAGCGCGTTGGCTTTTTCGGTCGTGAAGTCTTTGCCGCCGTAGCCGGTTTCGGTCTCGCGCGCGACGGCGTGTTTGGCGTAGACGAACTTGCGCACGCGATCGTCGCGGGCGTTGCCGGGGTAGGCAAAGCTGACCGGCGCGACGCCGACTTTCTCCAAAATGCGCTCATACGCGCCGTTGATTTCAGTCTCGACGGTCTTGTCGTCGGCTTTGGTCAGGCCGGGGTGATGCAGCGTGTGGTTGCCGATTTCGTGGCCGGATTGCGCGACTTTCTTCCATGTTGACCAAGGCACCTTGCCGTAATTATGCGTGCTCTTCGGGGCGTCGTCCTCGGGAATCTGTCCCGGGACGAGGAAGAACGTGGCGTGAATGCCGTGCTTGTCGAAGAGCGGCACGGCGAGCGTCGCGTTGTCCTCCCAGCCGTCATCCAGCGTGAAGGACACGGCGGCTTCGCGGTCAGCTTTGAACTTTGCGATGCGCGCGCCCGCGGACACATCCTCCCCTGCCCTACCCGCGAACTGCACGCTCCCCGCGCCGATCATAAACAAACTCCAGAACAAACGCTGCATCAGTGGTCTCCTTGAGACGGCTTTGACGTATACTATCTACGCCGCGGACTGCGTTCTGAAGCCCTTTAAGTGCGCGCGTAGCTGTGGCGAAGCGGCGAGGGTTGTTGATGTAGCCCGGTCTACTGATTCCTGTCCACGTTTTCCCCGCACTTGGCTTATTGGCAAGTTGCGGCAGCGCGATGAAATATTGACTCCAGGTGCCTTCGCGATACAAGGGCATCTCTCCTGGAAGATGCACTCGCCGCGGAGCCTTATGTCCAACCCAGTATCTGACGAAGCCTTTGCCCGGGCGCTTAACCAGATGGGCATGGTTACGCTCGACCAGATCGAGACCGCCAGGACGGCTCAAGCTGAGAGCGCCAGAAATGGCGTTCTGGTGTCTCTGCCTGATGTCTTCATTCAGCAAGGTGTCATCACGCCTGTCATCCGCGAGAACGTCGAGAAGAAGCTCCAGGCGCAGCAGGCCGGCGGCATCAAGCAACTCGCCCATTTCAAGTTGGTCAAGAAACTTGGCGAAGGCGGAATGGGGGCGGTCTATCAGGCCGAAGACCTGAACGTCGGACGCCTGGTCGCCGTCAAAGTCCTGCCCAAGAAACATGCCGGCGACGCCGATTTCGTGACGCGCTTCCGGCGCGAGGCGAAAGCGGCGGGGGCGCTCAACCACGTCAACATTGTCGCAGCCTATTCCTACGGCGAGGACCAGGGCTACCACTACCTGGCGATGGAGCTCTGCGAAGGCGAGCCGCTCGATAAGAAACTCAAGCGCGAAGGCCCATTGTCTTGGGACCAAGCCACCCAAATCGTGATGCAGGTGGCGCGCGGCCTGAAGCACGCGCACGAGCATGGCTTCATCCACCGCGACATCAAGCCGGCGAATATCATGCTCTGTAAGCCGCTTAACGCCAGCACTATCGGTGAAGTGGGTGTGGCCAAAATCCTCGACATGGGCTTGTCAAAGAACATTGGCGGCGGCGAGCAGAGTTTCGCGACGCAGACCGGCGTGGCGCTCGGAACGCCGCACTACATCTCGCCCGAGCAGGCCCGCGGCGATAAAGGCGTGGATGGCCGCAGCGATATTTACTCGCTCGGTGCCATGTTTTACCACCTGGTCACGGGACAGACGCCTTTCCAGGGAACGACGGCCGCCGCGATTCTCCTCAAGCACCTAAATGAGCAGTTGTCGAACCCCCAAGACATTCGCGAAGACATCCCCGATCCGGTCGTGCAGGTCATCCAGAAAATGATGGCCAAAGATGCGATCGACCGGTATCGCGACTGCAACGAGCTGCTCGCCGATCTGGAACTGGTGATCGACGGCAAGATGCCCAGCAGCAACGCCATCGACGTGGGTAAATCATCCGTGGCCATGCCGCGGGCTCCGCGGCGCGCAGCCACCGCTCCGCGCAAGACTGCCGGCCCGCTAGCGCCCGCGGGCACGCGCCCACACGCGCCGGCGACGAGGCACACAGGCGAACAGCGCGCCTCAACCTCGGCACGCCCCAACAAAACACCGCTATACATCGCCGGCGGCGTGCTCGCACTAGGACTGCTGATTCTCATCTATGCGCTGACGAGCGGCGGGAAATCGGGACAGGGAGACGCGGAGACGGGGACAACAGCCAGACGGGGGGACGGGGAGACGGGGGGACGGGGAGAAACGGCAAAGGCGGCGCCGGCCGAAATTGCGAGGTCGAAACCCGAGACCCGGCCTGTTGCCGTACAGCCCGAAGCCGCTCTGCCGAAGGATCTCTCGCTGGACCTTGGCGGCGGGGTGAAGATGGAGATGGTGCTGGTGCCGGCGGGCGAATTTATGATGGGATCGGACGACGCCGACGCGAAGCCGCAAGAGAAGCCCGTCCACAAGGTGCAGATCAGCAAGCCGTTTTACATGGGGAAGTACCCTGTCACCATCGCGCAGTTCCGGGCGTTCGTTGACGCCATGAAGTTCCAGACCGAAGCGGAGAAAGCTGGCAACAGAGGCTACACTTGGGACAACGGGTGGAAGGAGGTTTCCGGCGTCAACTGGATGAAGCCGAACTTCCCGCAAGAGGACAACCATCCGGTATGCCTGGTCACCTGGAGTGACGCCCAGGAGTTCTGCAAGTGGGCCGCGAAAAAGACGGGGCGGAATGCCTGCCTGCCGACAGAAGCGCAATGGGAGTACGCCGGCCGTGCCGGGACAACGACGAAGTTCAACACCGGCGACAAGGATTCGGACTTGGAGCAGGCGGGCTGGTGCACCAACAATTCGGGAATGCGCACCCATCCCGTCGGCCAGAAGAAGCCGAACTCCTGGGGCTTGTATGACATGCTCGGGAACGTGTTGCAGTGGGTCCAGGATAACTTCAACGACAAATACTACGCGGATTCGCCGCCGGTTGATCCGAAAGGCCCGGCGAGCGGCGGAGATCGTGTTCTGCGCGGTGGTAGCTGGAGTAATCGCGCAAGCGATTGCGGCTCGGCGCGCCGTTACTGGATCAGTCCTGGTCGCCGGAATCCCGACATCGGATTCCGGTTGGCGCTGGATGTGTCTGCTGCCGGCGCGGACGTGGACGCGCAACGCGAAACCGGCGTCACGGACGCCTGGGTCAAGATGGTGCAGGCGCTGCCGGCGGGAGAGCAGTTCAAGAAGGTCGTGGAGAAGCTTAAAGAGCTGAATCCCAGATACGACGGAAAGGCCACGCAGGCCTATACCAATGGTATAATCACGGACCTGGGTTTAACCGGCGCGGCAATATCCGATATATCTCCACTCAAGAGCTTGAAGTTGATTGGATTGAAGCTCGGTTCGACGGCCGTCAGCGACCTGACTCCCCTGCTGGGAATGCCAATCGGCCACCTGGAAATTGATCACACGCAAGTCCGCGATCTTACGCCTTTACGTGGCGCACCCGGCTCGAAGATGACCTGGACGCTGGGCAGACTTTACATGAATGACACGCCAGTCACCGACCTCAGCCCGCTGGCTGACCTGCCGAAGCTTTACCTGCTGACGTTCTCGCCCGCCACGGTCACGCGGGGCATCGATTCGATCCGCGCCATGAAGACTCTGACGCAGATCGGAACGAGCGGAGACAAGCTGAAGTCTCCCCAGGAATTCTGGAAGGAGTATGACGCGGCCCGCGGCGGCGTGGACGACGCGTGGATCAAGATGGTGCACGCGCTGCCGCCCGAAGAACAGATTAAGAAGGTCATGGAAAAGCTGAAGGAGCTGAATGATCAACGCGCCACCGTCAATGCTCAGATAGTAGATAAGAGCAGTGTCTGGTTCGCGCACGTCAACTGCCGGAACCTTACGCCGTTGAAAGGCTTTCCCGCGTTACGAGCCGTATGGCTCAACGGCGGAGAGGCGACCGACCTTGCCGGGCTGTCTGGCATGGCGCTGACCGAAATCAACTGCACTGGACGGCCGATCAGCGACCTGTCTCCTCTTCGCGGGATGAAGTTAACGAAGCTCCAGCTACGGGGAACAAAGGTCACCGATTTGTCGCTACTGACCGAGATGCCGTTGACAGAGTTGACGTGCGACTTCGTTCCCGCCCGCGACACGGCCATCCTAAAGTCGATCAAGACGCTGGAAAAACTCAACGACCTGCCCGTGGCGGAGTTCTGGGCGAAAAACTCCGTGCCCGCCGCCGGTGGCGTGGACGACGCGTGGATCAAGATGGTGCAGGCGCTGCCGGCGGAGAAGCAGGTCGAGGCGGTGGTGGCGAAGCTGCGGGATGTGAATCCAGGATGGAATGGGCCGATACTGGAGAGCAAAGTTGTGAACGGGCAGGTGCAACTGTTGCACATCTCCAGCATCGCCCTGAAGGATCTTTCACCGATCAAAGCGTTGGTTGGCCTGAGCGACCTCGAATGCAGACCGCACACGCAGGCCAAGGGGAACCTTGAGGATCTCACGCCCCTCCGTGGGATGAAACTGCAAATCCTCGCCCTGCAAAATAACAACATCCACGAGCTCTCGCCGTTGCAGGGCATACCGCTGACACACCTTTATGTCGCCAGCAATCCTGTTGAGAATCTCGCGCCGCTGAAGGGGCTGAGCTTGATCACGCTCGATATCAAAAAGACACAGGTCGGCGATCTCGCGCCGATCAGGGATTTGCCCATCAAGCACTTGGTATGCGATTTTGTGGTTGCGCGCGACGCCGCCATCCTGGGCTCGATCAAGACGCTGGAGAAGATCAACGAAGTGCCCGTGGCGGAGTTCTGGGCGAAGAACCCGCTGAGCGCGGCGGCCGCGAAACCTGAACCGCCCGGCGCTGTCGTGTATCTCTCCGACCTGCCGGAACAGGAAGTGAAGGTCTTCACTTACAATGGTCATGCTATGTGGGCAAAGAACGGCGGCGCTGACGACTTAGCGATTGTGGTGAACAACGTCCCCTCTCCTAAGGGGTTGTTGATGTACCCTGGACATTCAGCAGGATCCCACGTGGCCTACGCGCTGGTTGGGAAGTACCAGGCCTTCGAGGCCAGCGCTGCTATAAACGATTCTGCACAGAACAAGACCGTGACCGCACTCACGTTCAAGGTTGTGGGCGACGGCAAGTTGCTTTGGGCGTCACAACCAACTAAGGAGAGCGGCAAGGCGCAATCCTGCCGCGTGGAAGTGGCCGGTGTCCAGAAACTTGAGTTGTCCGTCGAGTGCCCCGGGAACTGTGCAAATGCCCGCGCCGTCTGGGTTGAGCCACGGCTGACGCCCGTAGGCGCGCCGGCCGCGCCGAAGGGCGTGCTGCTTAGCGAGGACTTCGAGAAACTGGACCTGAACAAGTTGCCGCAGTGGTGGACCATTGGCCCAAAGTCCCAGGTGGCGATTGTCGAACTGCCCGGGCATGGGAAAGTGCTGCGCATCAGCCGCAAGGAACGAGACCGCGGCGAAGCTAAAATGACGATCCCGATTGATCCGGCGCTCGTTGCCGGGCACTCGCTGCGCGTCAGTGTGAGCGCCTGCTGCCCGCTGGGTTACACGCCAGTTCCCGCGCCGGATGGATGGGCTCAACCCCGAGTGCTACTGAAAGTCCAGGGTGACGAGCGCCCGTGTCGGAATCTCCCGCCGGAGCAGCGCGACTGGCAGCAGCTTGTGACGCCGCTCTGGAAAATTCCCGCAGACGCCAGGGAAATATCGGTGTCCATAGGCGTCCCCTTCGTGGCGGCGGAGGTGTTCTTCGACGATTTGATCATCGAACTCGACCCGGAGCCGAACACCAAGCCGCCGCGGCTGAGCGCGGAGGCCGCGCCGGCGGGTGCCGATAACGATCCCGCGCGCTGGGCGAAGGCGGTCAACCTATTGCCGCTGGTGGACCCGAAACGGGACGCGCTCGATACGACATGGAGTTTCAATGGTGCGACGTTGTCAAAGTCGGTCTTCGCACAAGGCATGTTGGAGATGCCATTTCATCCGGCGGAAGAATACGACTGCCGCGTCGAGTTCACGCCAACCAAAGGCGCGCATTGGATCGGTGGGAGCTTGTTTCACAACGGCGAGCGGTTCTGGTGGAGGATCGATGAGCAATACGCGTGCCTGAACACGATCAACGGCAAGCTCGCTCAAGATCAGGCCACTGTCAAGCGGTCGCTCATGAAACCCGGCGAGCGCAACACGGTAATCGTTCAGGTTCGCCGTAACAGCGTGGTCTTCACGGTGAACGGTGAATCGGTAGTAACATACAAATCCGAGATGGGACCGTTGACAGACCGCACAGACTGGCCCCCGCGTGATCGCAATACCATGGGACTCAAGGCGCTCGGGCAATACACTTTTCATGGTATCGACGTGCTTGAAATCTCCGGCAAAGGCACCTTCACCCGCCCCGGTGACCCGGCGGCGAAAGAGGCCGAACGCCAGCGCAACAATAAATGAAATCGTAGGCAGAGCACACTGAGTCTTCATATTAACTAAAATTAAACCAAAAACAGTGAAGTATTTTTGAGGCTGGTTCGTCATAGTTATATGGGGCCGAGTTGGATACTATGCCTTGGCGGAAGGTGTTCTTTGAGAATTGAAGACAGGCGGGTTTCGGGGGTTTGGGTCCAGGGATACTGCACATGTGCACTTTTTTTACAGACGTTCTGGCGGAGGAAGCACCGCTGGTTCAGGGTTTGAAGAAGCGCACACGTGCAGTTTTGGACAGAAACAGACAGACTTGAGGCTTGAGACTTGAGGCTTGACGACGGAAGCGAGCGACCACCACAGGTGCACTTTTCTACAGACCGGAGCAGCGGGTGAGACGCCCGCAGTACAGAGGCCGGTGGCAGGGTGCACAGGTGCAGTCTTGGACAGGAATGGACGGACTTTGAGGCTTGAGGACGAAAGCCGGCGACCACCACATGTGCACTTTTTTACAGACTGGAGCAGCGGGCGAGACGCCGCCAGCACAGAGGAGAGGCCGGCGGCACGGTGCACAGGTGCAGTCTTGGACAGGAATAGACGGACTTTGAGGCTTGAGACCTGAGGCTTGAGGATAGCAGCCGGCAACCACCACAGGTGCACTTTTTTACAGGCCGGAGCAGCGGGTGAGACGCCCGCGATAGGGAACGGAGGACAGGCCAGAGGCCTGCGGTACAGACCGCCCCCTGCCGGTCGCGGTTCTGACCACAATGGAACTTGACCCGGCTCTTTCGTCCTCTATCCTCCTGCGGCGAGTCTTGTTGCAGGTTGCTTGCGCGGATGGGGGAGGTCCGCGCGGGGTGTCTTTTTTTCTCCTTTGGCGGGTAGCGCCGGCGTCCCTGCCGGCTGGCACGGAGGCCATCGCTACCTTCGCCCGTACTCAAGAGCTCTGAAAGGAGCGCTACATGTCCAGTCGTTTGTTCACGTCCGAGTCCGTTTTCGTCGGGCATCCCGACAAAGTCGCCGACCAGATTTCCGACGCGGTGCTGGATGCGATGCTGGCCGACGACCCCACGTCGCGCGTGGCGTGCGAGACGATGGTCACCACCGGCGTGGCGATCATTGCCGGCGAAGTCACCACCAAGACCTACGTCCATATCCCGGACGTTGTGCGAAAAGTTGTGCGCGAAATTGGATACGTCGATCCGCGCATGGGCTTCGACGCCGATAGTTGCGCCGTGATGGTGTCGCTGGACCGCCAGAGCCCCGATATCGCTCGCGGCGTGGATGAAGGCCCCAGCAAGGAAATGGGCGCTGGCGATCAGGGCATGATGTTTGGCTACGCCAACCGCGATACGCCCACGCTGATGCCGCTGCCGATCTCCCTGGCGCATGCGATTTCCGAAAAAGCGTTCGATGTCCGCCGCAAGCACGAACTGAAGTACCTGCGCCCGGACGGCAAGTGCCAGGTCACCGTTGAGTACGACGGCAACAAGCCGGTCCGCGTGCACACCGTCGTCGTCAGCTTGCAGCACACGCCGGAGATGAACGACAAGCAGGACGTGATGAAGCAGGACGTGATCGAAAAGATCGTCAAGAAGTCGATTCCCGCCAGGCTGCTGGACAAGAGCACCATCTATCACGTCAACCCGACGGGCCGCTTCGAAGTCGGCGGACCGCACGGCGATTGCGGACTGACCGGCCGCAAGATCATCGTCGATACCTACGGCGGATACGCTCCGCACGGCGGCGGCGCGTTCTCGGGCAAAGACCCGACGAAGGTGGACCGCAGCGCCGCGTACTTCACGCGTTATGTTGCGAAGAACCTCGTGGCCGCCGAACTCTGCGAAGAAGCTCAGGTGCAAGTGGCCTACGCGATCGGCGTGGCTCAGCCCGTCAGCATTCTGGTGGACACGAAGGGCACCGGGAAGATCAGCGACCAGGAACTGGCCGAGCTGGTCCGCAAGCACTTCGATTTCCGGCCGCGCGCGATCATCGAGCACCTTACGCTGCGCCGCCCGATCTACCTGGAAACCGCGCGGCACGGACACTTCGGCCGCGAACTGCCGAACTTTACGTGGGAATTGACGGACATGGCGCCGGTTCTGAAAGGCGCGCGCAAGGTTCTCGTCGCCGCCGGCTGCGGAGATGGCTGCGGCTGCCGGACGCCATCGAAGCGAGTATCGGTGCGGAAGAAGTAGGCTGGTGAGTGGTGAGTGGTAATTGGTGAGTGGTAAGAGCGGGCCGAAAGGCCCGCTCTTTCTTTGGGCGCACACAGCGCAAAATCAGCGCGCTCTGGGCAGCGTCGGCAGGAAGAATCCGCCGATCGCCATCAACACGCTCAGAATTTCATTCTGCGCGATGACGCGGTAGGGCATCGGCGCCATCGTCGGGACGGCTCCGCCGGGGACGTAGCCTTGCATCACCGACCACCACCACGCGGCGTAATTCCGCAACAACGGATCGTAGAACGCCACGAGCAGCGCCGCAGCGGCCAGCGACGGGCCGAAGGGGATGTAGTGCCCGGCCGTGATGACTTCCTGCTTCTCGCCTTTCTCGTTTTCGACGATGCTGCCCTGCGGCAGCATGTCAATCGATGCCAGATACTTATAGAAGGGATACGCGAAGACCAGCAGCGCGCCCAGCGCCGTCATCACAAAGGCGGGGATCAGCCGGCAGTCCAGCGCGCCGGTGAACGGGTCGAGCACGAACCGGAACGGTTCCTCCTCCATCGTGAGCGGCCCCGTGCCGCTCCATGTCCGGGCGCTTTGAATGAAGAGCCCCAGCGCCAGCAACAAGAGCAGCCCTCCGAAGATCGGCAGCGGCCAGAACACGGGCAGCGGCGGCGTCTCCTCGGGCAGGTCAAAGGTGGGCGGAGCCGGTTGCCACCTCTCGCCCAAGCGCCACTCTTGCACCCGATCCAGCAAGATTTTCGCCACGCCGACGAAACACGCGACGAAAATGGCAATCCCCAGCGTCATCAGCGCGGCCTTCCAACCCAGCAGCGCACCGACCAGCGCCAGCAGATGCATGTCCCCTTCGCCCATGCCTTCCAGTGGGTGTTCCTTGCTCCCCTGCATGCGATGTTTGTAGAACGTGAAGACAGTCGTCAGAAACCCGATCGCCCACAGCAGACCGGCGCCCAACGCCAGGCCCATCAAGCTATCGATCAACGCGTTGATGGACGGCCAGCCGGCCACCCACGTCGTTGCCGATGCGTGAAGCGCGGGGTAGATCGGGGCGATCAAGATCGCCACGGGTATCCAGTACAGCGTCGTTTCGATGGGGATCAGCCAGCACTCCAGATCGACGACCGCGAGCACCACGAGATTGAGGCTCAGGAAAAGAAGCGCGATAAAGCGGACGGGGGGCATCGTGCCGGTGAAGGGCGAAATCAGCATCGGCGGGTTGAGCGCCAGGAACTGATAGGCGGCGGCGAACCACAAGCCGCTCACGAGCAGTTCGACCAGGAGATACCGAACGGGAATCGGCTTGCGGCAATAACGGCAGCGTCCGAAAAGCGAGAGGTAACTGAGGATCGGGACGTTGTCATACCAGGCCAGATTGTGTTCGCACTGCGGACAGAATGAGCGCGTGCGCGTCACGGCCGATATGTTTCGCGGCAGACGATAGGAGAGCATGTTGGCGAAGGAGCCGAAGATCGCGCCAGCCATCGCAAAAACCACAAGCCAGAATTCAACGGGTACGGGGGTCATCTGATCATCACTAACGGCTAGACCGAGTGAAGACAAGGAGACTTTGGTGGTCTGGAGCGAGTCCACCGTCGCTCACTGAGGCCATTCAACAGACATCAGACACCAGTCCAGCAAAACTTTTTGCGCAACATTTATGTTGACTTGGAAACGGTACGGCTTATGACCCTGTGTCAATAAGAAAAAATTCAAACCGGAAGCTCGCGGGCGTTGTGCGAGACATTTGGTTGGAGAGGGGGCTGCGCATGACGAAGCCGACGCAGTGTATCGTGGAGGGTTGCCCCAATCCCTCACACGCCAAGGGTTACTGCCGCAGGCACTACGGTCAGATTTGGAGGCGCGGGATGATTTACAACGACACGCCACGCGATCAGACCTCGGCGCCCGAAAGCGACATGCGCCGCGACGACCGTCTGAAGACGCTCGAACGCGAACTCCGCAAAGCGCAGCAGATGTACGATGTCGTCATTGGCTTCCAGGGCCGCATCAAGTGGCGGCGCGAAATGGAAGCCGTACAGTACGAAATCCGCAAACTCACCGAAGGCGACGAACCCCCGCCGCCGCGCGCCGAGGAATCCGGCGTCATCGCGGGCGTCAAGGCGTCCGCGTCCGACGGGCAATCAGGGATCTGAACCCTTCGCGACCTTGCATTGTCCGCATTGCCTGCCGCGATGCAGGAGTTGTCCTTGTTGTCGGGAGAATTCTGCATCAGTTATGACGCCAGATTCAAAGCCGTCTTCTTCCAACGATCCCGTGAAAACCGCGCGTTGCCCGCGCTGCGGAAAAGAATTTCAGTACACGCGCATCGCGGCGCATAAGGTCTTCCCCTTCTGTTCGCAGCGCTGCCGCGATATCGACATGGGCAACTGGTTGACCGGAAAGTACGCGATCCCGGGCCAGCCCATCCCGCCCGTCTCCGACGATCAGAGCGAGCACGACGGAACGTGACCTGATGTGCCACGGGCAGCCTCTGTTCGTTGTTGGCTGCCCGTGCGGCTGCACACGCCATATCCATTTTCAATACGCGTGACCTTCCTGCCTGCACCACTGTTTCCTGCAACGGGAGGTCCAACATGAAACAGAAACGCGACGGTTCTCTCAACAAAGAAAAACTACTGTGCGTGCTGGTCGCGATGATCTGCGCGGCCAGCGCGTACCATCTCATCGTGTCGCGACCGATGCGGCTTGAACCGGGACCGGCGCTGAGCGTGTCATCAGCACCGGCGAAAGTGTTCACGTCGGATCTTGCGCCACTGAAAGCGGCGGGCGAGTACCTAAAGGGCGAACGCAAGACGCCGTTCGCGCCGGTGAAGGTAACCATAGGGCCAAACCCTCCACCACCTCCACCACCACCTCCTCCGCCACCACCTCCACCCCCGCCGGGAGGAGATGATGGGAACGCAGGCAAACGGGACACGCGGCTGGTTTTTAAGGATAGATTCGTCGATTTTCGTCTCGGCTATATGGGCGTCGTGATTTTCGATAACCAGAGTTACGCGCTGCTGAAGTGCTCGGATGAGGGCACGCCTTATCGCGTGAAAGAAGGCGAAAGTGTCCCTGGACATGGATGCTCGGTCACGAAGATCTTCCCGGGAGTCGTATGGCTGGCGGATGCAAAAGGGCGCGCAGCGGCGCTGAAAGATCAGCGGTTTGCGGCGGGACAGACCACCGGATTCTGAGAAGTGCGCTCGTCAGCCCAAACGCTTGTGCGCGGCGGCCAGTTCCTGCGGGATGGCGATCTTCTGCGGGCACTTGGGCTCGCACTCGTGACACTCGGCGCACTGGTCCGCGCGCTGGCTGGCGGGAATCAGCCCGTACGTGTAACGCGGGACACCCAGATCGGCGTAGAGCACGGACTGGTTGTACACGTCGAAGACGCGCGGGATGTTGACGCCTTTGGGACAGGGCATGCAGTAGCCGCACGCGGTGCAAGCGACGGGGAACGCTTTCTCAAATTCGACAACGGCGCGATCGATCACGGCGGACTCGTCGGCCGTCATTGGCGCGAAGCGTTCGGCGATCGCGAGGTTCTCCTTCACTTGAGCCATTCTGCTCATGCCGCTGAGGGCAACCTTGATCTCCGGATGATTCCAGACCCAGCGCAACGCCCATTCCACGGGTGAGCGGCGTGCGGGAACTCCGTCGAACACTGCGCGCACAGCGGCCGGAGGTTCGGCGAGGCGTCCGCCACGCAGCGGTTCCATCGCGACGACGGGAACCCCTTTGGAACCGGCGTACAATAGGCCGCGCGTTCCCGCCTGATTTTCCTGATCGAGATAGTTGTACTGAATCTGGCACATCGCCCAGCCGTCGTAGGCGTCGATCAGCGAGCAGAAGTCGTCGCACGTTTCATGCGCCGAGAAACCCAAGCCGCCGATGCGGCCTTTGGCGATCATGTTCTCGGCCCACTTGACGACGCCGAAGCCGCTCAGTTTCTGCCAGAACGATTTGCTGAGGCAGTGCAGAAGATAGACGTCAATCTTATTCGTCTGAAGACGTTGAAGCTGTTGATCAAGCAGACGGTCCATGTCGCTGGCCTTGTGAACCGACCAGGGCGGCTGCTTGGTGGCGATCTTGACGCGCTCGCGATAGCCGCCGGACAGAGCCTTGCCCGTAACAACTTCACTGTTGCCACCGTGATAGCCGTGCGCGCTGTCGACATAGTTGACGCCATGATCGATGGCGTAGCGGATCATCGCGATAGCTTGATCTTCGTCAATCTTTGACGAATCGCCACCGATCACGGGCAGGCGCATGGTGCCGAAGCCGAGAATCGAGGAGTCGAAGTTCAGGTTGCCGAATTTTCGGGTTTGCATGGAGAGGAGACTATACTTAGCGTAGATGGGGTCGCAACAAAATGTCGGTATTCTGTAGTCCGTGGTCAGTGGTTACGGCTTGTGCGTCAAACACAGCGCCACGAATTGACACTGTACGCCACTGTCGTATAATGATTTTCGGATGGAGGGATCTGTGGGCAGCGATTCTGATTCGGAAATGAGGGTACTCGAGACGACGATTTTCACTCGCCAGATCGAGAAACTGCTCGGTGACGACGAGAAGCAGAACCTGCTCGACTATCTCATAGCTGCGCCAGACGCCGGCAAGGTCATCAAAGGAAGTGGTGGTATACGGAAGGTGCGCTGGAGCGGTTCAGGCAGGGGCAAGAGAGGCGGCGTTAGGGTCATCTACTATTGGCAGCAGACGCAGATCATGTATCTGCTTGTCGCATATCCAAAGAACAAAAAGGACGACCTCTCTGCGGCCGAACTGAAGGTTCTCGAAGAGGTCGTACAACAGGAGATCGCGTGATGGACAAGAAACTGTTCGCCGAACTGATCGCGAGTGTACGAGAAGCGGGCAAACTCGCCCGCGGCGAAATGCAGGCCGAGAAGACGCACGTATACTCGGCTCAACGCGTGCGCGCCCTGCGGCGAGCCTTTAAGCCCACCGAAATTGTACGCGTGCGCCACCGGCTGCGGATGTCGCAAGCGCAGTTCGCGGAAGTTATGTTGATCCCCAAAGCTACGCTGCAGAGCTGGGAACAAGGCCGTCGGCGTCCGGAAGGGCCGGCACTTGTGCTCATCCGCGTAATGAGCAGGAATCCTCAAGCCGTGGTCGACGCACTTTACGCATGAACAGGAGAACACTGCAATGCGCTCAGTACTCAGCACTCAGCACTCAGCACTTCTGTTCTTGATCGCACTCACGTCGATCTGCAGCGCGGGGCAACCAGCGCCGACGCCAGCCCCGACGTATGCCGATCCCGTGCCGCGCGAACTGATCACGCTCAAGTATCGCGTGTGCCAGGATCTCGAGGAGCTGACAACGCGGATCGACTACTTGCATCGCAAGCCGTACCCGAAAGTGCTCTCGAAGACCGATGGACTGATGCAGCCGGAGACGGTGGTCTTCAAGGACACCATCAGCGGGCATGAAATCACCTGCCTGACGCGCGAGCTGTGCAACGACATCTCGCACCCGGACCTGGGCCGGCCGGTGTGGACGTGCGATGGCAAGCGCATCCTGTTCATGGGCAACCGCGGGTACATCGACGAAGGAGGGAACGTCAAGAAGGACGGCTGGGACGGGCACAAGTACATCATGAACGCCGACTACTCCCAACCACGGGCGTTGATGGTCGCATTCAAGGAGGAAAACGGCACGCGGCGCGCGGCGGGCATTTACGGCAAGTTCAACATCATGGACCGCAAGAATCCGCGCTATGCGTATTACGCCATCAACGAAAAGCTGTGGCGCCTGACGATCAGCGAGGATTTGGCGGACAGCACTGCGGAGATTATTTGCGAACTAAACACCAAGGAAAACAAGATCATCCAAGACATCTCGCCGGACGGAACCTTGCTGCTCATCCAGGACGCGAACGGAATGATCGATAAGCAGACGAACAAGCTGAACTACATGCCAGAAATCCATCTCGTGGATCTGACGAAAAAAGCGGGCGAAGACGGCTCATACTTTCACCATCCGTTCGATTACCAACTGCCGGAACTGAAAGACCCGAAAGGGAAGATCGTTCACGACAAGGCAAACAACTACCGGTTCCACTCGCTGGCCTTTGGCGCCAACAGCAAAGAGATTCACTGGAACTATGGGCCGATGACGGATGTTGGCGAACCGCTCGGCTACACGCTGGACGTGAGCAAGGGGCTGGACGGCGTGCCGCAGCACGGGGAGATCACCGCCAGCGGCGGAGTCAATCCGTGGAACCAGTACGAGTCGCACGGGAAGATGATGGGCGGTGGAAGTCCTCTGGGGCTTTACTTCAGTGGCCCGGCGAAAGGTTCTGATGGAAAAGACACCGGCGGCTGGGGCATCTGGATTCGAGACTACTCCGACAAAACGAAGATGCCCAAGTTCGTGCTAACGGGGCCGGGCGGGCACATCGCCGGCGGAAATTCGATGCACCCGGACGTGTGGGCCGCGTACATGAGCGCCGGATGGCGCACGAAGATCAAGGAAAGCGACTGCATCGTGTGGGGCTACGCGACGCAGGGCAAGGGCGAGGTGCTTTGCCACACGTGTTCCGACGTGCGCGGCGGACTGCAAAAAGACAAGACGGGAAAGTACATCAAGTGGAGCGGGATGGACAACAATGATTTCCGGCCTTACGCGGCGATTCCACGGCCGCTGCTGTCACCCGACGCGACGAAGCTGTGGTTCCATAGTTCGATGCTGATGCCGTGCGAAGAATGGGTGGGCGGGTACGTCGTCGTGATTCGACGCCCCGATCCGCCGCGCGAACTGACACTCGCAAAGGACGCAAAGCTCGTTGAACTGCGCTGGCAGGCGGCACCGATCGCATTCGAAAACAAAGGCTACCATGTTTATCGTGGCGATGGCGACGGGAAGAATTTCAAGGAACTCACCGACGAAGCCGTTTCGATCGCCATCAAGGGCGAGAAGGGCGAGAACCTCTTTGTATTTTCCGATGCGACAGCCGAGGCCGGGCAAACGTACAGCTACGCGGTGACGGCCGAAGAGTGGTCCGGCATGGAAAGCGATACGACCTCGTCCCTGCTGGTTGTCGCGATGGATGCGAAGGGCCCCAAGGTCACCGCGACGCGGGACGGAGTCAAAGATTTTGACAAGACGCCGCCGCCGCCGGTGACGGGCTTCACCGTCGCGAAGGAAACGGACGAAGACGGCCAGTTCCGCCTGAAGTGGGAGAAGAGCCCCGCGCGCGATCTGCGCCACTACAACATTTATTTCGCCGCAAAAGGCCAGCCGCAAGTCGGCCCCAAGCGCCTGATCGCCTCTCCGCGCGCCATGATGACCGAGTACCTGGACTGGACCGCGCCATTGAAGACGCCCAACGTGACCTACGCGATCACGGCGGTGGACCGCCAGGGGAATGAGTCCGCCCCGACGGTCGTGGGGACGGGGAAGTGAGAGCCGAGTCCTGAGTTTTGGCAGTAGACAGCCTGGCCTGAATCTGGTGCCACGAAGATGCGGAGACGAGTCGTCATCTGGAGCACTGCGGCAATTGCGGCGGTAGCGCTGGTACTGTTTGTTGTCCCATGGTTCGTGCCGTGGACGCCTTTGAATTGTCGGCATGAGGAAGTTGATATTAGAAGCGGCAGGCTGCGATTCAGTCGATACCTGTTGTTCTGCAAGGTCGCCGAGAGGATTGAGGATTCGGCGCTCACGAGGGCGCTTCCGGCAGACGCGATTGGGCCGGGTGCGCCTGTGTGGCATCGCGTGAACACGTACTCACCGGGAGTGCACTACTCGCCGCATTACATCTTTCATGGCGCAATTGCCCAGATTGAGATCCTCACCGAAATATGGGCACTCGCGAAACAGAATGGTTTCTTGGAAGAGGTGAAACAGCGCACGGCGCGTGATGTTCTTGCGCTATGGCAATACGCGGGAAATGACAGTCTGGCTCGCGAGTACATCGGCGCGCTTGAGGAACTAAGAGACAAAAGTAAGCGGCAGCAGATTCTGGCGGCGCTGCCGACGCTTCGCAATCCACTGGTTGAGGCGAATGGCAGCGAGGTCGTGAACACCGTGTTCTTTCCCAACGCGCAAGCGATGGAGCGCGTGCGTGGATTTCTGAGTCCCTCGGGCGAGTTCATTCGCCATGGCGTGTGGGAACGATGGTGGCCAGATGGAACACGAGAGTCTTACGGGCACTTCGAAAATGGCGAGCACCACGGGCGAAGATTCGAGTGGAATCGGGACGGAAAGCTGATCGTGATTGAGGCGTTCGATCGAGGACAGCTTTCTGAATACGCATGCGAGAATCTTGAACAGCATTCCGATTACAGGGTTGCGCAGGAGTTGGTTGCGGAGGATCGGCGCAAGGCGCGGCCGTAAGTGGCCCCTTCTGCTGCATCCGCGAAACTGCGATGCCGGCCACTCACCCGGCGCTTCACGCCAAACTCTCATGCAATGGGCAGGATATGCGCCACAGGGATGGCAGCGGCACTACCGCCTCACTGAGTGCTCAATCTGACCAACACCACAGTTGCTGACGCGAGGTCGATCTTCAGCATCGCCTTTTCGCCAGCTACGTTTTCCTCGCGCGTGCGTTCCAGGTCGCGCGTGGCGTCGAGAACGCTGATCTCGGCGCGCATCTGACTCGGGAGATTCTTGAGAGAAACGGCGACGGATTGCTGGGCTGAGCGAAAATTGCTAAGCAGAATGGTGGCGGTCTTTTTGTCGGCGGAGGTGCCGGCGCAGACCACGACATCGTCGGGGGCGCCTTCGCAAACCACGCGGTCAGGCGTGGCGGCGAGTTGGGCGAAGGCTTTGAACGAAGTGTAGACTTTGCTGGGCACACCGAAGGTGTCGAACATGCTCCACGGGGACGTGTCGGCGCAGTAGAAGTTGGCAACGTCCAGCGGAGCGTCCTGGAATTGCATCAGGGCGGTAGCGCAGAAAGCCGCGCCGTCGGCGTTGCAGGTCTTGGCGAAAGCCTCGCGCACAGTCGGATATTTCGAAGCGTCTTTCGGGCGCAGTTCGTTCCAGCTTCGCAAAAAGTGCCATTCGTTGAGATGGCTTTCGGTGGTCTTGAAGCCGTATTCGTCGAGCAGGGCACGCGCTTTGACGGCGTCGCGCGAGAGAAAGCCGGGAACGTTGTAGTAGCCGTGGAAGGAGAAGAAATCGAGCGGCACGTTTCTGTCGCGGCAGAGGGCCAGGAAGGGTTTGACGATCGCGCTGCCGACGTTCGTTGCGGCCGGACCACCGACTTTCAGATTTGCGTCATGAGCTTTGATCGCGCGGGCCGCGGTTTCGTAGAGCTGAAAGTATTGCTCGCGCGTGCCGAGCCACATCAGATTGATCTCGGGTTCATTCCAGATTTCCCAGTAGCGGATGTTGTGGCGAAAGCCATTGGCCCAGCCTTCGTTGTAGTGGCGGATGATGTTGACGCATATTTTCGCCCACTTGGGGAAATCCTTCGGCGGATGAATGAAGTATTTCGTTTTGATTTCGATGCTCGTCCCGAGGCGATAGATGATCTGCGACTTGTTTTTCAGGATCGCGGCGAGGTAGTCGTCGGTCTTAGCAAAACAGTAGTTTTTGGGATCGTCGGGGTCGGCGTCGAAGATAGGAAAGATGCAGGGCACGTCCACGACGTCGGGCGCGGGCCAGCGGCAATCGTGCAATCTCGTGTGAGGAAACGCGGCTTCGGCGTGGTAGACGCTCAGGTCGGGGTTCTCGCCAACGGCTAGCGGACCGTTGTTCACTCCGTGGAGGGGTTTGATCTTGCCGGCGGGTTTGGCGAAGTCGACGGTGATCGGCACGTCGCCGGCGCGAGCGGCCATGCAGACGCAACAAAGCGCAACGCAGAAGGTGGCCAGGTGAATTGGCATGCGCGAGGTCTCCGAGTCTTGAGTGAAAGGAGTCTAGCCACAGAGGGCACGGAGAACACAGAGAAAATTCTCGGGGAAGCGCTAGAATTGCGATCCACCCAGACAAGGAGCGTCCCTATGACTCGTTTCACATTTTGCGGCGTGCTGGTTTCAGCGGTCTGCTTTGTTGCGGCGAATTGTCTTGCTGAAGAACCGGCGGCCAAACCTCGGGCGATGGTCGGCGCCTACTATTTTGATGGGTGGGCGGGGAAACATGCGCTCGCAGGGAACCCGAACGAGCCGTGGGCGAAGGACGCTCCGACACATTTGACGCGGCGCATGCTGGAGGAATTCCCGGAGCGCACGCCCATCTGGGGCTGGCGCGATGACAGCCTGGAGGTCATGGAAAAGCAGATCGATCTGGCGGCGGACGCGGGGATTTCGTTTTTCGCGTTCTGTTGGTATTGGCATCCGACAAAGAAGGAAGTGGCCGAAGACTCCAAGCACATCTGTCTCGATTTGTTTCTGAAAGCGAAGAACAGCAGCCGGATGAAGTTTTGTCTGCTCGTGGCCAACCATGCGCCGTTTCTCATCGGCGAGAAGTGGGATTTGGCGGCTGAATACTGGATGCCGTATCTCACGCACAAGCAGCACGTCACAGTGGATGGAAAGCCGCTGCTCGTGCTGTTCAATCCGCGCGACAGCAGCAAAGCGGGGCTGGAGACACTGCAGGCGGCTTCGAAGAAAGCAGGGCTGCCGGGACTGACGGTGGCCGGTTGCGGCGGCGGAGATCCGAAGACCGGATTCACTCACAAAACGTTTTACAACATCGTGCCCGGGTACGCGGGAGGTTCGCAGGAACACAAGTACGCGGAGCTCGTGGAGGCTCACCAGAAGCAGTGGTCCGGCAGCGCGACGCAGCCGTTGATCCCGGAGATTACGGCGGGATGGGACAAGCGGCCGTGGGAGGGGCCGAAGGGATTGAACCAAAAAGAAGGATGGTACTTTCCGGATCGAACGCCGGAGGCGTTTGCAGCGTACGTGTCGTCAGCGATCGAGTGGATGGACAAACATCCGGAGCAGGCAACCAAGGAACGCATGCTCTTGATTTACGCCTGGAACGAGCTCGGCGAAGGCGGATTCATTGCGCCGACGAAGGGAGATCCGGAGGGGAAGTATCTCAAGGCGATGAAAGGCGCGATTGCGCCGGCTCGTTAGGCGGGCGCGCGCGACCGTCACTCCTCGCCCGGATGGGGCGTACTCGAGATCGTAGCCGTCGCTCCGCAATCGGCGGCGTGAAGGATTTGAGCGAGTTGCTCGCCTTTCAGCGTGCGCGACCATGCGCTAAGGTGCTCGGCGGTATCCTTTTCGCTGTCCGAGACCGTTTGTGTTTGCGAGCGGAACGCGGCGACAAGCGCCTCGACCAGTTTCCCGACGCTCTCCGGACGCACCCCCGTCGCGACCATTTTCCCGAATGTGCCTTCGTTTTGCATAGAGCCGCCCAGATACAGCGAGTACACGCCCGCTTTGCGCCAGCCCGCGGGGCGCGAGGCGCCCATGAAGCCGATCGCTCCCAGGCTATGCTGCGCGCAATTATTCGGGCATCCGGAGAAATGGATGTTCAGCCCGCGCGGGACGTCGCGCAGTTCCAGATGCAGGCCGTGCGTGAGCTGCTTGGCGGCCGTCTTGGTGTAGAACACGGCCTTGCCGCACTCGTAAAGACCGACGCAGGCCACGACGTTCGGGTCGCGCGGCTCGATCAAGTGCCAGCCGGCGTACTCCACGATCGGCTTCAGTTGTCCGCAGGCTTCAGCCGTCAGGTTCTGGACGTGAAGATTCTGGCCCTGCGTGATGCGCACTTGCGCGCCGTGTATGCGGCAGAAATCAACCAGCGCCAGCATGTCTTCTGCGCGCGCGTCGCCCAGCGGAACTTTGCATTCCACGCCGTAGCGATCCTTCTGCCGCTGCGGGTAAAACGGCGCGCCGATCGCGGACGTCCAATCGTCCGGCCTGGCGGAACTCAGGTCCAGTTTCACCTCGCCCATCCGGGCAAGGAACTCCTGGAAATGCTGGTGCCACACTTCACGGTATTTTTCGATGCCCCATTTCTTCACCACAAACTTCAGGCGCGCTTGCGTGCGGCTATTGCGATTTCCATACAAGCGGTGCGTCTCGACGGTCGCGGCGCACGCGGCGGGAACTCGCGAAACAGGAATGTAGTCCGTCAAGAGGTGCGCGAGCATCGGCTGCGCGCCCAGACCGCCAGCCACCCACATCTCAAACCCAGGTCCCTCCGCTGCTACGCGAGCGGCGTTGTGCGACGGGAACAGACCCACATCGTTGATGCCGTACTGTCCGCGATGAACGGAGCAGCCGGAGAGCGCAAACTTGAACTTGCGCGGGAGATTCAGCACGGTGTCATCCGCGAGAAAGTGTTCGTAGAGCAGCTTGCGCAACGGCTCGACGTCGTAGACCTCATGCCGGCACACGCCGGCGCAGGGCACACCGACAATGTTGCGGACCGTATCGCCGCAGGCACCGCGCGTCGTCAGGCCGATGGCGGCCAGTTGGCGCAGCAATTCCGGGGCATAGTTGATAAGAAGGTCATGCAACTCAATGTCCTGCCGCGTGGACAGATGATCGATGCCATTGCCGAACTGGCAGGCCAGGCGTGAGATGGCCGCAAGCTGCTCCAGCGAGACGCGTCCGCCCGAGAGCTTGATGCGCAGCATGAAATACGGCGCTTGTTTCTGTTTGTACAAGCCCAGCCATTTCAGCCGGTCAAAATCGTCGGCGGGAATGTTCTCGTAGCTGCCGGCGGCTAGAGCATCGATATCGGGGATGATGCGAACGCGCTTAATGTCTTCAGCATGACTGGCCATTCACTGATCCTTTCCGAGAACGCAAAGTCGCGAGGCGAGAATATTAACACGGCAATCCGCAGAATCCAGAATTCAGCGCAACTAAATCCGTTCGGACGCGGCACCGCATGTGCGCGGTGTTTCGCTACATGAAGGGAGAACAGCTATGAAAAGTCTGCTTCCCATCGTTCTTATCGCGACATGCGCGGTGGCTCCTGGCGCAACGGTCGAATTGATTGACGGCCGCCATTATGAAGGGACTGTCCTGGCGCAAGACAACCAACGCTATCTTGTCGATATAAGCGGAATGCGTGTGCAATTGCCGCGCTCGATGATCGCAAGCATGGACCCCGCCGATGGCGCGATTGCAGCGCCGGAAGGCGTAACGGTTCTGACTCCGCGGCCGATACAGGACGAGACCGTTTCGCGACCTCCAGGAAATCAGCCGCCGAATGAGCCGGCTCCAGTGAACGTCTCGGTGATCGAACGCGAAGAGCCGCGAACGCCGCCAGCCGCAAGGATGCCCTTGCCGGACGATCCCGATCAGCTTCAGGCGCTGATCAACGCGGTGGAATTGCTCGACTCTCAATATCCCGAGGCGCGCACAGCCGCCATAAACACGCTTAGTAGCGGCGGGGACGCAGGATTGGCGTCGCTTGTCGTCTATGGCCTGTACAATGCCCATCCGGATGTGCGAATGACCTCAGCGAACCTGCTCGGAAGTCTCGGCGGGCGCCGCGTTCTGAAATCGCTCATCGAGGCTTTTTTCGCGTCAGCCGCACCCACGATTCCGCCGTATCAGCGTCAGTTTGTGGAGGCTCTCGATCATCAGATTTCCGCCCTGACCGGGCAGAGCTTCTATTTCTATCCCGCCCGGAGCGCTCGCGGCCCGGAGATCGCCGCGCGCATGATTGCCTGGTGGCGGCAGAACTACGACCAGATGCCGCCGCAGTTGGGCGAGCCCGCGATAGCTCTGACGGACCCGCATTACGCTCAGGACATCAGCGACTTGCGGAAACTTACCCTGGAGCAGCGCGCGTTCGGTGGAACGAGCTATCCGCCGGATCTGGTGGGTCCGCCGCAGCCGCCCACGCCCGCCGAACAGGATTTCCTGAAAACGATTCCAAACGTCCCGCGCTCCGCCGTCTATCACCGCGACGTGATGACCAACGGCACGTACGTTCCCGAACAGCTTCCGTCGCCCGCGCGCGACGAACCTGGCCGCACGCGCAACGAGATTTACGCCGAACGCATGTGGGGCCAAAGACCTTAGGAATTCAGATTGCAGAATTTAGAATTCAGAAATGACCTGCAATTGCGTCACCGCCTCGGCGCGTACAGATACTCGGAGAGGTACTCGATGGTGTCCTGGTGTTCTTTCACCTGAAGAGCCAGCACGTCGCCGCTGGTAACGATTCCGCAGAGCACGTTGTCGCACACCACGGGCAAGTGGCGGATGCGCTTCTGCGTGATGGCGGCGGTAATCTCATCCAGAGTGGTCTCGGGACGGCAGCAGGCCACGGGGGAGGTCATCACTTCGGCCACGGTTGTTTTTCCGGGGTCGCGCCCGACAGCAACAATACGCGTGAGAATATCGCGCTCGGTAAAAATGCCGGTGACGAGTCCATCGCGCACGACCACCAGGCAGCCGACGCGACGAGTGTTCATCTGCTTGGCAGCCTCGAGCACCGTCTGTGTTTCGCCGACCGTACCCACCTCGGAACCTTTTCGGCTGAGAATACTCTGGACCGTCGCCATGCTGAGGCTCTCCCGAAAAAGGTTGCGGCAAAGGGCGCTGCAAGTAAAACGCGCCCGCAATTAAGTATATTCCACTCCTGAAATCACGCGCAACGATTCTGCATTTAATTTTTGCAGAGCAATCCAGCCTGTTGTCCCAAACAGCCAATTTACAGGATCGCGCGCCTAATCAGAGCTTTCTTGAAACGCTGATTTGAAATTCCCCCCAAAGCGATTAGGACGGAGGGACGCTTTTCAGATAAGCGAGGCATTTCAAGGAGGGGAAGATCGTGTCACACGTCACGGAACGGGCTCAGCGCCGCGAGGCGAAGACATCCACGTCAAGCGTGGCCGCCGAGGCGGCGCGTAAAGAGTGGGATCGGCTGCAACGCGAGCGAGAGGCCCGAGCACCACGGGAAGCCAGCCCCGCCGCCGAAGAGATCGAAGCGGCACTGGAAAAAAACGCGGGAGCGGGTATGGACGTATCACTTCGAAGCCACGAACCCATGGGAGGAGAACGAATGGCCACGCACGTCACCGCTCCGCAAGCCAAAATCGAGAGCGCTAAAGTTGAAAATGCTGAAGTCGTCAAAGCACCGGCGATGTCGTCCGACCGTTACCAGGTACGCCGCGAGATCCAGTTGGGCGGTCAAGGCACCTGCAAGGTGGCCTTCGATCAACTCGCCGAACGCGAAGTCATCGTGAAGATCAGCCAGGCGCAGGGCGGCTGGGGCGCGGACCGCATCATGAAAGAAGCGCGCTTCGCCGCCAAGCTCAACCATCCCAACGTCACGCGCCTGTTGGAACTCGGGAACATCGGCAAAGACCAGGTCTTCATGACCATGCCGTACATCGAAGGCTCCAGCCTCGACCAGGTCATCAAGAAGATTTCCGACGCCGGCATCCCCGGACTGACCGGCTACAGCATTACCGCCGTCGCGGAGCTGTTCGACAAAGTCTGCGCGGGCGTTGAACACGCGCACTCGGCCGGCGTCCTGCATCTCGACCTCAAGCCGCAGAACATCATCGTCGGCAGCCGCGGCGAGGTCGTCGTGATCGACTTTGGCATCAGCCAGGCGATCAATGCCGACATCCCAAAGCGCTACGCATCCAACGAAGCCCCTGCCGCTGCAACGCTCAGCACCACGCTCACCGGTTCGCTGCCGGGCGATGCGGCCGTGCGCGCAGTGGGAACGCCGAGCTATCTGTCGCCGGAACAGTGGGCAGGCGATCCGGGCACGTTCACCGAACGAACCGATGTGTACGGCCTGGGCGGCGTGTTGTTCTTCCTGTTGACTGGCAACGCGCCCAATCAGGTGCAGCGCCCGACCGACTTGGATCCCTACTTCCGCCACAGCCCGATCCCGCAGCCGTCGGAGTACACTCGCAGGCGCATCCCGCCCGAATTGGACGCCTTGTGCGTGAAGTGCCTTGCGCGCGACCCGGCACAGCGATACGCCAGCGTCTTCCACGTCCGTCATGTGCTGAAGTGCTGGCTCAGCCGGCCGGAAATGTGGGAACTGTACCGCGCCAACTACTAATGAGAGTTTTCTTCCGTCCGCAAGCGGGGCCAAATGGCCCCGCTTTTTTGTCTCCTGGTGGCACGCATGTGATTGGCGCTTTTCGTTTGGCGCCAATCTCATGCGTGCAGCAGCAGGACGTCAGCACCCATGAGTCCAGACGGAAACGAGCGTGCCCCACACCGTGCAGGAAATTTGCTTGTTAATTTCGCGCAAAGCGGCGTATAGTTATTCAAGTCGGACTCAGTCGAGTTGAGTTGTCTCATTCAGCGGTGCAGCGCGCGTTTCGACGTGACGAACTGGGAGCACATAACACACAGCAGCAAGGGGAAAGGCATGGCAGAAAGCAACAGCGGCAGGCCATCGGGGCGCACGGCGGCGAGCACCAGCGGCCGAGTGCCTCCACAGACAAACGTTAGCGGCCGTGCACAGCCCCAACCAGCCAGCAACGTCAGCGGACGAGCCCAACCTCAGCCCGTCATCAACAATGTCAGTGGCCGTGCGCCGCAGCAGCCCGCCAGCGTCAGCGGACGCGCTCAACCCCAGGCCGCAGCCAGCCCCAGTGGCCGAATGACGCCGCAGCCGGGCTCCGGCCGTCAAGCCGCACAGCCGCAAGTCCAGCAGGTTCAGGCCGCTCCGCCTCAGCGAACGAACTCGGCGTCCAGTCGCACCACTCGCCGCGATGACGCCGCGAGCGGGCAAAGCGGCAAGAAATACAAGCCCAAGCGCGGCTACGGCAAAGAACTGATGTACATTTTCGGCTTTGTCGCCGTGCTGGGCGTCGTCGCGCTGCTCCTGTACGTCCAGAAGAAGGGCCAGCAGCGCGAGCGTGACGCCGAGATCGAAAAGCGCCAGTCTATTTACGAAGCCAACATGAAGCTCGGCTATGACATGTACGAGAAGGCCAAGCTGGCGGGCTTCAAGTACGTGACCGGTCAGGAAGACCCCGACATCATGGCTGACGACGCGAAGCTGCGGCAGAAGCTGTTTTCCGCCTTTGAAAAGGACGACAAGATTTACAACGTCGTCTTCGATCGCCGCTACAAAGACAAAAAGACGAAAGAGAAGATCGACAACAAGTATCTCTACCCGGACAAAACGCGCATCGAGACTATCCAGGCTCACAGCAAAAAGGAGCGCGATGTCGCCCTAAGCTACGGGATGGCCGACGGAAGAGCTCAAGACGTAGTCATTGCCAGCGAGAACCTCCAGGCCAAGAAAGACGATCCAGTCAATCTCGGCGGCAGCATCACCGTGATCGTGAAGGCCACGCGCGATCCGATCTTTGAAGCCGCTCGCAAGCCGCAAGAAGAAAAGAAATAGCAGAAGACGTCTGCCAAACACAGAGCGGGCCTTGATGGCCCGCTTTTTTTGTGTGATGTTTTCTGCGCAACTTCTCGCCACGAATCCCGCCGAGCGCCGGTGGCGAGCTTCTGGTCGACTCCAGACTCGCCGTTACGCCCGTTCGCGGTCGTCGCCGATCAGCGCTTCTTCATTGTCGTCTTCGATGTCGAAGTCAGGTTCGTTCCGGCGGCGGCGAAGCTGTCCGCGCTCTTCCAGCTCCTGGCAGTGGATGCACATCGTCGCCCACGGCAACGCTTCGAGGCGCTCGGAGCTAATCTGCTTGTCGCACTCTTCGCACGAACCGTAGGTGTTCTCCCTAACGCGCAACAGCGCGCGGTCCACTTTGCGCAGCAGATCCTCTTCGCTCTCCATGCTCATGAAAGCGAAATCCTGCTCGAACGTATCCGAAGCGTTTTCGGCGCTGCTGAGCGGCGACTTTGAGTTTTCGGTGGCCTCCGTCGATTCGGCGGCGTCCTTGGCAAGGCGCTCGACCTGCCGCTGCAACGCGGCGCGTTTTTCGAGCAGGATCTCACGCGAGTGAGCTTGTTGTTCAGGGCTAAGCGGCATAGTCAACGTTTTCCGTTTCAGCGCGTCGTTTAAGTTCTTTGAATCCATCCCAATGCCACAGCAAACCTCAAATGGCCGCTGCAGCGCATTCGTGAGAAGTGGCGTAACGCACAATGCATTTGTGTCAACATTATTCCACTTCCAAAACAATTTTTCTTTTCCCAGCGTCGTTCGTTTCGAAAGCTTTCGCCACTTGTCGGTCATGTCAGCCGGTTCAGTCGTCACAGCTCGCGATCGCCAAGAACACCTCAACCGTGCATATCGTGGCGTTCTCGGTGCCTTGAGCTTTGGTCGGCAGACTGAACGCTTAAGCCTTCTGTAGAAAGCCCCGTGCCGCACGAGAATTTCTTGACAGAAAAAGGCGGATGGCTAAAACAGTTCTATGGAAGCCAGCACCCAACAACATCACTTCTATTTCCCATGCGCAGCGCTTGAACCGCGCTCAGCCGCGCCGGCGTTTGGCAATCGCGGGCTGATGAGGTCAGGCTTGCGCACCGTGGCTTGCTTTCCCAGTTTGTGCACGCACAACTCGCATCTGAGAGAAATATGCATCCGCGCAGAGCGAGCCAAGGAGGCAATCGCATGAGCAACACTGACGGGACGGCTCCGCAGGGTTTCGAGGAGATCGGCATCACGTTCGACGACGTGCTGCTGCTGCCTGGCAATAGCGACGTTCTGCCCGCCGAAGTGGATACTTCGACCCAGCTCACGCAAAAAATCCGTCTGCACATTCCGCTGCTGTCAGCGGCCATGGATACGGTCACCGAAAGCCGGCTGGCGATCGCCATGGCGCAGGAAGGCGGCATCGGGATCATTCACCGCAACATGAAGCCGGACGAGCAGGCGCGCGAAGTCGTTAAGGTCAAGCGCAGCGCATCCGGGGTCATCACCGGCCCGATTACGCTTACGCCCGAGCACACCATCGCCGAAGCCAAGACGATGATGACGAGCCACAATATTTCGGGCATTCCCATTGTAGAGCACGATCCCAGCGATCTGCCGGGCGTCGCTCGCAAAAATGGAAAAGCGGTCGGCATTCTCACACGACGCGATATGCGTTTTCAAACCAACAATGTCGCCAAGATTCGCGACGTGATGACGCGCAATCTGATCACGGCCAAGCCCGGCACAAGCCTCGAACAGGCTCAGGAAATACTGCACAAGAATAAAGTCGAAAAACTTCTGCTCGTGGACGACGCCGGCCGCCTGGCTGGACTGATCACCATTAAAGACATCGATAACGCCCTTCGTTTTCCGCATGCCAGCCGCGACGAAAAAGGCCGGCTTCGCGTCGGCGCGGCCGTTGGCGTTCATGATGAAGCCCGCATCGAAGCGTTGATCAAGGCCGGCGTTGACGTGCTCGTCGTTGATACAGCTCACGGCCATTCGGTGCGCGTGATCGAAACGGTGAAGTGGCTCAAGAAGAATCATCCTGCTCACGAAGTGATCGCCGGAAACATCGCGACCGCCGATGGCGCCCGCGCGCTGGCTGAGGCCGGCGCCGATGCCGTCAAAGTTGGCGTTGGGCCGGGATCCATCTGTACGACGCGCGTCGTGTCGGGCGTGGGCGTCCCGCAGATCACGGCAGTCCTCAACGCCCGCGAGGGGCTGAAGGGAACTGGCTGCCGGCTAATCTCGGACGGCGGGATCAAGTTCTCCGGGGACATCGTCAAAGCGCTGGCCGCTGGAGCCGATGCGGTGATGATCGGAAACTTGTTCGCCGGGACCGACGAGTCGCCGGGCCGCGTGGTGCTTTACAAAGGACGCCAGTTCAAGTCGTACCGCGGAATGGGTTCGCTGGGCGCAATGGTCGAAGGCAGCGCATCGCGCTATGGCCAAGAAGGCGCCGCGCCGGAAAAGCTGGTGCCGGAAGGCATCGAGGGCCGCGTGCCCTACACCGGGCCGCTGGCGGCGTTCCTGTACCAGCTCGTCGGCGGCCTGCGGGCGGGCATGGGCTACATTGGATCTGAAACAACGGCCGAACTGCCGCAGAAGGCGCGATTCATTCGTCAGACCGGCGCAGGGCTGAAGGAAAGCCATCCGCACGACGTATTCATCACGCAAGAAGCGCCGAACTACCGGCTGGAAGAAGAGGGGGACTGATGTCCCACGAAACCGTTTTCGTCATCGACTTCGGAGCACAGTACGCCCAGCTCATCGCCCGGCGCGTGCGCGAGGCGAAGGTCTTCTGCAGGATCGTGCCCTATCAGCGCGCGATGGATGCAATCAAGGCTGAGCGACCGGCGGCACTGATCTTCTCCGGCGGACCCGCGAGCGTGTACTCCGAGGGCGCTCCCCGTATCGACCCGGAAATTTTCAAGCTCGGCATTCCCATCCTGGGCATCTGTTATGGAATTCAGCTCACCGCGTTTGTGCTCGGCGGCAAAGTCGAAAAGCAGGCGCAGCGCGAATACGGCAGCGCGGTGATCGATATCGTGGAGCCCAACGCTCTGCTCTCTGGCATCGGTGAACGCACCGACGTCTGGATGAGCCACGGCGATGCGCTGACTTCACCGCCGCAAGGATTCAAGATTCTCGCTCGAACACCCAACTGCCCGCTGGCCGCGATCGGCGATGTCGAGCGCCGCATTTACGGCGTGCAGTTCCACCCGGAAGTGACGCACACGCCCAAGGGGCGCCAAGTGTTGCGCAATTTCCTCTACCAGGTTGCCGGCTGCAAGGGCGACTGGCGAATGAGCAATTTCATTGAGTCGCAGGTGAAGTCGATTCGGGAGAAGGTCGGGGATGCGAAGGTCATCCTTGGCCTGAGCGGCGGCGTGGATTCGTCCGTGGCGGCCGTGCTCATCCACCAGGCCATTGGCGACCAGCTCCAGTGCATCTTCGTCGATAACGGCCTGGTGCGAAAGAATGAAGGCCGGCGCGTGGAGCAGACGTTCCGGGGCCACTTCAAAATTCCATTGTGGTGCGTAGACGCGAGCCAGGCTTTTTTGAGCGCGCTGGCCGGCGTGGTCGATCCGGAGAAAAAGCGGAAAATCATCGGCCGGGAGTTCGTGCGCGTCTTTGAAGCCAAAGCGCGCGAAGTGAAGGGCGCGCGTTTCCTGGGCCAAGGCACTCTTTACCCGGACGTGATCGAATCCGTCTCGGCTCACGGCGGTCCGACGAGCGTCATCAAGAGCCACCACAACGTGGGCGGTTTGCCGGCGGATCTCGGTCTGCAGCTTCTGGAACCGTTCCGCGAACTGTTCAAAGACGAAGTGCGCGTCATCGGCACGGAACTCGGCGTGCCTGAGGAAATCGTCTGGCGCCAGCCATTTCCGGGTCCGGGCCTTGGCGTGCGAATCCTGGGCGAAGTCGATGCCACTCGCGTGAAATTGCTTCAAGATGCCGATGAGATCGTGCAGGAGGAAATTCAGGCCGCAGGACTCGCGCGGCAGCTTTGGCAAGCCTTCGCGATCCTGCTTCCGGTGCGCAGTGTCGGTGTCCTTGGTGATGAGCGCGCGTACGGCGAGACGATCTGCCTGCGCGCCGTTCAATCTGAAGATGGAATGACCGCCGACTGGGCGCGTCTGCCATACGAAGTCCTGGCCCGCATCTCCACTCGCGTCGTGAACGAAATCCGCGGCATCAACCGCGTCGTCTACGACATCTCGCAGAAGCCGCCGGCGACTATCGAGTGGGAGTGAACGCATTGCGGATTTCGGAATTCGGTTTGCGGATTGGATCAGAACCGCGACCGTAAGGGAGCGGCGCTCCGGTCCTCCTCTCCCCCGCGAGGGAGAGGGGTTAGGGGTTAGGGGGAAGCTTTTCGGAGGCCCAACATGTCCGACTTCATCTCGACCTACCTCGACGAAACCATCCGCATCGCGCGAGCGATCGACCAGCCGAGCATCGCGCGCGGAATCGAGCAGCTTCGCGCACTGAAGGCTCGCGGCGGCCGGCTGTTCTTGCTGGGCGTCGGCGGCAGCGCGGCAAACGCCTCTCACGCGGTCAATGATTTTCGCAAGCTCGCCAAAATCGAAAGTTACGCGCCGACCGACAACGTCAGCGAGCTGACCGCGCGTGTGAACGATGAGAGCTGGGAGACCTGTTACTCGGAGTGGCTCAAAGGCTCGCGGATTTCGCGCAACGATATGGTCATGGTCTTCAGCGTCGGCGGCGGAAGCGCGACGACCTCGCTCAATCTCGTCCGCGCCATGGAACTAGCCAAGAGCGTCGAGTGCCCCATCGTTTCGATCGTCAGCCGCGATGGCGGCAAGGCACGCGAACTGTCCACCGTTTGCATTCTGGTTCCCGTCGTTGCCAAAGAGCGCATCACGCCGCACGCGGAAGGCTGGCAGGGCGTGGTGTGGCACCTGATGGTGAACGGTTTGTAGTGCGGGCGTCTCGCCCGCTTCTCCGGAATGCTGGAGCTTACAGCGAACTGTAGCGGGCAAGATGCCCGCAGTACGGACGACATGCGCCTGCTCTGCCATACATTCCCCACACCCGCCGAAGACCTCGCTCTTGAAGAAGCTCTGCAACTTAGCGTTGAGGAACAGCTCTGCCCAAACACCTGGCGCGTATGGCAAGCGGCGGCCCCTGCGATCATCCTCGGCACCGGACAGGAAGCGGCTCGCGAAGTGAATCTCGAAGCGGCCAAGAACGATGGCGTGGCGATCATTCGCCGGCACTCCGGGGGCGGAGCGGTCGTCATTGGGCCGGGCATCATCAACTTTTCGGCATTTTACGTGATGGCCGACCTGCCGGGCTCCGAGACGATCAAAGGCGCGATGGCCGCCGTTCTTGCGCCTGTCATGCGCGTGCTGGCAAGCTGGGGCCTCGAATCACAGATGGCCGGCCTTTCGGACCTGGTCGTGCTCAACGGCGGAACCCTGCGAAAAATCGGCGGGAACGCTCAGGCGCGCAAGCGGCGCAGCGTCGCGGTTCACGGCACGCTGCTGGCCGATCCGGACTGGGAACGCATCGCGCGCCTGCTGCCATTTCCATCGGCGGCGCCCGACTATCGCGCGGGCCGCGAGCATCGCGCGTTTTTGAGCAGCCTGCGTGAATGCGGCGCGCCTTACGATTTGGAATCTTTTGCGAAGGGATTGGTCCTCGCGCTGCAATCAGATATTAATAAGGCATCGGAGCCGCTGGCGCAGGAACGAGCGCGGGCGGAGCAGCTTTGGACGGAGAAGTATAACAGCGCGGAGTGGAATTTCCGGCGGTAGGTGGCGCAATCCTCCTGGATTGCGTGCCCCAGTTCGCAATCCAGGAGGATTGCGCCACAGGCACGGAGCAGCACCATTGAAAGTCATCACGGGCTCACACAAGCCGATCACATCCCAGCTTAAAACGGTCGTGCTTTCCGATTTGCACTTGGGGCGCGTGACGACGTACGCTCACGCGCCGGAGGTGATCGCACCGCTGGTCGAAGGGTTTGAGCGCGTGCTGTTGCTGGGCGACATCATCGATCACTGGTACACGCAGCCGCAGCAGGCGCGTGAACTTGAGCAGCGCCTGTTCGCGGTGTGCAAGAAGTCCGGCGTAAAGACCGTGATGTATTTCCGCGGGAACCATGACGCATGTGTCGATAGCGGCGAGGAGTTCGCACTGCTCGACGGCATCCTTTACCTGCACGGACACGTCGTCTACCACCGCCTGCCAGGCACCGGCAACGCGGCGGCGCGAATTCGCACGCTGAACCTTAAGAAGTTCGGAACCTTCCGGATCGGATCCCGCCGAGACAATGAAGTGTGGCGCGTCATCGATCGCGTCTATGGCTCGATCCCCATGGCGCTGCTCTTCCCGCTGAAGTGGCCTTGGCCGGTGCGGCGTCGGATCGCCGAACTGGTTCGCGAGATCGCTCCGCACGGCGGCGTGCGCGGCGTGGTGCTGGGCCATTCGCATCGGCCCGGCGTGCGGCGTATGGAAGATCTGACGCTGTTCAACCTCGGCGGCTGGATGAAAAACACACGCGCCTGCGCCTTTACGCGCGAAGGCAGTCGCGTGAAGCTGATCCATATCGAAAACCGCAGCAGGCATCTCCGCTGGGGAACGGTGCTGCATGAGGCTGATCTGCGCGCGCCGGCAAAGGGTTCCGCAGTCATCGGCGAGATACAGAACAGATAGTGGAGTTTCTGGTTTCTGGTTCGCAGGCACGTGCCGCTAACTAGAAAATCGCTCGCCGCCGGGGAGATCCTCGGCGAGGCGATCGCGGAGGTATTCGAGAATCGCTCGCGTTTCGCTCAACGTGGCGACCTGCGCGGCAATCTGCTTGCAGCGTTCATATTTGCCGTTGCGGATGATCTTCTTGATTTCCGGGATCGATGGCGGCGAAACGGAAATTTCGGTCAGGCCCATGCCCACCAGGAGCGACGCGAACAGCGGATCGCCGGCCATTTCACCGCACATGCTCACAGGAATCTTCGCGTCATTGGCAGCCTGAACCGTCTTGCGGATCAGCGTCAGCACCGCGGGGTTGGCCGGGCTGTACAGATTCGCGACCAGTTCGTTGCCGCGGTCCACGGCCAGTGTGTACTGAGTCAGGTCGTTGGTTCCAATCGAGAAGAAATCCGCTTCCTTGGCAAAGCTATCAGCCTGCAAAGCCGCCGAGGGAACCTCGACCATGATCCCGACCTGAATTCCGTCATCGAAGGACTGGTGCTCGTGCTTGAGATCCTGCTTGGTTTCCTCAATGATGCGCCGGGCCCAGCGGAGTTCCTCGATCGCCGTGACCATCGGCAGCATCAGGCAGACTTTGCCGAGCGCGGACGCGCGGAGGATCGCGCGGACCTGCGTGCGGAAGGTTTCCGGGTACTTCATCGAGACGCGGATCGAGCGCAGCCCCAGGAACGGATTGCGTTCGTGAAATGCGTGCTGCGCCATAATCTTGTCGGCGCCCAGATCCAGCGTACGCACCGTGAGCGGCTTTCCATTCAGGCCGATCAGACTGCGGCGGTAGGCTTCGAAGTGCGTGTTCTCGTCGGGCATCACGCCGCTGGTCAGGTACAGGAACTCTGTGCGGAACAATCCGATTCCGGCGGCACCGTGGTCGAGCGCGCTCTGCACTTCATCGGGAAGCTCAATGTTGGCATGAACATGGACTTCGCGGCCATCGAGCGTTCGCGCGGGCAGGTCCTTTTCCCGGATCAGCGCCTGTTCGAACGTTTGGAATTCCTGCTGCAGCTTGCGATAGCGCGCCAGCGTGCGCTCGTCCGGCCGCAGAATGACGATGCCGCGGTTTCCGTCGATGATGACCGTCTCGCCGCCGGAGACGTCCGTGGAGATGGACTCCAGGCCCACGACGGCTGGCATCTCGAACGCTCGCGCCAGAATCGCGGTGTGGCTGGTGCGGCCGCCGACATCGATGGCGAATGCTTTGACCTTGCTGCGGTCCACGGAGGCGGTTTGCGAGGGGCCCAGGTCGTGAGCGATCACAGCGACGGGACGCTCCAGGTGGCTGAGGTCCTCGCCTTTCTCGCCGCGCAAAACCTTCAGCAACCGCTTTTGCAGGTCGTATATGTCGGAGTCGCGATGGGCGAGCAACTGGTCCCCCACCCCAGCCAGGCGCTTGGCGATGGCCCGCAAGGTGGTCGCCACGGCGTGCTCCGCCGTGAAACGTTCGTTGGTGATCTTGTTGATGATCTGCTTGCGCAGGCCCTCGTCGCGCACCAATTGCGACTGGACCATCAGGATGCTGCCCAGGCTGCCGCCGAGCTGCTCCTCAGTCTGTTTGCTGATCGTGTCGATGTCTATGGCGACTTGGGCGGACGCTTGTTCGTAACGTTGGATTTCGCGGGCCGCACCGTCTGAATCGGCATAGAGCTGCGGGATGCGAATGTCTTCGCTCTGCAGCAGAAATGCTTCCCCGATGAACACACCTGGGGAAACGGGAATGCCTTTCAGTATTTCCATAGCCGAGCTTCAAACCAGCAACAGTTGAAAGGCACTTCCAGCCAGACCGCCCCCAGACTCCAGCCGCACATTATCCC
Source organism: Planctomycetota bacterium (assembly GCA_036504595.1). Lineage (GTDB taxonomy): Bacteria > Planctomycetota > SZUA-567 > H5-PLA8 > H5-PLA8 > DASXUX01. Next base: position 48,778 of record DASXUX010000028.1, on the reverse strand, counting down.
GGGAGCGGCGATGCTATGCGCTACATCTTTGGAATCAAGCGCAAGCGTGCGATCGCGCCCGAGCTGCACGCACGAGACCGGCGCAAGAAGCCGCGCCAGTCACGTGCGTGCCACCTATAGCCTGTCCAGCGCTTGCCAGAGGGATTCGTAATGGCGCGGATCTTTGACAACCAAAACGGGCATTGTCGCGCGATGCACGATGCTTGTTGAAACGCCGCCGAAGAGCCACGACGTGAGCGCGGAACGTCCGTGGGCGCCTATAACCAACAGGTCGGCGCCGGATTGTTCGGCAAACTTCACCATGGTTGCGGCGGGCGGGCCTTCTTCGATAGCGGGCTCGCACTTGACCGGCCGTCCGTCGAATAGCTTGAGGAACTCCGTGAGTTCTTTCTGGTGGTGCGCCCGGGTCTTAGCCAGAGCGCTCTCGTATGTCATGCCGGCTTCCATGTAGCCGATCGGCACCTCGAACACGTGTGCGACCTTGATGGAAGCGATGCCCTCGCCCTGCGCGATCTCCAGCGCGTGTTCGAGCGCGGTGCGGGAGCATTCGGAAAAATCGACGGCGCAGACAATCGATTGGATATCGGGGTTTTTGTGCGGGCGGACGACCAGCACGGATGAAGGCGACATGCGCAGGACCTTGTCCGCAGTGTTGCCCAGCACCATCGCGTCAATGCCGCGCCGGCCATGGCTGCCGATGACAACTAAATCCGGACGGCGCTCAACGATCGTCTTGCGCAGCACGGGCAGCGGCGGCCCCTTCTCCACAATCACGTCCAGAGGCACGACATTGCTCTTGCGCAAATGGGCCAGTTCGGCCTGGAGTTTCTCGCGCGCGTCTTTCTCAATGCGGCCGGCGATTTCCGGAACCATGAAGTCGTAGCGGCTGTCCCACAATTCGACGCAATGCACGACCAGCAGCCGCGCGCTGTAGAGCTCCGCCATTTCGGCAGCCGCCGCAAGGACCGGCGCGGACAAATCCGAGAGATCAATGGCACAGAGAATGGTACGCTCATGCTTAGCCATACAGTATCGCCCCTCTCGGTCGTTGGTCGTTGGTCATTGGTCATTCGTCATTGGGTTTCAAATCGAACTCGGCCGGTCTCTATAATGACCAATAACCCTAGCGGTTCATCGGCACATATTGCAGGGCATTCACGGGAGTGCCGGAGGGCGTCAGAATCGGACCGGGGTACTCCACCGGCCCGGTCCAAAGCGGAGTCGTGCCGCTGCGAACCGGAAGCTGTGAGGAGCGCGGAGAGTACGGCTCAACCGTCTCGCCGCCAGGCTTCCGATCGGCTGGAGCTTCGTATCGCCGCGGCGGTGGATTGGAGCGCGCGCGCGAATTCTGCTCGCCGCGTTCCTGCTGCCGGCGGTCGTCAGCCTCACGGTCCTCCTTGGCCTTGCGTGCTTCCTGTTGCGCTTCCCGAGGAACCCATTTGCCGTCCACGCGCACCATGCCCATTTCGATATTCCGTTGAGCTTTGGTCAACCAGCGGGAGTTGTAGAGGACATATCCCAAGGCTGCCCGTGCGCCAGCCTGATCGGGATTCTTCTCGATGGCAGTTCGGTACGCTTCGTCGCGGGCCAGCGGAAGCTGCTGCTCGTCGGCCCATTTGCCAAGATCAAACCAAAGATCGCCTTCGGCCTGGGGTTCCAGCTTGTTTTTCTTGACCGCGTCGCGCAGATCCTGCGCACGCTGAGCGTACTCGTCCAGCGGCGTGACTTTCGCCGTAATGGCCCGAACACGCGCCTTAGGAACTTTGACGACACCCTGGGCAAGCTGAATCGTCACCACCTTGCCATCATCCGTGACGCGGCCCTCCAACGTCTGGCCGTTATCGAGCGTCACGGTGTCAGCGGATGCATTTGCGCTCACGAAGGCTGCAAAAATCAAACATAATGAAGAGAATCGTATAAAAGGCATATCGCCCGCCCCCAATGCGGCCAACTACCTTGTAGCATACACGATTCTGGGGGAGTCCGCCACGAGATTGACTAAGTCGGCCAAGGCCATTCATTCCTCCACCGGCACGGATGAGTTCGCGCCAAGAAGCCGGCGCGAACACATCCGTGGCACCATCAAGCGGGCCGGCGGCTTCTACCCTATCGTCCGGCGATAGCGGCGGGCTTTTTCGCAAGGAGGAAGCGATTGTCCTCCTCAGCGCGAACCAGAACGGTGATCATCCCGCCGAGATTGACGTTATCATCCCCGGGAGCGGGGATGATCTTGGTGGCGAAGACGCAGTTGACGTTCTTGCGATCTGCGAGGGCGTATTGCAGGCGCACGCCGGATCGTTCCTCATTGACGAGGTTCAACACGTCTATGCGAGTGCGGTCGGCATAGAGGTATTTCGCATCGGTCTGGTCGCGCCTCTGCCGGTCCCTGTAACGTCGCTCAAAGATCACATTGTACACGCGCTCGTCTTTCACGAACGGCTCGAACAGCCGCGCGCGGAGTTTCGCGTCGTCTTCCAATAGGGCCGGCGTTTCGCGACCCAGAACATACAGCAGCCCGGCCTTTTCGGCGTTGCGCCAAACGTCCTGTCCTCGCTGAAGGTTGGCTTCCTTGATGGCCTCCTGCTTTTCGATTTCCCCTTTCGTCTTGAGCCACTGCGCGTGACGGACAAGCCCCGTTACTCCTACGGCAAGGGCCAAGAGCACTACGACGGCAATCGCGTAACGCATGGGAAAACCCTCCCGGTCTGTGCGGCGACAGAATGCTCCCTGAGGGGCTAACGAACGCGCTGGCGAAATCTTTCAGAAAAATACGATGTGCGGCCTCCGCACGCTCTTGCCGCCGCTGAACAGCGCTTTACGATGTTCGGATCAACGGGAGGACGACTGTGCCAGGCATTGACTATCCGAAACTGAGCGCCCGCGAGATCGTGGCGGGTATTCGCGAGCGGCGTTTTTCAGCGCTTGAGATCGCCAAGGCAGCGCTGGAACGCGCGCGGGCGCTCGATCCGAAACTAAAGGCATTCAACTGTCTGCTCGAACCATTGGCGATAGACGCCGCTCAGCGCGTGGACCGGGACGCAGCCAACGGCAAGTTCGGCAAGCTGGCCGGTGTGCCGGTGGCGATCAAAGACAACATGTGCCTGAATGGCGTGCGTACGACGTGTTCATCGAAGATTCTGGAGAACTACGTTCCACCCTACACGGCCACGGCGGTACAGCGCATTCTGGATGAGGGCGGCATTCCCATCGGTAAGACGAACCTCGACGAGTTCGCCATGGGCAGTTCGACGGAGAATTCAGCGTTCGCCGTCACCCGCAACCCATGGGATCTGGAGCGCGTCCCGGGCGGCTCCTCCGGAGGGTCAGCGGCGGCGGTTGCGGCCAGCATCGTGCCAATGGCTCTGGGGTCGGATACGGGCGGATCGATCCGCCAACCGGCGGCGTTCTGCGGCGTAACGGGGCTCAAGCCGACCTATGGCCGCGTTTCGCGCTATGGGCTCGTTGCGTTCGCCAGTTCACTCGACCAGATCGGCCCGTTTGCGCGAAACGTCTCGGATGCGGCGCTACTGCTAGGTGTCATCAGCGGCAAAGACATTGCCGACGCCACCAGCGCCGATAAGCCCACGCCCGCGGAACTATTGGACCTGAACGCGCCGGCCAGTCTAAAGGGGGTGCGGCTGGGAATTCCCAAGGAGTACTTCGTCGGCGGCGCGGATGCTGAAGTCGAGAAGCTTGTACGCGCAGCGATTGATGTGTACCGCTCACTGGGCGCGGAGATTGTGGACATTTCGCTGCCACACACGGAGTACGCTGTGCCGGTCTACTACCTCATCGCGACGGCGGAAGCATCCTCCAACCTCGCCCGCTTCGACGGCGTGCATTATGGCTATCGCACGAAGGAGAAAACCGGCCTCGTCGATATGTACTCGCGGTCGCGAGCGGAAGGTTTCGGAGCCGAAGTGAAACGGCGCATCATGCTGGGAACCTACGCGCTGTCGAGCGGCTACTATGACGCCTACTACTTAAAGGCGCAGAAAGTGCGCTCGCTGCTGCGCGGGGATTTCATCGAGGCATTCAAGAAAGTGGACGCGCTCATCTGCCCGACGACGCCGACACCGGCGTTCAAAATTGGCGAGAAGACCGACGATCCGCTGGCGATGTACCTCAACGACATTTTCACCACGCCAGCGAATCTCGCAGCGATTCCGGGCATCTCGCTGCCGTGTGGCCGCACCGGCGCGGGGTTGCCGGTCGGAGTGCAGTTAATGGGCCGGGAGTTCGACGAAGCGGGTCTGCTGAAGATTGCCCTGGCGTATCAGCTTCGGACAGAACATCATCTGGCAAGACCAAGTGACGAGTGACGGGTGACGGGTGACGAGTGATGCGGATTGAGAAGAAGCGGATGTTACGGATGCATTTCAGATTCACTTTGAGCGACGCAGCGGCAGTGCATGGGCATCGGGAGTGCTGACATGTCATCTCCCGACCATTCGATTCCATGCAGTTGCGGGCAAGTGGTGTTCGACGTGACCAGTCATCGGACTGGCGACCGGATTGTCTGTCCCTGGTGCAATAAAGAGTACCGCTACCTGGGCGGCAACGTGGTCGAGCTCATGAGCGAAGAAGACAAGAAGGAAGCCGCCAAGTTCGAAGTTCTGCAGGGCAGCGCCGAAGTCTTTCACTTTGATGACCCGGAGGAGAAGCAACCGGCAAAGGGACCGCCGCGCCGCACAGCCGGCCGCTCCGCGCGCAGTTCAGGCCAGAAAGATGGCGAGAACGGCAAGAAGGCGGCTCAACGGCCTAAAGATACTCCTGGCGGCATTCTTCCGATGGTCGGCTTCATGGTCGCCGGCCCAGCGGTCGTCCTTGTGATTCTGCTTTTGACGTTCCCGGAGGTACAGCATCATAAGGGCGTTCACGAGACGCCGTGGGGTGACCAGATTCAGATTGGCTCGCCCTGGATGGAATTGATTGGGATGCTTTTAGGTGAGCTGCTCGGATTCGGCGGCTGGGTCTGCTATCTCTATCGCCTACACTGCAAACGCAAGGCGGCAGCAGCCGCTTGCGATTCCGCGCAGGCCACCGTTCCCACATCCAAGAAGCCTTCTTCGCGCAAAGAAAGCGTGTCGAAGGAAAAGCCTGCGGCGAAGGCTGAGGAAAGCGCGAAGCCTCAAGCAGTACTTCAGGACAAGCCGGCGGTGAAAGACAACGAAGAAGACGACGAGTCCGGTGGCATAGACGCTGCCGAGGAGCTCGAGGAGATAGTGGAGGAAGAGGCGAAGAAAGCAGACGGCCTCACGCCACCCGCTAGTTCTGAAAGTGTATCCAAGTAGCTGGAGTTTCGGTTCTGGGTTCTCAGTTCTTAGTTTTGAGTGACGCTGCTGAGGTGAGAATTCAAACGCCATGGCCGACACAGCATAATCGGCTACTTCTCACTTGCACCTGTCGGTGCAAGTTATAGGCTTTAGCGCGGCTGGTATACATTGTGCATAAGAGTGAGGTTGAACAAGAGTTGCAGGCCAGTGATCATAGGGGCTTGACTGACGTAATTTGGCGTTTTCGAGTGCTGAAATTGGCGGGTGATGACGGAAATTGTCACGCTGTTCGAGCGAGGACATGAGCATGGCCACGGACCCCAAGCCAGAGACCGAAGAGCAGGTTGATCGCGAGCTCGACGCCGCCTTCGACCTCCTGTCCACAGGCAAATTCGCGCCCTGCAAAGACTCGCCGGCGCAAGTGCCGCTCGAACACGACGACGCCGATGCGAAGTTTGCGGAGATGGAAACGCGGCTGGCTTTGGCCGAGCAGAATCGCGCGCTGGCGGCGCAGGAACGGGACGCTGCGGTCGAGGCCCGCAAGAAACTCGAAAACACGCTCGGTGAATTCCTCTCGCGCTTTGCCGCCGTGCGCCAGACGCAGTCCGCTGCATTCAAGGAAATTGAGCAACTTCAAGCGGGCCGCCGCGAACTCGAGAAACGGGCTGCCGAACTAACGCAGAAACTCGCGGAAACAAAAGAGGCCGAAGAAGCAGCCGTTCACGCCCGGGATGCCGCGCTGGGCCGCGTGGAGATGGAACGCACTGAGCGCTTTGCCATTTCAGATGAGCTCAAGCGTTTGCAGGAAACCGCCATCGGCGCGCTGGAACCGTTGAACGCCGAGCACGAGCGGAGCATGCAGGCGCTGCTGGCCGAAGCCGGGTCTCTTGAGCGTGAAGTCACCAGCACACGCGAAGAAGTTACGCAGCACGTGGCCAAGCTCGACGAAGCAGCTAAACGCCTGCACACCCTCCTGGACAAGACGCGCTCGGACATCTCGCAGCGGATTTCCGTCGTGCTTGGCGCCGGCCAAGGTACGGGCGAGGAAAACGGCGACACGTCCGCCGAAGCTCAATCCGCTCAGGCTGTGGGAACGTAAGTCCAACCACTGTCCTCGTGGATTGTGTACCCTCCGACACAATCGCAGACGGATTGCGCTACAGGTTCGTGGATTCCCCTTGAAAGACGTGGCGCAAACAGCTACGTTTGGCATCGTGCTTAATCCCGTACGGGGTGGTGTGGTGTTGCCATTCGGTGCCGGGTCGGGGCGGACGATTGATGCGGCGACGACTGTTAGTCATCACTAAGGAGCCCGAGTTCGATGTTCGCGGCGAGGTCGTGCTTGGTCAGTGCGAGCCGTTCACGTCGGGTTGGACGCTGTGGATGATCACGCCGGAGCGCCAGCGCGAGTGTCTTATCGTCGGCACCTATACCGATTTGCGGAAGATACAGGAATCCTGCCTGGAAATCAGTGACCCGAAGGCCGTGCGCAAGCGCGTCAACGATATGCGTGCGCTGATGCTGTCTTCCGTGACGGAAACAGTCGTCTACAGTCCCAGCCACCCGCGTCCGGATGGTTCCGAGACGCAGGAACTCAAAGCGGTCGGCCTGCCGGAAACGCCGAAGCAGACGCCCGGCGGACTCCTGAAGCTGCAGCCTTCGGGAAATGTCCTGGTCGCAACAGTCGCTCAACCCGACCGCGCAGATGACACACGTTACCTCAAAGACGAATTGATGACTGTGCTGGATTGTCATCCCAAAGCCGTGCTGGTGGACTTGAGCAAAGTTTCAACACTCTCGGCCATTTCGTTTAAGGAGTTGGCCGGCATTCGAGACCAATTCCGCCGCTCGGGCGCGGATTTCGTGCTCTGCAGCCTCACCCACAGCATGATGCAAAAGATTCAGACGATGAAGAGCAAAGACGCGCTCCGCGTTTTCGAAGACCAGGCCAAAGCTCTCGCAGTGCTGGGTGGCTGACTTCCGAGTAATCTCAGCCGCTGGTCACGCCGAATAAACCACGCAGTTCAGGGTATCTGGAAAAGGGATAGCGACCGGAAATCCGCCGTGTCCCGAGTATGTCATAGATGTCCGCAGTGCATCAGCAGGATCAACTATCATGGACTTAAAGCTAAGCGATATGCAGGAGTCCGCGCGCGAAACAGCTCGCGAATTTGCCGAGAAGAAACTGCTGCCCAACGCGGCGCTCCTCGATGAGAAGGAAGAGTTCCCCGAAGCGGCCGTGCGCGAACTCGGAGAACTGGGCCTGCTGGGCATGATGATCCCCGAATCGAGCGGCGGAGCGGGGTTGGATGCGATCAGCTACGCGCTGGCGATCATGGAGATCGCGCGCGCGGACGCATCAACAGCCGTGATTTTGTCCGTCAACAATCTGGTCGCGGAAACGATTACCCAGTGGGGCACCGACGAGCAAAAGCAGAAGTACCTGCCGCGCTTCAATTCGCTGGAAGGGTTGGGGGCATTCGCGTTAACTGAACCGCACGCCGGGTCCGACGTGCAGGCCATTGCGACGCGCGCGGAACGCAAAGGCGATCGCTATGTGCTTAACGGCGAGAAGACGTGGATCAGCAACGCGTCGCATGCGGGGATTTTTCTGGTGATGGCCGTCACCGATCCGGCGAAGCGCACAAGAGGCATCAGCACGTTTCTGGTGGAAGCCGGCACGCGCGGCTTGAAGATCGGCAAGCCTGAGCCGAAAATGGGCCAGCGCGCCAGCCACACCTCGCCGGTGAGTTTCGACGACTGCACGGTTCCTGCCGAGAACATGCTGGGCCCCGATGGCGCGGGCCTGAAGATTGCGCTTAGCGCGCTGGACTCCGGGCGCATCGGCATCGCCAGCTTGAGCACCGGGATCATCGCCGCGTGCCTGGAGGAGATGACGCGCTACGCAAAAGAACGCACGGCCTTCGGCAAGCCGATCGCCGACTTCCAGGCAATCCAGTGGATGGTCGCCGACACGACCGTTGACTTTGAGGCCGCGCGTGGGCTGACGCTGCTGACAGCATTTCGAAAACAATCCGGCGAACCCTTCACCGACAAAGCCGCTATCGCCAAACTTTACGCCAGCGAAGCGGCAAATCGCTGCGCATATCGGGCCGTGCAGGTCTTCGGCGGCTATGGCTACAGCCGGCAATATCGCGTTGAACGCCTCTATCGCGACGCGCGCGTCCTGACGTTGTATGAGGGCACCAGCGAAATTCAGCGCCTGGTCATCGCGCGGAAGGCGTTGGGGCGTTGATGCCTGCGTGGAACGGGCAGGCTGCGCAACGTCTTTTTGCGGCGTAGATTGCCCGTGAATCCGGCGCGCCCCTACACGGGCAATCCGCCCCGCCCCTTGTGTTTTCCGTGATGGGTGTATTATCTCATGCGAGGGAGAACGAGTGCAGCATGAGCGGCGGGCAGTTCGAAAACGAATGGGCGCATTTCAACGCGATCTGCGAGACCACCTCCGACTGCATACTGTTGGTGCAGACGGATACCGCGACGATCGTCAGCGCCAGTGCTCCGCTGGAGCGCCAAGTCGGCGCCGGGCGCGGAGAATGGGTGGAGCGCCGCTTCTACACTGTTCTGGCCCTGCGCTCACTTGCAGCCGACCGTGAGAGCTTCGACCGTTTTGCCGCCGAGATTGCCGCCAAGCCGCGCGACTGCTTCCTGACCAACCGCAGCGGCGACGAAGTGCCCTGCCATCTGGGCGCAATCACTTACAACGCGGGAGGAAAGCCGTACCTGCTGCTGCGCATTCGGCCGCTGCAAATCGATACACGCTCTCCCGACAACCTGATGCGCAGTGCCTGGATTTCGCGGTTGGTCGTTGAGAACGCGCCGGACGGCATCAACGTGCGGCTGTTCGACACCGAGACCGGCAAGATGCGGTTGTTGGCGTGCAATCAGCGTTTTGTGGAGATGTCGGGCTACACTGAAGAGCAGCTCATGGAAAAGGACGATCTGCTCCCCTGCGCCCGCTCGTTGCTCACGACCGCCGAAGACCATGAAGTCATGCGCAAGCTTCGGAACCTGCACGCTGCCAGCGGCGTCGCCAGTTGGCTGCGGCCGGACGGGAGAGACAACTGTTTTGAATGGCGCAGCATGCCGGTGAATGTCAGCGGTCAGATTTACGTGCTGGGAATCGACCGCGACGTGACCGTTCAGCGGCGCGCACTGAACGCTCTGAAGTCGCGCGAGGCGGAACTGGACGCGCTGATCAACAACATACCGGACTTGGTCTGGTTCAAGGATGCGCGTTCGCAATACGTGACAGTGAACGCGGCCTTCCTGCATGCGATCAACAAGCGCCTCGAGGACATCCGCGGCAAGACCGACTATGACATTTCACCGCCCGACGTGGCCGCCAAGTTCCAGGCGGATGACGCGCGCGTGATCCGCGAAAAGACGCAGTTGACGGTGGAAGAGAAACACGAATTCAAAGGCCGGCCGCCGCGCTGGATCGTCACCACAAAAAGTCCCATTATGAACGAGCAGGGAAATGTGCTCGGCACCGTCGGCATCGCGCGCGACATTACCGAGCGCCGTATGGCGGAAATAGAGCATGAACAGCAGCGGGCGCGGGTGGAAGCAATCCTGGAACGCGTCCCCATCGAGTTTCTCGAGCGCTACAGTTCCGACCCGGACTTGGGCCCGACGATTCAGCAGGCGATCAAGAAACGGCTTTGAACAAGCGGTCGTTCACCTACCGCCTGGATTCAGCGTCCTGCTTGGGCGGCGCAGGCTTTCGGAAAGGATTCTTGGGACGAACGCCCGTGCGTTTGCTCGGCGACCGCCGCTCATCGCTTTGGGTGACCTGATAGATCCCCCACCCCACCAGCACAAAGCCAACAACCGCAAGACCAATGGAGCTATCCGTGCCGCGAAGCGCCAGCTGTCCGCTGAGCCCACCCAGGATGAAGATGACGCCCACAACGATATTTCGCATGTTGGTGTCCTCATAGTTGAATAATTTTCAAAATCCTATAAGGATGTGCGCACATTGGCAAGCGCAATCCTGAACGCTAAAACACGAGTCACCAATCACCAAGTACCAAGTTGCGTTTTGGATCGGTCCGGCTATACCGATGGGCAACTAGGTCACTTGGAGGAAGCACCATGATTCGCGTGGGTATCGGCACGGATATGCACCGCATGGTTTTCGGCCGCAAGCTAATCCTGGGGGGCATTGAAGTGCCCGGCGGAAAGGGCGCGATGGGGCACTCGGACGCCGACACGCTCACGCACGCCGTGATCGACGCGCTCCTCGGCGCCGCCGGACTGGGCGACATTGGCCACCACTTTCCGGACACCGATCCGAAGTGGAAGGACGCGGATTCCATCGTGCTGCTGGGCAACGTCGTGGGAATTCTCAGCGGCGCGGGCTACAGCCCCGTGAACATTGACGCGTCCATTCATCTCGAAGCGCCAAAACTCGGCCGCCTGAAGCAGGAAATGTCCACGAAAATTGCCGACACGCTGAAGATTCCCCGGCATTGCGTGAACATCAAAGCCAAGACTGCTGAGGGCATGGACGCGGTCGGAAAAGGCGAAGCCGTCGAATGCTTCGCAGTGGCTCTGCTTGAGACAAAGCACTAACGGCGGGGTGTGGGCAGGGCTTTTCAAAAGTCGCTTTCCGACGGAGAAGTTCAGTGGGGCGGGCGTCCCTGCCCGCTGGGAAGGCGCTCTGTCCGCGGGCAGGGACGCCCGCGCCACCGACTTTTGAAAAGCCCTGGGGGTATGGGGCATAGGGTATAGGGTATTGGGAAGATCAGAGGAGATTCCGCCTCTATACCCCATACCCCATGCCCCATACCCGATACCCGCTACCCACCCAGCTTCGCCAACGCTTTCTGATTGAGCATCTCCACCCCGCCCAGCGTTACGGTCTTCGGAAATGCGCTGGGCACGCTGGAGAGACCGTCGAGGTTCAAGCGGCGGGAATCGACGAAGATTTCGGCGGCGCTGCCTTCCTCAAAGCCCCATCTTTCAAGAGCGGCGATCACGAGGTTGGGCAGAGGGATCATCTTTTCCAGCACGGACTTGCTCACTAACACCACGACCCCAAGCACGAACTTCTTCCCTTCGGCGGTAGAACAGTTGAGGCGCAGCCGGAAGCCCGTGGTGAGGCCCTTCGGTGTCTGATCGTCAACGCTCTCAAGGGTGATCGTCATAGCGGCCGCCTCCCGATGGTGAACACGCCCCTCTTATTCTACCTTACGTGTGTTATCCGCGGCAAACGGTTCACTCGGAAAGCCTTTACACGGGCCGCCGAACAGGCTTTAATGGTCGGTCTTGCAGTTCTGGCACGCGGACTGCCGTGTGGGTGTGGCGTGAACCGACACGGGCCGTGCGTGTGGTATTTGCCGGCATTTTTGTGAAGCAAAAGACCGCAGCTTTGTCTCCATTGGTTGTCGATTCCCACATTCCGCTCACTACGCAGGAGAAGCACATGAAGACCCGTCCTTCTTTCGTTTCGCATATTCGCGTCGTTTTCGCGGCGTTGCTCCTTGCCGGGCTGCCTATGAGCGACTTGCTTCGGGCCGAAGATGCCCCCAAACCGGCGCAGGGCTGGTCGGTGACGCCGCTGCTGCCGGCCGACACGCTGGCGGTGGTGACGGTCGTTAATTCCAAGCAGTCGCTGGAGCAGTTCCAGCAGACGGGGCTTTGGAACATCTACAACAACCCCGACGTCCAGCGCGCGTTTCAGGGGCCGCTGAGCGCCGCTCAGATGGCGATCTTCTTCGCCGAAACCCAAGGAGGGTTCAAGCTCAAGCCGATCCTCAATTACTTCAGCCAGGGAGAAATCACGCTCGCTCTGCTCGGCGTGGAAAAGAAGGCGGACGCCGGCCGCAACATCCCCGACCTGCTGCTCAGCATCCAGGCGCGCGATCAGATCGGCCCGATGATGGACGAGCTCAACAAGCGCCTTGATCAGTTGAAAGCCGCGGCGGCCGGCCAGCTTGGCACCGTGCAGGTCCCCGTCGGCAACATGGTTGTCAACAAAGTCGTTCTGCAAGGCCTGCCGATGGGTCCGCTGACGGTCAACTACGCGCAGTGTGACGGGAATCTCCTTCTCACGTTTGGCGAGGGCCGGCTGGAGCGACTGCTGGCGATGCGCGAGAAGTTCAAGGACGCGGCGCCGAAGCCGGTAGACGGGCAGCAGCCGGAAGTGCTGGCGCAGGATCCCGCCTACCAGAAAGTGCTGCAAAAAATGGGGCCCGACATGACCCTTCTGGCCTACCTGAACGTCGCGGCGCTCGTTAAGAATCCGGTCTTTGAGGCGTTGCCGAAAACCGATCAGCAGAAGCGCGAATGGCAAGCTGCCGGCCTGGATGGCATCCGCGCGCTGGCCTACGGCAACGCGATCAAGGACAAAGGCATTCGCGAGACCTTCTATATTGATGCGCCTGCAGCGACGCGCAGAGGGCTGCTCACTCTGGCCGAAGGCGCTGGCGTGCCGCCCGAAGCTCTCTTTGTAGCGCCGAGGAATTCGCTCGTCGCCGCAGCGGTCCGCGTTTCGCCCGAAACGGTGCTGGACCGGTTGCTCGAAATCGCTGCGATTCAGGATCCGAATGCCCGCCAGCAGGCCGATGCGGCGCTCGTGGCGCTGGGCCAGCAGTTGAAGATCGACGTCAAGAAGGAGCTGCTCAGCGCACTCACCGGGCAGGCCACGTTTTCGCTCGCAATGATCGCCCACCACCCCAAGCTGCCGCTCGCATTTCCGCAGCCATTGCTGACGATGGGGATCAAAGACGTTGCCGCGCTGAAGAACGTGCTTGCCGCCGTGCGGAACACGATGAAGGATAACAATTTTGACTTCGCTGAATCGCCGATTGGCGAAACGGAAATCGTGACGGCGCGGGAACGCTTTGCCGAAGGGCGCGACCCCGGACAGATCTGCTACGCGATCGACAAGAAGGACATCGTGTTTTCGCTTTATCCGCTGGCGCTGCGTGAAGAACTGGCGCGGCGCGGCGGCACTGCGAGCATGGACCCGGCCAAGTCCACCGCCGCCACTCTGGCGGACGACCCGGACTTCAAGGCTGCGCGCGCGTGCTTGAGCAGCCAGCCGCAGGCGATGCTCTACATCGATACGGGCGCCTTGGCCGTCGCGGCGTATGACATACTCGTTCCAGTGGCGCAGTTGCGGGAGCGAAACGCGCAGGTGGACATCGCCGCTCTGCCAACTTCCGACGTACTGCTGAAAAATCTGGGCGGCACTGTTTTCGGTTTCAGCAGCGATCCGGACGGCATCATCGCCGAAGGCTACTCGCCGACCGGCGCGCTCTCCGTGCTGGCCATCGGTGGCACGGCCGCGGTTCGTCAGTGGCGAATGAACAGAGGCCAGCAGGGGATGGGCGGCGGCCCTGAAGCACAGCGGGCAAAGCAAATTGGCGAGCAGATCGCGCGCGACCTGAAAGCGTACGCTGCCGAGAACAACGGCAATTTGCCGGCGGCAATCAAAGACCTTCAGCCGAAGTACCTGCAGGACGTTGGCCCGGACGTGCTCGACAACGTGGTCTATCGCGGAAAACAAGACGCCGCGAACAAAGTTGTCGCGCACAGTTCCGAAAAAGTGCCCGGCCCGATCACGATCGTTCTGCAAGACGGAGCCGTCGCTCAGATCCAGCGCTCGCTTCTCGGCAAAGTCCTGACCGAAGGCTATACCCCTCCGCCGCCGGGCGCCGGCCGAAACCGCCGCGGCCCCGCAACGAACCAGACTCCCGTGAAGCCGCCGAAACCGCCGGAATTCTAACAGTGTGGCACGGGCAGCCTTCGTTGGTTGTTGGCTGCCCGTGCTGTCAGCCGCTAACCCCGCCGCGCACTCCTGCTCTACTTCTGTCCAACACTGCACCTGTGCTCCGTACCGCAGGCGTCCTCGCATGCCCGCCTTTTTTCGTAGTGCGGGCGTCCCGCCGGCGTCCCGCCCGCTTCTCCGTCCTGTAAAATAATGCACATGTGGTGGTGTGTGCCGTTGCTGGCGTGAGTCCGCTTCGGCCTACCTCCTCAGCCCGCCCACCCCTGTAAAAAATTGCACGTGTGGTGGTGCCATCGGTCTGGCCTTCTCCGTTTGCAGACCGATGCCTTCCGCCTTCAGCTTCGCTGTGAATTCTGTCCAACACTGCACCTGTGCTCCCGTACCGCAGGCATCCTCGCATGCCCGTAAAAAATTGCACGTGTGGCGATGCCCTCGGTCCGCACCTTGTCCGTTTGCAGACCGATGCCTTAAGCCATCACCCTTCGCGCTACAATTCCGTCCAAACCTGCACCTGTGCGCAATCGCTCACCGCTCGCTGCCGCCCTGAACCCTGCCGTTTCTGTCCAAACCTGCACCATGTGCGACATTTTGCTAAACTGTCCCTCGTCTTAGCGAGTCTCCCGCGCTTTAGCAAAAAAGAAACTCTGTGACCTCTGCGGCCTCTGCGCCTCTGTGTTGAAGTCTGTTGCCGTTACTTGTCCAAAACTGCACCTGTGCACACCCCTAAGCCGCCAATTGTCAAATACCACTTCCGCCAAGGCGGAGTATCCCTTCGCCCCTCATATATAGTGACGTTTCAAATCCCATAATGTTGCACAGATTTTGGATTATTTTTGCATAAGCTTCTTCGTTACGCCAGCCCCGACAAGCCGCCCGCGATCTTCACCGGCTCCACGCTCACCCGCACGACCTGCCGCAACAAAGGCCGGAAAATCCTTCGCCCTCGAAAACGGAATTCGAGGCCGTTCGTACAGAACCTCGGCATTCAGCGCGAGTACCCCGACGGCTCGCGATCTGTCGCCAACACCAAACCCTGAACCCCGAACCCTGAACCCTGAACCCCGAACCCTGCAGTTTAGAACTTAACCTTGCCGTACAGCTTCGGATTGTCGCAGTCGTACTGCGGCGCCCATGTGTAGGCGCGATTGCCGTTCACGTATGGACTGGCGCTCACGTTCAGACTCCACGCCTCGCCCTTGCGCGGCGGCTTGCGGCCCAGCAGTTTGAACGGCAGCCAGACTGTCGTTTCCCAATGCTGCTCGTCCGCCTTGAACGCCGTGCGCACCGGCAGATTTGCCTGCGCGTTCATCGAGACGGCGCTTCCTTCCGGCCAGACGATAAACATTTTCGATTTTGGCTTTTGGGGTTTGGATTCCGGATCTGCAACCGCAACGCGCATGACGAACGAGTCGCTGCCGGATCCTTTCCACTTGGCCCAGAGCGCTCGGCGCGCCTCGGCATCGGCGCATTGTTCCAGCAGCGTCACGGCTAGAGCGTCCTTCGTGCGAGCAAGACGCAGGAACAGCTTCTCCTCGCGCCGATAATCGATCGACCGGAAGAAGCCGAGGAAGTCCTCCAGGAAGTCTTCACCTGCGCGGAAACAATCGTCGTGACGGAGAACCTGAGTCTGGAGTCTGGAGTCTGAGAGTCTGAAGTCTTGTGGCGGCGGAAGGCTGATTCGGGGAGACGACAATCCGCGCTGTTCGTAGAGCAGATAGTCGCGCCAGCGTGCGACATTTTCAGAGAACTTGATCAGGCCCGGCGCCTGCAAGTCCTGGAGGGCGGACTCCGCGTGCGCCAGTGCGCGTTTCAGGCATGCGCGCGCGTGGCCGAGCGACTTATGATCGTGCCGGCGGAATGGCCGGATCACGCGCCGGATTTCGTTGTATTCGCGGCGTGAAGCGACGTACTTGACCAGCGCGTTCATTGGAATCGATTTTTGCTTCAGTTGCCGCACCAGTTCGCGGCAGAGCTTGATCTCCACGTTCGGGTCCAGATTCAGCATCGTCATGCGCAGAAGCGTTTTCACTGGGGCGCTGCTGCGATCACTGATGAGCGGTGCGATGTATTCGAGGCGCGCCAGGCCCGCCTTTGCCGCCGCCAGCATCCCTGCGCGTGTCTTGGCGAAGTACATCGAATACAACGCCACGCCGACCTCGATTTCGCTCGCGACGTACTCTGCCAGCAGCAGATTTTGCTTCACGTACGGCGCCAGTTTCCCACCGGCTGCTTTGCCCGCCAGCCGCGTGTATGCGCGCAGCGATGCCTCAGCGGTCCTGGCGCTTTGCCGCAACTTCTTGGCGATCACGAGCGGGTTCGACGGCGCTTTCCGCCTGGCTGGGTTGACATAATCAAGGATGAATTGGTACTGCCCATCCGGCGCGACGCGCGTGTCGATTTTCTTTGCGATCCACGAGGCGACGTAATCCTTCCACATCGGCCGGCTGGCCTGATGGTTCAGTTCGCTGGCCGGATAGTAATAGAAGGGATCCTGAATCAGCGAGTACCGCCCGCGGTTCAGGAAGCCATCGTACGCCGACGTCAGCCAGAACTGTTGGAACGTCAGTAGCACCGGCTGGCTTGCCGCCAGAATCGTCGCGTGCAACGCTGGCCCCGCTTTGGGTGATACGCCGCATCGCTGTGCGAGCAACGCAGCCTGCTCGGCGGGTGAACGCTTCACGTGGTTGAAGTAATCGACTGCCGCCTGGACATGCAGGAAGTTGAATCGGCTCATGCTCTTTTCGTATTCTGAGAAGACGCCCGGGGTAGCGCCGGCCTCCGTGCCGGCCGGCAGGGACGCCGACACCACCGGATCGGGCAGGTCAGCGGCGAACAGTTCTCGATAGGTGTGAAATGAGATGGAGTCGGCGCCTTTGGCCTGCGCGTCCGCCAGCAGTTTCTGCACGAATTCGTAGTCGGACCAGAGTTGATCGCAGAGATTCGTGCCGCAGTTGTGGCATGGACCGACGCAGTACATGAACTCGAGTCGCTTGCCGAGCGCTTTCTTCCATTCGACCGCGCGGCTATCGGCGACCGGCAGATAGTACGCGTCGTTCGTGTCCATTATCTTGTGGCTGACGATGATGCGGCCTTTGTACGCATCCATCATCCGGCGCAGTCCATCAAAGCTGGTGTAGTCCCATAGCCGCAACACCATGATCGGCTTGTGCGCCATGCGGTTGAATTCCGGAAATGCCGTGCGCATCACGTGCTCGTCAGCGTTCTTGTAGCTCTCAAAATTAAAATAGAGCCCGTCGAGATCTGGCAACTGCCGGAAGACTTCGCGATAACACCAGCGGCAGTAGCGCTCGACCTCCGGGTGTTCAATGTTGCTGAAACGGCCGGTCGTGGGAATGTTGTATTTCTGCGCCAACTGTGGCGTGAAATGCCCGACGTAGTGTTGAAAGAAAGTCTTCAGCCCGTGCTTGTGCGCGATGGCCATCCCGCGCCTCAACGACGCGCGCACCGCATCACGCGTCTTGGCGTTCTGGCTCGCGGCATCCGGATAGCCGGAATAGTCGAGCACGTATTCGAAGAAATGATACCCAGCGTAAAACACCAGCCCGTTAAACTGATGATCGGCGATCTGCTTGCACAGCCCTTCCCAGATCGCGTCGGTGTAGTTGCCGACCCAGCGCGGCTTCCCAGGCTTCAGTTCCAGTTCATGTTTGTAGTTGCGCGTGCGGAAACGGAGCTTCGCTGGCATTTCGTATCTCCTTCTTTAGCCACAGAAAAAAGGGTTCAGGGTTCAGGGTTCAGGGTTCAGGGTTCAGGGTTCAGGGTTCGGGGTTCAGTGAAGGCTTTTTATGCTCTGTCTGAACCCCGAACCCTGACCCCCGAACCCTGCCGTTAAGGTTCCACGGGCCCCTTGATGATCGACGCGCCGAAGGTGGACAGGTACACGTGCCTGGGGTCGTCGGGGTCGAATGTCGGCCGCTGAATGCTTGAGAATGGAAGTTTGTTGAACGGCAGCCACGTCGCGCCGTCGTCCTTGCTCAAGTACATGCTGCAATCCACGGCGCCTTCGACAATCGTCAGATAAATCCAGCCCTTGTTCGTTGGATGGTAATACGCGCCGAAGAAGTAATTCTCCTTCGGATTCTTGTAGATCGTCTTCCAGGTCTTGCCGCCGTCCGTTGTGCGATGCAGGCCGGGTTCCACGCGCGATGTCGGCACAAGAACGGTGTTGCTGTCGTCTGCTTTGACCGTGAAATCGCGAATCCAGTCCCAAGGCTGACCGGCGGTGATCTTCGTCCAGTTCTCGCCTTTATCGGTGGATCGAAAGATGCCGCTGCCTTGCGGATTGTTCTTCTTCTGTCCGGTTGCCGCGACGAAAAGCGTTCCGTCCTGATGCAGAATCAGCTTCAGACAGCGCTTGTCAGGATCCAATCCGGTGTTCTTCGCGACCCAACTCTGGCCGCCGTCATCGGAACGGAACACGCCGCCGCCGAAAAGAGATGCGTATAGGGTGCGCTTGCCTTTGGGACTCTTGGGGTCGAGAGCCACGGACATGCAGGGAAGTTCGACCGGCAGTTTCAGCTTCGTCCAGGTCGCGCAATGATCGGCGGAGACGGCCACTCCGCCGGGTCGCGTGGCCTTATGTCCGCCCCAGACCGCGTTGTAGTTCGGAATATCGTGCGAGGCCGAGAACGCGCCCCAGACCAGGCCTTTCACTTCTGGATCGAACGCCAGCGCGTAGGTCGTATTGCTCCAGTTCTTGGGAAGATGGAACATTTCGGGCAGCCATGTCTTGCCGCCGTCGAGGCTGCGCGCAAATCCGATATCCGTGTAACAGATGTAGTGCCGGTTCTTTTCGAACGGGTCGATGTAATAGTTCCACGTGCTCGTGACGACCTCGCCGCTGTTGGCGTAGTGCTTGTGGCCTTCGGCATCGACGCGGCTGATTCCCGCGTACGGCGACTTCCACGTTTTACCTGCATCCATCGTGTAGTGAATGAAGCGCCCCTGATTGACGACGACCATATCGGGATTGGACGAATTGACTTCGCAGCCGCGCGTCGCGCCCTGCTGGCGCTGGCCCCAGCATTCCGTTTCCCAGTCGGTCTCGACGTTGAATTCAGCGCCTTTGTCCTTGAAGCGCGGATCGGAGAAGAAAATTTCCTGCCACCTCTCGCCAGCATCGTCGGTGCGGTAGAACGTGGCGTGGCACGGCGGATGATAAGACGTTCCACTGCAGAACACGTACGCGCGCTCAGGCATTTTGTCGCAGGCCGCCAGCCAACTGTACTGCGGCAGATCGCCCGCGGCCCACTCGCTGCGCTTCTTGGTATCAACGTTGATTTTCGCATTCATGCAGCGCTCCCAGGTCTCGCCTTTGTCCTTGGAGCGATACATGCCGCCGGTCAGTTTGCCGTCCTTCAGTTCGCAGGGCACCGCAGCATAAAGGATCGTCTGCTTTTCGTTTGAAGCTCCCGCAAAACCGCTCAGCGTGGCCGACGGCAGACCCTGCATTTTTTTCGTGAACGTTTTCGCGCCGTCGTCGCTGCGGAAAAATCCCTGTTCGGCGCCAACGAAGTACACTCGCTGAGCCGCCGGACTCTTGCGGTCCACAGCGACGTGAAACAGGCGCCCGGCGACGGTCGGGCAAACGCGCCACGCTTTGCCGGCGTCCTCTGTAAGGTAGAGTTGGCCCGAATCTTTCGCCACGGTGCCCGCGAAAATGCGCTCGGGGTAATCCGGATCCAGCCACAGGCGCACGACGGTATCGTGATCCTTCCGCCAAGGTTGGTCGCCGCCGACAGGAGCCCACGTGATCCCTTTGTCGTTGCTGACGCGCACTTCGTTATCTTTGACCCAATAGATCACATCGGGCTTGGTCGGATGAAATTGCGCGGCGCATTGATTCGAACCTGAAAGTTGGCGGAAGTCGATCATGTGCCACTTCGCGCCAGCATCGTACGTGATAAACGCGCCGCTCATGTCCGTGGCGACCGCCAGAACCTTGGGGTCGTGCGGCGAGCAGTTTCCCATGAAGATCGAGCCGCCGGCGCTCAAGCCGAGAAACTCATAGTCCTCAGCAGCAGCACTTGGCGCAGCCGATAGCAGCACGACGCAGACTGCACCCAGAACGCACAACGTCTTCATGCCCGTTCTCCGAAGAAGAATCCAGTTGAAGGCAAAACACGGTGGCATTTTAGTCAGTACACCGCGTTGCGCGTTCTCTTAACGCCGTCGGCGGAAAATAGTATGAGCGCCCCAGTGGAGATGCATTCGTTCCGCTCTCTTGGCCGGCCCGCGCTATCGGAGAGAACCTTGGCGCGCCTGGCGTCTTGGCGTTTAACGTCGGTGGTCTCTTGGCGGCTCCAACCCCTGAACCCTGAACCCCGAACCCTATACCTTGTCTTTTCCGTTCAGCCGCGTAACGATTGCTTTGAACTGCGGCGTGCGGCACCAGCGGATGATTTCGCGCGTCCGGACCGCATGAAAGGGATGCGTTTGCGCGATGCCGAGCATGCCCACGACGAACCGGTCCCACTCGCTTTCCATGAGTTTGTCGTAAGCTTCGGCCTGTTGCGCATACAATTTCAGGTTGATGTTCTTCGTGATCGACTTCGGCCCGCCGGCAAGCCGCACCATCGTCTCCACCACAGGTTGAGCCCCGCCCATGATCACCGCGGCGGCTCGGTCAGACGACAGTTCGCTGCGGCGCATCCAATACAGGAGCGCCAGGCGCAGACCGATCGACACCGCCGCCAGAGGCCCGAACACCGCTGGCCCGTAGATGATCACCCAACGCGCCATCGTGTGGTAGAGCACGTGCTGGCAGAGGATGTGTCCGCATTCGTGAGCCACGACCGCATGCACTTCGTCGTCCGTCAGATGTTCGATCAAGCCCGATGTGACAGTCACAAATACTTTCTTGTCGCCATAGGTGTAGGCGTTGGGCGAGGGATTCATCTCGAGATAGAACTCGGGTTCTTCGATGTTCAGCGTACGGCAGATCGGCGGCAGATGTTTGTAGATCTGCGGGAGCTGCTTTGGGCTTAACCGGATCTTGTTGGCCATGTTGAGGCCATGCCAGACGCGCTCGTTGAAGACGGACATGAACGCGCGCACAAACGAGGGAAACAGGGGGACCGCCTTCAGCTTGTCGAGCGCCGCTTTGTCCGCCGGATGCACGAAGTCGTCGCGTGTGGCTGGCATGTTCAGGCCCTCGCTTCTATAAGGAGTGATCAAAATGCTAATTCAAAGTTCAAAATTAGAAATTGGAAATTGGCGGCGCCCAATCGGCGCTTCGTTGATTTTGCATTTTGAGTTTTTAATTTTTACTTCAACCGGTGTACTCGCATCTTAAGGAGGATTACCTATGTCACTGGTTAGATGGACGCTGGCCGCATTGCTGCTCGTTTCCGTTCACGTGGTTGCAGGACAGATCGTCAGCAACGATCCCGCAAAGGTTGACGCGGATTTCGCCGTGCAGGGCGAGTACACCGGGGAAATCCCCAAGGACGGCGCCAAGACAAAACTCGGCGTGCAGGTCATCGCCCTGGGTGACGCCAAGTTTCACGTGGTCGTGCACAACGGCGGCCTGCCCGGCGATGGCTGGGACAAAAACAAAAAAGATGAGATCGACGGCGCGACGGCCGACGGCGTAACGACCTTCACGCTGCCGCAGATGAAAATCGCGATCAAAGACGGCTCGATGTCCGTCAGCGATGCCGGCGGCAAGGAACTCGGGCAGCTCAAACGCGTCATTCGCGAAAGCCCGACCATGGGCCTGAAGCCGCCGCCCGGCGCGCTTGTGCTCTTTGACGGCAGCGGCCTGGACGAGTGGCAGAAGGGCGCGAAGATGACGGAGGACAAACTTTTGTGCGAAGGCGCCAACTCCGTCAAGAAGTTCGGCAGCGGCACGTGGCATGTCGAAATGCGGCTGCCCTACATGCCGTACGCTCGCGGACAGGGCCGCGGCAACAGTGGAGTTTATCAGCAAAGCCGCTACGAGACGCAGGTGCTCGACTCCTTCGGTCTGGCCGGCAAGAACAACGAACTTGGCGGCATCTACGAGATCAGCGACCCATTGCTCAATATGGCCTTCCCGCCGCTCTCCTGGCAGACATACGATGTGGACTTTACCGCTGCCCAATATGAAAACGGCAAGAAAGTGAAGAACGCGCACATGACCGTGAAGCTCAACGGCGTGGTTGTCCAGCAGGACGTCGAAGTGCCGCGCTCCACCCGCGCCGCGCCCCTGGGCGAAGGCCCCGAACCGGGCCCGATGCACTTGCAGAATCACGGAAACCCCGTGCGCTACCGGAACATTTGGTTTGTCGAAAAGAAGTAGTTCACGAGTCCGGGGTCAGTGGCCCGTTCAATGACCACTGACCAATGGCCAATGACCCGTTTGTGTCGCCTCCGTGCCGTGCTACCATCGGAGGCATGGATGGGCTGGAAAACACGTTGCCGGAGTTGCCGCCGCCGCCGCGCAATACTTCGGACGATGTTGCGCGCGCTGAGCTTCGTCGCAAGCTGGACTCGTTGCGCGCCGGGGTGACCGGTGGCGCGCCGCCAGAAGTTGTCGGCGCGGCGAATGTCCCTGCCACACTTCCACCGCTGGTGTTTTCGCGCGACTTGCCCTATAGCCTTGCCCAGCGCAAACCGGCGTTGCCGCCGCTCGTTGGGCCGCCGGTGCGACTGGAAGACGCCGTCCCCGGCCGCGAAGTTCGAACGCCCGATGGATTGGTCTCCTATCTGATCGAACAATGCTGCGAGGAACGCATTTCCGCCGTCCGAGCGGATCATTTCACCGCACAGGCGTCAGCGCTTTCGGAGTACATGGCTCGCCGCAACTTCCACGCGGCGATTCAGCCGGAGGATTTGCTGTTTGTCGATCTGGAGACCGCCGGGCTGGCGAGCGCACCGCTATTTTTGATCGGCACACTGTGCTGGGAAAACGCTGCGTGGGTGCTGCGGCAGTACCTGTGCCGCGATTACTCCGAAGAGCGCTGCGTGCTGGCGTTGTTCATGGAGTTGGCCGCCAAGCGCAAAGTGCTCGTTTCATTTAATGGCAAGAGCTTCGACGTGCCGTTTGTTCGAATGCGCGCCGCAGCCAATGGCGTGCCCTGCTGCCTGGATCACTTTCATCTCGATTTGCTTCATGCGGCGCGCCGCGTCTGGAAAGGCCGGCTGCCCGACTGTCGTCTGCAAACGCTGGAACGCCACGTTTGCGGCCGCTTGCGCGGCGAAGATATTCCCAGCCACCAGATTCCGGACGTGTACCACGCGTTCGTGCGGACCGGCAACGCGCGCCAGCTTTCGGCTGTGATCCGTCATAATCGCTTCGACCTGATCACGCTTGCGGATCTTCTCGTGCGCATCTCGGCGGAACCCGCGAAGCGGCCAAGTGTCGAACCGGGTCCACGCGAAGAGATGCTCTGGGCGGACTAGCGGGCAAAAGGACGCGAGCAGGTTGGCATGAACGTTGATTTATTCCTGAAAGAACTGCGCGCCTCGCCGGATTACCGCGACCAGATCGTTCACGTACGTGAAACGCCTGCGCAGGCCGCGCAATACGCGCCGGACTTCGGCGGCCTTCCCGAAGCTGTTCAATCAAAACTGAAGATGATCGGTATCGAGCGGCTCTATTCGCACCAAGCGCAAGCGATTCGCGCGACGCTATCCGGTCAGGATGTTCTGATTTCCACCGGCACCGCCAGCGGAAAAAGCCTCTGTTATCTCGCGCCCATTCTAGACCTGTTCTCCAAGGACGTGCGCCCAACATGCGCTTGCGACTCAGCACTCAGAACTCAGCACTCAGCACTTCCCACGGCTCTGCTGCTGTTTCCAATGAAAGCATTGTGCCAGGACCAGCATCAGTCGTTTCGCTCGGCCGTTGCTGGCTGCCAGGAACTCGCCAGCGGCGTCTTCGACGGCGACACACCGCCGGATGACCGGCGCAGACTGCGCGACAAGGCCACGGTGCTGTTCTCCAACCCGGACATGCTGCACGCGGGCCTGATGCCGCAGCACGCGCGCTGGGCGCGTTTTCTGGCGCGCCTGAAATACTTAGTGCTGGATGAACTGCACGTCTACAGCGGCATCTTCGGCGCGAACATGGCTAATCTTCTGCGGCGCTTCGAACGACTCTGCAAGCACTATGGCAGCCGTCCGCAGATCATCGCGTGCTCCGCCACGATTGGAAACCCGCTGGAACTCGCTCGCTGGCTGACCGGCCGCGAGTTTACGTTGGTTGATCGTGATGGCAGCTCGCGCGGCAGACGCGTTTATGTGTTTTGGAATCCTCCCTTGAGAGGCGCGAGCGCAGCAAATCCTACCGCAGAGGACGCCGAGGACGCAGAGAAAGGCATTGCTACAGAGAGAAACTCTGCGACCTCTGCGTCCTCTGCGGTGAGCCGTTTCGTTCCCCCGGGCCGCCGCCTGCGCCGCAGCGCCAATGTCGAAGCCCACGAACTGATGGCGGCGCTGATTGAGCGCGGCGCGGCAACGATCACGTTTTCCAAGGCGAAAGTCACTGCGGAACTGATCTATCGATACGTTCAGGAAACGCTGCAAAAAAGGGCGCCGCAACTGGTCAGCAAAGTGACGCCGTATCGGGGCGGCTATCTCGCGGAGGATCGCCGCGAGATTGAGCGACGGCTTTTTTTCGGAGAATTGCTTGGCGTCAGCAGCACGCGGGCGCTGGAACTGGGCATCAACGTCGGCGGGTTGGACGCGTGCGTGATCGTGGGCTATCCCGGTACGCGCGCAAGTTTCTGCCAGCAAGGCGGCCGAGCGGGACGGGGGAGTTCCGATGCGTTGGTGATTCTGGTTGGGCTGGACACAACGATCAACCAGTACGTGATGTCGCATCCCGACTATCTTTTCGGCCGAGCGATTGAAGAAGCCATCGTTGACGTCGAAAACCCGTTTGTTCTGCTGGGCCAACTGAGGTGCGCGGCACATGAGGCGCCGCTTGCCGACGGCGACGTGCCAGCCTTCGGCCCGCATGCGCCCATGGTGTTGAGGATTCTGCAAGAGAATGGGAAGCTGCGCCACATTCGAAGCCACTGGTATCATGCGGCTTCCGAAACGCCGCAGCACGAAGTCTCGCTGCGCTGCTACGCGGACAAGAATGTCGTCATTCAAGAAGCCGGGACCGGTGCAGTCTTGGGCGAATTGACCAAGCTGGATGCGCCTTCCCTTTTGTACAAAGACGCGATCTATCTGCATGCCGGCGAAACCTATCGCGTGATTTCCGTGGATTACGAGCGCTACATTGCGACGGTGCAGCGCGAGGAGGTCAGCTACTACACCAACCCGCTCGGCGGGACCGATGTCGATCACATCGATGCGGCGTTGCGCGAGAAGCCGTTTGGCGCCGGGCGCGCCTTCTGGGGCGAGGTCACCGCGCACTTCGACACGTATATGTATGAGCGCATTCGTTTCTACGAACTGGACGTCATCTCGCGCCACGGCGTGGACGTGCCGCGCTTTTACCTCGACACAATGGCATTCTGGCTGGTTCCGCCCGAGAAGCTTATGGCCGATGTGCTCAAGGCCGGGCTGAACGTACATGCCGGTCTGCGTGGAATCGGCTACGCCACGCGCATGCTGCTGCCGCTGTTCATTACCTGCGACACGGCGGATTTCTCGCACAGCGTTGGCTGTCTCAACGCGCCGTGGAACGCGCTCTTCATCTACGAGCGCCACCCGATGGGTTTGGGCTACACCCATCGCGCATACGATTCGTTGCACAAAATCATGCCTGCGGTCAGGACGCATATTGTTGGCTGCTCCTGTGCGGATGGCTGCCCGTGTTGCGTTGGAAAACCGCTTCGGCAAGAAGCGACGTGGAATGTAGAATTGTCCGAAGGAAACATTCCCTCAAAGGCGGCCGCGCTGATGATTCTGGACGGTCTTCTTGGGGATGGGAGTGCGCTGCAGTGTGCGGACACGACGGCCCTGTCCAGTTCTCCGCAAGCGGACGCGCTGCGGTTGGAGCAGGCGCTGCGCCGGCGCCTGGAACGCATGCGCGAACCGGACGTGAAGCACCCGATTGCGCCGCAAGTGCCCACTGCGTATCCAGCGGCGGAACCGCAGAGCAAGCTCGGGCTGTCGGATGTGGCGCGACGCGTGGAACGGCGCGGGGATTTTGAGAAGGGCTTGAGAAAACGGCTGGCGGAGAAAGTGCAAGGTGCGACTCTCGCCGAAAAAGCGAGACGGGGGGACGGGGAGACGGGGGGACGGGGAGAAACGGCGGACGCGGAGACGCGGGGACACGGAGACGCGGGGAACAGGAGTCGGCAGGAGGCCGGAGGCAGTAGGCGGGAGAGACAGGACGCGGATGCAGGGCAACGCGGAGAAATGGGCGAAGGCAGGAACGGGGGAGCGCTTGCGGCCCCAGAGCCAAGAGCTAAGAGCCAAGAGCCTGGGCGTTCCGCAATTGCAATGGGCGATTCACTCGCCGCTCGCGCACGAAAGATGAAACGGCGGCAACCAGGCCAAGCGAAATAGATATGGACGCAGAAACGTTTCTCAACCGGCTTTCTGGGCAGCGCTTCTTTCGAAGCCAGATGTGCCACGTCGAGGCGTTGCCCTGCCGCGAGGCCGTCTTTGGCGAGGTCGGCGAACTGCACCCGGACGTGCGGCACGCGCTGGCGATGCAGGGCATCGAGCAACTGTATTCGCATCAGGCGGAGGCGATCGCAAAAGTTCGCTCGGGAGCAAACGTCGTTGTCGTCACCGGCACGGCCAGCGGAAAAACATTGTGCTACAACATTCCGTTGATCGAGGCGGCTCTGCGCGATCGGCTCGCGACCGCGCTGCTGATTTACCCGACCAAAGCGCTCACGCAGGACCAGCTTCGCGGCCTGCAGAAGTTTGGCGACGTGCTCCCGAGCGGCGGCTTTGTCGCGGGCACGTATGACGGCGACACCCCCGCGGATTTGCGCCGCAAGCTGCGCGACACCAGCAACTTTCTGCTCACCAATCCCGACATGCTGCACCAGGGGATTCTGCCGCAACACGCAAGGTGGAACCGCTTTTTCTCGTATCTGAAATTTGTGGTGATTGACGAAGTGCATGCCTATCGCGGCGTCTTTGGTTCGCATCTGGCCAACGTGATCCGCCGCTTGCAGCGCATCTGCCGCCATTACGGAGCCAGCCCGCAGTTCATCTGCAGTTCCGCAACGATCGGCAATCCGAAGGAGCATGCTGAACGCATTACCGGCGCTCCGATGGAACGGGTCGGCGGCGATGGCGCTCCGCGCGGACCGAAGCGCTTTGTGATGTGGAATCCCCCGGTGATACAGCCAGCAGGCAGTAGGCAGGACGCAGGAGGCAGTATCTGCGGAAGGGGAGACGGGAAACAGCTCGGCCACACGCCTGCGAGCCAAGAGCTAAGAGCTAAGAGCAATGAGCTGCCGGGCGGCTTGCGGCGCAGCCCTCTCGGGGAAGCCACGCACCTCATGGCAGCACTCGTGCAGGAAGGCATCCAGACGATCGCCTTCACGCGCACGCGTCTGGCGGCGGAACTGCTCTACAAGAGCGTGCGGGACGTGTTGCGCGAGCAGCAGCCGCGGCTGGCGGAAAAAGTGCGCGCGTACCGCGGCGGGTATCTGCCGGAAGAACGGCGAAAGATCGAGAAGCAGCTTGCCGCGCGCGAAATCCTCGGCGTGGCCAGCACGAACGCCCTCGAATTGGGAATCGACATCGGCAGCCTCGATGCGTGCATCATCGTCGGCTATCCGGGAACGATCGCCAGCCTTTGGCAGCAGGCTGGACGAGCGGGACGCGGAAAGGACGAGTCGCTTGTTTTTCTGGTCGGGCAGAATTCGCCGATCGATCAGTACTTCATGTCGCACAGCGGGTACTTGTTCGCGCAAAGCCCCGAGCACGCCATTGTCGATCCGGACAACCCGCACATCGCCATCGATCACGTGCGCTGCGCGGTGGCGGAGTTACCACTCAAGGCTGGCGAGGCCGCGCTCTTTGGGCCGTTCGCGCAGATCATTCTCGATCTGCTCGCCGAAGACCAGCTCGTACGCAAGATCGACGAGCAGTGGTATTGGGCGATGGCTGAATACCCGGCGGCCAAAGTGAACCTGCGCAACATCGCCGGTCCGGTCTACACGATCCAGGAGAGAGTGGGGCCGGCGTCCCTGCCGGCCGGCACCACCAGCGAGAAGGTGATCGGGACGCTCGATGAAGTCTCGGCGCTCAATCAGCTTCACACGCATGCGGTTTATCTGCATGGCGGCGAGACGTACTTTGTGGAGCAACTCGATCTGGACAAGAAGATCGCGCACGTTGAACGCCGCGACCTCGACTACTACACGCAGTCGGTGCAGGTCTCGCAGATCCAGATCGAGCCAAACGACGCCGAGAATTCAACGACTCCAGACTCCAGACTTCCAGACTCCAGACTTTCGTTCTTGCAACTCGGCTTCGGCGACGTAACCGTTACCACCAGCACGCCGATGTTCCGCAAGACGCGCTTTCATTCGCGCGACAGCCTGGGTTTCGAGAAAATCGATTTGCCGCCGCAGGTGCTTGAGACCGTCGCGCTATGGTTGAGTCCCAATGATGCGATCGCGGCTGAGCTGAGATCGCAGAACCTGGTCATGGGGGAAGCGCTGCTGGGCATCGCCAACGCGATGGCGGAAATGGCGCAGATGTTCGTCATGTGCGACGCGCAGGACATCGGCACGGTTGTGGACGCGAGATGCCTTGGGCGCGACGCGCTGTTCCTCTACGACCGCTATCCCGGCGGCATGGGCTACGCACGGCGCTGCTGCGAGCAGATCGAGCCGATTTTGCGCGCGGTGCAGGCCGTGATCAAAGATTGCGGCTGCGAAGACGGTTGTCCTTCCTGCGTCGGCGCAGCCGTGCCTGCGTATGCCATGACGGACCTGGACAGTTCGGTTCGCGATCGCATTCCGAGCAAGCAGGCTGCGAGCGTGCTACTCGACCGGCTGCTGGCGCGCGATTAAGGCGCCTTGACGGCAGCCGCAACGGGGCGCACACGTTCGAGCGTGATCACATTTGTGATTGCCCGGCCTTCCTCAAAATCGCGGATGTTCTGCAGCGTCGTGCGCGCAATGTTTTCCATCGCGGTGCGCGTGAAGAAACCCTGATGCGCTGTGATGATCACGTTGGGAAAGGTGAGCAGCCGCGCGAAAACATCGTCGCGCAAAACCTGGCCGGAGAGATTTTCGAAGAAAAGCCCTTCCTCTTCCTCGTACACGTCAAGCGCCATGAAACCGAGCTTGGCTGACTTGAGCGCGTCGATCACCGCTTGAGTATCCACCAGAGCGCCGCGGCTGGTGTTCACGAGCATCACGCCGTCCTTCATCTGCGCCAGTGCTTGCGCGTCGATCAAGTGGCGTGTGCCGGGCACGAGCGGGCAGTGCAGCGTGATGACATCCGATTCGGCGTAAAGCTCGCTCAGTGGCACGTATTTGGCTCCGAGTGCTACGACGTCCGGATTCTGGTTCGGATCATGCACGAGAATCTTCATTCCGAAGCCATGGAGAATCCGCACGACGAGCGCGCCGATTTTGCCGGTTCCGACGATGCCAGCCGTGCAGCCGTGCATATCGAAGCCGAGGAGGCCATCGAGATCGAAGTTGCCGTCGCGGACTCGGTTGTACGCGCGATGAAGTTTGCGATTCAGCGCCATCATCAGTCCGACGGTATGTTCGGCGACGGCATACGGCGAGTACGCCGGGACATGCATGACCGTCATGCCGAGTTGATGCGTTGCCGAAAGATCGACGTGGTTGAAGCCTGCGCAGCGCAGCGCGATCAGTCGTACCCCGCCGGCCTGAAGTAAACGGAGCACCGCCGCGTTGAGCACGTCATGTACGAAGGGACAGACGACGGGAAATTCTCCAGCCAGCGCTGCGGTCTGTTCAGTCAGGCGCGGCTCGAAGAAGGCAAGCTCATGCCCGAATTCTTTGTTCGCAGCGGAGAGAAACTGCGAGGTGTACGGTTTTGTGCTGAAGACGGCGACGCGCATTCGCTATTCCCCCGTGTCGGCTGCTCGCGCGCTGGCTTTACGGAGCGCCTCTCGCAATTCCTTTTCGGCCTGCTCGGTCCAGTATCCACAATCAAGCTGCACGAATACCGACGTGTACGGCAACGTCAGCGTGCTTTTGAGAACGAGTATCTGGAACAGTTTCGCGGCTTGATCAAGTTCGCCGATGATCTGCTCGTGCGGAAGTTCATTCACCGTGCGGCCCTTCAACAGGCGCGCGAGACCGCGGCGATACGCGGCAATGCCCTTCGCATGCCTTTCCGGAATGTGACGGAGTTCGGCATCCATGTAAATGATCGGCCGCAAGTGCCGCGCCTGATCCACCGCGGCGAGTACGATCTTCACGATTTCAAGTTGACCGGCCTCGACCGGAATCATGTCGATTCCATCGCGCGTTTGCGCCGGATAGGCCGAATCGACGATGGCGATCCAGTTGCGGTGGCCGAGCATGGGCAGGGCTTCGGCCAGCATCGCGCGCCAGTCCGCGGGCGAATCGTCGTGATGGCCATTGCAATTGCACTGGCATTTATGCGTGTCTTGCGATTCGGCCTTTGCTGCCTTTTTTGACATGCGTGTCTCCTCGCTAGTTCGACGCTGTATTGTAACACGGCGGTTTTTGGCGCGACGGCCAAATTGCCACTGCAGTCTGGCCTTGGCATCTTCTCGCAGTAGAATTTCTTAACGAATGGGGCGCATGCCCTGGTGAACAGGAGCAGGAGAAGGAATGGGAACAGAGTGGCAGGACGGAATCGACCTCCAGAG
Source organism: Planctomycetota bacterium (assembly GCA_036504595.1). GTDB lineage: Bacteria > Planctomycetota > SZUA-567 > H5-PLA8 > H5-PLA8 > DASXUX01. The sequence continues at coordinate 17,985 of DASXUX010000028.1, read as the reverse complement.
CTTTCAGACGAAAGACCCGCAGGAGATATTGCAGTGGGCTTCGAACAAATTTGGCGCGCGCGCCGCGTTGTGCTGCGGCTTCGGCGTTGAAGGAATGGTCATCCTCGACATGCTGATGAAACTCAAGCTCGACAGCGTGCCCATTTTTACGATCGACTCGGGCCGGTTGCCGCAACAGACCTATGAGCTGATGGATCGCGTGCGGATGAAATATGGAGTGAAGATCCACGTTTACTTCCCAGACGCTGCGGCGGTCGAGGAAATGGTCACCGAGAAGGGCATGAATCTGTTTCTGGAATCCATTGAGCAGCGCAAGCGCTGCTGCGCAGTGCGCAAGGTCGCGCCGCTCAATCGCGCGCTGGCGCAACTGGACGGTTGGATCGTCGGCCTGCGCAAAAGCCAGTCCGTGACGCGCGCCGCCGTGCAGAAGGTGAGCATCGACCGTGAGCACGGCGGGATCGCCAAGATCAGCCCGCTGGCCGACTGGTCGCACGACCAGGTCTGGGACTACATTCACCAACATCGCGTCCCGTACAACAAACTGCATGACCAGGGCTACCCGTCGATTGGCTGCGCCTGCTGCACGCGCGCGATTGAACCGGGCGAAGACATTCGCGCCGGGCGCTGGTGGTGGGAAAGCCCCGAGCACAAGGAGTGCGGGCTGCATGCCCCTCAGGACAAGGGCGCGGGAATTTAGAGCGCCACAACAAGCCGCCGCGCACTTCGATTTTGGATTGTGGATTGCCGATTTTGCATTCGCGGCACCAATGCTGCATGTGAATCCAAAATCAAAAAGCGAAAATCCAAAATCGCCTCTGGCATCTGCGGCGGCGAGCGCGTACACAGGCTTTCCATTGCAGCCGGAACGTTCCGCGCCAAGCCGACAGGAGCAATTGGGATGGGCCTGTTCACAGGGATTGAGCATTTCGCGATCGCATCGAAAGAGCCCGCCGCTCTGGTCGCGTGGTACCAGCGCGTGCTGGGTTTTCGCATTCGCACAACCTTCGACAATGGCCCCGGCAAGCCGAATGCGTTTCTGATCGAACTGAGCGAGGGCGGGACGATGATCGAAATCATCCCCGCCGACGCCGGCAAGCCATTCGTTGAACACCAGAACACAGATCCGGGTTACGCTCACGTCGCCATTCTCGTCTCCGATTTCAACGCGGCCGTGGACTGGCTGGTGGCATCGGGCGCGCGAGCGGAAGGTCCGGAGCGCTCCGCCGCCGGCGGCACGCGCGTCCGCTTCTACCGGGATCCCGAAGGCAACCTGTTTCACATTCTGCTCCGTCCGCAGCCCCTACCGCGGGAAGTAAAAGCATGAGCGACCTGCTGCTGCGTCTGGCTTTGTCCGACGATCTTCCGCGCATCGTGGAGATCTACAACGCGGCCATTCCCGGGCGCAAAGCCACTGCCGATCTGACCCCGGTCTCCGTCGCTGATCGCGTACCGTGGTTTCACGCGCACACTCCCGATTGCCACCCGCTCATCGTTGCGGATGAGGGCGGAGGAGAAATTGTCGGCTGGGCCAGTTTGAGCCCGTTTTATGGCCGGCCTGCGTATCGGCACACCGCCGAAATCTCGGTCTATGTTGCGCCGCAGCATTCCGGGCGCGGCATCGGGCGCACGCTCGTGGACGAAATGCTGCGCCGCTGTCCGGAACTCGGAATCAAGACCGTGCTGGCTGTGATCTTCGCGCATAATGAGCCCAGCGTCCGTCTCTTCACCAGCCGCGGCTTCAAGCTCTGGGGGCATCTGCCACGCATAGCGGAACTCGACGGAGTGGAGCGCGACGCGCAGTATTATGGCCTTCGCGTTGAACGTGCTATGTGAGTGGTACTTGGTGAGCGGTATCAGTGGGCGGCGGTAGTGTATGCAATTTGAGTCTGGAGTCTGGGGTCTAGAGTCTGGAGTCTAAGGGCGAGTTGTCGGCGGTTTCGGAGGCGGTCTCCGAATTGATTTCCTTGATTTGGATGCTCTTGTCCGCGTGTTTGCGTTCGAATTGTACCAGCCAGCAGGTTGTCAGGGCGACAACGAGAACGGATGCGAGGACGAGCGCAACGCGGGCGAAGACGCCGAGGTCGCGGACGTGGGGCTTGTGCTCGGCGAAGTGTATTCGCTCTTTCTCTGGGGCCGTCGGGTTGCCGAAGACCTCGTTCCAGAAACCGGGTTCGTCTCCGCGGCAGTAGCTCATAAAAGTGTATACGAACGAAGTCGTTTCGAGTTCGGTGCGCGTATTGAATTTCTTGTGCTTAGTCCTGAGTGCTGAGTTCTGAGTGCTGAGAAACGGCGCGCGCAGAACCTCATTACTCAGCGCTTCGTTAGCGGCCGACGATCTGCTTCAGCACGCTCAGGCGTTTGACGGCGTCGGGGCGATCGATTTTTTTGTAGATATCGGGCAGGAAGTCCTGATGCGTGCATTCGACGATGGCGGCGAGGATCTGAAGTTCTACTTCATCGTTGTTGACCGTGGGCGCGAAGCTTTCGATTTCGCCGGCGAGGTCCTGCGCGCGGATCGTCTCTGAACCGCCCAGCAAGGCTCGGCGTTTGGCGCGGATGACGATGGCTTCGATGTCGGAGCCGGAGAGTTTCATCTGCACGCCTTTGAGTGGAACGTCCTTGGGATCGAGCTGGCCGCCGTTCTTTTTGGCGAGAATGCTGAAGTATGTGCGCATCTCTTCTTCGCCTTGCGGATAGAAGAGGGGGATGTGGACTTCGGCTCGGCCCTGACGTTTCAAGTCGATGGGGAGCAGATCGGGACGGCAGGTGAGCAGGAACCAGAGGATTTTTCCGCGGTAGTTGGTGTCGCCCATTTGCTGAGCTAGCATCGAGAACACGCGCGAACTGGTGCCGCTGTCGCCGCTCGCGTCGCGGTTGCCGACGGCGGCGTCGGCTTCGTCGATGATCACGGCAACGGGGCCGGTGGCTTTGAGTGTGTTAAGAATTTTTTCCCAGTTGCCTTCGGTCACGCCTTGCCACTGGCTGCGGAAGTTCATCAGCTTCACGCACGGGATGCCAAGGCTGCCAGCGTAGCAGGTCATCAGGTACGTTTTGCCAGTGCCGACGGGGCCGCAGATCAGGTATCCCATCGGCAGCGCTTCGAGCTTGCCCTCTTTGAGCAGCTTCGCGTCTTCTTCCAGCCAGGCTTTTTGAGCGACATGGCCGCTGACGGCTTCCAGGCCGCGCTTGGGCTTGAGGAATTCGAGCAGGCCGAAGCACTCTTTTTCGATGATGGCTTTCTTTTCGGTGAAGAGGGCGTCCAGATCGAGCTTTCGGGTGACATTGGTCGCTCCACCGCCGCCAGCGATCGATTTGGCATCGGGTTCGTGGATTTCAGCGGCCCAACGCGCGCGCGCCATCAACTGGCCGAGATTGACGCACGACAGCCCGGCGGTGTGAACGGAGATTTCACTCAACGTCAAATCACTGATTCGCGACATTTCGCTTTCGGAAGCGATCGTGCGCAGGTAATCGAGGCGTTCGTCCTGCTCCGGCAATTCGATCTGGACTTTGGTCGTGTACGGCGAGCGGACCATGAGCGGATGCAGATCGGAAAGGTTTTCCGTGATGAGAACGATGGTGATGTCGGCTCGCGTGAAGGCCGGATCGCTGGACCATTTGTGCAGCGTGATCAGCGTGGCGGCTTCGTCCTGGCTGAAGGACATGCCCAGGCTGGCCGGGCCGATGAAGTGCGCGTAGTCGAGGATGACGGCGGCGCGATAGCCGGGCTTATCCATCAGGCGCGTGCGGAGGAAGCGTTCGATGAGCGGCAGGGCGCGGGCGGGTTCGCGCGGCATGCGGTCGGAGTAGTTGGTGCCCTGGACGGTATCGACGGCCTTGACGACCTTGGCGAAGTCTTCGCGCATGGTGGTCTGCGGGAACCAGATGCCCGCAGACTGATCGTAGTTCACGATCATCTCGCGGCGCGGGAACATGGCCTTCATCAGGAATTCTTTGAGGCTGACGTAGCGCATGCCGTTGGGTTCGCGCAGGGCGCAAAGATCGTTCACGTTTCCGTGGAGCAGAAACGTGTTGACGGCTCCGCCCTGATAGGTCTGCGCCAGTTCTTGAGCCCAGGATGGAAAGTCGTTCATGGATGTTTCTCCCGCTGCTTTCCTTCATGTGTACGTGCGGGGAGGGCGGCGGTCAAATGCCACGCCGGGGTGACGGGTGACGGGTGGGATGGAGGTTCGCGGCCGGCTGTAGGCTGAGCCAGGCGTTATCGGTAGTGCAAGGCCACCCCTCACCCCGCTCGCTTCGCTCGCGACCCTCTCCCCGGCGGGGGAGAGGGTTTGCATGCGTCGCGAAAACGGGTCGCTTTGCCGGAATCTCGGATATGCTGAGGCATACAACGAACATCCCGGAGATACTCTGTCCGGCAAACGACGAGGGAGTTTTATGAGTGCTCGAAGCAACGGTGGTGTCTGGTCCGTGGTGATCGCGCTGGCGTCAGTAGCCGGCGCATGTGTTACTGCGGCGGAAGGGCCGCCGGACTTGACGAAGGCTGAGACCAAGGTGGATCGCAGGTTGACGTACAACCTGGGGTCCACAGGGTTGCGCGGGTGGATTTATACGAAGCCGGCGAACTTCTTTGAAAGCTGCCAGGGACGCACGACGACGGTGAGCCGGCAGATTCTGGTGACGCACGTGGGCGCGAAATCGCCGGCTCAAGGAGTGTTCAGAGTCGATGACGTGATTCTGGGCGTGGGCGGCAAAGCGTTCAGCGATGACGCGCGCAAGAGTCTCGCGCGCGCGATCCAGGAAGCGGAGAAGGAAAGCAGCGGCGGCGTGCTGAAGCTGACTCGCTGGCGCGAAGGGAAGACGGACGAAGTCGAGCTGAAGCTGCGCGTAATGGGAACCTATAGCGACACGGCGCCGTACGATTGCGCGAAGTCGAAGCGGATTTTCGAAGAAGCTTGCGCGGCACTGGAGAAGGAGCCGTTGAAGGAGGATTTGTGGGGCGCCGTCAATGGGTTGGCGCTCATGGCCAGCGGCAAGGCGGAGTATCTGCCGCGCGTGCAGGAGTTCGCTCGCAAGATGGCCCCAAGTACGCTGAAGATTCAGCTCAAGGCAGGAATGTCCGTTTGGGGTTGGGGCTACCAGAACCTCTTCCTTTCCGAATATTACCTGCTGACCGGCGACAAGGAAGTTCTGCACGCGATCAACGAGTACACGATGGCTCTAGCGAAAGGGCAGAGTCTGTACGGCACGTTCGGGCACGGGATCGCTCCGCCAAGTCCGGAAGGCAAGCTGCACGGGTCGATTCCTCCTTATGGGCCGGTGAACGCATCAGGGCTGATTGGAAATCTGGCGATTGCGATGGGCAAGAAGTGCGGCGTCAACGATCCGGAGGTGGATGCGGCGCTTGATCGCGCGTCGAAGTTCTTTGGCTATTATGTCGATAAAGGCGCGATTCCATACGGCGAGCATGCGCCCTGGCCGTATCACGACAACAACGGCAAGAACGCGATGACGGCGGTGTTCTTTGGCGTACAGGGAAATCGCGTGCCGGAGGCACAGTTCTTCGCGAAGACGACGACGGCATCCTATGAAAATCGCGAGTACGGGCACACGGGGCAGGGCTTCAGCTATTTGTGGGGCGCTACGGGCGCGAACGTGGGCGGGCCCGCGGCGGTGGCGGCGTTCTTTAAGGAGGCCTCGTGGCATCTCGATCTGGTGCGGCGCTGCGACGGCTCCTTTACATATGATGGCGGCGAGCAATACGGGCCGGGTCAGACGGACGACAACACGTACTACGGCAAGAGCAGTTATGACGGATTGAGCCCCAACGCCACGTACGTTCTCACCTATTCACTGCCGCTGAAAAAGCTTTTCATCACCGGCAAGGACGCGAAGGAAGCGAACTGGCTGAGCAAGAAGGATGTGGCCGAAGCGGTCGCGTCCGGGTGCTTTGATGTGGAGATCGGCAAGAAGAGCGTGAAGGTTCTCGTAGACACGCTGGGCGACTGGTCGCCAAACGTGCGGAGCTGGGCGGCAGAGGAACTGGCGAAGCGGCCCGAAGCGAAAGGCATGATTCCGCAGCTTATCGCGATGGCAGAAGGAAAAGACGCGCGCGCGCGGCAGGGCGCGTGTGAAACGCTGGGCTGCTTAAAGACAGCCGAGGCGTTGCCGCTGTACATTCGGCTGCTAAGGCACGAAGACCGGTGGCTGCGATTCAAAGCGGCGAACGCGCTGAAGAAAATGGGCGACGGGGCCAAGCCGGTGCTGGCCGACATGCTGAAGGCTCTGGCCGAGACGGCCGATCCGCAGGAACCGGTGGCCTGGGTCGATCCCGTGCAGATCGCTCATGGGGAACTGGCGGAGGCGGTGTTCGGCGGGCTGCTGCGCGATTCGATCAAGTCGATCGACCCGAAGCTGTTGTATCCGGCGATCCGCGCGGTCGCTCAGAATCCCGATGGGATGGCTCGCATGCGGCTGCGGAATACTTTTGAGAAGCTGCTCACGGTGGATGACATTCAGGCTTTGGCGCCAGAGATTTTCGCGGCAGTGAAGACGCGCTGCCCAGCCGATACGATGTTCGGCAACGAGATCCGCATGGGCGGCTTCAAGGCGCTGACGAAGTACCACTTCAAGGAAGGGATCGACGCCGGCGTGGTTTTCGCTCGAACGCAGGGCGGGCATGGCAGCGAGAGCCGGACGGGGCTGATTATGAAGGAGATCGAATCATATGGGACGGCGGCGCGCGAGGCGATTCCGGCTCTGAAGGAACTGATCGTGTTCTTAAATGAGCAGGTCAAGAAGGGAGAGTTCCCGGGCGGGGAGTTGAACAAGAGGAGAATCACGGCGGTCGAGGCGGCGATTGCGTCCATCGAAGTCGCGACGGAGCAGCCGCAGCTTCGCACGATTAACAAATAGTGCGTCGCTCCAATTTCGTAACCGTTCAGGCCAACGCAAGGAAACAGCTTTCAACACAGAGGCACAGAGAACACAGAGGTCGCAGAGCTTTTTCTATTCTACTCCTTCTCCGTGCTCTCTGTGGTCTCTGCGTCTTTGTGTTGAAAGCTGTTAAAGAACGTTCGTAAACCTAAACGTGTTCAACCAGTGGAGAAGTGAACGGCTACCTAGTTTCTTGTCTCGATAGATGGAGCACCCATGAATGCCTTCGGTCGCGGGAAAATTCTGGCCTTACTTCTGCCGACGTTGTTGATCTGTGCGGTCGAAGCGCAAGACGCGGGATGGAAGCACTCTGGCTCAATCTACATTCTGACGACGCCGGACGGGGCGGATTTGCCGGAGGCGGCGTCGGAGGCGAACTTTCCGCTGCTGGTGCGGTTGAATAAGGCGTTTTTTGATTTCAGCCAAACGAAAGCAAACGGCGAAGATCTTCGGTTTTTCTCCAGTGACGGCGCGCCGCTGGCGTATCAGATCGAGCAGTGGGATGCGGCGAAAGGGGTGGCGAGCATCTGGGTCAAAATTCCGGTCATCAAAGGGAAGGCGCGGCAGGAGATCAAGCTGAAGTGGGGGAACGCGGGGGCTCAAAGCGAATCGAGCGGGACGGCGGTGTTCAATGAGACGAACGGATACTTGAGCGTCTGGCACATGAACGAGCCGGTGAAGGACGAAGTGGGGACGCTCGAAACGAAGGACACGGGCACCACGCTGTCACGGGCCGGCACGGAGGCGAGCGTTACCTCGGCCGGCACGGAGGCCGGCGCTACCCATGCCGGCACGGAGGCCGGCGCTACCTCGTCCGGCATCATCGGCGAGAGCCGGCACTTTGACAAAGGCAAGGGCTTCAACTGCGGCGAGAAGAACGCTTCCTATCCGACAGGCTCCAGTCCGCATTCCACCGAAGCGTGGTTCAGGGCGGAGCAACCGAACACGACCATCGTGGCCTGGGGCAACGAGCAGGGCCAAGGCAAAGTCGTGATGCAGTTCGTCAGTCCTCCACATGTCAGAATGGACTGTTATTTCTCCGGTGGCAATGTGAATGGCGCCAGCAGCGTGCCCTTGTCGCAGTGGACTCACGTGGTTCACACCTATAGGCAGGGCGAGGCGCGCTTGTACGTCAACGGTGTCCTCGACGCCACCAACACTGGGGGGCCGCCGCTCTCAATCAAGAGCCCAAGTCGCCTGTACATTGGCGGCTGGTACAACAATTACAGTTTTGTCGGCGACATCGACGAAGTCCGTGTGTCGAAAGTAACGCGGTCGGCGGAGTGGGTACGACTCGAATACGAGAATCAGAAGCCGCAGCAGACGCTGGTGGGTATCGTGGTTCAGCCGGGGAACGACTTTTCTGTCTCGCCGGAAACGCTGACGGTGGCGGAAGGCAAGAGCGCAACAATTACGGCCAAGGCCGGTGGAGCGCAGAAACTGTACTGGATTTTGAAACGAGACGGGCGGGAGACGATCGTCGCGACGGACGCGTTTGCGTACACGTTTGACGTGGGGCGCGTGACGGGTGATGCGGCCTGTTCGCTGCAATTCAAGGCTGTGTATCCCAGCGAGGTCAAGACGCGCGAGATTGCGATCACTATAAAGGAGGAAATTCCGGAGCCGGTCTTCACGCTGCAGGCGCCGGCGCAATGGAACGGGCGCGACACGATTGAAGTGGCGCCGGCGATCAGCAATCTGGCGGCGATGCAGGCGAAGGGCGCGGCGGAATTGCGCTACAAATGGACCGTTACGGGCGGAGCGGTGATCAAAGAAAAAGCCGCGGGCAAGCTGATTCTGAAGCGCTCGCAGTACACGGGGCCGATTACGGTGAAGGCGGCGATCGACAACGGCGGGGTGCCGGCGACCGGAACGGTGAACATTCAGGTCACGGAGCCGAAGAGCGATGCGTGGGTGCAGCGAACGGCGGCGAAGGACGAGCAGCCGGTGGAAAATCAGTTCTACGCTCGCGACGACAAGAACGAAGGGACGCTGTACTACAACGGCACGCTGGAGCAGGCGGCGGACGCGGTGTTTCTGAAGATCTATGCGGACGAGAAAATCTTCAAGACGGAAGAACAGAAGATCGGCGCTGACAAAACGTATGCGCTGGCGGTGAAGCTGAAGCCGGGGCTGATCAAGTACAAAGTTGAGTTCGGGACGAAAACCGGCGGGACCGAAACGGTCGTGCGGACCGTCAACAACATCGTTTGCGGAGACGCGTATCTGATTGACGGGCAGTCGAATGCCTTGGCGACGGATACGGGCGAGAAGTCTCCACCGGACACGAACGAGTGGATTCGCAGCTATGGCAGGCCCTCGGGCAATCCGAAGAATGATCAGCAGAATCTGTGGTGCTATCCAGTCTGGAAAGCTCAAAAGGGCGAGAAGGCCGAACTGGGCTGGTGGGGAATGGAACTCGCCAAGCGGCTGCTTGAGAGCCAGAAGATGCCGATCTTCATCGTCAACGGCGCGGTGGGCGGGACGCGGATCGATCAGCATCAGCGCAACGAGGCGAACCCGACGGACCTGACCACGATTTACGGACGCATGCTGTGGCGGGTGCAACAGGCGAAGCTGACGCATGGCATTCGCGCGGTACTGTGGCACCAGGGCGAAAACGATCAGGGCGCGGACGGGCCGACGGGCGGCTACGGGTGGGAGACATATCAGCAGTACTTCATCGAAATGTCGGCGGCGTGGAAGCAGGATTTCCCGAACCTCCAGCACTACTACATTTTCCAGATCTGGCCGAACTCCTGCAGCATGGGCAACGGGCATGGCGACATGATGCGCGAGGTACAGCGGACGTTGCCGCGGCTGTATTCGAACATGGACATCCTTAGCACGCTGGGGATCAAGCCGCCGGGGCCGGCGCATTTTCCGCTGATCGGCTGGGCGGAATTTGCGCGGATGGTTCAGCCGTTGATGGAGCGGGACTTTTATGGGAAGGCGGCGGCCGGTCCGCTGTCGGCGGCGAATCTGAAACGAGCGACGTACACGGCAGCGGACGCGATCGCGCTCGAGTTCGATCAGCCCGTGATTTGGACGGACGCGCTGGTGGGGCAGATTTATCTGGACGGCGCCAAGGACAAGGTGGCGTCGGGGTCGGTCGCGGGAAATGTGCTCACGCTGAAGCTGAAGGAGGCTTCGACAGCGAAGACGATCACGTACTTAAAGGAGATGTCCTGGAGCCAGGACAAGCTGATCATCGGGGCCAATGGGATCGCGGCGCTGACGTTCTGCGACGTGCAGATTAATTTAACTAAATAAATACCGAACTCTATGCAACAAATAGGCGGCTGAAGCGTCATAGTTTGTGGCGGCAGGAGGGATACTCTGCCCAGACGAATGGCGATCTCTTGCAGCCGAAGAGTTAGGTTTATGCACATGTGCACTTTTTTACAGACAATTTGAGCCTCAAAGACGCAAAGGCGCGAAGGAAAGATGCGGGAGTCAGCACATGTGCACTTTTTTACAGAGCGGGAGAGGCGCGGTGCAGGGAAGAGGATGGACAATTCGGCGAAATGTCCTACGCACGGGTGCAGTTTTTTACAGATGTTTTGAACCGCAAAGGCGCAAAGGCGCGAAGAACAGAAGCGGTGGGTTAGCACATGTGCACTTCTGGACAAGAACGCTGAGGTGTGTACGGGACTGTCTGCGTTCCGGATTACGTAGTGTGAGGCAACTCCTGTCAACACGCGTGTTGCAGTGTATTCAGAACCTGGTTGTCCAGGCTTTGGAGAAACACATGGTGAACAGATTGACTGGGATGCTTGTGGTGTTGGTGGTGGCATGTTGCGGTTGGGCGGCGATTGCGGGCGAGGCCGCAAAGGCGTGGACTGACCCAGAAGCGGCGGCGAAAGACGATCCGGACTTTGCGCTTCAGGGCGAATACGCCAAGGCCGGCGAAGGGCTGCAAGTCGCCGCGATGGGCAAGGGCAAGTTCCTGACAGCGACCTTGAAAGGCGGCCTGCCCGACGCCGGGTGGGATGGCAAATCGGTCACCACTGCGACCGCAGACAGCGAGGCGGTGAAGAAGCTGATCGCAGCGGGCTGGGCGAAGACCGAGCGCAAGATTCCAAACATGGGCGCCAAACCGCCGCAGGGCGCCGTTGTTCTTTTCGACGGCAGCAATGCCAATGAGTGGGACAAGGCGAAGATCACTTCAGACAAGCTGCTTCAGGAAGGACCACAGACGGTCCGCAAGTTCAAGAACTTCATAATGCATGTGGAATTCATGCTGCCGTATAAACCCGCAGCGACGCTCAGCGGTCAGGACCGCGGCAACAGCGGCGTGTACATTTTCAATCGGTACGAGGTTCAGATTCTGGACACGTTCGGCCTGCACTTCTATCCAAACACGCATGGCGAGGCGTCCTGGGCAGCGGCGTTCCAGAAGGAACTCGGATATAAGCAGGGGTCGGACCGCACGCAGTTCTGCGCGTCGATGTATCACTTTCGCTCGCCGGCGCTGAACGCGGCCACGCCGCCGCTGACGTGGCAGACCTACGACATTACGTTCCTTGCGCCGAAGTTCGAGGATGGCAAGAAGACGGCAAATGCGCGCATCACGTTGTTGTGGAATGGGATCAAGGTTCACGATGGTCTGGATCTGCCCAAGGGCACCGGCGCGGGCGGCAATAAACCGGAGGTGCCGTCGGAAGCGATCTTGCTGCAAGGGCATGGCAATCCAGTGCGCTTCCGCAATATCTGGATTGTGGAGCAGCCGTAGTGGGTGGTGGCCTGGTGGTCTGGTGGTCTGGTTGCTTTATGAAAGCAGTGATACTTTTCACGCTGGTGGCTGTGGGACTCGCCTTCTGCGGCGAAGGTCCGCGGCCGGGCGGCGGCGAACGAGGGCCGATGTCGCCGGAGGATTTGATCCGCCAGTTCGACACGAACGGCGACGGCAAAATCAGCCGCGACGAAGCTCCGGAGCGGATGAAGCAGCGCTGGGAACAGATCGATACCGATAACGACGGCTTCATCACGTTGCAGGAGCTGAAGGCTCGCGACGCGCGCGTGCAGCGCGGGGAGCGCCCGGGCGTTGCTGGACAAGGCGGCGGTGCCGCAGCTGGAAGCGGTGGCACACAGTTTCAGCCCAGCAGCAAGTTCTCGGTGATCACCATCGGCACGGGTTGTCCGAAATACGACGCGGCGCGCTCGGGCCCGTCCACGACGATCCAGTACAACGGTCACTACTTTCTCGTCGATATGGGAAACGGCACACAGGCGCGGCTCCATGAACTTGGAATTTCGCCGCGCGCAATCGACGCTCTGCTGCTGACGCATCATCATCTCGATCACAACGAGGAGTTCGCGCCCATCTTCCTCGGGCTGCGCGTCGCCGGCGGAAAAGTGCAAGTCGTCGGCCCGCCGCACACGCAGGAACTCGTGGACTTCACGGCGAAGTTCTATGCGGAAGACACCGCGTACCGTCTCGCTCGGCGCGGGCGGAAAGAAGATGAACTCCCCGCGGCCGCTGTGCGCGAGATCAAAGGCGGCGAAAGTTTCGAGCTTGGCGGGATGAAGATCACGACGACGAAGGTCAACCACAGCATTCACACGGTTGCCTACCGCTTCGACGCGGATGGCCAGTCGATCGTGATTTCTGGCGATCTCTCGTACACGGAGGGACTGATCGAACTGGCGCGCAGCGCGGACGTCCTGGTCATCGATTCCGGCAGCGCGATCGTGCGGAAAGGAAGCGCGGCGGAGGAGGGCGGCGGTCCCCAGGGAATGGGCAACCGGCCTGCCGGCGACTCCCAGAGGGCGCACGGATCGCTGCAGGACGTCTGCGCGATGGCTCAAAAGTCCGGCGCCAAACGGCTGGTGCTGACTCATATCGCCGGCGAAGTGGACGAAGCGGCAACGCTGAAGGCAGTCGGCGAGCACTATAAAGGAGAGGTCGTCATCGGGCAGGATCTGCTGGAGGTGTCGCCGACGGCGGGCGTGCGGCGGCCGCAAACCGCGGAGCAGACGAACAAAGGCAACGGAAGCACGCGCGTATTCGTGAATGCGACGACCGCCGGCGAGAAGCATGACGGGCAGAGTTGGGCGACGGCTTTTCGGACGGTGCAGGACGCCATCGATTCCGCCGAAAAGCTAGGCGGCGGGGACGTGTGGGTCGCGAAAGGAACGTACAAGCCCACGACGGCTCTGGATCGCAACGCTTCCATTCAATTGCGCAAAGGCGTCTCGGTTTTTGGCGGTTTTGCCGGAAGCGAGACGCAGCGTGAGCAGCGCGACTGGGAACGCAATGCGACCGTTCTGTCGGGGGACATCGGCCAGGAAGGTGTGAGCACGGACAATTCGTATCACGTGGTCAAGGGCGCCGACGACGCGGAACTGGATGGCTTCACGATCAGCGGCGGGACGGCGATGCAGCAGCCCTGGGGAACAGGCGGCCGGCCGGGTGGCCCGCCCGGTGGCGGTCCGCCGGGCGGTGGCCATCCGGGCGGAGGTCCACCTGGAGGCGGGCCGGGTGGGCGGCCAATTCACATTTCGCCAGAGATCATTTTGAGCGGCGGCGCAGCGGGGTCGGGCGGCGGCATGCTGAACTTTCAATGCGCGCCAACCGTGCGCAATTGCATCTTCCGGGACAACTCCGCTGGCAAAGGCGGGGCGATGTACAACATGGTTGGCCGCGGCGGTCCGCCTCGCCCGGATGCGCGCGCGGCGCCTGCGCCGAGCGTGATCCATAGCCAGTTCATCAACAATCACGCCAAAGGCCGCGGCGGCGGAGTGGCGAACGATCTGGGGACGAATCCCACGTTCCGCGACTGCACCTTCAGCGGGAATTCGTGCGACGCGAAAGGCGGCGCGATGTACAACGATTTCGGCTGTTCGCCGACGCTGGCGAACTGCCTGTTCGTCGAAAACCGCAGCGTCACCGCCGCCGCTGTCGGCAACGATGGCGCGTCCTCACCGCTGATCGTCCACTGCACGTTTACGCGCAACGAGGCTGCTGAAGAAGGGGCGGCGCTGTATCAGGGCTCCGGACCCGCGAACAACCCGGTCGTGATCGGCAGCATCTTCTGGGGGAACCACTGCGAGAATGGCCCGGCGGAGATTTTCAACTGGCACGACAACGACCCACAGGTGAGCGGCTCGTGCGTGCAAGGCGGATTTCAAGGCGAACATAACAGCGACAAAGATCCGCTGCTCGACGCAGACGGAAAGCTGAAGCCGGATTCACCATTCAAGGAGATTGGCCACACGGCGGTCACCACGGACGAACAGCTAAAGCGGCCCGCGCGCAAGATCGAACCGCGGCCGGCGTTTCCGGCGACACCCGCCACCGTGCCGGATGGCGCGGCGAAAATTATCTATGTCAAAGCCGACGCCACCGGCGCGCACGACGGCAAGTCGTGGCCAAGCGCGTTCGCTTCGCTGAGCGATGCGTTGACGGCCGCTCACGCCCCGGCGGAAGTCTGGATCGCTACGGGAACGTACAAACCGGTAGCGCCGGCCTCCGTGCCGGCAGTGCAGGCGTCAGAAGCCGCCGGCACGGAGGCCGGCGCCACCCGCGATGCGTCCTTCCGTCTCATTCCCGGCGTGACCGTTTACGGAGGTTTTCGCGGAACCGAAACACAAGTGGCGCAGCGCGACTGGAAGGCAAACTCGACGATACTCAGCGGCGACATCGGGCGCGCCGGTGACGACTCCGACAACAGCTACCATGTCGTGATCGGTGCGAGCGGCGCGGTGCTGGACGGCTTCACCATCCGCGACGGTAATGCCAATGGCCGCACGTACGACGCGAAGGGCGGCGGGATGATCAACTATTTGCGCGCGCCACAGAGCGGGCCTATGGGCGCGCCTACCGGGTTCTCGCCGGTCGTCCGGAACTGCACGTTCACACACAATCACGCCACCGAAGGCGGAGCAGTCTACAATTACGATCGCAGTGCGCCGGCGTTCGCGAACTGCCAGTTCGTCGAGAACTCCGCGGAATACGGCGGAGCCATAGTGGATCGCGTTGGCGTGCACTCCACGTTCACCGGCTGCCGATTCGAGAAGAACACCGCTCACTGGCGTGCGGGCGCTGTTTACCTCGACTATGGCGCGCGGCCGAGCTTCACCGACTGCCAGTTTGTCGCGAACCGTTCGGAGTGCCACGGCGGCGCTCTCGCGACCGTCAGCCGAGCGTCGCAGTTGGAAGCCACCATCGCTCTGCTGAAGAACTGTGCGTTCAACGGCAATGTTGCGCGGCAGCGCGGCGGTGCTATCGCGGCGGCCGACAACAGCATTCTGGGCGTGGAGACGTGTACGTTCTCGGGAAATCAGGCGAGCGCCGGCGGCGGAACCATCGCCGCCACGGACGGCTCGCGCGTGATCGTGATCAATGGCGAGATGACGGGCAATCGTTCGGAACGCGGCGAGGCCGACATCGCGACAGATGCCAGTTCAACCATGAGCCGCAATCGCACTGACTGGCCGGGCGCGCAGCGATAGCCACGTGCAGAGAAGGCATGCTAAGATGTGCGCTATGTCTCCCTGAAGAGCTTTTGTATGGCGCCAGCAGTTTCCAGGAGAACCTGCGATGAACGGACTGATCCTGATCACACTCGTGTGCACGCTGGCTTCCATCGTTCTCTCTGCGCAGGCGGGAGACGACGGCGCGCGCGACCGTGTCAGCGAGGAGCCGCAGGTGCAAACCAACTGCGCCGGCGTGCCCATTAAGCGGTTTGGCTTCTGCTGGGTGCTCTCCGAAGCGCCCACGCTTCTGGACGATGTCTCATTTCAGTTGGAGAACACAGCTCCGCGGACAAAAGTCCACCCGAAAGATAGCAGTCAGATCAAACGCAATTACCTCGGCGTGACCACGACGCGGATGCCGCGCTCAACGGACAACGACTACCTGCCTGTCGAGGCCATTCACTTGATCGATGGCGACCTTCAGACCTGCTGGATGAGTCGAAGCCAAGCACAGCCCGACGTTCAGCCCGTGTGGATACGCCTCGATCTTCCCGTGCAGCGCACAATTGAGCGTGTCGTGTTGCGCAAGCGTCCGCCGGCCAGTCAGCCCCGGAGCACACTCGGTTGGGTGCCGACGCCCGGAGCGGCCAAGGTCGGCCGCGGCATCCCCGAGACGATCACGATCAAAGGCAGCACAGACGGTCGAGTCTGGGAGACGCTCTATGACGGACCGACCAACGACTCCCCGACGAAGTTCGATTTCGAATTTCGGTTTCCCAGCCGAGCGGTCAAGCAGATCTGGATTACGGCGGGCAAACTTCAGATGGTCGAGAACATTCTTTACGCGTTCTCCCTTGCGGAGGTCGAAGTCTACGATGCGGCCGGCAAGAACGTCGCCTTGGCCACGTGCGGCACCGGCGTGACCGTCAGTTCCACGCACCACAGCCCCGGACAGGAACTGGCCGCGCATCGCTGGTACTGGCCTCTGCATTACGATGCCGGTTTTAAGTGGGCACGCATCGGCTATCACGACGATCCGATCAACTGGCACTGGGTCGAGAAGGAGAAAGGCGTTCTCAAGATCGATCCGGCGACCGATGCGGCCGTTTCGGAACTCGCAGCGCACGGCGTTAACATCGTCATGTCGCTGAATTTTGGCAACCGGCTCTATTGCGGCCCTGCGACGCGGACAATGCCGCAGCTTTGGGAGTGGAACTATGACATGCCGGCGCCGCCAAAAACGCCGGAGGCTATCGCGGCGTGGACACGCTACGTCGAGTTCATGGTGACGCACTTTCGCGATCGCGTTCAGCACTTTGAGATTTGGAACGAGTGGAACATCTCCTGCTATTGGGGCGCTGCGCCGAGTGTCGCGGACTATCTCGCCGTGGCCAGAGCGGCAATCCCCATCGTCCGAAAGAACGCGCCCGCAGCCAAGATCATGATGGGCTCCTGGGCTGGATTCCCGCATGGAATCGCAAAGTGGAGCCCCGCTCAACTTGCCGATCAAGAGAAGAAGACGATGTTCCTCGACGCGACGCGAGAGCTGGCACGCGACATTGACGAGATCGGCTGGCATCCGTTTTACCAGACCGATCCCGAGAACCTGAGGAACTATGTCGCCGACGTGCGCGCGCTTCGTGCCTGGCTCGCGACCACCGGTTTTCGCGGGCACTGCATGGTCACCGAGTGGAACTACAGCGCGCTTTACCCGCAGATGCCCAGCGAAGCCGCCGCCAAGGCGTGGTGCGGAGGTTTCAAGGCCACGGAAATCGAAAAGGCCAAGTTAGTCGCGCAGGTTTTCACTCGCCACACAGCGCTCGATGCGGAGTCGTTCTTTTGCGAGATGTACTTTCCGCAATTCGGCCCGCTGGACTTAAGTCTGCTGCGGCGGACCTTCGATGCCGATCCGATTTCGCCGCTACAACCGCAGGCGGCGTATTACGTCACGCGCAATCTAGCCACGATGTTGGACGAACTGGAACCCGGCGAACTCGAGTGCGCGATCGACCGCGCACCGGCCGGGCTTGAAACGTACGCGCTGAAATCCCCCGCTGGGCCGGCATTGGCGCTCTGGATTGGAGGACGTGCGAAAGATACGTGCGAAGGCGTTCCGGTTGACGTGCGGCTGAAACTGGCGTGCGGAAAAGCGACCGCCTTCGATCCCATCAATGGAGTCTCTCAGCCGCTGGCGGTGCTGCCCGTCGCGGACGGATCATTACTTAAAGGAGTTCTGGTGCGCGATTGGCCGCTAATCATCCGGCTGGAGCTCGCTCGATAGCGCGGCGCGTCTTCGCCACCGCGGCACAAGCGGCCGAAGAAGCGATCAACGCGCTGAAGAAACAAGGCGTGCTCTCCAGCGGCGTCGGATGGCACGTGATGATGGCGGCCATCGGCGAATGAGTTCCTCCTAGCTACTGCGTCAGCACGTTCTTGGTCGAGCCCATCGCGCCCGCCTTCGCGCTGTAAAGCTGCGGCTGCTGGCCGCTGTAAGTTCGGTCGCCGAACAGGACGAACACGGGGACAGTGAGGGCTTTGTTTTTGACGGTTTCGGATTTCAGGCCGTAGTCTTTCAGCAGGGCAGCGAACTGGCCTTTGGTTAGTTTTACGGTGAACTTGGCGGTGCGGGCGTTGAGGCCCTTGCTGGTCACCTTGGCGCTGTCGCCG
>DASXUX010000027.1:0-1700 GCA_036504595.1 Planctomycetota bacterium | reverse complement strand
TTGAGGATTTTGTTGGTTTATCGGCATCTGGGTGGTGGGTTTTTTTGCTTAGGAGGTGATCCAGCCGCAGATTCCCCTACGGCTACCTTGTTACGACTTAACCCCCCTTGCAAAGCACAGGTTCGAACACGACACGTTGTTCGTGCCCTCACCCATACCTCACTCGGGTGGTTTGACGGGCGGTGTGTGCAAGGAGCAGGGACGTATTCACCGCGCTATATTGAAACGCGATTACTACGGATTCCAGCTTCACGAGGGCGAGTTACAGCCCTCGATCCGAACTAAGGATGGGTTTGTGAGATTACCAGCCCTTTTCAGGGGAGGGACCCATTGTCCCATTCATTGTAGCCCGCGTGTAGCCCGGGAAATTCGGGGCATACTGACCTACCGTGGCCCGCACCTTCCTCCGATTTAACACCGGCGGTCCCCACAGAGTACCCATCATCCCGGAGGATATGCTGGTAACAGTGGGCACGGGTCTCGCTCGTTGCCTGACTTAACAGGATGCTTCACAGTACGAACTGGCGACGGCCATGCACCTCCTCTCAGCGATTCAGGCAAGGTCTTCAGCCTGGCCTACATTTTGCTGTCGTCCCCGGTGAGTTGTCCGGCGTTGAGTCCAATTAAACCGCAGGCTCCACCCGTTGTTGTGCTCCCCCGCCAATTCCTTTAAGTTTCAGCCTTGCGGCCGTACTTCCCAGGTGGCTCGCTTCACGGCTTCCCTGCGGCACCAGACACGGTCGCGCCATGCCTGACACCTAGCGAGCATCGTTTACGGCTGGGACTACCCGGGTATCTAATCCGGTTCGTGCCCCCAGCTTTCGTCCCTCACCGTCGAACCCGTTCTGGTAAGACGCCTTCGCCACAGGTGGTCCCACAGGGATTACAAGATTTCACTCCTACCCCTGTAGTACCTCTTACCTCTCCCGGTTCCAAGTCTGGCAGTATCCCCCGAAAGCCTAATAGTTAAGCTATCAGATTTCCCGGAGGACTGACCAAACCGGCTACGGACCCTTTAGACCCAATAATCACGATCACCACTCGGGCCGCCGGTGTTACCGCGGCGGCTGGCACCGGTCTTGCCCGGCCCTTGCTAACAGGTGTATTTTACACACCTGGACAGCCAGCATATGATGCTAGCACTCGGTGTCCCCTTATCACGGTTTCCCGCATTGTAAAGTTTTCGCGCCTGCTGCGCCCCGTAGGGCCTGGATTCATGTCTCAGAATCCATCTCCGGGCTCTTGCTCTCACAACCCGTACCCGTTGTAGGCTAGTAGGTACATTACACCCACTACTACCTGATAGGCCGCAGATCCATCCTTGGGCGGACGAATCCATTTTACGCATAAAGCATTCCAGCATATGTGCGTTATCCGGAATTATCCCCAGTTTCCCGGGGTTATGCCGGTCCCAAGGGCAGGTTATCCACGTGTTACTGAGCAGTACGCCATGTATTGCTACATATGACTCGCATGGCTTAGGCGAACACCGATAGCAGTAACCTCTGGCAGGATCAACCAGAATTGTTAATGTATCGCACACTTCAAAATAAAGGTCTTGGTCGCAGAAACTTGCACTAACAACTATCAATTCAGTTATTTTCGTTTCGCGATGATTCGTTTATAAAAACTCTCACCGCCCAGAATTAACCGAACCGACAAAATCCTCGTCAGTCAAGAAAAAACTCCTGACTCCATTA
>DASXUX010000026.1:0-4707 GCA_036504595.1 Planctomycetota bacterium | reverse complement strand
GCTGAATGCCGGCCTGGTTTTCAAAAGCGACAACACGGTCTCCGCTTCAGGCGACTGGGCCCGGCTCGACTACAAGGGGCTCTGCCAGGTCTGCCACCACGGGACCGGCGCCGGCACGGCGAGCCAGGCGAAATACTACACGCAGTCCGCTGACAACACGTCCCACAACTCGACCACGGCTTGCATGTCCTGCCACTCTCACGACAACGACATGGGCGCTTCCTGCACCGGTTGCCACGGCGACGGCCTGAACCGGAGCTGGCCGCAGAAGCCCGGGCCGGGCCCCGCGGTGAAGACCCTCACGACCGACTACAACTATAACGGCGAGCACCTGTTGCACCTGACCGAGCTCGCGACGCGCATCGGCGGCTACAACGCCGACAACGCGCAGTGGAGCTCCGCACAGCAGCAGACGCTTTGCAGCTACTGCCACGACTACAGTGCCGACGTGACCCATGGCACGGTAAGCGGGCGAGCCAAGCTGTTCCCGGCCACCGGCAAAAAGATGATGGGCGGGGGCGTCGACAACGGCACCCCGGCATTCGTGGCGGCCGACAACAGCTGCACCGGCGTGCAGTGCCACAACCGGAAGGGCACGACGGCAACCTACAACTGGTACACGGGCCAGCCCAAGCAGTGCGCCATGTGCCACACGCCGGGCGGCGCGTTCGACAACAACCCGCGCTCCGGCCTGCACGCCCCGGCTTCGGCCAACGTAACCAAGCACGACAACACGTTGATGCCGACCAGCGGCCTGACGGGTTGCCAGTCGTGCCACTGGAACACGGGCTGGCCGGCGCAGTCGACCACCCAGACGCACATCAACGGCAGCAATCCCCCGACCGACAACGCCGCGTTGACGCTGAACCGCGCCAACATGACGTTTACCGACAGCCCGACCGTCAACCGGGGTTCCTGCCAGGGCAGCGGCCTCGACAATGTGGTTGGCTGCCACTCCGACCGGGGCGCCTGGAAGCGCCTGTGGTCGACCGAGGCCGACAACACCGCAACCGCGGTCGGCTCCCCGCGATGCAACGTTTGCCACGGGCAGTGGAGCACGATCGCCGGCAGCGCCGGCTGGCGCGACAACACGAGCCACTTCGTCGCCAGCAATCTCGCAACGGACGTCCGCGGCAAGATGCACGACGCCGCGCCGGAAGACTGCGACCAGTGCCACGTCTACGCAACCGGTCAGCTCCGGCACGACAACGCGGCCGTCACGCGCCAGATCCACATGAACAGCACGGGCACCACCTACGCCAGAAGCGGAACGCGCGCCGGCTGTGCGGCCTGCCACGAAGGGGCCACCGGAGTCGCCAACGCACACGATTTACGCACCTCGGTGTTCCCGTCCGTCACCGTCGCCGGCACCACCCCGACCGGCTCCTGCTATGGCTGCCACGGCGACGGCTCCAAGCGCTACTGGCCGCAGAATGCCGGCAACTCCCGCGTCAACGCCGCCATGTCCGATTACAACAACGACGGCAAGCACACGGCCCACATAACCGACCTGGCCGCCCGTATCGGCGGCTATGCGGCCGACAACGCGACCTGGACCGACAACCAGCAGAAGACGCTATGCCTCTACTGCCACGACTACGTCGCCGATACGAACCACATGACGGTCGGCGTCTCCTACAATGCCCAGGTGTTCAACGGCGCAGGCAAGAAGTCGTTCTGGGGGGCGGCAGAGACCAACGCGACTTTCGACTGCACCGTCTACACCTGCGCCAACCTCGATTGCCACAACAACAAGACCACGACCGCCACCTACAACTGGTATACGGCAAGCACTTCCAGTTGCATCATGTGCCACACGCCGGTCCAGGACGGGACCGGGGTGCTCGACAACAACCCGCACTCCGGCCTGCATTACGTCAGCGCAGCGGCCCAGACGGCCGGCGTCAAGGCGCACGACAATAACCTTGGCGCCAATGGTTGCACCGAGTGCCACGTTCTTCCGGCGCACAGTACCACTTCGAAGCACATCAACGGCACGAACGACTGCTCCGCTGTTATCGCGGCGACCATCGTTCGCACCAACTTGACCTTCACCGACTGCACCGCCAACAACAAACGCGGATCCTGCCAGGGCGTCGGGCTCAGCGTCGCTGCGGGTTGCCATTCCGACGGCGGCGCCTGGAAGCGGCTCTGGTCGAGTGAGGCCGACAACACGGCGACGGTCGTCGGTTCGCCGCGATGCAACGTCTGCCACGGGCAGTGGAAGTCGCTCGCCGGCAGCGCCGGATGGCGAGACAACACCACCCACTTCAAAGTCAGCGGCAGTGACAACGATTCCCGGGGCAAGGGGCACGACGGCGCTCCTGAAAGCTGCGACGCCTGCCACGTCTACGCCACCGGAGCGGCACGGCACGATAACACTTCGAGCCGCCAGATCAACATGAACAGCACGGGCAGCACCTTCGCCGTCAGCGGCACCCGGGCCGGGTGTGCGGCTTGCCACGAAGGCGCGACCGGAACCGCCAATTCACACGACTTCCCCTTGTCGGTCTTCCCGTTGGGGTCCATCGCCGGGTCCGCCATCCCGATGCCTGCGTGCGATTCCTGCCACGACAAGAGTGCCGCCGGTACCGCCCCGAAGGTGTTCGACAAGGCGGGCGGGTACACGATTGGCACCGGCAACGGCCAACGGACCACGGCTTATGGGTCCCATCTGACCCAAATCACTGGGGGGGCGCTTTCCGCCGCCACCAACTGGGATACGCAGTGCAAGCTCTGCCACGCCGGCCACAGCGGCACGCCGGTTACGATCCCGCTGCCCGACAACAACTACACCGACAACAACAGCGGAGTCGGCCTGAACATGCAGGCCATACTGGGGATCAACTACACAGCAAACGGCGGCATCCACCTGGGCGGCACGGCCACGGTGGGCACAACCGAGGCACGGATCTGCTGGAACTGCCACTGGTCCGACCCGACGATTTCCGGCCACAAGGCCGAGTTCGGCGTCAACAGCAATACGAATACCGGTTCACGCGTCTACGATTACGGCTCCCTGAGCACCGCCACGACCGACAACAACGGCTGGTACGCTGCGAACGGGACGACGCCGGCCACCTGGAATGCGGTTTCGACCACACCCTCGTTTGCCTACAAGGCGGCTCCCCTCCAGTCGATGCACTCGACCGCCATGTCCGCCGGCAAGCCCAAGGCGGCCGGTCCCGGCAACAAGACGCTGGCCGATATCCGCTGCTCTTACTGTCACGATGTCCATGACCTCAACAAGGCGACGCGGACCACGGTGGACGCGAACAATTCCGGGATCTACGCCGACAACGTGACCGGGCCGCCTTACCTGCGCGGCACCTGGCGCGGCAACCCGTTCAAGGAAGACGGCGCCCCGACCGGGACGACGTTAGCGGCTTATGCCTCGACCTATGCACCGTACCGGAACGTTCCCCGCGGCAGCACCGCCCAGACCGAAATGGGCGGGTACTGGATCAACCAGAACACCTCCGGGGCCGACACGACGGCGCTCGCCGGATCCGCCGGTCTCTGCGTCCTGTGCCACAACAGCGATGTCAACAACATGAACATCTTCGGTGCACCATCCGCTTCCTGGGTCGGCACCGGAAACGGGCACGCCAACTCGGCGATCGGCGGAACCGGCACCGCGTCGGGCAAGCAGTCCAACATCTTCAACCTCCGGGGCGGCACGGCCGGAAACACGACCAACCCCGCCATGCACTTCACCGGAGCGTCCGATCCAGGCAATGGTTCCCCTTATGGCTTCCGGGGAAATTCCGACAGCTCCGCCAAGTTCCCCCCGACCGCAACTCCGCGTGCATACGGCACGAATACCTGGGCGGCGACGATCGATGCTGCCACGGTCAACAACAAATACCATCAGTTCCTCTGCTCCAAGTGCCACAATCCGCATGCCTCCCGCCTGCCGCGGCTGATGATCACCAACTGCCTCGACGTGAAGCACAACGCATGGCAGACGGCGGCAGTCGGGCTTCCGACGTCGGCGCAGTTCGGCACGCTGAACAAGAGCCGCCGCATCGCGAGCTGGACTTCGGCCCAGAACTGCCATCGCCTTACGCAATGGTCCGATAATGCCACGACGGGCGCCGGCTGGAACAAGGTAACTCCTTGGTAGGTTTGAACGTATAATTGTCAAGAACACCCGATCTCGAATCGGAGGAGAATTCAAATTGACGAACCGTATAGCCTCGCTAATGCTGCTGATCCTGTTGACGGTTTTTCCTGCCGTCGGTCAGGCCAAGGTGCTTCTCGACGAAGATTTCTCGGGGCGCTCAAAAGCCGTACTGAGGGGGGGGGCCATCACCTCCCTTCCCGGAGGCGGCAAGGCCTGGAGCAGCCCGAAAGGTGGGCATGCGGTCGCATCTCCGTCTTACGTCGAATACAAGGTTGCCGACCTGGTCCCTGATTCGACGAAGGGAACCATCGAGTTGTTCATCCAGCGCAACGAGGTCCAATCCGCCGAAACGCTGTTTTCGTTCGTCGACAACAACGGCAAACGGCTTTTCAGCATGAGGATCGAGTGGTACGATCCGTTGGTCGCCGGATCGACACCCGTCCTGTCCTTTTATCGTCATCCGGATTACGGGAACCTCTGGTACTACAAGATTCCCGAAAATCTTGACAAGCAGAATGTCGGAAAGTCCTATTTCATCCCCTTGGGCAAGCAGGTCGCGAAAGGCCAGTGGGTCCATGTCG
>DASXUX010000025.1:0-1926 GCA_036504595.1 Planctomycetota bacterium | reverse complement strand
CCCTTCTCCCGAAGTTACGGGGCCATTTTGCCGAGTTCCTTAACGAGGGTTCTCCCGATCGCCTTGGTATTCTCTACCCGCCTACCTGTGTCGGATTGCGGTACGGGCACCTGGGATCTCGCTAGACACTTTTCTCGCCAGATCGGCTCACTCGAATTGGGCTGATGCCCTTTCACTCGCTGCTCGGGGTTGAAATGAGGTGACGGATTTGCCTGTCTCCTCCCCCTACCGGCTTAGACGCGTATAGCCAAAACGCGCTCGAGCTACCGTTCCGTGTCATGCCCTTGCTCTCACCCTGGATCAGATCCTGGACTCGACCGGCTGTGCCGGCCATCCTCCAGGTTCCTACCCCGGGGCGACACCTTGCGGTGCAAACGATCCTTTGGTGGTTCCGGAATATCAACCGGATGTCCATCGCCTACGACGTTCGTCCTCGGCTTAGGCCCGACTAACCCTGAGTGGACGAGCCTTCCTCAGGAAACCTTAGGCTTACGGCGTGTGAGATTCTCACTCACATCTCGCTACTCATGCCGACATTCGCACTTCCGTACGCTCCAGCCGTCCTCACGGTCGACCTTCACTGCAGAACGGAACGCTCCCCTACCACTCGCATTACTGCAAGTCCGTAGCTTCGGTACCATGCTTGAGCCCCGTTGAATTTTCGGCGCGGATCCACTTGACCAGTGAGCTGTTACGCACTCTTTCAATGATGGCTGCTTCTGAGCCAACATCCTGGTTGTCTATGCGAATCCACATCCTTTACCACTTAGCATGGATTTAGGGACCTTAGCTGACGGTCCGGGCTGTTTCCCTTTTGACCACGAAGCTTAGCCCTCGCAGTCTGACTCCCAAGCTCTAGAATTGCGGGATTCGGAGTTTGGTTGGGGTTGGTAAGCGGGAAGCCCCCTAGCCCATCCAGTGCTCTACCCCCGCGATTGAACGCTTGAGGCTAGCCCTAAAGCTATTTCGGGGAGAACCAGCTATCTCCGAGTTCGATTGGCATTTCACCTCCATCCACAGGTCATCCCCTAGCTTTTCAACGCTAGTGGGTTCGGGCCTCCACGAGACATTACTCTCGCTTCACCCTGCCCATGGATAGGTCACTCGGTTTCGGGTCTACTGCATGCGACTCGCGCCCTATTCAGACTCGCTTTCGCTCCGGCTACGCTCTTCTCGAGCTTAACCTTGCCACATGCAAGTAACTCGTCGGCTCATTCTTCAAAAGGCACGCCATCAGGCTACCGGCTTTGACACCGGCAACACCCTTTGACTGCTTGTGGGCACGTGGTTTCAGGTACTATTTCACTCCCCTTCCGGGGTGCTTTTCACCTTTCCCTCACGGTACTAGTTCGCTATCGGTCGCCAAGAGTATTTAGCCTTAGACGGTGGTCCGCCTAGTTTCCCACATGAGAGACCTTCCACGTGGTACTCAGGTGGTCAATCCAGAGGCCGGCTTGCTTTCGTCTACGGGGCTGTCACCCGCTCTGGCTCACCTTTCCAGGGTGAATTCGACTAGCAACCGGTTTTGTAACTCTGCAGGAACCCGGCAGGGATCCAACGATCGACTCCTACAACCCCAGCTCAGAAACGGCTGCCGCCTATCTCGCTGAACTGGTTTGGGCTATTCCCGTTTCGCTCGCCACTACTCAGGGAATGATCTCTTTTCCTCCAGCTACTGAGATGTTTCAGTTCGCTGGCTTACCCCCACACGGCCTATGTGTTCAACCGTGGGTGACTGGGCATGACCCCAGCCGGGTTTCCCCATTCGGACATCCTCGGATCAACGTCTGCTCGCGACTCCCCGGGGCTTAACGCAGCCTGCCACGTCCTTCATCGGCTCTTGGCGCCAAGGCATCCACCCCGTGCCCTGTGTAGCTTGACCTCCGCCAGCATCTGACCAGGCGGTCAGTGCGGGACGGGATCTTT
>DASXUX010000024.1:0-2397 GCA_036504595.1 Planctomycetota bacterium | reverse complement strand
GTAAGCGTCCGAAAACGCCCATCTGCAAAATGGCTTGAGTTTTTGCGAGACTGTGCGCGGGAGGTGGCGCATGGCGAAGCAGACGGCTGCAAAACGGCAGGCGGGTTGGGAGGCGCGGCAGCGTGAACGCGAGGCTCGGTGGCGTGGGCATGTTGAACGGTGGCGGGCAGGCGGGGGCAGTCAGGCGGAGTAATGTCGTCAGCACGGATTGACACCGGCTGATTTTTCGTGGTGGAAGCATGAGTTGGCGCGGCGCGACGGGCAGCCGCGCATGACCGGGGTAACAGATGCAAGCGGCGTGGCCTGCTCGGCAGGGGTTTCGGTCCGCCGCGAGGGCGCGGGCGAAGCGGCCTCAAGCCCATTTGTGCCGATCCAGATTCGGCCTGCCGTCGATACCACGGTTTGTGAGATCGTTCTGCGAAACGGGCTGTGTCTGCGCCTGGGCCGGACCGCGGACGTGAAGTGGATCGCGGCGTTGGCGGCGGCGCTAGAGGATGCGCGCTCGTGCTGATGCTTTCACCCGCGGTAAAGATTTTCGTGTGCGCGCAACCCGCCGACATGCGCCGGAGTTTCGACCGACTGGCCGAGATGACGCGCTCGCTGCTGGCGCAAGATCCTCTGAGCGGGCATCTGTTCATTTTCTTCAATCGTCCGCGTGACCGCGTAAAGATTCTGTTCTGGGACCGCAGCGGATTTTGTCTGTACTACAAGCGCCTGGAGGAAGGCTGCTTTTGTCCGCTGGAAAATCGGCGTGAGATCAGCGCGGCGGAGTTGACGCTGATCCTGGAGGGCATCGAACTGGCGGACGCGAAGCAGCAGAAAAGATTTTCGTTGTCGCGCGCATAATTCGCTGATTTTCGATGCAGACGTTTCGCAGTTTGGTCGTCATTATAATTGATGACTTCCATCGAATTACCTAGCGATGTTTCCGCACTCAAGGACATGGTCATTCGCGAGTATCAGCGTGCGGAGCAGGAGAAGCAGCGCGCGGAACTGTTCAAGTTCCGGCTGGAGAAATTGACGCGCCGCTACTTCGGGCCATCGTCGGAAAAGAGCCAGGAGCCGTCGGGCCAGCAACTGCTCTTTGAGTTGCCGCAGCCCCAAGCGACGCCGGTGGTTGTGGCTGCGCCCGCGCAGACAGACGCGCCCAAGCGCCACGGCGGCGGTCGCAAGAAGCTTCCGCCAGAATTGATCCGGCACCGCATCGAATACACGGTGAACGAAGAGGAGCGGCGCTGTCCCTGCTGCCAGGAAGCGATGCAGCCGTTCGGCGAAGAAATCAGCGAACAGTTGGAATACTATCCGGCGAGCCTGTTCGTCATCGAGCATGTGAAGATCAAGTACACGTGCGCCAAGAAATGCGAAGAGAAGCCGGTGACAGCGCCAGGGCCGGAGAAGGTGGTAGATAAAGGGCTGGCCGGTCCGGGATTGCTGGCCTGGAACGTGATCTCGAAATTTGGCGACCATCAGCCCAACTACCGGCAGGAAGATATTTTTGCGCGGCACGGACTGGAGATTCCGCGTTCGACACAATGCGGTTGGCAGGCCACGGTCGCACAGTTGCTCGAACCTCTTTATAAGAGGATGGTCGCACTGACCCTGCTTTCCGGCAAAGTGCATACCGACGACACGCCGATCAGAGTGTTGGACCCCGGACGCGGCAAGACGCGCGAGGCGCGGTTCTGGGTCTACTGCGGCGACGATGGGCATCCCTTCGTGGTTTTCGACTACACGCCCAACCGCAGCCGCGATGGACCGGAGAAGTTCTTGAAACATTTCAGAGGCTATCTGCAGGCCGACGCGTACGTCGGGTACAACCGGATTTTCGCGGGCAAGCAAGTAATCGAGGTGGCTTGCATGGCCCATGCGCGCAGGTACTTCTTCGACGCGCAGGACACCGACGCGCGCGCGATGCAGATGCTTACGCTGATGCGGGAGTTGTATGGCGTCGAGGAGTTGGCGCGCCCACTCATCGCCAGCGCGCGACAACAGCCGCTGGAGAAGCGAGCCGCCGCGTTGGCTCAAGCCTTTGCGCTGCGACACCAATTGCGCCAGGCCCAGTCGCTGCCGATCACCACGAAAATGAAGGCATGGCTGGATGCACGCGTTTTGGACGTGCTGCCGAAAAGTCCGCTGGGCGAGGCGGTGACCTATGCGCTGAACCAGTGGACGGCGCTGCTGCGCTTCCTCGAAAACGGCGAATTGGAGATCGACAACAACACCGCCGAGAACGCGTTGCGCCCGATCGCTCTTGGACGAAAAAACTTTCTCTTCGTCGGCAACGATAACGGCGGACGCCGCGCGGCGGTTTTGTACTCGCTGATCCGCACCTGCGAGCGCCACGGCGTCAACCCTTGGGAGTACCTCCGCGACGTGCTTGTCCGCGTCGCCACCCAT